>NZ_JBJNOJ010000007.1:0-419857 GCF_052166695.1 Serratia sp. CY76391
GTCGGGTTGTGGTTGAGGTAGTCACGCCACAGGACTTCGGCGATGTCCGCCATGCCCATAGGGGCCCCCGGGTGGCCGGAATTTGCTTTTTGTACGGCGTCCATGCTGAGTGCGCGGATGGCGTTGGCAAGCTCTTTACGAGAGGACATGTTTTACTCCAGGTCGGATAAAAAAAGCAGTCAAGTTCCCTATTTTCTCAGACTCCACATCACAACGGCAATCCCTAATGCCAAATGAGAGCGAGTTCACCACTTATTAGCACGATTGGACGCTTTTTCGGAATAACACTATTCTCGCTCCGGCTGGCGTACACTAGGCTCTTGCGACAAGATTTCCTCCAGGCAAAATGACTCTTTTACCTTGTTACCTTCACAGGAAGATGGCGTTATGAAAATTCGTACCTCTTTGATTGCGTTGGGCATTGCCACCCTGGCAACCGGCTGTCAAAACCTGAATACCGAAACCCTGATGCAGTCCGGTGCGCAGGCGTTCCAGGCGGCGACCCTGAGCAACAACGACGTTAAGGCCCTGAGTGATAAATCCTGCACCGAGATGGACAGCAAGGCACAAATCGCGCCGGCCGACAGCACCTATGCCAAGCGCCTCAACAAAATCGCTGCGGCGCTGGGCGACAACATCAACGGCACCCCGGCCAACTACAAGGTCTACGTGACCAAAGACGTCAACGCCTGGGCGATGGCCAACGGCTGCATTCGCGTCTACAGCGGCCTGATGGACATCATGAACGACAACGAAGTGGAAGGCGTGCTGGGCCACGAAATGGGCCACGTGGCGCTGGGCCACACCCGTAAAGCGATGCAGGTGGCTTACGGCACCGTGGCGCTGCGCACCGCGGCATCCTCCGCCGGCGGCGTCATCGGCTCGCTGTCGCAGTCGCAGCTGGCGGATATCGGCGAGAAGCTGGTCAGCGCCCAGTTCTCGCAGAAGCAGGAAAGCGAAGCGGATGATTACTCGTTCGATCTGCTGAAAAAACGCGGCATCGATCCGAACGGCCTGGCCACCAGCTTCGAAAAACTGGCCCAAATGGAAGCCGGTCGTCAGAGCAGCATGTTCGACGATCACCCGTCTTCCCAAGCGCGTGCGCAGCACATTCGCGATCGCATCGCGGCAGAGAAATAACCACGAGAACGCCCGGCAACCGCCGGGCGTTTTTTTATCGTCTCAATACAGGGTTTTCTGCGGCGGCCCGGCGAAGGTCAGCGGCCCGACCTGCTTCATGTCCACCTCGACCACCGACGGCCCCGGGTAATTGATCGCCTCGGCCAGCACGCCGTTGAACTGCGACGCCGCGTCCACCTTCCAGGCTTTCAACCCCATCGCTTCGGCGATCTGGGTAAAGGCCGGCGTATGCAGCTCGTTGTAATACTGGCGCCCGGCGAAATACTTGTCCTGAATGCCACGCATTACGCCATAACCGCCATCGTTCATGATCAGCAGAGTGATGTTCACCTGTTCCTGCGCCATGGTCGCCAGCTCCCCCAGGCCCAGCGCCAAACCGCCATCGCCCACCAGCCCCACCACCTTGCGCTGCGGGTTGGCAATCGCGGTGCCGATCGCCATCGGCAGCCCCATGCCGATAGCGCCGGCCAGCGAGTGAATGTTGCACAGCGGCGAGATGGCACGGAACAGACGGCTGCCCCAGACGCTGCCGGAAACGGTGATATCGCGCACCAACAGCCCGTCCTGGGGCAGTGCGGCGTCGATGGCGTCATTGAGTTTGGCGTATTCACCGGACTGCTGGCGCAGCGCGCTCTCCGCCTGCTGCACCGCCCCCCCGATTTCGGCATCCCACTCGGCGTTGACCTTTTCGCCGGGGGCCAACCGCGCCGCCAGCGCCGCCAGCAGCGCCGCGCAGTCGCCGTTGATCTGCTCATCGGCCAGGTAGTTGCGGTTGGCCGCCGCCGGATCGATGTCAATCTGCACCAGCGGGCGCGGCAACGGCAGCGTCCAGGTACGGGTTTCATTACTGCGCAGGCGCGAACCGGCCACCAGCGTCAGATCGCACTGCGTCAGGATCGCATCGATGCTCGGTGAGTTATGGAACGCCCGCAGGCTGCGCGGATGGCTGTCCGGCAGAATGCCGCGCCCGTGGGTGCTGGAGATCACCGCCACGCCGGCGTCCGCCAGCTTGCGCACCGCGTCGCCGCAGGCCAAGGCACCGCCGCCCAACCATAACAGCGGACGCTTGGCCTGTTTCAGCCGTTGATGCATCCGTTCCACCGCCGCATCGTCCGCCTTCGGCAGCGGTGCCGGCGCCAACGGTTCGGCCAGCACCGAGCGGGACACCGGGCTGCTTTGAATATCGATCGGGATCTCGACCGCCACCGGGCCGCAGGGCACGGTTTGCGCATCCAGGATCGCTCGCTGGATCACCGCCACCGCCTGCTCCGGCGAATTGACACGGTAAGCGCGCTTGGAGCAGGCGCGCAGGAAGCCGAGCTGATCGCGGGTTTCATGAATAAAACCGGCGTCGGCGTCCAGATAGGCTTTTTCCACCTGGCCGGTGATATGCAACAGCGGCGTGTTGGCGTTGAGCGCCTCAATCATCGCCCCCACCGCGTTGCCGGCGCCGGCGCCGGTGCTGGTCAACGCCACGCCCAGGCCGGAGAAACGCCCGTGCGCGTCGGCCATGGTGACCGCGCCCGCTTCGCCGCGCGCCGGCACGAAGCGAATTTTATCGCGCTGCCCCACCGCATCGGCGATCGGCAGATTATGAATCGAAATGATGCCGTACATCGCCGACACCGCGTACTGTTCCAGAGTCCGGGCTATCGCCTCGCCAACCGTGATTTTATCGCTCATCATCTGCCTTCTTAGGGTAATCGTTATTAGGGTTATGCGTAGAGGTGTCGGCCTAGTCGCTCCAGCGGTTCACCTGATGGCTCAGCGCCAGATACACGCTTTTCTGCTGCATGTAGGCCTTGATGCCGTTCAGGCCCTTTTCGCGGCCCAACCCGCTCTCCTTGAAACCGCCGAACGGCGTGGAAATCGAGAACGTTTTGTAGGTATTGACCCAGACGGTGCCGGTTTCCAACCGCTCCGCCAGCGCCATCGCGCGAGGGAAGTCGCGGCTCCAGATGCCGGCCGCCAGGCCATACACCGAGTCGTTGGCCTGTTCGATCAGCTGTTGCTCGTCGTCGAACGGCAGCGCCACCAGCACCGGGCCGAAGATCTCTTCCTGGCACACGCGGGCGTCGTTGTTCAAGCCTTCAATAATGGTCGGCAGGTAATAGCTGCCGCGCGCCAGTTGCGGATCGGCCGGCGCTTCGCCGCCGATGACCACCCGGCCGCCCTCCTGCCGCGCCAGCGCCACGTAGTCCGCCACGCTTTGCCGATGTTTGGCGCTGATCAGCGGGCCAAGATGCACGCCCGGCACCAGCGGGTTGCCGATGCGCAGCCCCGCCGTCAGTTCGGTCAAGCGCGCCAGCAGCGGCTGATACAGCGAACGGTGTACGAACAGGCGCGAGCCGGCGATGCACGCCTGGCCGGCAGAGCTGAAAATGCCGTAGCAGATGCCGCGCGCCGCCTGTTCCAGATCGGCGTCCTCCAGCACGATGGTCGGCGATTTGCCTCCCAGCTCCAGCGAGGTGGGGATCAGCTTGTCGGCGGCGATGTGCGCCAAATGGCGCCCGGTGCTGGTCCCGCCGGTAAAGGAAATCTTCTTCACCAGCGGATGGCGCGCCAACGCCTCGCCGATCACCGAACCTTTGCCCGGCAACACGCTGAGCAGCCCGGCCGGCAGCCCCGCCTGTTCGAACAACTCGGCCAGCTTCAGCGCCATCAGCGGCGTGGCTTCGGCCGGTTTGAGCACCACCGCGTTGCCCGCCGCCAGCGCCGGCGCCACCTTCTGCATTTCGCTGGCGATCGGTGAGTTCCACGGCGTAATGGCGGCGATCACTCCCATCGGTTGATACTGGCTGAGGGTCATCACCTCGGCGCTGCGCGGGGTCGGCAGCTCGCCTTCCAACACCTCGCAGGCGGCGGCGAAATAGCGCGCGGTCGCCGCCGCGCTGGCCACCAGGCCGCGGGTTTCCGCCAGCGGTTTGCCGTTGTCGCGGGTCTGTAGCTCGGCCAGCTGTTCCTGCTGCGCCAGGATCAGGTTGCTGACGCGGTAGAGAATCGAGGCGCGTTGGTGCGGCACCAGCCCGCGCCACTCCGGCGCGCGCCAGGCGCGTTCCGCCGCTTCCACCGCCTCGTTCACGTCCTCGACGTTAGCGGCGCGCAGCCGCACGTTGACGCTGCCATCGGCCGGGAATACCGAAGCCATCTCTTCGCCACGCCCTTCACGCCAGCGCCCGGCGACAAAAATATTCAATCGTTCCATGCTCCGCTCCTGCCGTTCAGGCAATAAAACCGCCGTCCACCAGACGGCGGCAGGCTTGTACCGCGCTCAGCGCCGCCAGGGTTGATGTTTTGGGATTGCTCGCCAACGGGTTACCGCTCAGCTCAATGTGAAACTCGCCAAAGTCGCCGCACACCTGCAGGCGATGGGTATTGCGCCGGGTGGCGGGATCGACCTGCAGACGCACCCGGGTGGCGTCCATCCCCAGACCGTTGAGCGCAATAGTGGCCGCCACGTTGGCATTGGCCGGGAACAAACGCGCCGCTTCGCGCGCCGAGCCTTCAAAAAATACCTGCGCCTCGCGCACCGCATCGAGGTCGATCAGTTGCTCCGCCGGGCTGCCGCGCCAGCTGGCCGGGCTCTTGCTGGCCTGATAGGTCACGCTCTCCAACCCGCCTTCACGCGCCGACGCCAGCCCGTCCATCCCTGCCACCGCGCCGGACAGCACGATCAGTTGCCCGTGATGGCTGCGGCAAACCTGCTGCAGCCGCTGTTGCAATGCGGCGTCCGCCAGTGCGCCGGTCGAGATCACCGCCAGCGGCCAACCGCGCTGCAGCACCGCCTCGCCAAACTCCGCCACCGCCTGCTGGCTGGCGCACTCCAGCACCAAATCCGGCCGCTGCGAACACTGCTCCGGATGGGTCAGCGCCTGCACCCGCCCGCCGAAGGCCTCGGCGATCGCCGCATGATGAGCTGCGCGCGCCAGGATCCAGCCAACCTCCACGCCTTCCGGCAGACGGGCGATCACTTCCTTCGCCATTGCGCCGTAGCCAATCATCATGATCTTCTTCATCTTTCTCGGCCCCTGCTACACATGGCGGTTAAAGCCGCCGGAAACGTCCAGCGCCGCGCCGGTGGTAAAGGAAGCCAGCGGCGAAGCGAGGAACAACAGCGCCTGCGCCGGCTCCTGCGGCTTGCCGAGGCGTTTCATCGGGATGCCGCGGCGTTCGGCGATCGCCGCCGTCCACTGCTCCCAGCTTTGATCTTTATCGCTGCGATCGTCGAAACGGCGGCGCCACTGGCCCGACTCCACCATCCCCAGCAAGATCGAGTTAACGCGAATGCCTTTGCCCACCAGCTCTTTCGACAGCGTCAGCGTCATGTTGAGCAGCGCGGCACGCGCCGCCGAGGTGGCGATCATGTGTTCTTCCGGCTGCAGCGCCAGCAGCGAGTTGACGCAGGTGATAGACGCGATCGCCGATCGTTCCAGCGCCGGTAAGAACGCCTGCACCGGGTTGATCACGCCGAACAGCTTCAGCTCGGCCTCATGCAGCCAGGCCTCGCGCGGCGTCTGGTCAAAGTGGGCGACGAAGCCCTGACCGGCGTTGTTGATCAGCAGATCCACGCCGCCGAAACGCGCCGTCACCTGAGCGGCGAACTGCGCCACCTGCTGCGCATCCAGCACGTCGCAGCGCAGCGCCAGGATCTCCGCCTGCGGGAAGTCCGCGCGCAGGCTGGCCTCCGCGCCGGCCAGTTTGTCCGGATCGCGGCCGCAGAACGCCACCTTCGCCCCTTCGGCCAGCAGCAGCTTCAGGGTTTCTAAACCGATGCCCGACGAGCCGCCGGTCACCACCGCCACCCGATCCTCAAGCTGAAAATTCATCGTTGGATTGCTCCCGTAAAGTCCCGCAGATAGCGGTTGAAACACGCCGGCGCATCGAGGTAGCTGGCATGACCGGCGGCGGCGATCAGACGCAGCGCCGCGTCCTGTTCACCCGCCAGCTCGGCCGCCTTCTCCGGTGGCGTAATGCGATCCTGTTCGCCGCACCACACTTCCAGCGGCCCGCGATAGCGCGCCAGATAGCGGCCGATATCATCGTTGGCCAGCATCCAGGCGGCACTCAGAAAACCGTCGGGATCGAGCTGCTGCATGCCGTTGCGCACCCAGGCGATATCCTGCGGATCCGCCCCTTCACGCAGCAAGGCCGCCGCCCGCTGCTCGCCGTAGCCCACCGGCCCCAGCGTCTCCATCATCTGCTGGCGCTGGCCGTACACCTGCCGACGCTTTTCCTCCGGCGCCGTAGCATAGCCCTGCGCCGGATCCGCCAACACCAGCCCGCACAGCCCATCCGGATAGCCGGCGGCATAGGCGCTGCCGATCAGCGCCCCCAGCGAATGGCCGACGATCAGCGGCTGCACCAGCTGCAGCTCATCAATCAGCGCCGCCAACGCCGCCGCATAACCGGCGGCATCGGCCTGCGGATCCGCCAACGGCAGGCTGCCGCCGTAGCCCGGCGCATCCCATGCCACCAGACGGTGGCCGTCCGTCAGGCCGTTATCGTTGAACTGTTTGATCCACGAGGCGGATCCGGAGCTGATGCCATGCAGCAACACCACCGGCCGCCCCTGCCCGGCCTCGCGCCAGCTCAGGGTGTACGCCCCGCAGCGCGCCCGTTGGCGTTGCGCCAGGCCGTTCATCAGTTGCGCTTCACTTTGGACAGCGGGTGATCCGCCGGATAGGTCGGGATCTCCGGCTTGGCGGTGCCGAGCATCACGCACATCAGCGCCTCTTCCTCGCCGTGGTTGAACAGGCCGCGATACACCCCCGCCGGCACCGAGATCAGATCGCGCTCTTTCAGCCTGGTTTCGTAATACTCTTCGCCATCCTGAATCATCAGCGTGATGCTGCCTTTCAGCATGAAAAACACTTCTTCCACGTCGTCGTGCAGGTGCAGCGGGCCCTCGCACTTCGACGGCAGCACCATGGTGGAGAAGGTGAAGTTGCCTGCCGGAATGGTGTTGGCATCGCTGGCCACGCCGGTGGCGCCGGTGCCGATGTAGCGCATCTGCGCACGGCGGTATTTCGGGTCGAAGTCGGCCTGGAATTTCAGCGCGTTCCAGTCATATTTGCGGCCCTCGAAACGGGCGATGCGCGACTCCACCCAGTTTTCCATCGACAGATCCTGCGGCTTGACGCCGGCTTTGTTCTCAACCTGAGACATGTTGTCACTCCTCTGTTGAATCGATTGATTAATCAGTACTTTCTCAGCAACGGCAGCAGAATGAGGCAGCCGACGAAAGCCATCACCACCAGGAACAGCAGGCCGTTATCCATATTGCCGGTGGCGGCGATCAGCGCCCCCATCAGCACCGGCGCCAGCGCACCGGCAAAATTACCCAACCCGTTGAAGATGCCGCCGGCGGTGGCGCTCACCTTGCTGCTGGTGGCCTTCGCCAACAGCGCGAAAATATTCGGCGCGCCGGCGCCCCACATAAAGGTGCTGAAGGCCATGGCGGCGATCACGCTGTAGGTACCCTGCAGGTGCAGCACCACCGCCAGACCGAGGCCGGCGCCGCACAGCGACAGGAAGCAGGCCAACGCGCGGCGATCCAGCTTGTCCGACAGCCAGGCGCCCAGCACTTCGCCGAGCAGCATGGCGATGAACGGCAGCGAAGAGAGGTAACCGGCATGTTCCAGATGAATGCCTTTGCCCTTGATCAGATAGCTCGGCAGCCAGCCGTTCATGCCCCACAGATAGGTCAGGAAGGCGATGTTGAACAGGCAGATCATCCAGAAATGCGGGCTGCGCAACAGCTCGCGGCGGTGCTGTTTGCGTTCGGACACCGCCGGTTTGGCCGCCGCCGCCGGACGCGAGACGTTCAGATGACGCATGCCGAACAGCACCAGCAACATCACCGGCAGCGTCAGAAACGCCATAAAGAAGAAGGTGGCCTGCCAGTCGAAGGTATTGAGGATGTACAGGGTGACCGGGAAGCCGAGCGCGGCCCCCAGCGGCGTGCCGAGCAACCACAGCATGGTGGCGCGCGCCTGCAGCTGCGGCGGGAAGGCCTGACGAATAATGGCGTAGGCCATCGGCAGCAGCGGCCCTTCGGCGATGCCGAGCAGGATGCGCAGCGTCATCATGGCGTGATAGGAACGCACCAGCCCCATCAACACCATCAGCACGCCCCACACCACCATCATGCCAATCAATACCTTGACCGGATTAAGCCGATCGCCGATGCCGCTGAGCAGCATGGAGGAAATGCCGTAGGAGAACAGAAACGCGCTCATCAGCAAGCCCAGCCGCGCCGGGTCAAAACCGATGCCCAACGCCTGCTGAAACTCGGCGTCGGAAAACAGCGCCGCGATGCTGATCTTGTCGAAAAACGCCAGCAGCACGCAGGCAAACAGCGCGATCGGCACCGACCAGCGCACCCGCTGCTGCGGATTTTCGGCAACGGTTTCCCCCGCCCGTCCAGCGCGGGCGTCAATGTCTTGCGTAGTCATAAAACGCTCCCGAGGTTCGGGCGTTATTTCAACGCCATCAAAGAAAACTCCGCATCCGCCAGTTGCTGCGGATCCAGCACCCGGCCACTCGCCAACCAACGCTTGCCGAGCTTGATGGTGCGCGCGTCGTTGAACGCCACCATCTGCACCAGCTGCCGATCGGCGTTCAGCGTGAAGAACACCTGCGACTGCGGCGTGCGGCGCACCACATGGTGCACACCGCCGCTCGGCACGCCGAGGATCTGGATATTGACGTCATATTGATCCGACCACAGCCAGGCCACGTCGTCATACGGGGCGGCGAAGGCGTCGAGCATCGCGCAGGCGGTGCTGATGGCCTGATTTTGCGCGTAGGCCCAGGACTGCAGGCACAGGCCAAGCGTCGGGTGACGCGCCACATCGCCCGCGGCGAAGATCGCCGGATGGCTGGTGCGCCCCTGGCCGTCGACCACAATGCCGGACTCGATCGCCAGCCCGGCGCTGCGCGCCAGTTCGAGATTCAGCTCGACGCCGATCCCCACCACTACCAGATCGAAGGCTTGCGGATCGCTGGCTTCACTGCCGATCCAGGCAGCGCCGTCGCGATCTTCCAGCGAGATCTCACCGCAGCCGCACAGCACCGTGACGCCCTGCCGACGATGCAGTTCGAGCAACGCCTGTGAGACATCGGCGCCGACGCTGCGCATGCACAGCGCTGGCTGGCGTTCAAACACCGTCACCTCGGCGCCGAGACGCCGCGCGGAAGCGGCGATCTCCAGCCCGATCCAACCACCGCCGACGATAGCCAGGCGACGGCAGCCCTGCAGCCCCTGCCGCAACCGGGCCGCATCGTCCCAGGAACGCAGCGTCATCACGCGCGGGTGCTGCACCCAGGCAGCGCTCGGCAAACGCGGCCGCCCGCCGGTGGCGATCAGCAACTGCTCGAACTGCAGCCGCTGCCCGTCGCTGAGCGTAACGATTTGCTGTTCAGCGTCGATGGATTCGGCGCGCAGCGGGCGGCGCCAGTCGATATTCAGCTCCGCCACCGTCTGTTCGCTGAACAGCCGGCTGAGGGGCGCCGCGGCATCCAGCAGCGCCGCTTTCGACAGCGGTGGCCGCTCGTAAAAATCGTAGGGTTCGTCGCTGACAACCGTCAGCCGGCCGCTGTAACCCCGGTCGCGCAGCGTCTTGGCCGCCCAACCGCCGGCCTGGCCGCCGCCGACGATGACGATGCCCATCTGCTCCGGCCGGCTCATAACGCCTCCGCCTTTTTATGCTGGCGGCGCGTGTCGTGATCGATGCCGCCCTCTACCGCCCATTCGGTGAAGGAGACCAGCGAATGTTCCAGCTCGCGCGGCTGCCAGTTTTCCGTCAGATAATCGTCGTTGGTGTAGTACTCGAACGCGCCGCCGGTCGGGCTGTTGACGTACCAGAAATAGGCCGAGGAGATCGGGTGACGGCCGGGGCCGATAAAGGTGCTCCACTGCTCTTTGTTCATGGCAATGCCGCCGCCGATCACTTCGTGGATATCGCGCACGGTGAACGCCACGTGGTTCAGGCCGCGTGGGCGGTTCGGCAGCTTCAGCAGGAACAGGTTATGGTGGCCGCCGCGCGCCTGGGTGCGCAGGAAGACGGCGCGATCGATATAGCGATCGGAAACCTGGAAATCCAACAGCTCGCGGTAGAAACGCTCGGTCGCCGCCAGATCTTCAACGAAGAACACCACGTGGCCAATGTTGATCGGCTGCGCCTGCGAATAGACCGGGCTGGGTTGATCGATGCGGCGCACGTCGCCCCATTGGTTGATCGGCGTGACCGGCACCTCGACCGCCTGCTGGCGGCTGACGACGAAGCGCAGCGTCATGCCGTTGGGATCGAGGCACTCCAGCTCTTCTCCCACCTGGCGGAAGCCGGGCATCAGCGCCAAACGCGGCTGCAGGCGCGCCAGATCGGCGGGCGAGGCCACGCCCCAGGTCATGCGGCGGAGGGTGGAACCGCCTTCAAACGCCGCAGGCAGCGCCGCGCTTTGCCGCGGATGCAGGACAACCCGCGCCCCACTCAGGGTAGTGAATTCGCGCTGCGCTTCGCCCCAATGTTGCGTGGCGGGCTGCAGGCCGAAGTCTTGCATGAATTTTTCGCAGGTTGGCAGATCTTCGACGCCAAATTCCAGTTTTTCGATTCCGATTACGCTCATTGTTCAGCCTCACGTTCTCGCTGCATACGGTTTTCAGGCATGAGTGAACCCCGGCCCCTGTTTGCTACGGGCCTTATCCCTGCCTGAGTAAAAGAGTCGGTCCTGTCGGTTAGCCGACGTTGGCCTGCGGCGGCGCGCCGAGGAAGCCGGAAATTTTCTCCGCCGCGTCGCGCACTTCCATGCGCAGCCGCTCGCGATCCGCTTTCGGGATCTCATCGGACGGCACCATAATGCTGACCACCGCCTCGACCCGCTGCTCGCGGTTGAAGATCGGGTAGACGATCGAGGAGATGCCGTGGCGGAAGAACGATTCGCCGATCACATAGCCGCGCGCCTTGTCTTGCTGCACCATCTGCCACAGCGTTTCGCGATCCGCCGGGGTGCCCGGCGCATTGCCCGGCAGCTGCGCGTCCGGATACAGTTGTTCGAACTCGCTGCGAGTCGCGCTGGTCAACAACATGCGGCCGAGCGAGGTTTGGTGCACCGGCAAGCGGGTGCCGACGCTGACCTGATTGATCTGCGAACCGGCGGCGCTGACGCGGGCGATATAGATCACGTCACGCCCGTCGCGGATCGCCAAATGGCTGCTGCACTGGCTGCGATCGCGCAGCTGCTCGATCACCGGCTGGCCGGCCTGCGCCACGTCCAGCGACGCGATATATTCGAAGCCGAGGCGCAGCACCTTGATGCCGAGCGCAAAGGTGTTGGTGCGCGGATTGCGCTCCAGAAAGCCTAGGTGTTCGAGCGTCTGCACCACGCGATAAGCGGTGGCCTTCGGCATATCGACCAGGCGATGCAACTCGGCGAAGGTCATCTCCTTATGCTGCTCGCCAAACGCCAGCAGCAACTGCAACCCGCGATCCAGCCCCGGGATCAGATATTTACATGCTTGCTCGTCCGCCATCTCTCGCTCCTGCGCTGTGCGCCTGCCCTGCGGGCCGTCAGTTGAATACGAAGCCGCCGTTGACCGGCAGCAGTTGACCGGTGACGAAATCCGCCAGCGGCGACAGCAGATAAAGCACCGTACCGTTCACATCGTCCGGGTGCTGCGCCCCGGCCAACGCGCGCCCCTGCTCGTACAGCTGGTGGCGCTCGGCGGGGACATACTCGGTAGCTTCCACCCGCGTCAGGCCCGGCGCGATGGCGTTGACGCATATCCCCTGCGGACCCAGCTCACGCGCCATCGATCTGGTCATCGCGATCAGCGCGCCTTTACTGGCAACATAGGCCATCAGGCGCGGCGCGCCCCACAGCGCGGTGTCCGACGCCACATTGACGATCTTGGCGTGCGGGTTGCGCGCCAGCAGCGGCACCGCCGCCTGGCTCACCAGCCAGGTGCCGCGCACGTTGACCTGCATCACCCGATCCCACAGTTCGATATCGTATTCCATCATGGTTTTGCCGCCGACGCCGGTCGCCAGCGCCGCGTTGTTCACCAGGCCGTCGATCCCGCCGCCGGCAGCGATCTTCTCGAATGCCGAACGGATCGAATCCGGTGACGCCAGATCGATCGTCTGCGTTTCCACCTGAGCGCCCTGCTCGCGCAGCGCGGCGCCGCTCGCCGCCAGCTCATCCGCCAAAATGTCGCACATCACCACCTGCGCGCCGGCAGCGGCGATGGCGGCGGCGAAGCTGTAGCCCAGGCCGCGCGCCGCGCCGGTGACCACGATGCGTTTACCGTTCAGCAGGCCGTTCACTGCGCCGCCTCCCGCTCACGCAGCGTCGCCAGCTGTTTTTGCGCCTCTTTCTGCATCAGGCGGCGCAGGCGAGAAAGACCGACGTCGTGCTGGTACAGATATTCGCGGCCGCGGGCGTTAGGCGCCATGTTCTCAAGCACGATGCGATCCTGCTCGAGCACGTCCCAATGCAACGATTCCAGGCGGTTGCGGTACATGAAGCGCCACATGTCGCGCTGCCAGTCTTTGACCTTACGGATGCGCCAGAAGAATACCCGGCAGTGATCCTTGTCCTCCGGCACCACCATGCCGATGATCCAGAAGTGACCGCCCGGCCCGAAGCGCTTCTTGTACGGGATCGACAGGCGCATCCAATACGCGCCGCTGTTGCCGAATTCCACCCAGTCGAAGTTGACGCCGATCTGGCCGTTTTTCTTGAAGATGAAGCCGCTGTCGGTCGGCTCCAGCGCCATGTCCGCCTTGCGATCACCTTCCGCCATCGAGTGTGAAGAGGAGTGCAGGTAGGTGCCGTGCATCGGATCCATCACGTTTTCCAGGGCGTACTGGTAGTTGCAGTTCCAGCTGGCGGTGCACAGAAAATGACTGTACGACGCTTCGTCCGCCAGCTCTTGCGGGAAAGTCAGCTCCGCCGGCGCTTCATCCGCCGTCACGCCGAAATAGAGGAACACCGCGCCATAGGCTTCTTTGGCCGGGTAAGATCGCAGGCATTTTTGCCCCACCAGCGGGCAGCGATCCACCGCCGGCACGTCTTTCACCGTCCCGTCGCCGCCGACTTCCACCCCGTGATACCAACAGGCGATGCGATCGCCGAGGTTCCACCCCATGGAAAGCCGCGCGCCACGATGCGGGCAGCGGTCTTCCAGCGCGTGGATCTGGCCTTCAGCGTCGCGCCACACCACGATTTGCTGCTCCAGGCGGGTGATGCCGACCGGGTTGTTGCCCACTTCCCAGCTGGCCAGCACCGGATACCACATGCCGCGCAGCCCCTGGTCAAGATAGTCCTGCAAGCTCTGTTCGGAGGATGTTGTGTTTGCTGTCATTGTCTTCTCCCGGGTGTCGCTCAGAAACCGTTAACGTGAAGGAATTCGCGGAACGTCGCCTCATTCCACGGCTGGCCGCTACGATCGAACAGACGACGCTGATTCAACGCGCTGACGATCTGCTCCAGCTCTTCCGCCCCCTGATCGAAGATCGTTTCCAGCGCCGCCACCAGGGCGGTTTCGAAGCCGTCCGGCACCCGGGCGCGGTTTTGCCAGATGACATTGCGGAACTGGCCCGGCTGATGGATTTGACCGTTGCCGCCTTCGCGGGCCGGCGTCACCTGTTGGGTGTCCGGCAGCCAGGGATTGAAATCGGTGATGTGCTGCATGATTACTCCTCCGCGATAAAGGTGATCTGGATTTGGTTGTCGACCACCCGGGTGGGATAGGTTTGCAGATCGCGGCCGCCCGGCTCGCGCAGGCACTGGCCGGTACGCACGTCAAACAGCGCTTCGTGCAGCGGGCACTCAACCTTGCCGTCGTCTACAAACCCCTGGCTGAGCAAGGCATAAGCATGCGGGCAGACGTCTTCCAGCGCGTAGTAGTTACCGTCGAGCAGGTACACCCCGATCTCCTTTCCTTCCACTTTGCCGGAGAAAGGAAAATCTTCTTTCACCTGAGACACTTCGCACACATTCTTCCAGCTCATTGCTTTTATCCTCTATCTGATTGTTTCATATATGAAACTCAGTTTCTTATTTAATACAGCCACTATAAGTCTGGCGAAACTTTCGTCAAGCGAGCGGAACGGCAAATGTTAATGAAAGGTTGTTTAAAAATGACAAATGCGGGAAAGATCACGAAATCATGCACCGATATGAAAAACCTATGTCAGTTGTGCGCTCCCTCGCTAATTTATGGCAAAAAATGCGTTGATCCCGGCGGCGTATTGCGCGTAAAAGTGTTTTCTCTCTGTCTTTTACACCCTATTTGATAACAATAAATTTACATCAATCAGCCCCATCCCCGCGTTTGCGCCAAATGGCATCCTCGGGTGAGTTTACTGCTGCCTGAATTCGTCAACCGCTCGCACTGAGGAACGCGCCGTGCAACAACGTCAACGCTGGTTTGGGGTGATCGCCCTGCTGTTTCTGATCGTTATCGCCTATGCGGATCGAGTTAATATCGCCGTGATGTTGGTCAATCCCGACTTCCTGCAACACTTTCAACTCGGCGGTGACCGCGCTCACCAGGGCACGCTGATGACGGTGTTTTTACTCGGTTACGGCCTGTCCGCCATGTTGCTCACACCGTTTCTGGAAACGCTGATGGGTTACCGCCGCGCGCTGACGCTGAGCGTGGTGCTGTGGGCGATGCTCACCGCCGCCTCGCCGCTGGCGGGATCGCTGCTGTTGCTGTGCGTGGTGCGCGCGCTGCTTGGCGTCAGCGAAGGGCCGCTGTTCTCGCTGAAAACCATGTACATCAGCGATCATTTCGCCGCCGACGAGCGTGGCAAGCCCAACGCGGTCAGCGCGCTGGGCGTCTCGTTGGGGCTGGTGCTCGGCTTTCCGCTGGTGAGTTTTCTGATGGCGCATTTCGGCTGGGCGATGTCGTTTCACCTGCTGGCGCTGCTCAACCTGCTGCTGGGCCTGGCGCTGGTGCGGTTGTTCGTTCATCCGCTCGCCTTATCTTCATCTTCACGCCCTGCCGATCCGCAACCGGTGCTAAGCCGCGTCTGGCACACCTTTGCGCTGGCCTGGCGCACGCCGATGCTCGGCTGGATCCTGCTGATCGAGATCGCCACGCTCAGTTACCTGTGGGGCTCCAGCGCCTGGCTGCCGGCTTACCTGACCGATGAAAAGGGGTTCTCCATCAAGCAAATGGGCTGGATGGCCGCGCTGCCTTTCATCGTCAGTATCGCCTCCAAATACCTCGGCGGCGCGTTGCTCGATCGCATCCGTCCTTATCAGGCGCCGCTGATCTTCGTCTTTGGCGGCGCGGCGACCGCACTGTGCATCTATGGCGTAATGAACAGCCATCAGCTTGGCTGGATCGCCTTCTTCCTGCTGGCGGCCAACGCCTGTTGGGGCGCGCAGGGCGCGGCAATCCCCACGCTGCTGCAGCATTATGCGCGGCCGGAGGCGGTCGGCAGCGCCTATGGGCTGATTAACGGTATCGGCAATCTGTTCTCGGCGTTCGTGCCGATGGCGATGGGCATGGTGATGGCCAGCCAGGGCAAGGTGTCCTCGGGCTTTGCGGTGCTGATTGCCTCACAGCTGCTGACGCTGCTGGCGGGCGGCGCGCTGTTTAGCCGTATGTTGCTGGCGCGGCAGGTGAAGCGGGCATAAACCCGTTTCTCTCTCCTCTGTGGCGAGAAACCGAATGCTGTGAGTGGGTGCTCAGGGATCTGGACGCCACCAACCAGCAGACGGGGGACATCCCCCGTCGCCAGGTTGCCTTACCGTTCGGATTCGTAAGCAAAAATGGCCGCAACCTCCGTAGTGCCCGATCGGATCCGCAGCTCACACAGCGAGCTGCGGGTTATCCATGCCAGTGATATTACCGTGGCATAAATAACCACCAATTTTAACAGGCCCCGTTTGTTCGGCATCATGCCTTCTTCTCCTTGCCTCGCGGCGGGTAAGAGGCTAACTTAACGTTGCTGGCGTTAGAGTAGGCCTCGGGTTGATGAATATCGACTCGGGGCTTTTCTCTTTGTACCTTTCACGCAGGCTCCAGACACAAAGATCCAGAGCACCCGCGCGCAGTATATTCATCCTCTCCGTTGTCGCGGTTCCTTTTTACTGACTCAATTTCATTTCTGAGCAGGCTTGCGCAAAGGCGTTGCAACAGACTGAAAATCGCCGCGCGGATGGCGACAAACGAAATAAAAAAAAGCGGCCCCAATTCGATGGGAGCCGCTTTTTCAGCGAGGCGAGGCCTGGCGTCAGGCGTGTTTCTTGGCCGCCTGCAGGTACAGCATCTCCAGACCCAACGTCGCCGCGGCCAGCGCGGTGATCTCGGACTGGTCATAAGCCGGCGCCACTTCCACTACGTCCATGCCGACGATGTTCAGCGACTGCATGCCACGCACCAGTTTCAGCGCGCGATCGGAGGTCAGGCCGCCGATCACCGGCGTGCCGGTGCCCGGTGCGAACGCCGGATCCAGACAGTCGATGTCGAAGGTCAGGTACACCGGCATATCGCCGACGATGCCTTTGATCTGCGTCAGCAGGTCGTCCACGCTGCGATCGTTCACCTGCGCGGCGTCCAGTACGGTAAAGCCGTTGTCATGATCGAACTCGGTGCGAATGCCGATCTGCACCGAGTGATGTGGATCGATCAGGCCTTCGTTCGGCGCATGGTAGAACATGGTGCCGTGGTCGAACTTGCTGCCGTTGGCGTAGGTATCGGTATGGGCATCGAAGTGCACCAGCGCCAGCTTGCCGAAATGCTTGGCGTGCGCGCGCAGCAGCGGCAGGGTGACAAAGTGGTCGCCACCGAACGAGAGCATGCGCTTACCGGCCTTCAGCAGTTTCTCCGCGTGCGCCTGCAGCTTGTCGCTCATGTCCTGCGCATCGCCGAAGTTGAACACGATGTCGCCGCAGTCAACCACATTCAGGCGATCGCGCAGATCGAAGCTCCACGGCCAACGATTGCCTTCCCAGGCCAGGTTGGTGGACACCTGACGAATGGCCGCCGGGCCATGACGGCCGCCGGCGCGGCCGGAGGTCGCCATGTCAAACGGAATGCCGGTGATGACCCACTCTGCATCGCTGTCGTAAGGCATGAAGTTCAGCGGAAAGCGCAGGAAACCAAAGGCGTTGGACACTAATGAATTATCGGACTGATGGCCTAAGGTGCTCATAGTAAACCCTCGTAGTTCAACAAGTTGCCGGGCGCAGACGCCGGGCCGTTACAAAAAAAAATCCCTCCCGCGTCGTTAGCCCGACGAGAAAGGGATTTATTCGATGTGTGTTTCGGTGCTACCGATGCAGCAGATTATGGCCGCATTTTGCTCATGCTTCAAGGGGGCCGATATCGCCCCCCTGAAGAGGGCGGTTACTCGTCTTCCAGATACGTGTAGCCGTACAGGCCGGCCTCAAACTCTTCCAGGAACTGCGCCTGCAGCTCGCTGTCCAGATCGGTTTCTTTGACCTGATCGCGGAATTTGGACAGCAGCGCGCTCGGATCGAGCTGCACGTACTCCAGCATGTCCGCCACGGTGTCGCCCTCGTCGGACAGCTCGGTCTCGACGCTGCCGTCCGGGAACACGTACACGTCAACCGAGGCGGTGTCGCCGAACAGGTTGTGCATGTTGCCGAGGATCTCCTGGTACGCGCCGACCATGAAGAAGCCCAGCGCCGGCGGGTTCTCCGGATCGTACGGCGGCATCGGCATGGTGGTCGCCACGCCGTCGCCGTCGACGTAATGGTCGATAGTGCCGTCGGAATCGCAGGTGATGTCGAGCAGCACCGCACGGCCTTCCGGCGGCTTATCCAGCCCTTCCAGCGGCAGCACCGGGAACAGCTGGTCGATGCCCCAGGCATCCGGCATCGACTGGAACAGCGAGAAGTTGACGTAGAACTTGTCCGCCATACGCTCTTGCAGCTCATCGATGATCGGGCGATGCGCGCGGTTGCTCGGATCGAGCTGCTGCTGGATCTTGTTGCAGATGTTCAGATACAGCTGCTCGGCCCAGGCGCGCTTGGTCAGGTCCAGCATGCCGTGCGCGTATTGGGTATGCACGTCGTGCAGATCCATCTGGCTGTCGTGCAGCCATTCGCGCAGCGAGCGGCGGTTCTCCGGCTCGTTCATTTCCAGCCAGGTTTCCCACATGCTTTCCAGCGCGCGCGGCGCGTCGGCTTCCGGCGGCTGCGGTTCGCTGAATTCGTTGCGCTCTACGCCGATCACGTTGGAGACCAGCACCGTATGGTGCGCGGTCACGGCGCGGCCGGACTCGGTGATCACCGTCGGGTGCGGCAGGCCGTGTTCGTTACAGGCGTCGCCGATGCCCCAAATCACGTTGTTGGCGTATTCGTTCAGGCCGTAGTTGACCGAGCAATCGGACTGCGAGCGGGTGCCTTCGTAGTCGACGCCCAAACCGCCGCCCACGTCGAAGCACTGAATGTTGACGCCCAGCTTGTGCAGTTCAACGTAGAAACGCGCCGATTCGCGCACGCCGGTGGCGATATCGCGAATGTTGGCCAGCTGCGAGCCCAGGTGGAAGTGCAGCAACTGCAGGCTGTCGAGACGGCCCGCTTCGCGCAGGGTCTCCACCAATTTCAGCACCTGTACCGCCGCCAGACCGAATTTGGATTTTTCGCCGCCGCTCGACTGCCATTTGCCGGAGCCTTGCGACGCCAGACGCGCACGCACGCCCAGGCGTGGTATGACGTTCAAGCGTTCAGCTTCTTCCAGCACCAGGTTGATCTCGGACATCTTCTCGATCACCAGGTACACCTTGTGCCCCAGTTTTTCCCCGATCAGCGCCAGGCGAATGTATTCACGATCTTTATAACCGTTACAGACGATCACCGAGCGGGTCATGCCGGCATGTGCCAGCACCGCCATCAGCTCGGCCTTGGAGCCGGCTTCCAGCCCCAGCGGTTCGCCGGAATTCACCAGCGATTCAATCACGCGGCGATGTTGGTTCACCTTGATCGGATACACCAGGAAATAGCCGCCCTGGTAACCGAAGGACTCGCGCGCGCGTTTGAACGCGGCGTTGATCGAACGCAGGCGATGCTGAAGGATCTGCGGGAAGCAGAACAGCGCCGGCAGACGTTGGCCGTCTTGCTGGCGCGTTTTCACCAGTTCTGCCAGATCGACGCGCGCCTGCGGGACATCCGGATCCGGGCACACGCTGATATGGCCCAGCTCGTTGACGTCATAGTAATTGTTGCCCCAGTAGGCGACGTTATAAGTACGCAGCATCTTGCTGGCATTACGATCATTCATGGCAACCTCCTGCATGGAGCGCAAAGATAAAGACTCGCCCGCAACCGGCGGACGGTGAATCAACAGATCATCAGACATGGTTCGCCTCACATTCCGTACTGACGAAACCGCCAGCCACTATCGCAGCTACAACCCGCGAGAACAACCCAACAAGCCGCGCCGGCGGCAGCGAAGAGAACTGCCGTTCGCGGTCAGCGATCGGTTTATCACTCATATAATTGTAAGACACCCTGTTCAAACCTCGTGAATCGGGCCAAGAAACATCCCACAGGAAGGCTGCAGGCTACCCTTGTTCAGTTCTTCAGACGACCGTTAGCCGGCCCGAGAATCCTGAGTAGCGACCAAGTGTTTATCGCACCTGGCAAGTGACAGAGAGACAAGACGGGAAATAGCAGAAGAATGTGCGCCAGAACGGCACTGCTGTTGGGAACCAACAACCGGTAGACAACGGATCATTAATCCAACCACCTCCACGCGCGCCGTTCGGAGTGAACGACCCAGCCTCTAAAATAGTGTAAGAACGTGACCGTTCGATGAAGCGGCGGCGCCACGGCGAACGCCCGCGACGGATAATAGCGCAATGCCGGCGAATGCAAAGCGGAAGTTTATCGTACCTTCCCCCACGCCAGACCGCCGTACTGTGCAGCAAATGAACCGCGCGCGCAGTTTATACCGGTAAGCAGGTGAAAAAGCAAAATGAAAATTCGCCGAACACTGTTTCAAGCGATGAAAATGGCGCCAACCCGTTTGCGCAAAAGAGCGAAAGCGCAAAAAATTACTGGCAATCTGGCTAAACCCTGACCTAAAATAGACGTCCAGATGTTAATCCATCTATACTGGTTAACTGATAAACTGCTTAACGGCTTTGCCTGAGGGGCGTTGCAGGATGCATCTCGCGCCATCAGCGGAAGACCCTTCGCTTCGATGCCGGATCTCCAGCGCTGTGCAGTAATTTCTAACCCGTCTTATGCAAGGTAAAGAACACAATGGCTAAACACCTCTTCACGTCCGAATCCGTCTCCGAAGGACATCCAGATAAAATCGCCGACCAGATCTCCGATGCCGTCCTCGACGCCATCCTGGAACAAGATCCGAAGGCGCGCGTCGCCTGCGAAACCTACGTGAAAACCGGCATGGTCCTGGTCGGCGGTGAAATCACCACCAGTGCCTGGGTCGATATCGAAGAGATCACCCGCAAGACCGTGCGCGAGATCGGCTACGTTCATTCGGACATGGGCTTTGACGCCAACTCCTGCGCAGTATTGAGCGCTATCGGCAAGCAATCACCGGATATCAATCAGGGCGTTGACCGTACCGATCCTCTCGAGCAGGGCGCCGGCGATCAGGGCTTGATGTTTGGCTACGCCACCAACGAAACCGACGTGCTGATGCCGGCTCCGGTGACCTACGCACACCGTCTGGTGCAGCGCCAGTCCGAAGTGCGTAAAAACGGCACCCTGCCGTGGCTGCGCCCGGACGCGAAGAGCCAGGTGACCTTCCAATACGACGACGGCAAAATCGTCGGCATCGACGCCGTCGTTCTGTCCACCCAGCATTCCGAAGAGATCGCGCTGAAAGATCTGCAAGAAGCGGTGATGGAAGAGATCATCAAGCCGGTACTGCCGGCGGAATGGCTGACGGCGGGCACCAAATACCACATCAACCCGACCGGCCGTTTCGTTATCGGCGGCCCGATGGGCGACTGCGGCCTCACCGGCCGTAAGATCATCGTCGACACCTACGGCGGCATGGCTCGCCACGGCGGCGGCGCCTTCTCCGGTAAGGATCCGTCCAAGGTTGACCGTTCCGCGGCTTACGCGGCGCGCTACGTGGCGAAAAACATCGTCGCCGCCGGCCTGGCCGATCGCTGCGAGATCCAGGTTTCTTACGCTATCGGCGTAGCGGAACCGACTTCCATCATGGTGGAAACCTTCGGTACCGAGAAAGTGCCAACCGAACAGCTGACGCTGCTGGTGCGCGAATTCTTCGATCTGCGCCCATACGGCCTGATCCAGATGATGGATCTGCTGCAGCCGATCTACCGCGAAACCGCCGCCTACGGCCACTTCGGCCGCGAGCACTTCCCGTGGGAAGCGACCGACAAAGCTGAGCTGCTGCGCGATGCCGCCGGCCTGAAATAAGCTCCGAGATCAACATGAAAAACGGCGAGCCAAGGCTCGCCGTTTTTTTTGAGCGGATGGGTGCTCCCGGATCAACGCATCGACTGCCAGCAAGCGGAGGCAAAGCCCCCGCCGCCGGGTTGCCTTACCGTTCGGATTCGTAAGCCAAAATGGCCGCAACCTCCGTAGTGCCCGATCGGATCCGCAGCTCACACAGCGAGCTGCGGGTTATCCATGCCAGTGATATTACCGTGGTACAAATAACCACCAATTTTAACAGGCTCCGTTTGTTCGGCATCATGCCTTCTTCTCCTTGCCTCGCGGCGGGTAAGAGGCTAACTTAACGTTGTCGTGCGTTAGAGTAGGCCTCGGGTTGATGAATATCGACTCGGGGCTTTTCTCTTTGTATCTTTCGCTCGGGCTCCAGAGACAAAGCTCCAGAGCACCCGCCCGCAGTATATTCATCTCACCACCACGCCTCGTGTTCCTTTTCGCACGCAATATCATTTTTGCGCAACCGCTCGCAGCGCCTTACAACACCATGAAAAATAAAAAAAGGCTCAGCGACGCTGAGCCTTTGATGGCAGAAAAAGCACGGCCGAGATGCCGATTACGACGTCTGCTTACGCAACAGATAAACGAAGTACGGCGCACCGATGAAGGTCGCCAGTAACCCGGCGGGGATCTGGTACGGGAACAGCAGCATCCGCCCGCACCAGTCGGCAAACACCATCAGCAAGCCGCCCAGCAGCGCGGCGATCACCATCTGCGGCAGCGCGCGGCGGAAGCCCAGCATGCGCGCCATATGCGGCGCCATCAGCCCGACAAAGCTCAGCGGCCCCACGGTCAGGGTCGCCATGGCGGTCAGCGTGGCGGCCAGCAACAGGATGGTCAATCGCGCAGGTGTCAAGGCGATCCCCACCGAACGAGCGGTAGCGCCGCCGAGCGGCAGGATGGTCAGCCAACGGCGGCACAGCGGCGCCAATACCATCAGGCCGGCGGCCACCAGCGCGGTGCGCAGCGCCTGCGCCGGCTCCACTGAATAGGTCGAGCCGGAGAGCCAGGTCAGCAAGCCCCCCATACGCGGATCGCCGCTGGCCAACAGCAGGAAGATGACGGTGGTAAAGGCGGTGCTGAGCGCGATACCGGCGAGCAACATGCGTTCCGTCGAGAAACCGCCGCGGCCGGCGGCGATCATGATGATCAGCAGCGTAACGGCCGCCCCCAGACTGCCGGCGGGCAGCAGCCAAACGAAGGCGTCGCCCGGCACCATAAACAGCATCATCACGACGCCAAAAGCGGCGCCGGAGCTGATGCCCAACACTTCCGGGCTGGCCATCGGGTTGCCGGTCAGCTTCTGGATCAGCGTGCCGGCGACCGCCAGCATCATGCCCGCAGCCAACGCCGACAGCACCCGCGGCCAGCGCCACGGCAGCAGGGAGTCCAGCTCCGCCCCCAGGCTCCAGTGCCAGTCGCCGGCGTTTTTGCCCAGCATCAGCGCCAGCGTCAGGCCGATCAGCAATACGAGGCCACCCAGCAGGATCCAGCCGGGCAGATTCCCGCGCTCGGCAGGCACCTTGTCGCCCAGGTTCATCGGCGGCGGCGTGGCGGCGCTGCGCAAACGCGGCAACAGCCACAGCAGCAGCGGCGCGCCGAACAGCGCGGTGGCCGCACCGGTCGGGATCTCGCGCCACACCTGCGTGACCCCGAGCATCACCTGATCGGTCAGCCACAGCAACAGCGCCCCCAGCAACGGCGCCAGCATCATGCGGTGCGCCAGACGGCGCGCGCCCAGCATCTTCGCCATCAGCGGCGCAAACAGACCGATAAAGCCGATAACGCCCACCGCGCTCACCAGCATGGCGCTGAAGATGATGGCCAGTCCCAGAGCGCAGAAGCGCGCCATCGACAGCCCCAGGCCCAGGTTGCGCGCCACGCCGTCGTCCAGCCCCAGCAGCGTCAGCGGGCGCAGCAATAGCGCCGCCAGCGCACTGGCCACCAGCAAACGCGGCAGGATAAACTGCACCGCGCTCCAATCCTGTTGGTTCAGCGCGCCGGTGCCCCACAGGAACATGCCCTGCAGCTGATCGTAATGAAACAGCGCCAGCAGGCTGTTGACCGCGCCGCAATACAACCCCAGCACCAGCCCGGCCAGAATCAGCGTCACCGGCGACATTCGCTTGCCCCAGGCGACGCCGAACACCAGCCCGCCCACCACAATCGCCCCCACCATAGCGGCCAACTGGCGGGTGAACTCGCCCCCCGGCAGCACCCACAGCGTGGCGATGGTCAGGCCGAGCTGCGCGCCGGCGGCCACGCCGAGCGTCGACGGTTCCGCCAACGGATTGCGCAACACCTGCTGGAACAGCACGCCAACCAACCCCAGACCGGCGCCGGCCAACAGCGACACCGTCAACCGCGGCAGCAGGCTGTAATGGAACAGCATTTGCCGCACGTCGTCGATGTCCGGCGCGCTCAGCGCCCGCGCCCATTGCGCCGGCGGCAGCTGCTGCACCAGGTTATATATCGTCAAACCGCCTGCCGCCGCCAGCAACAGCAGGATCAGCGTCAGCGGCAATTTCCGGATGCCCGCATTCATGACGCACTCTCCTGAGCTTGCGCCAACAGACGGCAGAAACGCATCGTCGACAGCGTAGCACCATAGAACCACACCGCCGGCACCTGCCGCAGCTGGTTTTGCCGCACGAAGGGCAACGACTGCCACAGCGGCGTCGCGCGGACCTTGTCCATCATCGCCTGATTACCGTGATCGAGATAAATGACCCGGGCGTTACGCACCGTGGCCAACCGTTCAATCCCCACCACCGCCGTGCCCCAAAAATCGGTTGGCTCCTGCCAGGCATTGCGAATGCCGAGTTGATCCATCGCTTCCTGGAACAGACTTTTCTGGCCGATGATCAGCGCATGGCGCGTGTCGATCAGCGAAAACAACAGCAGCGGTTGCCGGGTGTAGCTTTGCAGGCGCTGACGCGCGTCCTGCATAAAGCTGTCGAACTGCGCCAGGTGGTTTACCGCCCGGCTTTCTATGCCCAACCGCTGGCCCAGCGCGAGCAGCGACTGGCGGGCGACGGTCAGCGGTTTGCCGCTGCCGTCGTTGAAGCCGAAGCTCATGGTTGGCGCGATGGGTTGGATTTTGCGCGGCGTCGGGCCATAGCCTTGCGACAGCAACACCAGCGAAGGCCGAAGCTGCTGCAGCAGTTCGAGGTTCGGTTCGGTGCGCTGGCCGACGTCGACCACCGTCGCCGGCAGCGTCGGCTCCGCCACCCACAGGTTGTAGTTATGCACATCGGCCACCGCCAGCGGCGTCACGCCCAATGCCAACAGCAGCTCGATCGGCAACCATTCCAGCGCCGCAACGCGCGCGATATCCGGCGGCGCATCCGCCGCTCGGCCGGGCAACGAACCCAACAGCGGCGACAGAGCCAGCGCCATCAACAAACGGCGGCGCAGCGGATCGTGAGAAGAAGTGAATGCAGAGGACATCAGTAGACAAAACTCACCGGCGCGCCGCCGCTCGGATGCGGCAACGTGCCCATAGGAATACCGTAAATTTGCTCCAGCACCGGCCCCTGCATCAGCTCCAACGGGCCGCCCTGGGCGATCATTTCACCGCCGCGCAGCGCCACCAAATGGTCGCAGTAGCGCGCCGCCATGTTGATGTCGTGCAGTACGGCGATCACCGTGAGATCGCGTTCGCGGCTCAGGCGCTGGATCAGCGCCAGCACCTCGACCTGGTGCGCGATATCCAGCGCCGAGGTCGGTTCGTCGAGCAGCAGGCAGCGGCTGTCCTGCGCCACCATCATCGCCAGCCAGGCGCGTTGGCGCTCGCCGCCGGACAGGCTGTCCACCAGCCGGTTGGCGAACGGCTTCAAGCCCACCAGCTCGATGGCCTCTTCCACCTGTTGACGATCGTTGGCGCCAAAACGCCCCAGCGCGCCATGCCACGGATAACGGCCGACGGCCACCAGCTCGCGCACCGTCATGCCTTCCGCCGCCGGCAACTGCTGCGGCAGGTAGGCCACCTGGCGGGCGAAGGATTTGCTGTCCCACTGCGCCAACGGCTGCCGATTAAGCAAGACCAGACCGCCGCTGGGCGCATGGTGCCGCCCGAGCAGTTTCAACAGGGTGGATTTACCGGAACCGTTATGGCCGATCAGGCCGCAGACTTTGCCCTGGGGAAAACTGAGCGACAGCGGTTGCAGCAGCACCCGGCCGGGGACAGCGAAACTGGCGTTATCCAGCGCGAAGGTCGCGCCGGGATTAAGAAGTTTGTCCTGCATAGATCCTGCTTTGTCCGGGGCGACGCGGCGCCGCCCCGGCTATCCGGTTAGAAACGGAAGGTTGCGGTGGCGACCACCTGGCGTTCTGCGCCCCAGTAGCAGGCGTAGTCGCGGTAGCAGCTCGACACGTAGGTCTTGTCGAACAGGTTGTTGATGTTGACGCCCACGGACGAACCCGGCAGGCCAAAGCGCGCCAGATCGTATTTAATGGTCGCGTCCACCAGCGTGTAGTCCGGCACCTTGAAGGTGGAGTTATCGCTGTTGAAGCTCGAGCTGGAGCCGACGTAACGCACGCCGGAACCCAGCGTCAGGCCGCTCACCGCCGTTTCGTGGAAGGTATAATCCGCCCACAGCGACGCCATATGTTTCGGCACCTCGACGGTCGGTTTGCCCTGATAGGTATTGTCCTTGGTGTACTTCGCATCGGTATAGGTATAGGAGGCGATCAGGTTGACGTTGGCATTCAACGCCGCCTTGGCTTCCAGCTCCACGCCGCGCGAACGGATCTCGCCGCTCTGCACGCTGAACTGCGCGTTATCCGGATCCGGCGTCAGGTTGTTGTTCTTGGTCAGTTGGTACAGCGCGCCGGTCAGCACGATTGGGCGATCCTTCGGCACGTATTTCACACCGGCTTCATACTGCTTGCCGATCGAAGGTTTGAACGTACTGCCCCCTTGCGTCGTGCCCAAATTCGGCTCAAACGACTCGCTGTAGCTGAAATACGGCGTCACGCCGTTGTCGAACAGATAGTTCAGGCCTCCGCGCCAGGTGAACTGCCGGTCGGTCTGCTGGCTCGTCGAACTCGTATCGCGGTTATAAGCGGAAGTCTTCGCCCAGTCATAGCGCCCGCCCAGCGTCAGCAGCCACTGATTCCACTCCCCTTGCTCCTGCACATACAGGCCGGTTTGCTCCTGACGGTTCAGATAATGGTAGGGGAAGTTGATGTTGACCGCGTCATTCCCGTATTGCGGATGGGTCATGCTCAGCCCGTCCGCTGTGCCAAATGCGGCATTGATATCGTTACGCATGCGCATGTAGTCCACGCCGAACAACAGCGTGTGGTCGATATCGCCGGTTTTCACCTTCGCCTGCGCCTGAGTATCCACCGAGAAATTGTTCAGGTGCTCTTTCGACTGAACATAGGCGCGATTGATCGTCGTCGGCGTCGCAGCAGAAACGCCACTGCCATAAATGCTCTTCATATCGGTGTCCAACTGCAGATAGCGCAAGTTCTGGCGCACCGCCCAGGTATCGTTGAAGGCGTGTTCGAAACTGTACCCGATCATCCGCTGCTTGCGGGAGGTATAGTTGCTGGCTTCGCCTTCGTTGAAATCGGTCGGCAGTTTGCTGCCGTCCGGCAACGGGATCAGCGTGCCCTGCTTCGGCAGCCAGCCGTAATAACCGGTATAGGGATCGTTTTGAATGTTGGCCAGCAGCGTGAAGTTGGTCTTGTCATCCGGGCGCCAGCTAAAGGACGGCGCGATCGCATAGCGCTTCTCTTTGCTCATGTTTTGCTGCGCATCGCTGTCTTTCGCCAGGCCGGTCAGGCGATAGGAATAGATGCCCTGATCGTCCAGCGCGTCGCTGAAATCGAAACCGGTCTGGAACAGGTTATCGGTGCCCATCTTGAACTGGATTTCGCGCAGCGGCTCGGTGGTTGGCCGCTTGCTGACCAGGGCGACCAAACCGCCGGGGTTGCTTTTGCCGTACAGCACCGAGACCGGGCCGCGCAGCAACTCGGCGCGCTCGAGGAAATAAGGATCGATGGACGCTTCGCTGTAGTTGTCGCCCAGCAGCCGCAGGCCATCCAGATACTGGGTGGTGTTGGTAGCCGGGAAGCCGCGGATTGCCACCGCGTCATAGGTCGTGGAGCTGCCGCGGCTGGCGAATACGCCCGGCGCATAGGCCAGCGCGCCCTTCACCGTATCCGGCTGGCGCATATCCATCTCTTCACGCGTTACCACGGAAACGGACTGCGGGTTCTTCTCGATCGGCGTATCGGTTTTGGTGCCGGTGGCGCTGCGCTTGGCGACATAGGTGCCGACCGGCCCCCAGGCGCTTTCCTGCTGGGCGGTGTTGCTGCTGCCCACAACGGTAATCGTGTCTTCCTTGGCGGCCGGCTTGGCGTCGGCGGAAAAAGCCGGCATCGCCAGCGTGCCCAGCGCCGCGGCGACGGTGATCGCTAACGCACTGACGGGGAGACGGCTCTGCTTGGCCGCGGATGATGAAAGACGCTTGGTCAGCATGGTTGATTTCTCTGATGAATTATTAAATGACGAATGTAAACGATAATAATTATTATAAGCGTCGCATTTTATGCAGAAGCCAAATTAAACTGCAAGCCGAATTCATAGGGCAAATAGGTTAAGGATTAGGCGCTTAGCCTTACAGTTAACAGGGAAATAAAACGAGCGGAAAAATAAAAAAGCCCGCAACCAAGGTTACGGGCTTAATAACAAAGCAAAAATTTTCACCGGGGCGGGCGCCCCGGCATCGATTACTGACCGAACATATCCTTGATCCAGCCGGCGACGCCATCGCCATCTTTTTGCTCACCCGCCGCCGGTTGTTGCTGTTGCTGCTGTTGTTGCACCGCCGCCTGGCTGGCCTGACACAATCCCTGCGGATTGTCGGTCCAGACCGGGATGGTGCGCCAGCTGCCGCCGCCGCAGATAAAGTTGCCGGCGGAGTCGATGCTCATCTGGTTAATGCCTTCCGGCGGCTGCAGCATCAGCGGCAGCGGCGTCTGGTTTTCCAGATAGCGACGATACAGGGTCAACGCGCCGTTGGCGCCGGTCAGCTTGGCCGGGCCGTTGTTATCGCGCCCGACCCAGGCGATCGCCACTTCCTTGCCGTCGATGCCGGCGAACCAGCTGTCGCGCAGATCGTTGGTGGTACCGGTTTTCGCCGCCAGGTTGTAGTTCGGGAACTTCACCGACAGCGAGCGGGAGGTCCCGCGCGCCACGCCCTGCTGCATCGCGTACAGCGTCAGGTAAGCGGCCTGCGCCGGCACCATACGCTCCGCCTGCGGGAAGCTCTGGTACAGCACCGTGCCGTCTTCGGCGATCACCGAACGCACCGCCGACAGCGGCGCACGGTTACCGCCGCTGGCGATGGTCTGGTACTCCTGCGCCACTTCCATCGGCGTCAGGCCGATCGCCCCCAGCAGCATCGAAGGCACCGGGTTGATCTCCGCTTTCGGGATCCCCAGGCGTTGCAGCGTGGCGCTGATCTGATCCAGCCCGACCGACAGGCCGAGGTTCACCGTCGGCACGTTCAGCGAGTTGGCCAACGCATCCACCAGCATCACCTGACCGCGGAATTTGCGATCATAGTTGTTCGGCTGCCAGACGGCGCCGTTCGGCTGTTTCAGCGACAGCGGCGCATCCGCCAGCCAGGTGTTGAGGCGGTATTTATCCGGTTCGGACAGCGCGGTCAGATACGTCGGCGGCTTGGCCAACGAGCCGACCAGACGGCGCGCCTGCATGGCGCGGTTGAAACCGGCGAACTGCGGGTTGGCGCCGCCGACCATGGCGCGCACTTCACCGCTGAAGCGATCGACGATCACCATCGCCGCTTCCAGATCCTGCAGGTGACGCGCGGCGCGCAGCGCCGGGATGCCGTCTTCGACCGCTTTTTCCGCCGCGTCTTGCGACACCGGATCCAGCGTGGTGAAGATTTTCACCCCGGACAGGTCATTCACTTTATCGCCCAGCCTGGTTTGCAGTTCCTGACGCACCATCTGCATAAACGCCGGCTGTGGCGTAATGACGCCGCCTTTCGGCTGTACGCCCAGCGGACGCGCGCTCAGCATGTCATACAGCTCGCCGTCGATCACGCCCTGGTTCTGCAGCAGTTTGAGCACCAGGTTGCGGCGTTCCAGCGCCAGTTTCGGGTTACGCCACGGGTTGTACAGCGACGCGCCCTTGACCATGCCGACCAGCAACGCCTGCTGATCGAGGCTCAGCTCGTCCACCGGGCGGCCGAAGTAATACAGGCTGGCCAGCGGGAAGCCGCGGATCTGGTCGCTGCCGCTCTGGCCGAGATACACCTCGTTCAGATACAGCTCCAGAATGCGATCCTTGCTGTAACGGTAATCGACCAACAGCGCCATATAGGCTTCGTTGGCCTTACGCCACAGCGAACGTTCGTTGGTCAGGAACAGGTTCTTCACCAGCTGCTGTGTCAGGGTACTGCCGCCCTGCACCGCACGGCCGGCGGTCAGGTTGGCCAGCACCGCGCGGCCGATGGAGTACGGGCTGATGCCGTCATGCTCATAGAAGTGGCGGTCTTCCGTGGCGATCAGCGTATCCACCAACAGATCCGGGAAACCGGAGCGCGGCACGAACAGGCGCTGTTCACCGTTCGGCGACTGCAGCATGGTGATAAGACGCGGATCGAGGCGGAAGAAGCCGAAGCTGCGGCCGCTGTCCAGGTTTTCGATCTTCGCCAGGCGGTTGTTCTGGAAATCGAGGCGGGCGCGGATCTGCCCTTCTTTACCATCCGGGAAGTCGAACGGGCGGCGCAGCATCTCGATGCTGTTGGCCTGTACGGTAAACTCGCCCGGACGCGTCATGCGGCTGACCTGACGGTACTGCATGCCTTCCAGCAGGTTGACCATCTCCTTCTTGCTGTACGGCATGCCCGGTTCCAGGTTGACCATGCGACCGTACACCGCCGCCGGCAATTGCCAGACTTTGCCGTCGATGCGGCTGCGGATCTGCGAGTCCAGGTAGACGCCGTAGATCGCCAACAGGACGGCGAGCACCAGGATCAGTTTGATAATCAGGCCGAGCCAGCGGCGTTTTTTACGCGGCGGAGTCGCTTTTACCTTACGCGGCATGCGTTCCTCCTCCTCTTCATACTCATCATCGTCATACTCGTCTTCTTCGTAATCGTCATAATCGTCGTCTCGGCGACGGCGCGGCGGCTTGCGCGACGCGGTGCTTTTTGGTTGTTTTCCTTTGCGCCCGATGGGCTCGCGGTCATCCCCAGCCATGGCTGTTGTTCTCCGAGCTTGCCGACACTGCCGGCCATGATTAGTCGCTTAATCTGTGCCGACGCCGCAGCGCTGACCAGAAGAAACATCTGAATTCCAAACCTTGAATGATCGCGACCTACTGATATTTCTTCGTTCGGCGCGTCGGTACCGCCGTGGCCGGATCGTCCGGCCACACGTGTTTCGGGTAGCGGCCCTTCATCTCTTTTTGCACCTCGCGGTAGGCGCCTTGCCAGAAGGCCGCCAGATCGCCGGTGATTTGCAACGGCCGGTGCGCCGGTGAGAGTAACTCAAGCACCACCGGGATGCGACCCTCCGCCAACATCGGGCTGCGCTGCTCGCCGAACATCTCCTGCAAACGCACCGCCAGCGCCGGCGGTTTGCCGGCCTCATAACGGATCGGCAGGCGGCTGCCGGTCGGCACAGTGTAATGAGTGGGTAGCGCATTATCCAGCCGCTGCTTTTGCTGCCAGTCCAGCAGGCGGGACAACGCCTCGGCGAGGTTGACCTGCTTCAAGCCACGCAGATCGCGCACGCCGTTCAGCGACGGCAGCAGCCACTGATCCAGCGCCGCCAGCAGCGGCTCTTCATCCATCGCCGGCCACTCCGCCTCCGGCAGCCAGGCTTGCGCGCACTGCAGGCGCACCCGCAATTGTTCGGCGGCGCCCTCCCAGTTGAGCACCGCCAGCCCCTGCGCGCGCACCCAATCGAGCAGCGCCTGCTGCAGCTCTTCGTCCGCCGGTTTGGCCAGCGGCTGGGCACGCAGCGTCAGACGGCCGATCTGCTGGCGCTTCCAGGCGCGCAGCGTGCCCTTCTCTTCATCCCATTCCACCGCCGTGCGCTGCATGACCATCGTCGGCAGCTGCGCCGCCAGCGCTTCGATGTCCACCGGCAACGCCAACAGGATACGCGCATCGGGGCTGTTGTGGCCCTGCAACAGGCTGGGGGCGATCAGCCAGGGCGCGCGCGACAGCGCCTCATCCTGGTTCATCGCCGCCCCCATGCCGTTAGCCAGCAAGTAGCGGCCGTCCTGACCACGGCGCTGGGCGATGCGATCGGCAAATGCCGACGCCAACAGGTGCGGTGCCAACTCGACGTCGACTTGCCCCGCACGTTGCGGCAGGCGTTTGGCCAACTGCGCGGCACGCTGCCGCCAGTTCGCTTGCGGGCGGCTCAGCCAATAACCGATATCCATCTGCCCACCGCGCGGCGGTTCTTCCAGCAACGCCGCCAACAACGCCGCCGTCGCCAGGCCGTCGGCGCTCAGCGTCGCGCCGGCGACCAGCATCGCCGCCAGCCGCGGCTCGCATCCCAACGCGGCCATCTGGCGCCCCGGCGCGGTGAGTTTGTCGCCGTCATCCGTAGCCCCCAACCGGCGCAACAACGCCCTGGCCGCCGCCAATGCCGCCGCCGGAGGCGCATCAAGCCAGGTCAGCTGCGCCGGATCGTAGCAACCCCACTGCAACAATTCGAGCCAGAAGCCGGTGAGATCGCTCTGTAAAATATCCGGTTCGGCATGTTCCGCCGCGCGTTCCGCCTGTTCTTTGGCGAACAGATGCCAGCAAAGGCCCGGCTCCAGGCGCCCGGCGCGCCCGGCACGCTGCACCATCGAGGCCTGACTGATGCGCTGCGTCGCCAGCCGCGTCAAACCGTTGCGCACGTCGTAACGCGCCACGCGCTCCAGGCCGCTGTCCACCACCAGCCGAATGCCCTCGATCGTCAGGCTGGTTTCGGCGATGTTGGTCGCCAGCACCACCTTGCGGCGGCTAGGCGCCGCCGGCTGAATCGCTTTTTGCTGTTGCGCCAGAGGCAAGGCACCATACAGCGGGCAAAGATCGGTATCGCTCGCCACCTCGCCGCTCAATCGCTCCAGCACCCGATTGATCTCCGCCACGCCCGGCAGGAACAGCAGCAAAGATCCCGGCTGTTCGGCCAGCAACCGCTTCACCGCCGCCGCTACGCCGTCCTCCAGCCGCTGATGGCTGGCCAACGGCTGATACAGGCGTTCAACCGGGAAACTGCGCCCCTCAGACACCACTACCGGCGCTTCCGGCAGCAACTGCGACAGGCGAGCGTTATCCAAGGTGGCCGACATGATCAGCAGCTTCAGATCGTCGCGCAGCCCTTGCTGCACGTCGAGCAGCAACGCCAGCGCCAAATCGGCCTGCAGGCTGCGTTCATGGAACTCATCGAGGATCACCAACGACACACCCTGCAGCTCGGCATCCTGCTGCAGCATGCGGGTGAGAATGCCTTCCGTCACCACTTCCAGTCGGGTTTGCGGCCCGCTTTTGCTTTCGGCGCGCATGCGGTAGCCCACGGTCTGACCAGGCTCCTCCCCCAGTTGCTGCGCCAGGCGATAGGCGACATTTTTCGCCGCCAGCCGCCGCGGCTCCAACATGATAATGCGCCCCGGCAACCCGGCCTTAGCCAGGATCTGCAGCGGCAACCAGGTGGATTTACCGGCGCCGGTCGGGGCGTGCAACAGCACCTGCGGGGCAGACTGCAGCGCAGCCAGCAACTCATCGAGCACCGCGCTGACGGGCAATGAAGACACTGAATTCTCCGTAGTGGTTAGCGTTAAACGGCGTACAGTGTAGCATTAGCTTTGTCCCCGTAGCCTTTCAAACTGCGGCGTCGTTAGCTATAGTACGGAGCTCATTCGTGCGCCGCGCCGCTCGCGGGGCCGCTGCCAGTAACGTTTACCGCTGTTCCCGACCGTTTTGTCATGCATTTGCCGAGTCCTTATGTCCAATTCGCGCCGCCTGTTTTTCGCCCTGTCCTTGCCTGACGCCCTGCAACAGCAGGTGGTCCGCTGGCGCGCCGAGGCGTTTGCGCCGGAGGCCGGCCGGCCGGTGGCGGCGGCCAATTTGCACCTGACGCTGGCGTTTCTCGGCGAGGTCAGCGCGCAGAAAGAGCTGGCGCTGCGCAAACTGGCCGGCCGCATCGTACAACCCGGGTTCAGCATGCGGCTCGACGATCTCGGCCATTGGCCGCGCCCCGGCGTGGTCTGGCTCGGCACCCGCCGCGCGCCGCGCGGGCTGCTGCAGCTGGCCGAGCTGCTGCGTTCGCAGGCCGCACGCAGCGGCTGCCATCAAAGCGCGCTGCCGTTCCATCCGCACATCACGCTGCTGCGCGCCGCCACCCAGCCGGTGGCGCTCCCGCCGGCGACGCCGGGCTGGGCGTTCAGCGCCGACGCCTTTTCCTTATATGAGTCGGTGTTCGAAAACGGCCGCACCCGCTATCAACACCTCGAACAGTGGCCGCTGGCCAAACAGGCATCCGCATGATTTTCTCTCCACCGCTGCGTTCCGCCACGCTGATCAAACGTTACAAACGCTTTCTGGCGGACGTGATCACCCCGGAAGGGGAAACCTTTACGCTGCACTGCGCCAATACCGGCGCAATGACCGGCTGCGCCACGCCCGGCGACACCGTTTGGTACTCCACCTCGGACAATCCCAAGCGCAAATACGCCCACAGTTGGGAGCTGACCCATACCCAACAGGGGCACTGGATCTGCGTCAATACCCTGCGCGCCAACGCGCTGGTGCGCGAGTCAGTTGAACATAATTTAATCAATGAATTATCCGGTTACAGTAAAATCAGCGGCGAGGTGAAATACGGCGGTGAAAACAGCCGTATCGATTTGTTATTACAGGCAGAAAATCGGGTTAACTGCTATATTGAAGTTAAGTCAGTCACATTACTGCAACAACAACGTGGTTACTTTCCTGATGCGGTAACGCTCAGAGGGCAAAAGCACCTGCGTGAGTTGCTCAGCGTGGTTGAAAGCGGGCAACGGGCGGTGTTGTTCTTTGCCGTGTTACACAGCGGTATTGAGCAGGTCGCACCGGCACATCATATAGATGAGCGCTATGCGGCGCTGTTGGCACAGGTCCGGCAGTTGGGAGTGGAAGTGGTTTGCTACGGGGCAAAGTTATCACCTGACGGTATTTATCTCTGCGATAAGCTGCCGTTTTTTATCGATTAGCGCAGTCGGGTCCCTATAAATAGACAACCGGCCAGCACGATCGCCAAATACGCCCTCCTTCACACGATTGTCAAGCGGGCGACAGGAATAATTGCCAACCTACCTTCCTTCTGTTATTTATAGCGGCCTGTTTTTCCCCCGCATTGGGGATTCGATAGTGCGTGTGTATGTAGGAGAAGCAACATGCAAGAAGGGCAAAACCGTAAAACCTCGTCCTTGAGCATTCTCGCCATCGCTGGGGTGGAGCCGTACCAAGAGAAGCCGGGCGAAGAGTACATGAACGACGCCCAGTTGTCGCATTTCAAGCGCATTCTTGAAGCGTGGCGCAACCAGCTCAGGGACGAAGTGGACCGTACTGTATCGCATATGCAAGAAGAGGCAGCCAACTTCCCTGATCCGGCCGACCGTGCCACTCAGGAAGAAGAGTTCAGCCTTGAACTGCGTAACCGTGACCGTGAACGCAAACTGATCAAAAAGATCGAGAAAACGCTGAAGAAAGTGGAAGACGATGATTTCGGCTACTGCGAATCTTGTGGCGTGGAGATCGGTATTCGTCGCCTCGAAGCGCGTCCGACCGCCGATCTGTGCATCGACTGCAAGACGCTGGCTGAGATCCGCGAAAAGCAGATGGCCGGCTAATACCGCTACTCTAAATGATTGGAGCTGCATCAAGGCGGCAAGAATGCGCATCCCGATGAGCTTACTCAAGTAAGTGATTCGGGTAAGCAGGCGCAGCTAACACAGATGCAGTTTCAAGCATAACGAGTATGTTACCGCTGCGGCGTGCGCATCCCGTGCGCCGCACAGAGAAAAGGGAACCTCTCCCCTCTGATATGCAAGAAAGTCATTATGTGGGGCGCTTTGCCCCATCGCCTTCCGGGGATCTGCATTTCGGTTCGCTGATTGCCGCTCTGGGAAGCTACCTTCAGGCTCGCGCCCAACGCGGGCAGTGGCTGGTTCGCATCGAAGATATCGACCCGCCGCGTGAAGTCCCCGGCGCCGCCGCTCGCATCCTGTCCGCGCTGGAACATTATGGTCTCCACTGGGACGGCCAGGTCATCTATCAATCCCAACGTCACGACGCCTATCGCGCCGCGCTGGATCTGTTGCAGCGCCAGGGGCTCAGCTATTACTGCACCTGCACCCGCAGCCGCATCCAGCAAATCGGCGGATTGTACGACGGCCACTGCCGCGATTTGCAGCTCGGCCCGCAGGGTGCCGCTATCCGCTTGCGTCAGACCGCCCCCGTTTACCGGTTCCACGATCGCCTGCAGGGAGAATTGCACGCCGATCCGGCGCTGGCGGGGGAGGACTTTATCATTCGCCGCCGCGATGGGCTGTTCGCCTACAACCTGGCGGTGGTGATCGACGACCATTTTCAGGGCGTGACCGAGATTGTCCGCGGCGCCGATCTGATCGAACCGACGGTGCGCCAAATTGCCCTCTACCGCCAGCTGCAGGCGCCGGTACCCGCCTATGTGCATCTGCCGCTGGCTCTGGGCGCCAACGGCATCAAGCTGTCGAAGCAAAATCATGCGCCGGCGTTGCCCGCCGGCGATCCGCGGCCGGTGCTGATCGCCGCGCTGAAATTTCTGCGCCAACCGCTGCCGGAAAGCTGGCAAGATCTTGACCTGCCATTATTATTGAGCTGGGCGATCGAACACTGGCGGTTGGAAAACGTGCCGCGTCAGGAGGCTATCTCTCTGGATGAAAACACGCCGGCATTCTCAAAGGAGCCATGGTGAGCTATGATTAGCCGCTATTTTTTGTTAGCTCCATTTTTATCAGTCACTATCGAGGTGTACCATTTTTACCCGAGTAGCCAACTTCTGTCGTAAGGTACTGACCCGCGATGACAAGCTGCCCCGCGACGACGCGGCGGCCGGCGATAAAAACGTAGTCCGCGAAGAGCGTGCCGCGGCGCCAAGCCGCCCTGCGCCGCAGCCGCGCGCCGCCGATAACGGCAGCAACGCCCCTGCCCGCCGCTCAACGCCGCGTAAGCGTCCGCCTTTTCCTATCGCCGAGAGCAACGACTCGATGACCGTGATCCCGCGCGAACAGCACTCGATCTCCCGTAAAGACATCAGCGAAAATGCGCTGAAAGTGCTTTATCGCCTGAACAAGTCCGGCTACGAGGCTTATCTGGTCGGCGGCGGGGTGCGCGATCTGTTGCTCGGCAAAAAGCCGAAAGACTTCGACATCACCACCAACGCCACGCCGGAGCAAGTGCGCAAGCTGTTCCGCAACTGCCGCCTGGTCGGCCGCCGTTTCCGCTTGGCGCACGTGATGTTCGGGCCGGAGATCATCGAAGTGGCCACCTTCCGCGGTCACCACGAACAGAATCAGGAATCCGACAAGAATTCCTCCCAGCAGGCGCAAAACGGCATGTTGCTGCGCGACAATATCTTCGGTTCGATCGAGGAAGACGCCCAGCGCCGTGATTTCACCATCAACAGCCTGTACTACGGCGTGGCGGATTTCACCCTGCGCGATTACGTCGGCGGCCTGAACGATCTGAAGCAAGGCGTGATCCGCCTGATCGGCGATCCGGAAACCCGCTACCGCGAAGATCCGGTGCGCATGCTGCGCGCGGTGCGCTTCGCCGCCAAGCTGGACATGCGCATCAGCGAAGAGACCGCCGAGCCGATCCCGCGCCTGGCCTCGCTGCTGCATGAGATCCCGCCGGCGCGCCTGTTCGAAGAATCCCTCAAGCTGCTGCAGGCGGGTTACGGTTTCCAGACCTACCTGAAGCTGTGCGAATACCAGCTGTTCCAACCGCTGTTCCCGCTGATCGCCCGTAACTTCACGCCGAACCACGATACGCCGATGGAGCGCATTCTGGTGCAGGTGCTGAAGAACACCGATCACCGTCTGCAGAACGACATGCGCGTCAACCCGGCGTTCCTGTTCGCCGCCATGCTGTGGTACCCGCTGCTGGAGCACGCGCAGAAGCTGGCGCAGGAAAGCGGCCTGGCCTACTACGACGCCTTCGCGCTGGCGATGAACGACGTGCTCGACGAGCAGTGCCGCTCGCTGGCCATCCCGAAACGCATCACCACGCTGGTGCGCGATATCTGGCAGCTGCAGCTGCGCCTGTCCCGCCGCCAGGGCAAACGCGCGCACAAACTGATGGAGCATCCGAAATTCCGCGCCGCCTATGATTTGCTGGCGCTGCGTGCGGAAGTGGAAGACAATCAGGAAATGTTGCGTCTGGCCGAGTGGTGGGGCGAGTTCCAGGACGCCACGCCGGCGCGGCAGAAAGCCATGCTGAGCACCCTGGGTGACGATCCGGCGCCGCGCCGCGCGCGCCAACGCCGCCCTCGCCGCCGGGCACCGCGTAAAGAAGGGGCATAATGATCCGCGTTTATATCGCGCTGGGCAGCAACCTGGCGCAGCCGCTGCAACAGGTTAACGCCGCGCTGGAGGCGCTGGAGCATCTCCCGCGCACCCGGCTGGTCACCTGTTCTTCGTTTTACCGCACCAAGCCGCTGGGGCCGCAAAACCAGCCGGACTTTCTCAATGCGGTGGTGGCACTGGATACCCTGTTGCCGCCCGAACAGCTGCTCGACCATACCCAGGCGATAGAACGCAATCAGGGACGCGTGCGCAAGGATGAACGCTGGGGGCCGCGCACGCTCGATCTGGACATCATGCTGTACGGCGACAAGGTGATCCATACCGATCGCCTGACGGTGCCGCATTATGGCCTGAAAGAGCGCGAATTCATGCTCTACCCGCTGGCAGAAATCGCCCCCGATCTGATTTTCCCCGATGGCGAACCGCTCGCCAGCTGCCTCAAGCGCGTGCCGGAAAACGGCATGGCGCTGTGGCACTCGCCAAAACCGAAATCCTGACCCGCCTACAGCGCCAACCGCGCGACAAATCCCCCCGCCGGGCGATTGGCGAAACTGACCTGTAAACCATGCAAGCCGGCAATACGCTGTACGATCGAGAGCCCCAGCCCGCTGCCGGTTTGCTCCTGTCCCGGCGGGCGATAGAAGCGCTCTCCGAGCCGTGCCAGATGCTCCGTGGTGACACCCGGACCGTCGTCCTCCACCGTCAGCGAACGTTCGCTCAACGTCACGGTGACGACGCCGCCCTGCGGGGTGTAGCGCACCGCGTTGTCCAGCAGATTGCGCAACAGCAGCGACAGCAGCAAGGTTTCTCCCTGACGCGGCGGCGGCTTTCCCCGATGTTCATAGCGTAGCGTCACGCCCGCCGCATGCGCCTGCCGGTCCTGTTCCGCCAGGGTCATCGTCACCAGATTGTTCCAGTCTATCGGCGCCAGTTCGGCCAGATCCGACAGCGAATCCAGCCGCGACAGCGTCAACAGCTGATCCACCAGCCGGGTGGCGCGATCGATGCCGACCGTCAGGTTGTCCAGCGCGTGCTCGCGCATCGGCGCATCGTCCCCCGCCAACTGCACCACTTCGGTCTGCACCCGCAATGCTGCCAGCGGGCTGCGCAATTCGTGCGCGGCATCGGAGGTGAAGCGTCGCTCCCGCACCAGCAACGCATTGATGCGGGCAAACAGCGCATTGAGCGCATCCACCAGCGGGCGCACCTCGGTCGGCACCTGGCGCGCGTCCAGCGGCGTCGCATCATCGGGCGCGCGCCGGCGCAAACCGGCGGCTACCGTGCGCAATGGCCGCAGCTCGCGCCCGACCATCAGCGCGATCAGCAGCATCAGCACCGGCAGCGTCACCAGCCAGGGCACCAGTTGGCCGGTCACCATGCCCAGCGCCATATCGCGCCGGTAATCCCACTCCTGGCCGACCACGATGCGGTAGCGCCCGTCCGGGCTGGTCAGCCACACCAGGCGCCAGCTGTCGTCATCGCCTTTGCGCTCGCCGTCGGTAAAACCCTCACGCTCCCCGTCAAACAGGAAGTCGGCGCCGTTCTCGCCGTCGTTGAGCAGCATCTTGCCCTGGCGATCGAAGATGGCGAACGCCAGCGCGTCGTCGTCCTGCTCGCCGCGCTGGCCGTGATGCACCAGCTTCTTGGTTTTCGGCAGGCTGCGCGCGCTTTCATCGGCCAACAGATCGCCGAGGTTGGCGGTCGCCAGCCGCTTGGCGAACAGCATCTGCTGGGTGTCGAACACTTCGTTGATGGTGTTGCGCGACATCACCCAGGCCACCACGCTGGCGGTGCACCAGGTCAGCAGCGCCAGCAGGCTGAAGATCAGGATCAGGCGCAGCCGCAGGCTGAGACGCTTCACGGCGCATCCCCCAGCGTGTAACCCACGCCGTGGATGGTACGGATGAAGCCGTTACCCAGCTTGCGCCGCAGGTGGTGAATATGCACCTCCACCGCGTTACTGCTCACTTCGTCGTCCCAGTTGTACAGTTTCTCCTGAATCAACGGCCGCGCCAGCACGCGCCCTTTGTTGTGCAGAAACAGCTCCAGTACCGCCAATTCGCGCGGCGTCAGCGTCACCGGCTCACCGTTGCAGCTCACGCTGCGGGTGGCGCTGTCGAACACCACGTTGCCATGCGTCAGCTGCGGCATCAGTTGGCCGTGGCGACGGCGGATCAGCGCCTGCAGGCGCGCCGCCACTTCGGCCAGCGCGAACGGCTTGCACAGATAATCGTCGGCACCGCTTTGCAGCCCGCTGACCCGCTGCTCCAGCGCATCGCGGGCGGTGAGGATCAGCACCGGCACGTCCTGCCCGGCCTGGCGCCACTGGCGCAGCAGATCCAGGCCGTCGAGGCCCGGCAGGCTGAGATCGAGGATCACCGCGTCGTACGGCGCGCTGTCCAGCGCATTTTTGCCGACGGCGCCGTCGGTGAACCAGTCCAGATTGAAGCCGAGTTTGGTCAGCCCGGCCTTGATGCCGTCCCCGATCAGTTTGTCATCTTCGATCAACAGAATTCGCATGAGTATCCCTTTTGAGTCTTGGCGCCATTGCACCACAAGGTTCTTAAGAACCGCTTAAGCATGGCGATCCGCGCTACCCACCCCGATCGGGTTACAGTAGAATGACTGCACTTTTTTGCAGCCTGGGCCTGCGTACGCCGCACGGCCCGTTTCAGGAGACGTTGTGATGAAACCCACCACCGTGACCCACTTGCGCCAGTGGAAACAGGAGCAACGCAAGTTTGCTACCCTTACCGCCTACGATGCCAGCTTTGCCAAACTGTTTGAAGAACAAGGCATCAAAGTCCTGTTGGTGGGCGATTCGCTGGGCATGACGCTGCAGGGCCACGACTCCACGCTGCCGGTCACCGTCGCCGACGTGGCCTACCACACGCGCGCCGTGCGCCGCGGCGCGCCGGCCTGCCTGCTGCTGGCCGATCTGCCGTTCATGAGTTACGCCACCCCCGAACAAACCTTCGCCAACGCCGCCGAGCTGATGCGCGCCGGCGCCAACATGGTGAAACTGGAAGGCGGCAGCTGGTTGTGCGACACGGTGAAAATGCTCGCCGAACGCGCGGTGCCGGTATGCGGCCACCTGGGCCTGACGCCGCAGTCGGTCAACGTGTTCGGCGGTTATAAGGTGCAAGGGCGCGACGAACTGGCCGCCAAGCAGCTGTTGCAGGACGCGCAGAATCTGGAACTGGCCGGCATTCAGCTGCTGGTGCTGGAATGCGTGCCGACCGAGCTGGCGCGCCAGATCACCGAAGCGCTGTCCATTCCGGTCATCGGCATCGGCGCCGGCAACGGCACCGACGGCCAGATCCTGGTGATGCACGACGCCTTCGGCATCACCGGCGGCCACACGCCGAAGTTCGCCAAGAACTTCCTGGCGCAGAGCGGCGATATCCGCACGGCGGTGCAGCACTACATTCAGGAAGTGGAGCAAGGCCTCTACCCGGCGGCTGAACACTCTTTTAACTAAGCGATGGTTCCAGGAGTCACCCAATGATTATTATCGAAACCCTGCCGATGCTGCGTCAGCAGATCCGCCGCTGGCGCCAGGAAGGCAAACGCATCGCGCTGGTGCCGACCATGGGCAACCTGCACGACGGCCACATGACGCTGGTCGATGAAGCGCGCGCCCGCGCCGACGTGGTGGTGGTGAGCATCTTCGTTAACCCGATGCAGTTCGATCGGCCGGACGATCTGGCGCGCTACCCGCGCACGCTGCAGGAAGACAGCGAGAAGCTGACCCGCCGCGGCGTCGATCTGGTGTTTGCGCCGGCCCCGGCCGCGGTTTATCCGCAGGGCCTGGAGCAACAGACCTACGTCGACGTGCCGGGCATCTCCACCATCCTGGAAGGCGCCAGCCGGCCGGGCCACTTCCGCGGCGTTTCCACCATCGTCAGCAAGCTGTTCAACCTGGTGCAGCCTGATTTGGCCTGTTTCGGCGAGAAGGATTACCAACAGCTGGCGCTGATCCGCAAAATGGTGGCGGACATGGGTTACGACATCGATATCGTCGGCGTGCCGACCGTGCGCGCCAAAGACGGCCTGGCCCTCAGCTCGCGCAACGGCTACCTGACCGCCGAAGAGCGCAAGGTAGCGCCGCAGCTAAGCAAGATCATGAACGCGCTGGCGCAACAGCTGGCCAATGGCGAGCGCCAGATCGAAGCGCTGCTGGAGCAGACCGCCGAGCAGCTGCGCGCCGCCGGCTTTACGCCGGATGAGCTGTTTATTCGCGACGCCGACAGCCTGCAGCCGCTGACGGTGGACAGCCAGCGAGCGGTGGTGCTGATGGCAGCCTGGCTGGGCAAGGCGCGTCTTATCGACAACCAGCAGGTCGACCTGACGCTGTAAGCCGTTTTTTATACTGTCGTCACCCAGAAGACCTGACCATTGGTAGACAATGGCGGAGCAATCGGTGACGATAGAGATTGCAGGGATGCAGGAGAGATGTTCAACCCCAGCGCCTGTGAAGGCCGATATTCAGTTAGGTAAAGCTATGATACGTACTATGCTGCAAGGCAAGCTGCATCGCGTCAAAGTCACTCAGGCTGACTTGCACTATGAAGGATCCTGCGCCATCGACCAGGATTTCCTGGAGGCCGCCGGCATTCTGGAATATGAAGCGATCGATATTTACAACGTGGATAACGGCCAGCGCTTCTCCACCTACGCCATCGCCGCCGAGCGCGGTTCGCGCATCATTTCGGTCAACGGCGCCGCCGCACGCTGCGCCTGCGTCGGCGACAAACTGATCATCTGCTCCTATGTGCAAATGACCGACGCCGACGCCCGCCAACACCACCCGAAAGTCGCCTATTTCGAAGGTGACAACAACCTGCAGCGCAAGGCGAAAGCCGTGCCGGTTCAGGTCGCCTGACAATAAAACGGGCGCCTTGCGCGCCCGTTCTTCCTTATTGCACCACCACCGTGCCCGGCTTGTTGGCTATCCGATCCGCCATGGTCTGGATCGAGTCGGTGCGCAGAATATACAGCCGCTTTAGCGTATAGGGGTTATCCCCCGGCTTTACCTTGCCCTGCACCGTGGTCACCGCCAAATGGAAACCGGCGTCCTGCGCCGCCTGAATCGCCCGTTGGTTATAGCCGCCGAACGGGTAAGACAGATACAGCACGTGCGGATTGAACTGCGACAGCGCGCGGCGTGAGCGCTCAAAATCAAACTCGATATTGTGCAGCGAACGGCTCAGCAAAATCGGCTGGCGATTACCGTCGGTGCGGTGCAGGAAATGGGTATGCGACTGCACGTCGAACACGTCCTGAATCTGCTTGAGCTCCGAGACGCTCATGAACTGCAGCGAGTCCGGGTTCCATTTCTGCGGATGGCGTTTGATGCGCGAAGAGATGATGAACGCCGTGGCGCGGAAACCGTAATCCTTCAGCACCGGGTAAGCGTAGCGATACACCGATTTCAGCCCGTCGTCGAAGGTCAGCACAACCGCCTTGCCCGGCAGGTTGATCTGATTTTTCAGGTAGGCTTCCAGCTGGTACAGCGAAATGGTGTCGTAGCCCGCCTGCTTCAGGTAGGTCATCTGGTTGCTGAACGCCACGTCTGAAGTGGTGGTCGAGGTGTGGCGGAAGCGTTTGTTCTCTTCGTTTTTCAGCAGGTGGTGGTAAGTCAGCACCGGTATGCCGTTATCGATCTCGCAGTCCAACTCATTAATGAACCCCAGCCGCTCGCCGATGTTGACCTCGTACCAGGTGTTGTTCAGGCGATCCTTCAGCTTGCCGATGATCGGATAGCGCAGGTTGCCTTCCAGCGTGCCCAATACCTCGCTGTCCTTATCCGCTGCGGTGTATACGTCGATCGTTTTTTGCGTGATCAGATTCTGGTTGGTCAGCGGTTTGTTCAGCTCGCCCAGATCGTCTTGCACCTTGCGCGACTTCTTCAATTCACGCACGTCGTCTTTATCGATAAAGCCGGTACCGTGCCCGAATTTGAATTCGTAGTATTCCGCATCCGCCGGGAAGACCTGGATCAGTTGCCCGCGCTTCACTTCCCCTACCGGGATCACATGCTCGCCCACCAACGCATAGACTTCGCTATCGCGCTGCGCTTCCATGTATTCAGATTTAACCGCGCTGTCTTCCGACAGCAGACTAGCCAGGCTCACAGGGGAAACCAACGACATCAGAATGCCGAGCAACCCAGCCGTTAACGTGTATCGAGACCGCATGATGATGTTCTGCTTACGAGTGCGTAATGACAAAAGTGGAGGAAATGTGGAGCGCCAGCATAGCACGATTTGAACAGCGGGGAACTAGCGGTTATTTGAGCAATTCTATTGATTTACGCGCCGCCTGCGCCAAATCAAGAAAAACGCCCCCGCCGGGAAAGCGAGGGCGCGATACGATCAGCTGCGCAGGCCGCGGCCACGCTCGATCAGGTACCAGGACAGCAGGTAAAACACCGCGATAAACGCCACCAACACCGCCATGGTGAACGCCAGCGGCACGTCGTTGATGCCGAGGAAACCGTAGCGGAAGCCGCTGATCATATAAACGATGGGGTTCAGCTTGGACACCGCCTGCCAGAATGGCGGCAGCAGCGACAGCGAGTAGAACACCCCGCCCAGGTAAGTCAGCGGCGTCAGCACGAAGGTCGGGATCAGGCTGATGTCGTCGAAAGTAGTGGCGAACACCGCATTGATCAGCCCCGCCAGCGAGAACAGGATCGCCGTCAGCAGCAGCGTCAGCGCAATCACCCACCAGGCGTGCACCTGCAGCGGCACGAAGAACAGTGAGATGATAGTCACCAGCACGCCGACGCAGATGCCGCGCGCCACGCCGCCGCCGACATAGCCGGCGATCACCACGTGGGTCGGCACCGGCGCCACCAGCAGTTCCTCAATGTTGCGCTGAAACTTGGCGCTGAAGAACGACGAGGCGACGTTGGCATAGGAGTTGGTGATGACCGCCATCATGATAAGGCCGGGCACGATGAACTGCATGTAGCTGAAGCCGTGCATATCGCCGATGCGTGAGCCGATCAGGTTACCGAAGATGATGAAGTACAGCGTCATGGTGATCACCGGCGGCACCAGGGTCTGGATCCAGATGCGCGCGAACCGGTTTACCTCTTTGGCCCAGATGCTCTGTAAGGCCACCCAATACAACCGCGTCATGCTTTCTCTCCATTGCCGTTAACCAGGGTGACAAACAGCTCTTCCAGGCGGTTCGCCTTATTGCGCATGCTCAGCACCTGCACGCCCTGCGCGCTCAGCTGGGCGAACAGGCCGTTCAGCCCTTGCTCGCGCATCACCTCCACTTCCAGCGTCGAGGTATCCGTCAGGCGGCTGTGGTAACCGTCCAGCTTCGGCAGCGGGCTCTTCGCCGCCAGATCGAGGATGAAGGTTTCCGACTTCAGCTTGGCCAGCAGCCCCTTCATCGAGGTGTTTTCCACCAGTTCCCCGTTCTGGATGATGCCGATGTTGCGGCACAGCATTTCCGCCTCTTCCAGATAGTGGGTGGTGAGGATAATGGTGGTGCCCTGGGCGTTCAGATCTTTCAGGAAGCCCCACATCGAGCGACGCAGCTCAATATCCACCCCGGCGGTCGGCTCATCGAGAATCAGCAGCTTCGGCTGATGCATCAGCGCGCGGGCGATCATCAGGCGGCGCTTCATGCCGCCGGACAGCATGCGGGCGCGCTCGTTGCGCTTGCCCCACAGATCCAGCTGATTGAGGTATTTTTCGGCGCGCGCCATCGCTTCACGCCGCGTGACGCCGTAGTAACCCGCCTGGTTCACCACGATCTGCAACACGGTCTCAAACGGATTGAAGTTGAACTCCTGCGGCACCAGGCCGAGCTGGCGCTTGGCGTTGACGATGTCTTTATCGATGTCGTAACCGAATACCCGTACGCTGCCGGCCGTTTTGTTCACCAGCGAGCTGATGATGCCGATGGTGGTGGACTTTCCGGCGCCGTTTGGCCCCAGCAGGGCATAAAAGTCCCCCGCTTCGACGCTCAGGTCGATGCCGCGCAGCGCCTTGACGCCACCGGCGTAAGTCTTGGTCAGCTGCGCTAATTCCAGTGCATAATTCATATGTAAAATAGTACCTTATAACGATGAGTATGCCGCCACTCCCCTGTTTGCGAGGCTTGAAACACTAACGATAATCCTAGCATCGGCGACGTTTTCACTGCGTCGAATCCGTGCGCTAAATGAGGCTGCACCACTGTTCCGATTTCCAAATTGTGACGCTTACCCTATATTACCCCAACGCAATCTGTCCGTTACGGGTCAATCACCTCCATGAAAGAAATCGAAGAGCTTATCGCCAACAACCAGGCCTGGTCGGCCAATATCAGTCAGGAAGACCCGGATTTTTTTGAACGTTTAGCCCAGGCGCAAAAGCCCCGCTTCTTATGGATTGGTTGCTCTGACAGCCGCGTTCCCGCAGAACGCCTGACCGGCCTCGAGCCGGGTGAACTGTTCGTCCATCGCAACGTGGCGAACCTCGTTATCCACACCGATCTTAACTGCCTGTCGGTGGTGCAATATGCGGTAGATGTGCTGGAAGTCGAACACATCATCATCTGCGGCCACCTGGGCTGCGGCGGCGTGCAGGCGGCGGTGGAAAACCCGGAGCTGGGTTTGATCGACAACTGGCTGCTGCACATTCGCGATCTGTGGTACAAGCACAGCTCGCTGCTGGGCGAGCTGCCGCCGGAACAGCGTTTCGACATGCTGTGCGAGATCAACGTCATTGAACAGGTGTACAACCTGGGCCACTCCACCATCATGCAATCGGCCTGGAAGCGCGGCCAGAAGGTGATGATCCACGGTTGGGTGTACGGCATTCAGGACGGCCGCCTGCGCGATATGGAAGTGCTGGCGACCAGCCGCGAGAGCCTGGAGATGGGCTACCGCAAAGCGATAGCCAAACTGAAGCAGGATAAAGGCGTATAACCCCGCCGCGGGCGCGGCTTGCCGCGCCCCACATCCAATTACTCGTCCAGCAGCACCACTTTGCCGACGTACGGCAGGTGACGATAACGCTGAGCGTAGTCGATGCCATACCCCACCACGAACTCATCCGGGATCGAGAAGCCGACATATTCAACCGGCACCTGCACTTCACGGCGCTCAGGTTTGTCCAGCAAGGTGCAAATCGCCAGCGACTTCGGCCCGCGCAGCGCCAAAATCTCGCGCACTTTGTTCAGCGTGTTACCGGAATCGATGATGTCTTCCACGATCAGCACGTCTTTGCCGCGAATGTCTTCGTCCAGATCCTTGAGGATCTTCACGTCACGGGTGGTGGACATGCCGCTGCCGTAGCTGGAGGCGGTCATAAAGTCGACTTCGTGCGGCACGTCGATCGCACGGCAGAGATCGGCCATGAACATGAAGGAGCCGCGCAGCAGCCCGACCAGCACCATGTCGCTGCCGCTGTCGCGGTAATGCTCGGTGATCTGGCGGCCAAGTTCGGCGATACGGGTCTTAACTTCCTGCTCGGAAATCATTACGTCTACAGTGTGTTTCATAGTATTCAGGTCAGTTGCCGGAAGAAAGGCGCAGAGTTTAGCATAGCCTTTCGCCGGTGGCGACGCGAGCGCGCCGCCACATGAGCGCCGGGCCGCGATCATTCGTCAACGGTAAAGCCCATCATCATGCCGGTATCTTCGTGCTCCAGCAGGTGGCAGTGGGCCATATACGCATGTTCGCTGCTTGCCGGATGATCGAAGCGCACCAGCACTTCGCTGCGCCACCCTTCGACGCGCACCGTGTCCTTCCAGCCGCTGCGATGCGCCGCCGGCGGTTTACCGTTTTCCGACAAGATACGGAACTGGGTGCCGTGAATGTGGAACGGATGCAACATCATGTCACCCTCACCGGAAATGGTCCATTTCTCATACTGGCCGCGTTTGGCGGCGAACATCGGCTTGGTCATGTCGAAGGCCTTGCCGTTGATCATGTTGCCATGGCTAAAGTCGAACGGTTTGGCTTTGCCCTGCGCGCCGCCGTGATCCATCCCGGCCATCTTGCCATGATCCATGCCTTTCATGTTGCCGTGATCCATGCCCTGCATGCCGCCCTTCTCCATGCCTTTCATGTTACCGTGATCCATGCCTTGCATGTCTGCGCCACCCGTCGCGCCATGATTCATGCTCATGCCGGCCATCGCCTGGTGGCCATAGCGATCCATCAGCGCCTGCATGCCCAGCATATCCAGCTGCGGATCCATCATCAGCTGTAGCCAGCGCTCCTGGATACCGGTGATAGCAGGTAATGTCGGCAGCTTCACCAGGCTATCCGGCATGGCTTTAATGCCCTGCGCCAGCGAGGGCTCAATGCGCAGCACCGGCAGCGGTTGATCGAACGGCGCCAACGTCATGCCCATCTGCTTCACCGGCAACGTCACGATATCGAATGCTTTCCCATCCGAGGCATCGACCAGTACTTCAAAGCGTTCGCCCATCAGCATCGGCAGCTCGGTCAGCTTCACCGGCTCCGCCAGGAAACCGCCGTCGCTGGCGATAACGTACAACGGACGGTTGTCACTGGCCGCCAGATTCAGCGAGCGGGCGTTACAACCGTTGAGGAAACGTAGACGCAGCCAGCCGCGCGGCGCCAGATGTTGAGGATACTGCGCGCCGTTGGTGAACATGCGATCGCCAAACCAGCCCACCGCCGCGCTCATCACGTCCAGGCGGTATTCGATCTGCGCGTCTTTGCCCAGCCGCTTATCCTGCAGGATCACCGGAATATCATCCTGCCCCCAGGTTTTCGGCAGCGGCAGTTTGGCGCTTTCGTCGTCTTCCAGCAGCACCAGCCCCGCCAGCCCCATCATCACCTGGCTGCCGGTTTTACCGTGTGTATGCGGGTGGAACCAGCAGGTGGCTGCCGGTTGATCAACGGTGAAATTCACCGTGCGCGTCGCGCCGGGATGGATCAGCGCCTGCGGGCCGCCATCGACGTCGCCGGGAATTTCCAGGCCGTGCCAGTGGACGGTACTGGCCTCCGCCAAGCGGTTTTTAATATCGACCGTCACCGGCTGGCCACGCTGCAGCTTCACCGCCGGCCCGAGCAGCGCGCCGTTGAATCCCCAGGTTTTGGTGACGGCGCCGGGCAACCAGCGGGTTTCCCCCGCCTGCAGCGCCAGCGCAATCTTTCCCTGCGCGTCCGGCGTCAACAGCGGCGGTACCGGCAGGGCCGGCCTATCGGCCGCCCAGGCGGCTCGGCTCCATAACGGCAATGCGCTCGCCGCGCCCAGCGCGGCAGTTAATTTAATAAAATCACGGCGTAACATCGCTGACTCCCTTTTCTCAGTGACATAACTCAATGCCGCCAGCCTAAACCTTCCCCCAGGCGGAAGGTCAAGCCTTTCCTGGCGGTATTTTAAGCTATGCCTCACAATCAAGAGAGTGTGACTGGCAAGCGCGACGCCGGCCCGCCGGCAATAAAATTTGGTGCCTTTACAGACAAGTGTGGTAACGTCAGCAGACGACAAACAGGCCTATTTCATGATGAAAAAAACAACGTTATCGATGCTGTTGCTGGCGATGCTGGGCTTCTCCAACGCCAGTCTGGCGCTGAATGAATCCGAGGCGGAAGATCTGGCCGATCTGACGGCGGTATTTATTTATTTGAAAAATGATTGCGGCTACAACGATTTGCCAAACGCGCAAATCAAACGCGCCATTGTCTATTTCGCGCAACAAAACCGCTGGGATTTGAGCAACTACAACAGTTTCAATATGAAGGCGCTGGGCGAAGACAGCTATCGCGATCTCAGCGGCATCGCCATTCCAACGCCCAAGAAGTGCAAATCGCTGGCGCGCGACTCGTTGAGCCTGCTGGCCTACGCCAATTAATTCTTTCCCCTTCTCCCATCCGCTTAACGCTCTCTCTGTCTGAAATTCAACCGTGCATCGCCAGGCAGAGTTAGCTATGATGTTGCGCCGATTTTTCATGGCTGTTATTACGGAGTTTCCCGCACATGACCCAGAAAGAAATTTGGTACGAAACGCTGCATACGGGCTTCGGCCAGTACTTCTCGGTAGAGAAGGTGCTGTACCGCGAGAAGACCGATCATCAGGATCTGGTGATCTTCGAGAACCCGGAGCTGGGGCGCGTGATGGCGCTCGACGGCGTGGTGCAAACCACCGAACGTGACGAGTTCATCTATCACGAAATGCTGACCCACGTGCCGCTGCTGGCGCATGGCCGGGCGAAGAAAGTGCTGATCATCGGCGGCGGCGACGGCGGCATGCTGCGCGAAGTCAGCCGGCACCCAGGCGTGGAGCAGATCACCATGGTCGAGATCGACGCCGGCGTCGTCGAGTTCTGCCGCCAGTACCTGCCCAACCACAGCGCCGGCGCCTATGACGATCCGCGCTTCAAGTTGGTGATCGACGACGGCGTCAACTTCGTGAATCAAACCGACGAAACGTTCGATGTGATCATCTCCGACTGCACCGATCCGATCGGCCCCGGCGAAAGCCTGTTCACCTCGGCGTTTTATGAAGGCTGCGCCCGCTGCCTGAATGAGGGCGGCATTTTCGTCGCGCAGAACGGTGTCTGTTTCCTGCAGCAGGACGAGGCGATCAACAGCCACGCCAAACTGAGCCGCTACTTTAGCGACGTCAGCTTCTATCAGGCGGCGATCCCGACCTATTACGGCGGCATCATGACCTTTGCCTGGGCGAGCCAGGACCCGGTGCTGCGCCAGCGCGATCTGCCTGCCCTGCAACAGCGCTTTAACCAAAGCGGTCTACACTGCCGTTATTACAACCCGGCAATTCACGTCGGCAGCTTTGCCCTGCCGCAATATTTGCTCAATGCCCTGAACGTAACACGTTAAGCGAGAAGATAAAGGAGGTGGCCCAAATTGCATAAGCTAAAACTGCACGGCTTCAACAACCTGACCAAGAGCCTGAGTTTTTGTATTTACGATATTTGTTACGCCAAAACCGCGGACGATCGCGATGGCTATATCGCCTACATAGACGAACAATATAACGCCAACCGGTTAACCGAGATCCTGAGCGAAACCTGCTCGATCATCGGCGCCAATATTCTGAACATCGCGCGTCAGGACTACGAGCCGCAGGGCGCCAGCGTCACCATCCTGGTCAGCGAAGAGCCGATCGATCCGAAAGACGTCGATACGTCGGAACACCCCGGTCCGCTGCCAAATACGGTCGTCGCGCACCTGGACAAAAGCCATATCTGCGTACACACCTACCCGGAAAGCCATCCGGAAGGCGGGCTGTGCACCTTCCGCGCCGATATCGAGGTTTCGACCTGCGGCGTCATTTCGCCCCTCAAGGCGCTGAACTATTTAATTCACCAGCTGGAATCCGACATCGTCACCATGGACTATCGCGTGCGTGGTTTTACCCGCGACGTGAACGGCGTGAAACATTACATCGATCATGAGATCAATTCGATCCAGAACTTTATGTCGGAAGACATCAAGGCGCTGTACCACATGATGGACGTGAACGTTTACCAGGAAAATATCTTCCATACCAAGATGTTGCTGAAGGATTTCGATCTGAAGCACTACCTGTTTAACGCGCAACCGGAGGCGTTGAGCGCCGCCGAGCGCAAGCAGATCACCGATCTGTTATGGAAAGAGATGCAGGAAATCTATTACGGCCGCAATATTCCGCATCTGTGATGGAAAGGGCGCGGCACGCCGCGCCCTGATGCTTAGTACTTCAGCATGAAAGAACGATAGGCTTTCAACACCAGCAGGAAATCCTCAACGCCGCAGAATGAGAGGCTTTCTTCGTCGTAATAGTTCATCCCCTCTTCCATTTCATCGCCCTCGAACTCCAACTGATTGGCGCGGATCATCACTTCTTCACCATCCATCAGCAGCGTATATTCATGGCCTTCCAGCTGCCATTGACGCTCGCTGCCTTTGACCTCGGCCGCACCGGCTTCAATGCGGTCCAGCAGGTTGAAATCGCCTTTGACTTCTTCGTTGATCCAGTGGCCAATCGCTTCATGCCCCATCGAAAATCTGACGATCACCTGACCGGTGACGTCACGCAGAAATTCGTAATCCATAGCATGCCCTCCTGAGCCCTTTTTCTTAGTGTAAACATAAATGGCGGACTAACTCAGTGAGCGCTCGCAAAGTTGGCAACTGAGCAAAATAAAACGGGAGGCCAAGGCCTCCCGTTAAACAGTTGCGCAATATAGCGGCTTACACGGCGGTTTGGAAGATCACACCGTCGGCTTTTTCGGTGTACTGCCCCAGCTGGTCAAAGTTCAGGTAGCGGTAGGTATCCGCCGCCGTCTTGTCGACCTGCGCCATATAGGTCTGGTACTCGTCCGGCGTCGGCAGGCGGCCCAGCAGGGACGCTACCGCGGCCAGTTCGGCAGACGCCAGATAGACGTTGGCACCGGTGCCCAGACGGTTCGGGAAGTTACGGGTTGAGGTAGAAACCACCGTCGCGCCGTCCGCCACGCGCGCCTGGTTGCCCATGCACAGCGAGCAGCCCGGGATCTCGATACGCGCGCCGCTCTTGCCGAAGACGCTGTAGTAGCCTTCTTCGGTCAGCTGAGCCGCATCCATCTTGGTTGGCGGCGCCACCCACAGACGGGTCGGCAGCTGGCCCTTGTGCTGATCCAGCAGCTTGCCGGCCGCACGGAAGTGGCCGATGTTGGTCATGCAAGAACCGATGAACACTTCATCGATTTTGCTGTTGGCCACGTCGGACAGCAGGCGTGCGTCGTCAGGATCGTTCGGTGCGCACAGGATCGGCTCTTTGATCTCGTTCAGATCGATGTCGATCACCGCTGCGTATTCCGCATCCGCATCGCCTTCCAGCAGTTGCGGATCCGCCAGCCATTTTTCCATGCCCTGAATACGGCGCTCCAGCGTACGGCGATCGCCGTAGCCTTCGGAGATCATCCACTTCAGCAGCACGATGTTGGAGTTCAGGTACTCTTCGATCGGCGCCTTGTCCAGCTTGATGGTACAACCGGCGGCGGAACGTTCGGCGGACGCATCGGTCAGCTCAAACGCCTGCTCGACCTTCAGATCCGGCAGGCCTTCGATCTCCAGAATGCGGCCGGAGAAGATGTTTTTCTTGCCCTTCTTCTCGACGGTCAGCAGACCTTGCTGGATCGCGTAGTAAGGGATGGCGTGCACCAAATCGCGCAGGGTGATGCCCGGCTGCATTTTGCCTTTGAAGCGCACCAGCACCGACTCAGGCATATCCAGCGGCATGACGCCGGTCGCGGCGGCAAACGCCACCAGGCCGGAACCGGCCGGGAAGGAGATGCCGATCGGGAAGCGGGTGTGGGAATCGCCGCCGGTGCCGACGGTGTCAGGCAGCAGCATGCGGTTCAGCCAGGAGTGGATCACGCCGTCGCCCGGGCGCAGCGAGACGCCGCCGCGGTTCATGATGAAATCAGGCAGCGTGTGGTGCGTGGTCACGTCGACCGGTTTCGGGTACGCAGCGGTGTGGCAGAACGACTGCATGACCAGATCGGCGGAGAAGCCGAGGCAGGCTAGGTCTTTCAGCTCATCGCGGGTCATCGGGCCGGTGGTGTCCTGAGAGCCGACGGAGGTCATCTTCGGTTCGCAGTATTCGCCAGGGCGAATGCCGGCGACGCCGCAGGCGCGGCCGACCATTTTCTGCGCCAGCGAGAAGCCTTTGCTGCTGGCGGCTACCGGTTTGGCGATGCGGAACACGTCGCTGTGCGGCAGACCCAGCGCTTCGCGCGCCTTGGTGGTCAGGCCGCGGCCGATGATCAGCGGGATACGGCCGCCGGCGCGCACTTCATCCAGCAGCACGTCGGTTTTCAGCTCGAAGTTGGCAATCAGCGCGCCGGTCTCGTGGTTGCGCACTTCACCTTTGTACGGGTAAACGTCGATCACGTCGCCCATGTTCAGCTCGGACACGTCCACTTCGATCGGCAAGGCGCCGGCATCTTCCATGGTGTTGAAGAAGATAGGCGCAATCTTGCCGCCCAGCACCACGCCGCCGCCGCGCTTGTTCGGCACGTGCGGGATGTCGTCGCCCATAAACCACAGCACCGAGTTGGTGGCGGATTTACGGGAGGAACCGGTGCCGACCACGTCGCCGACGTAGGCCAGCGGGAAGCCTTTCTTGTTCAGCAGCTCGATCTGTTTGATCGGGCCGACGCTGCCAGGCTGATCCGGTACGATGCCTTCACGTTCGTTTTTCAGCATCGCCAGCGCGTGCAGCGGGATGTCCGGGCGCGACCAGGCGTCCGGCGCCGGGGACAGGTCATCGGTGTTGGTTTCGCCGGTCACTTTGAACACGGTGACGGTGATCTTTTCCGCCAGCTCCGGGCGCGACAGGTACCATTCGGCATCGGCCCAGGACTGCATGATCTGCTTGGCGTGCGCGTTGCCGGCTTTCGCCTTCTCTTCCACATCGTAGAAGTTGTCGAACATCAGCAGCGTGTGGGACAGCGCTTTGGCGGCGATCGGCGCCAGCTTTTCGTTGTCCAGCGCTTCGATCAGCGGGTGAATGTTATAGCCGCCCTGCATGGTGCCTAACAGTTCAATGGCTTTCTCGGGGGTAACCAGGGGGGATGTCGCTTCACCTTTGGCGATGGCCGCCAGGAAACCTGCTTTGACGTAGGCGGCTTCGTCGACGCCCGGTGGAACACGGTTAATCAGCAGGTCTAACAGGAATTCTTCTTCGCCTTTTGGCGGATTCTTCAGTAGTTCGACCAGCGCGGCCATTTGGGTGGCGTCTAGCGGCTTAGGGGCGATGCCCTCAGCAGCACGCTCGGCTACGTGCTTACGGTATTCTTCTAGCACGACGTTCTCCTCGCTCTCATTGTCATTTATTGTGCCTGGCGTATATGCAAACCGGGTTTATACCCTTTGGGTTTCACTCTGTGGCTAGGCGATCGGCCCGTAAAGGCCCCGAAACGGTGATTGGGGCAAACAAGCACGGTCAAACAGCGTTACAGCATGAAAGACTGATGGGTAGAGCGCACGGCGATATTGATGCCATCTATCCTGACGGGGCACTGCTGTCGATGTCCTGGACTGTAAGGTACAGTGCCCGGTTCCGCTCAGCCAGCATATCAGGATTTGAAACGGTTGTTAATTCGTTCACATAAAAGCAACATTAAATCTTTGCTGAATCGTTGAGCGCAGCGTAATCGGCTGCCGGACTAGCAGGACATTATATCCATATAGTTAGAATGGATATAAGCATGAGGATCGGAATTTGGCGCAGCGGCCACAAAAAATCGCGTTCTGCATCTGAGCAAAAAAAAACGGCCCCTTTTCAGGAGCCGCTTGTTAACCGGTCAAGCCAGCAAAATTACTTCTTCTTGGCTTTCGGGTTAGGCAGGTCGGTGATGCTGCCTTCATAGATTTCCGCCGCCAGGCCCACGGATTCGTGCAGGGTCGGGTGAGCGTGGATGGTCAGCGCGATGTCTTCCGCGTCGCAGCCCATCTCGATAGCCAGACCGATTTCACCCAGCAGCTCGCCGCCGTTGGTGCCGACAATCGCGCCACCGATGATGCGGTGAGTTTCTTTGTCGAAGATCAGTTTGGTCATGCCGTCTGCACAATCGGAAGCGATCGCACGGCCGGAAGCCGCCCACGGGAAGGTGGAGGTTTCGTAGCTGATGCCTTTCTCTTTCGCTTCTTTCTCGGTCAGACCCACCCATGCCACTTCCGGCTCGGTGTAAGCGATGGATGGGATCACTTTCGGATCGAAGTAGTGCTTCATGCCGGCGATAACTTCTGCGGCGACGTGGCCTTCGTGCACGCCTTTGTGCGCCAGCATCGGCTGACCGACGATGTCGCCGATGGCGAAGATGTGCGGCACGTTGGTGCGCAGCTGTTTGTCGACGTTGATGAAGCCACGCTCGTCAACTTCAACACCGGCTTTGCCGGCATCCAGCAGTTTGCCGTTCGGCACGCGGCCGATCGCCACCAGCACCGCGTCGTAACGCTGTGGTTCTGCCGGCGCTTTTTTACCTTCCATCGTGACGTAGATGCCGTCTTCTTTGGCTTCTACCGCGGTCACTTTGGTTTCCAGCATCAGGTTGAACTGCTTGCTGATACGTTTGGTGAAGACTTTCACCACGTCTTTATCTGCCGCCGGGATAACCTGATCGAACATTTCAACCACGTCGATCTGTGAACCCAGCGCATGGTATACGGTGCCCATTTCCAGGCCGATGATGCCGCCGCCCATAACCAGCAGACGCTCTGGGACGGTTTTCAGTTCCAGCGCATCGGTAGAATCCCACACGCGTGGATCTTCATGAGGAATGAATGGCAGTTGGATCGGACGAGAACCTGCGGCGATGATGGCATTGTCGAAGTTGATGGTGGTTGGGCCGTTTTCGCCTTCCACAACCAGGGTGTTAGCGCCGGTGAACTTGCCCAGGCCGTTGACCACTTTCACTTTACGGCCTTTGGCCATGCCAGCCAGACCGCCGGTCAGCTGAGTGATGACTTTTTCTTTCCAGACGCGCACTTTGTCGATGTCGGTTTTCGGCTCGCCGAAAACGATGCCGTGTTCGGCCAGCGCTTTGGCTTCTTCGATCACTTTGGCAACGTGCAGCAGTGCTTTGGAAGGGATACATCCCACGTTCAGGCAAACCCCGCCCAGAGTGGAATAACGTTCAACCAGAACGGTTTCAAGACCTAAGTCAGCGCAACGAAAGGCTGCAGAGTAACCTGCCGGGCCCGCCCCAAGTACCACGACCTGAGTTTTAATTTCAGTACTCATCATGACCTCTTAATTGATTGTCCGGCGGGTCAGACGTCATTTTTATTGCTAATCGATCTCATAACGCCCTTCATCCACCGGGACGCTTACACCGCGAGCAGTTTACAGAATTGTTAATAATCTGCAAAGCGTGTTCGAGTGACCCGTGTCTCAACAATTTTGTCGAGTTATGCAAAATCCGACAAAACTGCTACAGAATCGTCAGGGGCGCAGCATGCTGCGCCCCTTTTGCATTACATCACCAGACGGCGAATGTCGGACAACATGTTGTTGATGATGGTGATGAAGCGCGCACCATCGGCACCGTCGATAACGCGGTGGTCGAAGGACAGCGACATCGGCATCATCAGGCGCGGCATGAACTCTTTACCGTTCCAGACCGGCTCCATCGCAGACTTGGAGACGCCCAGGATAGCCACTTCCGGCGCGTTGACGATCGGCGCGAAGTGAGTCGTCCCGATACCGCCCAGGCTGGAGATGGTGAAGCAGCCGCCCTGCATCTCGCCCGCGGTCAGCTTGCCGTCGCGCGCTTTCTTGGAGATGGTCATCAGCTCGCGAGACAGCTCGGTGATGCTCTTCTTGTTCACGTCCTTGAACACCGGAACCACCAGGCCGTTCGGGGTATCTACCGCCACGCCGATGTTGATGTATTTCTTCAGCGTCAGCTTCTGGCCATCTTCGGACAGCGAGCTGTTGAAGCGCGGCATCTGCTCCAGAGCGGCAGCGACGGCTTTCATGATGAACACGACAGGCGTGAACTTCACGTCCAGCTTGCGCTTGGCCGCTTCTTCGTTCTGCTGCTTGCGGAACGCTTCCAGATCGGTGATGTCGGTTTTGTCGAAGTGAGTCACGTGCGGGATCATCACCCAGTTGCGGCTCAGGTTCGCGCCAGAGATCTTCTGGATGCGGCCCATTTCGACTTCTTCGATCTCGCCGAACTTGCTGAAGTCCACTTTCGGCCATGGCAGCATGCCTGGCAGACCGCCGCCGGCAGCAGCCGGTGCCGCTTCAGCGCGTTTCACCGCGTCTTTCACGTAAGCCTGAACGTCTTCGCGCAGGATGCGGCCTTTACGACCGGTGCCTTTCACTTTCGCCAGGTTAACGCCGAATTCACGCGCCAGACGACGAATGACCGGAGTCGCGTGCACGTAGGCCGCGTTCTCGGCGAACTCGCCTTTGTCTTCAGCCTTCGCAGCCGGCGCGGCGGCTTTAGCGGCGGCCGGCGCCGGCGCAGCGTCCGCTTTAGCGGCTGGCGCGGCGGCAGCGGCAGGCGCAGCGCCTTCCACTTCGAACACCATGATCAGGGAGCCGGTTTTCACTTTGTCGCCGGTCGCGATCTTGATCTCTTTCACGGTGCCCGCGAACGGCGCTGGCACTTCCATAGAGGCCTTGTCGCCTTCCACGGTGATCAGAGACTGCTCGGCGGCAACCTTGTCGCCTACCTTGACCATCACTTCGGTCACTTCGACTTCGTCACCACCGATGTCCGGCACGGCGACGTCTTTGGCCGCAGAGGCAGCAGGCGCTGCAGCGGCAGCCGGTGCTTCAGCCGCAGCCGGAGCAGCAGCGGAAGCGGCGCCGGCCACTTCGAACACCATGATCAGGGAACCGGTTTTCACTTTGTCGCCGGTCGCGATCTTGATCTCTTTCACGGTGCCCGCGAACGGCGCAGGGACTTCCATGGAAGCCTTGTCGCCTTCCACGGTGATCAGGGACTGCTCGGCTTCCACCTTGTCGCCCACTTTCACCAGGATCTCGGTCACTTCGACTTCGTCGGCGCCGATGTCCGGCACGGCAACGTCTTTGGCCGCAGCGGCAGCCGGAGCAGCAGCTGCTGCCGCCGGTTTTTCTTCCGCTTTCGCCGCCGGAGCAGCTTCCGCTGCGCCTGCCGCTTCGAAGATCATGATCAGTTTGCCGGTTTCGGTTTTATCGCCGACCGCCACTTTGATCTCTTTCACCACGCCCGCCTGCGGGGAGGGCACTTCCATGGAAGCCTTGTCGCCTTCCACGGTAATCAGCGATTGTTCCGCTTCAACTTTATCGCCGACCTTCACCAGAATCTCGGTGATTTCGACTTCATCTGCACCGATGTCCGGTACGTTGATTTCGATAGACATTATTCAGTACCTCTTAGGCCAGACGCGGGTTAACTTTTTCCGGGTTGATGTCGAATTTCTTGATTGCGTCAGCAACCACAGAAGCTTCGATCTCACCGCGTTTAGCCAGTTCACCCAGAGCAGCAACCACCACGTAGGACGCATCGACTTCGAAGTGGTGACGCAGGTTTTCGCGGCTGTCCGAACGGCCGAAGCCGTCGGTGCCCAGTACGCGATAATCGCTGGCCGGCACATAAGTACGAACCTGTTCGGCGAACAGTTTCATGTAGTCGGTAGAGGCTACCGCCGGCGCGTCGTTCATCACCTGAGCGATGTAAGGCACGCGTGGCGCTTCGGTTGGGTGCAGCATGTTCCAGCGCTCGCAATCCTGGCCGTCGCGCGCCAGTTCGGTGAACGAGGTCACACTGTAGGTGTCGGAACCCACGCCGTAGTCCTTCGCCAGGATTTGCGCAGCTTCGCGCACGTGGCGCAGGATGGCGCCGGAGCCCAGCAGCTGCACCTTGCCTTTGCTGCCTTCCAGCGTTTCCAGCTTGTAGATACCCTTGCGGATACCTTCTTCCGCACCCTGCGGCATCGCAGGCATGTGGTAGTTTTCGTTCAGCGTGGTCAGGTAGTAGTACACGTTTTCCGGGTTGTCGCCATACATGCGCACCAGACCGTCGTGCATGATCACCGCCACTTCGTACGCGTAAGCCGGATCGTAAGAGATGCAGTTAGGGATGGTCAGAGACTGAATGTGGCTGTGGCCATCTTCGTGCTGCAGACCTTCGCCGTTCAGGGTAGTACGGCCCGAGGTCCCGCCGATCAGGAAGCCGCGCGCCTGTTGGTCGCCCGCTGCCCAGCACAGGTCGCCGATACGTTGGAAACCGAACATCGAGTAGTAGATGTAGAACGGAATCATCGGCAGATCGTTGGTGCTGTAGGAGGTCGCTGCGGCCAGCCAGGAAGAGGCTGCGCCCAGTTCGTTGATGCCTTCCTGCAGGATTTGGCCTTTCTCGTCTTCTTTGTAGTAAGCAACCTGCTCACGGTCCTGCGGGGTGTACTGCTGGCCGTTCGGGCTGTAGATACCGATCTGGCGGAACAGACCTTCCATACCGAAGGTACGCGCTTCGTCGGCGATGATTGGCACCAGGCGATCTTTGATCGACTTGTTCTTCAGCATCACGTTCAGGGCACGCACGAAGGCGATAGTGGTGGAGATCTCTTTGTTCTGCTCTTCCAGCAGCGAGCTGAAATCTTCCAACGCCGGCATTTCCAGCTTCTGGGTGAACTCCGGCAGACGGGTAGGCACGTAGCCTTTCAGCGCCTGACGACGTTCGTGCAGGTATTTGTACTCTTCGGAATCTTTCTCGAAGGTGATGTACGGCAGTTTTTCGATGTCAGCATCGGCAACCGGCACGTTGAAACGATCGCGGAAGTGGTGAACCCCTTCCATGTTCATTTTCTTCACCTGGTGAGCGATGTTTTTACCTTCCGCGGTTTCACCCATGCCGTAACCTTTGATGGTGTGGGCCAGGATAACGGTCGGTTTGCCTTTGGTGTCCTGCGCTTTTTTCAGTGCAGCGAAGATTTTCTTCGGATCGTGACCACCACGGTTCAGCGCCCAGATTTCGTCGTCGGTCATGTCTTTGACCAGCGCCGCGGTTTCCGGGTAACGGCCGAAGAAGTGCTCGCGCACGTAAGCGCCGTCTTTGGATTTGAAGGTCTGGTAGTCGCCGTCCAGGGTCTCGTTCATCAGCTGAACCAGTTTACCGCTGGTGTCTTTGCGCAGCAGCTCGTCCCAACGGCCGCCCCAGATCACTTTCAGCACCTGCCAGCCTGCGCCGGAGAAGATGCCTTCCAGTTCGTTGATGATCTTGCCGTTACCGGTGACCGGGCCGTCCAGGCGCTGCAGGTTGCAGTTGATGACGAACACCAGGTTGTCCAGCTTCTCGCGGGTGGCGATGGTGATGGCGCCTTTGGATTCCGGCTCATCCATCTCGCCGTCGCCCAGGAAGGCGTAAACGGTCTGCTCAGAGGTGTCTTTCAGGCCGCGGTGTTCCAGGTATTTCAGGAACTTCGCCTGATAGATGGCGCTGATTGGGCCCAGGCCCATGGATACGGTCGGGAACTGCCAGAATTCCGGCATCAGCTTAGGATGCGGGTAAGAGGACAGACCGTTGCCGTGCACTTCCTGACGGAAGTTGTTCATCTGTTCTTCGGTCAGGCGGCCTTCAAGGAAGGCGCGCGCGTAAACGCCCGGAGAGATGTGGCCCTGGAAGTAGACCAGGTCGCCGCCGTCTTTCTCGTTGCGTGCGCGGAAGAAGTGGTTAAAGCAGACTTCATAGAAGGTCGCGGAAGACTGGAAGGAAGCCATGTGGCCGCCCAGCTCCAGGTCTTTCTTGGATGCGCGCAGAACGGTCATGATCGCGTTCCAACGGATCGCAGAGCGAATGCGGCGTTCCAGATCCAGGTTGCCTGGGTAAGCCGGTTCGTCTTCTACCGCGATGGTGTTGACGTAGTTGTGCGCAGCAGCACCGGCCGCAACGTTAACGCCGCCTTTGCGGGCTTCTCCCAATACCTGATCAATCAGAAACTGAGCTCGCTCAACACCCTCTTCACGGATGACCGATTCGATCGCCTGCAGCCAGTCGCGGGTTTCGATCGGATCCACGTCATTGTTTAAACGTTCTGACATGGTGGTATTCCTTATCTGTCTAATGGTTTGTTTGGAGCCTGTCTTCCTGTGCTCTGTGAAAAAACACACGAAGACAGGCCCATCAGTTTAGTTGCCGCTTAAGTACTTAACTAAGTACCTCGAACTTAACCCCCGCAGGCTGGTGTACCCTGAAGAGGACAGCTCTTAATCCTTGCGTTGCTGGAGACGCCGCAGCGATCTCTCGCGCCGAGTATGCTCCCGGCTGAGATCCAGCAAGATTTCCTCGATAAACGCCAAGTGGCGATGCGAGGCTTCACGGGCCTTTTCCGGCTCGCGTGCCACAATCGCCTCAAAAATTCCGGCGCGGTGGCTGCTCACTTTTGCCAACATCTCACGGCGCGAGTAGAGCAATTCAAAGTTCTGACGCACGTTCTGTTCCAGCATCGGCCCCATGCAGCGTAGCAGGTGAAGTAACACAACGTTGTGAGCGGCTTCGGTCACGGCGATTTGATACTGCATGACCGCATCGGCTTCGGCGTCGAGATCGCCGCTGTCTTGAGCCTGTTGAATCACGATGTGGCAGTCGCGGATGCGCGCCAGATCTTCATCGGTGCCGCGCAGCGCCGCGTAATAGGCGGCAATGCCTTCCAGCGCGTGACGGGTTTCCAGCAGATCGAACTGTGATTCGGGATGGTCGGCCAGCAGCTCGGCCAGCGGATCGCTGAAGCTCTGCCACAGATTAGTTTGCACGAAGGTGCCGCCGCCCTGACGGCGCAGGAGCAGCCCTTTCGCTTCAAGGCGCTGAATGGCCTCTCTCAGAGAAGGACGGGAGACATCAAATTGTTTCGCCAGCTCGCGCTCCGGAGGCAGTTTTTCGCCTGGGCGCAGTGTCCCCTCGAGGATCAGGTATTCGAGCTGTTGCTCGATAACATCTGACAACTTGGGTTGGCGGATTTTGCTGTAGGCCATGAGTGAATTCTTCTCTGCGAATGGCGCGGAGTCAATTGGTAATACCAATTTCAAAAACGTGACGGTAAAGTAACAAAGTATTCACCTCCTGTCCATACGGGCCTTGATCGAAATCAGGTTACCCGCACATTTTAACACCCCGCTGAAAACCCCGCTGCAAACCGGTAACGCCGTGATGGTATTACCATTTACGCGGCGGGTTGGGGATTTAACTTTTACCAAACCTTACGCAAGGCAGAGTGCAAACTTTTTGCCCGAGTTTTATTGCATGGTTATTACGCTTTAATGAATGGCTATTTGGCGAGCAGCGCAACGGCGATTCGTTCATTATTTGAACGCACCCCACCGTTCAGATCTACGTTATTTTTGCGCATTATGTGATTTGTTGCTTATTTCATGCACTGAATCCCCCCTGCCGTCACACAACCCGCATTTTGTTTCCTAAACTGCTGCAATCTTAATCACTCACACGACAAAGCAGGTGCAAACCGACGCGCATAACATTATTCTCTGCCAAACGGTAGCGGCGCCGTTGAATTAATAGCTATAACGCCGTAAATAAAACAAAACACACATCGTAACCACTGCTTTACAGGCAGGTGGGCATTCACAACGACAGAGGGTTAGATTGATGGATGGTCAACAGCATGGTGACCAGCTGAAGCGCGGCCTGAAAAACCGCCATATTCAGCTCATCGCCTTAGGTGGCGCAATCGGCACCGGGTTATTTCTCGGTATCGCTCAAACAATAAAAATGGCCGGCCCGTCAGTGCTCCTCGGCTACGCCATCGGCGGCTTCATCGCGTTTCTGATCATGCGCCAGTTGGGAGAAATGGTGGTGGAAGAGCCGGTCGCCGGTTCCTTCAGCCACTTCGCCTACAAATACTGGGGCAACTTCGCCGGCTTCGCCTCCGGCTGGAACTACTGGGTGCTGTATGTCCTGGTGGCGATGGCGGAGCTGACCGCGGTCGGCATCTATGTGCAGTACTGGTGGCCGGAGATCCCCACCTGGGTTTCCGCCGCGGTATTCTTCCTGGCGATCAACGCCATCAACCTGGCCAACGTCAAAGTTTACGGCGAGATGGAGTTCTGGTTCGCCATCATCAAAGTGGTGGCGATTATCGGCATGATCGTGTTCGGCGCCTACCTGCTGTTCAGCGGCATGGGCGGCCCGGAAGCCACCGTCACCAACCTGTGGGCGCAGGGCGGGTTCTTCCCGAACGGCGTCATGGGCCTGGTGATGGCGATGGCGGTGATCATGTTCTCCTTCGGCGGCCTCGAGCTGGTCGGCATCACCGCCGCCGAAGCCGACAACCCGCAAAAAAGCATTCCGAAAGCCACCAATCAGGTGATCTACCGCATCCTGATCTTCTATATCGGTTCACTGGCCATTCTGCTGTCGCTGTACCCGTGGGGCAAAGTGGTCGAAGGCGGCAGCCCGTTCGTGCTGATCTTCCACGCGCTGAACAGCAACCTGGTGGCGACCGTGCTGAACATCGTGGTGCTCACCGCCGCGCTGTCGGTCTACAACAGCTGCGTCTACTGCAACAGCCGCATGCTGTACGGCCTGGCGCAACAAGGCAACGGCCCGAAAAGCCTGCTGAAGGTCGACGGCCGCGGCGTGCCGGTGGTGGCTATCGGCATCTCCGCCCTCGCTACCGCGCTGTGCGTGCTGATTAACTACCTGATCCCGGGCCGCGCCTTCGAACTGCTGATGGCGCTGGTGGTGTCGGCGCTGGTGATCAACTGGGCGATGATCAGCCTGGCGCACCTGAAATTCCGCGCCGCCAAAAACCGCGAGGGCGTGGTGCCGAAGTTCAAAGCGTTCTGGTATCCGTTCAGCAACTACCTGTGCCTGCTGTTCATGGCCGGTATCCTGGTGATCATGTACCTGACGCCGGGTATTCAAATCTCGGTGCTGCTGATCCCGGTGTGGGTGGCGATCCTGGCCGTCGGTTACGCCATCAAACAGCGCAGCCAACGCGTCGACGGCGTCACCAGCCGTTGAATCCCGTGACCGCGCAGTAAACAAAAAGGCCCGCAGATGCGGGCCATTTTTTTGCCTGAACGCCGCTTACTTGCGCAGCGCTTTCACCTGCTCGGCGGTGACGTCCGCCGGCAAACCGCCCCAGGTCACCCGCAGGTAATTCACCAGCGCCGCCACGTCAGCATCGCTCAGACGCTCGCCGAAGCCCGGCATGCTCTGCATGCTTTCACCGTTCGGGAACTGCTGGGCCGGCAGGCCGTCCAGCACCGACACGATCAGGTTCTTGCCGTCCGCCTGGCGCAGCGTGGCGTTATCGCGCATCGCCGGTGCGACGTGCGGTTTGCCCTCGCCTTCGCGCGCATGGCAGCCGGCGCACTGATCCAGATAGGTCATGCGCCCGGCATCGCTGCCCTGCCCCATTTTCACCGGCACCGCCGCCGGCGGCTGCTCGCCCATCAGATACAGCGCCAGCGCCTGATGATCTTCCGGCGTCAAATGACGGGTGCTGAGATCCACCACCATGTGCATCTCACTGAAGGCCGAACCCTGCGGCGCAAGGCCGGTGCTGAGGAAGCGGCTGACGTCCTGCGGCGTCCAGCCGCGCTGCGCCAGACCGTGCGGCGTAATGTCCGGCGCCATGAAGCGGCCGAGATCGCCGCCCTGCATCGGTTTGCCGAGATCCATCTGCCCCAGCGCGCCGCGCGGCGTGTGGCATTCGCCACAGTGGCCCAGCACATCGGCCAGATAGCGGCCGCGCTGCCATTGCGGCGAGCTGCCCTGCGAGCTGGCCGGCAACGGATCCTGGCTGCGGAACAGCAGATTCCAGCCGATCAGCGCCATGCGCTGGTTGAACGGGAATGGCATCTCGTTGGCCGGAATGGCCACGTCCACCGCCGGGCGCGTCATCAGGTAAGCGTAGATGTCGTCGGCGTCCTGGCGCGAAATGCCCTTGTACGAGGTGTAAGGCATCGCCGGGTACAGGTGCCGCCCGCCCGGCGCCACGCCCTGCGTCAGCGCCAGGAAGAAGTCGTCCTTGCTCCAGCGCCCGATGCCGTGGTCGGCCGACGGCGTCAGGTTGCTGCCGTAAATCGTGCCGAACGGCGTGTCCAGCGGATAGCCGCCGGCCAACGGCGCCCCACCGCTGGCGGTATGGCAGGCGGCGCAGTCGGCGGCCTGCGCCAGATAGCGGCCGCGGGCGATCTGTTCGGCGCTGGCGGTCACCTGCTGCACCGGGCCGTCGTAACGGCGGTTTTCCCGCCACCACAGCAGCGCGATCACCACGATCGCCACCAGCACAATCAACACTGCGAGACGTTTTTTCATTGCGCCGTCTCCTTCAGCAGGCCCGGCGTTTTCAGCACCACGTCGCGCACCGCTTCGTAGTAGCGCACGTAGCCGGTGCAGCGGCAGATGTGGCTGTCCAGCGCCTGCTCGATGGCGTTCTCCAGCTGATCGCGGGCAATCGGCTCACGCTTGAGCTTTTCCACGAAAATGGTGGCGGCGTTGACGAAGCCCGGCGTGCAGTAGCCGCACTGGAAGCTGTAGTGCTCCAGAAACGCCTGCTGGATCGGCGACAGCTCAACCACCTCCCCCTGTTCGTCCAGCCTGGCGTGGCCTTCGACGGTGCGCACTTTCTTGCCGTTGAAGAAATGCGCGCCGGTGATGCAGGTACGCACCTCTTCGCTGGTGCCGCTCGGGTGATCGACAATCGCCACGCAGGCGTGGCAAATGCCCTGCCCACAACCGAGGCGCGAACCGGTCAAATCGAGATACTCGTGCAGGAAATCGATCATCATCAAGCCTTCCGGCACCTCGATCGGGCCGTACTGTTTCTCGTTGATGGTCAGGGAAATCGGCTGGGTTTTAATGCTCATTGTAATACCTCACGAATATTTTCTGCACGAACGGGCAAATCACGGAAACGGTGGCCGGTGGCGTCGGCAATGGCGTTGACCAGTGCGGCCACGATCGGGATCATCACCACTTCCGCCATGCCTTTCGGCGGATCGGTTTCCGACAGCGCCGGCAGGATGTCGCCGCTCTGTTTCCACACCGCCACGTCGCTGGCGCGCGGCAGGTGGTAACGGTTGAAGTTCCAGGTGCCGTTGCCCGGGCCGTCTTCGTACAGCGGTAAATATTCGTGCAGCGCATGGCCGATGCCCATCGCCAGCCCGCCCTGCAGCTGGCCGGAAACCAGTTCCGGCACGATCAGGTTGCCGCACTCCATGATCGAGTGGTGATTCAGCAACTCCACCTGGCCGGTGGCGATATCCACCGCCACTTCCGCCAGCGTGCCGACGGCGCTGTAGTAGGTCACCGCCGCATTGTTGCGCTGGGTCGGCGGATAATAGACCTGCCCGCGCGCCAGCGGTTTGAATTCGCCGCCGGCGTTGCGCAGCGCCATGCCGTCGATCGGCAGGCGTTCGCTTTTGCCGTTCAACGTGAAATCGGCCTCCGCCCACTGCCAGCGGTTGAACACGTGCACCGCCGCGCCGGTGACGCCGCCCATCTGATAAGCCGTCTTGGCCAGCAGCTCGAGGCTCAGCACCGACATGCCCGCCGCCGTCAGGCCGCCTTCGACCCAACGCGCATCTTCGCGCCGCACCACCAGCGGCGCCGCCTGGCCGCCGCCGATACCGGCCTGCCACAGCGCCATCGCCGCCGGCCACAGGCCGTGATCGAAGATCAGGCGCGCCGCTTCGCGGGTGCTGTGCGAGAAGTAATAGGCCGAGTTGCTGGCGCTCGACGGCGAACAGTAGCTCGGCGTCCAGTTGGGGTTGGTTTGCAGCTTATCCTGCTCTTCCTGCGACATCAGGTAAGGATCGCCGCTGGTGACCATCGGCAATACCGACCAGTCGGTGACCGAGAAGTGGGCTTCGTCAGCCGGTTTGCCCAGCCACTGCGCGCACAATACCGACTGCGAGGTCGACATGCCGGTGCCCATCTCCGCGCCGCTGTGATGCAGCGTGATGCGGCCATCTTCGCTCAGCTCCACCCGGGCGAACGAGGTTTCCGCCCCGGTGCCGAAGTCTTTCTGCACGCAGCCGAAGCCGACGCCATAGCGCTTGCCGGGATGGCGGCTCTCAAACTCGGCCTTGCGTTCGGCGCGCTTGAGCCACATCTCGTGCTTCGCCGCCTTCTCCAGCACTTCATCAGCGCGGATCGCACCGGCCGGGATCGCCCCCTGGGTGTTTTTCATGCCGGATTTCAGCACGTTGCGCAGGCGAAACTCGATCGGGTCGATCTTCAGCTCGGCGGCCAGCTCATCCACCATCATCTCGGTGGCGGCCATGCTCTGTAGCGTGCCGTAACCGCGCGCCGAGCCGGCGTCGATGGCGCGTGAGGCCAGCCCGACCGACGACAGATCGCTTTTCGGGAAGTAGTAAATCGACTGGGCGGCGGTCGCGCCGACCATCACCACCGAAGGGGTGAAGTTGCTGCGGCCGCCGCCGTCCGCCGTCATGTCACCGAGGAACGACTGCATGACGCCGGTCTGCTTATTCACCGCGATGCGGTAGTTCATGTCGAACGCATGGCGCTTCAGCGCCGTCTGGAACTGCTCGAAACGGTCATTGGCCAGGCGCACCGGGTGGCCGTCGCCGTACATCGCCGCCACCGCGCCGTAATACGGGAAGTTGTAGTGGTCTTTCGAGCCGTAGCCCACGGTGTAGCACGGGTGCAGGATCAGCTGTTTCACCGGCGGATTGCGCTTGGCCAGCATGCGCGGCATCTCGTCGGCCACTTCCTGCGGCGACTGAGTCGGCACCACCAGATGCAGGGTTTGCGTCTGCGCGTCGAACCAGCCATTGGCGTTGTCCGGCTCCAGCGCCGAGGTGTCGATCGACTGCGTGGTGTAGCGGCGCGACATTACCAGCCAGTCGGCCGGCGGATTCGCCAACTCGTCGGCGATCATCCCTGCATAGCGCATGCCTTCCTGATCCAGCTTGCCGCCCTCGCGCCCTTCCGGCCACACCGGCAGGTGTTTTTTCATCGACACAGGGAAGATCGGCGTGTCCTTCAGGCTGGAGAAGCGATCGTCGTCGAACGGCTGTTCTCCCCCCACCCGCACGTAACGGAAACTGCCCCAGGGATCGCGCTCCAGCGGGCCGGTGACCGCGCCGTATTTGATGGTTTCCTCACGGAATTTCAGCTTGTCCTTGGCGAAGCGGAAACGGGCGAAGTCGTGATAGATCAGGATCGCCACCGCCTGGCCGAGATAGGCCGGGGTTTTGCCGTTCGGCAGCAGCATGTCGTCACCGTAGAACGCCGGAAAGGCCAGGCCATCGCGCGCCAGATCTTCCGCCGTCACCAGGCGATCGGGCTGCAGATCGTCCCCCAACAGCGACAGATCGACCCCCTCGAACAGCCGGTCGGCTTTGGTCACGCGCAGAATGAAGGCGTGCGCCTGTTTCTGCGGCCAGTGCGGCATGTCCACCGCGCGGATATCGCGCGCGAACACCTTCTGCCCCATAACCTTGGCGCGGCCGTCGATGCGGAAACGGACGCGCTTGGCCTGCGGATCCCAGTTGGGTGACTGGAGGATTTTTTGCTCGAACAGCGCGGCGTAGGCGCGGCTGTACAGGGGGGCGAGGTACACGGAGACCCCCGCAATCACGGCGCTTTTGATAAAGCGACGCCGCGACGGGTTGAAATTGCTCATAAATAAGTCCTTCACGTCTTTCTTGTAATTGGTTTTTGTTCGCGGTGTTGTTGCGCAAACGCTGACGACCTTGCCGTAGACGTCATAAGCATATGCTTATAACTAAAATTATGTGATGATTAACAGGCTGTTTTCAACAAAAAAACATTTACAAAACACAGGTAGTTTGTAGGCTAATAAATAATTTGCGCAAACGCGGACTTCAACCATGACCACGGGCATTGTCATTACCGCCGCCGGACGCGGAGAGCGCTTTATTCAGGCCGGCGGCCAGGGCAACAAATTGAACGCCGGGTTTGCCGATGCGGCGGGCGAGCGGCGTTCGCTGTTCGAGCACACCCTATGCCAGGCGCTGGCCTCCGGCCTGCCGGTACAGGTGGTGACCCGGCCGGATAATCTGCCGGTGCTGGCAGCCTGCGCCGCCAACCAGGTGCCGGCCACCCTGCTCGCCAGCGCGGGCCTAGGCGACTCGATCGCCGCGGGCGTTGCGGCCACGCCGCACTGGCAGGGCTGGCTGATCCACCTGGCCGATATGCCATTCGTCGGCGCCGACGTTTTCCGACAGGTGGCGGATGCCTTACGGCAGCACCCGATCGTGCGCCCCTGTTATGCGCAACAGCCCGGTCACCCGGTCGGCTTTTCCGCCCGATTGCGCAAACCACTTTGCCAACTGCGCGGCGATAATGGCGCGCGTGAACTGCTGCAAGGCGCGGCAGTCCACCTGCTGCCGCTTGAGCACCCCGGCGTCGTGCGGGATATTGATCTTCCATCGCAACTCCCGGCCAGCGAGTAAATTCACCTATGCAACATCTTGATGTCACCGTGGTCAGCCAGGCGATAAGCTGGCTGCAACAACAGCCGGTTTGGTTATGCACCGTGCTCAGCACCTATGGCTCTTCGCCGCGCTCGCCGGGCGCGTTGATGGCGGCGACCCGTGACGGCCGCTACAGCGGCTCATTGTCGGGCGGGTGCGTGGAGGAGGACTTTCTGCGGCGCGTGGCCGCCGGGGAGTATCAGGCGGCCAGCCAGGTGATCCGTTATGGCGAAGGCGGTATGACGCCCAACGTGGCGCTGCCGTGCGGCGGCGTGCTGGACGTGCTGATCGAGTATCTGCCGGCGGGAGAAGCCAGCGTCGCTTACCTGCAGCGCATCGCCGGCGCGCTGGAAGGGCATCACGCGTTGCTCAAACGCCTGACGCTGCCCAACGCCTGCCACAGCCTCGAGCAAAGCCACTTCACCAGCGCCACTCAGGTCGAACGCCGGCTCGAGCAGATTACCCTGCACATCGCGGCCGCGCCGCGCCTGCTGATCGCCGGGCTGTCCAGCGTGGCGCTGTACTGCGCCGATTTCGCCGTGGCGCTGGGGTTTGAGGTGCTGGTGTGCGAGAACCGCCCGGAGGCGCTGGACAACTTCGCCGCCGAGCTGAAGCCCGGCGTGACGCTGCTGCGCCAATTTCCGGCCAAGTTCATCGAAGAGGGGGGCTGCCACGCCAATACCGCCGTCGTGGCGCTGACCCACGATCCGCGTATGGACGATCTGACGCTGATGGAAGCGATCCACACCCCGGCATTTTATATCGGCGCCATGGGCTCGCTCAGAAACAGCGCGCGCCGGCGCCAGCGGTTGCAGCAGATCGCCGAGTTCACGCCGCAGGAGCTGGAACGCATCCATGCGCCGATCGGCCTGCCGCTCGGCAGCAAAACCCCGGCGGAAATCGCCCTGGCGGTGATGGCGGCGATCGTGCAGCAAAAAAACCGGCTGCCGGCCGCCGACGGGATCAGTGCAGCGGCACCACCGGCACCAGATGCTGCAGCTCCAGGTGCAGCTCCTCTTTCCCGCTCAGCGAATAGCTGAACACCGTCATGTCCGGCCCGTCGCCGCGGGCCAGCCCCATTTCGGGCAGCACCTGCGTGTAGATTTGAATGATGTGATCATTGAGCGCCACCGGCTTGCCGGAATAGCGAAAACGGCAAAACTCGCCGTGGATGTCCGGCAGCGGCTCCAGCGCCACGCCTTCACGCAGCGGGTAGTCCGCCGTCACGCCCAGGGTATAGTCGACCCTGACCCGCTCGCCGTCCGGCACCAGTTGGGTAAATGAATAGGTTTGCGCCGGACGCTCGCCCAACAAAGTGTAGAACTGCGCCCGCAGCGCGCTGCGCTGCGGCAGATGCGACTTATCCAACTTTTCGATATCCAGGTGATAAGCGTACTGTTTGCCGTGAAAGGCGTACTGCCCTCTGGCGATACTGACGCGTTCGACCTGAATATCGCCGGGCTGGCTGGCCGCCAGCGAACGCACCAGATTGCTGAAGTCCTGTTTGCGGGCATGACGATACACGCTGGGCGATTCGGCGAAATGTTTCTTGAAACAGCGCGAGAACGTCTGCTGGTTATCGAATTGATACTCGACCGAAATATCAAGGATGCTCTTCTGCGTGAAACGCAAGGCGAAGGCGGCGATGTAGAGGCGGCGAGCGCGAATGTAGGAAGCTAACGATAATCCGGTCTGCTTCTTGAACATGCGCTGCAGGTACCATTTCGTATAGCCTGACTTGGCGGAAACGATATCCAACGACAGCGGATTGGTCAGGTTATCTTCAATCCAGACCAGTAACTCCCTGATGTGACTTTCCTGCGTGCCCATGTGCTTGCCGAACCTTATGTTGCCGATATTCCATTAGTCGAATTTTAGTGCTATTCGCGTAGGGTATACAGGTTAAAACTCGACGTCCAGCAAGCTACAGGACTTTACACAATCCCCTCCACCGCCCGCGGGCGGTGGAGGGGAGCGGCGATTATTTCAGGCAGCTGGAACACTGACCGGCCTGGATCTTCTGGAAGAAGTCATTGCCTTTGTCATCCACCAGGATAAACGCCGGGAAATCTTCCACTTCGATTTTCCAGATCGCTTCCATGCCCAGCTCAGGGTACTCCACGCACTCCAGGCTCTTGATGCTCTGCTGCGCCAGCACCGCCGCCGGGCCGCCGATGCTGCCGAGGTAGAAGCCGCCGTGCTTGTGGCAGGCATCCGTCACCTGCTGGCTGCGGTTGCCTTTCGCCAGCATGATCATGCTGCCGCCGTGAGATTGCAGCAGGTCGACGTAGGAATCCATACGCCCGGCGGTGGTTGGCCCCAAGGAACCGGATGCATAGCCTTCCGGCGTTTTAGCCGGGCCGGCGTAGTAGATCGGGTGATCCTTGACGTACTGCGGCAAGCCTTCACCGCGATCCAGACGCTCTTTCAGCTTGGCGTGCGCGATATCGCGGCCAACGATGATGGTGCCGCTCAGCGACAGGCGGGTGGAAACCGGGTACTGCGACAGCTGTTTGAGGATCTCGGCCATCGGGCGGTTGAGATCGACCTTGATCGCCTCGCCCTCCCCGGCCTGGCGCAGCTCCTGAGGAATGAATTTACCCGGATTGTGCTCCAGTTTTTCCAGCCAGATGCCGTCGCGGTTGATCTTGCCTTTGATGTTGCGGTCCGCCGAGCAGGAGACGCCCATGCCGACCGGGCAGGAGGCGCCGTGGCGCGGCAGGCGCACTACGCGGATATCATGTGCGAAGTATTTGCCGCCAAACTGTGCGCCCAGCCCCAGGTTCTGCGCTTCTTGCAGCAGTTCCGCTTCGAGTTCCAGATCGCGGAACGCCTGACCATGCTCGTTGCCTTCCGTCGGCAGGCCATCGTAATACTTGGTCGAGGCCAGTTTGACGGTTTTCAGCGTCGCTTCCGCCGAGGTGCCGCCGATGACGAACGCCACGTGATACGGCGGGCAGGCCGCGGTGCCCAGCGTGCGCATCTTGTCGACCAGGTAGTTTTTCAGCTTGCCCGGCGACAGCAGCGCCTTGGTTTCCTGATACAGATAGGTTTTGTTGGCGGAGCCGCCGCCCTTGGCGATGCACAGGAATTTGTACTCTTCGCCGTCCACGCTGTAGAGATCGATCTGCGCCGGCAGGTTGCTGCCGGTATTGACCTCTTTGTACATATCCAGCGCGGCGTTCTGCGAATAGCGCAGGTTCTCTTCGATGTAGGTGTTATACACCCCGCGCGACAGCGCCTCTTCATCGCCGCCGCCGGTCCAGACGCGCTGGCCCTTTTTGCCGACGATGATCGCCGTGCCGGTGTCCTGGCAGGTCGGTAAAATACCCTTGGCGGCGATTTCTGAGTTACGCAGAAATTGCAGCGCAACGTACTTGTCATTTTCGCTGGCGTCCGGATCTTTGAGGATATCGGCCACCTGCTGTTGGTGCGCCGGGCGCAGCATGAACGAGGCGTCGTGGAACGCATGCTGGGCAAGCAGGGTTAACGCTTCAGGGGCAACTTTCAGAATTTCCTGGCCTTCAAATTCGCTCACGGAAACGTGGTCGCGGCTCAGCAGGTAGTATTCGGTATCGTCTTTCTTCAGCGGGAACGGATCTTGATAGTGGAACGGTTTATTCGACATTGATCTCTCACTTGCAACATCAGCTGCGTTAAATTCACACTCGCGGCGCGCGACGCGGCGCCTTGTCAAAAAACTGCCTCCACCTTACGTATTTTTAATCAGTCAGTTATTGCGCTAAATCGCAAAATAACCGCTATTTGCGTAAGGGATTGCCACAGGCGGCGTTTCAACCTTGCTCGGTGAGAACTGCGGGTACAGACTCATCATGCACGCTTTATTATCCCGCAGTTAACACATTGATTACAATCCATCGGCGGCGATCGTCTTATCAATGTGGTGAAAAAGCGCCGGATGCGATTTGCGCCGGGGCATATTGTCAGCCGCCGCGCCATTGCTTAAGCTAGCCGCAATGAACAAACCGAGAATCCCCATCGCGCTGCAACAAGCGGTGATGCGCTGCCTGCGAGAAAAGCTGCAGTTGGCCCGCCAGCATTTTGCCGTCGAGTTCCCCGAACCCAGCATCGTCTATCAGCAACGCGGCACCAGCGCGGGCACCGCCTGGCTGCAAAGCTGGGAAATCCGTCTGAACCCGGTGCTGCTGCTGGAAAACCAACAGCCGTTTATCGATGAAGTGGTGCCGCACGAACTGGCGCACCTGCTGGTGTTTCGCCAATTCGGCCGGGTAGCGCCGCACGGCCGCGAATGGCGCTGGATGATGGAAAGCGTGCTGCTGACGCCCGCCAGCCGCACTCATCGTTTCGAAACCGCCTCGGTGCAAAGCAAAACCTTCCCCTATCGCTGCGGCTGCGGGCAGCACCAGCTCACCATTCGCCGCCATAACCGCGTGCTGCGCGGCGAAAGCGAATACCGCTGCCGCCGGTGCGGCGAAAAACTGAAATTTCTTGCTAGCGAGAACCTTTAGTTAAACGATTTATACGTTAAAACAAGTAAATATCGCCATTTGCCACTGCCGACAAGTTCCGTTACCCTGCCTGCTTTTCCAATTTTGAGCTGTTTTGGAATATGCTTCGCAGAATTTTGTTTATGGCGGTTTTCGCCGCAGGCGCCGCACAGGCGCACGGCATCAATAACTTCTCTCAGGCCAAAGCGGCGGCGGCCAAGATTAACCAGGATGCGCCGGGCAGTTTTTACTGCGGCTGCCGCATCGAGTGGCAAGGCAAGAAGGGCATTCCCGATCTCGCCGGCTGCGGCTATCAGGTGCGTAAGAACGCCCAACGCGCGCAGCGCATCGAGTGGGAACACGTGGTGCCGGCCTGGCAGTTCGGCCACCAGCTGCAGTGCTGGCAAGACGGCGGGCGCAAAAACTGCAACAAGGACGCCACCTATCGCCAGATAGAAACCGATCTGCACAACCTGCAGCCGGCGATCGGCGAAGTGAACGGCGACCGCAACAACTTCATGTACAGCCAATGGAACGGCGGCGCGGGCCAGTACGGGCAGTGCCCAATGAAGGTGGACTTCAAGAATAAACAGGCGGAGCCGCCCGCCCGCGCCCGCGGCGCCATTGCCCGCACCTACTTCTACATGCGCGATCGCTACCAGCTGCGGCTGTCACGCCAGCAAACCCAGCTGTTCGAGGTGTGGAACCGGCAATATCCGGTGAGCCAATGGGAATGTCAGCGCGAAGCACGTATCGCCAAGGTGCAGGGCAACCACAACCCCTATATTCAACAGGCTTGTCAGCAGCGGAAAAGCTAACCTACTATAGCCTTTATCTTTCATGGCGCCGCCAACCTGCGGCGCCGTTTCGTCAGGATCAGACTACCCATGCGCATACCCCGCATTTACCATCCGCAGCCGTTGACCGACCGGGCGGAGATCGCCCTCAGCGAGGACGCCGCCAACCACGTCGGGCGCGTGCTGCGCATGAGCGCCGGCCAGGCGCTGCAACTGTTCGATGGCAGCAACCAGGTGTTCGACGCCGAAATAATCCGGGTGGACAAAAAGAGCGTGCTGGTGCGCCTCGGCGACGGCCGCGTGGATGACATCGAATCGCCGCTCAACCTGCATCTGGGCCAGGTGATCTCGCGCGGCGAGAAGATGGAGTTCACCATCCAGAAATCCATCGAGCTGGGCGTCAACGTCATCACCCCGCTGTTTTCCGAGCGCTGCGGCGTGAAGTTGGACGGCGAGCGTCTGGCGAAGAAAATCCAGCAATGGCAAAAGATCGCCATCGCCGCCTGCGAACAGTGCGGCCGCAACCGCATTCCCGAAATCCGCGAGGCGATGTCGCTGGAGGCCTGGTGCGCCGAGCAGGACGGCAGCCTGAAACTCAACCTGCACCCGCGCGCCAGCCACAGCATCAACACGCTGCCGCAGCCGGTGGATCATGTTCGCCTGTTGATCGGCCCGGAAGGCGGTTTGTCCGCCGACGAAATCGCCATGACCACCGACCACGGATTTACTGATATTCTGCTGGGACCACGCGTTCTGCGTACCGAAACCACAGCGCTCACCGCCATTACCGCTCTGCAGGTCCGCTTCGGCGACCTGGGTTAAAGGAGAAAAGATGATTAAGCTCGGCATCGTGATGGATCCTATCGATTCCATCAACATCAAGAAAGACACCAGCTTCGCCATGCTGCTCGAAGCGCAGCGCCGCGGTTACGAATTGCACTACATGGAGATGAACGATCTCTATCTGCATGCCGGCGACGGGCGCGCCCGCACCCGCCTGCTGAGCGTGAAGGAAGACAAGGAGAGCTGGTTCAGCTTCGGCGCCGAGCAGGATCTGGCGCTGCACGAGCTGGACGTGATCCTGATGCGCAAGGATCCGCCGTTCGATACCGAATATATCTACGCGACCTACATTCTGGAACGCGCCGAAGTTAAAGGCACGCTGGTGGTCAACAAGCCGCAAAGCCTGCGCGACTGCAACGAGAAGCTGTTCACCGCCTGGTTCTCGGAACTGACGCCGGATACGCTGGTCAGCCGCAGCGCCGCGCACATCCGCAAATTCCACCAGCAGCACGGCGACATCATCCTGAAGCCGCTGGACGGCATGGGCGGCGCGTCTATCTTCCGCGTGAAGCAGGACGATCCTAACCTGTCAGTGATCATCGAAACCCTGACCGAACACGGCAGCCGTTTCTGCATGGCGCAGAACTTCCTGCCGGCGATCAAGGACGGCGACAAGCGCATCCTGGTGGTGGACGGCGAGCCGGTGCCTTACTGCCTGGCGCGCATTCCGGCGCAGGGCGAGACCCGCGGCAACCTGGCGGCCGGCGGCCGCGGCGAAGCGCGCCCGTTGAGCGAAAGCGACTGGAAAATCGCCCGCGCCGTCGCCCCGACGCTGAAAGAGAAAGGGCTGATCTTCGTCGGCCTGGACGTGATCGGCGATCGCCTGACCGAGATCAACGTCACCAGCCCAACCTGCGCGCGCGAGATCGAGGCGGCATTCCCGATTTCGATTACCGGCATGCTGATGGACGCCATTGAAAAGCGCCTGGCGGCGAAATAATGCGCAATGCGGGCGGCATGCCGCCCGCTGTTCTTCATCGCGCCCGCCAAAGCGCGCCTTGAAAGGCGGCGGGTATAGCCGCATACTGGCGGCTGTTTATTTTCTCACCCATTGATTACCTTATACTAACGCCATGAATTTACAGCACCATTTTCTGATCGCCATGCCAACGCTGCAGGATCCTCGCTTCAAACGCTCGGTGATTTATATCTGCGAGCACAATGAAGAAGGCGCCATGGGTTTGGTGATCAATAAACCGGTGGAGCAATTCACGGTAGCCACGGTGCTGAGCAAGCTGAAGATCATGCCGCCTGCGCGCGATCCGGCCATCAGCCTGGACAAACCGGTGTTCGCCGGCGGGCCTCTGGCGGACGATCGCGGGTTTATCCTGCATACGCCGCGCCACGGCTTCGGCGCCAGCATTCAAATTTCGCCCAACACCATGATCACCACCTCGAAAGACGTGCTGGAAACGCTCGGCACGCCAGAGCAACCGGACGACGTGCTGGTGGCGCTGGGCTATGCGGGTTGGGAAAAGGGCCAGTTGGAGCAGGAAGTGTTGGAAAACGCCTGGCTGACCATCGAAGCCAACACCGACATTCTGTTCCGCACGCCGATCGCCAGCCGCTGGCGCGAGGCGGGGAACCTTCTGGGCATCGATATTCGCAGCATCGCCAACCACGCAGGACACGCCTGATGAGCAACCGCACCATTATCGCCTTCGACTTTGGCACCAAAAGCATCGGCGCGGCCATCGGCCAGGAGTTGACCGGCAGCGCCCGCGCCCTGCCGGCTTTCAAAGCGCAGGACGGTTCGCCGGACTGGCTGAAAATCGAAAAGCTGCTGAAAGAGTGGCAGCCGGATTTGGTGGTGGTCGGCCTGCCGCTGAACATGGACGGCACCGAACAGCCCGTTACCGCCCAGGCGCGCAAGTTCGCCAACCGCCTGCACGGTCGCTTCGGCATCCAGATCGAGCTGCAAGACGAGCGCCTGAGCACCGTGGAAGCGCGCGCCAACCTGTTCGATCGCGGCGGCTTCCGCGCCCTTGATAAAGGCAGCGTGGATTCCGCCTCCGCGGTGGTGATCCTCGAAAGCTGGTTCGAACGGCAGCTGGGCTAAACGCCCGTCCCCTCCCCCGCGCACTCCCCCAACACACCGGCGTCGATCCGCTGCTGCAAACCCTGCTCAAAGGTTTGCATGCCGGACTGCGCGCCGGTTTGCAACACGCTCGCCAACTGATGGGTTTTCCCTTCGCGGATCAGGTTGCTGACCGCCGCCGTCGCCGTCAGCACTTCAAAGATCGCCACGCGTCCGCCGCCAGGGCGCCTCATCAGCTTTTGCGCGATCACCGCTTGCAGGCTGCCGGCCAGCTGGGCGCGCACATAGGGTTTCTCTTCCGCCGGAAACACGTCCACCAGCCGTTCCACCGCCTGCGGCGCGCTGCGGGTGTGCAGCGTCGCCAGCACCAGATGCCCGGTCTCCGCCGCGGTGAGCGCCAGCCGGATGGTGGCAATATCGCGCAGCTCACCCAGCAGGATCACATCCGGATCTTCGCGCAGCGCGGCGCGCAACGCCGCATCGAAGCTGTGGCTGTCACGGCCGATCTCCCGCTGCTGGATCAGCGATCGCCGGCTGCGGTGCAGGAATTCGATCGGATCCTCCAGCGTCAAAACGTGCCGCGGCTGGTGCCGGTTGATCTCGTCGATCATCGCCGCCAGCGTGGTGGACTTGCCGCTGCCGGTGGCGCCGGTGACCAGGATCAATCCGTCGGCGCACCGCAGCAGCGCCGGGACGATGGCCGGCGCCGCCAGCTCGGCAAGCGAAGGCGATTGCCCGGCGATACGCCGCAACGCGAGAGAAATCCCCGCGCTTTGCTGAAAAACGTTGGCCCGCAGCCGCTCCCCGCTCGGCCTGTGCAGCGCCAGATCGACCTGCCCCAACCGCCGCAGGCTCTCGCGCTGCTGCGCATTCAGCAATCCGTTGCAAAGGGCCTGCACGCCTTGCGCCGTCAGCGTTGGCGCCGCCGCCAGCGGCTGCAGTTCACCGTCGATGCGCAACATCGGCGGATGACCGGCACAAAGGTGCAGATCGGAAGCATTATGCTTTACACTAAGGGCCACGAATTCATCGATATCCATATCACTCTCCCGGGTCAATAATGAGCACTATCCAACAGAACCTGCAGGATGTCAGAAACCGCATTGCGGCCGCCGCGCGAAATTGCGCGCGGGCGCCAGAAGAAGTTGCCCTGCTTGCCGTCAGCAAAACCAAACCTGTGGCGGCGATCGAAGAAGCCATCGCCGCCGGCCAGCGCGCCTTCGGCGAGAACTACGTGCAGGAAGGGGTAGACAAGATCCGGCATTTCGCCGAGTCGCCGCAAAGCGGCGAGTTGGTGTGGCACTTTATCGGCCCGCTGCAATCCAATAAGAGTCGGCTGGTGGCGGAACACTTCGCCTGGTGCCATACCGTGGATCGGCTGCGCATCGCCCAGCGCTTGAGCGATCAGCGCCCGGCCGACATGCCGCCGCTCAACGTTCTGATTCAAATCAACATCAGCGACGAGCAAAGCAAATCCGGCATTGCGTTGGCCGAGCTGCCGGCGTTGGCCGAAGCGATCGCCGCGCTGCCGAACCTGACGCTGCGCGGCCTGATGGCTATTCCGGCGCCGGAAGCGGATTATCAGCGGCAGCTGGCGGTATTCAGCCGGATGAACGACGCATTTCTCGCCCTGCGTCAGCGTTATCCGCAGGCCGATACGCTGTCGATGGGCATGACGGACGATATGGCGGCGGCGATCGCCGCCGGCAGCACCCTGGTGCGCATCGGCACCGCAATTTTTGGCGCCCGCGACTACTCGCAGGCCTGACACACAGACGAGGGATTTGATGCAACATCGCAAGATTACCTTTATCGGCGCCGGCAACATGGCGCGTGCAATCATCGCCGGCCTGGTGGCGGGCGGCTATCCGGCCAAATCCATCAGCGTCTGCGCCCCTTCGCCGAAAAACCGTGATGCGCTGGCTGCAGACTACGGCATCGTCAGCAGCGGCGACAACGTCGCCTGCGCGCGTGAAGCCGAGGTGGTGGTGCTGGCGGTCAAACCGCAGATGATGGCCGACGTGTGTCAGCCGCTGCGCGAACAGGTCGATTTCAGCGGCAAGCTGGTGCTGTCGATCGCCGCCGGTATTCAGGTCAGCCGTTTCTATCAGCTGCTCGGCGACAAGCTGGACATCGTGCGCATCATGCCCAACACTCCGTCGCTGGTCGGCAAGGGCATGAGCGGGCTGTACGCGCCGGCGCAGGTCAGCCAGCGGGATCGCGATTACACCGGCGATTTAATGGCGTCGGTCGGTAAAGTTTGCTGGGTCGATGACGAAAATGGCATCAACGGCGTGATCGCCGCCGCGGGCAGCGCCCCGGCCTATTTCTTCCTGTTTATGGAAGCGATGCAAAAAGAGGCCGAGCGCATGGGCTTCGACAGCCAGACCGCGCGCGATCTGGTACAACAGGCCGCTTCCGGCGCCGCCGCATTGGTGGAAGCCAACCCGGATACGCCGCTGGGCACGCTGCGCGAGCAGGTGACCTCCAAAGGCGGCACCACCGCCGAAGCGCTGCGGGTGTTCAACGAACGCCAACTGCCGGAAACCGTGGCGCAAGCGATGCAGGCCGCCGTTTCCCGCGCCCAAGAGATGGAAAAATTATTTTAAATAACCGCGAGTTAAGGAGAAGGACCACTTCATGCTAACGCTGACTTTCCTGGTCAAGACCGTTATTGATCTGTACGTGATGGTGCTGTTGCTGCGCATTTGGATGCAGTGGGCGCGCACCGATTTTTACAACCCGTTCTCACAGTTTGTGGTGAAGATCACCCAGCCGGTGGTCGGCCCACTGCGCCGCATCATCCCGTCACTGGGGCCCATCGACAGCGCTTCGCTGCTGCTGGCGTTCCTGCTGATGACCATCAAGTACCCGCTGCTGCTGCTGATTCAGGGCGGCGCGATGTCGCTCAGCCCGTATAACCTGCTGTTCGGCCTGATCTCGCTGGTGAAGTCCGCTGGCTACCTGATCTTCTGGGTGATGATCATTCGTGCGCTGATGAGCTGGATAAGCCAGGGTCGCAGCCCGATCGACTACGTGATGTACCAACTGACCGAACCCTTGATGGCGCCGATCCGTCGCATCATCCCGGCGATGGGCGGCATCGACTTTTCCGCCATGGTGGTGATCCTGATCCTCTATTTGATCAACTACCTGGGCATGGATCTGTTCGGTGAGATCTGGTTCCTGCTGTGAGTGCAGTCACTCCGGTGCTGGACGGGCTGGCGATCAGGCTATATATTCAGCCGAAAGCCAGCCGCGACCAAATTATCGGCTTGCATGGCGACGAACTGAAAGTCGCCATCACCGCCCCGCCGGTCGACGGCCAAGCCAACGCCCATTTGATCAAGTTTATCGCCAAGCAGTTCAAAGTGGCGAAAAGCAACGTCACCATCGAGAAAGGCGAACTGGGGCGGCATAAACAGTTACGCATCGTGAATCCGCAACAGATCCCCGCCGTGGTCGCAGCGCTATACACAAAGTAGCTGGAGCCGCAGCAAGGCGGCAAGGGCTTGAGTCCCCAGGAGCTGGGTCACTCCAGTGACTGGGGTGAGAGCGTGCAGCCAACGCGGCTGCGGCTTCAGATACGCAGAGTATCATCGAATAATTTTCAAGGTAGTCACTTATGCAAAAAGTCGTTCTTGCCACCGGTAACCCGGGCAAAGTGCGCGAACTCGCCGACCTGTTGGCCGATTTCGGCCTGGACGTGGTCGCACAAACCGATCTGGGCGTGGAGTCCGCCGAAGAAACGGGCCTGACGTTTATCGAAAACGCCATCCTGAAAGCGCGTCATGCGGCGCAGGTCACCGGCCTGCCGGCGATCGCCGACGACTCCGGCCTGGCAGTGGACGCGCTGGGCGGCGCGCCGGGCATCTACTCCGCGCGCTATGCCGGTGAAGATGCCGACGATCGGCAGAACCTCGACAAGCTGCTGGCGGCGTTGAAAGACGTGGCGCCGGGCCGGCGAGGCGCGCAATTCCACTGCGTGCTGGTCTATCTGCGCCATGCGGCAGACCCGACGCCGCTGGTGTTCCACGGCAGTTGGGCCGGCGAAATCACCGAACAGGCCGCCGGTGAAGGCGGTTTCGGTTACGATCCGGTCTTCTACGTGCCGGCGCTGGGCCGCACCGCCGCCGAGCTGAGCCGCGACGAGAAGCGGGCGATTTCGCACCGCGGCAAGGCGCTGAAGCTGATGTTGGAAGCCATGCGCAATGCTTAAGCTGCCCCCGCTGAGTCTCTACATCCACATCCCGTGGTGCGTGCAGAAATGCCCGTACTGCGACTTCAACTCCCATGCGCTGAAGGGCGACGTGCCGCATCAGGAGTACGTCGATCATCTGTTGGCGGATCTGGATGCCGACCTGCCGCTGGCCGGCGGCCGGGAAATCAGCACTATCTTTATCGGCGGCGGCACCCCCAGCCTGCTGAGCGCCGAGGCAATGCAGGCCTTGCTGGACGGCGTGCGGGCGCGCATTCGCGTCGCCGACGACGCCGAAATCACCATGGAGGCCAACCCCGGCACCGTGGAGGCCGATCGCTTCAGCGGCTACCAGCGCGCCGGCGTCAACCGCATCTCCATCGGGGTGCAAAGCTTCAGCGCCGAGAAGCTGAACCGCCTGGGGCGCATCCACGGCCCGGAAGAGGCCAAACGCGCGGCGACGCTGGCGACCGATCTTGGCCTGCGCAGCTTCAACCTCGATTTGATGCACGGCCTGCCGGACCAATCGCTGGAAGAGGCGCTGGACGATCTGCGCCAGGCGATCGCCCTCAATCCACCGCACCTGTCGTGGTATCAGCTGACCATCGAGCCGAACACCCTGTTCAGCTCGCGCCCGCCGGTTTTGCCGGACGACGATGCGCTGTGGGACATCTTCGAGCGTGGCCACCAGTTGCTGAGCGCCGCCGGCTATCAGCAGTATGAAACCTCGGCCTACGCCAAGCCGGGCTACCAATGCCAGCACAATCTCAACTACTGGCGCTTCGGCGACTATCTGGGGATCGGCTGCGGCGCGCACGGCAAGGTGACCTTCAGCGACGGACGCATCCTGCGCACCGCCAAGACCAAGCACCCACGCGGCTTTATGCGCGGCGACTACATGGACAAGCAGCATGAGGTGGCGGCGGCGGATCGGCCGTTCGAGTTCTTCATGAACCGCTTCCGCTTGCTGGAAGCCGCGCCGCGCGCCGACTTCGTCAACTACACCGGGCTGGCGGAAAGCGTCATTCGCCCTCAGTTGGACGAGGCGCTGGCCAAAGGCTATCTGGAAGAAACCGCAGAGCACTGGCAGATCACCGAGAAGGGCAAACTGTTCCTCAACTCGCTGCTGGAACTGTTCCTGGCGGACGACGAGTAAAAAAAAGCGCTGAATAATCAGCGCTTTTTTATTGGTATTAATCCGGGTAAAACGTCTGAGACAGAATCTGCTGAGTTTCCCAGATGCCGTTTTCCGGATGTACATCCAGCCCAGTTTCGGCCGTAGCGAGCGCAACGGCCTTCGACCAAACGACATCCAGCCAATCAGCATCGCCCAGTTTACCTTTTAGGCTCGGCGACTCTTTCAAGCTGTAAAGCACCTCTTTACGCTGCGCTTTAATCGTTCTCTCCCAGCTGGTTCCGCGCCTGGCCGGCTGATATTTCCATTTAAGCAAATGTGCAATCAGCACCGTCATCCGGCTAGCAAGTTCCCTTTGCTCGCTCTTCCCAACGTCCTCAATCTCCTCGGCGATCTTTTCAATATCGATCTCAGACAATTTTCCGGAGCGCAAAAGAGCGGCCTGTTCATTTGCCCAGGCAACAACATCGGTTTCGTAGCGTGTATGGCTCATAGCGTCCTCCGTAAACATCCATAAATTTGTACGTAGTTTGACCAGTCTGTCAGATAAGCTTCGGAAGGTCAAAAAACAGACTACCGAGAAGGTTCTTAAATCATTTCAACGCTTTCAGCAGATCCTTGCGCTGGGTTTCCAGTGCGGTGACGCGGTTGCACACATCATGGCCGAAGTTCTGGAAGTCCTGCTCCTGATTGTTCCATTCGTTCTGAATCGCCTTCTGCAAGCCGCCCAGGTTGCCCATGATCGCCTGCAGCGGGTTACCGCCGCTGTTGGCGGCCTGTTTGACGCCCATTTCGTTCAGGCTGTCCTGCAGCACGCCGCCCATGCTCTGCTGCACGATGTTGCGGCCATCCTGTTCCACCTGGTCGATCGCCTTGTGGTGGAAGGTCAGGCCGTCGCTGCGGTGCTCGATGATGCGGTTCATCTGCTGTTTCAGTTGGCCGTTCAGGGTGGTCAGCCGGTTGCGCACGTTGCTGTTGCTGCCCAGCTCTTTGACGATCACTTTATCCAGCGCTGCGCGGGCTTTCTCCAGGTGTTTCTGCGCGCCGTCGTCGATCCACGGCAGCTGCTTGCGCAAGGCGCTCTGGTAACTGAAGGCTTTCTGCCGCTGGCTATCGTTCAGGCTCAGCGCCTGGCCGTTGCGGATCACGTCGCCATCCGGCGAAATTTGCAGGTCGCCGCTGGCGCCTTTCACCTGCACGCTCTGCGGGCTGATGATCACATCGTCCTGGGGTTTAACGCTGCATTGGTACTCGGCGTGGGCCTGCGCGGCAGTCGCCGCCAGCAGCAGTAAGGCTAACCCGGTTTTCTTCAACATAGCTTCTCCTGACTCCCATCCAGACTGGGATTAAAAAATCGAACGACCGATACGTTGAGACAACAGTTCCAGCGCCGCAGTTCCCGCCAGCGAGTTGCCGGAAGCATCCAGCTCCGGCGACCAGACGACGATCGACAGCTCGTCCGGCACGATGGCCACGATGCCGCCGCCCACGCCGGACTTGCCCGGCATTCCCACCCGATAGGCGAATTCGCCGGCGCCGTCGTACATGCCGCTGGTCATCATCAGGGCGTTGATCTGCCGGGCCTGCAGCGGGCTGATCACCGCCTCGCCGCTGAGATCGCGGCCGTGATTGGCCAGATAGACGAAGCTGCGCGCCAGCTCCACGCAGCTCATGCGCAGCGCGCAGTAATGGAAATAGGTTTGCAGCACGGTGATCACGTCGTTTTCGAAGTTGCCGAACGACTTCATCAGATAGGCGATGGCCGCATTGCGATCGGAGTGTTCGAATTCGGAACGCGCCACCCGCAGGTCATAGGCCAGATCGTCTTCGCCGGCCAGCTGACGCACCACCTCCAGCATGCGCTGTTTGGGGGCGCTGAGCCGGGTTTGCAGCATGTCGCACACCACCAGCGCGCCGGGGTTGATAAACGGATTGCGCGGTTTGCCCTGCTCCATCTCCAGCTGCAGCAGCGAATTGAACGGCAGGCCGGAAGGCTCTTTGCCCACGCGCCGCCAGATCTCAGGCTCCTGATAGCGCGTCAGCGCCAGCGTCAGGCTCAGCACTTTGGAGATCGACTGGATGGAGAAGCGCTCCGCGGCGTCGCCGGCCTGGAACAGTTCACCGTCCACCGTACACACGGCGATCGCCAACCGGTCGGCGGGCACTTCCGCCAACGCCGGGATGTAGTCGGCCACTTTCCCCTGGCCAATCAGCGGGCGCACCTGTTGCAGGATCTCTTCCAGCAACGCGTTATCCAATGTTGTTACCACCTCGGTCACACTCCGGGCAAAACAAAGGCGCCGTTAAGGCACCTGAGATCAATAAAACGGCGCGGCGCGAAGCCGCGCTCATCGGGCAAGCGCGATCAATCCCACCAGATATCGAACAGATCGCTGACCTTAACGTCGGTCAGTTTGCGCGCTTCCAGCCAGTTTTTCACCAGTTCGCGATGCTCGTCGGTGCAGTGGCCGATCTTCTGCAGGCAGATCAGACCTTCCCATTGCAGGTAGCCGCTGCCATCAAACGCCAGGCCGTTCGGCTCGATCACTTCATCGATGAAGGTATCCAGCGTGCTGTCGATGTCTTCCACCGACGTGCCTTCGGCAAAGCGCCAGGCTACGGAGAAACCCAGCTCCTGAAATTCTTCAATGTGCAACTTTTTACGTAAACGACGACTGCGGTTCTTAGCCATTATTCTTTCCTCTCAAACATCAAGTCCCAAACGCCATGTCCCAGGCGCTGGCCGCGTAATTCAAATTTCGTCAGCGGGCGCGAATCCGGACGCGGCACGTAATCATTATCGCTGGAAAGATTACGGTAGCCTGCGACCCCGTTCATAACCTCTAACATATGTTCCGCATAAGGTTGCCAATCGGTAGCCATGTGGAAGACGCCGCCGGTCTTCAGCTTGCGCAGTACCAGTTCGACAAACGGCGTTTGCACGATGCGGCGCTTGTTGTGGCGCGCCTTGTGCCACGGATCGGGGAAGAACAGCTGCACCATGTCCAGCGAGCCGTCCGGGATCATGTTTTCCAGCACTTCAACCGCATCGTGGCACATCACGCGCAGGTTGCTCAGCTTCGCCTCGTGGGCGTCGGCCAGGCAGGCGCCCACGCCCGGCGAGTGCACTTCGATCCCTAAAAAGTTCTGCTGCGGATTGTTGCCCGCCATGGTCACTAGCGAGGCGCCCATGCCAAAACCGATCTCCAGCACCGTCGGCGCTTCGCGGCCGAACAGCGCGGCGAGATCGACAGCGTCAGCCTGATACTCCACGCCCATCACCGGCCAATAGTTCTCCAGCGCGTGCTGCTGGCCTTTGGTCAGCCGCCCCTGGCGGCGGACAAAACTGCGGATACGGCGCATCGCGCGGCCGTTCTCATCAAATTCCGGGGAGATGACGTCATTAATCATAGTGCTTTCTGTCTGTTTGGCTGCCAATTAGGGAAACGCGCATTATGCAAAGATACATTGGTTTAGCAAGTGTTCATCTTCTGTACCCGCCGTGCGGCGTCGGAAAGTTCCGGTTTACAGCATCATGACTCTATGCTGCAATCTCGCTTCATTTTCTGCCGGATAACGACGCTGCTCATGATGCAAGCACAACAATTCGCACAGGTGGTGCTTGACTGGTACCAACGCTACGGTCGCAAGACCCTGCCGTGGCAGCTGGAGAAAACCGCCTATCAAGTATGGCTCTCCGAGGTGATGTTGCAACAGACTCAGGTTGCCACCGTCATTCCTTATTTTCAGCGCTTTATGGCCCGTTTTCCCAACGTGCGCGCGCTGGCGGAGGCTCCGCTGGACGAAGTGCTGCATCTGTGGACCGGCCTCGGCTATTACGCCCGCGCCCGCAACCTGCACAAGGCGGCGCAGACCATTGTCGCACAGCACGGCGGCGAGTTCCCGACAACCTTCGCAGAAATCGCCGATTTACCGGGCGTCGGCCGCTCCACCGCCGGCGCGGTGCTGTCGTTGGCGCTGGGCCAACACTATCCGATCCTCGACGGCAACGTGAAGCGCGTGCTGGCTCGCTGCTACGCGGTGGAAGGCTGGCCGGGCAAGAAAGAAGTCGAAAACCGGCTGTGGAAAATCAGCGAAGAGGTCACCCCGGCGCAGGGCGTCGGCCAGTTCAACCAGGCGATGATGGATCTGGGCGCCATGGTCTGCACTCGTTCCAAGCCCAAGTGTGAACTCTGCCCGCTCAACGTTGGCTGCCTGTCTTATGCCAATCACAGCTGGGCCAACTACCCCGGCAAGAAACCCAAACAGACCCTGCCGGAAAAAACCGCCTACTTCTTATTGCTGCAGCACGGCGACCGCGTGTGGCTGGAGCAGCGCCCGGCGGTGGGCCTGTGGGGCGGCCTGTTCTGCTTCCCACAGTTCAGCGCGCGCGTGGATTTGGAACTCTGGCTGCAGCAGCGCGGTCTGAAAGGCAAGCGCCTGGAACAGCTGACCGCGTTTCGCCACACGTTCAGCCATTTCCATCTCGATATCGTGCCGATGTGGCTGTCGCTCGGCGCGGCGGGCAGCGGCATGGATGAGGGCGCGGGTCTCTGGTATAACTTAGCGCAGCCGCCGTCGGTCGGGCTGGCAGCGCCGGTGGATCGCCTGTTGCAACAGCTGGCGAAGCAGCCCCCGATCCAACAAAACTTATATGGCGATAGCGCCATCGACGAGGAATTAGCATGAGCCGCACCATTTTTTGTACTTTCCTGCAGCGCGACGCCGAGGGCCAGGACTTCCAGCTTTATCCCGGCGACGTCGGCAAGCGCATCTACAACGAGATCTCCAAGGAAGCCTGGGGCGAGTGGATGAAGAAGCAGACCATGCTGATCAACGAGAAGAAGCTGAACATGATGAACGTGGATGATCGCAAACTGCTGGAAGAGGAAATGATCAAGTTCCTGTTCGAAGGGCACGACGTGCACATCGAAGGCTATACGCCGCCGAGCGAATAACGCTGTTGGGGCCAGGCGCTGGCCCGCTTCAATCCTCTTATACTTCTTCCAAACGGCTTTAAGATGAAGAAAATTTTAGCTTTGCTCGTAATAGCGCCTTTGCTGATCTCCTGTTCCGGCAAAAAAAGTGAAGAAATCAACGAAGCCTGGATCAAAGACACCAACGGCTTCGACATTCTGATGGGGCAATTCGCTCACAACATCGAGAACATCTGGGGTCTGAACGAAGTTCTGATCGCCGGGCCGAAAGACTACGTCAAATATACCGACCAATACCAAACCCGCAGCCACATCAACTTCGACACCGGTGCCATCACCATCGAAACCATCGCCACCACCGATCCGGCCGCGCACCTGCGCCAGGCGATCATCAGCACGCTGCTGATGGGTGACGATCCGGGTTCCATCGATCTCTATTCCGACGCCAACGATATCCAGATCAGCAAAGAGCCGTTCCTGTACGGCCAGGTGCTGGATAACAAAGGCGCGCCGATCCGCTGGGAATGGCGCGCGGCGCACTTTGCCGATTACCTGCTGCAGACCAAGCTGCAAAAACGCACCTCCGGCCTGCACGTCATCTACTCGGTCACCATCCAGCTGGTGCCGAACCACCTGGACAAACGTGCGCACAAATACCTGCCGATGGTGCGCAAGGCGTCGGAAAAATACGGCGTGGACGAGTCGCTGATTCTGGCGATCATGCAGACCGAATCGAGCTTCAACCCGTATGCGGTGAGCGGTTCGGACGCGCTGGGCCTGATGCAGGTGGTGCAGCACACCGCCGGTAAGGATGTGTTCCAGATGCGCGGCAAATGGGGCACCCCGAGCCGCAGCTACCTGTTCGATCCGGAGAACAACATCGACACCGGCACCGCCTACCTGGCGATCCTGCAGAACAACTACCTGGGCGGCATTCAGAACCCGACCTCGCGCCGCTATGCGGTGATCACCGCCTACAACGGCGGCGCCGGCAGCGTGCTACGGGTGTTCTCCAGCGACAGGACGCGCGCGGTGGGCATCATCAACGGCATGCAGCCGGGCGACGTGTACCAAACGCTGACCACCAAGCACCCGGCCGCCGAGTCGCGCCGCTATCTGGTGAAAGTGAATACCGCGCAGAAGAGCTACCGCAGAAAGTAGCGCTTCCCGCGTGGATAGGAGAAGGGCCGGTACGAACCGGCCCTTTTTTTACTGCTTGATCATATAGCCAAAGATGCGCTTCCAGCCGTGATCTTTTTTCTCGATATAGACCCCCTGCAGCTCCGGCGAGAAGCCCGGCAGGCGGTTGATGCCCTCTTCTAACGCCAGGAAGTAGCGCTGCACCGCGCCGCCCCACACTTCGCCCGGCACCACGCACAGCACGCCCGGCGGATACGGCAGGGCCCCTTCCGCCGCGATGCGCCCTTCCGCCTGGCCGATCGGCACCAGCTCGACGTTGTCGCGGATAAACTCCACGTTGGCGTCCTGCGGGTTCATCACCACCGGCGGGAAATGCTCCTGACGGAACATCTCCTTTTGCAGCTGCTTAACGTCAAAGCTGACGTACAGATCGTGCATCTCCTGACACAGCCGGCGAATGCTGTAGCCGCGGTAACGCTGCTCGTTCTTGCGGTACACCGTCGGCAGCACCACGCTCAGCGGCGCATCCTCTTCGACATAGCGTTCGAACTGCGCCAGCATCTCCACCAGCTGTTCCATCTTGGCCGGGTTCTCCGCCGGGGTCAGCAGGAACAGGATCGAGTTGAGATCGCACTTCTCCGGCACGATGCCGTTCTCGCGCAGGAAGTTGGCCAGAATGGTGGCCGGCACGCCGAACTCGGTGTATTGGCCGGTCGCGGCGTCAATCCCCGGCGTGGTCAGCAGCAGCTTGCACGGATCCACCAGATACTGATCCTGGGCATAGCCTTCGAAGCCGTGCCACGTCTCCCCCGGCACGAAGGTGAAGAAGCGCGCGTCGTTGGCGATCAGATCGGTATCGTGATCCTGCCAGTCTTTGCCCGCCACCTGCAGCGGAATAAACGGCTTCAGCTGCGAGCAGCGCGTGAGCAGCTGTTTGCGCGTCTCGATGCCCAGCTTGACGCAGTCCATCCACATGCGGCGCCCGGCGGGGCCGGCGTGCATCTTGGCGTTGACGTCCAGCGCGGCGAACAGCGGATAGAACGGGCTGGTCGACGCATGCAGCATGAACGCGTTGTTCAGGTGCTTGTGGTTGCAGTGGCGCTTTTGCCCTTTGATATGGTCGTCTTTCTTATGGATCTGCGAGGTCTGCGAGAACCCTGCCTGCTGTTTATGTACCGACTGGGTGACGAAAATGCCCGGATCGTGCTCGTCCAGCTCCAGCAGCAGCGGCGAGCACTCTTTCAGCATCGGAATAAAGCCTTCGTAGCCCACCCAGGCGGAGTCGAACAGAATGTAATCGCACAGGTGGCCGATGGTGTCGATCACCTGGCGAGCGTTGTAAATCGTGCCGTCGTAAGTGCCGAGCTGAATGATCGCCAGCCGGAACGGCCGCGCCGCCGCGGCTTTCTCCGGCGCCACTTCGCGGATCTGCTCGCGCAGATAGCGTTCGTCGAAGCAGTGCGCATCGATGCCGCCGATAAAGCCGAACGGGTTGCGGGCGGTTTCCAGATAGATCGGCGTGGCGCCGGCCTGGATCAGCGCCCCGTGGTGGTTGGATTTGTGGTTGTTGCGATCGAACAGTACCAGATCGCCGCGGGTCAGCAGCGCGTTGGTCACCACCTTGTTGGCCGCCGAGGTGCCGTTGAGCACGAAGTAGGTTTTATCGGCGTTGAACACCCGCGCCGCGTGCTTTTGCGCATCCTTGGCCGAGCCTTCGTGGATCAGCAAATCGCCCAGCTTGACGTCGGCGTTGCACATATCGGAACGGAACAGGGTCTCGCCGTAGAAATCGAAAAACTGCCGGCCGGCCGGGTGTTTGCGGAAGAACTCGCCGCCCTGATGCCCCGGGCAGGCGAAGGTTGAGTTTTCCATCTCGACGTAGGTCTTCAGCGTTTTGAAGAACGGCGGCAGCAGCGCCTGCTCGTAGGCGTCGGCGGCGGCCTCCAGCTGCGCCATGTAGAATGGCTTGCTGGCGCCGGCCAGCAGCGCGAAAACCCCACTGACAAACGGCAGATAGTCCGGCGAGAGATGCTCGTCCCCTTCCACCGCCACGAAGGTCGGAATGTCGAACCCCGTCGCCTGCAAGCGCGCCAGAATGCCTGCGTTCACGTCGGCGACCGACACCACCGCCGCCGCCACGTCGGTATAGTCCGTCTGCTCTACGCGCACGATCTGGCGCAGCGTCTCAATGGTGGCGACCAGGCTGGCGCTGGTCGCGATTTTCAATTCTTTCATCATGCTGACTCTCAAACGGTGAAGGATGAGGGTGTGCCACCGGCACGGTAATGAGATAACGCGGTTATCCCGGTAAAAGCGATACCCGGGCACGGCAGCATAAGCGGCGTGCGTGACCGGCTCATGATCGGGGATCATCAGGCGGCTATCGGGGAACTGGTCTTGGCAGCGTCCGACAGGCATCAGTAAAATCAGGGCCGCAGCGCTGGCTTTACGCATGCCTAACAGCGAGCGTCAGGCGGCCTTACCGCATGGCCGGCAGGCGTATTCGGGCGGATGACGTACGGAGGAAACAACGGCGGAACGGTGGCGGCGTCAGATGTCTGGTGCGCAGCAGCGCTTGAGCAACAAAACCAGTCATGCCAATAACCCTCTGGCTTATAAGAAGCGGAAACACCGTCAGGGAACGGAGAGTGCTAAAATTTGCGTAATGATTGCATGATTCGTTGCAGGGTTCAAGCGAGAATCGCCTTGATTGAACGCCCATTAATTAAAGCATAATTCATTGTTATTTAATTGAAAAGCTAAAAATCGCGCGTTTTAAGGTGGTATAAATACACGTTTTATATGCATATTTATTGAATGCGAATATCTCCCCGTCCCCCGCCCCTCCGGGCTTGCTGCCTGAAAATAGAGCAACCGATCGGCTTTGTGACAGAAAGCGATTGACGCCATCCGGCCAATACGGTTTAATGCGCCCCGTTGCCCGGATAGCTCAGTCGGTAGAGCAGGGGATTGAAAATCCCCGTGTCCTTGGTTCGATTCCGAGTCCGGGCACCATATTCAGAAGAACCCGCCTATGGCGGGTTTTTCGCTTTCTGGGGTACGGACTCTCCATCGAACTGCGTTCGATTATTCGGCCAAAGGCCTCACCCTGCGGGCCAGCGCTGAAGCGCTGTTCAACGCGGCGCCAGCGCCGGTTGTCCGAGTCCGGGCACCATATTCAGAAGAACCCGCCTATGGCGGGTTTTTCGCTTTCTGGGGTACGGACTCTCCATCGAACTGCGTTCGATTATTCGGCCAGAGGCCTCATCCTGCGGGCCAGCGCTAAAGCGCTGTTCAACGCGGCGCCAGCGCCGGTTGTCCGAGTCCGGGCACCATTTTTAGAGAACCCAGCCTATGGCTGGGTTTTTGCTTTTCAGGGACAGGGCTCTCCATCGAACTGCGTTCGATTATTCGACCTAAAGGCCTCACCATGAAAAATGTGGGTTCAAGAAGAAAGAATGATATAAGCAATATAGAATCTTGTTTTTTTAATAACCGTTAAATCACAGCATTACAACATGTTGCTGAAAATTTTTTGTATAATCAGTCGTTTTTTCCTGATATGCCTAGCATGACACACAAATGAATAGATACTCAGCAGAAAAAAGAAAACTTCAAAAAAACAAAATTCACTCCCCCCCGCGCAACTAAAAAAAGATCACCACAAAACACAATGAACAAGCATTAGATAAATATGGATTACCCTTTCGACACCACCTTATATTTCTCTATTTTTTGTGCCAACAACCAATATATAAAATCGTGTTGCCTTGTCAACATCAACTTTCCCATTATCGAGCGTTTGTGACTATGTACCGTTTTAACACTAACACCTATTATTTGGGCGGTCTGGGATTGGTCAAACCCACGCTGCAAGCAATTAATCACCTGACTTTCTCGCTGTGTAAATGTCCATTGTGGTGTATTCCATTGCCTACCTTCGAGCCGTTCAGAAAAAAGTCTATCCAAGATAATGAAAAGTTCATCTATTGCTCCCGTCCGATATAACACATCAACCCTATCTTCCCGGCGGCCAACTACACGCCCTTTGATGAGCACGATCTGTCCTATGTTTCCCTTACGCCATGGCGTACACCAATGCTGTATGCGTCGTACTTCCGAGGCAAAAATTACATCCCCCCCGCCTTCTTCCTCCATCGTGATAAAACTCACAGCCACGCCATTGATTCGTGCATACTCCGCGATACTAAATTGCAAACCTGCAGCAAAATAAAGATTCTCGTCATCAATGATAATATTCAATGGTTTCATGATTCATCCCCCGTGAATTACGGTCTTGCTTCCTCTTTTTTAGGATTAAATGACAACATCCCCAGAGGGTGGGTAACTTTCTGAAGATGTTCATCGCTAGCGGCAATGCCTAATCTTTACGAATAGAAATAAAATATAATTTTATGCAAGGTTTTTTCCGTCAGTATTTCTCTGCCATGATATTATCCACCTCAGGGAGAGCTGAATATCAGTGTTGCCGAACCGGAAAACGGCCCGGTAGCGATTTTGTCCGCAGAGACACCACTTTTGATCGGCACAAAGGTCAGCGTATCACTTCCCATGCCATTTTGAATTCTGGATTTAAATGTTTCAAATGGCTTAACAATGTTACCGTTATACATCATGACAACACCAACATCCGCATTACTGGTTTTAATGGCAGTGGGTGAAAATCCGCTAACATCGCTAACCAATCTCACCAGGATATCTTGCGTAGCATTAGAATCAGGGCAATGATAGGAAATACTCTGTTCTTTCTTAAATACAGCATTACTCACATTCTCAGTGAAGTTGTCTTGCCCAATACGGCCGAAATCGACGTCAATCGGCTTGCCGTTATTAATCGTACATGTTGTCGTAGTAAAATAAGCGTCATTATCCGCAATCAAGCTCCACCGATAAAATCCGCAATTAGGGCAGCCTTTTTGATCGTTTTTCTGATAAAAATTTATGATGGCAAATGTTTCTCCCTTTGATATCTTTATATCTCTAGACGGCCCCTTCCTATTTATCTTCAAATACAACTGTACGGGAACACTAACCGTCTTCAACCCCGTCACTTCCAACACCTTAATACTGTCGAGAGAAGGAGATGACAAATCATAATCTACACCATTAATCGTAATACCAACTCTGCCAAACTCCAGACTTGGAGACGTCAGCATGACAGAGGCTGCATACAGGTAATCTATCCAATTAGCAATATCGCTTTTACAGCTAACCTGACCGATATTACCTATTTCATTTTTCCCATCACTTAAGTTAGGCCCAATTTTTACTCTAACCGGAACAGGATCACCAGAGCCGCCAGGAGGAATAATACTACCGTCGGCTGTTTTACAGGTAAAGGCTTGCGTCTCACCCGCCAATAAAAACAGAAACACACCCAGAAAAACACTGGGGAAATGAATTTTTCGCATCATATTGAACCCTGATTAACATTCACCATGAGTAAATTTAATGACCACTCGCCTCACTAGAGATAATCCGCTAATAACGTTGCCGTTACGCTAAAGGCTCCTGACTTCAACTCCACGCTGGCCCTTTTCACCGGCACCGCCTGCAACACCGGCGGATTAGTGATGGCGATATTGATGCGCTTATTTAATTCAAGCGGCTCACCATCACGTAAAATACGAATAGCCAAATCCGCGATATTAGTTTGCAAAGCATGTTTATCAAAGCTGCTGACCGGCCCGGAAAGCGTCAGCCACAGAGCCATCCCGTGCCCCCCTGGTTCACAGGTAACGTTGTAGCCAATCGTCCGCAAATTATCCTGGCCATTCACTTTATTCACGCCAACCCCCGTACCAAAATCCACTTCTACCTTTTGCCCATGGTTGATAGTGCATGCCGGTGCGATGTTCAACGTCCCGGAAAAAACCATATCGGCGATAGCCGCAGCGTGTAACGTATCACCGTACGTCAGCAGCAACCCAATCAGCGCGCCATTTCGCCATTTCACCAAATTCATGCTCCAGCGCAAACACATGGGTAGCCTCCTTAAATGAAAAAATGACTTATGCCTCGGCTACTGATAATCCACCAGCATCGTTGCCGTCGCTAAGAACGAGCCGGTTGGCAGCGTGCTGCCAAGGCGTTTTATCGGCACTGCCTGCAGCTTGGGCAGCTCGGGATAGGTAAAATTGAACCAGGCATTCAGCAGCAATGGCTGGCCATCGGCACGCAGTTCAATACCCAAATCATGCATATTCGTCTGCAGCGCTTGCGGATTGAAATCAGCGGCATTGCCCTGAATCTTCATGCGCAGCGAGTTCGAACTATTATTGCGACATATCAGATCGTAACTCACCGTTTTCAGATAATTATCGCCGTTCACCTGGGTCGTCACCAACGCATCGCCAAAATGGGTTTCTATTGCTTGTTTACCGCTAATCACGCAAGGCAATGGCACGGTGACGACCCCACTGAAGCGAATTTCGGTATGCGCTTGAAGAGAGCTGATTGGCATCATTGACAGTACCAGCAGCCATGCCACTTTACGCAGTTTTCTGCCCATCGCCTCCCCCATCAGTCATAGGTCAATCTGAAATCCACAATCGCCGAATATGCCCCTGCTTTCAGCGGCGCCCGAGTGCGCTCCGTGCTCACCCGATAAGACAGCACATAATTATTCCCCGGCAACAGTTGCAGCGGCTCGCCACGCTCTCCCGCTCGCAGCAACCGTCCGGTGCCAATTTCACCCAGCCGAATATTCTGTATATCGCTGTCCATCTCCAACCGACAGGCGCTTTCCACCAAGGCCCCTTCGATATACAACACACCATTATCGCCCTCAACGTCCCAGTTATTTGCCGCCTGTACGGCTGGCAACAACCACAGCAGGACCGCAAGGCTGAGGGGTAACATTAATGCCACTCCGGCCAAATTCGCGTAATAGAGCGCTTCGAGACGGAGATAAGCCCAGTCGTACCCCTTTACTTTTTTCCCAGCCATACCCTTTCCTTTTTTGAGTCACTGACATCACCAAGACGGAATGACCGCGTCATGCCGTTACTCATACTGCAGCCCAAAGGTAGCGACGGCGGCAAACTCACCGGGTTCGATCGTTTTTTTCGCTATCGCCTCTGCCTCAGCCTGGATATAGACTTGCAGCTGCAAGCTGTTATCCCCGTTAACCAAGACATACCCCCGACCCGATTTATTCAACGGTATCGGCTTACCCGCTACCGTTTCTATCCCCAAAGCGATGCCGCTGGTCCGGCTGTCGCCATTGAGTGCCAGCAGGCCAGGCAGCGCCTTGCTTTCCGTACCTCTAAAGCTAATCGTTACCGTTTTGCCCAAACTAACATCGCAATCCTGCAGCGTCAGGTTGAACGGTTTAGCCTGAGTACGGCCATAGCGATATAAGTACTTGTCAATGATCCCCCCGAAATCCAGTCGAATATCTTCATCTCCAGGTTTTAACACACACGGCTCTTCTACCAACGCCCCATGTAACAACAGATTATCCTCCGCAGCCGCTGCGCCATGTGCTGCCATCCCGGTAATCAACGCCACGGCCACCCTCCATCGCCAGTGCTTCACTTATCCTCCTTACTCATTGCCAACGGTGCAGTGTCGAGCATGTGTCATCACGCTTTACCGGTCAGATTTTTTCTCCGCCATCACAGTGCACACGTTACCGTTGCAGCTAAAACTCAGCTGCGGCCGACCACCGTAGTCATTGATGTACGTCAGTACCGGATTACTGCCTACGCTGGCGGCGCTCACCGTCAGCAGCGAACTCCCTTTAGGGGGGACCATAAACGGCTCGAAACTTTGCAAGCCTGCAGCCCCTTTGCGATTGGCGGCATCGACAATGGTGACGTAATACGGCGTAGGATTATTCACTACGTATTTGTCGCCTTGTTTAGTCAGCGTCAATTGCTCCTGCCACGGTGCCGCATTTCTTTCCGAGGCGATCGCTTCCGGGCGATAAAACAGCTTGATACGTGTCTGCAACGCTATTTGCAGCGAGTTCGGTTTATTACTCTTTGGCGGGATCTCGCGCAGGTTGAAGTAGTACAGCGTCTCGCGATCCTGCGGCAGCTGTTTAGCCGCCGGTAATGCCTGGATCCTAACCTGACTCGGCTTGCCCGGTTCGATACGTTGTACCGGTGGCAATACCGTCAGTAGACTTTGGATCTTGTTGCCCTGCTCATCTTCCAGCCACCCTTGGGCCAGATAGGGCAACTGTTTGTTCTGATTGCTGATGCTCAGGCTCACTGATTGCGTACCACCGTTGAAAACCACCCGGGTACGATCCAGGGCGATAGCAGCATTTGCCGTCGGGGCTACAGCCCCTGTCAGTAGAGAGAGCGTGGCGAATAAGCCGATAATGTTGCGTTGTTTCATGATTAAAACTCCTTAATTCCAGATTCATTGCCGCTACCCGCGTTCAACGCGTGGCACGGTAGCAATAAAGCGTTACTCAGTATCTCTCGCGGAAGCAGTTCAGGCAGTTGCACCCGACACTGCGCTGCGCCATTCCAGTGCACCGTCATACTTTCTCCGGCCTTGATGCCGCTCAGGTAAACGCCACCACCATCATTAACGATGCCGGTCTCCTGCTTGCGGGCATTCTGCACCGTGGCGCCGAATGGCGGTTCGCTGCCATCAGCCAACTTAATTACCACCATCGCTTTCTCCCCGGCGATCACGTCAAAATGACGGTAACCAATAGCACCTTCGGTTAGTGTCGCCTGCACCACCGATTCGATCGCTTCTGCATTACTGTTCAGGCGATCCAGGTCGATACTGGCCTTGTTGCGGTAATAGCTGTTGACGTCGGTCACCACCACTTTGCCCCAACGATTGCTCGCCGTGGAACTTCCATAGCCGCGTACGGGTATCCCGGCCACGCCATCGGTATCCAACAACAATCGGGTACCGCCTGGCATATTGTTCCGGTGCAACGCTCCCCCTTCGGCGGTAAATGTCATACCGCCCTGAGCCGACAGCCCGACCGCGCTGTAACGATCCTGCTGATAACTGACGTTGGCGTTAACGTGTGCCACATCGCTATCGCGGCTGTAGTAACCGCTCAGGTTGGCACCACTGCGTGAGCCGCCGACGCTCAACTGATAGTTGCTGCGCTCGTCGAGGCGATCGTAGTAACTCACGCGTTGGGTGTTACTGTTGCGATCGAACGCCGCGTTGTAACTAACGTTGGCACCATTGCCCCACGGTACTGACAGCGACAGGTACATGCCGTCATCATTGGTATCGTTGTAGCGATTGCGATACGCCGACATCGATAAACTCAGGTTCTTGACACGCCCGATATCGAAATAACGTGAAAGCGTCAGGTTATAACGATCATTGGTTGGCCGGTTCCAATAGGTTTGGTGACTGTAGTTAAGATAAGCGCTCAGCCCCAGGTCCCTCAGTTGCTGGTTATAAGTGATGGTGTACATCTCTTTGCTGTTACCAGCCCGTACCCCAAATGTCTGCGCATTCAGAAACTCACCCATGGTCATGAAACTTCGCTCCGAGAAGCGATACCCGGCAAAGGTCACCTGGCTGTCCAGCTCATCGAAAGTTTTCGAATAACTAAGGCGATACGAACCGCCGCTTAATGTTTCTTTATTTTGTACTGCGCCGTTTTGCGGTATTTTCGCCTTCGACTGGGTGGCATCGAACGATAGAGCCCCCAGAGCCATCAAATCACGTCCAACCCCCAACGCCAGCGCGTTATAGTCCCCCCCAGCAACGCACCACCGTAGAGCGACCAACCGTTACTCACTCCCCAGGAAAACTCACCGGTGCCGAACATCGGCCCGTAATAACGGTGATCGATATCGGATGGCTTTCCGGCGGCCAGTTTGTAACGAATCAAACCTGGGCGCATCAGATAAGGTATGTTGGCAGTGTTCATTTGAAATTCCTGCACGCTGCCATCCTGTTCCTCTACCCGTACGTTCAGCTCTCCGGATATCGCATCGCTGATATCCTGAATGCGGAATGGGCCGGCCGCTACCTGGGTCTCATACAGCACCCTTCCCTGCTGGCTGATAGTTACTCTGGCGTTGCTTTTTGCCACACCGACCACTTCCGGCGCGTAACCACGTAAATTAGGCGGCAACATGCTATCGTCCGAACGTAAATTCAGACCACCAAAACGAAAACCGTCGAACAAGCCGGAATCCAGATAATCTTCACCGATGGTTAATTTCGCCCCCATGTCCGACAGCGCCCGATAAACGTAATAACGGCTCCAATCCAACCGCTTACTCGTATTTACCCCGCCATCGCTCTGATGGTTGAATTGCCCCTGCCAGTCGGCGCGTACTCGCCATGCCCCCAAGTTAACGCCCGCCGTCCCGTTACCACTGACGTTATAGCTCCGTTCTCCCCCGCGCAGTTGCTGCTGTGCTTGTCCATTGAGGGAATAATCTAGTACGCCCCCCGCAATGCCCTCGTCCCAACGTGCTGGCGGATCCCAATCGTCCGAGGTGTATTCAAGGTAGGCCTGAGGAATACTGATATATAGCAACGAGGTGGCCAAATCACCGCGAACCTCCATCCCCTTCAGGCTGCTTTCGTCAAGGCACTCGCCTTGATGCCACCAGGTCAGCCCCTTTTTCATCTCCTCTTTCAGCCCCAACTGCGCGACCAGCCCTTTGGTAATACAGGCACGACTGCCGCCAGGATCGTCTTCCGGTGCGTAAAACGGTACCTGTTGTTCCGGCAAATTATTTTTATTCAGATTCACTGCCATACCATAGAGGCCCGGCATGATGTAACCGCTGCGTGAGAACTGGCTCAAATCGATGTTTTTGCGATCGTTCACGTCCAGCACATCAATATTGAACTGGATTTCTTCCTGAGCGCCGGCAGCAGAGGTGAAACCAAAGCAGCACAACGCCACCCAGGTACTCAAGATTGATAAACGAAATGATCTTACAGCAGGCAAAAACATCATGTTCCAAACCTTCTATCTTTTAACTTCCCTGAAATAGTCGACCGATTCAGTAATAATCCATTTTGAATCTAACCGATGAAAAATAACTTCCTGCCGTTAGTGGTTGACGATTCGCCATGAGGTTTATGACGTAATTCAACCGATAACTCTCCAGAGAAATATTCATTAACGGCAACGGCATACCGGGCCTGGCGATATTGCCGTCATCATCGCTTATCTTTAACGCCACGCCGGAGGCTTCTCCGCGAATGCCAAACATCTCTCCATCGGCATGGCCATCAAAAGTCACCTGAAATTGCTTCCATCCAGGTAAGGTTTTACCTGCCCTCCCTAAGACACAATTCACTAATTTGATACTGAAAGAGATATTTTTCCCTTGCCCATTCCGAGCAATATCTGAAAGAGATATAACCTCCATATCGATAATCTGTTCACGGCTTTCCATAGCGATCGCACAAGCTGCATCATTAATGGCCCCTTGCATATTGACGCGCCCCTCGCCCTGCGAAGCAGCAATAGCCTGCGACACAAAGAAAAACGGCACCGACAATAGGCAAAACGCCCCTAACTTTGTTATCTGATGCTTCATTATCTCTTCCCGTGAAATAACGATTCCCTGTAAATGGCATGCGGGTTGCCCCACATGCCGATAATTATGCGTATTTCGTTAGGCTAACGAATTACTGGTAAGCCAGGGTAAAGTCGGCAACGGACTGGAATTCACCTGGAACGATCGTCGCATTGGACGCGCTGCTGCCCTGCAAGTAAGCGGCGAAACTCAGGGTGTTGGCGCCATTCTGCAGCTCACGTGCTTTAGAAGCCTTGCCCAGTTCGATGTTGGTACCGGCGCCGTCGGTGATGGCGATGCCAGCCCCTTTAGCGGTACCGGTGATGCCCAGCAGCTTGCTGTCCGCTTCCGACGCTGAACCGGAGAAGGTCAGCGAAACGGTGTTGTTTTTGCCTGGCGCGGCGGTGGTCAGCTCGCAGTTTTCCAGCTTGATCTGGAAGTTACGCGGTGTGGATTTACCGCCGTTTTTCAGCGCCACATTGGAAATGGCGCCCAGCTCAACAGTCTGATCCAGAGACTCTGGCGCGATAGAGCAAGGTGCGTCGATGATCGAGCCGCTAAAGGTCACTTTACCGTGCCCCTGATCGGCGGCGTGTGCCAGAGAAGAAACACCAAACGCCATTGCGGCAGCCAGCATAATTTTATTCAGTTTCATATAACCAATTATCCTTAATTGTACGAGTTAGTACCGACGATAAAGATGGAAAAGGGTAACGGTCGGCTAAAGCAGAGACTACGCGTTCCGGTTTTTAAGCACTCGGAGCCGAATAGCCCTTGCTTATAACTCACCACCAACACATTCAAAAATTGAATTACCCTATCTGTTATCCCCGTATCGATGAACGGCGCCATCGCCGGGATGAACATAATTTACCGCCCACCCAAGACAAACAAAACATTATTTTACATAACAACAAAAATACAGAATAAAAAACTTAAAAAACACCGATAATTACAAGACACATCTAAAAATGACAAATAGTTGTGAGAAATTTACATCTACATAAAACTTTAATTATGTCTAAATTATCATTTAGTGACTAATACAAGGAAAATTGCAAAACGCAGATAATTCGAATGATTGAAAAAACGAACCTCTCGACGCAAAATCCACCTCGAAACAAAAATGAGAGGATTCCTATGATTTTCATTATTAATGGAAGGGTTAAATTCAATGAATATGAAGGAACCCTTGAAGATGTCGATGCCCCTCAGCAGGTACAACCGCTGGTTGCCACTACATGCCGCCTGTTGTCTATTTTCGTCAGAAACAACGGTATGCTGGTTAAGCGCCAACAGTTACTTGAAGAGGTCTGGGAGGAAAGAGGGCTAAAAGGAACAAACAGCAACTTAAATAACTATATCTCGCTCTTGCGCCGCCACTTATCACTGTTTGGCGAGGATGAGTTGATAATCACTTATCCAAGACAAGGGTTTAAGTTCGTCGCCAAGAAGGTTACCCGTCATGTCATGACGGAAATGGATATGTTGCAAGACACGTTGCAAAACACCGCGCAATTAGAACAATCCGATCACCATGCGGCGAAAAGAGGGAGAGGTAGCGGGGATAAGTTATCGTATTGGTTACGATACTGTTCGAGGAAAAATGTCCTGACGTTTTTTTCGTTGCTCAGCGCCACACTTTTGATACTGATTAATGTCCCGTCCTTAGGCCGTGAGAATACGCTCAGCCATGCGCAACTGGATAGTTGCAGGATTTACAATATGGGACTGCATGAAGATAACTTAGCGGAGGTCGTTCAGCCGTATGTCAACTGCCAGAGGAAAACCAGCGTTTATTACTATAACAAGGTTATACCGGATAACCGCCGGCAGACAGAGAAAATGCTTGTATCCTGCCGGGAAAACAGCGGACAAGAATCATGTGAAGTGATTTATATTCCATGAATAAGTAAATACCGTTTTTTTCTGCCTAAAACAGCAAGATGTTCGCCCATGAACACAAGCATGCCTTTACCATTTGCTTTTACGCCATCACCAACCGCATCCCATAATGCTCTCGTTATGGGATGTGCAAGTTACTTTCGGGTTGCAGAACACAACAACTCCGGCATCCGGCCGTTGTACATCACAAAATTGCCATCATTCAATTGCCCTATCTTCAAAACATAAAACTGTTTGTCGACGCCCAGCAAAAATTTTTTCGCCTCATCGGGCAAAAAAGTATCGGTATGTTGGCGGGTTTTTTTTTCAACGGTAATGTAATAGTAACCCCGCGAATAGCTATATTTCGCCTCCAAGACTCTGGCGACCACCTGTTTCTTACCGCCGCTGTATGCATGGCCATTGATGATGATCGTCGCGCGGCGCCAACCCGAGCGCGTGATATTGATATGCGTTACGCTTTGCACAGTTTCAAACGGCAATATGCGCTTTACCGATAACGAAGCGCTGCACTCGGGAATATCACGCTCAGCAAAAAGCACATAGCCAAAAATACCGATAGCCAGAATGGCGCACAGCGAAAGTGCCGCATAGACGCCGTAGTGTATATTAACCCTCATTGATCACCTCATACGCAGCTTCGCAGCGCGAGTCTACATTTTTCCCCCGAGACGGCGGACAATAAGACAGGAAGTTGACTTGCTTTTTGTTGTTTTGGTCATCGTACTTCAGTTGGTAAAAGTAAACCGATGCCGGTACATCGCAATCAAAACCGCGTTGTTTAAGCATATTCAAGGCGCTGGCGACGTATTGCTCGTCCACTCGGGCATTAGCGTTCAGCGTATCAACGCGGCATGATTTATAATTGGCGATTTGGCGTTGATAGGCCGTGTCGTAATGTTCATAAAATAACTCGATGCCAGCCAACAGCAGCGCCACACCGACCAAAAATCCGGTTCCCCAAGGCACAGCCCGCTCCCAACGGCGTTTTTTCGGCAACGCGGGCCGCACCGTGTCAGTCCCCACCACGGGCAGGCCGTCTGCGGCTGAAGTGATGCTGGCGGCGCTAAACATGAACCCCTGTCGCGGTACGGTAACCAAGATCTCGCTCTCGCCCAGGCCGGCGAACGTCCGTCGCAGGCTGGCGATATAGTTGTTCAGGTTACTGTTCGAGGCCGTTTTGCCATGATCGTCCCAGACGGTGGAAAAAATAAAGTCCCGGCTAATCAAGATGCCGTTATTTTTTACCAACAGCGCGAGCAGACGATTGGCTATCGTGGTGAGCGTCACCGGATCGAGGCTCTCCTCCGCCAACGCCAGCGTCGAGTTATCCTCATCGAAGATAATTCGGTTATTGATTAAGAACCTCATAATCGCTCTCTTAGACCTACTCCTGGCGCGGATTATAGCTGAAACATAAGAATCTTCCTATCACACGAACAATTAACCGCCACGCGGGTAGGCAAGTCTTTCTCACAACGTAACCACGTCGAGCGTGACGGCCAGCCTCTCTGACCTTCCGCCGGCATTGAGCCGGTGTCCACTAAACGAACAGCGCATTTTGCATACAACATGAGCAATTTTTGCTCAATCGATGAGTGCCCGCAGGGAGGGAATGCTTAGGATTCAGAAGGGATACAGCGAAGGAAGAGGCTCACTGCAGCAGGAAAAACCCCAGCTCACTGGCTCGCCACGCCATTACGAATAACAACTCAACACTTTGAATTATATTGTAAAAAACAAATTATGATGCGCTGATTTCATAATTTCACTTTTAATTTCATATTTTCAAAACACCCTTTGCTTCTAATATCATGTTATTTCACCTTCCCAGGACGCATTTTAGGGCTATTCTAAGCAGCGAATACTTGATCCCAGAGACATAAGACGAGCGCAGGCCAGCGTCGACACGAGAACAACTGATGAAAACCCAGCGACTTTTCTTTTCCCTGGGTTGGCGTTTTCATGGAATGACAAATAAGACTTTATCGGATTTATACCTAACCGAGTTAATTATAGACACACGCAAGCTTTCATTGGGGTTTTCATGGAAAAATACGCCCGTAGCCTTTGCATTTAAGTAATGCGGTATTTGGGCCCATGCACCTTTAATTACATTTAATTCGTGAAGCTTACTTATAAGAAAAAGGCAGCCTGGTTGCTATAAGCCACCCTATCTGCAGTCGTATTTCTGGGTATTATTCTCATTATACTGGAGCTTATTAATGAATCAGCGTTTGGATATCATCGGTATTGGCCTTGGCCCGTCGAATCTTAGCCTGGCAGCCTTAGGAAGTGAAATAGAGGGATTTACGGGACAATTCCTTGAACGCAAACCTCATTTCTCCTGGCACCCAGGGATGATCCTGGCGGATTGCAGTATGCAGACCAACTTTTTAAAAGATTTAGTGAGCGCGGTTGCCCCAACCAATCGCTACAGCTTTCTCAACTATCTGGTAAAAAACAGAAAATTTTATCGTTTCCTGACGACGGAGCAGCGCACCGCATCGCGCGAAGAGTTCGCCGATTACCTCACCTGGGCCGCCGCCGGGATGGGATCATTGGCATTCAATCAAGACGTTCAGCGAGTCGAATTTGACGATCGGCAGCGCCAGTTCGTGGTGACCACCTCGAATAAGGTCTTCCACGCCAAACACGTCAGCATTGGCATAGGCAAGAAAATAAAGTTGCCGGATTGCGTGACGACGCAAAGCGATCGCTGTTTCCATGCCAGCGAAATGATGCTGCGCAACCCCGATCTGACCGGCAAACGCGTGGCGATCGTCGGCGGCGGCCAGAGCGGCGCAGATCTGTTCCTGAATATGTTTAAAGGGGAATGGGGGCAGCCGGCGCAGCTCGACTGGATATCGCGCCGCAATAACTACAATGCGCTCGATGAGGCTGCTTTTGCCAACGAATACTTCACGCCCGATTACGTCGAGAGCTTTTACTCACTGGACAGCGCGGCCAAGCGGCATATGCTGGCCGAACAGAAGATGACCTCAGATGGCATCACCAGTGAGTCGCTGCTGGCGATTTATCGCGCCATGTACCACCGCTTCGACGTCCTGCGCGAGAAATTATGGGTGCGCCTGCTGCCCAGCCGTTCGCTGACGGCCGTGAAACACACGCTGGATAACGCCTACCAGCTCGAAACGCGTCATCATCTCGATCACGGCCAGGAAACCTTCAAGGCGGACGTGGTGATCTTTGCCACCGGTTATCAATCGGCGACGCCTGAGTTTCTTGAGCCTTTGGCCCACCGGTTGTTAAAGACTGCGGACGGCGAATACCGCATAGCCCCGGACTTTACCTTTGAGTGGGAAGGCCCAGCGGAGAACTGCTTATTTGCGATGAACGCCAGTATGCATAATCACGGCATTGCCGATCCTCAGCTGAGCCTGATGGCCTGGCGATCGGCCCGCATTCTTAATCGGGCGTTAGACCACAAGCCATTTGATCTGGGAACAACGCCGACAGCCATTCAATGGCGCAGTGAAAGCGTACCGCCCGCGTTTTAAATACAAGAACGTCTTAATCATTGTCACTATGCTTTGATGGAATTACGTATATGAAGAGACAATTCAAGAAGTTTATTCTAAATCAACTGGCCGTATTAGCCCCCGAGTTCAAGGCCAGATTGATATACAAAAGGGCATTTGGCAAACCGCTGAATTTACAGTCGCCCTCAACCTGGAATGAAAAAATAAATCATCTTAAGTTGAATGACTACAGTAATAACGCATTAGTGACTCAATGTGCAGATAAATATGCGGTGAGAGAGTACATCAAAGAAAAGGGATGCGAAGAGATTCTTAATGAGTTGTATTTTTCCTGTGATTCGGTGCAGGAAATACCGTGGGAAACGCTACCTGATAAATTTGTCATTAAGGGAAACCACGGTTCAGGGTATAATTTAATTTGCCAAAATAAACAATCGTTGAACATTAAAAGCGCCTCTCATCTGATCGATGGATGGATGAAAGACGATTACTGGAAAACCTATGTAGAACTCAACTACAAAGGGATACAAAAAAAGATCATTGGGGAAAAATATATCGAATCGGCCAATGGTCACGGGCCTGAAGACTATAAAATCTATTGTTTCCGCGGTGTGCCTTACTGCACCTTGCTGTGCGTCGGCAGGGATACCGGGACGCCAAAATATTACTTCTTCGACAAAGAATTCAAGTTCCTTTGCTATAGCGAGGACTGTCTGGCATTGAGCCAGGAGGAGATAGACGCTTTCGTGAAGCCTGAGGGATACGATGAACTGTTTGAGTACGCCACTCGCTTGTCGGCGCCCTTTGAGTTTGTTCGCGTTGATTTCTACATCTCGCAAGGCCACATCATTTTTGGCGAGCTAACCTTTACCCCCTCCGCCGGACTGGATACGGATATTTTGCCGCCGACCGATATTTTGCTTGGCAAGATGCTGACGCTGCAGCAGCACTGATTTTCACCGGACGCCCGCAGGGAAGATCGGGCGGCGCAGTGCCCAGCGCGAGGAGGAATACCGGCCGGTATGTTCGCAGCCTGCCGGCCGGTATTGCCCTGAAGGTATCGGGCCAATGATCTCGCTTGTTCATACCGCCGTTACAGAAAAACCCCGCCACCTATCCCTGATAGCCCGCAACCGCCCCAGGCGCAACACCTCAGCCGGACCACATAACCATTTGAAAAATAATGGCATTGAATGATCAATAAGAATCACTTACATATTTATAATAAAATGTTCTATATGTATAGGAAGCTATAATATAAGATACCGGAAAGTTTCCCTGGTGTTGTTGTGTGTCTTTGCCCTATTTTATAGGGCTTTTTTTGCTAAAAATCGTTGATAACCGTGTGTTTCCCCCGCTATTCGCCATTTCCCCCATAAAAACCATAACCATTTCTAATTAATTGCAATCTCCCTTATTCCTGACTTACCAATAATAACAATGAGTTGCTATTAACCCGGCAAAGCAACTGGCGGCCCCCTTCCGGGTTTTGGCCGCCATTCGCGGCCGGAATGTCCGCCCTAAAGGTAGGTTTTTTCCGGGCGCGAACGGATGCTACTATCGGCCTTTTTCCGAAGGTGTTAACCCGCATGTTTTTGTCCAACCGGCATGTTATCTCTGCGCTTCTGGCGCTCGCCATCGGCCTTTGGCTGCCGGGTTCCGTGCTGGCCAGGCCCGATTTGGAACGCAAGATCGGCACTACCGTAGCCGATAGCGATTCTGCGGATTACCGCTTCAGCGACCTGCGCTTCACCTCCGCCGATGGCCGACGGCATTACCGCGTTCGCATCGCCCAACCGCATCGGGCGCCTGAGCCGGGCGGCTATCCAACGGTTTATTTCCTCGACGGCAACGCGGTGCTGATGGAGTTAAACGCCGCCTTACTGGCCAAATTGGCAGCGGCGAAGCGGCCGCCGGTGCTGGTCATGATCGGCTATGACAACGATCTGCGCATCGATGCCGCCGGCCGCGCCTACGACTATACGCTCCCTCTGCCGGCAGGCATGAAGACACCGCCGCGGGCTGGCGGGGGCGCGGATGCGTTCCTGCAATTGATTGAAACTCGGATCAAACCGGCGATCGCCGCCAGACTGGCGGTCGATCCGCAGCGGCAGACGCTGTGGGGGCACTCCTACGGCGGGCTCTTCGTTCTGCACACGTTGTTTACCCATCCTGCAGCCTTTCAGCGCTATATCGCCGTGGAACCCTCGCTGTGGTGGGGCAACGGCATGATCCTGCAAGAAGCGCAGCGGATGACGGAACGGCGCGCGGCGCCGGCGATAAGGCTGCAACTGTGGGTTGGCCTGGCGGAACGCGATCGCGCGGCCCCGCCCGGTGTAAAGAGCCCCGCTCTGCCGGCGGACGCAACGCATTTGCTGGCCGAACAGCTGGCGCAGCTCGACGGTTTCACCGTCGGCTATCGGGAATGGCCCGCCTTAGGGCACGGCGCCATGCTGGGCGCGACCATCGAGCCGGCGCTGGGAAGCGTCATCGCAGAAGACTGAATTCGCGGCTCAGAAGGTATCGGCCACATTTTCATCTGCGGCGCATATCTTCTGATAAGAAGAGTGTTTAATATCTGAGACAGAGAACGGTGGCCGCGGGCGGGCGCGTCAAAAAACAAAGTGGCTCCCCCGTCGGCAAGTGAGCTTGCTCTATCCGGTGGAGCCATACAGTACTGCAGTTTTCCCGGTGGGGCCCTGGTGAGGCGCAAGTAGGAAAAGATGGTGTAAGCAGGGCATTTCAGCGTTTTAATACCGCCTGTTTCACTATTTTCTTCTCCCTGTGGCGCCTATCATAAGCGCCCGTTCACCAGGCGGAAAAGGGTGAAAACCACCCTTGAAATACATTAACGAAAGTGATATTAGAAGCGGTTGGGGCGAAAGCGCCTAGTTCAGTTTTGAATAATTAAATCAGGGAATTATATTAAAAATGAATATTAATATCACCGACAAACCCAACCCGCAGGATGAAGAGTTCGTTATAGACAGCCTTTGGGCGCACAATCACAAAACCCAGCCCGTAGACATTCACCCGCTGTTCCTGACCGTTACCGACGACAACCAGCAGATCGTCGGCGGCCTGGTCGCGCGCACCTGGTGGGGCGGCCTGGAAGTGCAGTATCTGTGGGTTGGCGATCAATGCCGCAAAAGCGGTTATGGCCGCCAATTGATGGAGTTGGCCGAAGAAGAAGCCCGCAAGCGCGGTTGCCATATGGCCTATGTCGATACCTTCGATTTCCAGGCCAGAGGCTTCTACGAAAAATTGGGCTACCGGGTCTACGGCGAGCTGGGCGACTATGCGCATCGCCACACCCGCCATTATCTGGCTAAAAGCCTGTAACGCGGCCTGAGCGGCACAGAGGTGGGTATGGGTTCATCACATAAAAATAATGAATCTTATTTTAAGGGCCTCATCACCATGATGGAGCACCTGAGCGAACCCTGGGGCATCAAAGACCACCTGTCCCGCCACCTCTATATGAACCGCGCCGCTTATCTCTATACCAATACGCCGCTGAATTTCGACGTCGCCGGCAAATATGACCACGAGTTCCCCGCCGACTGGGCCGACTCCGCCGCCGACTTTATCGAGCATGACAAGATGACCGAAGCGGCGCGCGATCGGGTCACGGTCATAGAAACGCACTACTGGTACGGCAAAGACAGCCTGACGCCGTTTATCAGCGAAAAGCTGCCGGTGTACAACGATGACAAACAGGTGATTGGCGTGATCTGGAACGCCAAGCCGATGAACAGCCTGTCGCCGCTGAAGTACATCAATCAGCAAAAACCCAGCGTGTTGACCACCGAAGTCAATAACGAGCTGTTCACCCGTGCCGAACTCGATGTTATTTTCCTTATGCTGCAACGATTTACGGTGAAAGAGATCGCCAAAATCTATAATGTCAGCAATAAGACCATCGAAAACCGCATTTATAACATTTACCAGAAGGCCAACGTGCATACTCAGCAGCAATTTGAGGAATACTGCAAATACGCCAATCTGGATAACTACATTCCCGATCGCCTGATAACCAAAGGCATTCAGTTTATTTGAACCGCAAGGAAGATCTCACCGTGATAAAGATCGAAGATTATCCGCTCACCCGGGTGCCGCAGGATAAACGAGTTTCGTTTTTAAGCGTGGCCATCGTGCATATGGGCATGCTGACCGCACTGGACCAGTTCATGCTCGGCGCCGTACTCGGCAATTCCATGACGCTGATTGACGCCTTCACCGCCATCTTCGTCGGCAGCCTGATCTTCGGCGTGGTGACCTACGGCCTGGGGCTGGCGGGCATGCGCGAAGGCATTTCCGGCAGCCTGCTGGCGCGCTGGTGCGGCTTCGGCCGTCTGGGCTCGGTGCTGATAGGCGTGGTGGTTGCCGTCAGCCTGCTGGGTTGGTTCGGCATTCAGAACGCCATTTTCGCCAAGTCGCTCGACTTCGCGCTCGGCAATAAGCTGGGCTTCGGCCTGGCTGCCGGGCTCTCGGGCACGCTATTGACCATCCTGGTGGCGTTCGGCTTCAAGGCGCTGCGCATCGCCGCCCGTATCGCGGTGCCGATGTTCATCATGCTGGTGGCCTATATTTCGGTGACCGCGCTTTCCGGCCATAACCTGCAGGAGATCATCCAGCTGGCGCCGCCGGGTGAACCGCTGACCATCAGCGCCGGCATCACCATCGTCGTCGGCGGCGCCATCGTGGCCAGCCTGATGACCCCCGATCTGACCCGTTACTCCAAAAACGGCAAGCACGTGCTCGGCGTCACGCTCTTCACCATTATCGCCGGCGAGTTCGTGGTGAACGGCCTGGCGATCCTGATCGCCAAAACCCTGGGCACCGCGGATGTGGTCACCATCATGTCGCAAGCGGCCGGCGGCGCCGGTTTGCTGGTGGTGGTGTTCTCCACCCTGCGCGTCAACGATCTCAACCTGTACTCTTCTTCGCTGGGCATCGTCAATGCGGTGGAAGGCATCACCGGCAAGAAGCTGAAGTACACCTACACTACGCTGGTGATCGGTATTCTGGGCACCACCCTGTCGGTGCTGGGCATTCTTGACCGCTTTGTCGACTTCCTGACGGTGCTTGGCGTGGTCTTCCCGCCGATTATCGGCATCATGCTGGTGGACTATTATCTGCTGCGCAGCCACCGTAAGATCCTGGATGAGAGCCGCCGGACCGGCCAGCTGCCGAACGAAACGCCAACTATCGGCTGGGCGGCGATCGTCGCCAGCATCGCCGGCGGCGCCGTTGGCCTGGCGACCGAATGGGGCGTACCAACCATCAATTCTCTGGTCGCTGCCAGCCTGCTGTATTGGCTGCTTAAACTGGTCTTCAGCCGGGCGCAAAAACCGCTGGCATCACAGAAATCGCTCTGATTTTCGTGAACGCGGTAATGCACTCCTCCGGTAACGGGGGAGTGTTAGGCGCTCGAAAAGGGGATTCAATGCAAAAGAATGAGCCGATCGCGCAGACAAACGGCCATGGTGGTTAAGGTCCCTGGTGTCGGTAGCAAGCTATCCATTATGCTCAGAGTGTGGCAACGCCCCTCTGAGCTTTTTATTATAAAAACCGTCGGCTTCCGTGTTTTGATCGTAAAGAGAAACTTCAGCTTGCATGAACAGTAGCCCATGAAATCGGCTTTGGTCAACATAAAAGTAAACATAAAACCGGCTTTTGTGTTCACTTTTCCATAAGAAAAACCTAATCAATTGATTTGCACGGCTTTATCTTTCGCGCAGAGGAATCAGACCGCCTCCGCTGATATCATTGCGCTAAACGGCTGACGGAAAACAATAATTACTGCTAATAATCAGTTCGTTACCTGCTCGCCTGCGCCTTTTTATCTGGACAACGCCAATGCGTAAGATATAGTGAAGCCTGCGTAATGTTTGTAAGGACAGCCAATGAAAACCACCAACGCACAGCGCAAAATCAACATCATTAAAAATATTGAATATCTGATGCGTACCCGCGGTGAAACCAAGGCTTCCTTTTCCAATCGTAGCGGCCTGACGCGCACGACTCTCTACAAAATTCTTGACGGAAGAGTGAACAACGTTCAGCAATCCACCGTGAATCGGATCTCCGATTTCTTCGGTGTCTCCTGTGAAGAGATCGAAGATTACGATCTGGAAAAGCTGGAGCTGCTTAACGAAACGCTGTCCACCGAAGGCAACAAGAACCCTTCCGCCATTCCGGTAATCCCGCAGTCGCGCTATCTGGCCGTCTCGCAGCGCAAGATCGGGCAACTGGTCACTGAGTTCCCTTTGACTTATTTCTTCGGCGATGAGTCGAACATGTTGGCAATGAAAATAGAGACCGAAATTAAAGGGTCATTTATTCCCGGCGAAGTCATCATCATCAAACGCCCGCCGGCACTGATTTGCGATTCGCCTTTGCTGTATCACTCGGGAAAAAGCGGCTTCTTTGTGGTTGACGACAAAGACAGCGAAAGCATGGACAAACGCCCTCAGGACACCGTGCAATTCCTGGGTTACATCGTTGGAGAAAGGCTATAAATGGAACCGAATCAGAAGTTCAAGCTGTTGGGCTTCACCCGGCATGGCACCATCGCGGCCAATGTCATGGTATTGGCCACCGGCAAAACCATCACCATGGGGCTGAATGAGCTGGCCGACAGCGAAATATCAGAAGATTTAAGCCGGCATGAGCTGCAGGCGCTGTACCGTAAACTCTATGGTGACAACCAACAAAAAACCGCCTACGAGCTCAGCGATCGCCATGAACGATCCTGGTACGCCTACCTGATTATTACCGTGGCGCTCAGCGTGATTTATATTTTCTCAACGCTGTGCGGCGTCAAGCCGATCCAAATCCCGGTGCTGAATCTCATCACGCCGCCGGCGATCTTCATTTACCCGCTCACGTTCATTCTGGTGGATATCCTCAACGAATTCTATGGCTTACGGCTGGCCAGGCGCACCATCATCATCTCGTTTATCGCCAATCTGACCTTCGTCCTGGGCGTTTGGGTAACGACGCTGGTGCCGAGCATTCCGCAGTGGGAGTACAGCGAGACCTACAACGGCATCGTGCACAGCATCATGGCGGTGCTGGTGGCTTCATCGGCGGCCTATCTGATCTCCGAAAACGTCAACTCCTACCTGCTCTGCAAAATCAAAGAGTTGACCAATTCCCGCTACCTGTTTGTGCGCGTGATCACCAGCACCGTAGTGGCTTCGGCCATCGACAGCGTGGTGTTCTGTACGCTGGCGTTCTATAACGTGCTGAGCTGGGACATCATCAAAACCATGATCCTGTCGCAGTTCCTGATCAAGGTGGTTTACGCCCTGCTGGGCGTCGGGCCGATCTACGCCACCCGCAGTCTGTTTAATCGCTACATCAATACCGAACAAGCAAAGGGCAATGAATATGCATATCCAAAAGCAAGATAAAATCACCCATCTTGGCGCGAACTCCGATTATCCGGATCAATATGCTCCCGCATTGCTCGAAGCCTTGCCGCGTGCCCGCGGCCGCGATCTGATCGGCGTGGACGAGCGGCAACTGCCGTTCAGCGGCTTTGATCTCTGGACCGCCTTCGAGCTGTCCTGGCTCAACGCCAAGGGCAAGCCGGTGGTGGGCATCGGCGAATTTACCTTCCCGCATTCCTCGTCGAACCTGATCGAATCCAAATCGTTCAAGCTGTATCTCAACAGCTTCAACCAAACGCGCTTCGACAGCGTGGAACAGGTGAGCGCCGCCATGCAGAAGGATCTGTCGCAGGCGGCCAACGGCCAGGTCAGCGTCAAGCTCTATCCGGGTCTGGAAGGTTATCCGGCGCAGATCGATCGTCTGCCGGGCATCAACATCGACGATCTGGATATCGCGGTCGACGACTTCGCCTTCAAACCGGAATACCTGAGCGGCGCGGCCGATCAAGGGGAGCACGTAGCGGAGACGCTGTCTTCCAATCTGTTGAAATCCAACTGCCTGGTCACCAATCAGCCGGACTGGGGCAGCGTGGTGATCCGCTATGAAGGCCGCCAAATCGATCGTGAAAGCCTGCTGCGTTACCTGATCTCCTTCCGCCAGCACAACGAATTCCACGAGCAGTGCGTCGAGCGCATTTTCAACGACATCAAGCAGAGCTGCCGCCCGGAAAAACTCAGCGTGTTTGCGCGCTACACCCGCCGCGGCGGCCTGGACATCAACCCCTTCCGCAGCGATTTCGAAACGGCGCCGACGCTCGGCCGCCTGATCAGACAGTAAGCCTCGTCCCCCAATGCTCCCGCCAGGGAGCATTGTTTCTCTCGCTTTCATCTCCCTGTTATTTTTCGCCATTATCGTCGTCAGCGGCTATCTTCAAAGCACACTGACGGAGATTAACGACGCATGCCTGACCTTTCTCGCAGAGACATCCTGCGGGCTGCCGCCATCGGATCGGCGTTCTCGCTGTTGCCCGCCTCGATTCGCAAAGCGCTGGCCATTCCCGCCAATAACCGCACCGGCACCCTGCGCGACGTCGAACACGTGGTGATCCTGATGCAGGAGAACCGCTCTTTCGATCACTACTTCGGCACCCTGCCGGGCGTGCGCGGCTTCAGCGATCGCTTTACCATTCCACTGCCCGGCGATCGCCTGGTCTGGCAGCAACAGGGCGCCGAACGGCTGGTGCTGCCCTACCATCTGGACAGCAAACGCGGCAACGCCCAGCGCGTCACCGGCACGCCGCACTCGTGGGTGGATGAGCAAGCCGCCTGGGATCACGGCCGCATGAGCGCCTGGCCCACCTACAAAACGCCGGCCTCGATGGGCTACTACCGCCAGCAGGAGCTGCCGTTCCAGTTTGCGCTGGCCAACGCCTTCACCCTGTGCGATGCCTATCACTGCTCCATCCACGCCGGCACCAACACCAACCGGCTGTTCCACTGGACCGGCACCAACGGCCCGTCCGCCGCCGACGTGGCGGTGGTGGTCAACGAATGGGACAGCCCCGGCCCGGCGGACAGCGGCTACCAGTGGACAACCTATCCGGAACGGCTGGAGGCAAGCGGCGTCAGCTGGAAGGTGTATCAATTCCTGCCGGACAACTTTACCGACAACCCGCTGGCGGGTTTTCGCCAATACCGCGCCGCCAGCATTCAAGTGGGCAACCCGGCGTGGCCACCGAAAGACTTCAACGCTTTCGTGCCTTATAGCGATGCGCTCAACGAGGCCGCACCGCTGTACAAAGGCAACGGCAACACCCTGCCGGCCGCCGACGGCAACGATCTGGACGCCATGCTGGCCGGATTCCGCGCCGACGTGCAGCAGGGCAAACTGCCGCAGGTCAGTTGGATCATCGCGCCGGCGGCCTATTCGGAACACCCCGATCCCTCCAGCCCGGTACAGGGCGGCTGGTTCACCCAAGAGATCCTCAACGCGCTGACCGACAACCCGGAGGTGTGGAGTAAAACCGTTCTGCTGGCCAACTACGACGAAAACGACGGCTTTTTTGACCATATGCCTTCGCCTTCCGCGCCGTCGCTGCGCGAAGACGGCAGCTTCGCCGGTAAATCGACGGTGCCGTTCGACACCGAGATCTTCCAGCACGTGGCGCCACCCGGCTCGCAGGATCAACCGCCGCCGGATGGCCGCATCTACGGCCCCGGCCCGCGGGTGCCGATGCTGGTGCTGTCGCCCTGGAGCCGCGGCGGCTGGGTCAATTCGCAGGTTTTCGATCACACCTCGGTGCTGCAATTTTTGGAAAAGCGCTTTCAGGTGCATGAACCCAACATCAGCGCCTGGCGCCGCGCGGTGTGCGGCGATCTCACTTCGGCGTTCAACTTTGTCGATCCTAACGGCGAAGCGCTGCCGAGCCTGCCCGCCACAAGCCGCCACGCCGCCGACGGCCTGCGCCAGCGTCAGGAACAGCTGCCGCAAGTACCGCTGCCATCGCCGGCCCACCAGCGTTTACCCCACCAACGCCGCCTGGCACGCCCTTCCCGCGCGTTGCCCTACCAACTGCACGTCGAGGCCAGCGTCGCGGCCGAGCAACGCCGCGTGACGCTGAACCTGTTCAATACCGGCGAGCAGGGAGCGGTGTTTCACGTCTACGACCGGCGCGATCTGGCGCAGATCCCGCGCCGTTTTACCGTCGAGGCGGGCAAGGCGGTCAGCGACGACTGGCAAACGGAGAATGAGTACCATCTGTGGCTGCTTGGCCCCAACGGCTTTCATCGTGAGTTGCGCGGCGCCCTGAGCCGGCCTCAGCCGGAGGTGCGTTTGCGCCCGACGGGCCGCAACCTGCTGCTGCAGTTGAATAACCCGGCCCCCGAAGCGATAACGGTCACCCTCGAACGCTGCCCTTACACGCAGCAAGGCCCGTGGCCTATCACGCTGCCTGCGGGCGGCAGCCATCAGCAAGCGTTTGACGCCCGCGCCAGCGGCGGTTGGTACGATATTACGCTGCAAAGCGCCGGGGGCTGGCTGCGCCGCCTGGCGGGGCGGCTGGAAGATGGCGAACACAGCGTCAGCGACCCGCTGATGGGCCATGAGTAACTATCGGCATCGAGGGAGTTCAAAAATCGAAAGGATATCGCTTATCATTGCGTTCTCGTTCTTTGCCGATTACCCAAGGATCTTCATGCCCGCTGTTCTTATCGCCAAAGCCGGCCGCTGGTTGGCCGCCTGCGTTTTACTGTTGGCCGGCGCCGCTCAAGCCGCGCCGATCGTCGTCACCGATGTCACCGGCCGCCAGGTCACCCTGCCGCAACCGGCCAAACGCGTTATCCTGGCCGATGCCCGCGCGCTGCTGGCGCTGAATATTCTGCATCCGCAGGAGCCGCTGAAAAACATCATCGCCTGGGACAACTCGCTGAAGGTCAAAGCGCCGGATCTGGTTGAAGCCTACGCGAAAAAATTCCCACAGGTCATGCAGATCCCTACCTTCGACAACCCCTACACCAGTGATTTCAGCGTGGAAAGCGCGGTGGTGCGTCAACCGGATCTGATCATTTTCGACATTGGCCTGCTGAGCAAATTGAAAGACAGTGGCGTGCTGACCCAGTTGGAAAAAGTCGGCATCCCGGTGCTGATCATCGATTTTCGCCAACAGCCGCTGACCAACACCGTCGCCAGCATGGCGCTGTTGGGTAAAGTATTTGACGAGCAGCCCAATGCCGACGCCTTCATCCGTCTCTATCAGCAGCGCCTCGAGCTGGTGCGGCAGCGGGTCGCCACGCTAAAACCGGGGCAACGCCCCAGCGTCTTCATCGAGCGCAGCGCCGGCATCAAAGGCGAACAGTGCTGCAACACCTTCGGCAAAGGCAGCTTCGGGCAGTTCATCGAGACCGCCGGCGGCAATAATATCGGCAGCACGCTGTTTTCAGACATGGGCGGTGAAGTGAACGTCGAACAGGTGATCAGCAGCAACCCGGATTTCTATCTGCTGACCGGCGCCGACTGGAGCCGCGGGCATCGCGGCACGCTGGCGGTGCCGCTGGGTTACGCCACCGATATGGCCACCAGCCAAAAGAAACTGGCGCACCTGCTGGATCGCACCGGCATTAACGTGCTGAAAGCGGTGAAAGAAAAACGCGTGATGGCGATTTACCATCAATTTTACGACACGCCGCTCAACTTTATCGCGGTTGAGGCGATCGCCAAGTTCCTGCACCCGGCGCTGTTTAAAGATATTGATCCGCAAGCGGATATCGAAATGGTGCACCAGAAATTCACCGCGCTGGATTACAGCGGCGTCTTCTGGCTTACGCCGCAATAGCCCCCGCCAGGGCCCGCCAGCCGGGCCCTGTCTCCCGCATTCATTATTTAGTTACCCGCTTAACTATCCCGTAACAATTCTATTTACTTGCCAATAATTATCATTAAGATTGTCTTTTCTAAAAAAACACATCCGGGTCTGAAACTCTTAAGGCATTATTATGTCACCTCTTTTTCGGCTTTCTCTGCTGACGGCTTCCATCGCCATCGCATTCCCTGTCCTTGCTACTGATAACTCATCTCAGAACGATACCGACACCGTGACCGTCGTCGGCAACTGGCTGGACAACCCTGATACCAGTTCGGTGCTGCTCAACCATCCGGGCGCGCGTTCCATCGTCACCCAGCAGCAAATGCACGAACAGGGCGACCAAACCATCGCCGATAGCCTGCGCGGCGTACCCGGCGTGCAAGTGCGCGACAGCAACGGTACCGGCGGCAGTGACATCTCGCTTAACGTCGGCGTGCGCGGCCTGACTTCGCGTCTTTCTCCACGCTCCACCATTCTGATGGACGGCGTCCCGCTGGCGGTCGCGCCTTACGGCCAGCCGCAGCTGTCGATGGCCCCGCTGTCTATCGGTAATCTGCAATCGGTGGACGTGGTGCGCGGCGGCGGCGCGGTACGCTACGGGCCGCAGAACGTCGGCGGCGTGATCAACTTCGTTACCCGTGACATTCCCAAAACGTTTGGCGGCACCGCCAGCGTACAAACCCAGGGCGCCAGCCACGGCGGCCTGAAGACCCTGACCAGCGCCTCCGTGGGCGGCACCGCAGACAACGGCCTCGGCGCCGAACTGCTCTACTCCGGGCTGCACGGCCAGGGTTACCGCGACAACAACGACAACACCGACATCGACGATTTCATGCTGAAAACGCGTTATGCGTTCACCGATCGTGACGAGCTGCTGGCCAATTTCCACTACTACGACGCCAAAGCCGGCATGCCGGGCGGGCTGAGCACCGCGCAATACGCGCAAAACCCGTTCCAATCCACGCGGCCGTGGGACCAGTTCGAAGGCCGCCGCAAGGATATGTCGTTCAAGTACAAACATCAGGAAGACGACAAACAGTTCGAAGTGTTGACCTACTTCACCGACAGCTACCGCGGCAGCAACATCGAATCGGAAGGCACAGGCAAAAACGCGGGCCAGCGGCGCATGGTCTCCTATCCGCGCCACTATTCAACCTGGGCTATCGAACCAAGTTACTCGCAGGTCTTCCGTTTCTGGGATATGGCGCACGAGATCACCCTCGGTTACCGCTACCTGAATGAAACCATGGATGAAAAGGCGTCGCGTTCGGCCTGGTATAACCCGGCGAATATCGGCTCGACGCCGGAGACCCCGGATTATTACCAGCACACCTCCGGCGGCACCGCGGCCAACGCGTTCTATATCGACGACACCATTAACGTCGGCAACTGGACGGTCACGCCGGGCCTGCGTTATGAAAGCATCCGCACCCACGTGGACGATTCGTTCAACAATATCAGCCGCAAGAAAAGCTACAGCGAGCCTCTGCCGTCATTGAACGTGATGTACCACCTGTCCGATGCCTGGAAACTGTTCGCCAACGCCAACACTTCGTTCGGCAGCATGCAGTATTTCCAACTGACCAAAGGCGGCAACGGCAACCAGCCGGCGCCGGGGTTAACGGCGGAAAAAGCGCACACCTATGAATTCGGCACTCGCTACGACGACACCGTAGTCAAGGCCGAGGCCACGCTGTTCTACATCGACTTCGATAACCAGCTGCAGTACATCAGCAACGACGTGGGCTGGACCAACATGGGTGCCACCAAGCACAAAGGCATCGAGCTGGCACTCAGCTACGATCTCAGCGAGCTGAATCGCGCGCTCGACGGCGCCAGCGTCTACACCAGCTATACCTACACCAAGGCCAGCACCGACAAGGGCGACTTCGCCGGTAAAGATCTGCCGTTCTACTCGCGCCAGGTCTATACCGTCGGTACACGTTACGCCACCGGCAACTGGGTATGGAATCTGGACGGTTATGCGCAGTCGAAACAGCATTCGCCGGGCACCGGGCCGGAGTACATCACGCAGGAAAGCGCCGATGGCCAGTTCGGCAATATCGCCGGTTACATGGTGTGGAACATGCGCGGGGAATATAACTTCGGGCCGCAGCTGTCGAACCTGACGCTGGGTGCCGGGGTGAAAAACCTGTTCGATCAGCGCTACTTCACCCGCTCCAACGACAACAACTTCGGCAAGTACGTCGGCGAACCGCGCACCTTCTTCGTGCAGGGGTCAATCGCCTTCTAATGCCGGGGCCCGGCAGGGCCTCGGTATCACCGACAGTAAAGGCGAAACAGGCGCGCCAGGTGCGCGCCCATCGGCGTCAGGGTGGTGTCCTTGCGTTGGATAAGATAAAACGTCGCTTTCGGCAGACGCTCTTCCAGCTCGAGCGGCACCAAATGCTTGCCCAAAATCGGATCCGAAATCACGTCCACCGACAGAATGCTGACAAAATCGCTCTGCGCCACCAGACTGGTACAGGCCATAAAGGTCTCGCAGGTCACGCTGATCGACGGCGCCATGCCCAAGTCCCCGAACAGATCGTGCAATAGCCGATAGTAACTGCCTTTCGGCGTCGGCATGGTCCAGTCGCAGTGCTGCAGCTGTTTCAGCGAGGTCGCCCCCTCCATCGGATGCCCTTTGCGCACCACCACCCGATACTCTTTTTCCATCAGCCGTTCATACTGCAGCTCGTTGTCGAGGCTGCTGGGGTAGTAGGTGTTGACGGTAAAATCCAGCTCGCCCTGGCGCAGTTCTGGGATCATCGACACCAGTTGCCCCTCGACGATGCGCACCTTCACGTTGGGATACTCACGGTGAAACTGGGTGACCACCTGCGGCATCACGGTGCGCGCAATGCTGCCACCAACGCCGATATTCACCGTGCCGCCCGCCAACCCCAGCCGCTGCTGAATGTCTTCCTGCGCCACCCGCAGCTCTTCGAGGATCAGGCTGGCATGCTGGAAAAAGTTATCGCCGCAGTCGGTCAATACCACCCCCTGGCTACGGCGAATAAACAGCTTGGCGCCCAGCACCTCTTCCAGCTCCTGAATGGCCTTGGTCAGTGCAGGCTGGGAAAGGCGAGAGGTGCGGCTGGCGGCGCGGATGCTGCCCTGGCGACTAACGTCCACAAATGCACGCAATTGGTGCAATTTTATCGAGGCTGGCATAGGCGAAAGGCGATAACCGTTGTTTATCAATAGCAAGATATTGGCATCTTATTTAGCCAGATTCCATTGTGTACATTCGGAAAAAACATAATAAATAACCAAATTCTTATTTCGCTTAATTAAGCGCATTTTCTGCGCCAATAAGCGCCATTCACGGCAGTTAGTAACCAAACGCACCTTTTTCTTTGCAATAGCTTCACCGTCTGATTTCAGTTCAGAGCATAACTGCTGCCTGGAGCGATCCAGCGCGCGATAACTTATGAGATATCACTATGACTAATTCGCTTTCGATGTTGGTGGCTGATTTGTACCCGCAATTGCAGGCCTGGCGCCGCGACTTCCACCGCTATGCCGAATCCGGCTGGTTTGAGTTCCGCACCGCCACCCTGGTGGCGGAAGAACTCGATCGGCTGGGCTATCGCCTGCAGCTGGGCCGCGAGGTCATCAAGGCAGAGGCGCGCATGGGGCTGCCCTCGCCCGCCGAGCTGGAAGCGCAGGAACAGCGCGCCCGCAATCAGGGGGCGTTGGAAAAATGGTTGCCGCATTTTTCCGGCGGCTTCGCCGGCATCGTCGCAACGCTCGATACCGGCCGCCCCGGCCCGACTATCGCTTATCGCGTGGATATGGACGCCCTCGATCTCAACGAATTGCTGGAACCCGAACACCTGCCGTTCCGTGAAGGGTTCGCCTCTTGCAACAGCGGCATGATGCATGCATGCGGTCATGACGGCCATACCACCATCGGCCTGGGGCTGGCGCACGTGTTCAAAAGCCTGGAGTCCCAGCTTCGCGGCACCGTCAAACTGATCTTCCAGCCGGCGGAAGAAGGCACACGCGGCGCAAAATCGATGGTGGAGGCCGGCGTGGTGGACGACGTCGATTTCTTCACCGCGGTGCATATCGGCACCGGCGTGCCGGCCGGTGAGCTGGTGTGCGGCAGCGACAGCTTTATGGCCACCAGCAAGCTGGACGTTACTTTCCGCGGCGTCGCCTCCCACGCCGGCGCCAAGCCGGAAGACGGCCGCAACGCGCTGCTGGCAGCGGCGCAGGCTGCGCTGGGGCTTTACGCCATCCCGCGCCACAGCGAAGGCAGCTCGCGCATCAATGTCGGCGTGCTGCAGGCCGGCACCGGCCGCAACGTGATCGCCGATCGGGCGTTTATGAAGGTGGAGACGCGCGGCGCCACCAATGAGATCAACGCGTTTGTCTATCAACAGGCGCTGAACGCCATCGAAGGCGCCGCCAAAATGCACGGCGTCGCCTGCGATATCGCGCTGATGGGCGCGGCGCAGAGCAGCAAACCGACCCAACCGTGGGTGGATTACATCCGTCGCCAGGCACAGCAGATAACCGAGCTGACCTCGGTGGTCGATCGCCGCGAACAGGCTGCGGGTTCCGAGGACGCCACCTACATGATGGAACGGGTGAAATCCCGCGGCGGCCAGGCCTCATACGTCATTTTCGGCACCGAGCTGAGCGCCGGGCACCATAACGAGAAATTCGACTTCAACGAGCAGGTGATGGCGGTGGCGGTGAAAACGCTGGCGTCGCTGGCGCTGAACCTGCCGACATTCGGGAGCGGAGCATGAGCAACTCAGAACTGCAGGCCTTTATCGACGACTACATTGACCAACGCCAGCCCCGCTTCAGCGCGCTGAGCGACGCAATTTGGGACCACCCGGAAACGCGCTTTAACGAGACCTATTCCGCCACGTTGCTGGCCGATGCGCTGGAACAGGAAGGCTTCTCGGTCGAACGCGGCGTGGGCGACATTGAGACGGCGTTTATCGCTAGCTACGGCAGCGGCCACCCGGTTATCGCGCTGCTGGGCGAGTACGACGCGCTGGCCGGGCTGAGCCAGCGGTCCGGTTGCGCCACGCCGCAGCCGCTGGTGGAAAACGGCAACGGCCATGGCTGCGGCCACAACCTGCTGGGCACCGCCGCGCTGGCGGGCGCCTTCGCCGCCAAGGCGTGGATGCAGCAGAACCGGCTGAGCGGCACCCTGCGCTTCTACGGCTGCCCCGGCGAAGAAGGCGGCTCCGGCAAGACCTTTATGGTGCGCGAAGGCCTGTTCGATGACGTCGATGCCGCACTCACCTGGCACCCGGAAGGCTTCAGCGGCATGTTCAATACCAGCACGCTGGCCAACATCCAGGCGGCGTTTCACTTCAAGGGCGTCGCCGCCCATGCCGCCAACTCGCCGCACCTGGGGCGCAGCGCGCTGGACGCGGTGACGCTGATGAATACCGGCGCCAACTTCCTGCGCGAACATATCGTGCAGGAAGCGCGGTTGCACTACGCGGTCACCAACACCGGCGGCAGCTCCCCCAACGTGGTGCAGGCCGATGCCGAGGTGTTGTACCTGATCCGCGCGCCGCAGCTCGATCAGGCGCAGGACATTTACCAGCGGGTGATCAACATCGCCAAGGGCGCAGCGCTGATGACTGACACCCAGGTGGAAGTGCGCTTCGACAAGGCCTGCTCCAACTATGTGCCGAACCGCAGCCTGGAACGCGCAATGTATCAAAACCTGTGTGATTTCGGTCTGCCCGAGTACAGCGACGCCGAGCGCCGCTTCGCCGAAGAAATCCGCCAGACCCTGAGCCGCGACGACCTGCGCAACGCCAAACTCAATATTGCCCGCACCGGCGGCGCGGCCGGACGTGAGTGGGTGCAGCAGTTGGGAGATAAGGTGCTGATGGACGAGGTCGCGCCTTATGTGGAATCCGACGATCTGCTGTACGGCTCTACCGACGTTGGCGACGTGAGCTGGGTGGCGCCGACCGCCCAATGCTTTAGCCCCTGTTTCGCACTCGGCACTCCGCTGCACACCTGGCAACTGGTGGCGCAGGGCCGCACCGCTATCGCCCATAAGGGCATGTGCCTGGCCGGCAAGGTGATGGCAGCGACCGCCGTCGATCTGCTGAGCGACAGCGCCCTGCTGGCGCGCTGCCGCAGCGAGTTTGAGCGCCGGCGCGCCGAGCAGCCGTACCGCTGCCCCATCCCGCAGGGGGTGAAGCCATCTCCATTGAAATAGCATGAACAGACAGGGCCCGGACAACCGGGCCACTAAGAATAATTATAAATAAATCAAATAATAACAATCACACAACAGAGCAAACACAGAGGGTAAAATCATGAGTGAGGCCACAACGCCAATCAATAAAAGCCCCGGACGCGTTTTTTACTGGGTGGAACGCATCGGCAATAAGATCCCCAATCCGTTTTTATTGTTCGTCTATTTGATCCTGGTGCTTATGCTGGCCACCGCGCTGTTTTCCTGGCTCGACGTGGCGGTGAAAAATCCGGCCACCGGCGAGCTCATCAAGGTGAATAACCTGATGAGCGTGGCGGGCATGCAGTGGATATTTCCCAATATCATCCATAACTTCAGCAGCTTTGCGCCGCTGGGGGCTATTTTGGCGCTGGTGATAGGTGCCGGCCTGGCGGAAAAGGTCGGCCTGCTGCAGGCGCTGATGTACAAAATGGCCTCGCGCGTCAGCGCCCGCTACGCCAGCTATATGGTGCTGTTTATCGCCTTCTTCAGCCATATATCGTCGGACGCCGCGCTGGTGGTGATGCCGCCGCTCGGCGCGCTGATGTTTATCGCGGTGGGTCGCCACCCGATAGCCGGGCTGCTGGCGGCGATCGCCGGCGTCGCCTCCGGCTTTACCGCCAACCTGTTGATCGTCACCACTGACGTATTGCTTTCCGGCATCAGCACCGAAGCCACCAAAGCGGTGGATGGCGCGGTTCACGTCAGCGTGATCGACAACTGGTACTTTATGGCCACCTCCGTGATCGTGCTGACCATCGCCGGCGCGCTGCTCACCGACAAGTTTATCGAGCCCCGTCTGCCGAAGTGGCAAGGCGGCACCGAAGACAAAATCGCAGCGCTGACCCCGCTGCAGAACCGGGGGCTGATGATGAGCGGCATCGCCGCGCTGGTGTTTATCGCCATCATCGCCGCCCTGGTGGTGCCGGAGGCCGCGCCGCTGCGTGACCCGAACACCGGTTCGGTGATCCCTTCCCCGTTCATCAAGGGTATTGTGCCGATCATCATCCTGTTCTTCTTCACCGTCGCCATTACCTATGGCGTCGTCACCAAACAGATCCGGCGGCCGGACGATATTCCCCACCACTTGCTCGATCCGATGAAAAGCATGGCGGGTTTCATCGTAATGGTGTTTCCGCTGTCGCAGTTCGTGGCGTTCTTTAACTGGAGCAACATGGGCAAGTTTATGGCCGTCGGGCTGACCGATATGCTGGAAGCCGCCGGCATGAGCGGCGCACCGGCGTTTCTCGGCCTGATGTTCCTCTCCGCCTTCCTGTGCATGTTCATCGCCAGCGGCTCGGCGATCTGGTCAATTTTGGCGCCGATCTTCGTGCCGATGTTTATGCTGCTCGGTTTCCACCCGGCGTTCGCCCAGATGATCTTCCGCATCGCCGACTCTGCGGTGCTGCCGCTGGCGCCGATGTCGCCGTTCCTGCCGCTGTTCCTCGGCTTCCTGCAGCGCTACCGCAAAGACGCACAGCTCGGCACCTATTACGTGCTGATCCTGCCCTATCCTTTGGTGTTCTTCAGCGTGTGGATTTTGCTGCTGCTGGTCTGGTATGCGCTAGGCTTGCCAATCGGTCCCGGCGTCTATCCGAAGCTGGGCTAAACGCCCCGCTATCTCGCCCCGCGCCGGTTCGCGGGGCAGATCCCCTTCTCCCCAAGCCCAGCAGAAAGATTGATCTTCCTCACTGACCAAGCGGCTCTGAGGATTATTTCATTGCCTTGCTAAACCGGTTCTTCTATTTTAGCTCACCATCTGACAACGACAAAAACAGGGATTAAGCATGATGAATCGCGTATGGGTGCTGGGCGACGCCGTGATCGACCTGGTGCCGGAAAATGCCAACGGTTATCTCAAATGCCCCGGCGGCGCGCCGGCTAACGTGGCGGTGGGTATCGCCCGCTTGGGCGGCGACAGCGCCTTTATCGGCCGGGTAGGGCAAGACGGCTTCGGCGCCTTTCTGCAGCAGGTGCTGAGCGATGAAGGGGTGGATATCGGCCATATGCGGCCGGATCCCGAACACCACACCTCCACGGTGGTGGTGGATCTCGATCTTCAGGGTGAGCGCTCATTCACGTTTATGGTGCAGCCCAGCGCCGATCTGTTTTTGCAGCCCGACGATCTGCCGGCTTTCCAGCGGGGCGAATGGCTGCACCTCTGCTCCATCGCGCTGTCGCAGGAGCCCAGCCGCAGCGCGGCCTTTACGGCGATGGAACGCATGCGGGCAGTCGGCGGCCGGGTCAGTTTCGATCCCAACATCCGCGAAGAGGTCTGGCGCCAGCCGGAAGCCCTGCGCCCCTGCCTGCAAAAGGCGCTGCTGCTGGCGGATGTAGTGAAACTGTCGCGCGAAGAGCTGGCTTTCATCAGCCATCTTGACGATCTGGAGAACGCCATGCGCTGGATGATGCAAACCTATCCGCTGCGCCTGCTGCTGGTGACGCTGGGCGGCGACGGCGTCTGCGTACACGATGGGCATCGTCTGCGCCATTTCCGCGCGCCGCCTGTCGTGCCGGTCGATACCACCGGTGCCGGCGACGCCTTCGTCGCCGGGCTGTTAGCGGCGCTGGCGCGCCTTCACGCATTACCGCAGGAAGCGCAATGGCCGGCGGTTATCGCTCAGGCTCAGGCCTGCGGCGCGCTGGCAACCACCGCCAAGGGCGCCATGACCGCCCTGCCCCGCGCCGACGAGCTGGCGGCTTTCCTGCGTTGATTCTCTGCATCCACGGCGCTCCCCTTAGCGCCGTGGTCTTTTAACCCGCGATTTGCGTACTCGATCACAATAGCTGAATCGGGTTAGCAAACTTGATTGCCAGCCCGCTTCTCGATCGCTATCTTTCGCCATGAAAAACCGGTTTAGCAATTTAGCAAAAAATAATAACAACCCTTCCCGGATGATAGACGATGATGAAAAAACTCAGCTATTTGGCGATAACAACAGGGCTTTTCCTCTCCACGTCTGCCGCAGCGGCCTCGGGCGGCGACAGTATCGAGGCGCGTCTCAACGCGCTGGAACAACGTCTGGCGCAGGCGGAACGGCGCGCCGCTCAGGCTGAAACTCGCGCCACGGCGGCGGAACGCCGGGCGCAACAGCTGGAACAGCGCACCGCCAGCACCGAAAGGCAAACCGCGCAGGTTGCGCAGCGCGCCGCCACGCTGGAAACGCAATCCTCTCCGACCAGCGCGCTGAAACTGAACGGTTTCAACGATCTGAAACTGTATGGCGACGTGGAGTTCAACCTGGACAGCGCCAGCCGCAGCGGCCAGCTGACGTCGTTGAAAGGCAGCGACCACAAGGACTGGAAACCCGGCAACAAAGAGCGCTGGGACATCAACGGCCGCATTCTGGTCGGGCTGGACGGCTACCGCCGCAATCCGGACGGTAACTTCTCCGGCTTCAGCGTCCAGCCGCTGGCGGACATGAGCGGCAAAATGAACCTGGACGACGCCGCTTTCTTCTTCGGCAATGAAAAGAACTGGCAAACCAAAATCGGCCGCTTCGAAGCCTACGACATGTTCCCGCTGAATCAGGACACCTTCATTCAATACTCCGGCAATACCGCCAACGACCTGTACGCCGACGGCTTCGGCTATATCTACATGATGAAAGAAGGCCGCGGCCGTAGCAGCAGCGGCGGCAACCTGATGCTGAGCAAATACGCCGGGGATGTCTATTTCGAACTGAACACGCTGGTGGAAGACGGCACCTCGCTGTTCCAGGACAACAGCTACCACGGCAATGCGCTGGAAAATAAGAAAAACGTCGCCTATTTGCGCCCGGTGATCGCCTGGAAGAAAGACGCCTTCAGCATCGCGGCGGCGATGGAAAGCAACGTGGTGAATAACGCCTACGGCTATCAGGACAGCCAGGGCCGCTTCGTCGATCAATCCAAGCGCAACGGCTACGGCATGACCATGAGCTGGAACAACAGCGCCGCCGATCCGGACAACGGCGTGGTGGCCAACCTGAGCACCGCCTACCTGGATGCGTCAGGCGAGCAAGACTTCACCGCCGGCGTCAACGTGCTGTGGCGGCGCTTCGAACTGGGTTATATCTATGCCCATAACAATATCAAAGAGTTCAATACCGCCGGGATCGCCGCCGATATTCACAACCCGCTCAGCGAACCGGGCAACTACGACATCCACACCGTTCATGCGTCGTATCAGATACCTAACATTATGAATATGAAGAATTTCAATTTGTATTTGGGGGCCTATGTCTCGCTGCTGGAAGCCAACGCCGACAGCAAGATCGCCAACGGCGACAACGACCAACGTTACGGCATGCGCGCCAGATTCAAGTATTTCTTCTGACATCGATTCACGTCGCTGCGCCGCAAACTGCGCAGCGGCATTTTTATTTAGCAAGGGGACAACATGGATATTACCGCAACCGCCAACGCGCTGTTGCCGCTGCTCGGCGGTAAAGAGAACATCGCCAGTGCCGCCCACTGCGCCACGCGCCTGCGCCTGGTGCTGGTGGACGACAGCAAGGTGGACAAAGAGGCCATCGGCAAACTGGACGGCGTTAAAGGCTGCTTCAGCAACGCCGGCCAGATCCAGGTGATCTTCGGCACCGGGCTGGTCAACAAGGTGCATGCGGAATTCATCAAGGCGGCGGGCGTCAGCGAATCCAGCAAGGCCGAAGCCGCCGATATCGCGGCGAAAAAGCTCAACCCGCTGCAGCGCATCGCCCGCCTGCTGTCGAACATCTTCGTGCCTATCATCCCGGCGATCGTCGCTTCCGGCCTGTTGATGGGGCTGCTCGGCATGGTGAAAACCTACGGCTGGGCCGATGCCAACAGCGCGTTGTTCATCATGTTGGATATGTTCAGCTCGGCGGCGTTCATTATTCTGCCGATTCTGATCGGCTTCACCGCCGCACGCGAATTCGGCGGCAATCCCTATCTGGGCGCCACGCTCGGCGGCATTTTGACGCATCCGGCGCTGACCAATGCCTGGGGCGTCGCCGGAGGGTTCCACACCATGAACTTCTTCGGTCTGGACATCGCCATGATCGGCTACCAGGGCACGGTATTCCCGGTGCTGCTGACGGTGTGGTTCATGAGCCTGTTGGAAAAACGGCTGCGCAAGGTGATCCCCAACGCGCTCGATCTGATCCTGACGCCGTTCCTGACGGTGGTGATCTCAGGCTTTGTCGCCCTGCTGTTTATCGGCCCCGCCGGCCGCGCGCTGGGCGATGGTATCTCCTTCGTGCTCAGCACGCTGATTGCTCATGCGGGGTGGTTAGCCGGGCTGCTGTTCGGCGGCCTCTATTCCGCTATCGTCATCACCGGCATCCACCACAGTTTCCACGCGGTAGAAGCCGGGCTGCTCGGCAACCCCAATATCGGCGTCAACTTCCTGCTGCCGATCTGGTCGATGGCCAACATCGCTCAAGGCGGCGCCTGCCTGGCGGTCTATTTCAAAACCCGCGACGCCAAAATCAAAGCCATTGCGGTGCCTTCGGCCTTTTCCGCCATGCTCGGCATCACCGAGGCGGCGCTGTTTGGCATCAACCTGCGCTTCGTGAAACCGTTTCTGGCGGCGCTGGCGGGCGGCGCGCTCGGCGGCGCCTGGGTGGTGGCCAACCATGTCGGCATGAACGCGGTCGGGCTGACGGCGATCCCCGGCATGGCGATCGTGCAGGCCAGTTCTCTGGTCAGCTATATCATCGGTCTGGCGATCGCGTTTGGCAGCGCCTTTGTCCTCTCCCTACTGCTGAAATACAAAACGGACGCGCAATGATGGAAGAACTCAGCTTAATCAAACAGGCAATGCGGGCGGTAATGAACGGCCAGCCGCTCGCGCTGCGCGATCCGCACCGACCGGACTGGCATCTGGCACCCAGCGTTGGCCTGCTGAACGATCCCAACGGCTTTATCCAGCACAACGGCGTTTATCATCTGTTTTATCAGTGGAATCCGCTGGGTTGCGATCATCGCAACAAATGCTGGGGACACTGGCAGTCGGCCGATTTGCTGCGTTGGGAGCACCAGCCAATCGCCCTGGCGCCCGGCGCCTGTTACGACAGCCACGGCTGTTACTCCGGCTCGGCGGTGGTGGCGGAAGGCAAAATCACGCTGATCTACACCGGCAACGTGAAATTCCCAGGCGGCTCACGCACCGCTTACCAATGCCTGGCTCAGGAAAGCGAACGGGGCGAATATCGCAAACTCGGGCCGGTGCTGCCGCTGCCGGAGGGCTACAGCGGTCACGTACGCGACCCGAAAGTGTGGCGTCATCAAAATGACTGGTACATGGTGCTCGGCGCGCGTGACCTGCAGGATCGCGGCAAGGTGCTGCTGTTTCATTCCAGCGATCTGCGCGACTGGCAAGCGCTGGGAGAGATCGCCGGTTCCGGCCTGAACGGCTTAGAGGAATTCGGCTACATGTGGGAGTGCCCGGACCTGTTCTCGTTGGACGGCGACGAGGTGTTGATCTGCTGTCCGCAGGGGCTGACGCCGCAGCCGGAGCGCTATCTCAACCGTTATCAGGCCGGTTATCTGCTCGGCAAGCTGGATTACCGGCAGGCGGCCTTCAGCCACGGCGAATTCCGCGAGCTGGACGCCGGCTTCGAGTTCTACGCGCCGCAGACGACGTTGGCGGAAGATGGCCGCCGCCTGCTGTTCGGCTGGATGGGCGTGCCCGAGCAAGATGAAGAAGCCCATCCGACGCGCCGTTACGGCTGGATCCACACCATGACCTGCCCGCGCGAACTGTCGCTGCGGCATGGCCGCCTCCACCAGCGCCCGGCGCGCGAGCTGCAACAGCTGCGCGGTGAGCGGGCAGGCTGGCAAGGCCGCGCCGATGACGCCCCCGCCTATGCGCTGGGGGCCGCGGAGCTGCAATTGACGCCGCAGGGCCCGTTCAACGCAACCTTTGGCGACGCGATGACGCTGAACTGGGACGGCGAAAGGCTGCAGCTGACGCGCGCTTCCCTGACCGACGGCCGGCCGGAGCACCGTTACTGGCGCGGCCCGGTCACGCATCTGCAACTGCTGTTCGATCGTTCCAGCGTGGAGATTTTCATCAACCACGGCGAGGCGGTGATGAGCGCACGCTACTTCCCGGCGGGTGAGCCGCAACTGCGGCTGTGCGGGAGCGCGCCGCTGGCGTTGGAATACTGGCCGCTGACGCCATGCATGCTAGAATGACGCATCCTCCGATGACTTCAGATGGCGTCAGTGAAAAAAAATAAACGCATTACCATCAGTGACATCGCCACGCTGGCCGGGGTGTCGAAATCGACCGCCAGCCTGGTGCTGAACGGCCGCAGCAAGGAATACCGGGTGTCCGACGACACCCGCGATCGCATTCTGGCGCTGGCGCACGAACACCATTATCAGCCCAGCATCCACGCCCGCTCTTTGCGCTCCAACCGCAGCCACACGCTGGGGTTGGTGGTGCCGGAGATGACCAACTACGGTTTTGCGGTGATTTCGCGCGAGCTGGAAACGCTGTGCCGCGAAGCCGGGCTGCAGCTGTTGATCGCCTGTACCGATGAAAACCCGGCGCAGGAAATGATGGCGGTGAACAGTCTGGTGCAGCGGCAGGTCGACGGATTGATTGTCGCCTCCAGCCAGCTAAACGACGCGGAATACCAGAAGATCAATGTCGGACTGCCGGTGGTGCAGATGGACCGTCTGATCGCCGGTTCCGAACTGCCGCTGGTGATCACCGATTCGGTCAACTCGACCGCCGACCTGGTGGAAAAGGTCGCGCGCCAACATCCGGACGAGATCTATTTTCTCGGCGGGCAGCCGCGCATTTCGCCGACCCGCGATCGGCTGGCCGGTTTCCAGCTTGGCCTGCAGCGCGCCGGCATCGAGTGCAAACCGGAATGGATCATCAACGGCAACTATCACCCCAGCTCAGGTTACGAGATGTTCGCTCAGCTTTGCGCACAGCTGGGGCGGCCACCCAAAGCGCTGTTTACCGCCGCCTGCGGCCTGTTGGAAGGGGTATTGCGTTATCTGACTCAACATCAGCTGATGGAGAGCGACATCCACCTGTGCAGCTTCGACGATCACTACCTGTTCGACTGCATGACGCTGAAGATCGATACGGTCGCACAGGACTGCCGGGCGCTGGCGCAACATAGCTTCGACCAAGTCACCGCACTGATCGACGAGCGGCCGCTGGAACAGAACGCGCTTTATCTGCCGGGCCGTATCCGCTGGCGCCATGCCGGTTCCCGGGCTTTGTTGGCCGAAGAGTGATATCTCTGAATCAGTAAAAAAGGGCGCCGAAGCGCCCTTTTCTGTTTCATCAGCCCGCTATTTGGCGGCGCCTTCCATGCCCACCAGCCCCACTTTCAGGTAGCCGGCTTTACGCAGGGTGTCCATCACGCTCATCAGCGTTTCATAGTCCACGCTCTTGTCCGCCTGGAAGAAGATGGTGGTTTCTTTGTTCGCCTGGGTGCGTTGATCCAGCACCGAAGTCAGCTGATCGGCATTCACCGGCTGATCGCCGACGTAAAGCTGCTTGTCGGCCTTCACCGACAGGAACACCGGTTTCTCCGGCCGCGGCTGCGGCTTGGCGGAGGAGGCCGGCAGATCGACGCGGATATCTACCGTTGCCAGCGGCGCGGCCACCATAAAGATGATCAACAGCACCAACATGACGTCGATAAACGGCGTCACGTTGATTTCATGCAGTTCGCCGCTGTCGTCCAGATCTTCATTTAAGCGCATCGCCATGACTCACCCCGCCCGCAGTTGGTGCGCGTGCTGTGAGCGCTTGGCTTCCGCCGTCGCGGCCAGATCCAAATCACGGCCCTGCAGCAGCAAGACCTGCGCCGCCACGTCGCCCACCTGCGCGCGGTGGCCGCTGATGACGCGGGCGAAGATGTTGTAGATAACGACGGCAGGGATCGCCGCGACCAGGCCCAGCGCGGTCGCCAGCAGCGCTTCCGCGATGCCCGGCGCCACAACCGCCAGGTTGGTGGTCTGCGAATGAGCGATGCCGATGAAGCTGTTCATGATGCCCCACACGGTGCCGAACAGACCGACGAACGGCGAGATGGCGCCGATGGTGGCCAGGAAACCGTTGCCGCGGCCCATGTTGCGGCTGTAGGCCGCCACGCGGCGCTCGAGGCGGAAGCCGGTGCGCTCTTTGATGCCGTTGTTGTCGTTGGATTCCGCAGACAACTCCAGCTCATTTTGCGCGTCGTTCAGCAATACCGCGCTGACGCTCTCCGGGGAGAAGTTTTGCGCCAGTTCGGAGGCTTCATCCAGCGAGCGCGCTTCGGCCAGCGCCAGCTGTTCGCGGCGCAGACGGCGCTTGGCGCGCAGCAGTTCGCTGCCTTTGGAGAACAGAATGGTCCAGGTCACGATCGAGGCCAGCACCAGGCCGATCATTACCGCTTTCACCACCGCGTCGGCGTGCTGGTACATGCCCCAAACGGACAGGTCCATGCCGCGGGTTTCCGGTGGCTGGATCGTTGGCGCCGGGTTCACCGGCGTGATGCTCTCCGGCGCGGCGGCTGCAGCAGGTGCAGGCGCGGTGGTCGGCGCAACGCTTTCGGCAACGGCCGGATTGCTCGCCGGCGCGGCCTGCGCGCCGCCGGCCAGCCCAACGACCAGCACCATAGATGCCATCAGGCTGCGGCCGAAGGCCTTGCCCCACTGCGCCCGGCCCTGGCCGAACGATCCTTGATTTAAATTCTTGCCAGCCGTTTTCACGCTGTGCCTCCACCCATTACCGATCAAAATTAAGGAATAATTCAGCGTGCGATCATATCAAACCAACCGGGGATTGATAGTGGTTCTCATTATTATTTACCAAATAAACGAGAAAATTTTAGCCAGCCCCGTTACAAAGCGCCAATCTGTGTCCGTTCACCGCCAAATGCCCCTTTTATAGGGTGATTTCGTTACTTTTCTTCCACAACGACGCAACAACGCCACGCTGCCGAACGGCGTCTTGACCGATGAATGGGCTTCTCTCTCGCACCACGGCAGAAGGATGAGGCGAGAAATGCACGCCCGACAGACAATTATAGCCGTTTCTATATCTGGAAGTTAAAACGTCTGGATGGCTATATTAACTCATGTTAACGTAAGGGCTATCGTAAACGGGCACGTGCAGAGCAACCAGAGGTGAGCCAGGTACCATGACGTCAAAACATATCGAAACCGCGCTGATCGGCGCCGGCCGCGGCAAACGCTACACCCAGGGCTCCGTCAATCCCGTCACGCAACGCGCCTCTTCTTTGGTCTTCGACTCCGTCGCTGCCAAAAAACACGCCACCGCGCAACGCGCCCACGGCGAGCTGTTTTACGGCCGACGCGGCACCCTGACCCACTTCGCCCTGCAGGATGCGATGGTGGAGCTGGAGGGCGGCGCCGGCTGCGTGCTGTACCCCTGCGGCGCGGCGGCGGTGGCCAATGCGATCCTGTCGTTCGTCGGCGCCGGCGATCACCTGCTGGTCACCGGCTCTGCGTACGAACCGACCCAGGATTTCTGCACCCATATCCTCGGCCGCATGAACGTCAGCACCACCTATTTCGATCCGCTGATCGGCGCAGACATTGCCAAACTGATCCAGCCCAATACCCGCGTGGTGTTCCTGGAATCCCCCGGTTCCATCACCCTGGAAGTGCAGGACATTCCGGCGATGGTGCAGGCCATTCGCGCCGTGGCGCCGGAAGTGGTGATCATGATAGACAACACCTGGGCGGCGGGCGTGCTGTTCAAGGCGCTGGATTTCGACATCGACATTTCTATTCAGGCCGGCACCAAATACCTGATCGGCCATTCTGATTACATGCTTGGTACCGCCGTCGCCAACGCGCGCTGTTGGGATCAACTGCGCGAGTACTCCTATCTGATGGGGCAGATGGTGGATGCCGACACCGCCTACATGGCGAGCCGCGGCCTGCGAACCCTGAGCGTGCGGCTGAAGCAGCACGAACGTAGCAGCATCGAGGTCGCCAACTGGCTGGCGGCGCGGCCGGAGGTGGCGACGGTCAATCATCCGGCCCTGCCGAGCTGCAAGGGCCACGAGTTCTACCGCCGCGACTTCAGCGGCTGCAACGGGCTGTTCTCTTTCGTGCTGAAGGAACGGCTGGACGATACGCAGTTGGCCGCTTACCTGGACAACTTCAGCCACTTCAGCATGGCCTACTCCTGGGGCGGCTTCGAGTCGCTGATCCTGGCCAACCAACCGGAAGAACTGGAAGCGATCCGCCCGGCGGGCGGCGTCGATTTTTCCGGCACGCTGGTGCGGTTGCATATCGGCCTGGAGAACGTCGAAGACCTGATCGCCGATCTGGCGGCCGGCTTCGATCGCCTCAACGGCGTGCGCTAAGGCGGATTCCAATAATTTTCTTCGTCTCGTTTAATGTCGGCTTAAGCTATTAGCGGTACACTAACCGGGTAACTGTCAGATACGGTAACCGCCGCATCCTGGAGAATGTGACCCCGGGCGCAACCGGCATGCAACAGGACATAAAATGGATGTATTACGAGAGATTATTCATGCGCTTTGGCAGCAGGACTTTATCGCCCTCGCCGATCCAAGCGTAATTTGGGTGGTTTACGCCGTACTTTTCACCACTCTGTTTTTGGAAAACGGACTGCTGCCCGCCTCCTTCCTTCCCGGTGACAGCCTGCTGCTGCTGTCGGGCGCGCTGATCGCCAAAGGCGTGATGGGCTTTGCCCCCACTCTGCTGATTCTGACTGCCGCCGCCGGCCTCGGCTGCTGGCTGAGCTATATCCAGGGCCGCTGGCTGGGCCACACCGGCCTGGTGAAGAGCTGGCTGCTGCAACTGCCGGCACAGTACCACCAGCGCGCGCACAACCTGTTCAACCGCCACGGGCTGACGGCGCTGCTGATCGGCCGCTTCCTCGGTTTCGTGCGCACCCTGCTGCCGACCATGGCCGGCATTTCCGGGCTCAACAGCTCGCGTTTCCAGGTGTTCAACTGGCTGAGCGCGGCGATCTGGGTCTGCGCGCTGGTCGGCCTCGGCTACGCGTTCAGCCAAATCCCTCTGGTGAAACGCTACGAAAGCCAGGTGATGACCGGCCTGATGCTGCTGCCGCTGCTGCTGCTGTTTGTCGGCCTGCTGGGCGCCATGCTGGTGATCTGGCGTAAAAAACGCGCCGCCTCTTCCTGAATCGGGCGCGCTACAGCGCCTTCTCGACCAACGCCAGACTGGCAGGCAGTTTGCTCACCAGCGTATCCACCGCCAGCCGCACCTTCAGCGGCAGGTGAGGCGTGTGCGGCCACACCGCATGCGCTTCAAAGGCGGCGCCCGGCCGATCGCGCAGCAAGCGCACCAGCGCCCCGCTCAACAACTGCTCACGCACCAGCCAGCACGGCAGCCAAGCGATGCCGAACCCCGCCGTTGCCGCATCCGCAATCGCCTGCAGGTCGTCCATTTGCAGCCGGTTATTCGGCATCACCTCCTGCGGCTCGCCGTTCTCGTCCACCACCCGCCAGCTGCGCCGCGCACCGGCGCGCATATAGGTCACCGCCTCATGCTGCGCCAGTTGCTCGATGCTGTGCGGTTCGCCGCGACGCTGCAGATAGGCCGGCGAGGCGCACAGCGTCATACGATGATCGCCGATGCGGCGCGCCACCAAGCCGCTGCTGTTGGCCAGCGTACCGTTGCGGATCGCCATATCGAAGCCGTCCTCAATCAGATCCACCACCCGATCGCTGAACGACAGCTCCAGCTCCAACCCAGGATGCTCGCGCGTCAGTTCGGTCAGCAGCGGCGCAATGCACATGCGGCCAAACAGCACCGGCATCGACACCCGCAGCCGGCCGCTGACCTGTCTTTTCCCCGACTCCAGCAGCGTTTCCGCGCCACGGATCTCCTCCAGCGCCCGCAGGCAGCGCTCGTAGAACAGCGCACCGTCGTCGGTCAGGCTCTGGCTACGCGTGGTGCGATGAAACAGCCGCACCCCCAGCCGCTGCTCCAACCGGGCGATAGTTTTGCCGACCGCCGAACGCGAAAGATGCAGCCGACTGGCCGCCACTGCGAAACTGCCCGCCTCTACGGCGGTAACGAATACCGAAATACCGCTCAACCGATCGCTCATGATTTGTCGCTCTGAAAGAAACAATCTGCGGAAATCTTATCGCCACTGGCGAACCTTCATCAACGATATTATCGGCAGGTCTGTTAATCGCTGACTTTGGAGAACATCATGACCAATACAATGCAACGCTGGACGATGAGCGCCCTGGGGCGTGAGCACCTGCAGCTGAGCGCAAGCGCCATCCCACAGCCGGGTCCGCACGAAATCAGAGTGAAAGTGAAGGCTATCTCACTCAATTACCGTGACAAACTAATGATAGAAAGCGGCATGGGGCTCACGCTGCCGCAGCCGTTCACGCCCGCCTCGGACATGGCCGGCGAGGTCGATGCCATCGGCCCCGGCGTCAGCCGCTTTCAGCCCGGCGCGCGCGTCATTTCCACCTTCAGCCCCGGTTGGCTCGACGGCGAGCAAAAACCCTACGGCGATGCGCGCCGGGTGCCTTACCACACCCTCGGCGGTTTTTATCAGGGCGTGCTGGCGGAATACGTGATTTTGCATGAAGACTGGCTGGTAGCGGCGCCGGCGTCGCTGGACGATGCTCAGGCCAGCACCCTGCCGTGCGCCGGGCTGACCGCCTGGTTCGCGCTGGTGGAACAAGGCAAACTGCATGCCGGCGATACGGTGCTGGTGCAAGGCACCGGCGGCGTGGCGCTGTTCGCGCTGCAGATCGCCAAAGCCCACGGCGCGGAGGTCTATGTCACCTCCGGCAGCGATGAAAAGCTGGCGCGAGCCCTGGCATTGGGCGCCAATCATGGCATCAACCGGCTGGACGGCGATTGGGTGGAGGCGATTTATGCGCTGACGCAGGATCGCGGCATCGACCATGTGATCGACACCGTCGGCGGCTCCAACCTCGGCAATTCGGTGCGCGCCGTGGCGGTGGGAGGACGCATCTCGGTAATCGGCATCCTGGAAGGCAACGAGATTTCCGCTCCCGCCGGCCCACTGCTATTAAAATCCGCAGTGATTCAGGGCATCGGCGTCGGCCACCGCCGCGCGCTGGAAGACCTGGTGCGCGCCGTGGACGCCGTCAACCTGCAGCCAGTGATCGACCAGGTATACCGCTTCGATCAGCTGTCGCAGGCGTTGGATCACCTCGATCGCGGGCCATTCGGCAAGATCGTCTTAACCCCATAAACGCGGCTCAGCCCTCCAGCAGCAGCGGGTTGGCCTCGCGCAGCCGGGCGACTTCATCGCTCGGCGTCATGCCGAACAGCCGTTTGAACTCGCGGCTGAACTGCGACGCGCTTTCATAGCCGACGCGGATCGCCGCCGTGCTGGCCTTCAGACCGTCATGAACCATCAACAGGCGCGCCTTATGCAGCCGGTACGACTTCACGTACTGCAGCGGCGAAGTGTTGGTCACCGCCTTGAAGTTGTGATGGAACGCCGAGACGCTCATGTTGACCTCGCTGGCCAACTGCTCGACGTTGATGCTGTCGGCATACTGATGTTCGATACGCCGCAGCGCCTTGGCGATCTGGCTGAAGTGGGTATGGCGATTCACCAGCTCCTGCAGCGAGGCGCCGCAGGCGCCGCGCAGCACATAATAGAGAATCTCCCGTACGATCTGCGGCCCAAGCACCCGGGCGTCGAGCGGATTGGCCATCACGTCCAGCAGACGCTCGGTGGCGCACAGCAACTCTTCCGTCATTTCCGCCAGGTTCACCCCGTTGCTCTCAGCCCGCGGTTGCATCAGGTAGTCGTCATCACCGATGTCGATCAGCAAGTCCTGCAGCATTTGGGTATCGATATTGACCGCCAACCCAACCAGCGGCAGTTCCGGGCTGGCGAAGGTTTCGCATTCAAACGGCAGCGGCACCGTCATCAGCAGGTAGTTGCGCGGATCGTATTGGAACTTCTTATTGCCGCAATAACCGACCTTGTGCCCCTGAAAAACGATGACGATCCCCGGTTCATACATCACCGGCTGACGCGGGCTGTGGCGATCGACATACAAAATCTTCACCCGCGGCACCGGCGACGGCGTGTAGCCGTTGCCGCTGGCGATAGCCATCGCCTGGCGCGCCATGCGGCTGCGCAGCGCATCGATTTCAATCACGGAAACACCCTCTTACAGTCAGAACGATTCGGCATAAATCATAATTTAAAACTCGCCATTTCTACAGTGACTTGTAGGAATAGGCAAGAACCAAACAGGAATGTGCATTGTGCGTTGCCGCCCGGTTCCTGACAATACGGGCCAGACACCTTTGCGCCGCTTTGGCGCCCGCCTGACAGAAAGAGAGAAATCAACCATGCACAACTTCATTCTGCATACCCCAACCAAAATCCTGTTCGGCAAGGAGCAAATTGCCGAAGTGGCCAGCCAAATCCCGGCTAACGCGCGCATCCTGATCACCTACGGTGGCGGCAGCGTGAAGAAAAACGGTGTGCTGGATCAGGTGCATAGCGCGCTGGCCGGCCGCGACGTGCGGGAGTTCTCCGGCATCGAGCCGAACCCGACCTACGAAACGCTGATGAAAGCGGTCGAGGTGGTGAAAGCGGAAAACATCGATTTCCTGCTGGCGGTCGGCGGCGGTTCGGTGGTTGACGGCACCAAGTTCATCGCCGCCGCCGCCCGTTATACCGCCAGCAGCGACGCCTGGCACATTCTGCAGACCGTCGGCAGCCACATCGCCGACGCGGTGCCGATGGGCTGCGTGCTGACGCTGCCGGCCACCGGCTCCGAGTCCAACAGCGGCGCGGTGATCACCCGCAAAAGCAGCGGCGACAAGCAGCACTTCTTCTCACCGCTGGTGCAGCCGCGCTTCGCCGTGCTGGATCCGGTGGTGACCTACTCGCTGCCGCCGCGCCAGATCGCCAACGGCGTGGTCGACGCCTTCGTGCACACCCTGGAGCAGTATCTGACCTATCCGGTCGACGCCAAGGTGCAGGATCGCTTCGCCGAAGGCCTGCTGTTGACCCTGCTGGAAGACGGCCCGCGCGCGCTGGCCGAGCCGGAGAACTATGCGGTGCGCGCCAACGTGATGTGGAGCGCCACCATGGCGCTGAACGGCCTGATCGGCGCCGGCGTGCCGCAGGACTGGGCGACCCACATGCTGGGCCATGAGCTGACCGCCATGCACGATCTCGACCACGCGCAAACGCTGGCCATCGTGCTGCCGGCGCTGCTGCACGAGAAGAAAGCGCAGAAGCGCGAAAAACTGCTGCAGTACGCTGACCGCGTCTGGGGCCTACGCGAAGGCAGCGAAGACAGCCGCATCGACGGCGCCATCGCCGCCACCCGCGCCTTCTTCGAGCAGATGGGCGTGCCGACCCGCATGGCGGATTATCAGCTCGACGGCAGCAGCATTCCGGCGCTGCTCGACAAGCTCCATCAGCACGGTATGACCGCCCTGGGGGAGCATCAGGACATCACCCTGGACGTCAGCCGCCGCATTTATGAAGCGGCGCGTTAATCGCAAAACGGCGATTTTTTGCTAGGCTTTAGTCTCCGCCAGCCATTTTCGCCGCATCCTGCGCCCGGCCGATCACCGGGCGCAGTCGGGCGCTTCAGCGCCGCCGATCGTTTCGCACCACTCGTCTTACCGCTCATTCGCAGGGAGAGCGGGGAGAAAATAGCCCTCCCGCCACCGCTGAAATTAGGCTGGCAAACCCGGCAACCGCCCATTTTGCCAACTAGAATTTATCTATAGCCGTTTCGGCGCCGCAGGCGCCGCAATCCGTACACAAGGAGATGCGCATGACAACGCAACAACCCATCATCAAACTCCACGATGGTAATCTGATGCCGCAGTTGGGTCTCGGCGTTTGGCAGGCGAGTATTGAAGAGACCACCCGCGCGGTGAGCAAAGCGCTGGAGATCGGTTACCGCTCCATCGACACCGCCGCGATCTACAAGAACGAGGAAGGCGTCGGCGCCGCGCTGCAGTCCAGCTCGCTGCCGCGCAGCGACCTGTTCATCACCACCAAGCTGTGGAACGACGATCAGGGCGATCCGCTGGCGGCGCTGGAAACCAGCCTGGAAAAACTCAAGCTGGACTATGTGGATCTGTATCTTATCCACTGGCCGCGCCCGCAGCAGGATCAATACGTCTCCGCCTGGCGCGAGCTGATCAAACTGCGCGAGCAAGGCCTGGTGAAAAGCATCGGCGTATGCAACTTCCATACGCCGCACCTGCAGCGCCTGCTGGATGAAACCAACGTGGCGCCGGTCGTCAACCAGATCGAGCTGCACCCTCTGCTGCAACAGCGCCAGCTGCGCGCCTGGAACGCCACGCACCATATCGCCACCGAATCCTGGAGCCCGCTGGCGCAAGGCGGTGAAGGCGTGTTCGACCAGCCGCTGATCAAGGCGCTGGCCGAGAAATACGAGAAAACCCCGGCGCAGATTGTGGTGCGCTGGCACCTGGACAGCGGTCTTATCGTCATCCCGAAATCGGTCACGCCGTCGCGTATCCGCGAAAACTTCGAGGTATTTGATTTCAAACTCGATAAGGACGAGCTGGGCGAGATCGCCAAGCTGGACGTCGGCAACCGCCTGGGGCCGGATCCGGATACCCTGTAACCCCCTCAAGCCCTCTCCGGCCGGAGGGGGCTTTTCCTTCCCGCACATTGCTCCCTTGCGCCGCCTGACGTTATGATGACGACGCCGGAGGCTCCAGCCGCCGGTTCACGCCGTTAAAAAAACAGACAAGCACGGAGCACCATGAAATTTTCTTTCTCACACGGGTCACGGCTGGGCATGCTTTGCATCATGCTGGTGCTGGCGGGTTGCGCCGGCAAGAAACAGCGCGTCAGCTACGATCGCCACGCCTTCGACAGCGCCATTAAAGACGCCGCCAGCGAATACGGCGTGGACGCCAAGCTGATCACCGCCATGATCCAGGTGGAGTCCGGCTTCAACCCTTCCGCAGTGAGCAGATCCAATGCGATCGGCCTGATGCAGCTGAAAGCCGATACCGCCGGCTGCGATGCCTATCGCTACAAAGGCAAACGCGGCTGCCCGGACGACGATGACCTGCGGGATCCCGACACCAATATCGATCTTGGCGCCGCCTATCTGGCCACCTTGCAAAAACAACAGCTTAAAGGGATCGCCAATCCCGTCACGCTGCGCTACGCCACCATCATCGCCTACGTCAACGGCACCGGCGCGCTGCTGCGCACCTTCTCCAGCAACCGTCAGCAGGCGATCGCGATGATCAACAACCTGTCGCCGGAGGCCTTTAACTGGCACGTGCGCAAATACCATCCCGCGCCGCAGGCGCCGCGCCATTTGATGAAAGTGGAAGCCGCCTACGAGCAGCTGTGACGCTCTAAAAGTAAAAAGGAGAACCCTCGGGTTCTCCTTTTTGTTTACGCACGCGGTGCGGCCGTTACGGCTTGGCTTTGCGAATCGGTTTGCGCGGCGGCCGGTTGGACGGCGTGCGCTGCCGATTGATATCGGTATGCTTGGTCAGCGCCGGCCGGGTATGGCGCTGCAGCCGTTTCGCTTCGCGCTGCTCGTCGATGCTCGGCGCCGGCACCAGACAATCGCGGCGGCTGCCGATCAGGTGCTTCAGGCCCATCTCTTCCAGCGCGGCGCGGATCAGCGCCCAGTTGGCCGGATCGTGGTAACGCAGCAGCGCCTTATGCAGGCGGCGCTGGCGATCGCCGCGCGGCACCACCACGTCTTCACTCTTGTACCCCACCTTGCTCAGCGGGTTTTTGCCGCTGTAATACATGGTGGTGGAGTTGGCCATCGGCGAAGGATAGAAGTTCTGCACCTGATCGAGGCGGAAACGGTTCTTCTTCAGCCACAGCGCCAGGTTCACCATGTCTTCATCACGGGTGCCCGGGTGCGACGAGATAAAGTATGGGATCAGATACTGCTCTTTGCCCGCCAGCTTCGAATAGTGATCAAACAGCTGCTTGAAGCGATCATAGCTGCCCATGCCCGGTTTCATCATCTTCGACAGCGGGCCTTCTTCGGTGTGCTCCGGCGCGATCTTCAGGTAGCCGCCAACGTGATGGGTCGCCAGTTCCTTGATATAGCGCGGATCTTCCACCGCCAGATCGTAACGTACCCCGGAGGCGATCAGGATCTTCTTGATACCCTCCAGCGAACGCGCGCGGCGGTAAAGCTTGATGGTCGGCTCGTGGTTGGTATCCATATAGGTGCAGATCTCCGGATACACGCACGAGGCGCGGCGGCAGGTCTGCTCAGCGCGTGGGTTGGTGCAACGCAGCATGTACATGTTGGCGGTCGGGCCGCCCAGATCGGAGATCACACCGGTAAAGCCCGGCACCTTGTCACGGATCTCTTCGATTTCGCGAACGATCGAATCTTCCGAACGGCTCTGAATGATGCGCCCTTCGTGCTCGGTGATCGAACAGAACGAACAGCCGCCGTAGCAACCGCGCATGATGTTCACCGAGAAACGGATCATGTCATAGGCCGGAATGCGATCCTGGCCGTAGGACGGGTGCGGTACGCGTTGATAAGGCAGGGCGAAGACGCTGTCCATCTCCGGCGTGGTCAGCGGGATCGCCGGCGGGTTGATCCACACATAACGGTCACCGTGTTTCTGCATCAGCGCGCGGGCGCAGCCTGGGTTGGTTTCATGGTGCAAAATACGCGAGGTGTGCGCATACAGCACCTTGTCGCCCTTCACTTTCTCGAAGGACGGCAGCAGCACGTAGGTCTTCTCCCACGGCTTCGGTTTGGCGGCGCGCACGGTGACAGGCTTGGCTTCCGGCTCTTTCGGCTTGGCGCCGTCGGCGCACGGCAGATCCTCGCCGTACGGGTTCGGGATAGGTTCGATGCGACCCGGCTTGTCGAGGCGGGTGGAATCCACGCCGCTCCAACCCGGCAGCGCTTCTTTGCGCATCACCGCAGTATTGCGGATATCGTGGATATCGCCGATCTTCTCACCGGCGGCCAGACGGTGCGCCACTTCCACCAGCGGACGCTCGCCGTTGCCGTAGATCAGCATGTCGGCTTTGGAGTCCACCAGCACCGAGCGGCGCACGGTATCAGACCAGTAATCGTAGTGGGCGATGCGACGCAGACTGGCTTCAATGCCGCCCAGCACGATCGGCACGTCTTTATAGGCTTCTTTGCAGCGCTGGCTGTAGACCAGGGTGGCGCGATCCGGCCGCTTGCCGCCGACGTTGCCGGCGGTATAGGCATCGTCGTGGCGCAGTTTGCGATCGGCGGTATAGCGGTTGATCATCGAGTCCATGTTGCCGGCGGTGATGCCGAAGAACAGGTTCGGTTTCCCCAACCGCATGAAGTCTTCTTTATTGCTCCAGTCCGGCTGCGCGATGATGCCGACGCGAAAGCCCTGCGCTTCCAGCATGCGGCCGATAATCGCCATGCCGAAGCTTGGGTGATCGACGTAGGCGTCGCCGCTGATGATGATCACGTCGCAGCTGTCCCAGCCCAGTTGATCCATCTCTGCCCGCGACATCGGTAAAAACGGCGCGGTGCCAAAACATTCGGCCCAATAAGGCTTATAGGAAAACAGTTCACGATCGGGTTGGATCAGGCTGGTGGTGCTCATTCTGCTGCTCTTTTTACAGGTTAATTAATCGCCGGGCGGCGATTATACGCACTAGTGGCAAAAAGAGCATGGTTATTTCGCTAACCGTTCACTTCGAATTCATAAACGTCGCTGCGGCACAAGATATCGCTGAACTCCAGTGCCTCACCCTGAGCGTTGCGGCTGGTTTGGATGATGTGCAACAACGGCGCGCCGCACGGCACGTTGAGCAGTTCGGCGACCTCGTCGCTGCAGGACACCGCCTTCAACAGAAAGTGTTTATCCTCCGGCACGATGCCGCGCGATTGCCATAACGCATACAGCGAGTGTTCCAGCTGCGCCGGTTCGGGCAAGAAGCGCGGTGGTATATAGGTGGTTTCCAGCGAGACCGGGCTGCCGTTCAGCAAGCGTAACCGCCGCAGTTTGATCACTTCATCCCCCTCCGCCAGCCCCAACGCCGCCGCGGCCTTGGCCGGCGCGCCGACTCGGGTGCGCAGCAGCCATCGATTGCTGACGCGGCTGCCATGACGCAGCGCCTGAGCGGTAAACCCGCTGTCCTTATCGAGGGAATAGCCGATGCGCATCGCCACGCGGGTGCCAACGCCCTGCTGCCGCGAAATCAGCCCCTTCTCCTCCAGCAGCTTCATCGCCTTGCTGACGGTGACACGCGACAGCGCCAAACCTTCCGCCATCTGCCGTTCCGGCGGCAGAAATGCCTCCGCCGCCAACACCTGCTGCCTGATCGCGGTTTCTATCGCCGTCGCCAGCTGAATATAACGCGGCGCTACCGCCCCCTGGGCCAGATGGCCACGCAGCCAGGCCATAAAATCCGTCATTCGCCCGCCCTCTTACCTATGCCATTTGTCTGGATTTCGTTTTTATCCTATCGCCGATCCGGCGATAAGCCCCTCACCTTAACTAAAATATCGCTAATGTTTTCAGAGTGGCATCACAATTTTTGCCTAATGGACTTTCATTGGATCTAGATCGCGCGTAATCTGTGCTTATTGATGTTGATACATCAATCGCACCAACACCAGGGACCCACTTTAAAAACAATAAAAAACCCGCTGCCAGCCCTAAAGGATACCCTTGATGGTCGGTAGCGGGCCTATACTGTCAGCACAAACGGCCGAGAATAAGCAACGTAGCTAATGGATAGCCTGCTCACTGCTCATCGCCGCATCACAGGATCCCCTCGCGGTGGGCGAACCGGATCGATGTCGGCAAATAGAAAGGTTCCCGCTTCGCCAAACCCCGCTGCAGACCCACTCTTTGACTACACTCATTGGCGCCGTGCGGCCGACGTGCCTCACCCGATAAGGCGGATACCGCCCTCATTTTGACAGACCCGGCGGCATCAGCCGCTACACACTGCGCGGAATCGGCGTCCTCACCGATAACGGGATAGCCGGCCTCAACCGCGCCAACGGAATCGATTTTCAGTCAACTGCGGCGGCCCTCGCGGCCCTGCGCAACAGGGATCATTTGCTATGACCGATATCAATCGCAATGAAGCATGGAAGGTAGAAAGCACCGGTATCGACCGGGTGCCGGACGCGGAACAGACCGGTAAGCCCATCGAGCTGTTTTGGATCTGGTCTGCGGCCAATATCGGTATTCTCGGCGTGGTGTACGGCGCCATCATCGTCGGCTTCGGCTTATCCTTTCTGCAATCGGTACTCGCCGCGCTGGTCGGCGTCGCCAGCTTCGTGCTGGTCGGCCTCACCAGCTTCGCCGGCAAGCGTGGGCGCACCTCTACGCTGACGCTCTCGCGGGTGATTTTCGGGCTGAAGGGCAACGTGGCGCCCACCCTGTTCAGTTGGATCAACCTGATGGGCTGGGAAGCGGTCAACGTGATCACCGGCACCCTGACGCTGGCGGCGCTGTTCGAGGCCTTCGGACTGGGAACCAGCCACCTGCTGACCGCGCTCAGCCTGCTGCTGTTCGGCGGGCTCACTGTCGTCGTCAGCCTGCTGGGGCAAAATACCGTGGTCTGGATGCAAAGCTGGTTCAGCCGCATCTTTGGCACCATGACGCTGATCGTGGTGCTGTATATCCTGTTCAATACCGAGTGGAGCCAGGTGCTGGCGCTGCCATCCGGCAGCTGGCTGACCGGTTTCCTGCCGGCGGTATCGGTGATCGCCGCCGGCACCGGCATCAGCTGGGCAATCGCCGGCGCCGATTACAGCCGCTATCAAAGCCCGAGCTCGTCGAGCAAAGGCATTTTCGCCGCGGTGATGGGCGGTGCCTGTTTGCCGCTAATGCTGCTGATGCTGGCCGGTATTCTGCTTTCCGTGCAGCTCCCCGATCTGGCCAGCGCCGCCAACCCCATCGCGCTGATAGGCTCGGTGCTGCCCGCCTGGATGGCCATCCCTTATCTGCTGGCCGCCACCGCCGGCATCGTCACCATCGCGGTGCTCAGCCTGTATTCCGCCAGCCTTAACCTGCTGACCATCGGCGTGCAGGTCAAACAGTGGCTGGCGGTATCGATCGACGCCGTGGTGGTGCTGGGCATCGCCCTGTATGTCCTGTTCATCTCCGGCGATTTCATGGGGCCGTTCATCTCCTTCCTGGTGTTCTGCGGGGTGTTCCTGGCGGCCTGGGAGGCGATTTTCCTGCTCGATTACCTGTGCCTGCGCCGCCGCCACGGGTATGATGGCAACGCTTTGTACGGCCTGCATGGCCAGAACCGCGGCGTGCGCAAAGCCCCGCTGTTCTGCTGGTTCCTCGGCGCCCTGTGCGGCCTGCTGGTCACCAAAACCGGTTTTATCGACGGCCCGCTGGCCAAAGGCTTGTTCGCCGACTCCAGCCTGGGGCTGTTTGTGTCGTTTGCGGTTAGTCTGATCGCTTACGGTCTGTACCTGACCCAACGCAGAGAACATCAATGAATGAGTGGGAAGCTGTAACACCTGTCCTGGTGATGGGGGGCGCGGTCGGCGATCTGGTGATGACGCTGCCCCGCCTGCCGACCAGCGGCGAAGATATCGAAGCCCAGCCGCAGGCGCGGCAAATCGGCGGCTGCGCGTTCAACGTAGCGCGCGCGCTGACGCGCCTTGAAGTGCCGGTGATCAACGGTATGCCTGTCGGCAACGGCGAATGGGGCGCGGCGATCGAAGCCGCCATGGGCGAACTGGGGCTGGAGGTGCTGTTGCGCCACGGCCAGATGGACAACGGCTGGTGCCTAGCGCTGGTGGAACCGGACGGCGAACGCACCTTTATCACGGTTTCCGGTTGCGAAAGCCAATGGAATAAAGCGCAGCTGGCGACCCTGCCGCTGACGGAACACACGCTGATCTACGCCAGCGGCTACGAGCTGGCCGGCGAAAACGGCGAAGCGCTGCGCGAGTGGCTGACGCGCATGCCGTTCGACCAACCTCGCCTGATCGATCCCGGCCCGCGCATCGCCCAGCTCAGCGAAGATTTCTTCGCCATGCTCAGCGACAGCCACACCCTGCTGACGCTTAACCGCGACGAAGTGGCCACGCTGTGCGGCGCCGGCGACGCCGTGGAGGCCGCACAGCGCTATGCCGCCGCCCGTAATCTGACGCTGATTTGCCGCCTGGATCGCGACGGCGCATGGATCTGCGACGGCCGTACGCCGCCGCTGCACGTTCCGGCCTATCCGGTAGAGGTCGTTGACACCATCGGCGCGGGCGATGCCCACTGCGCCGGTTTGCTGGCGGGCCTGTCCGCCGGCTGGCCACTGCCGCAGGCGGTCGATCTGGCCAACCGGGTCGCCGCTTGCGTGGTGGCCAGCCTCGGCGCCGCCAATCCGCCGGACCGGCATCAGCTGCAACAGCGCTTCCCGCAGGCCTGACGTTTCAGGGCGCAGCAAAGCCGCGCCCTCTGCCTCACTGCGCAGCCGCGCTCTCCTGCGGCTGGTGGCGATAGTTGAAGCTCAACGCGAACACAATCCCCAGCACCAGCGTATACAGCGCAAACACCAGCCAGATGCTCTGCCAGTCTTTCACGCCGTCATGGCTGAAGAAGTCCACCACCTCACCGCTGGCGAGCGCCCCCAGATAGGCGCCCAAACCGTTCACCATGGTCATGAACAGCCCCTGCGCGCTGGCGCGGATGCGGTGATCGGCCTCCTTCTCGACGAAGATGGCGCCGGAGATATTAAAGAAGTCGAACGCACAGCCGTAGACAATCATCGACAGCAACAGCAGCACGAAACCAAAGCCGACCGGCGTGCCGTACGCCAGGAACAGAAAGCGCAGCGTCCAGGCCGCCATGCTGATCAGCATCACCTGCTTGATGCCGTAACGGCGCAGGAAGAAGGGTATGGTGAGGATAAAGAACACTTCAGAGATCTGCGACAGCGACAGCAGCACCGCCGGATACCGGACGCTGAGGCTGTCCTGATACAGCGGATTGAGCGACAGATCGTGCAGGAACGGGTTGCCGAAGGTATTGGTTATCTGCAGCGCCGCCCCAAGCAACATGGCGAACATGAAAAACAGCGCCATGCGCCGCTGGCGGAACAACACCAGCGCATCCAGCCCCAGCACGCTCACCCAGCGCTTCGACTCGGCCGCGCGGTTGGTCGGGCAGCGCGGCAGCGTCAGCGAATAGGCGGACAGCAGCAGCGACGCCGCAGAAGCCAGATACAGCTGCAGATTGCTGAGCTCGATACGGCTGAAACCGACCAGCCACATCGCCAGAATGAATCCCACGGTGCCGTACACCCGCACCGGCGGAAAGTCCCTCACCGTGTCAAAGCCGTGCTTTTCGAGGCAAAAATAGGAAATGGCGTTGGAGAGCGCGATGGTCGGCATATAGACCATGGCATTGAACAGCATCACCCAGAACATCAGCATCGGTTGCTCGACCTGCGCTGCGCAGTACAGCGCCAGCGCCCCGAGCAGGTGGCAAAGCGCATACAGATAGTTGGCCTTCATCCAACGGTCGGCGATGATGCCCGCCAGGCCCGGCATGATCAGCGCGGCGATGCCTTTGGCGCTGTAAACCATCCCCACCTGCATGCCGCTGAAATGCAGCGTGTTGATCATGTAGGAGCCCAGCGTCACCAGCCAGGCGCCCCAGATAAAGAACTGCAGGAAAATCATTACCTTCAATCGTGTTTTTATCGCCATCGCCATCACCTTGTTATTATGCTTTCAACGATGATTGGTGCGGCGGGCCCCTGCAGCCCACCGCCGGTTTGCTTGCGGTGTTACAGCGTTTTGAACAGCTCGCGGATCAGGCGCATGAAATCGTCCGCCGCCAGCGCCGCGCAGCTGAGCGTTTGTTCGTGAGAAAGAGGTGTATCCGACAGCCCTTCGGCGTAGTTGGTCATCGCGGACACCACCAGCACCTTGAGGCCACAGTGCCGCGCCGTCAGGACCTCCGGCACGATCGACATGCCCACCACGTCGCAGCCCAGGGTCTGCATCATGCGGATCTCCGCCGGCGTTTCGAAGTTCGGCCCGGTGTAGGCGGCGAATACCCCTTCCGCCAGCGGGATGCCCGCGCTTTCGGCCACCGCCGCCAGCCGGGCGCGCAGATCGCGATCGTAAGCGTTCGCCAGGCTGAAGAAGCGCGGCCCGAAGCGATCGTCGTTGGCGCCGACCAGCGGCGACTCCGGCATGAAATTGATGTGATCGGTAATGGCCACCAGGCTGCCCGGCGCCACCGAACGGCGCAGCGAACCGGCGGCGTTGGTCGCCAGCAGGAATTCGCAGCCCAGCAGTTTGAAGGTGCGCACTGCGGTGGTCATCACCTGCATGCCACGCCCTTCATAGAAATGACCGCGCCCTTTCATGCACAATACCGGCACGCCCTCCAGCTTGCCGGCGACCAGTTGCCCGGCGTGGCCGGCGACGCCGCTCACCGGGAAGCCCGGCAGCTCCGCGTAATCGAGGGTGACGGTTTCGGTCATCACCTCCGCCAGGGCGCCAAGCCCGGAGCCGAGAATCAAGGCCGCTTTCGGCTGGAAACCCGGCAGGCGTGCGCGGACGACATCGGCGCAGGTAAAAGCATCTTCTTGATTAAACATCGTATTCTCTCTTTCAGCGGGGGATAATAAGCCCCATAGTAGAGAGCGAGGCGCGGCCGAGACCAATACATTCTTGGCGGCCGATTTATTCCATTTACCTATAAGTTGAGCTGCGTCACAAGGAGGCGATACCCCGGATGAACCCGCCCCAAGCCCTGCCCGATCCCGGCCGGATTAACTTCCGCCTGCTGCACTATTTCCGCGTGGTGGCGGAAGAGATGAACTTCACCCAGGCGGCGCGGCGGCTGAATATGTCACAGCCGCCGCTCAGCAAGCACATCAAGGAGCTGGAGAGTCAGCTCGGGGTGGTGCTGTTCAAACGCACCACCCGCTCCATGACGCTGACGCCAGCCGGCCGCACGCTGCTGCGCAACGTCGAGCGGCTGCTGGATCAGGCCGACAGCGCATTGCATCAGGTACAACAGATGGGGCGTGGCGAAGGCGGCCACATGGTGGTCGGCATGGTCGGCACCTCGGCCTGGGGCGGCCTGATCGCGGCGCTGCGGCGGTTCAGCGAGCGGAGCGCCGGCGTCACCTGGTCGTTGAACGAGCTGACGCCCAGCCAGCAAATCGCCGCGCTGCAAAAGCGGCATATCGATATCGGGGTATGGCGAGAGGCGCAGCAGCAGACGCTGCCGGGATTGAGCTGCCAACGGCTGGCGCACGAAAGCATCGCCGTGGTGTTGCCGCTCGGTCATCCGCTGGCGCAGCAGGAAAACATCCCGCTGGCGGCGCTGCAGAACGACAGCTTCATCGTGCTGCCGCCGCATGAGGCCAGCCTGGGGCTGTATCTGCACAATCTGTGTCTGCAGCAGGGATTTTTGCCGGACGTCGCTTATCAGGTCAACGAACCGCAGACCCTGCTGGCGCTGGTGGAGGAAGGCTGCGGCATCACGCTGCTGCCGGACAGCTACGGCCGCATCCCGTGGCCCGGCGTACGCTTTTGCTCGCTGCAACAGGTGCCGCCGGCGGATCTGTACGCGGTATACCGCACCGACAGCGTCACGCCGGTGGTGCAGGCCTTCCTGGAAATGCTGCGGGCGCCGTAAGCGGCCCACAGCGCAGATTACATCGTCGGCTGCACCATCAGCTGGCCGGCGGTGCCGCGATCGGCCATCTCCAGCGTCTGGCTGTAATACAGGAACGGGAAGTGTTCGGAGGTAGGTTGGTTGAAATACACCAGCAGCTCGACGTCGCCATCGACCCAGACGGTGTCCTTCCAGCCGCGATCTTCCGCCATCGGCTGCGCGCCGTTGACGCGTTTGATCAGGAACTGCACGCCCTGAATATGGAACGCCTGCGGCGTATCCGCGTGAATGTTCCAGCGTTCCCAGGTGCCTTGCTGCGCCTGTACGTCGATGCGGTTCATGTCCCAAATCGCGCCGTTGATGCCGATGCCGCCGTCGCCCAGGCGGAAATCGCGGGTGCGGCTGGCGCTGCCGTCCAACAGCTGATCCGCCAGCAGGCGCATCGGCAGATTGTCGGTCACCAGCGGCAACAGGCCAGTCGGGCGCAGCGTCAGCACCTGGGTGGACACCAGAATGCTCGACGGCTCGAACAGGCCGCGCAGGCGATCCATGATGCCCGCCGCTTCACCGGCGGTGATGGTCACCTCCTCGCCCTTCGACATGTCGATCAGCACTTCCCGGCGTTCGCCAGGCGCCAACGACAGCTGCTGCACCGCGACCGGCGCAGGCAGGAAGCCCTGATCGCTGGCAATCACGTTGAACGGCCGCCCGTCGCTGAGCTGCAGGGTATAGCGGCGCGCGTTGGAGGCGTTAAGCAGGCGCAGACGCACCCAGCCGCGCGACACGTCGACATACGGGTTTTGCACGCCGTTGACCAACAGCGTATCGCCGACGAAACCGCCCTGCGACGGTGCATCGTATTGCGGTGTGCCGAAGTTATCGAAGCGTTTGTCCTGAATGATCAGCGGGAAATCGTCGACGCCGTAGTGGTTGGGCAGCGGCAGCGCTTTGCTGACGGCATCTTCCACCAGCCACAGCCCGGCCAGCCCGTTGTAAACGTGCGGCGCCATACGGTTCGGCGTGTTGGCGTGGTACCAGCAGGTGGCCGCCGCCTGACGAATGGGCAGCACCGGCGACCAGTCGACGTTAGGCGACATCATGCGCGGCGCGCCGCCCATCAGCGTGCCTGGCACCTGCAGACCGCTGACGGTCATCGCTACCGGCTCCTGCAGGCGGTTGCTGTAGATCAGTTTGACGTCGTCACCGCTGTAAACCCGCACCGTCGGCCCCAGGTACATGCCGTTGATGCCCCACACCGCCGCTTTACGGTTATCCATAAACGCCCAATGGGCGCGCTGCAAGGTCAGGAACAGCGGCTGACCGCGGCGAGACTCCAGCAGCGGGGGAATGGGTAACGGGGTCTGCGTTCCGCTCGCCTCAGCCCTCAGCGGCACGGCGCCCGCGCACAGCGCCAGGCCCGATGCCTGTAAAAACTGACGTCGACTGAGTGACATATTTTCTCCATGAAAAGCAATAACTAAACCGTGTGCAAAACCCAAACGCCCGCCAATCAAGATTAGCAGGCGTTCAGGCGTTAACGGCGCTGAACGCCAATTAAAATCCTATTCTTTGAAGCCGGTAGACTCTTATTTTTTGGCGGCGTTGCGCTGGGCGACTTCGGCGTCCAATTCGGCGATTTTCGCCTCCATCAGCTCGCGGCAATGGGCCGCCAGCTCGCGCACGTTTTCTTTGCCGTATTTGCTGGTATCCACCGGCGCCAACATCTCGACGATCACATGACCGTTATTCCAGCGATTAAGATTTATATTACCGCTGGTGGTCGATACGCAGATCGGCACAATCGGCACGCCGGCGGCGATGGCCGCGTGGAAGGCGCCGGTTTTAAACGGCATCAGCCCACGACCGCGGCTGCGGGTCCCTTCCGGGAACATCCAGATCGAAATGTCTTTCTTTTTGAACTGCTCCGCCACCTGGGCGATGGTACCGTGCGCCTTGGCGCGATTATCACGATCTATCAGCAGATTACCGGTCAACCAATACAGCGGGCCGAAAAACGGGATCCACACCAGACTTTTTTTACCGACGGTCACGGTGCGCGGCTGCACGATATTGGAGGCCGTCACCATGTCGTAGTTATTTTGGTGGTTGGCGATATAGATGCAGTTGCCATTGTTGGCCGCATCGGCCGGCACGCGGGTTTCAACCTTGATGCCGAACAGCGTCGACAGGCGGCCGAAAAGATGGCCAAAGGTCGCCACATGGCGAGGGTTGCGCGGGCTGAACAAGCAATAAACAGAACCGAAAATACACACTAGAATACAGAAAAGAGTGGCGAGAACGGCACGCAAAATCAATAACATAACAACCTCATTAGCACACTGCCAACGCAGTTTACTTCGCTGCGCAGATTCCTTTACTCATTATTTGCCGGCCAGGCGGTAAGCACGCCGATGTCGCCTGCATTTCTCGCTATTTTCCTGCCAGGCGGCAGTACGCACAATAATTTTATGCGCAGAAATGTTAACTATTTGGAAAATAAACGCCAGCAAAAATAAATAAGGCGGCCACAGCTCGCTGCGACCGCCCGTTAACGCCGGCGCCAACGCTTACTCTTCGCTGTCGCCACCCGACGCCCGCACCGGCGCATCCACTTCCACGCGATCGATGCGCTGCAGACCGCGCGGCAGTTGGGTGCCCTTACGGCCGCGCTCCGCGCGGAACTTCTGCAGATCTTCCGGACGCAGCGTCAGCTTGCGTTTGCCGACGTGCAGCGTGACGGAGGCCTGCGGCGGCAGCACGAACAGCCAGGCCAGCTTGTCTTCACCGGCGGCGGCCTGCGCCGCCGGAATGGAGACGATCTTGTTGCCCTTACCCTTCGACAGCTGCGGCAGATCGGCGACCGGGAACATCAGCATGCGCCCGGCGGCGGTGATCGACAGCAGCATATCGTCTGCGCCGTGAATTTCCATCGGCGGCAGCGCTCTGGCGTTGTCCGGCAGCGTGATCATCACCTTGCCGGCGCGGTTGCGCGCCACCAGATCGTTGAAGGTGCAAACGAAACCGTAACCGGCATCGGACGCCATCAGCAGTTTTTGATCGTCGGCCGCCATCAGCACCTGCTCAATGGTGGCGCCCGGCGGCGGCGTCAGCTTGCCGGTCAACGGCTCGCCCTGCCCGCGCGCCGAAGGCAGCGTCATCGGATCGAGCGCATAGCTGCGCCCGGTAGAGTCGATGAACACCACCGGCTGGTTGCTCTTGCCGCGCGCCGCGCCGCGGAAGCTGTCGCCGGCCTTGTAGCTCAACCCTGCCGGATCGATGTCGTGGCCCTTGGCGCTGCGCACCCAGCCCATTTCCGACAGCACGATGGTCACCGGCTCGGACGGCACGAAGTCGTGCTCGCTCATCGCCTTGGCTTCCGCACGCTCGGTCAGCGGCGAACGGCGATCGTCGCCGTAGGTCTGCGCGTCGGCCTGGAGCTCTTTCTTAATCAGCGTATTCAGCTTGCGCTCGGACGCCAGCAGCGCCTGCAGCTGATCGCGCTCTTTCGCCAGCTCGTCCTGCTCACCGCGGATCTTGACCTCTTCCAGCTTGGCCAGGTGACGCAGTTTCAGCTCGAGGATCGCTTCCGCCTGGGTATCGGAGATGCCGAAACGCTGCATCAGCACCGGCTTTGGCTCATCCTCGCTGCGGATGATGTGGATCACCTCGTCGATATTGAGGAACGCCACCAGCAAACCTTCGAGGATATGCAAACGCTTCAGCACCTTCTCGAGGCGGTAGTTCAGGCGGCGGCGCACCGTATCGCGACGATAGGCCAGCCATTCGGTGAGGATCTCCACCAGCCCTTTGACCTGCGGGCGGTTGTCCAGACCGATCATGTTCATGTTGATGCGGTAGCTGCGTTCCAGATCGGTGGTGGCGAACAGGTGATTCATCACCTGCTCCAGATCGATGCGGTTGGAGCGCGGCACGATCACCAGACGCGTCGGGTTTTCGTGGTCGGATTCATCGCGCAGATCCTCGACCATCGGCAGCTTCTTGGCGCGCATCTGGCTGGCGATCTGCTCCAGCACCTTGGCGCCGGAGACCTGATGCGGCAAGGCGGTAATCACCGCGCTGCCGTCCTCTTTCTTCCACACGGCGCGCATGCGCACCGAGCCGCGGCCGCTCTGGTAAATTTTGCGAATTTCATCGCGCGGGGTAATGATCTCGGCTTCGGTCGGGAAGTCCGGCCCCTGCACGAACTCGAGCAGGTCATCGAGCGAGGCGCCCGGCTTGTCGAGCAGCGCCACCGCCGCAGCGGCGACTTCGCGCACGTTGTGCGGCGGAATGTCGGTCGCCATGCCGACCGCGATGCCGGTGGTGCCGTTCAGCAGGATGTTCGGCAGACGCGCCGGCAGCATCTTCGGCTCTTGCAGCGTGCCGTCAAAGTTTGGGATCCAGTCGACCGTGCCCTGGCCCAGTTCGGCCAGCAAGACCTCGGCGTATTTGGACAGGCGCGATTCGGTATAACGCATCGCCGCGAACGACTTGGGATCGTCCGGCGCCCCCCAGTTCCCCTGGCCGTCCACCAGCGGATAGCGATACGAGAACGGCTGCGCCATCAGCACCATGGCTTCATAACACGCGCTGTCGCCGTGCGGGTGATATTTACCCAGCACGTCGCCCACGGTGCGGGCGGACTTCTTGAATTTGGCGCTGTTGGTCAGCCCCAGTTCAGACATGGCGTAGATGATGCGGCGTTGTACCGGCTTCAAACCGTCGCCAATGTACGGCAACGCCCGATCCATGATGACGTACATGGAATAGTTCAGATAGGCGTTTTCAGTGAATGTGTGCAGCGGTAAACGCTCTACACCGTCATGAGTCAGATCACTCATTACTCAATTATCCTCAGACCGTGGCTTGGCAATCCCTTGGACGACAAAAGGCATCGCTTGTCGATTCTGCCCGCGATAGTAACCCATCTGCAGGGTGGCTGTCACAGTTGGCGCAAGGATCGCCGGCGGCGGCCGGTTGCGCGATGCGGTTTATGCAAAATTTCGCTGTCTGGCGGCCCGTTTATTGACTGGCAGTCAACACTGTTGTGCGCTGGATCGCATTTTTACTTGCCTGACTAACGATTACACTCGTCGCCAGCGAGCTGGTTTCCGCCTTTTCGGCGGGAAGCATGCCATATCTTAACTCTGACGGGAGCCGAGAAAGATGAGCAATATCCTGATTATCAACGCTAAAAAACAATTCGGCCATTCCAACGGCGAACTCAACCAAACCCTGAGCGACGTGGCGGAAAGCTTCCTGCGCGATCTGCAGCACGATGTGCAGGTCACCGTGGTCGACGACGGTTATGACATTGAAGCCGAGGTAAAGAAATACCTGTGGGCCGACACGGTCATCTACCAGATGCCGGGCTGGTGGATGGGCGAGCCCTGGATCCTGAAAAAATACATCGATGAAGTGTTCACCGCCGGTCACGGCAGCCTGTATGCCAGCGACGGCCGCACCCGCACCGACGCCGGTAAAAAATATGGCTCAGGCGGCCTGATCCAGGGCAAAAAATACCTGCTGAGCCTGACCTGGAACGCCCCGCTGGAGGCCTTCACCGATCCCGATCAGTTCTTCCACGGCGTCGGCGTCGATGGCGTTTACCTGCACTTCCACAAGGCCAACCAGTTCCTGGGAATGGAAGCGCTGCCGACCTTTATCTGCAATGACGTGATAAAACAACCGGATATCGAAGCGGACATCGCACGTTATCGCGAGCATCTGGCGAAAATTTTTGCTTAACTGACGCAGAACATACTCATCAACGAGGTAAGCATGATCACCGTAATCGCAGAAATCAAAGTGAAACCCGGCCACCGCGCCACCGTACTGCAAGCCATTGAAAAGCTGGTGCCGCTGGTGCTGGCGGAAGAGGGTTGCGGCGAATACACGCCGATGGTCGATAGCAATACCCAGGCGCCGTGGCAGAAGCGGTCGCCGGATTCGGTGTTCATGCTGGAGAAATGGGAAAGCATGGCGCATCTGGAAAAACATCTGGCCATTGAGCACATGCTCAAACACCGCGACACCCTCAAAGACAGCGTGCTGGACACCGAGATCTACATCCTGGAAAACGCCCTGTAAGCTCCGCCTTATAACGTCTGCGCGTCGATGTGCGCGCTGACGTAGTCAAGAAAACAGGTGATGCGCGCCGCCAATTGCGTATTGCGGTAATACACCGCATTAATCGGCTGGCGCACGTCCAGCGTCTCCTGCTCCAGCAACGTCACCAACTTGCCCGCTTCCCGATCGCGCCGGGTCATAAAGTCTGCCAGCTGTACGATCCCCTCGCCCTGCAGCGCCAATTGCCGCAGCGTTTCACCGCTGGACGCAGAGATCGTCGGCGTGATGGCGAAATGCGGCGCCTGGCGATAGCGCAACGGCCACTGGTTCAGCGACTCCGGCTGGGTAAAACCGAGCAGACAATGCCGATGCAACTCCTCCACGCTCTGCGGCGTGCCGTGCTGCTGCAGATAAGCCGGGCTGGCGAGGATGCGCAGCCGGCTGGCTCCCAGCGCGCGCGCATGAATGGTCGAATCACGCAACGCCCCGATGCGAATGGCGATATCCGTGCGTTTTTCCAGCAGATCGATAATCAGGTTGTCGGTGTTCAGCTCGAGCGAAATTTGCGGATAACGTTCCCTGAATCCCGCCACCAGCGGCACGATGACGTGCTCCATAAAAGGTGCGGCCGCATTGATCCGCAGCCGCCCGGCGGGCATTTGCCGGCGCACCGCCATTTGCTCTTCGGCATTTTCCACCGAGCTGATGATCGTACGCGCATGGTTCAGGAAGCTCAGCCCCTCTTCGGTCAGCTCCAAACGACGCGTCGTGCGGCGCATCAGAGTGGTATCGAGCTTATTCTCCAGGCGGCTGAGTGCGCGGCTGATGCCGGATGTTGTCTGGCCGAGCCGATCGGCGGCGGCGGTGATAGAACCGCTGTCGACCACCGAGGTGAACGCCAGCAATTCTTCGAGCGTGATCTTCATGCATTCCGGCCCAGGTTATCGGGCGCCGCATGAACGCCCTGCGGGAAAGCCGGCCCGGCGTTTCGCCGGGCCAGGGGCAGGCTCAGACCGCCAATTCGGCCATGTCGCCCTTGTCTTGCAGCCAGTTGCGGCGATCTTCCGAACGCTTCTTGGCCAACAGCATGTCCATCACCGCCAGCGTCTGATCGACGTCATCCTCCGCCACCGTCAGTTGCACCAGACGGCGGGTGTTCGGATCGAGGGTAGTTTCGCGCAGCTGCAGCGGGTTCATCTCGCCCAGCCCTTTAAAGCGCTGCACATTCGGCTTGCCCTTCTTGCGCTTCAGCTGTTCCAGCACGCCGGCTTTCTCTTCTTCATCCAGCGCGTAGAACACTTCTTTACCGAGATCGATGCGATACAGCGGCGGCATGGCGACATAGACGTGGCCGCCTTTCACCAGCGAACGGAAGTGACGCACGAACAGCGCGCACAGCAGCGTGGCGATATGCAGGCCGTCGGAGTCCGCATCCGCCAGGATGCAGATTTTGCCGTAGCGCAATTGGCTGAGATCTTCGCTGTCCGGATCGATGCCGATCGCCACGGAAATGTCGTGCACTTCCTGCGAGGCCAGCACTTCGTCCGAGGACACTTCCCAGGTATTCAGGATCTTGCCCTTCAGCGGCATGATCGCCTGATATTCGCGATCGCGCGCCTGCTTGGCCGATCCGCCCGCCGAATCCCCTTCCACCAGGAACAGTTCGGTCATGGCCAGATCCTGCGAGGTGCAGTCCGCCAGCTTGCCCGGCAGCGCCGGCCCGCTGGTCAGCTTCTTGCGCACCACTTTCTTGGCGGCGCGCAGACGGCGCTGGGCGCTGGAGATCGCCAGCTCGGCCAGCTGTTCCGCCGCCTGAACGTTCTGGTTCAGCCACAGGCTGAAGGCATCTTTCACCACGCCGGAAACGAAGGCCGCGCACTGACGCGAGGAGAGACGCTCTTTGGTCTGCCCGGCGAACTGCGGATCCTGCATCTTCACCGACAGCACGTAGGCGCAGCGATCCCAGATATCCTCCGCCGACAGCTTCACGCCGCGCGGCAGAATATTGCGGAATTCGCAGAACTCGCGCATCGCGTCCAGCAGCCCCTGACGCAGGCCGTTGACGTGAGTGCCGCCCTGCATGGTCGGGATCAGGTTGACGTAGCTTTCGGTCAGCAGCTCGCCGCCTTCCGGCAGCCACAGCAGCGCCCAGTCCACCGCTTCGGTGTCACCGGCAAAGTTGCCGACGAACGGCGCTTCCGGCAGGGTGATCAGGCCGTTAACCGCTTCCATCAGGTAGTCGGTCAGGCCGTCCTGGTAGCACCAGCGCTGCTCGGTGTTGTTCACCTTGTCGATGAAATAGATCTCGACGCCGGGGCACAGCACCGCTTTGGCCTTCAGCAGGTGAGTCAGGCGCGATACCGAGAAACGCGGGCTGTCGAAGAACTGTTCGTCGGGCCAGAAGTGCACGCTGGTGCCGGTGTTGCGTTTGCCGCAGGTGCCGGTCACCGTCAGATCTTGCACTTTGTCGCCGTTTTCGAAGGCGATGCTGTAAACGTTGCCGTCGCGGCGCACGTTGACTTCCACCCGCTTCGACAGGGCGTTGACCACCGAGATACCCACGCCGTGCAGGCCGCCGGAGAACTGGTAGTTTTTATTCGAGAATTTACCGCCGGCGTGCAGCCGGCACAGGATCAACTCAACCGCCGGCACGCCCTCTTCCGGGTGGATGTCCACCGGCATGCCGCGGCCGTCGTCGATCACTTCCAGCGACTGATCGGCGTGCAGGATCACGTCGATGCGCTTGGCGTGGCCGGCCAACGCTTCGTCGACGCTGTTATCGATCACCTCTTGGCCGAGGTGGTTTGGGCGCGTCGTGTCGGTATACATGCCGGGACGACGGCGCACTGGTTCTAGACCGCTGAGTACTTCAATGGCATCAGCGTTATAGCTGGATTGAGTCATCGTTGATTATTTTTTCGTGGTTAAAGGGAGGTGCCGGAACGGCCCGTCAGACCGCGTTTAGCCCTAAAAAATCCACAATCTGGGGGAAGTAGTGCTCGAAACCGACGAAGGCGTGGTTTCCACCCGACTCCACCGTTTGCCGACACGCGGTGTAATACGCCACTGCCTGGCCGTAATCGAGAATTTCATCGCCCGTTTGCTGCAGCAGCCAGATTAAATCCGGCGACTCCAAAGGATCGATCTGCATCACTTTCAGATCGTAAACGTGCCGAGACTCTAACACATATTGCTGGCCGGTGTAGGGGTTCTCGTTGGCGCCGAGGTAGTCGACCAGCAGCTCAAACGGCTTGACCGCCGGGTTGACCACCACCGCCGGCAGGGAAAAACACTGCGACAGCCAGGTGGCGTAATAGCCGCCCAGCGATGAGCCGACCAGCCCGAGCGTTTGCCCGGCGCGTTCCAGCACCAGATTTTCCAGCATCTCGGCCGCCTCCGCCGGAAAGGCCGGCAGCTGCGGCACCAACATCTCGATATCGGGATGGTGTTCGGCCAGCCAGGCCTTGAAGGCCACCGCCTTGGCCGACTGCGGCGAGCTGTTGAAACCGTGCAGGTAGAGCAGTGTCGAAGGCATCAGTATCCATCCGAGTCCATATCGGGGCGGAAATCGTCGTTTTCCAGGCGGAACACCTGCGTCTCGACGCGACCGTCCGGCAGCAGATCGAGGTAGCGCCAGCCGGGGGAAACGTCGTCGATGGTGAAGTTCGTGCAGTGCGGCTTGAATTGCACGCAGGTAGACGGCGTCGCCAACAGGCGCCGCCCCTGCCATTCCAGATCGAGATCCTGGTGAATGTGCCCGCACACCACGGTATTCACTTTCGGATAACGCAGCAGGATCGCGCCCAGCATATGCGGGTTGCGCAGGCTGTGCTGATCGAGCCAGGTGCAACCGGAAGGCAGCGGATGATGGTGCAGCAGCAACAGCGTATAGCGCTCGGGGTAAGCCTGCAGGCAGCGCTCCATCCACTCCAGCTGGTATTCGCTCAATTCGCCGTGCGGCACGCCGAACACCTGGCTGTCCAGCATCAGCACTTGCCAGTTATCGCCCAGCAGCACCTGTTTGGAAGGCGCGATGCCCGCGGCGGCCAATGCGTCGACCATCGCCGGTTGAAAATCGTGGTTGCCCGGCAGCCACACGCAGGGAGCCGGCAGTTGCGCGATGCCGGCGGCGAAGTGGCGGTACGCCTCTTGCGAATGATCCTGCGCCAAATCTCCCGTGGCGACGATCAAATCGACGTCGCGGCGCTGCGCCTGGATGGCGTCCAGCACCGCGTGATAGCTGCGATAGGTATTGATGCCGAGCAACGTCTCGTGTTCGCCGGCAAAAAGGTGGGTATCTGTTATTTGTAGAATCCTGACCGCGGCCCCACTCGCCACGGGCAGTTTAAACAGGCTTTCCAAATGGTGTCCTTTGTTATTTCAGTCTGTCTAACAAACCGGAACCGCCATCGCTCCATGCGCCAAACAGTAGCGCAGCCAATCAGCAAGAAACTGGTTAATTTGATGCTTTTCGTCGCGTTGATGCAACTTTTTATTAGGATAATCATAACGCGCTTTAAAGCGGTAGATCTGCTGACTGGAACACACTTCCGCAACCATGGCGTCATGGTACAACCGCACCGTCATCGCGGGCAGGCTCCAGTAGCTGACCGCCGGAAAGATCTGCTCGATCTCCACCAGCGACGTGTAACGCGTGGACTCAACGATGGTCAAACGATAGCCGGCGCCGTTCACCTGATAAGTCACCGTTTCGCCCGCTTCGTCGTTGCGCGGCAGCAAGCGGCGCAATTGCGCGAAGTTGGTTTCGCACAATCTCATCATTTCGGGGAAATCAGGGGTATAGCGCTGTTTCATTAGTTGGCCCACTCTTTTCTCAACGATTCATGGTGCAACGCCAGCCATTGCAATGCAATCACTGATGCGGCGTTATCGATCGCGCCTTCCTCAACCCAGCGGTAAGCCTGTTCGCGGCTGACCACATGAACGCGGATATCTTCATGTTCTTCCGCCAGGCCGTGGATGCCCTCGGCGGTGCCGGCGTCCACTTCGCCGACCATGATCGACAAACGTTCGCTGGTGCCGCCGGGGCTGGCCAGATAGCTCAGCACCGGTTTGCAGCGCCCGACCACCACGCCGGCCTCTTCCTGTGCTTCGCGGCGGCACACGTCCTCGACGCTTTCACCGGTTTCGATCATACCCGCCACCATTTCCAGCAGCCAGGGCGAATTACTGGTATCGACCGCGGCGATGCGCAGTTGTTCAATCAGCACCACCTCGTCGCGCACCGGATCGTAGGGCAGCAGCACCGCCGCATGGCCGCGTTCGAAAATTTCACGCGTGATTTCAGGGCTCATTTCGCCATTGAACAACCGATGGCGAAACCGGTATAAATTGAGTGAAAAAAAACCACGGTACAGCGTCTCGCGTGCAATAATTTCTACATCTTTTTTATCGAAAGTAACGGGCGACGGCTGCGAACGGTTCATGCGCGAATTCTCCTGCTTGAGTATGCCGATAAAATAAACGGTTTTGATGACAGAAACAGCGGGACTCTCCGCCGCGGCTTTATGTTAGGCTGTTTTTCGCCGCCGGATGCGGCACGTTTGTGCGCTCGCAGGTAATAGCGGGAAACAATCCGGATTGTCAGCCATAATATCAGCTGCAGTCGACCCGGGCAGTACGCCAAGGTAAATGGGCGGTCTGAAAGGTAAAAGTTACGTGAGATGGCACATTCAGCCACCTGATGCGTACCTCAGACTCTGCTAGAATCGGCAACTATTTCGTCTATCGTCAGCGCTAACATAGCAATATTGCTGCACAACAAGGAATGCAAATGAAGAAACTGCTCCCCCTTCTTATCGGACTGAGCCTAGGCGGCTTCAGTGCAATGAGCCAGGCAGAGAACCTGCTGCAGGTCTACAAACAGGCCAGGGAAAGTAACCCGGATCTGCGCAAAAGTGCAGCTGACCGCGACGCCGCATTCGAAAAGATCAATGAAGCGCGCAGCCCGTTGCTGCCGCAGCTCGGTTTGACCGCAGGTTACGATTACACCAACGGTTATCGTGACAGCAATGGCGTTAACAGCAACGTGACCAGCGGTTCGTTGGCGCTGACGCAAACTATTTTCGACATGTCGAAATGGCGCCAGCTGACGCTGCAGGAAAAGACCGCCGGCATCTCCGACGTTACCTTCCAGACAGCGGAACAGCAGCTTATTCTCAACACGGCGACCGCTTACTTCAACGTGCTGAAAGCGATCGATACGCTGTCCTATACTCAGGCGCAGAAAGACGCGGTGTATCGCACGCTGGATCAAACCACCCAGCGCTTCAACGTGGGCCTGGTGGCGATCACCGACGTGCAGAACGCCCGCTCGAACTACGACACCGTGCTGGCGGCGGAAGTCTCCGCCCGCAACGATCTGGACAACGCGCTGGAAACGCTGCGTCAGGTCACCGGCACCTTCTACCCCGAACTGGCCTCGCTGAACACCGATCGCTTCAGCACCCAGCGCCCGGAAGCGGTGAACAACCTGCTGAAAGAAGCGGAAGCGCGCAACCTGAGCCTGCTGTCCGCCCGTCTGAGCCAGGATCTGGCGCGCGAGCAAATCCGCGCAGCCCAAACCGGCTATATGCCGACGATTGACGTCAGCGCGTCAACCGGCATCAGCAATACCAAATACAACGGCTCCAATACCGGTGGCGCGAATGCCGCACGCTACAGCGACTCCGATGCGGGCCAAAATAAGGTCGGCATCAGCTTCAACCTGCCGCTGTACAGCGGCGGCGCGACCAATTCGCAGGTTAAACAAGCGCAGTACGGCTTCGTCGGCGCCAGCGAGCAGTTGGAAAGCTCACACCGCAGCGTGGTGCAGACCGTTCGTTCGTCGTTCAACAACGTTAATGCTTCGATCAGCAGCATCAACGCCTACAAACAGGCGGTGATCTCCGCGCAAAGCTCCCTGGACGCGATGGAAGCCGGTTATCAGGTCGGTACCCGCACCATCGTCGACGTGCTGGACGCCACCACCACGCTGTATAACGCCAAACGTCAGCTGTCCGACGCGCGTTATACCTATCTGATCAACCAGCTGAACATCAAGTCGGCGCTTGGCACGCTGAACCAGAACGATCTGCTGCTGTTGAACGGCGCGTTGGGCAAACCGGTATCGACCGCGCCTGACGCCGTCGCGCCGCAGAATCGCGCGCAGGACGCCTATGCAGACGGCTATCAGGACAATGCGCCGATGCAACAGACCGCGGCGCCGGCACCGGCGGCCACTCGCGCATCCGCGCCGGCCGTTACCACCAGCCAACCGGCTCGCAACAGCGGCAACCCATTCCGCAACTGATGCGCGCACGCGGATAAACACGGGGTTCGGCCTACGCCGCGCCCCGTTTTTTTTGCCTCGATTTCACCACTTCTGCCCGCCGTCTCACAGCCGCCGCCGCGTCAGGTGGTATCATCGTCACTCTCGTTTTCGCAGTCTGGATGAGGTTCGATGGACAACGATTCACGCTGGCAGCGTCTGATTAACGACGGCGAATTGCCGCCGCCGCTGCGGCCGGCACAGGCGGTTTACGCCTCCTGGCTGCGCTGCCGCAGCCTGATGCAGCCCGATGTCTGGCAAGCGCCGCACCGCGCGCAGGGCGCCACCTTCGAATCGATTTGCCGCCGCAAGAACGATCTGCTGACGCTCGGCCAGGCGGCGCTGGAAGACGCCTGCGAATACATGGAGCCGCGTCGCTGTCTGTTGATGATCCTCGACGAGAGCGGCTGCATGCTGTGGCGCTGCGGCGACGCCCAAACCTGGGAGCATCTGCAGCAACTGGGATTGGCCCCCGGCGCCTACTGGGCCGAGGGGCAGATCGGCACCAATGCCCCGGCGCTGGCGGCGGCGGAAGGCCACCCGGTACGAGTGAGTGGTGAAGAGCACGTGCGCCGGGCGCTGCACGGTTGGTCTTTCTGCGCGACGCCGGTCTACGACAACAGCGGCCGCCAGCGCGGCTCGATCGCGCTGGGCTGCCTGCTGGCCGACTGCGCCGCCGGCGATCTGTCGCTGACGCTGGCCATCGCCCGCGAAATAGGCAATTCGCTGAACGCCGACGGCCTGCTGGCGGAATCCAATCGCCATCTGAACCAGCTTTACGGCCTGCTGGACGGCGTGGACGACGGCGTGATGGCCTGGGATCATCGCGGCTACCTGCAATACATCAACCAGCGCGCCGCCGGCCTGCTAAAACTGGACGAGCAGCAGAGCCAGGGCAAACCGCTGGCGCAGTTGCTGACGCTGCCCGCTCTGCTCAAGCGCGCCATCGCCGATCGGCAACCGCTGCAACACGTCGAGGTCACCTTCGAAAGCCAGCGGCAGTTTATCGCCGCCTTGCTGACGCTAAAGCCGATTTTCGACGGCGATCGCTGCAGTTTCATCGCCCTGCTGCACCCGCTCGAACGGCTGCGCCAGTATGTCAGCAGCCAGTTGGGGCGCGTCAGCCACAGCTTCGAGCAAATGCCCTCCGCCTCGTTGGAGATGCGGCGGCTGATCCGTTATGGGCAGCAGGCGGCCAAAGGCCAGCATCCGATCCTGCTGCGCGGGGAGGAAGGCGTCGGCAAAGAGCTACTCAGCCAGGCCATCCACAACGCCGGCGAACGCGCCGCCGGGCCGTATATCGCCCTCAACTGCCAACTGCTGCCGCAGGCGCAGGGGCTGCGTGAGCTGCTGGGCAGCGACGCCAGCGAAGAAGAGGCGGGCCAGCTCAGCAAATTCGAATTGGCCAACGGCGGTACGCTGTACCTCGAACAGATCGAATACCTGCCGGCGGAGATGCAGTCGGCGTTGCTGCAGGTGCTGAAAACCGGCGTGGTGATCCGCCTCAATTCCAGCCGGGTGATCCCGGTCGATGTGCGGGTGATCGCCGGCAGCGCCGCCGATCTGCCGCTGCTGGTGCAGCAAAACCGCTTCCGCCGCCAGCTGTTTTACAGCCTGCAGGCATTCGAGATCCAGATCCCGCCGCTGCGCCAGCGGCTGAGCGATATTCCGCTGCTGGTCAAACACCACCTTCGCACGCTGGAGCAGCATTTTCAGTGCCGCTTTCGGGTGGATGACGAAGTGATGGCCCAGTTGGCGCTCTACCTGTGGCCGGGCAACGATTTGGAGCTGAAAGGAGTGGTGGAGCGCGCGGCGATGATTTGCCACGGCCACCACATCCAGCTGGCGGATCTGCCGGCGCACCTGCTCGGCCAGCCGTCGCTGCTGGAAAGCGATCCGCAGCCCGGCGCACCGCTGTTGACGCTGACGGACATGGAACGCCAGGCGATCCTGCGCGCGGCGACCGTCAGCCGCGGCCAGGTGACGGAGATGGCACAGCTGCTGGGCATCGGCCGCACCACGCTGTGGCGGAAGATCAAACAGCACGGGATCGACATCCGCCAGTTCAAACTGCGCGCTTAGTGGCTGAGCTGCAATACCCCGCGCGCGGCGTCCAGCATCGCCTTCTGGCCGCTGCGGGTTTTGCTCAGGCAATCCTGCATGCCGACCACCATCGGAATGCCCATCGCCTTCGCCAGAATGGCGCTGTGCGACAGGGCATTGCCGCCGCTCAGGCAGATGCCGAGCACCAACCGGCGGTCGAGCATCACCACCTCTGATGGCATCAGCTCATCCATCACCAGTATCGACGGTTCTGCCAGCGCGATGGCCGGCAGCGCCTGCCCCTCTAGATGGCACAGCGTGCGGCGCAGCATGTCGCGCACGTCCAGTTCGCGCGCCCGCATGTAGTCGTCATCCAGCTCGCGGTACTCTTCGGCGATCGCCTCCAGCACCTGCCGCCAGGCCTGCTCGGCGCTGCACAGCTGTTGCGCGATGCGGGTGTAAGCCGCCTGCTGCAGATCCGGATCGTCCAGCAGCATGCTGTGGGCGCCGAAGATCGCCGCCTGCGGCTTGCCGATCAGCGTGCCGGTGCGTTCCGCCAGCCGGTTCAGATCGCTCAGCGTGTGCTGTAGCGCCTCCCGCAGGCGTTGCTGTTCGCCCAATACCTCGTCCGCGCCGATGCGCCGCTCGGACGTGGGTGGCCAGAAGCTGTAAGCCTGGAACACCGGCCCGCTGGTGACGCTTTCCGCCACCGGAATACCGTGCAACGAAGGCTGTTGCCGCTCGGAGACCGTCTCGCCAAAATGCTGCTCCGCCAGCGTTTTGAACGCCGCCAGCGCCTCGTCCGCCTGCGCGCCGTCGGCGATCAAACGGATGGTGTCGCCGTGACGCACCTGCAGCAACGCCAGCTGATTGAGGCTGCGCGGATCGACGCACTGCCCCTGCTTCTCCAGCACCAGCTCGGCCTTAAACGGCGTCAGCGTCTCGACCAGCCGCGCCGCCGGGCGCGCATGCAACCCGTGCGGGTTCTGCACCGTCCAGGTTGCGCTTTTGCCCTGCGCCAGCGGCAAGGACGCGCTTTTCGCCGTAGGTGAAGCCTCGCCCAGCTGTGCCTGTTTGGCCTGCAGCGCCCCCTGCGCCTCCGCAACCACCTGCTCCAGTGAGGCGCCGGAGTTGGCGGCAACCACCGCCGCCAGCGTGCCTTCAACCAGCGGCGCCGCACACAGCCGCACTTTGGCGGCCAGATCCGGGTCCAGCAGATCGAGCGCGGTTTCGGCACTGAGCAGCGCGCTGCCCAGATCCATCAGCACCAAAACGCCGTCGCCGTCGGCGACCGCTTCGATCGCCTCCATCACTTTGACCGCGTCGGTGCCGATCGGGTGCTGCTCGTCATCCACGCCCGCCGCCAGCGCCAGTTTGCAGCCGTCGCCGCGCATCATCTGCCGCGCCAACTGCTCAACGCCGCGCGCCAGCAACGCGCTGTGCGAAACCACCACGATATTAATCATCTCGCCTCCTGCTAACTGCCGGCGACCTCGGCCAGCGTTTTCATCATCAACATCACCGAAGTGGCGCCGGGATCCTGGTGGCCGATGCTGCGCTCGCCCAGGTAACTGGCCCGCCCTTTGCGCGCCTGCATGGTAATAGTGCTCTCCACCGCCCGCTCGGCGCTGTCGGCAGCGCGCTGCAGCGCCTCCGCCACGCTCAGGTTTTGCTGCGCGGACTGGCCAAGGCTTTCCACCACCGGCCACCAGACGTCGCACATGGTCTTGTCGCCCGGCTCCGCCTTACCGCGCATCACCACGCCTTCCACCCCCTCTTGCATCATCTGATGCAGCTCCGGCAGATCCAGGCTCTGCTTGGCGTTCGCCGCCTGCGCCGCGCGGATGAAGAAGGTGCCGAACAGCGGACCGCTGGCGCCCCCCACGCTCGACAGCAGCGTCATGCCGGTGTTTTTCAGGATAAAGCCGATATCCTTGTCCGCCACCGACGGCAGCTTTTCCACCACCTTGTTGAAACCGCGATTCATGTTCAAACCGTGGTCAGCATCACCGATCTCGGTGTCCAGTTGGGTAAGAAAATCGCGCTCCCGGCTGAACACTTCGCCGCAACGCATCAGCCAATCGACGACCTGTTGTTTGGTCAACGCCATGATTCCTCCTCAGCAACCCCAACGCAGCGCAGGCGTTTTCACCGGCGCATCCCACAAGGACAACAGCTCGTCGTCCACCTTCAACAACGTGATGGATACCCCCTGCATATCCAGCGAGGTGCAATAAGACCCCACCAGGTTGCGTTCAATGATGATGCCCGCTTCGGCGCAGCGCTCCGCCAGCCGATGGTACACGCCATACAACTCAGACAATGGCGTGGCGCCCAGATTGTTGACCAGCGCGATCACCCGATCGCCGCGCGTCAGCGGCTGCTTGGTCTGCATCTCGTCGCGCCACTCGCCCTGCTGACGATCCCAGACGCGGATCGCGCGCTGATAGTGGCCGTGGTCGATCAGCGTATGGAACATGTCATCCACCGCCGCGTTGAGCGTGGTGAACGGACGGCGCGCAATGCCCGGCTCGCCGTGAATGCCGACGCCGAACTCCATCTCGTTCTCCGCCAGGGTGAACGACGGTTTGCCGGCGGCGGGGACGGTACAGGCGCCCAGCGCGATACCGATCGAATGCCCGTGGTTGTTGATGCGATGCCCCAGCGTCACCACGCTGTCCAGATCGTCGCCGCGCGCCGCGGCGGCGCCCAGCAATTTCTCCATCAGCACGGTGTTGGCCACCCCGCGTCGCCCGGCGGTGAACAGGCTGTCCTTGACCGCCACGTCGTCATCCACCAGCACCGTCGCCACCGCGACGCCGCTGTCGTGCAGCAGCTCGGTGGCGGTTTCGAAGTTGAGCACGTCGCCGGTGTAGTTCTTGATCAGCAGCAGCACCCCGGCGCCGCCGTCGATCGCCTGACCGCACTCGTACATTTTATCCGGCGTCGGCGAGGTGAAAATCTCGCCCGGACAGGCACCGTCGAGCATCCCTTCACCGACGAACCCGCAGTGCATCGGCTCATGGCCGCTGCCGCCGCCGGACAGGATCGCCACTTTGCCCGCCACCGGCGCATCGGCGCGGGTGACGAACACCGGATCCGCGTGCACCAGCAGCTCGGGATGAGCCTCCGCCAGCCCCTGCAACTGCTCTTCCAACACCGACTCGACCTGATTAATCAGTTTTTTCACGATGGTTTCCTCTGTAAGAACAGGGGCGCGGCGCACCGCGCCCCAACGGTATCAATGACGCTGCAACCAGGCGGCGCCCAGCCTATCCGCCGTCAGGATCGCCGCCTGCACGCCGGCAGGGGTGACCTTGAACGGCATGTTGTGAATGGTTTCACCCGCGGCGCAGCTGGCCTCGGCCACCGCCATCATCTTCGCCGTCGCATCGCCGGTGACGCCCATCTGCGCCAGCGTGATCGGCAAGCCAATGTCATGACAAAACGCCAGCACGGTTTCAATCTGCGCCATCGGGCTGTTCTGCAGCACCAGTTGCGCCAGGGTACCGAACGCCACTTTCTCGCCGTGATACAGGTGGTGACACTCCTCCAGCACGGTGAAACCGTTGTGAATGGCATGCGCCGCCGCCAGCCCGCTGCTCTCGAAGCCGATGCCGCTCAGATACGTATTGGCCTCAATGATGCGTTCCACCGCTTCCGTCACCACGCCGGCCTCGACCGCCAGTTTGGCTTTTACCCCTTCGGCCAGCAGGGTGTCGTAGCACAGCCGCGCCAGGCTGAGCGCCGCCAGCGTCGATTTGCCGCCGGCCATGCTGGTGGCTTGAGCGTCGAAGCAGGCCTGGGCTTCGAAATAGGTAGAGAGCGCGTCGCCCATGCCGGCTACCAGCAGGCGCACCGGCGCTTTGGCGATGATGGCGCTGTCCATCACTACCATGTCCGGGTTGCGCGGGTAGATCAGGTATTCGGCGAATTCGCCCTGCTCGGTGTAGATAACCGACAGCGCGCTGGTCGGCGCATCGGTGGAGGCGATAGTGGGAATGAGCACCACCGGCAGCCGTTGGTAGTGGGCGACGGCCTTGGCGGTGTCGAGCGTCTTGCCGCCGCCGACGCCGATCACCCCGCGGCAGCCGTGGGTCTGCAGCTCGCGGCCAAGCCGGTCTATCTCTTTACGGCAGCACTCACCGTTGAAGCGGGCCGCATGATGTTTCACGCCGTGCTGCTGCAGGCTGCCCATCAGGGTGTCGCCCGCCAGCTGCATCACGAAGTCGTCAGCGATCACGAAATAATGGTCGGCGAGGGATTTGGCGTATTCGCCGACGGCAGCCAGCGCATTGGCGCCCTGAATGTATTTGCCTGGTGACTGGATGATTCTCAACATAACCGGATCCTTGTAGGGAGTTGGCGATGGTAACGTTCAGATATCAGGTGATGACGCGCCGGCTTCGCCGCCGGCTTGTTGTTGTGCTTCGACTATGAGCGCCTGCAGCCCGCCTGGCGAGCCGCGCGATTTTTGTTCCATTATGGAACATCATCATAGCGACAACGTTTCATGATGAAACGCTAACGCGCGTTTTTTCGCCGCGAAAGCGAACTGGCGCACACCCCAACGTATAACTGCGTAAAGAGTGGATTCTGTGGGCGTTTCAGCTTTAATTTTGACCATGTTTCCCCTATCCTTAGCGCCACTACTGGGAAAGGGCGAAAACAGCCCGCATGATGGGATTGATAACGATGAAACGGACAAAAAACATCAACCAAGAGACGTTCCGCAAATCCTGGCGCAGCTACCGTGTCGCGCCCGTGGCTTTGGCGATCGGCGCTGTCTTTATGCTGGCCGGCTGCGAGAAGAGCGATGAAACGGTCTCCCTGTATCAGAATGCCGATGACTGTTCGCGCGCCAATCCTTCGATGAGCGAGCAGTGCACCACCGCCTACAACAATGCCCTGAAAGAAGCCGCGAAAACCGCGCCGAAATACGCCACTCGCGAAGACTGCGTCGCCGAGTTCGGCGAAGCGCAGTGCACCCAGGCTCCGGCGCAGGCCGGCATGGCGGCGGAATCGCAAAGCAGCGGCAGCTTCTGGATGCCGCTGATGGCGGGCTACATGATGGGCCGCCTGATGGGCGGTTCCGGCTTCGCGCAGCAGCCGCTGTTCACCTCCAAGAATGCCGCCAGCCCGGCGAACGGCAAGTTTGTCGACGCCAGCGGCAAGAGCTACGGCCCGGCCACCGCCGGCGGCCGCACCATGACGGTGCCGAAAACTGCCATGGCGCCGAAGCCTGCGGTCACCAATACCGTAACCCGCGGCGGTTTCGGCGAGACCGTGGCCAAGCAGACCAGCATGCAGCGCAGCAGCGCCACCTCCAACTCCGGCTCTCGCAGCATGGGCGGTTGATGCATGAAACGTATTGCCATTACCGAGCGCCCAGACTGGCGTGAAAAAGCGACCGAGTTCGGTTTTCGTTTCCACACCATGTACGGCGAGCCGTACTGGTGTGAAGACGCCTATTACCAGTTCACGCTGGCGCAGATTGAAGAGATTGAAAGCGCCACCGCCGAGCTGCATCAGATGTGCCTGCAGGTGGTGGAGAAAGTGGTCGCCAGCGACGAGCTGATGGCAAAGTTCTGCATCCCGAAACACACCTGGGAGTTCGTGCGCAGCTCCTGGCGCACCAACCAACCGTCGCTGTATTCGCGTCTCGATCTGGCCTACGACGGCGTCAACCCGCCGAAGCTGCTGGAGAACAACGCCGATACGCCGACCTCGCTGTATGAAGCGGCCTTCTTCCAGTGGCTGTGGCTGGAAGATCAGATCAATGCCGGCAAGCTGGATCCGCAATCGGATCAGTACAACAGCCTGCAGGAGAAGCTGATCGAGCGTTTCGCCGAGCTGAAAGCGCATCACGGCTTCGGCCTGTTGCATCTGGCCTGCTGCCAGGACAGCGAAGAAGATCGCGGCACGGTGCAATATCTGCAGGACTGCGCGCAGGAAGCCGGTCTACCGACCGAGTTCCTGTTCATGGAAGAGATTGGCCTTGGCGAGAAAGGTCAATTCACCGATCTGCAGGATCAGGTGATCGGTAACCTGTTCAAGCTCTATCCGTGGGAATTCATGCTGCGCGAGATGTTCTCCACCAAGCTGGAAGACGCCGGCGTGCGCTGGCTGGAGCCGGCCTGGAAAAGCATCATCTCCAACAAGGCGCTGCTGCCGCTGCTGTGGGAAATGTTCCCGAACCACCCTAACCTGCTGCCGGCTTATTTCGCGCAAGACGCTCATCCGCCGATGGCTCATTACGTCACCAAACCGCTGTTCTCGCGCGAAGGCGCCAATATCCAGATCGTCGAAAACGGTCAGGAAGTGGCGCGCGTCGATGGGCCGTACGGCGAAGAAGGCATGATCGTGCAGCAGTTCCATCCGCTGCCGAAGTTCGAAGACAGCTACACGCTGATCGGCAGCTGGCTGGTGAACGATCAACCTTGCGGCATCGGCCTGCGCGAAGATCGCGAACTGATTACGCAGGATCTGTCGCGCTTCTATCCGCACACCATCCTCGGCTGATCGCACCACTGAAGGTAAAAACGCCAGTCGCTGACTGGCGTTTTTTCTTTAGCCCACCTGCACCGACAGCATGCTAAGCGCCCCCATTTCGATACCGTCGATCGGCACGCTGATGGCCTCTTTTCCATCCCAGCCGCCGAGCACATACAGCAACGGCAGATAGTGTTCCGGCGTCGGATTCGACAGCGCCGCCCCCTCATGGCGCATGAAATCCACCAGCGGATGGTTATCGCCCCGATAACGCAGGTTATCCCGGACAAAGTTATTGAATGATTCCGCCCACGGATAGGCGCTGGTATCACCCTGCCATTTCACCATGCGCAGGTTGTGCACCACGTTGCCGCTGGCGACGATCATCACGCCCTCATCGCGCAGCGCTGTCAGTTTGCGCCCCAGCTCATAGTGATAGGCAGCCGGCTGCGTGCCGTCGACGCTGAGCTGCACCACCGGAATGTCGGCATCGGGATACATCTTGATCAGGACACCCCAGGTGCCGTGATCCAATCCCCACTCGCCGAGATCCGCCGTTACCGGCACCGGCGCCAGAATTTGCTGCAGCTGCGCGGCCAGCGCGGGAGAGCCCGGAGCCGGATAGCGGGTATCAAACAGCGCCTGCGGGAACCCGCCAAAGTCGTGAATGGTTTTGGGGTTTTCCATCGCGGTGACCGCAGTGCCGCGGGTATACCAATGCGCGGAAACCGCCACGATCGCCTTCGGGCGCGGCAATGACTCACCCAACGCACGCCATGCCCGGGTGTAACGGTTGTCTTCCAGCACGTTCATCGGGCTACCGTGGCCAAGAAACAGTGCCGGCATACGAGAGGTGTTCATAGAGAGATCCTTAGTTCAAATTGTGCTATGCCGCTACATTACGCGCTTTGCCGCACCAACACAGCCGGATAACCGTGATGAAGATATTCAATAAATTTGAATTAAAAGTAGAGAAATACGCCGGTCAACAGAAAGATAAAAAAATCATATATTTCAATAAAATAATAAGATCAGTGAATACCATGACATTACTGCCATACAGATCCAATTTGTGAACAATTTATGTATTTTTTGTTAACAAAATCTATACACTCCTCCTCTGCCGACGGGAGCAGGCAACGCCGTCGCGCGATGGGAATTACATCTTACCAAGGAGGAATTCATGTTCAGACTCACACTGGCAACCCGCCTGGCGCTTTCCATGTTCTTACTCGCCGGCTGGACGGCAACCACCGGCGCGGCGGACAACGCGCAGCTAACGCAGCGCGAAGATCTTTACTTCATTCAGGCGCAAGCTCAGCTGCAACAGCGGCTGAAGCAAACCCCAAACACCAACCGCGCCAAAAACGTCATTCTGGTGGTCGGTGACGGCATGGGGTTTTCCACCGTGACCGCCGCCCGCATTTTTGAAGGGCAGCAGCGCGGCGTGGACGGTGAATCCAACGTGCTGGCCTGGGAGGCCTTCCCCTATCTGGCGGCGGCCAAAACCTACTCCGCCGACGCCCAAATCACCGACTCTGCGCCCAGCGCGGTGGCGATGACCACCGGCGTCAAAACCATCAACGATCTGATGGGACTCAACCATACGGCTACCCTCAACAACTGCGAGGATCAGCAAACCAAGGCCGTCACCACGCTGTGGGAGATGGCCGCAACGCTCGGCATGTCCACCGGCGCCGTGACGACCGCCACCATTACCCACGCCACGCCGGGCGCCACCTATGCCCATATCGCCAATCGCGACTGGGAGTCTGACGCCAAAATGCCGGCGGATGCCCTGGCCGCAGGCTGCCGCGACATCGCACGCCAGCTGGTGGAAATGAAATACGGCAACGGCCTGAACGTGGCGATGGGCGGCGGGCGCGCCAACTTTCTCCCCGACAGCGTGAGCGATCCGGAATATCCCGGCAAGAAAGGCGCCAGAAAGGATGGCCACGACCTGACGCAGGCCTGGCTGCAACGCTACGGCGAGCGTGGGCAATACATCTGGAATCAGGCGCAGTTCGACAAAATCGATCCGGCCAAAGTCGACCACCTGTTGGCCCTGTTCGAACCGTCGCACATGAACTTCGAGCACGATCGGCGGCAAGACGCGGCGGGAGAGCCTTCGCTGGCGGAAATGACCGGCAAGGCCATCGATATTCTGGCCAGGAATCCCGAAGGCTACCTGCTGTTGGTGGAGGGCGGACGCATCGATCACGGCAGCCATAACGGCAACGCCTACCGCACGCTGAGCGACGCGGTCGCGCTGAACGAAGCGGTGAAAACCATCGTCGACAAGGTCAATCTGGACGACACGCTGGTGATAGTAACCGGCGATCACAGCCACACGCTGACCATCGCCGGCTATGCCAAGCGCGGCAATCCTATCCTCGGCATTTCCGTCGGCGTCGACGGCAAACCGCGGCTGGGCAGCGACGGCAAGCCATACACCACCGTCGGCTTCGCCAACGGCCCCGGCGGCACAATCCCGCTGACCGAGCGCCCGGCATTAACCATGGAGCAGGCCACCGCGCCCGACTTTATTCAGCCGGCGCTGGTGCCGCTGAAAAGCGAGACGCACGGCGGGGAAGATCTCGGCATCTACGCCATCGGCCCCTGGGCGCATCTGTTCCAGGGTACGGTGGAAGAGAACTACACCTTCCACGTGATGAATTACGCCAGCCGCATCGGCGAGCGCCTGTCAAAACGCTAGCCACAAAAAAAGCCGCTTTACGCGGCTTTTTTATCGTTGAAAGCGGCCGGCGATCAGCTGGCTTTTTTCTCGTGCGCCTGGCGGTAGGCCACCAGATCTTCGATGGTCAGCACCACCATGTCGTGCTGTTTGGCGAAGGCGATCACTTCCGGCGCATGCGCCATGCTGCCATCGTCGTTGGTCAGTTCACACAGCACGCCGGCTGGTTTGAAACCGGCCATGGAAACCAGATCGATGGTCGCTTCGGTGTGGCCGCGGCGGCTCAGCACGCCGCCCGGCTGCGCGCGCAGCGGGAACACGTGGCCCGGACGGTTCAGGTCGCTCGGCTTGGCGCTGTCTGCCACCGCCGCACGGATGGTGGTCAGGCGATCGGAAGCGGAAACCCCGGTGGTCACGCCCTGCGCCGCTTCGATGGTCACGGTGAAGGCGGTCTGGAACTGGCTGGAGTTGTTGGTCACCATCATCGGCAGCTCAAGCTGCTGACGGCGTTCTTCGGTGATGCACAGGCACACGATGCCGCTGCCGTGGCGAATGGTCAGCGCCATCTGCTCAACGGTCATGGTTTCCGCGGCGAAGATCATGTCACCTTCGTTTTCACGGTTTTCATCATCGAGCACCATTACGCCGCGCCCGTTGCGCAGTGCGTCGATCGCGCGTTCAACGCGTTCTGTTGGCGTGCCGAAGTCTGAAAGTAGCGTCTGATTCATGGTAAAAAACCTCATTAAAAATTATGGATTACCAGAACCAGGGCGATCTTGAGGAGTAGCTAGCAATAGCTAAAAAAATAACGCAAGCGGGCGCATGCCCGGCAGATACCGTTACTCTCTCCCATCCGGACTATAACCGTCGGCCCCGGAATTACACCGGATCTGCTGACCTCTAACCGGCCTTTACAGGCTGGCTGAGCGCTCGCGGGCTTTCACCGTAGAAGGTGATTTACCGCCGGTGGGGACTTTCACCCCGCCCTGAGAATAAGCTAGATGACTATAACGCTAATGGGTAGACAGGGCAATTGGCAAAAGCACAATTCGGCCACGTACGGCGAATGCGCTTAATGGTTTATCCGGCGGGCAACTCGCATTACACTAAGCGGCAGCTATTAAACTCTGAAAGGGATACGCCATGATTGACCCGAAAAAAATCGAACAAATCGCACGCCAGGTTCATGAGTCCATGCCTAAAGGCGTTCGTGAATTCGGGGAAGACGTTGAGAAAAAAATCCGTCAGGTGCTGCAGTCGCAGCTGACCCGTCTGGATTTGGTTAACCGCGAAGAGTTCGACGTGCAGACTCAGGTACTGTTGCGCACCCGCGAGAAGCTGGCGCTGTTGGAGCAGCGCATGGCCGAGCTGGAAAGCAAGCTGAGCGCGGCGCCGGCCGCCAAGCAGGAAGACGAATAATTCCCGCCAAGGGCGCGCACCGCGCGCCCTTGTTCTTTAGGTTGCCCGGCGTTAGCCGCGCCCGTCTTTGATCGCTTTGATGATGTTGGTGGTCGACAGGCCGTCTTCAAAGTTCAGCACTTTGACATCGCCGCCGTTGGCCCACACTTCCGCACTGCCGGCAATCTCTTCCGGCTTGTAATCGCCGCCTTTCACCAGCAGATCCGGCAAGATGTCGGCGATCAAGCGCTGCGGCGTGTCCTCCTCGAACGGCACCACCCAATCCACCGCTTCCAGCGCGCCCAGCACGATCATGCGGTTCTCCAGCGCGTTGACCGGGCGTTTCTCCCCTTTCAGACGCTTGGTCGAGGCGTCGCTGTTCACCGCCACGATCAGGCGATCGCCCAGCTTGCGGGCGTTGGCCAGATAGGAGACGTGGCCGGCATGCAGAATGTCGAAGATGCCGTTGGTCATCACCACTTTCTCACCGCGCTGACGCGCCTGCGCCACGGCGTTTTTCAACTGTGCTTCGGTCATCACGCCAAAGCCGGTTTCGGCGCGGCCGCGCACCGCGTTTTCCAGCTCGATCGGCGACACGGTAGACGTACCGAGCTTGCCCACCACCACGCCGGCGGCGGCGTTAGCAAGGAAGCAGGACTCTTCCAGCGAATTGCCGGCGGCCAGCGAGGCAGCCAATACGCCGATCACGGTGTCGCCGGCGCCGGTCACATCGAACACTTCCTGCGCCTGGGTCGGCAAGTGCAGTGGCTCAACGCCAGGCTGCAGCAGCGTCATGCCGTGTTCGGAGCGGGTAACCAGCAGCGCCGACAGCTCGAAATCCGCCACCAGCTTCATGCCGCGTTCCACCAGTTCCGCTTCATCCTTACAGTGACCCACCACCGCTTCGAACTCGGACAGGTTCGGCGTCAGCAGCGTCGCGCCGCGATAGCGCTCGAAATCAGAGCCTTTCGGATCGATCAGCACCGGCACCTTGGCGGCGCGCGCCAGCTGGATCATGCCCTGCACCTGGCTGAGCGCACCCTTGGCGTAATCGGACAGCACCAGCGCGCCGATCTGCGGCAGCGCCTGCTGAATGCGCTCCAGCATCGGCTGCGGATCGACGTTGGAGAAGCCTTCTTCGAAGTCAAGACGGATCAGCTGCTGGTTGCGCGACAGCACGCGCAGCTTGGTAATGGTCGGATGGGTCGGCACCGAGACGAAGTCGCAGCGCACGTTGACTTCATTCAGCTTGGCGCTCAGCGCCCGCGCCGCATCGTCGATGCCGGTCAGGCCCACCAGACGGGAAGTGGCGCCCAGCGAAGCGATGTTCATCGCCACGTTAGCCGCGCCGCCGGGACGCTCTTCGATGGTATCGACCTTGACCACCGGCACCGGGGCTTCCGGTGAAATGCGGCTGGTCGGCCCATACCAATAGCGATCCAACATGACGTCACCGACCACCAGCACACCGGCGCGGCGAAAATCAGGCAGCGTAACTTTCATCCGATAACTCCAAAAAAGAACAAAATTTTAGTGGCGCAGATATTACCACAGACCGCCGGAATACCCGCAAAAAGGTATTAATCCAGCCATTTGGCCCAGCTGGTGCGCACCTGCTCGCGCTCGGCGGCAAACAGCTCGCTGCCGACCTTGCCGGAATGTTCCTGCAGCGCCAGGTGGTGGATCTCGTCGCGCATGGTGACATAAGCCTGGGTCAGCGCACGCGCCTCCTCTTCCGGCATGATGTCGTAATTGGCCATCAGCTCGAAGATACGTACGTTGTCCGACCAACGCGTCAAGCGCGGTTCTCCCGGGGCATAGCGTAAGACCAGATATTGGGCGATAAATTCGATGTCGGTAATGCCGCCCTCATCGGTTTTGATATCAAACAGATCGCGCTGTTTGTTGCCGAGATGGTTGCGCATCTTTTCGCGCATCTCGCGCACTTCACGCTTCAGGGTCTGCGCATCGCGCGTTTTGCACAGGATCTCGCGCCGGATCGCGTCGAACTGCTGATGCAGCGCCGGGTCGCCGTGCACGATGCGCGCACGCACCAGGGCCTGATGCTCCCAGGTCCAGGCTTCGTTTTGCTGGTAGTCGGCGAACGCCTCAACGGTGCTGACCAGCATCCCCGCAGCGCCGGAAGGCCGCAGGCGCGCGTCCACCTCATACAGAATGCCCGAGGACGTGCGGGTGCTGAACAGATGCATCACCCGCTGCGCCAGCCGCAGGTAGAACTGGCGGCCGTCGATGCAGCGATCGCCGTCGGTCATCACCTCCGGCGGGCAATCCAACAGGAACACCAGATCGAGATCGGAACTGTACCCCAGCTCCCAGCCGCCCAGTTTGCCGTAGCCGATCACCGCAAAGCCGCGCCCCTCCCGCTCCTGCAAATGGGTTGGTTGGCCGTAGCGCGCCACCATGTCGCTCCAGGCCTGTTGCACCACCGCGTCGATGATCGCCTCCGCCAGATAAGTCAGGTGATCGCTCACTTTCATCACCGGCAGCGCGCCGGCGATATCCGCAGCCGCGATGCGCAGCTGCTGCGCCTGTTTGAACTGGCGCAGCGCCTCCAGCTTTTGCTCTTCGTCGTCTTCCGGCACCCGCAGCAGATACTGCCGCAGCTCGCTGCGGTAGGCGTCCAGCGCCACCGGCTGATACAGCGTGGCCGGATCCAGCAGTTCGTCCAGCAGCAGCGGGTAACGCGACAGCTGGTTGGCAACCATCGGCGACGCGGCGCACAGGCGGATCAGATGGCTGAGCGCCGCATGGTACTCCACCAGCAGCTCGAGGTAGGTAGTGCGGGTGACGATGCTGAGGAGCAGCTGCGCCAGCCGCACCAGCGCGGTCGGGGCGTCCTGGAGCGGGCATACCTCCGCCAGCAGGCGCGGCATCAGCTGATCGAGCACGTCGCGGCCGCGCGGGCCGATGGTGCGCTTGTCGACGTCGTGGCGGAAATCGGCGATGGTGCGCAGCATCTGTCGGCGCCCCTCTTCGTCGAGGTGCGGCGTCAGCGGTGCCAGCTCGTTCTCCTCCAGCGCGTCCTGCCACAGGCTGTGGTAGTGCTGGTAGTCGGGATCTTCACCGACATCCGGGCTATCGTCGCCGATCAGGTCGTCGAACACCGCGCGCACCGCCTGCATGTGCACCTCCAGCGCCGCCATCAGCGCCGGCCAATCCGCCAACCCCATGCCGTAGGCCAAGCGCGCCTGATCGAGCGCCTCCTGCGGCAGCGTCTGGGTTTGCTGATCGCCGATCGCCTGCAGCAGGTTCTCCAGCCGCCGCAGGAACAGGTAGGCGGCGCTCAGCGCCCGCACCTGCTCACTTTCCAGCAGCCCCAGCTCACCCACCGCCTGCAGCGTCGGCAGCAGCGAACGCCCCTGCAACGCCGGTTCACGGCCGCCGCGGATCAGCTGGAATACCTGGGTGATGAATTCGATTTCGCGAATGCCGCCGGCGCCCAGCTTGATGTTGTCCTTCAGGCCGCGCCGCCGCACTTCGCGGGCGATCATGCCCTTCATGTTGCGCAAAGATTGGATGACGCTGAAATCGATGTAGCGGCGGAACACGAACGGCCGCAGCGTTTTGCGCAGCTCCTGGCTGTAGGCGTCTTCCGCCCCGCCCATCAGGCGCGCCTTTACCATCGCATAGCGCTCCCAGTCGCGCCCCTGTTCCTGGTAGTAATCCTCCAGCGCCGCAAAGCTCATCACCAACGGGCCGCTGTCGCCGAACGGCCGCAGCCGCATGTCGACGCGATAGACGAAGCCGTCGATGGTTTGCTGATCCAGCGCCTTGATCAGCCGTTGGCCGAGGCGGGTGAAGAACTGGGCGTTATCCAGCTCACGCCGCCCGCCCTGGGTTTGACCATTTTCCGGGTAAGCGAAGATCAGATCGATGTCCGACGAGAAGTTCAGTTCGCCGCCGCCCAGCTTGCCCATGCCGAGGATCAACAGCGGCTGCGGCTCGCCGGCGGCGTTGCACGGCGTGCCCCATTCGCGGCAGCAGGTTTGGTACAGCCAGTCGCGCGCGCTGACGATCAGCGTCTCCGCCAGCCCGCTCAGCTGCAGCAACGTTTCTTCGGTCGAACACAGCCCCTGCGCCTGTGCCCAGGCGATGCGCACCAGCGTTTCGCGGCGAAACAGACGCAGCGTGCGCATCAGTTGCGCTTCGTCGCGCACCTCTTCCAGCTCGTCCTGCAACCAGGCGGCATAGTGTTGCCACTCACCGGGCGCCGGCGGCTGTTCGCGCAGCATTGCCAGCCAGGCTGGCTGTGCGAGCAGCGCGTCGCTGACGAAATCGCTCGACGCCAGCACCCACTGCTCTTGCTCGCTAAAGGCGCAGTCCGCGCCGTGAACTTCCTGAAAACGCTGCACAACCTGCTGTGCCTGAGCCTGTAACGCGGCTGAAAGTGGCGACATAGTGTATGACCCGTTCTGCGGCCCACGGCTGGCGGGCCGGCTGGATTAACGAAGCGCGCCGTTTAACCAGAATGGCGCATGCGATAAGGCCTGTTTGCGGCTGGCTTCATACCAGCCCTGGCGGCGCTCGCTCAGCGCCGCCTGCAGCTCGCGCCAGGCCTCGATATAAGGCCCGGTCTGCTCGTCGGGATAAGCGCCCGACAGCAGGACCAGCGCCGAAATCTGACGCGTCAGGCGCGGCAATTGTTCCTGATATTCATCTTCGTTCAGCGTACGGCTGAAGGCCTCTTTCAGCTCCGCGCCGCTGCGCCCCAGCATGATGTCGCTGAAGCGTTTGAAAGAACCGTCCAGCTTGGCCTGCGCTTTGGCGTCGATAAACGGCCGCCAGGCGCCGCTCACCAGCCATGATGTGAGCGCCAACTTACATTGCAGGTAGACCGCGCTGTAACACAGGGTCTCTGGTTGCGCGGTTTTGTCCGCCAACAGCGGTTCGAGCTCGGTCAGGCGGACGCGCAGATCGGCACTGGCCTTGCGCGGCACCAGGCCGCCAAAGATCACCAGCGCCTGGCGGATCGTGCCGACCGCCTCAATCACCGAAGCGCGCGCCTGCGCGTCGCCGCGCAGCCACAGCTCTTCATGGTACTGCCAGTGGCTGAGCGCCAGCTCGAAGGCGGCGATCATCCCCTGCTCCACGGTCGCCTTCGCCGCCGGCTTCAGCACCCGCAGCGGGCGCACCTCACGCGGCGGATTGCCCTGCGCCAGGTGGTAACCGCGCGCCGCCTTGCTCAGGCTGCCCTGACGCAGCCCGTCGTGCGCCGCCAGCTCACCGGCCAACGCCAGCAGATCGGCGGTATTGCCTTTCAGCAGCTCCAGTTCTATCTCGCTCAAGGCTTCGCTGAGGCCACCAGCACGTACCTCTCCCTGATCCAGGCCAATCTCTATCTCGCTTTGGCCGTAAGTAACCACCCACTTCTCACGCACGAAATCCGTACGGAACAGCGGTTGCAACGCCTGCTGCAGCGCCGCGATATCGCAATCCTGCGGCCAGATGTCGGCAGGAAACTGCGCCAACGCCAGCTGCGGATCGGCGATAGCGACATTGTATTCCGGGCGCTGGTGCAGGCCGCCCACCACTTTACCGGCGGTTTTAATGGTCATCTCATAGCGATCGTCGAAACCGCGAATGCGCAGCCCCATGTCGTGACTGCGCAGGAAATTGTCGGCCGTTTCGAAGTAAATGTTGGTCAGCTTTTGCGGCTCGGAATGCTGATGCGGCCAGGCGGCGAGCCAGTGTGGCAGAGCGGCCACCGCTTGCGGCGCGGCGATGAATTTCAGTTCAATTTCAACAGTCATAATTCTTTAACACCAATAAGTTACGCATTCGCGTCGGTTTCAGCGCGGCGCGCTCGGCCCGCCGTATGCTGCCCACTGACGCACAGTTGCCATTATCTTACCGCGATTCCCGGCGCCTTAACCCTGCTAACTGTAGAAAAAACCTGTTACGTTATAAAACGCTGCGCAACTCACAGAATCGGCCACAGTAAGATAGTTCTCATTCCGGTTTTGGCGTTGCGTCGTCAGACTGAACCCTCTACTATCGTTCCATAAATTCACCCAGAAACGATGAACTAATGCAGAAATTACGCCTGATTTTCCTTGCCGCGCTGAGCTTCAGCATCACTTGGGCCGCACATGCCGAAGATAAACGCTATATCTCCGATGAGTTAAGCACTTACGTCCATAGCGGCCCAGGTAATCAGTACCGTATTGTCGGCACTCTGAACGCCGGTGAAGAAGTGACCCTGCTGAGCGTCAACGACAGCACCAACTACGGCCAGATCCGCGATCCGAAGGGCCGCACCACCTGGATCCCGCTCGACCAACTCAGCCAGACGCCAAGCCTGCGCACCCGCGTGCCGGAGCTGGAACAGCAGGTGAAAACCCTGACCGACAAGCTCGCCAACATCGACAACACCTGGAACCAGCGCACGGCGGAAATGCAGGAAAAAGTCGCAGGCAGCGACAGCACCATCAGCAGCCTGCAGAAGGAAAACCAGGATCTGAAAAACCAGCTGGTGGTCGCGCAGAAGAAGGTCAACGCCGTTAACCTGCAGCTCGACGACAAGCAGCGCACCATTATCCTGCAGTGGTTCATGTACGGCGGCGGCGTCGCCGGCGTCGGTTTGCTGCTGGGCCTGCTGTTGCCGCACCTGATCCCGCGTCGCAAGAACAACAATCGCTGGATGAACTGATCTCAGTATCGTTCAGTTTGAGTTTGGGCGCCTGCGGGCGCCTTTTTCATTGGTGCCGACATCCCGCGGCCAATTCATGTAATCTGATAGACAGAGCCTTACACGATATTCAGGAGTCAACAGTGCAGATTTATCTGGTCGGCGGCGCCGTTCGCGACAGCCTGCTCAACATTCCGGTGGTCGATCATGATTGGGTGGTGGTGGGCGCCACGCCGGCGGAGCTGCTGGCATTGGGCTACCAGCAGGTCGGCAAAGATTTTCCGGTGTTCCTCAATCCCGATACCCACGAGGAGTACGCGCTGGCGCGCACCGAGCGCAAATCCGGCCAGGGGTACACCGGTTTTACCTGCTATGCCGCGCCGGACGTCACGCTGGAAGAAGATCTGCTGCGGCGCGATCTGACCCTCAACGCCATCGCCCGTTCCGCCGAAGGGGAACTGATTGACCCCTACGGCGGCGTGGCCGATCTGCAGGCGCGCGTGCTGCGCCACGTTTCCGACGCGTTCGGCGAAGATCCGCTGCGCGTGCTGCGCGTGGCGCGATTCAATGCTCGCTTCGCCCATCTGGGTTTTCGCATCGCCGACGAAACGCTGGCCCTGATGCGCCGGATGGCGCACAGCGGTGAACTGGCCGCGCTGACCGCCGAACGCGTCTGGAAAGAAACCGAAAAGGCGCTGCAAAGCCAGAGCCCGCAGGTCTATTTTCAGGTGCTGCGCGACTGCGATGCGCTGGCGGTGCTGTTCCCGGAAATCGACGCGCTGTTCGGCGTGCCGGCCCCCGCCAAGTGGCATCCGGAGATCGACACCGGCGTACATACGCTGATGGCGCTGGCGATGGCCGCCCGCCTCACTCCCGAGGTGGACGTACGCTTCGCCACCCTGTGTCATGACCTCGGCAAAGGGTTGACGCCAAAAGCGTTCTGGCCGCATCACCACGGCCACGGCCCGGCGGGCGTTCGGCTGGTCGAAGCGCTATGCCAACGGCTGCGGGTGCCCAATCCGGTGCGCGATCTGAGCAAGCTGGTGGCCGAGTACCATGATTTGATCCACACCGTGAACAAGCTGCGGCCGGAGACCCTGCTGAAGCTGTTCGACGCTATCGACGTCTGGCGCAAACCCCAAAGGCTGGAGCAGATGATCCTGACCAGCGAAGCGGACGCGCGCGGCCGCACCGGCTTTGAGGAGAATCCTTATCCGCAGGGCGACTATCTGCGCCAGGCGTATCAGGTGGCGAACGCGGTATCTATTAAAGAGGTGGTAGCCAGCGGGCTGCAGGGCACCGCGATCCGCGATGAGCTCAAACGCCGCCGCCAGCAGGCGCTGGCCGACTGGAAGCTCAACCAAACCATCCTCAACGATCAGGCATAAAAAAACCCCGCAGAGCGGGGTTTTTTCTTGCCATCGGGCTTACAGGAATACCATGTAAACCACGGCCGCCACGATAAAGCGGTAGATGGCGAACGGCACGAACGAGATGCGTTTGATCAGCGACAGGAAGGTCTTGATCGCAATCAGCGCCACCACGAAGGCAGTAACGAAACCGACGGCGAACATCGGCAGATCGCCCCAGGTCAGGAAGTGCAGGCTCTTGTACAGATCCAGACCGCTGGCGCCAATCATCATCGGCACCGCCAGGATGAAGGAGAACTCGGACGCCGCATAGCGGTTTACGCCCACCAGCATACCGCCGGCGATAGTGGACCCCGAACGGGAGAAACCCGGCCACAGCGCCAGGCACTGGAAGCAGCCGATCATGAACGCCTGGCGGTAGGTGATGTCATCCAGCCCTTCCGCTCTCGGTGTCTTCGGCTTCAGCCATTCCGCCGCCAGCAACAGCAGGCCGCCGACGACCAACGCGTACATCACGTTTTTCGGCGCGAACAGCGATTTAATCACATCGTGGAATACCAGACCCAGCACCACCGCCGGGATCATCGCCAGCAGGATATGCCCCAGCTTCAGTTGGCCGCTGGTTTTGCCCTCGTGCTCCACTGGCTTGCCGCCGAAATGGATGCCGATCAGGCCGAACAACCGGCGCCAGAACATCACCACCACGGCCAGGATAGACCCCAGTTGGATGATGACTTCAAAGGTTTTGGCTTTGTCGCCGGTAAAACCCAGCCACTCGCCAACGATAATCATATGCCCGGTGGAAGACACCGGCAGAAATTCGGTTAACCCTTCGACAACCCCAAGAACAAACGCAATAAACAGTGAATGCATGTCAGCCATGTGCTTCGCTCACCCCATAAAATAACGGCCATCACATAAAAAAGCGGCAGTGCTTAAAAGACAATGCCGCTAAAACAATTCTCAGGATTAAGACCAGCTTAACGGTCTTTCGTTGCAAGCAGATGACATAAAATCATGCGGGACGAGTGCCGCGCTCAATGATCACGCCGACCCGATTGGCATGTGCTACAGCGCCCGGTTTGCTGACCTTAATACGGACCCACGGGGAATTGAAGCGCTGGAGCAAAATTTCGGATATTTCCTCCGCCACGCGCTCCACCAGCGCGAACCGGTTCGATTCAACATGCTGGATCACGGCGTCGCTGACATCGGCATAGCTCAGACAGTCATTTACATCGTCGCTGGCGGCGGCCGGCCGGTTATCCCAGCCCATTTCGATATCGAACACCAGCTTCTGACGAATGCCCTGTTCCCACTCATAAACGCCAATGGTGGTAATTACGGTAAGCTCTTCAATAAATACGATATCCATCACGTCATTCTCTGTTTTTGGCCTTGCCGGATACCACTTCCAGCGGAATGTGCGTATTATCCATAGATGTTGCGAGTAAAACGACCATTATTAAACGGAACCGCGTTATGAGTGCTACCGCGCTTGGCATGATTATCTTCGCGTATCTGTGCGGCTCGATTTCCAGCGCGATCCTGGTTTGCCGGATCGCCAGGCTGCCGGATCCGCGTGAACATGGCTCAGGAAACCCCGGGGCGACCAACGTCCTGCGCATCGGCGGCCGGCTGGCGGCGGCGGCGGTGCTGGTGTTCGATATTCTGAAAGGGATGCTGCCGGTCTGGCTGGCCTACAAACTCGATGTGCCGCCGCTGTATCTGGGCCTGACGGCGATCGCCGCCTGTCTGGGGCACATCTATCCGGTGTTCTTCCACTTCCGCGGCGGTAAAGGCGTGGCGACGGCGTTTGGCGCCATCGCGCCTATCGGCTGGGATCTGACCGGCCTGATGACCGGCACCTGGCTGTTGACGGTGCTGCTCAGCGGCTACTCTTCGCTCGGCGCCATCGTCAGCGCGTTGATCGCCCCGTTCTACGTCTGGTGGTTCAAACCGCAGTTCACCTTCCCGGTAGCGATGCTCTCCTGCCTGATCCTGATGCGGCATCACGACAATATTCAGCGCCTGTGGCGCGGCCAGGAAGGCAAGATCTGGGGCAAGTTCCGCAAGAAGAAAAACAACGCGGATAACGGCGACCAGCCGAGAGAGGAATAACAGAAGGGCCGGATAATCCGGCCCTTTGCTTTATACCGCAGGCAATTCCGCCAGCGGCCAACGCGGCCGCACGGAAACGCTCAGCTCCGGGTTCGCGCCGCTCTTCAGCCGCACCATGCCGGCATAGGCGATCATCGCGCCGTTGTCGGTGCAAAATTCCGGGCGGGCATAGAACACCTCCCCGCCGCGTTTCTGCATCATCTCCGCCAGTTTGGCGCGCAGCGTGCGGTTGGCGCTCACGCCGCCGGCCATCACCAGGCGTTTGAAGCCGGTCTGCTCCAGCGCGCGTTTGCATTTGATAGCCAGCGTATCCACCACCGCATCCTCGAAGGCGCGGGCGATGTCGGCACGCGTCTGATCGTCGTTGCCGTTGGAGCGAATGGTGTTGGCGGCGAAGGTTTTCAGCCCGGAGAAACTGAAGTCCAGCCCCGGACGATCGGTCATCGGCCGCGGGAAGGTGAAACGCCCCGCCGTGCCCTGCTGCGCCATCTTCGACAGCATAGGCCCGCCGGGATAATCCAGGCCGAGCAGCTTGGCGGTTTTGTCGAACGCTTCGCCGGCCGCGTCGTCGATCGACTCGCCCAGCAACTCATACTCACCGATGCCGGTGACGCTGATCAGCTGGGTGTGGCCGCCGGAGACCAACAGCGCGACGAACGGAAACGCCGGCGGGTTGTCTTCCAGCATCGGCGCCAGCAAGTGGCCTTCCATATGGTGCACCGGCACTGCCGGCACGTTCCAGGCGAACGCCAGCGCGCGCCCCACGGTTGCGCCGACCAGCAGCGCCCCCACCAGGCCCGGCCCGGCGGTGTAAGCCACGCCGTCAATATCGGCCGGGGTCAGGTTGGCCTCTTTCAGCGCCGCCTGAATCAGCGGCACGGTTTTGCGCACGTGATCGCGGGAGGCCAGTTCCGGCACCACGCCGCCGTAGTCGGCGTGCAGCTTCACCTGGCTGTATAATTGGTTGGCCAACAAACCGGTTTGATCGTCATACACTGCAATTCCGGTTTCATCGCAGGACGTTTCTATACCCAGTACTCGCATTACATTTCCCATCATTCACGTGCGGCCGCCAGTCTACCACATTCCGCCGCATTTACCGCCGGTGCGGCGCATCTTGTCACCGGCTTGCGCCTATGTCGATGATTCATCCAGAAAATGCCTGAGCGATTAAACACGAGCATTTTTTTCTGATTAGTCTATAATCAGCGCCCGGTGCAAAATTGCGCACGTTGCGGCAGAGCGACGCGGGTTTCAATTTGCTGTGATGCTTTACAAAGCAGCATCCATTGGAGTAAAATTCCGCACCATTTTGAAAAGGCTGGCGCTTGGCCAGCAACAAACCGAATTTTATTGAGGTGAGAGGCACATGCCGGTAATTAAAGTACGTGAAAACGAGCCATTTGACGTTGCTCTGCGTCGTTTCAAACGCTCTTGCGAAAAAGCAGGTGTTTTAGCTGAAGTTCGTCGTCGTGAGTTTTATGAAAAACCAACTACCGAACGTAAACGCGCTAAAGCTTCTGCTGTGAAACGTCACGCGAAGAAACTGGCTCGCGAAAACGCACGCCGCACTCGTCTGTATTAATTCTTCGGGGGCAACCCCACCGCGTGAATTTCTGATTTTCAAAATCGCGCAGACCGAGTAGTTGCATACGAAGGCCGTGCTTTCCGAAAGGAATGCGCGGCTTGTTCTCGTTTATAGGCTAATGAAGTAAGGGCTTATGGCTGGACGAATTCCGCGCGTATTTATCAATGACTTGCTGGCTCGCACCGACATCGTCGATTTGATCGACGCCCGCGTGAAGCTCAAGAAGCAAGGCAAGAACTATCACGCGTGCTGTCCGTTCCACCACGAAAAGACGCCTTCCTTTACCGTTAATGGCGAAAAGCAGTTTTATCACTGTTTTGGGTGTGGTGCGCACGGCAACGCCGTCGACTTTTTGATGAATTACGACCGACTCGAGTTTGTCGAAACCATCGAAGAACTGGCGACCATGCACGGGCTGGAAGTGCCTTACGAAGCGGGCACCGGGCCGACCCAGATCGAACGCCATCAGCGCCAGAGCCTATACCAACTGATGGAACAGCTCAGCGCGTTCTATCAACAGTCACTGCAGCAGTCCTCCGGGGCACCGGCGCGCAACTATTTGCAGCAGCGCGGATTAAGTGACGACGTTATTCGCCATTTCGCCATCGGCTTCGCGCCGGCGGGATGGGACAACGCCCTGAAGCGTTTCGGCCGCGACGCCGACTCGCGCCGCGCATTGAACGATGCCGGCATGCTGGTGACTAACGATCAGGGGCGTTCGTACGACCGTTTCCGCGAACGGGTGATGTTCCCCATCCGCGACAAGCGCGGGCGCGTGATCGCCTTCGGCGGCCGCGTATTGGGCGACGGTATGCCGAAGTACCTGAACTCGCCGGAAACCGAAGTTTTCCATAAGGGCCGTCAGCTGTACGGCCTGTATGAAGCACAGCAGAACCACCCTACCCTGCAGCGGCTGCTGGTGGTGGAAGGGTATATGGACGTGGTGGCGTTGGCGCAATTCGGCATCGATTATGCCGTCGCCTCGCTCGGCACCTCGACGACGGCGGAACACATTCAGCTGTTGTTCCGCGCCACCGACAACGTCGTCTGCTGTTACGACGGCGACCGCGCCGGCCGCGAAGCGGCCTGGCGGGCGCTGGAAACCGCGCTGCCGTACCTGAATGACGGGCGCCAGCTACGGTTCATGTTTTTGCCCGACGGCGAAGATCCGGACACGCTGGTGCGCAAGGAAGGCAAAGAAGCCTTCGAACAGCGAATGGAGCAGGCGCAGCCGCTGTCCACGTTCCTGTTCGAAAGCCTGCTGCCGCAGGTGGATCTGAGCAGCCCGGACGGGCGCGCCAAGCTGAGCACGCTGGCGCTGCCGCTGATTACTCAGGTGCCGGGCGAAACGTTGCGCTTGTACCTGCGCCAGGAGCTCGGCAACAAGCTGGGGCTGCTGGACGACAGCCAGCTCGACAAGCTGATGCCCAAGCAGGCTGAAAATGCGAATCCTTATCAGGCGCCCCAGCTAAAACGCACAACCATGCGTATACTGATAGGGTTACTGGTGCAAAATCCGCAGTTGGCTACACTTATCCCTTCGCTGGAAGGGTTGGAGCAGACCAAACAGGCGGGATTGCCGCTGTTCGTCGAACTGGTGCAAACCTGTTTGGCGCAGCCGGGCCTGACGACCGGGCAATTGCTGGAGCTGTATCGCGACAACAAATTCAGCCAGCAGCTTGAAACCTTGGCGACCTGGAACCATATGATCGTTGAGGACATGGTCGAGCAGACCTTTTTGGATACATTGGCCAGCCTGTACGACTCGGTGCTCGAGCAACGGCTGGAAACGCTGATCGCCCAGGCCAGAACGCGCGGTCTGAGCGCGGAGGAACGTGAAGAAGTCCGTTCTCTCAACCAGGTTTTAGCGAAGAAAAACTGAATACCAAACGGCTTAAGTGCCGATAATTGCGAGGGCAGAGCCCTGCACAGTGCCGCCATAGTGGGCCGCGGCGATAACGAAAACGCCCCAAATGCTATTGTTGGCGGTTTCGCCGACCGACACCAACCTAAATACTCTGAAGTGTGGATACCGTCTTATGGAGCAAAACCCGCAGTCACAGCTGAAGCTACTTGTCACCCGTGGTAAGGAGCAAGGCTATCTGACCTATGCTGAGGTCAATGACCATCTGCCGGAAGATATCGTCGACTCCGATCAGATCGAAGACATCATCCAGATGATTAACGACATGGGCATCCAGGTGATGGAAGAAGCACCGGATGCCGATGACCTGCTGCTCGCCGAAAACTCGAACAGCACGGACGAAGATGCGGAAGAAGCCGCCGCACAGGTTCTGTCCAGCGTGGAATCCGAAATCGGCCGCACCACCGACCCGGTGCGCATGTACATGCGCGAAATGGGTACCGTCGAACTGCTGACGCGCGAAGGCGAAATCGACATCGCCAAGCGCATCGAAGACGGCATCAACCAGGTACAGTGCTCGGTTGCCGAATACCCGGAAGCCATCACCTACCTGCTTGAGCAGTACGATCGCGTCGAAGCGGGTGAAGCACGCCTGTCCGATCTGATCACCGGCTTCGTCGATCCTAACGCGGAAGAGGACATCGCCCCAACCGCCACTCACATCGGTTCTGAACTGTCGAGCGAAGAGCAAGACGACGACGAAGAAGATGAAGACGACGAAGACGACGACACCGAAGACGACAACAGCATCGATCCTGAACTGGCGCGTCAGAAGTTCGCCGAGTTGCGCGATCAGTATGAAGCGACCCGCCTGGTGATCAAGAAAAACGGCCGCAGCCACGCCAGCGCCGCGGACGAGATCCTGAAGCTGTCTGAAGTGTTCAAGCAGTTCCGCCTGGTGCCGAAACAGTTCGACTTCCTGGTCAACAGCATGCGCACCATGATGGACCGCGTTCGCACCCAGGAACGCATCATCATGAAGCTGTGCGTTGAACAGTGCAAAATGCCGAAGAAAAACTTCGTCACCCTGTTCGCCGGCAACGAGACCAGCGACTCCTGGTTCGAAGCCGCGCTGGCGATGGCCAAGCCATGGTCGGAAAAGCTGAAAGACGTTGCTGAAGACGTGCAGCGCAGCCTGCAGAAACTGCGTCAGATCGAAGAAGAAACCGGCCTGACCATCGAGCAGGTCAAAGACATCAACCGTCGCATGTCGATCGGTGAAGCGAAAGCCCGCCGCGCGAAGAAAGAGATGGTTGAGGCCAACCTGCGTCTGGTTATTTCCATCGCCAAGAAATACACCAACCGCGGCCTGCAGTTCCTGGATCTGATCCAGGAAGGCAACATCGGCCTGATGAAAGCGGTAGACAAGTTCGAATACCGCCGCGGCTACAAGTTCTCGACGTACGCCACCTGGTGGATCCGTCAGGCTATCACCCGCTCCATCGCCGACCAGGCGCGCACCATCCGTATTCCGGTGCATATGATTGAGACCATCAACAAGCTCAACCGTATTTCGCGCCAGATGCTGCAAGAGATGGGCCGCGAGCCGACGCCGGAAGAGCTGGCCGAGCGCATGCTGATGCCGGAAGACAAGATCCGCAAGGTGCTGAAGATCGCCAAAGAGCCAATCTCGATGGAAACGCCGATCGGCGACGACGAAGATTCGCATCTGGGCGATTTCATCGAGGATACCACCCTCGAGCTGCCGCTGGACTCCGCGACCTCGGAAAGCCTGCGTTCCGCCACCCACGATGTGCTGGCCGGCCTGACCGCGCGCGAAGCGAAAGTGCTGCGCATGCGTTTCGGCATCGACATGAACACCGACCACACGCTGGAAGAGGTTGGCAAGCAGTTTGACGTTACCCGTGAGCGTATTCGTCAGATCGAAGCCAAGGCGCTGCGCAAGCTGCGTCACCCAAGCCGCTCCGAAGTGCTGCGCAGCTTCCTGGACGATTAAGTCCGGCGGTTGCACTCAAAACAAAAACCCCGGCCTGCCGGGGTTTTTTTATGCCTCAGAACATGCTGTTGCCGCTGGCGGTCTTCTCCGGCACCGGCTGTGTCACGTCCCAGTGTTCAACGATCTTTCCGGCGCTGTCGAGACGGAAGATATCGACGATCGCCGCGGTTTTACCGGCCTCGCGCCCGCTGACCTCCACATGCAAAATCACGAAGTCGCCGTCGACGAACGCCTGTTTCACCTCACTGTGCGAATTGGGGTAACGCGTTTTCAGCAGCTCGACAAATTGACGAAAACCCGCCACGCCGTCTTTGGCGTTGGGGTTATGCTGTTTGTACTGTTCGCCCAAAAACGGCCGCGCCGCCGCAAAATCCTTGTTGTTCAGCCCCTGCCGATAAAACTCCAGCACGTTCTGCTTGTTGCGCGCTTCCTGTGGCGAATGCCCCGCCTGTGCAGCGCCGGTCACCAATAACAGCGCCATCAAACAACCTTTCATCATCGATGTCATCGCAATTTCCTTATGTTATTACAGCGCCAGGAACAGCTCGCGATAGCTGGCGGTCAGCTGCTCCAGCGTGGCGCGATTCAATCCGCTGGGGTTGGGCAGTACCCACACCTCGGTTTCTCCCAGCATCATCGCCTGCTTGCCCCAGGGTGCGTTTCTCACCCCAAAGGCGGTGGTGAACGCCTGCTTGCCTAAAATCGCCAGCGCGCGCGGCTGATAGCGCAGGATCTTCTCTTGCAGCGCCTCGCCGCCGCTGCGCAACTCGTCGCGCGACAGCTCGCTGGCCGCCACCGTCGGGCGCGCCACCAGCGCGGTAATGCCGCAGCCATTATCCTTCAGCTGCTGCCACTGCTCCGGCGCCAGCTGGCTCTTGGTAAAGCCGGCCTGATGGATCACCTTCCAGAAGCGGTTGCTGCCGTTGGCGAAAGGATAGCCCTGATGGGCAGAAGAAAGGCCGGGGTTGATGCCGCAAAACACCACCCGCAGATTGGGCGCCAGAAGTTCCATGAGTGTCGTGAGTCCATTGCAGGGATTTACTGCGGTTATCGCAAAATCCGCCAGCAATTACAACAGGCTAGAACTGCGCAGAAAAGCAACATACGGGCGGGTAACAGTAGACCGCCGCTTAAGGATTCCCTATAATCTCGCGGCTTGGCCCCTTAGCTCAGTGGTTAGAGCAGGCGACTCATAATCGCTTGGTCGTTGGTTCAAACCCAACAGGGGCCACCAAATTATCAAGGGGTTACGTTAACAGCGTAGCCCCTTAGTTTTTTCTGCGGCGCAACCAGGCATTCGCCTCTTTTGGCAACAGAACGCAAATTTCATTCGCCCCCCTGCCGCCTCTAGCGTGAATTAACATCCTCACCGGCCTCGCTATTTTGCGCGTCGAATGCGGTTCTCGCCGCATCAATATCGGCAATATGCTCATTCGCCCAGGTTCCCAACGCGATGACGGGTACGGTCAATGAGCAACCGAGCGGCGTCAATTCATATTCGACGTGCGGCGGCATGACGGCAATAACTGTCCGCTTGACTAACCCATCTCGTTCCATATTGCGCAGGCACAGCGTCAGCATCCGCTGAGATATTCCATTGATTGTACGCTTTATTTCAGTGAATCGGCGTGGCCCGTTCGCCAAGAGCATAATGATCAGGACACTCCACTTCTCACCAACGCGCGCCAATACCTGGCTGATCTTTTGGCAGTCGGCATGTCTTAAATCTCGAGGTTGATTAGTCACATTCATGATACCGGGTTCTCCTAATGTGCCTTATTGTCTGCCATTTTAGGACATGGTTATATTGTTATCCCTGGTTACCATTTTATACCTAAGGATTTCATCATGACACTGCTTCATATCGATTCCAGCATTCTCAACGAACAATCGGTTAGCCGTCAGCTCACGGCGGCGATCGCCAAACAGCTGTCTGCAGCTAAGCCAGACGCCAAGATCATCCACACCGATCTCGCCGCCGCCCCGATTAACCACCTTTCCAGCGCCGAATTTCTGGCTCTGCAGGGCGTGGAGCCGCAAGACGAGCACGTCAAACAGGCCGTTGCCCGCAATGCCAAACTCGTCGACGACTTCCTTGCCGCCGATGTCATTATCGTCGGTGCGCCTATGTATAACTTTACGTTGCCGACTCAGCTACGCGCCTGGCTTGACCGACTTGCAGTGCCAGGCAGAACTTTCCGCTATACGGAAAACGGCGCTGAAGGCCTCGCCAAGGGGAAACGCGTCATCGTTGCTTCCACCCGCGGTGGCCTGTACGGCGAAGGCACGTCACTGGCCTTCCTGGACCATCAGGAAACCTATCTGCGCAGTTTCTTCGGCTTCCTTGGTATTACGGACATCACCTTCATTCGAGCAGAGGGACTGGCACTCAGCCCGGAAAACCGCACTGTCGCCATCGATGCAGCTGCGGCTCAGATTGACGGCCTGACCGCTTAATCGGGGCCGGTTCAGAACAGCAAGAGCAGGCTCGCGGCCAGTCCCTTTTTTGGGCTGGCCACCGGCGATGTAATACCGCTCAATCCTATGGCTGTGCCGCGTACCCCGGAATTCGTTCGCGCCGGATTTGTAAACTGGAGATTCAATCATGAACACCACGTTGACCTCACCACTCGCGCCCAACCCGCGGCGTATTACACAACGCACCCGAGGCCACGGCCACGGCCCGATCACCCGACTGATGAGCCCTTCCGACCTGGGTCAGGTGCTTAAACCTTTCGTATTCCTCGATCTGTTCGAGGCGGATCAGCGCACCATGGCAATGCTGGCCAACATGCCGCTGCATCCGCATTCAGGCATAGCCACCGTGACCGTGCCGCTCGAAGGCGCTTTCCACTTCAGATCCCGCCAGCGGCGCTGTCGGGACGCTCGGCTATGGCGCGGTGGAGTGGGCGCGTGCCGGCGGTGGGATGTGGCACGGCAAGGAATTGTCCGCCACGGATACACCGCGCATCCAGGGATTCCAGCTCTGGCTGGCCCTGCCCGCCGAACTGGAAAACGGTGAACAGGAAAGCCGTTATATCGAAGCCCGGAACATGCGCCAAATCGGGCCGGCGCATATCATCGTCGGCAACCACGAAGGCGTGCAAAGCCCGGTGCCCGCGCAGGAAGGCATCAATTACTTGCTCGTCACCCTCAAACCCGGCGAAAGCTGGACTTACCTCCCGCCAGCCAAGCATTCGGTCGGCTGGCTCGCGCTGGCCAAAGGCCGGCTCAGCGCAGACGCGCCTATCAACGCGGGCGAGATGGTGGTATTCGAACCGGGGGAAATGCCCATTGAGCTTAAAGCATCCGGCAATGAAGATGCCGTATTCGTTCTCGGCTCAGCCGTGCCTCACCCGTATCCACTGCACCTCGGCGCCTATTCGGTACATACCTCAGCATCCGCGCTGGAAGCCGGCGAACGTCGCATCGCCGAACTGGGGCGCAGACTTAAAGAGGTCGGCGAGCGACGGACGGCTTCAGGTACGATCCCCGTCTTTCGATGACGTTGATGATGGGATCACAATCTGCGACGAACGATCCAGGGCAGGCTACTCACATGCGCCGACGCATCCGGCCGCTCGCTGACGGCGCAACGTGATATTATCGCCCCACTCCCTTCAGTTGCCGGATAAGGATCCCGCATGATCGTCAACTGCGACCACGACAACCTCGATGCCTGGCTGGCGCTGCGCTCGGCGCTGTGGCCCACCTGCCCGCTGGAAGAGCACCGCGCGGAGATGCACGAAATATTGGCTTCGCCGCACCACACCGCGTTTATGGCGCGAGGGCTGGACGGCGTTTTCGTTGGCTTTGCCGAGGTCGCGCTGCGCCACGATTACGTCAACGGCTGCGAATCGTCGCCGGTCGCGTTTCTGGAAGGGATTTACACCGTCGAACGCGCCCGCCGCCAGGGCTGGGCGGCGCGTTTGATCGCGCAGGTGCAAGAGTGGGCCAAGCAGCAGGGGTGCAGCGAGCTGGCGTCGGATACCGACATCGCCAATCTGGACTCCCAGCGCCTGCATGCGGCGCTGGGCTTTGCCGAAACGGAACGGGTGGTGTTTTACCGCAAAACGCTGGGCTGATCAGGCAATCTTGCTTTGCCGCTGATGCGCCAGCTGCTCGGCGCGCAGCAGGATCTCCTGCAGATCGTCCTCATCGATATCGAACAGATCCCCCTCCATCAGCGCCTCGTGCAGATCGGCGCGGGTAATGGAAACGGCATCGATCGGCAGATTGGCCGGTTTGGCCTCCGCCGGCGCCAGCGCGTGCGGGTAGCGCCGCCCGGCCAGGTTATTGAACAGAATGGCCAGCGCCGCCAGCAGCACCGAGTTCAGCAGCACCGGGTACAACACGAAGTGGTAGCCCATCTGATGAATACCGGGGCCGCCGAGGATGGCGGTCAGCGCCACCGCGCCGCCGGGTGGATGCAGGCAGCGCAGCTTGAACATCAGGCCGATGGCCACCGCCGCCGCAACGCCGCAGGCCAGGCCCGGATCGGGGATCAGCAGACCGGCGCTCACGCCCACCGTCGCCGCCAGCGCATTGCCGCCGACGATCGACCAGGGCTGCGCCAGCGGGCTGTTGGGCACGCCGAACAGCAGCACCGCCGAAGCGCCCATCGGCGCGATAAACCACAGGTTCACCTCGCCCAAAATAAAGTGGCTGATCCAGCCGGCGAGCATCAACCCCAAACCTGCGCCAACGCTGGAAATCAGCATCTCTCGTTTGCCCACCGCCAGCGGGTGCGGCCACAGGCGCGCGCATCCCACTTTCACTCGTTCTATCCACTGCGTCTTCATGTTACCCAATACGGCTCAATTCACGTGTTGGCAACAAATATATCACATCATCCTGAAGGAGCTCACGGCGCCGTAAACCGCGCCGCCCAAGAACTTTTAGGCTAACAGATTGATTTTTAGCCTCCCCTCGACAATGATGAATGTTCCCCCCTTAACCCCGAGGAACCGCCGATGTCTCAACCGATCACCGAGCTTTATACCGACAGTGAATTTTTCAGCCCGTACGCCATGTCCGCCTTTGTCGTGCTGACGGAAAAAGGCATTCCGTTCACCGTGAAGCCGGTGGATCTGGCGAAAGAAGAGAACAAAGAGGCAGCCTACGCGGCGCTGTCGCTCACCCGCCGGGTGCCGACGTTGGCGATCGGCGAGTTCCAGCTCTCGGAGTCTTCGGCGATCGCCGAATACCTGGAAGACATCCACCCGGCCCACGCCGTGTACCCGCGCGACGTGAAGCTGCGCGCCAAGGCGCGCGAGATCCAGGCCTGGTTGCGCAGCGATCTGCTGCCGATCCGCGCCGAGCGTTCGACCGAGGTAGTGTTCAACAACGGCAAGTTCCCGCCGCTGTCCGAAGCCGCGCAGGAGGCCGCGCGCAAGCTGATCGCCGCCGTCGAAAAGTTGCTGAGCCACGGGCAGGATAATCTGTTCAGGGAGTGGTGCATCGCCGACACCGATCTGGCGCTGATGCTCAACCGGCTGGTAATGCACGGCGATCCGGTGCCGGAGCGCGTGCGCCACTATGCGCACAAGCAGTGGCAGCGCCCGTCGGTGCAGGCCTGGCTGGCGCTGTCGGAAAAACGGCGCGCCTGAGGAAAAAAATCGGCGGCCACGACGCCGCCGTTCTCAATGCCGAGAAACAACATCACTGCTTGAGGGAAGGCAAATCACCATCCAGAGGGCAGATAGCCTAACAATGAAGCGATGGCGTATACCGCGCTGGCCAGGTACAGCAACACAATGCTGATCTGCAGCAGCGGGTGCGTGATCCAGTTGCACTGCCAGCGCGGGGTTTGGTCGCCATGTTTGCGCGCGCCACGCAGGATCAGCATCGGCATGATCGACAGGATCACCCCGCTGAACACCCCGGCGAAGTAGAGCGCGTTGACGAATGACACCAGCCCGCTGTAGGCCAGCGCGAACGGCGGCACCACCACCAGCAGCAGCACGCCGAAGCGGCGCAGCGGCAGCTCGTCGTTGCCCAGCCGGAACTTGTCGAAAATATTGGTCAGGAAACTGCCGCCCAACCCCCAGTACGAGGTCAGCATCGCGCACAGCGCAAAGATGTTGGCGGAGAAGAACGCCCACTGCCCCAGCGCCTGCCCCCAGGAAATGGTGGCCACGTCGGAGATGTCATCCAGCCCGCTGAGCGCGATCACCGACATCGGCACCGCCGCCAGCAAAATGAACGTCACCACCATGCCGACGATGATCGCCTTCGGCAACTGCTCCGGCTTATCGGCAAAGCCGCGCGCCATCTCCGGCACGATGTACTGCGCCGAGAAGCAGAACACCACCACGTTGAACACCGGCACCATATAGCGCCAGTCGCCGTCCAGCAGGTTGCGCATCTGAGTGGTGTCTTTCAGCAGCGTCGCCGCCACCAGCGCGGTCAACATCACCACCATGCCGATGCTGATGAACTTCTCGCCGCGGCCGATCGCTTTCAAACCGAGGTACAGCACGCCGGCGGCGGGCACGAAGAACAGCAGGCTGCCCAGCGCCGGCGAGATGCCGAACAGCGATTGCAGCAGCTTGCCGCTGCCGGTCATGTAGGCGGTAAGCGCCCCGACGCTGTTGACGCACACCGAAGCGAACATCAGCCAGGCGCCCAGGCCGCCGACATAGCGCTTCGCCAGCCCGCTCAGCTGCAGATGCGCGCGGGTGCGCAGCGTGGATTCAGCGACGTACAGCATGGTGATGGTGGTCAGGCTCCCCACCAGCACCAGCCAGAACAGCAGCGGCAGGAAACCGGCCTTGCTGGAGGCATAGGCGATGGAGAGCACCCCGGCGCCGATGTTGGTGCCGACGATCATCGCCACCCCTTCGAGGAAACTTAACGATTTGGCGGGTGCAGGTGCTCGCACCCCGGCGGCAAGCGCCGGAGAAACAGAGATATTATCAGACATGCATCATCCTTTATCGCCCGGCGACGCTGGCCGCCGGGATGGGTTAACGTCCTGACGCTCAACGGCTCACATCGATACACAGGTATTTCAGCTCCAGATATTCTTCTATCCCGTAGCGCGATCCTTCACGCCCGAGCCCTGACTGTTTCACGCCGCCGAACGGCGCCACTTCGTTGGAAATCAGCCCGGTGTTGATGCCGACCATGCCGTACTCCAGCGCTTCCGGCACCCGCCACTGGCGCGCAGCGTTCTGCGTGAACAGGTAGGCGGCCAGGCCGAATTCGGTGTCGTTGGCCATGGCGATGGCTTCCGCCTCGTCATGGAAGCGGAACAGCGGCGCCACCGGCCCGAAGGTCTCTTCTTTGGCGAAGCGCATCTTCTGCGTCACGCCGGTTACCACCGTCGGCTGGAAGAAGGTGCCGCCCAGCGCGTGCGGCTGGCCGCCGGTGGCGATCTGCGCCCCTTTGATCAGCGCGTCGTCGATGTGGCTCTGCACCTTCGCCACCGCATCGCTGTCGATCAGCGGCCCCTGAGTGGTGCCTTCCTGGCTGCCGTCGCCGACTTTCAACTGCTCGACCGCCGCCACCAGCTTCTCCGCCAGCCGCTCGTAGATGCCGTCCTGCACGTAGATCCGGTTGGCGCACACGCAGGTCTGGCCGCTGTTGCGGAACTTGGAGGCCATGATGCCCGCCACCGCCGCGTCCAGATTGGCGTCGTCGAACACGATAACAGGCGCATTGCCGCCCAGCTCCAGCGACAGTTTCTTGATGCTCGGCGCGCACTGCGCCATCAGGATGCGGCCGACCTCGGTCGAACCGGTAAAGCTCAGCTTGCGCACCACCGGGCTGTCGCACAACACCTTGCCCACCTGCGCCGCTTCCCCAGTCACCACCTGCAACACGCCGGCGGGAATGCCGGCGTCCTGCGCCAGCTTGGCCAGCGCCAGCGCGGTCAGCGGCGTTTGCTCGGCCGGTTTGACGATGATGGCGCAGCCCGCCGCCAGCGCCGGCGCCACCTTGCGGGTGATCATCGCCGCCGGGAAGTTCCACGGGGTGATGGCCGCGCACACCCCGATCGGCTGCTTCACCACCACCAGGCGCTGCGAAGCCTGCGGCGCCTGCAATACCGCGCCATCCACCCGCTTGGCCTCTTCGGCGAACCAGGTGATGAACGACGCGGCGTAGGCCACTTCGCCGCGCGCTTCCGCCAGCGATTTGCCCTGCTCGGCGGTCATCAGCTGCGCCAGATCTTCCTGCGCGGCCAGCACCTTATCAGCCCAGGCCAACAGCAGCGCGGAACGCTGCTTGGCGGTCAGCTGTTTCCAGTCGTTTTGCGCCCGCTGCGCCGCCGCGATCGCCTGCTGAGTTTCCTCTTCGCTGACCAGCGGAATGCTGGCCAGTTCGGCGCCGGTGGCCGGGTTGATCACCGCTTCGCGCTTGCCGCTCAGGGCGTCGCACCATTCGCCGTTGATCAGACACTGGCTGCGCAACAGCTCGGGATTGTTCAATTTCATGCCGTTCGCTCCTTAGTGGGCCAGCGCGCGGGACAGGATGCCCATCGCCTTGGTGAACTGATCGTCCGGGATAGTCAGTGGGTAGAGGAAACGGATCACGTTGCCGTTCACGCCGCAGCTCAGCAGCAGCAGCCCTTCCTCCATCGCCTTCTGCTGCACCTGATGGGTGATCTCCGCCGAAGGCTTGCCGGTAGCCGGATCGTTGAACTCCACCGCCACCATCGACCCCTGCGCGCGCACATCGGCGATCGCCGGGCTGGTTTTGCGCGCCTGCTGAAGCACTTCCACCAGGTGCTGACCCAAGCGCTGAGCGCGCTGGCACAGCTGCTCCTCTTCAATCACGTCCAGCACCGCGTGCGCGGCGGCCACCGCCAGCGGGTTACCAGCGTAGGTGCCGCCCAGCCCGCCCGGCGCCGGCGCGTCCATCACCTCGGCGCGGCCCGCCACCGCCGACAGCGGCATGCCGCCCGCCAGGCTTTTCGCCATGGTGATCAAATCGGGCTTAACGCTGTAGTGTTCCATGGCGAACAGCTTGCCGGTGCGGGCGAAGCCGGTCTGCACTTCATCGGCGATCAGCAGAATGCCGTGCTGGTCGCACAGCGTGCGCAGCGCCTGCATGAAATCGGCCGGCGCCACGTTGAAGCCGCCCTCGCCCTGCACCGGCTCCAGCACGATCGCCGCCACCTGCTTGGGATCGATATCCGCTTTAAACAGGCGGTCCAGGCTGTTCATCGCGTCTTCGGTGGTCACGCCGTACAGCGCGTTCGGGTACTGGCCGTGGAACACCGAGCCGGGGAATGGGCCAAAGCCCAGTTTGTAAGGCGCCACTTTGCCGGTCAGCGCCATGGTCATATAGGTGCGGCCGTGGAAACCGCCGCCGAAGGTGATCAACCCCGGGCGGCCGGTGTAAGCGCGGGCGATCTTCACCGCGTTTTCCACCGCTTCCGCGCCGGTGGTGAAGAAGGCGGTTTTACACGGACCGGCGATCGGCGCGCGCTGGTTGATGCGCTCCGCCAGCGAGACATAGCTTTCGTAAGGAACGATCTGATAGGCGGTGTGAGTAAAGGCCTGCAGCTGCTTTTCAATCGCGGCGATCACCTTCGGGTGACGGTGGCCGGTGTTCAGCACGGCAATCCCCGAGGCGAAGTCGATCACTTCTTTGCCTTCCACATCCCACAGCGTGGCGTTCTCTGCGCGCTCGGCGTAAAAACCACACATCACGCCCACTCCGCGCGGGGTGGCGTCCTGACGGCGTTGGTTCAATTCTGCGTTTTTCATGCTGTTCTCTCCGGTCGGTGCCAGTTACACGTTTCGTTCACATTCGTGAAACAATGCCGTTTATTTACACAGGATGTGGCCCTATAATCGAGTGCCAGTTACGAATAATTGAGGGATCCAATTGCGCTCATTGAGTGGTGATCTGTTGCTGCAGCGCCTCGGCGAACAGCCTGATGACAAGCTGCACAAGCGGCTTTACAACGCGATCCGCACCAGCATTCTCGACGGCAGTCTGCCGCCCTCCAGCCGCCTGCCCGCCTCGCGCGACCTGGCGCAGGAGCTCAGCCTGTCACGCAACACCGTGTTAACCGTTTATGAACAACTGTTGGCGGAAGGCTACGTGTCGGCGCGCGCCGGCAGTGGCACCTTCGTCGCTGACACGGTGCCGGACAGCTGCCTGTCCACCGGCGGCGCCCCGGCGGACGGCAGCGGGCAACCGCGGCGCGTCGAACTGTCGGAGCGCGGCGCCACGCTGCTGCACCACGCCAGCGCCAGCCCCAAACAGTGGGGGGCATTCATTCCCGGCGTGCCCGACGTCAACGCCTTTCCTCATCAGTTGTTCAGCAAGATCCAGGCGCGCCTCAGCCGCCGCCCGGCGCCGCAGCGGCTGACCTACAGCAATCAGGGCGGCAGCCCGGAGCTGCAGCATGCGTTGGTGGAGTATTTGCGGGTGGCGCGCTCGGTACGCTGCTCGCCGGAACAGATCCTGATCACCGAGGGCATCCATCAGGCGATCGATCTGGTGACGCGCATGTTGTGCAATCCGGGGGATGACGCCTGGATCGAAGAGCCGGGCTATTGGGGGATCCGCAATATCCTGCGCATCAATGCGCTGAACATCTGCCCGCTGGCGGTGGACGAGGCCGGGCTGGTGCCGCCGGAGCAGCCGACCAACCCACCGCGGCTGATCTTCGTCACCCCGTCGCACCAGTATCCGCTCGGCTCGGTGATGAGCCTGGCGCGCCGCCAACGGCTGCTGGCGCTGGCGCGCAACGCCGGCGGTTGGATCGTCGAGGACGACTACGACAGCGAATTCCGCTTTTCCGGCCAGCCGATCCCGGCGTTGCAAGGGCTGGAAGCCGACGCGCCGGTGATCTACATCGGCACCTTCAGCAAAACGCTCTACCCGGCGCTGCGCCTCGGCTATGTGGTGTTGCCGCCGCCGCTGGTGCAGGCGCTGAAAACCGCCCATGCCGAGCTGTATCGCGGCGGGCACCTGCTGATCCAGAGCGCGCTGGCGGAGTTTATTCAGGAGGGGCACTATACGGCGCATATCCGCCGCATGCGGTTGCTGTATGCCCGGCGGCGCGCCTTCCTGACCGGGTTGATCGAACAACACCTCGGCAAGCAGGCGCTCAGCGAGTTCAACAGCAACGCCGGCTTGCACCTGATCCTCAACCTGCCGGACGAGGCCGACGACGTGGCGATCGCCGCCGCCGCCGGCGCGCGCGGGGTGCTGGTGCGGCCGCTGTCGCGCTACTACATGCTGCCCAACCGCCGGCGCGGCCTGCTGATGGGCTTTGCCTGCGTGCCGGAAGAGCAAATGGCCGCCGCCTTCACCCAGCTGCTGGCGTGCATCAACGCCCCGCACTAGGTCAGAGCGCCGCCCGCCTGCCTCACCAGGCCTGAAGCCGCCAGCCGTCCGCTTGCCTGCTCAGGCGGTGCGTCGGCCTCAGCGCCTGCAGGAAGTCTTCGTCGTGCGACACCACCAGCATCGCGCCGGGGAAATCCGCCAGCGCGGTTTCGATCGCCAGCGACGACGCCAGATCCAGGTGGTTGGTCGGCTCGTCGAGCAACAGCAGCTGCGCCGGTTGTCGCCGCCAGAGCGCACAGGCCAGCGCCGCCTTCAGCCGTTCTCCGCCGCTCAGCGAGCCCAGCGGCAACGCGATGCGATCAGCGCCAAGCTGCAGCTGCGCCAGCCGGGTGCGCAACGCCCCTTCCGCCAGCGGCGAATCCTGTAGCCCCAGATGTTCCATCACCGACAGGCCCGGATCGAGCTGCGACAGGGTTTGATCGAGGTAGGCCGTCGACAGCGGGCAATGACAATGGCCGGAAAGCGCCGTCAGCTGCCCGAGAAGGGTCTTCAGCAAGGTGGATTTTCCGCAGCCGTTGGGGCCGGTCAACGCCACGCGCATCGGGCCGTCGATCCGCAAATCCAGCGGCGGCGCGCTGACGAACGGCAACTGCAGCCGCTCGAGCACCAGCACCTGCTTGTTCGCGTTCACTTCACTGCCCGGCAGCGCCAGCAACACCGGCGGTTCCTCCTCCACCCGCTGATAGGCTTCACGCACCGCCGCATCGAGGCTGTCGCGCCGATCCTGATGCTGTTTGCGCAGCGTGCCGAGGCTCTCCTTCGCCGCCGACTTGTAGGCCACCCGTTCGAAAGAGGCGATATTCAGCGTATCGACGACGCGCAGCGTTTGCGCCGAGCGCCGCTGGCTCATGTCGTGCTCTTTCTGTTGGCGAGCGCGGGTGCGGCGGCGCTCCTCGCGCGCATGCTCCAGATCGGCGCGCGCCGCCTGCTGCTCCGTATCGCGCTGGCGCCGGTAGTCCTCATAGTTGCCGCCGTAGCTGCGCAGCGCGCCGGGCGTCAGTTCGACGATGCGCTCCATGCGCCCCAGCAGCTGCCGGTCATGGCTGGCGATCAGCAGCCCGCCCCGCCACTGATCCAGCTGCTGATACAGCCAGGCGCGGCCGGCGCTGTCGAGGTGGTTGGTCGGTTCGTCCAGCAGCAGAAAATCCGCCTCGCCGAGCAAGGCGCCGCACAGCGACGCGCGCATCCGCTCGCCGCCGCTCAGCGAACTGGCGGATCGCAACGGATCGAAAGCCGGCAACCCGGCGGCGGCAAAGGCGTTTTGCAGACGATCGTGAAGATCCCAGCGCCCTTCCAGACGATCGATATCGTCCGCCAACGGCCTCCCCTGCTCGAGACGCGCCAGCGCGGCGAACGCCTCGCCATAACCCAACAGCTGGGCCAGCGTGGTGTCCGCGGCGATCTCCGGCTGCTGTGCAACGTAAGCTACTGCGGCATGAGATTCGACGTGCCCGTTGCCCGGTTGATCCAGCCCGGCGATCAGGCGCAGCAGCTGGGTTTTGCCAACGCCGTTGCGCCCTACCAGGCCGCAGCGCTGCCGGTCGAAAGCGAGATCCAGCGGGCCGAACAGCGTTTCGCCGTCAGCAAATTGGCAAGTCAGTTGATGTAAAACGAAATAAGGGGACTGCGCTGAATGAGCCATAAGCACTCCTGAATGAGATCAAAACATCCCCACAGGGCGCGAGAGCGCACGGCGTGGGACCCGATATCAACAGGCGTGGTTGTTCATTTTCGGTTATGGCTCCGCAGAGAGAAGGTATTTACAACGCGTAAAGGCTAACCGATCTTTTGTTCGTTATGCAAACAGAGTCTGAGATTCATGACATCTATCACATTCGGCGCAACGCAGATTCCCAAGCGGCGCGACAACGGCTAGATTTATCTCATCCGACCACTTGTGTTCACATAATAATAACAGATGCTCATCCCCAATCGCTTTCAACCTGCAGCTAGGCGGCAAGTTCGGGCGTTCCCAGGAGCTTACTCAAGTAAGTGACTGGGGCGAGCGAACGCAGGCAACAACGCTGCAGGTTGAAAGAGGCGGGGGATGAACGATGGAGAGTGCAATGAGCAATTACCCTCACCTGCTGGCGCCGCTGGATCTCGGCTTCACCACCCTGAAAAACCGGGTGCTGATGGGATCGATGCATACCGGCCTGGAAGAGCTGCCCGACGGCCCGCAGCGCCTGGCCGCGTTCTATGCCGAGCGCGCCGCCGCCGGCGTGGCGCTGATCGTCACCGGCGGCATTGCCCCGAACGAACAGGGCGTGGTATTTCGCGGCGGTTCGCTCCTCAACAGCGAGGCGCAATTGCCCCACCACCGCCCGGTGACCGAGGCCGTCCATCAGGCGGGCGGCAAAATTGCGCTGCAGATCCTGCACACCGGCCGCTACAGCTATCAACCTAAACTGGTGGCCCCTTCCGCGCTGCAGGCGCCGATCAACCCGTTTACGCCGAGCGCGCTCAGCGAAGCGGAGATTGAGCAAACCATCGCCGATTTCGCCCGCTGTGCGGCGCTGGCGCAGCAGGCCGGCTACGACGGCGTTGAGGTGATGGGTTCCGAAGGCTATCTGATCAACCAATTCTTGACGACGCGCACCAACCAGCGCGACGACCAATGGGGCGGCAGCTTCAGCAATCGCATGCGCTTCGCCGTCGAGACCGTCAGGGCGGTGCGCCAGGCGGTGGGCCCGGAATTCATTTTGATCTACCGGCTATCGATGCTCGACCTGGTGGAAGACGGCTCCAGCTGGCAAGAGATCGAACAGCTGGCGCTGGCGGTCGAACAGGCGGGCGCCACCATTATCAATACCGGCATCGGCTGGCACGAGGCGCGTATTCCGACCATCGCCACCATGGTGCCGCGCGCCGGATTCAGCTGGGTGACCCGCAAGCTGATGGGCAAGGTCAGCATCCCGCTGATCACCACCAACCGCATCAACGATCCGGCGGTGGCCGAGCAGGTGCTGGCGGACAGCTGCGCCGATATGGTGTCGATGGCGCGCCCGTTCCTCGCCGACGCCGCCTTTGTGCAAAAAGCCGCCGAAGGGCGCGCCGACGAGATCAATACCTGCATCGGTTGCAACCAGGCCTGTCTCGACCAGATTTTTGAAGGCAAGCTGACTTCCTGTCTGGTCAACCCGCGCGCCTGCCGCGAAACCGAAATGCCGCTGAAGATGGCGGAAAAACCGAAAAAACTGGCGGTGGTCGGCGCCGGCCCTGCCGGGCTGGCCTTCGCCACCACCGCCGCCAGCCGTGGCCATCAGGTGACGCTGTTCGACGCCGCCGAGCAGATCGGCGGCCAGTTCAACATCGCCAAGCAGATCCCCGGCAAGGAAGAATTCCATGAAACGCTGCGTTATTTCCGCCGCCAGCTGGCGCTGCGTGAAGTGACGGTCAGGCTGGGCGTCAAGGTCGAAGCGGCGGATTTAAGCGAATTCGATGAGGTGATCCTCGCCTGCGGCATCGTGCCGCGCACCCCGGACATCCCCGGCATCGGGCACGCCAAGGTGCTGAGCTATCTGGACGTGCTGCGCGATAAAAAACCGGTCGGCCAGCGGGTGGCGATCGTCGGCGCCGGCGGCATCGGCTTCGATACCGCCGAGTACCTCAGCCAGCACGGCGTCTCCAGCAGCCTGGATCAGGCGGAATTCAACCGCGAATGGGGCATCGACGGGCGCCTCGAACAGCGCGGCGGGCTGGCTGAGCAAGGCCCGCAGGCGCCGCGCGCCGCCCGGCAAATCTACCTGTTGCAGCGTAAAACCAGCAAGGTGGGCGAAGGCCTGGGCAAAACCACCGGTTGGATCCACCGCGCCAGCCTGGCGATGCGCGGCGTGAAGATGCTCAACAGCGTCAGCTATCGGCTGATCGACGACGAAGGGCTGCACATCACCCGCGCCGAGCAAGACAGCTGCCTGCCGGTGGACACGGTGGTCATTTGCGCCGGGCAGGAACCGCGCCGCGAACTGCAGCAACCACTGCTGGCGATGGGGAAAACCGTGCACCTGATCGGCGGTGCCGACGTGGCCGCCGAGCTGGACGCCCGCCGCGCGATCGATCAGGGTACGCGGTTGGCGATGGCGCTGTAAAAAAGGGGCGCCCGGCGCCCCTGATATTGATGACAAACCTCATCCCCATGCCGGGTTGGCAGAGAGCAGCGAATAGAGAACAAGGAAAATCAATTTATTGATTTTCGGCTGATATCCACAAAGGGGGAAAAACCACGCTTTTCCCCCTTTGTCTACAGTCTGAGGGGCGCCCGGCGCCCCTTGTTATTCACGCTCAGCGACGCGCGCCGGATTTCACCGCTCGAAGGATCACGAACTTCTTGTTCGAGGCCACCAGCGTGCAGTTGCCGAACAGGCGCTTGAGCTTCTGGTGATAGTCGAGATGACGGTTGCCGACGATGCGCAGTTCGCCGCCCACTTGCAGGCAGCGCTTGGCGTCGCAGAACATCTGCCAGGCGGTGTGATCGGTAATGGCGTGTTGCTGGTGGAACGGCGGGTTGCACAGCACCGCCTGCACGCTTTCGCGCTCGATGCCCGCCAGCGCGTTGTTCACCTCAAACTGGCAACGGTCCAGCTCTTGCGGCAGGTTGTGCTCCACGTTCAGCTCGCTGGAGGCCACCGCCATGTAGGATTCATCGACGAAAGTCACCTGCGCTTCCGGGTTTTGCGCCAGCGCCGTCAGGCCAATCACGCCGTTGCCGCAGCCCAGATCGACGATATGGCCGTTCAGGCCGCGCGGCAGATGCTCCATAAACAGGCGCGCACCGATATCCAGGCTGCCACGCGAGAAGACGTTGGCGTGGTTGTGGATAAGCCAATCGGTGCCGTCCAGCGCCCAGTTGGTGGTTTCCGCTGCCGCCGGCGGGACGATGTCCGCCGCCTGGCAGAAGATCAGGCGCGCCTTCTTCCATGCCAGGCTGGTGCGCGTTGGGCCCAGCACCTTTTCAAACAGCTGCATCGTCGAGGTGTGCACGTCGCGCGCTTTGGCGCCGGCAACGATCAGCGTGTCTTCGGTCACGACGTGGCGCAGCGCGCGCAGCTGTTGTTCCAGCAGCGCCAGCGCTTTCGGCACGCGAATCAGCACCACCGCCGGCGCCGCCGGCAGCTCGGCCAGGCTGTCCAGCAGCGTGACCTGCTCGGGATCCAGACCGTTGAGCTTGAGGTTGTGGCGCGTCGCCAGCTGGCTCATGTACGAGTCGCTGACGCTGTAAGGGCGATGCGCGTGCAACGCACAGGCCAGGGTGCCGAAGTTATCGTTGAAAATCAGCACCGGGCGGCCGCCGATATCTACGTTTTCAAGCTGTTGCAGCAGATATTCGTCCGCCGCTTCCCACGCCTGCAGTTGGGTGGATTCTTCCTGTTGGGGATAACGCTCCAGCTCAAGTTGCTGTGTTCCCAGATCGAGTTGGCTCATTGCCCCTCCTGACTGATAAAATTTGGGCTGTTTATCCCCTAAAAACGCCCGTCAGTAAAATGTTTTTTCGGATAAATTGCGTATGTCAGGATTTGAGCGAAAAAACAGCATAGAATGGCCGGCTGAATGGCCGTTGATACGGAACAAGAATGTCTGAATTGACCTACCTGCAAGGCTACCCGGCGCATCTGCAAAGCCAGGTGCAGCAACTGATCCACCAGAACCGGCTGGGAGACGTGCTGCTGCAGCGCTATCCGCAGGTGCATGACTGCACCACCGACAAGTCGCTGTATCAGTTTACCGTCGATCTGAAAAATCAGTATCTGCGCAACGCCCAGCCGCTGAGCAAGGTGGCCTATGACAGCAAGATCCACGTCATGAAGCACGCGCTGGGCCTGCACACCGCCATCTCGCGCGTGCAGGGCGGCAAGCTGAAGGCCAAGGCGGAAATCCGCGTGGCGACGGTGTTCAAGGTCGCGCCTGAGCCGTTCCTGCGCATGATCGTAGTGCATGAGCTGGCGCACCTGAAAGAGAAAGATCACAACAAGGCGTTTTACAGCCTGTGCTGCCATATGGAGCCCGATTATCACCAGTTGGAGTTCGATACCCGGCTGTATCTGACGCACCTTTCGCTGTTCGGCGAGCTGTATGCATAGCGAGTGAGGGCGTGATAATCTGCGGTTTTAGGCTGGACCGGAGCTCGCTATGATTCGCTTTGCCGTCGTCGGCACCAACTGGATTACGGAACGTTTTATCGATGCCGCCCATGAAAGCGGCAAACTCAAGCTGAGCGCCGTGTATTCACGCTCGCTGGAGCAGGCGCAGGCGTTTGGCGCCAACTATCAGGTCACGCAGTTTTTCGACTCGCTCGAGGCAATGGCCCAGTCCGATGCCATAGACGCGGTGTATATCGCCAGCCCCAATTCCCTGCACTGCCCGCAATCGCTGCTGTTCCTGCGCCATAAAAAGCACGTGATCTGCGAAAAACCGCTGGCCTCCAACCAGCGCGAAGCGGAACAGCTGGTAGCCTGCGCGCGGGAAAACCAGGTGGTGCTGTTCGAGGCGTTCAAAAGCGCCTATCTGCCGAATTTTCTGACGCTGCAACAGGCATTGCCGAACGTCGGCCGGCTGCGCAAAGCCTTCATCAACTATTGCCAATACTCTTCGCGCTACCCGCGCTACCTGGCCGGCGAGAACCCCAACACCTTTAACCCGCAGTTCTCCAACGGCTCGATCATGGATATCGGCTACTACTGCCTGGCCAGCGCGGTAGCGCTGTTCGGCGCGCCGCAGTCGGTGCTCGCCAGCGCCACACTGCTCGATACCGGCGTTGACGCCCACGGCACCGTCTGCCTGAACTACGGTGATTTCGACGTCACGCTTTCCCATTCCAAGGTCAGCGACTCGGCGATCCCCAGCGAGATCCAGGGGGAGGAAGGCACGCTGATTATCGACAAGATTTCCGAGTGCCAGGGCGTGGCGCTGACGCCGCGCGGCGGCAACCGCCAGGATCTGAGCCAGCCGCAGCACATCAACACCATGCTGTATGAGGCGCTGGCCTTTGCCGAGCTGGTTGAACAGCATCAGGTGGAACATCCGGGGCTGGAGAATTCGCTGATCGTCGCCCGCCTGCTGACCGACATCCGCCGCCAGACCGGCGTTGTCTTCCCCGCCGACGGAGAATGAGATGAAACCGCTGCTCGTGATGCAAACCGGCGACGCGCCGCAGGCCATTCGTCAGGAACTGGCCAACTTTGAAGGCATGTTCCTGCAACAGGGCAATATCGACGCCGAACGCGCGCACATCGTGCACCTGCCCGCAGGCGAACGGCCGTTGCCGCCTGCCGCCTATTGCGGCGTAGTCATCACCGGCTCGCCGGCGATGGTGACCGAACGGCTGCCGTGGAGCGAGGAAGCCGCCGAATGGCTGCGCCAGGCGATGGCGGTCAAACTGCCGCTGTTCGGCGTCTGCTACGGCCATCAGCTGTTGGCCTACGCGCTCGGCGGCGAAGTGGGTTACCACCCGCAGGGCATGGAGGTCGGCACGCTGGAGATCGAACTGCTGCCCGCCGCGGCCGACGATCGGCGGCTCACCCTGCTGCCGCCGCGCTTCAAGGCCAACCTGATCCACTCGCAGAGCGTGCTGACGCCGCCCGCCGGCGCGCAGACGCTGGCGCGTTCGCAGCAGGACGCACACCAGATCCTGCGCTATGGCGATCACGCCCTGACCACCCAGTTTCACCCGGAATTCAACGGCGCGGTGATGAGCCGGTATCTGCAGTGGCTCGGCGAGCTGCATCCCGAGCAGCAGGCCCGCTACCAACAGCAACAACAACAGGTTAGCGACACGCCATTCAGCCGCCTGCTGCTGCAGGGATTCGTCGTCAGCCTCGGCGCGCAAAAAGCGATGGCCGGTTAACGCGATTCACGTTGACCGCCGACACATTTTGCATTACTTTCTGCTCTGCAAAGGGGAGTAACTTCATTGCCGGTCAATCGTCATTACGATGCGCAAGCATCCGGTTACCGGGCAACCTGATGTCAAAGGTGTAACCACCTTCATCAACGTTGTAAGTGAGACCTTGCCGGAAGGCGAGGTTTGCTTGCAGCGTTCACAGAGCGGCTGGCGTCTTCCGACGTTGGCCGTTTTTGTTTTTGAAGGATACCTCTGATGATGAATTCCGTTGGCACACCGTGGTTATGGGGCAGCTTTGCCGCCGTCATAGTCGTGATGCTCGCAATCGATCTCCTGTTGCAGGGCCGTAAAGGCGCGCACACCATGACTATGAAGCAGGCCGCCAGCTGGTCGCTGGTGTGGGTCAGCCTCTCCCTGCTGTTCAACTTCGGTTTCTGGTACTACCTGAATGAAACCGCCGGGCGCGCCGTCGCCGATACCCAGGCGCTGGCCTTCCTGACCGGCTACCTGATCGAAAAAGCGCTGGCGGTGGATAATGTGTTCGTCTGGCTGATGCTGTTCAGCTACTTCGCCGTACCGGCCAACCTGCAACGGCGGGTGCTGATCTACGGCGTGCTGGGGGCGATCGTGCTGCGTACCATCATGATCTTCGCCGGCAGTTGGCTGGTCAGCCAGTTCCAGTGGCTGCTGTATCTGTTCGGCGCTTTCCTGCTGTTCACCGGTATTAAAATGGCGCTGGCGAAGGAAGATGACTCGGCGATCGGCGACAAACCGCTGGTGAAATGGCTGCGCAGCCGCTTGCGCATGACCGACAGCCTGGAAGGCGAGCGTTTCTTCGTGCGCCGCAACGGCATTCTGTTCGCCACCCCGCTGGTGCTGGTGCTGATCCTGGTGGAACTGAGCGACGTGATTTTCGCGGTGGACAGCATTCCGGCTATCTTCGCCGTGACCACCGATCCGTTCATCGTCCTGACCTCCAACCTGTTTGCCATCATGGGCCTGCGCGCCATGTACTTCCTGCTGGCCAACGTAGCGGAACGGTTCTCGATGCTGAAATACGGCCTGTCGGTGATCCTGGTATTTATCGGCATCAAGATGCTGATTATCGACTTCTTCCACATCCCGATCGGCGTTTCGCTCGGCGTGGTGGCGGGCATCCTGACGTTCACCTTGCTGATCAACGCCTGGGTCAATCACCGCAACGATCGCCTGGCGAAGAAATAACCACAATCTGTTATCCGGGGCGCTAGTCGCCCCGTGATTGTTTGGCAATTCCCCCAAAACGCCAAACGTTATTGCGATCACACAAATGTAACCAGTATGTTATCAAGTGTTGATCCGCGCTCAGAATTTCACCCTCGCCTCTTTCCAACATCATTCGATTGCTGAATACTGATTCGGCAAACACACTTAGTTACAGAATCATATAAAGCTGCCCGGCGTCGTTCCCGCCGCGGCGGCCAGATAACATCAGGAAGAAAGCACTATGCAAAAACTACTACAAAAGATCACGCAGGGCAGCCTGGTCAAACAAATCATGGTCGGCCTGGTGGCCGGCATTCTGGTGGCGCTGGTTTCACCGGCGGCCGCAGCGGCGGTCGGCCTGCTCGGCACCCTGTTCGTCGGCGCGCTGAAAGCGGTGGCGCCGGTGCTGGTGCTGATTCTGGTCATGGCCTCGATCGCCAACCATAAACAGGGGCAGAAGACCAACATTCGCCCGATCCTGTTCCTCTACCTGCTGGGCACCTTTGCCGCCGCGCTGGTGGCGGTGGTCGTCAGCTTTATCTTCCCTTCCACGCTGGCGCTGACCACCGGCGCGACGGACATTACCCCGCCGGGCGGCATTGTGGAGGTAATGAAGGGCCTGTTGATGAGCGTGGTGGCCAACCCGTTCCATGCGCTGATTAACGCCAACTACATCGGCATTCTGGCCTGGGCCGTCGGTCTGGGGCTGGCGCTGCGCCACGCTTCCGAGACCACCAAGGGGCTGATCAACGACATGTCCCATGCGGTCACTCTGGTGGTGCGCGCGGTGATCCGCTGTGCGCCGCTCGGCATCTTCGGCCTGGTGGCCTCCACGCTGGCGGAAACCGGCTTCGGCGCGCTGTGGGGCTACGCCCAGCTGCTGATGGTGCTGCTTGGCTGCATGCTGCTGGTGGCGCTGGTGCTCAACCCGTTGATCGTTTACTGGAAGATCCGCCGCAACCCGTATCCGCTGGTGTTCGCCTGCCTGCGCGAGAGCGGCGTGACCGCCTTCTTCACCCGCAGCTCGGCCGCCAACATCCCGGTGAACATGGAGCTGTGCAAAAAGCTGAATCTGAATGAGGACACCTACTCGGTTTCCATCCCGCTGGGCGCCACCATCAACATGGCCGGCGCGGCGATCACCATCACCGTGTTGACGCTGGCGGCGGTAAACACGCTGGGCATCGCGGTGGACGTCCCGACCGCCCTGCTGTTGAGCGTGGTGGCGGCCCTCTGCGCCTGCGGCGCCTCCGGCGTGGCCGGCGGTTCGCTGTTGCTGATCCCACTGGCGTGCAACATGTTCGGCATTCCGAACGACGTGGCGATGCAGGTGGTGGCGGTCGGCTTTATCATCGGCGTCCTGCAGGATTCGGCGGAAACCGCCCTCAACTCCTCTACCGACGTACTGTTCACTGCCGCGGCCTGCCAGGCGGAAGACCAGCGGCTGGCGAACGAAGATCCGCTGAAGGTGCGTTAATCGCGCGTTGCTTCATCAAAAAGGCGCTCCTTCGAGCGCCTTTTTTGTCAGCCTTACAGCGTCACCCCGCTTTTAAAGATCGCCAGCTCGCGGAAGTCGTTGGTTTCATTACGCGCCAGACGCCCGTTGGCGATCTCGACAATCAGATCGATGAAGCGGCTGAGCAACGTCTCCATCGCCACGCCGTGGATCAGGCCGCCGGCGTCAAAATCGATCCAGTGCGGTTTCTTCGCCGCCAGCTCGCTGTTGGTCGCCAGCTTTACCGTCGGCACAAAGCCGCCGTACGGCGTGCCGCGCCCGGTGCTGAACAGCACCATATGGCAGCCGGCGCCGGCCAGCGCGCTGGTCGCCACGGCGTCGTTGCCCGGCGCGCTGAGCAGATTCAGCCCCGGCACACGCAGCCGCTCGCCGTATTTCAGCACGTCCACCACCTGGCTTAGCCCCGCCTTTTGGGTGCAGCCGAGCGATTTCTCCTCCAGCGTGGTGATGCCGCCGGCCTTGTTGCCCGGCGACGGGTTCTCATAAATCGGCTGCTGATGGGCGATGAAATAGCGTTTGAAATCGTTGATCATGTCGACGGTTTTGTCGAAGGTCTCCCCATCGCGGCAGCGGCTCATCAGAATGCGCTCGGCGCCGAACATCTCCGGCACTTCGGTCAGCACCGTGGTGCCGCCGTTGGCGATCACATAATCGGAGAACCGCCCCAGCAGCGGGTTAGCGGTGATACCCGACAATCCGTCCGAACCGCCGCACTCCAGGCCGAACTTCAACTCGCTCAGGCGGCCCGGCTCACGGCGATCGAGGCGCATCTCCCGGTACAGCTCGTGCAACAGCGCCAGCCCGGCTTCCACTTCGTCGTCCTGCTGTTGGCACACCATAAAGCGCAGCCGTCGCTCGTCCTCTATCCCCAACGTGGCGCGAAAGGCATCCACCTGATTGTTCTCGCAACCCAGCCCGATCACCAGCACCGCGCCGGCGTTGGGATGGCGCGCCAGGTTCTGCAGCATGATGCGGGTGTTGGCATGATCCTGCCCCAGCTGCGAGCAGCCGAACGGGTGACTGAACAGATGCACGCCGTCGATCCCCTCTGCCTGCGTTTGCTGCAAAAAGCGTTGCTGGATCTGGCGAGCGATACCGTTGACGCAACCGACGGTCGGCACGATCCACAGCTCATTGCGGATCCCCACTTCGCCGCCGGCCCGTCGGTACAACTGCACCTCGCGATCCGCGGCCTGCGGCGGCAACGTCGGGAATTGCGGCTGGTAACGGTAGCTGTCCAGATCGCTCAGGTTGGTTTTGGCGTTTTGCGAATGAATATGCTCCCCCGGCCCGATGGCCGCGAGCGCATGGCCGATCGGCTGGCCATATTTGATGATGTCTTCGCCCTCGGCGATCGGGTCGAGCGCAAATTTGTGCCCGCGCGCCACCGGCTGCGCCAGTTGGATGACCGCGCCTTCCAGCTCAACGCACTCTCCGGCAGCCAGATCACGCAGCGCCACCGCCACGTTATCCTGCTCGTGAATCTTTATCGTACTTTGCATAAACCGGTCCCGGATAACGGCTACGCCAGTTCAATGGCGAAATAGTCTTTGGCGTTGTCGAAGCAGATGTTTTTCACCATTTCGCCCAGCAGCGCGATATCCGCCGGCGCTTCGCCGTCCGCCACCCAGCGGCCGATCATCTGGCAAAGAATGCGGCGGAAGTATTCATGGCGCGTATACGACAGGAAGCTACGACTGTCGGTCAGCATGCCGACGAAGCGGCTCAGCAGCCCGAGCTGCGCCAGCTGCGTCATTTGGCGCTGCATGCCGTCCTTCTGATCGTTGAACCACCAGCCGGAACCGAACTGCATCTTGCCCGGCGTGCCTTCCCCCTGGAAATTGCCGATCATGGTGCCGATCACTTCGTTATCGCGCGGGTTGAGGCAGTAGAGAATGGTTTTCGGCAGGCCCCCCTGCCGCGCCTGGGCATCCAGCAGCCGCGACAGCGGCTCCGCCAGCGGCCGATCGTTGATCGAGTCGAAGCCGATATCCGGCCCGACGGCGGCCAGCATGCGGCTGTTGTTATTGCGCAGCGCGCCGATGTGATACTGCTGCACCCAGCCGCGGCGCCGGTATTCGCCGGCCAGGAACAGCAGCACCGCGCTTTTGAACTGGGCGCTCTGTTCCGGCGTCGGCAGCTCGCCGTTCAGGCGGCGCAGCAGGATCGCATCCAGCGCCGCTTCATCGGCCTCGCCGAACACCACCACATCCAGCGCATGGTCGGCCACCTTGCAGCCGTGGGCGGCGAAGTGATCCATGCGCTTGTACAGGGCGTCGCACAGCGCGCTGAAGCGGCCGATGGCGGTATCCGCCGCCGCCTCCAGCTGCCGCAGATAGTCATTGAAGCCCGGTGAATCGATAGTGAAAGCCTTGTCCGGCCGCCAGCTCGGCAATACCTTGATATCGAAGCCACGATCGTCGGCGATCGCCCGATGATGGCGCAGATCGTCGATCGGATCGTCGGTGGTGCCGACCATTTTCACATTCATCTGCCGCATGATGCCGCGCGCGCGAAACTCATCCTGCGCCAGCAGCGCATTGCCGCGCTGCCAGATCTCATCCGCCGTGGCCGGCGACAGCAGCGTATCCGTGATGCCGAACGGCCGACGCAGCTCCAGATGCGTCCAGTGATAGAGCGGGTTGCCGATGGTATGCGGCACCGTGGCGGCCCAGGCGTCGAATTTCTCACGATCGCCCGCATCGCCGGTACACAGCCGCTCCGCCACGCCGTTGGTGCGCATCGCCCGCCATTTGTAGTGATCGCCCCGCAACCAGATATCGTACAGGTTGCCGAAGCGGGTGTTCTCCGCGATCTGCTGTGGCGGCAAATGGCAGTGATAATCGAAAATCGGCTGCGGCGCCGCATAGTCGTGATACAAGCGCCGGGCAAATTCGTTGTCCAGCAGGAAATCTTCGCTCAAAAACGTCGCCATCTCGGGCTCCTTACTTGCCGTGCGGCACGGGGTTCGAATCACAAAAGTTATCACACCAATTTTCACAAGCGTCCAGCAAATTTTTCCCATGAGCTGCTGGTTTAAGGTCCTTCAATCCCTTTTTCGCTCAATTTTACGGCAAATGTGCGGCGTAAACGCACTATTTCACCGGCGACAGTATCGCTCAGGCGAATAATTCCTTTTGTGATATCACTCAACTTTTAAACCTGTATGACAGGTTATTGTCTCGCCAGCCGCATCGACGGCCACACCTTCAAACGGGGAGACATTTCGGATGCGTAAAATTAAAGGGTTACGCTGGTACATGATCGGACTGGTGACCATCGGCACCGTGCTGGGCTACCTGACCCGCAACGCCATCGCCGTCGCGGCGCCGACGCTGGAAGATACGCTGCACATCACCACCCAACAGTATTCCTATATCGTCGCCGCCTATTCCGCCTGCTACACCGTGATGCAACCGGTGGCGGGCTATGTGCTGGACGTGCTGGGCACCAAGGTCGGTTACGCCATGTTCGCCATTCTATGGGCGCTGTTCTGTATGGGCACCGCGCTGGCCAACAGCTGGGGCGGCCTGGCGCTGGCGCGCGGCGCGGTCGGCATGGCCGAGGCGGCCATGATCCCCGCCGGGCTGAAGGCCAGCAGCGAGTGGTTTCCGGCCAAAGAGCGTTCGATCGCCGTCGGCTATTTCAACGTGGGTTCATCGATCGGCGGCATGATCGCCCCACCGTTGGTTGTATGGGCCATCGTGGCGCACAGCTGGGAAATGGCGTTCATCATCACCGGCGTGCTGAGCCTGATCTGGGCCATTTGTTGGCTGCTGTTCTACAAACACCCGAAAGATCAGAAGAAACTGAGCCAGGAAGAGCGCCGTTACATCCTCGAAGGCCAGGAAGCCCAGCACCAGACCTCTAACGCCAAAAAGATGTCCGCCTGGCAGATCGTGCGCAACCGTCAGTTCTGGGGCATCGCGCTGCCGCGCTTTCTGGCGGAGCCGGCGTGGGGCACCTTCAACGCCTGGATCCCGCTGTTCATGTTCAAGGCCTACGGTTTTAACCTGAAAGAGATCGCCATGTTCGCCTGGATGCCGATGCTGTTCGCCGATCTCGGCTGCATCGTCGGCGGTTATCTGCCGCCGCTGTTCCAGAAGTATTTCAAGGTCAACCTGATCGTCTCACGCAAGCTGGTGGTGACGATGGGGGCGGTGTTGATGATCGGCCCCGGCATGATCGGCCTGTTCACCAGCCCTTACGCGGCTATCGCGCTGCTGTGCGTCGGCGGCTTCGCCCATCAGGCGCTGTCCGGCGCGCTGATCACCCTCTCTTCCGACGTGTTCGGCCGCAATGAGGTGGCGACTGCCAACGGCCTCACCGGTATGGCGGCCTGGACAGCCAGCACGCTGTTCGCCCTGGTGGTCGGCGCCCTGGCGGACACCCTCGGCTTCAGCCCGCTGTTCGCCGCGCTGTCGGTCTTCGACATTCTCGGCGCCATCGTCATCTGGACGGTGTTGCAAAACCGCCCGGCCGCCGAAACCCAGCCGGCCACGCTGCAACCGGCCCCGGCGCGCAGCTGATCCCGCCGCCCGGCCGCCGCGCCGGGCCTCTTGCTCCTCTGGCAGCGGTGCCGAATAAGTGGTATAACAAATCCGATGGCCACGCGCCCCTTCCCACCGCACCGTATAGAGCATTCACTATGGAATTCACCGAAACCAGACGCCTGTATCAGCAACTGGCCGCCGAGCTTAAGCAACGCATCGAAAGCGGCCGCTACCCGGTAGGCGACAAGCTGCCGGCCGAACGATACATCGCCGAAGAGATGAATGTCAGCCGTACCGTGGTGCGCGAGGCGATCATCATGCTGGAAGTGGAAGGCTATGTGGACGTGCGCAAGGGATCCGGGATCCACGTGGTGTCCAACCAGCAAAAGCACCTGGTGGTGCCGGGCGACAGCATCGAGTTCGCCACCGCCGGCCCGTTTGAGCTGCTGCAGGCGCGCCAGCTGATTGAAAGCAACATCGCCGAGTTCGCCGCCACCCAGGTGACCAAACAAGATATCGTGCAGTTGATGGAGATCCAGGAGCACGCCCGTAAAGAGGATCGCTTCCGCGACTCGCAGTGGGATCTGAAGTTCCACGTGCAGGTGGCGCTGGCCACCCAAAACACCGCCATGGCCACCATCGTGGAAAAAATGTGGGTGCAGCGGGTCAACAACCCTTACTGGAAAAAGCTGCACGAGCATATCGACGAACGCTCGATCGCCAGCTGGTGTGACGATCACGATCAGATCCTCAAGGCGCTGATGCGCAAAGACCCTTACGCCGCCAAACTGGCGATGTGGCAGCACCTGGAAAACACCAAACAGATGCTGTTCAACGCCACCAGCGATGACTTCGAATACAACGCCGATCGCTACCTGTTCGCCGAGAATCCGGTGGTGCATCTGGATGGCGTGAACCACGAGCCGAAATAGCCACGGCGGTCAAAAACCGTCGGCTTATGTCAGGTAATGTAAAATCCGCTGAATCGATGCCGGAACCGCCGTTTGCCGTGTACTATTTCACCGTCGGCAACGTAGATTTCCCTGTTGCCAATCGTGCTATTTTGGTAGAGTTAGCCCACTTTTTTACCCATTGCTGCGGGGGCGGGACGCGAATAAATGCGCTGGTTGTTTGCCATGCTGATTGCTGTTTTCTGCTGGACCGGTTCGGTCTCCGGCCAACAGCTATGCGTGGCGTCACCCAAGCCAACCCCCAGCGCGCTGAGCAGCCTGCTGCTGCTGGCGGAGCCGGCGCTTTCCCCCTATGATCATGTGTATCGGGCGCCGGCCGAAGCGCGCCGCAAAGCCCCCGGCAAGTTGCCGCTGCTGCTGCCCAGAGCGCACTCTTTCTCCGGTTCGCTGCTCGCATCCTCCCTGCCGGCGCCGGTCTATACCCTGGCCGCAGAGCCGGGTTACCGAATTCGCTTCCCCCGCCAGGACACCCCGGCTCCCAACCGGCTTGCCCAGGTCGACTGGATGCTGGACGCTTCCAGGCAACAGAGTCGCCAGGCCGGTTGGAAAGAAAGCAATATGCAGTACCGTGGCACGCTGACTTACCACCTATGACCGGTGTCGCACCGCTTAGAAACCTTAAAGCAACGCCGTTTCATCGTTATCAGCACTCAGGATCGCCGCGCGCTTTCAGCTCACGCCCGCTCCGCCGCTGAGATAAAAATAAACAATGACGTTTTAGGAACACCGGATGGACATCATTAAAGAACTGATACATGCCTTATGGCAGCAGGATTTTGAGACGCTGGCGAACCCTTCGTTGGTGTGGACCCTCTACATCCTGCTGTTCATGATCCTGTTTTTGGAGAACGGCCTGCTGCCGGCCGCTTTCTTGCCGGGTGACAGCCTGCTGATCCTGGTCGGCGTGTTGATCGCCAAAGGCACCATGGGCTTCCCATTGACCATCGTTATCCTGACCGTCGCCGCCAGCCTGGGGTGCTGGGTCAGTTATATACAAGGCCGGTGGCTCGGCAATACGCGAACGGTGCAAGGCTGGCTTTCGCATCTGCCGGCCCACTACCATCAGCGTGCACATAACCTGTTCCACCGTCACGGCCTTTCCGCCCTGCTGGTCGGCCGCTTCCTGGCCTTCGTGCGTACCCTGCTGCCGACCATCGCCGGCCTGTCCGGCCTGAGCAACGCACGCTTCCAGTTCTTCAACTGGATGAGCGGCCTGCTGTGGGTCTTGATCCTGACGACGCTGGGCTTCGCCCTGGGGAAAACGCCGGTGTTCCGCAAGTATGAAGATCAGCTGATGTTCTGCCTGATGATGCTGCCGCTGGTATTGCTGGTGGTCGGGCTGGTCGGCTCGCTGATCGTGTTGTGGCGCAAGAAGCGCGCCAACAGCCAGAATCCGGGGAAAGGGGCGTGACAGCAAAGCGCCCGCGCTGGCAATACGTCCTGATGATCGCGCTCGCCCTGCTGGCGTTGGCGACGCTGTTGGTGCCCTGCATGGTGCGCACCGAGAGCGAGCTGCGCATCCGCGCCAGCCAGCAAGGGCTGTCGCTACCCGACGGCTTTTATGTCTACCAGCGCCTGGATGAACGCGGCATCCGCATCAAAAGCATTACGCCGGAAGGCGATGGCCTGGTCATTCGTCTGGATTCGCCGGAGCAGCAGTTGCTGGCGCGCGAAGCGTTGCAAACCATTCTGCCGCCCGGTTACCACATCGCATTGAGCGAGTCCCCCGTGCCGTCGCATTGGGTACGCGAATTTGCGCGTTCCCCGCTCAATCTGGGATAATCCCCCTTCATATGAAGGGGTTTCCTTTCATTGCCATAATCTTCATTTTCATTCGCATCGATTAGCTCAAGAATTAATCAGTCAGCACTGGATCACGGCTGATTCTTTGGGGGCTCGCCGGTTTCATGACTATGCTGAAGGGTAACTTCAGCCGGCGATGAACGCCCTCCTCTCGTGCTGCCGCCTTCGGCAGCCAGGAAAGCGGATGCCTGTTCAGGCATCCCATGAACAAGGAACTGAAAGATGAAATTACGCCACTCACTGTTACTGCTGTTACCACTCTGCACGCTGCCGGCGTTCGCTTCGGCCGCTGAGGGCGGCTGCGCCGCTAAAGCGCAAGACATCCAGCAGCAAATTGACTACGCCACCCAACACGGCAACACCCACCGCATGGAAGGGCTGAAAAAAGCGCTGAGCGAAGTGCAGACTCACTGCACCGAAGCCGGCCTGCAGGCCGAACGCCAGAAAAACATCGCAGAGAAACAGCGCAAGGTCGAAGAACGCCGGCAGGAGCTGAAAGAAGCGCAGCAAACCGGCAAGCTGGACAAGGTCGCCAAGAAACAGCAAAAGCTGGCGGAAGCGCAGGCTGAATTGAAACGCGCCCAGGCGGAATAATTTTTTTACACCAGCGGATTTATCGATGAGAGCCCCATCACACGGGATTTCTTAAGTATATGGAATTGATGTCTGGTGTTATCTGCTGGCTATCACCCCTTTGCTCCGGCGAAAAAATCCGCTATGTTAAAAGTCTGTCGAAATAAACGTTAAGGAATAATCACATGGCACATGATTCAAATGCAGAAAACTTACGCGCTGAACTGAAGTCCTTAGCCGATACGCTGGAGGAAGTCCTGAACTCCTCCACCGACAAGCCGAAAGCCGAGCTGGAGAAGCTGCGCTCGAAGGCGGAAGGCGCGCTGAAAGAGACCCGCGCTCGCCTGAGCGACGCCGGTGACAAGCTGGCTTCGCAAACCAAACAGATCGCCGGCCAGGCCGACGACTATGTGCGCGACAACCCGTGGACCGGCATCGGTATCGGCGCGGCGGTCGGCGTGGTGTTGGGCGTGCTGCTCGCGCGTCGCTAATCATGGCTGAACAACCGCAAGTGCGCGCGCAGGGCCCCGCCAAAGGGGTCCTGGATATCGGTCAGCGCATCATCACGATCCTGGTCGGCATGGTGGAAACCCGTGTCCGGCTGGCGGTCGTCGAGCTGGAAGAGGAGAAAGCCAACCTCATTCAGCTGCTGATCATGGCCGGTATGACGCTGCTGTTCACCGCCTTCGGTTTGATGAGCCTGCTTATCCTGATCTTCTGGGCCATCGATCCGGTCTACCGGCTGGTGGCGCTGGGTGCCACCACTGGTGTGCTGCTGTTCCTGGCCGTGGTCGGCACCATCTGGACGCTGGTCAAGGCCCGTCGCACCACGCTGCTGGGCGCCACGCGCAAGCAGTTGGAACTCGACCGCGCCGAACTGGAGCGCGAGCCATGAGCCGCCGCCGCTACCTGGAATGGAAAAAAGAGAGGCTGATTCGCCAGATCCAGCAACAGCGTCTGGATCTGGCCGAACACAAGTCTTTGTGGCTGGAAAAAACCGAACGCATTGACCGCGGCTGGCAGACCGTTTTTGGCCTGCGCCGCTATCTGGTACTCGGTTCCAGCGTCATGGCGCTGTACGGCATCCGCCACCCCAGCAAGATGATCCGCTGGTCGCGTCGCGCTTTCGGTGCCTGGAGCGCTATCCGACTGTTTAAAAAGACCTTCTCCGCCAAGTAAGCCCCGCGTTTTTCCTTCAAACATCCTGTTGCTCTGCCCTCGTTTTTCCCTTAAAACAGCGCTGTTTATCCCGAGGGCTGGGCAACCTGCTGACAAGCGTCAGTTTATTAGCACGCTAAAGATTCAGATTTTTTGAAAAATTACGACAGTTTTACTTGCTAACAACCTGAGCACTTCCCGATTAACATTCACTCCATCAATACGATATGGGCCGGACAGGGTGAGAGACCCGATATACCGCCCGTTGATATGACTACCGCCGAACAGGCGCACAAAAACACTTTGGAGTAGATGATGAAAAAATTAGAAGATACAGGTTTGCTGGTTGCTCGTATCCTGATGCCAATCCTGTTTATCGTGGCAGGCTACGGCAAAATGGGTGACGCTTATGCCGGAACCCAACAGTACATGCAATCGATGGGCGTGCCTGGCTTCTTGCTGCCGCTGACCATTCTGCTGGAGTTTGGCGGCGGTCTGGCGATCCTGTTCGGCTTCCTGACCCGCACCGTGGCGCTGTTCACTGCCGGTTTCACCATCCTGACCGCGCTGCTGTTCCACACTGACTTTGCGGAAGGCGTAAACCAGCTGATGTTCATGAAAAACCTGACCATCGCCGGCGGCTTCATCGTGTTGGCGGTCGCAGGCCCGGGCGGCTTCAGCATCGACCGTCTTCTGAACAAGAAATGGTAATCTAAACTGTCATTCAGGGCCCGGCATGCCGGGCCCTGTCGTTTTTCACTCGGACACCAAGGAGATTCCCATGGGACAACTCGTCGATGGCGTTTGGCAAGACATCTGGTATGACACGAAATCTACCGGCGGCCGTTTCAAACGTTCAACCGCTCAGTTTCGCAATTGGGTGACCGCCGACGGTCAGCCCGGCGAACACGGCGCGGGCGGCTTCCAGGCCGAAGCGGGCCGTTATCACCTGTACGTTTCTCTCGCCTGCCCCTGGGCGCACCGCACGCTGCTGATGCGCAAATTGAAAGGGCTGGAGCAGATTATTCCGGTCTCGGTGGTGCACCCGCTGATGCTGGAAAACGGCTGGACCTTCGGCCAGGATTTTCCTGAAACCACCGGCGATCCGCTGTATCACGCCGACTTCCTGTACCAGATCTACCTGCGGGCCGATCCGCACTACAGCGGGCGCGTGACCGTGCCGGTGCTGTGGGATAAACAGCGGCAAACCATCGTCAGCAACGAATCCGCCGACATCATCCGCATGTTCAACAGCGCGTTTGACGGCGTCGGCGCTCGGGCTGGGGACTACTACCCGACCGATCTGCGCGGTAAGATCGATGAGCTGAACGGCTGGATTTACGATCAAGTGAATAACGGCGTGTACAAGGCCGGTTTCGCCACCAGCCAGGAAGCCTATGACGAAGCGGTCAACGGGGTATTCAACGCGCTGGAGCGCCTTGAGCAGATCCTGGGGCAACATCGCTACCTGACCGGCGATCGGCTGACCGAAGCCGACCTGCGTCTGTGGACCACGCTGGTGCGTTTCGATCCGGTGTACGTCACCCACTTCAAGTGCGACAAACACCGCATCAGCGACTATCTGAACCTGTACGGTTTCCTGCGCGACATCTACCAGATGCCGGGCATCGCCGAAACGGTCAGCCTGCCGCACATTCGCAACCACTACTACCGCAGCCACGCCACCATCAACCCGCACGGCATCATTTCCATCGGGCCGGCGCAGGATCTGGACGAGCCGCACGGCCGCGACCAGCGCTTCGGCTAAGGCAAAAAAATCCCCTTGCCGCCCGGCAAGGGGATGTCATCCAACCGACGTTAGCGCTGCGCGAACAGGCGCGGAATTTCGCGCAGGAACCAGGCTTTCGCCTCCCCCATGCTGTCGCGCCGCCAGGCCATGATGATATCGGCTTCGCGGCTGTATTCCGGCCCCACTACGCGCAGCCGCCCGGCCTCGATATCTTTCTCCACCATCGGATACGGCATGGTCGCCACCCCCAACCCGGCCAGCAGCGCCAGGCGTTTGTCTTCAATGGTGCTCACCGTCAGGCGCTGTTGCTTGTCCAGCAGCTGTACGGTCAACACCGGGCGCTCGCGGGCGGTATCCGCCACCGCGATGCCGCGGTACTTCACGCGGGTCACCTCGGACAGCGGCTCCGGCTCCTGGTGGATAGGATGATCCGGCGCGGCGACATAAACGCTCATGACCTTGTACAGTTTGCGGGTGTTGATCTCCGACGACGCGCGAAAATGCATGTCCGGCGCGATCACAATGTCGGCGCGCCCCTGTTCCAGCCGCTCCCAGGCGCCCGCCAGCACTTCGGTGAAAATCGACACCTGGGTGTTGGCCTTCAGCGCCAGTTTGTCCACCAGCGGGAACAGCAGGCTCGGCGGCGACAGCGCTTCGCTGACGATGGTCAGGTGGGTTTCCCAACCGCGCGCCAGCGCCTCGGCGTCGGTGGTCAGCTTATCGGCCGCCTCCAGCAGCACCCGCCCGCGCTCCAGCAACATGCGCCCGACGTTGGTGAACTTGGTGCGGTGGCCCGAACGGTCGAACAGCACCACATCCAATTCTTCTTCCAATTTTTGCATGGTGTAGCTGAGCGCCGACGGCACCCGGCCCAATTCGTCGGCGGCCGCGGCGAAACTGCCACGCCGGTCGATCGCGTCCATCACTCTCAGCGCCTCAAGCGTGAGCGCCCGATCTCTGGCCATCACATCCCTCTGTCAGGAAATTTGAATATGCCGACCAGATTAACTGGCTAACAATCCGACGTCCAGATGCTTACCATTTGGATAATGAATTTAGAGAGCCGATTGCCATGATTACATGCAGAACAGCACAACAATGCGGGCAAGCTGACTTTGGTTGGCTGCAGGCTCGCTACACCTTTTCCTTTGGTCACTACTTCGATCCCAAACTGATGGGCTACGCGTCGCTGCGGGTGCTGAATCAGGAGGTGCTGGCACCGGGCGCGTCGTTCCAGCCGCGTACCTATCCCAGCGTGGATATCCTGAACCTGATCCTGCAGGGCGAGGCGGAATACCGCGACAGCGACGGCAACACCGCGCGCGCCAAAGCCGGCGAAGCGTTGCTGTTGGCCACCCAGCCGGGCCTGAGTTACAGCGAACAGAACGTCAGCAGCGATACGCCGCTGACCCGCCTGCAGCTGTGGCTGGACGCCTGCCCGGAACGCAACAACGAGCGGGTGCAGCGCCTGGCGCTGCCGGCGGCAGGCAACCTGCTGCTGGCCTCGCCGGACGGCGCGCAGGGCAGCCTGCAGCTGCGCCAGCAGGTTTGGATCCACCATCTCGATCTGCAGCCGGGCGAAGAACAAACGCTGACGATTAACGGGCCGCGCGCCTATTTGCAGTCGATTCACGGCACCATCGCCGCTACCGGCGAGCGCCACGAAGCGCAACGCCTGACCTGCGGCGACGGCGCCTTCGTGCGTGAGGAAAACCGCCTGACGATCCGCGCCGAGACGCCGCTGCGCGCGCTGCTGATTGACCTGCCGGTGTAAGCCGGCCGAAAAACGAAAAACCCCGCGCAACAGGCGTTGCGCGGGGTTTTCTTTTGTCGAGGGAGTTGACCGGTAAGCCGGGTTCTGTCGTGGACAGTCATTCCTCTAGGCCAGCAATCGCTCACTGGCTCAAGCAGCCTACCCGGGTTCAGTACGGGCCGTACCATGTGAACCCCTATTTGGCCTTGCTCCGGGTGGAGTTTACCGTGCCACGAACTGTTGCCAGCCGCGCGGTGCGCTCTTACCGCACCCTTTCACCCTTACCTGATCCCGCTTGCGCGGGCCATCGGCGGTTTGCTCTCTGTTGCACTAGTCGTAGGCTTGCGCCTCCCAGGCGTTACCTGGCACCCTGCCCTATGGAGCCCGGACTTTCCTCCCCTCCATCTGTCTCCCCGAAGAGGACGGCAATGAAGCGGCGACTGTCTGGTCAACTCCGGCGCGGATAGTAGCGTCGCGGCGGCGGCAGGTCAACCGCTTTACGGCTGTTGTTGCTCCAGCGCGTGCTTATACAGCGCATTTTTCTTCACGCCGTGGATTTCCGCCGCCAGCGCCGCCGCCTTTTTCAACGGCAACTCTTTTTGCAGCAGCGCCAGCGTGCGCAGCGCCTCAAGCGGCAGCACATCCTCCTGCGCCTTGTGGCCCTCGACGATCAGCACCATTTCGCCGCGGCGGCGCACTTCATCTTCCTGCACCCACGCCAGCAGCTCGCCCACCGGCGCGCCGTGGATGGATTCCCAGGTTTTGGTCAGCTCGCGCGCCAGCACCACATAGCGCTGCGGGCCCCAGACGGTGACCATGTCCTGCAGGCTTTCCAACAGGCGGTGGGTGGATTCGTAGAAAATCAGCGTACGCGGTTCCTCCGCCAGCGCCATCAGCGTATCCTTGCGCCCCTTGGTTTTCGCCGGCAGAAAACCTTCGTAGCAGAAACGGTCGGAGGCGACGCCCGCGGCGCACAGCGCGGTGGTGGCGGCGCAGGCACCCGGCAGCGGCACCACGCGAATGCCGGCCTCGCGGCAGCGGCGCACCAGGTGATAACCGGGATCGTTGATCAGCGGCGTGCCGGCGTCGGAAACCAGCGCGATGCTCTGGCCTTCCTGCAGTTTCGCCAGCAGCTGATCGGCCTTTTGCTGTTCGTTGTGATCGTGCAGCGCGAACAGACGCGCGTTGATCGCGAAGTGTTGCAGCAGCAATCCGGTATGGCGCGTGTCTTCCGCCGCGATCAGATCAACGCTTTTCAGTACCTCTAACGCACGGTGGGTAATATCGCCCAGATTGCCGATGGGGGTGGGCACCACATACAGCGTTGATGCAGAAATGACTGATTGTTGGTGTTGATTCATTGTTTCATCCGGGTTGCCGATTTAATATTGAGCATCTTGAAAAAAACATCACTGGATACAGTATGCTTTCCTCAACATTCGTTCGTACCAAAGCAGGGCGTTCCAAGCCTGTCCGACTGACCGCAGTCATCGCCGCCGCCCTTTTCCTGGCGGGCTGTCCAAGTCGGGCCCCGCAAACGCCGCCCGCCAATATACAGGACGAAGCGAGCGCCAGCTCCGATTACTACCTGCAGCAGTTGCAGCAAAGCAGCGATGATAACAAGGCTGACTGGCAATTACTTGCTATTCGCGCCTTGCTGCGTGAAGGAAAACTGCCACAGGCCGGCGACCAGTTGAACCAGCTGCCGAAAAACCTCAGCGGCGCGCAGCAGACTGAACGCCAGTTGCTGACCGCCGAACTGCAGATCGCCAACAAGAGCTACGTCAGCGCCCGCAGCACGCTGGGCCACCTGGACAGCGGTGCGCTGTCGCCGAATCAGAAGGTGCGCTACTACCAGGCGCAGATCGCCGCCAATCAGGGCAAAGCGTCGCTGCCATTGATCCGCGCCTATATCGCCCAGGAGCCGCTGCTGACCGGCAAGGCGCACCAAGACAACCTGGATCAAACCTGGCAGGCCCTGCTGCAGCTGACGCCGCAGGAGATGAACAGCCTGGTGATCAACGCCGACGAGAACGTGCTGCAAGGCTGGCTGGATCTGCTGCGCGTTTATCAGGACAACAAGCAGGATCCCGATCTGCTGAAGGCCGGCATCAAAGACTGGCAGAACCGTTATCCGAAGAACCCGGCGGCCAAAACGCTGCCGGCTCGCCTGAATCAGGTGATGAACTTCACCCAGGCCTCCACCTCGAAAATCGCCCTGCTGCTGCCGTTGAACGGCCAGGCGAAAGTGTTCGCCGACGCCATCCAGCAAGGCTTCGAAGCGGCGAAAAACGGCGGTTCCATGCCGGCGCCGCAGCCTCAAGCCGCGCAACCGGCCAGCACGCCGGCTCAAACGGCGCCGGCCGATCAGGCCGCTACGGGTGACATCAACGCCAACGGCGCGGTCAGCCCTTCGGCGCAAGAGAGCCAGCCTGCCGTCACCGCCGCGCAACCCGCTGCGCCGTCCAGCGCGCCGATAACGCCGCTGCAGGCCGCCAACGCGCAGGTCAAAGTGTACGACACCACCAGCCAGCCGCTGGCCGCCTTGCTGAGCCAGGCGCAGCAGGATGGCGCCACTCTGGTGGTCGGGCCGCTGCTGAAAGAGAACGTCGATCAGTTGTCCGCCAGCACCACCACGCTGAACGTGCTGGCGCTCAACCAGCCCGAAACGCCGAAGGACAACCTGAACATCTGTTACTTCGCCCTGTCGCCGGAAGATGAAGCCCGCGACGCCGCCCGCCACATCTGGGAACAGCAGAAGCGTCAACCGCTGCTGCTGGTGCCGCGCGGCGCCTTCGGCGATCGCGTCGCCAGGGCCTTTAACCAGGAATGGCAGAAGCAAGGCGGGCAAACCGTGCTCCGCCAGGACATCGGCTCCGCCGGCGAGCTGCGCCAGATGGTGAACAGCGGCGGTATCCGCATGACCGGTACGCCGATGTCGAGCGCCCCGGCGCCGCAGAGCGTCACCATCGCCGGGCTGACCATTCCTGCGCCGCCGAGCGACGTGCCCGCCGCCACCGGCGGCAGCGTCGACGCGGTGTACATCGTCGCCACGCAGTCTCAGCTGACGCTGATCAAACCGATGATCGACATGGCCACCAGCTCGCGCGGCAAGCCGGCGATGTACGCCAGCTCGCGCAGCTACCAGGCCGGCGCCGGCCCGGACTTCCGTCTGGAAATGGAAGGGCTGCAGTTCAGCGATATTCCGCTGCTGGCCGGCTCAAACCCTCAGCTGCTGCAGCAGGCCAGCGCGCGTTTCCGCAACGACTACTCGCTGGTGCGCCTGTATGCGATGGGGATGGATGCCTGGACATTGGCCAACCACTTTGCTGAAATGCGCCAGCTGCCGGGCTTCCAGGTTTCCGGCACCACCGGTACGCTGAGCGCGTCGCCGAACTGCGTGATCAACCGTAAGCTGCCTTGGCTGCAATACCGTCAGGGTACGGTCGTTCCAGTCTCTTGAACCCACGCGCCTCAGGGGCGGGCTATGAGTTACTGGCCCGCCGTCACCTGGAACACGCCGGGCTCACCTTCTGCGCCGCCAACGTCGCGGTGCGCGGCGGTGAGCTCGACCTCATCATGCGCGACGGCACCACCTGGGTGTTCGTCGAAGTGCGCTATCGCCGCAACGACGCCTTCGGCGGCGCGGCCGCCAGCGTCACCTTTCGCAAACAACAGCGGTTGCTGCACGCCGCCGCCGTCTGGCTGGCGGGGCGCGGAGCCAGTTTTGACACATCATCTTGCCGTTTTGATGTTTTGGCCATTACCGGTAGCCAGTTAGAATGGATACCCAACGCCTTCAATGCGGATTAATCGGGGTTTTGCGGCGCAGACCGGCCCTTTGACTTAGTGGATTAATACAACGTGCTGGATAGAATTAAAGTCTGTTTCACCGAAAGCATCCAAACCCAGATCGCGGCGGCGGAAGCACTGCCGGACGCCATTTCCCGCGCTGCGATGACGCTGGTTCAATCCTTACTCAACGGCAACAAAATCCTGTGCTGCGGCAACGGCACCTCGGCCGCCAACGCGCAGCACTTCGCCGCCAGCATGATCAACCGTTTTGAAACCGAGCGCCCCAGCCTGCCGGCCATCGCTCTCAACGCCGACAACGTGGTGCTGACGGCAATCAGCAACGATCGGCTGCACGACGAAGTGTACGCCAAGCAGGTGCGTGCGCTCGGGCACACCGGCGACGTGCTGCTGGCGATTTCCACCCGCGGCAATAGCCGTGATATTGTGAAAGCGGTCGAGGCGGCCGTGACGCGCGATATGACCATCGTCGCACTTACCGGCTACGACGGCGGCGAGCTGGCCGGGCTGCTCGGCCAGCAGGATGTCGAAATCCGCATCCCGTCGCACCGCAGCTCGCGCATTCAGGAAATGCATATGCTGACCGTAAACTGCCTGTGCGACCTGATAGACAATACGTTATTCCCCCACCAGGACGATTAAGGAACTGAGATGAAGCTAAAAGCCACATTTGCAGTGCTGTCCAGCGCCCTGCTGTTGCAAGGCTGTATCGCCGGCGTCGTCGTCGGCAGTGCGGCCGTCGCCACCAAAACCGCCACCGACCCGCGCAGCGTAGGGACCCAGGTGGATGACGGCACGCTGGAAGCCAGGGTCGAAAGCGCCCTGAGCAAAGACCAGCAGTTGAAGAAAGAGGCCCGGGTGGTCGCCACCGCCTATCAGGGCAAGGTGCTGTTGACCGGCCAGTCGCCTAACGCCGATCTCACCGCGCGCGCCAAGCAGATCGCCATGGGCGTGGAAGGCACGAGCGAAGTGTATAACGAAATCCGTCAGGGCACGCCGGTCAGCCTGAGCACCGCGTCCTCCGACACCTGGATCACCACCAAGGTGCGTTCGCAGCTGCTCACCAGCGATACGGTGAAATCGTCCAACGTGAAGGTCACCACCGAAAACGGCGAAGTGTTCTTGCTGGGCCTGGTCACGCAGCAGGAAGGGCAGTCGGCGGCGCAGATCGCCAGCCAGGTCAGCGGCGTGAAACACGTCACGACCGCCTTTACCTACGTGAAATAATCCGCCTGGCGGGAGCGGCACCGTGCCGTTCCCGCCCGTTTAATCCAGCTTGTTCTCGCGTAAAAACGCTTCCCCGCCCAGTTGCCGCATCTGCCGCATGATCCACTGTTGACGCTGCACCACATAGCCGGACGGCGCATCGGCCCTGAAGCGATGCGGATTCGGCAATACCGCCGCCAGCAGCGCCGCTTCGGCCGCGCTCAGGCGCTTGGCCGGCTTATGGAAAAAGCGCTGTGAAGCCTCTTCCACGCCGAACACCCCATCGCCGAACTCGACGATGTTCAGGTACACCGTCAGAATGCGCCGCTTGGTCCACACCAATTCGATGCCGGACGTCAGCCCGGCCTCCAATCCTTTGCGCAGCCAGCTGCGGCCATCCCACAAAAACAGGTTCTTGGCGGTTTGCTGCGACAGCGTGGACGCGCCACGGATGCGCGTCGGGCGCTTCTCGTTGTGGCTGAGCGCCTTTTCAATGGCCGCCACGTCGAAGCCCCAATGGTCTGGAAATTTCTGATCTTCCGCCGCCATCACCGCCAGCGCCATTTGCGGCGAGATGTCGTCCATCGACACCCAGTCCGAATGGGCGACATAGCCGAAGTCGCCGCTCAGCCAGGCGCTGACCTGCCGTTCCACCATCACGGCGGAAAACGGCACCGGCAGGAAGGCGAAGAGCACAATGCCCAACACCCACAGGCCGATAATCGCGATGACGCCGCGCTTCAGCCAATACCACGGGCGCAGCCGCCGCCATCCGACGAGCGATTTTCTCATTCAGCCAGTTCCAGCACCCGCGCCACCAGCTTATCGATGCCCAGGGCCGCCTGCGCGATAGACGGCGCCAGCATATAGGCCGGCGTGGTCACGATCTTATGTTCGCTGTCCACCACGATGTCGTCCACCGGGCAAATCACCGGTTCGCCGCCCATGGCGTCAATCACTTCCCCCAGATCCGGATCGTTGCCAATGGTCAGCCGCGCTTGTTGATCCAGCAGTTTCGGCAACAGCGCCGGCGCGATGCACATCAGGCCAATTGGTTTGTTGGCCTTATGCATCTCGCGCGTCAGGCGCGCCAAATCTTCATCGACCCAACATTCCGCGCCGGCTTCGGCGAAATTGCTGAGGTTCTTGGCGGCGCCAAAGCCGCCGGGCACGATCAGCGCATCCAGCTGCGCGGCCTCCGCCAGCGCCAGCGGCTGCACCGCACCGCGGGCAATGCGCGCCGATTCAATCAGAACATTGCGCGACTCCGCCATCTCCTCACCAGATAAGTGATTAATAACATGGCGTTGTGGTTTATCAGGCGCAAAGCACACCGCCTGGGCGCCGGCACGATCCAACGCCAGCAGCGTCAGCACCGCTTCATGGATCTCCGTACCGTCATAAACGCCGCTGCCGCTGAGGACTACACCCACCTTTTTCATCACTCTTACTCCTGTCGCTGCTGTCAACTGGTTCGTGCTCGGAGTTGACAAACACTAATCTACATCACACATTTTAATGAATCTTCTAACAAGAGCGCTTACATTTGCTATGTTGTTGGCTGTATGATGTTTAGGAATTCGCAACAACCTGCTCGACCAGAACACTGAAACCAATACGCAGGTTCACAATTTCCCTGGTGTTGGCGCAATATTCGCGCACCCCGGCTTAGGTCGGGGTCATTTTTTTTCAGCGTTCTCAACCCAAGCCCGCAGTACCTGCACATCGTTGCGCCACTCTTGTTTCAGCTCATCCACCCAATCCTGCACGTTATCCCACCAGGCCGGCAGCGTCGGCGTTTGAATCTGCTGCGCCAACTGCTGCAGATGGCGCAGACCGACCGAACCGGCGGCGCCCTTGATCTTATGCCCTTCCTCAGTGATGCCTTTCTGATCGCGCGCCGTCATGTTGGAGTCCAGCACCGCCAGATAGCCCGGCATCATCTGTTCGAACATCTCCAGACTTTGGTGGATCAGCTGCGGGCCAACCAGATCCATGTACTGTTCCAGCATCGCGGTATCGAGTAACGACTCATTAATCTGCATCGCCTTGTGCTCCGTTTTCTTTGAAGTGTGAGAAGGTTGATGATCCCAATAGTGTTTGATGACCTTGGTCAGCGCCGGCACCGACAGCGGCTTGCTCAGCACATCGTCCATGCCCGCCTCGAGATACTCTTTTTTGTCTTTCAGCACGTTGGCGGTCAGGGCCACCAGCGGCGGCAGCGCCTGCCCGGCATAGCGCTCGCGCAGCGCCCGGGCGATGTCCAGCCCGGTCATGTCCGGCAGTTGGATGTCCAGCAGCACCAGATCGAACTCGTCCGGATCGAACATCGCCAGCGCGTCGTGGCCGTTCATCGCCACGTCGACGCTGTTGCCCAGCTTCTCCAGCACCGAGCGCGCCACGATCACGTTCAGTTCGATATCTTCCACCAGCAAGATGTGCAGCGCCGGCAACGGCAGCGCCTCTTCCTCCGGCGCCGCGCTGACGGCTTCCTGCACCGCCGGCGCCTTGATGGTCAAAGTGAAGCAAGAACCGTGCCCTTGTTCGCTGCGCACGGTGATGTCGCCGCCCATGCTCTGCGCCAGCCGCTTGGAGACCGCCAGCCCGATGCCGGTGCCGGTGGCCGGGCGGCCGCCGCGCTGATCTTTCACCTGGTAATACATGGCGAAGATCTTGTCCTGCTCGTCCTGCGGGATGCCCATGCCCGAGTCTTCCACTTCGAACACCAGCTTCTCCTGCGCCTCGCGCCGCACGCGCACCACAATTTGCCCCTGCTGGGTAAATTTCACCGCGTTGCCGATCAGATTCCACAGGATCTGCCGCAGGCGGGTGCCGTCGGTCACGATCTGCTGCGGCAGCGGCGTCTGCGGCTCCATGACGAACTGCAGCCCTTTCGGCTGCGCCAGCAGGCCCGAGAGGTTCTCCAAATCCGCCAGGAAACCGGTGAAGTCCACCGGCTGGTTGTCGAGCTGCACCTTGCGCCGCTCGAGCTTGTCCATTTCGATAATGTCGTTGAAGATATTGCCGAGGGTGATGGCGCTGACGTGGATGGTCTTCAGGTATTTCAGCTGCTCGTCGTTCAGCTCGGTATCGAGCAGAATGCGGCTCAGGCCGACGATGCCGTTAAGCGGCGTACGCAGCTCGTGGCTGATGGTGGAGATAAAGGTAGTCTTCTCCCTGCTGGCGTTCTCCAGCGCGTCCTGGTAGCGCTTACGCTCGGTAATATCGCGGCCAAAGCCCATCAGCCCGTGGCGTTTGCCCACCCGGTCGTAAAACGGCACCTTGCGCAGCTCGAAACAGGCCTTGCGGCCGTCGGGATACACCAGCCACTGTTCGTAGGTCAGCGAAACGTTGTGGCGGAACACTTTCTCGTCGGTCTCAATAACCTTTTCAGCGATCTCCTGGCCGTAGACGTCGAACGGCGTCAGGCCGATCAATTGCTTCTCGCTCTTGCCGGTCAGCAGCTCCATCGCGCGGTTGCAGCCGGAAAATTCTTTGTCTTCGTTGCGGTAGTAGACCAGATCCGGCGAGGCATCGAGGAAGGAACGCAACAGCGCCGATTGCTGGCCCAGCTCAATCTGCGCCTGCTCGCGCTGTTCCATCTCTTCCGTCAGCTTTTCCATCACCTGCAGGCGCTCTTCTTCCGCCTTGATACGGTCGGCGATCTCCTGATTCAGCTGGCTGATATTGTCTTTGAGCTGCTGATTGAGCTCCAGATCGCGGTGGCGCATCTCTTCGAGCTTGTCCACCAGCCGCGCCAGCCGTTGGCGCGACTCTTCCAACTGTTCCACCACCACCGAGAGAAAATAGACCGCCCACGGGGTGATCAACAGGCCGAAGAAGATCGAACGCACCACGTCGATGCTTTCCACTTCGCCACGCAGCAGCATGGTCACCGCCATCTGCACCACCATCGCCAGCACCACCAGCGCCGAGGCCAGCAGTAGCGAGAAGCGCACCAACCCCAGTTTCACCATTAAATCAACGTAGTACTGGGCCAACACCCGGATTTGCTTCATAGCGGCTCCCATCAGACACAATCTTTTGAATCATACCGTAAATTTTTCCGTCGTGTCTGAGAGTCAAGTCCTGCTAACGGAAAATAGCGGCGTCTGGCATGCGACGGGCAGCTCATTGCCGCCGGCACCGTGAACAAACACGTTGATCATTCCGCTCATACTTAGGGATTAATCAATTGTAACTAAAAGATTTTTTATGTAATTCACCCCACACCCAGGCCGCTTGAGAATGCCATTTTATTAATATATTAATGATGCACCGTGCATGACGCTTGCTTTATCAGACACGGATAGCGAAGCCCTGTGGCTTGAAGTAAGGGAAAGGATTTTATCCCGCGGTTTACTTTCACCGGCAGCAGCGTTGTGGCCAGCCCGGCAGGCTTCCTCATTTCTTTGATGTGAGGACTAACCATGTTAACCATCTATCGCACTACCCTGTTCGTCCTGTCGCTGACCGTCATCTTTCCCCTGAAGGCCGCTACCGCCGTGGCCGGCTATTTGAATGAGGAACAACGGCAAATCGCCACGCTGTTGCCGCCGCCGCCTTCAACAGCTACGCCGCAGAATCGGGCGGATCTGCAGGCGGTGCTGACCATACAGGCTAGCCGTACTGCGGAACAGATCGCCAAGGCCAAGCGGGATGATCATCTGGAAGACGCCGCCTTTCCCTTTGCCCGCGATATTTTCGGCCCGACGTTCACCGTCGATCGCCATCCGCTCACCGCTGCCCTGTTCCGCAGGGTTTATCAGGACTTTGAGCAAAGCCTGATGCCCGCCAAAGCCTTCTATAGTCGCCCGCGCCCCTATGAGGCCGACAGCCGCGTAAAACCTCTGCTGCCGCCGCCGGAAGGCGACTCCTACCCCAGCGGGCACGCGATGGACAGCTACCTGACGGCGATCCTGCTGGCGCAGATGGTGCCGGAAAAACGCAGCGCGCTGTTTGAACGGGCGGCAAGCAATGCGCAAAGTCGGGTCATTGCCGGCGTCCACTACCCGAGCGATCTGGAAGGCGGCAAGCTGGCAGCGACGGCGCTCGCCGCACGGCTGCTGGCGAACCCGCAGCTGCAGGCCGACCTGCAACGCGCACGCGCGGAGGTACGCGCCAACCTGCGGTTATAACGTTGGTAAATAACGCAAGGCGGCATCCAGCGCGCTGCCCTGCCCGCCGTGCCGTTGCAGATAAGTGCCGACCGCCTGCATGCCGCTCCAGCGGTTTTCGCACCACAGCGGCGCCAGCAGCGTCGGCCGCCGGGCGCTGGCGGAAAGACGGTGGTACACCACCTCGCCCGGCGTATGGCGGATCATCTCCCCGGCGCTGGCGGCATAATCCTCCAGCGCCAGTTCGGGCAACCGCCCGGCCTGCCACGCCCGCGCCAGGATACTGCCGGTGACGACGTGCAGCGGGTGCAGCTTGATGCCGTCGACGCCGGTCTCCGTCACCCGCTGCAGCGTGAGCAGATGATCGCGCTGGGTTTCTCCCGGTAGCCCGACGATCAGATGGCAGCACACCTTCAGCCCGCGCTGCCGGGCCAGCCGCGCAGTCTGCTGATAACAGCGAAAATCATGGCCGCGGTTGATGCGCTTCAGTGTTTTATCGTGCGCCGTCTGCAGCCCCAGCTCCAGCCACACCTCATAGCCTTGCTCGCGGTATCCCGTCAGCAGATCCAGCGCGGCGGCTGGCACGCAGTCCGGCCGGGTGCCGACGCACAGGCCGACCATGGCGCTCTGCGCCAACGCCTGCCGATACATCGCCTCCAGCCGTTCAACCTCCGCATAGGTGCTGGTATAGGCCTGGAAATAGGCCAGATAGCGCCGCGCCCGGTCGACCCGCGCGGCCTGCTGCGCCAGCTGTTCGGCGATGCTCTGCCACTGCATCGCCTCATCGGCGAACGAGGCGACGTTGCAGAACGTACAGCCGCCGCGCCCCAACGTGCCGTCGCGGTTAGGGCAGCCGAATCCGCCGTGCAGCGTGAGTTTATGGATCTTTTCGCCATAGCGGCGCTGGAGATCCGCGCCAAACATATTGACTAATTGCGGCAACTGCATAATCTTGGTGGTTCTCTGTGTTCAAAGCCGCGATGCTAATAAGAAACGGTTTTTCCCGCGATGACAGAGATCAACGCTTTCCCCGCAAGGCGCCACCAGGCATAACTATTCACCATAAATGCAAATCAATTCACTATAATTCTGATGAATTATTCTAATCGTCACGCAACCGTTAACGGCAATATGACAACACGGTGAAAAATAGTCATAAACATCAGCCAAGCAATATCTTATAGAATAAAATTCTGGCATTACCCCTCGCACTAGCATGGTGCAGAGATTAAGGGGTTGCACTATAGTGAGACAGCTCACACTTCTGAGTGGATCGGCGTTGCCCCATGATAGTGCAAAAATGCATTAAAATACTTATTTTTCAAATAAATAAACATCATCAATTCGATAAGAATCTATCTTAAGCCCACATTTGACCTGCGAATTCTTTCTCGCTAAGTTGGAAGTCCGCTGGAAGCTTTCTGGACGGGCAAACGTCTCGTCATATTTATGCAGTAATTGAAGACTCCCTCTTAAAACAAGTCCTATACCACTTGTGAGACCGTCACGAGAGGCCATTGATGGAGGGCGGAAAAGCAGATTGGCGGGGTTAACTTGCTGATTGGACTTCTGCCTGAAATTGGGAAGCCCCCTCGCAGTAGGTTGTGAGAGTCACGCAGAGCCTGGGGAGGTTCACGATATGTTGTACGATAAATCCCAAGAGAGGGACAACTGTGGTTTCGGCCTGATCGCCCACATAGAAGGCGAACCTAGCCACAAGGTGGTGCGCACCGCCATTCACGCGCTGGCCCGCATGCAGCACCGCGGCGCGATCCTCGCCGACGGCAAGACCGGCGACGGCTGCGGCCTGTTGCTGCAAAAACCCGATCGCTTCTTCCGCATGGTGGCGGAAGAGCGCGGCTGGCGTTTGGCCAAAAACTACGCCGTCGGCATGATGTTCCTCAGCCAGAATGAAGAGGAAGCGCGCCTCAGCCGCCGCATCGTGGAAGAAGAGCTGCAAAACGAAACGCTGTCGATCGTCGGCTGGCGCGAAGTGCCGACCAACCCGGACGTGCTGGGTGAAATCGCCCTCTCCTCCCTGCCGCGCATCGAGCAAATCTTCGTTAACGCCCCGGCCGGCTGGCGCCCGCGCGATATGGAGCGCCGCCTGTTCGTGGCGCGCCGCCGCATAGAGAAACGCGTGCAGGATGACAGTTTCTACGTCTGCAGCTTCTCCAACCTGGTGACGATCTATAAAGGCCTGTGCATGCCTGCGGATCTGCCGCGCTTCTATCTCGATCTGGCGGACCTGCGCCTGGAATCGGCCATTTGCCTGTTCCACCAGCGCTTTTCCACCAACACCGTGCCGCGCTGGCCGCTGGCTCAGCCGTTCCGCTACCTGGCGCACAACGGCGAAATCAACACCATCACCGGCAACCGCCAGTGGGCGCGCGCCCGTACCTATAAATTCCAAACGCCGCTGATCCCGGATCTGCAGGCCGCCGCGCCGTTCGTCAACGAAACCGGCTCCGACTCCAGTTCACTGGACAACATGCTGGAGCTGCTGCTGGCGGGCGGGATGGATCTCATCCGCGCCATGCGCTTGCTGGTACCGCCGGCCTGGCAGAACAACCCGGACATGGACGGCGATCTGCGCGCCTTCTTCGACTTCAACTCGATGCACATGGAGCCGTGGGACGGCCCGGCCGGCATCGTGATGTCCGACGGCCGCTACGCCGCCTGTAACCTCGATCGCAACGGCCTGCGCCCGGCGCGCTATGTGATCACCAAAGACAAGCTGATCACCTGCGCCTCCGAAGTCGGCATCTGGGATTACCAGCCGGATGAAGTGGTGGAAAAAGGCCGCGTCGGCCCCGGCGAGCTGATGGTGATCGACACCCGCAGCGGCCGCATCCTGCACTCGGCGGAAACCGACAACGATCTGAAAAGCCGCCATCCGTATAAAGAGTGGATGGAGAAAAACGTCAAACGTCTGGTGCCGTTCGAAGATCTGCCGGACGACCAGGTCGGCAGCCGCGAGCTCGACGACGCGCAGCTCGAGACCTACCAGAAACAGTTCGGCTACAGCAGTGAAGAGCTGGATCAGGTGATCCGCGTGCTGGGCGAAATTGGCCAGGAAGCCACCGGCTCGATGGGCGACGATACCCCGTTCGCCGTGCTTTCAAGCCGGCCGCGCATCGTTTACGACTACTTCCGCCAGCAGTTCGCGCAGGTCACCAACCCGCCGATCGATCCGCTGCGCGAAGCGCACGTCATGTCGCTGGCCACCAGCATCGGCCGTGAAATGAACGTGTTCTGCGAAGCCGAAGGCCAGGCGCACCGCCTGAGCTTCAAATCGCCGATCCTGCTGTACTCCGATTTCAAACAGCTCACCACGCTGGAAGGCGAATACTATCGCGCCGAGACGCTCGATCTGACCTTCGATCCGCAACAGCAGGATCTGGAGCAGACCATTCGCGCCCTGTGCGACGAAGCGGAACGCAAGGTGCGCGAAGGCGCGGTGCTGTTGGTGCTGTCCGACCGCGCCATCGCGCCCGGCCGCCTGCCGGTACCGGCCCCGATGGCCGTTGGCGCCGTGCAAACCCGGCTGGTGGAGAAAAGCCTGCGCTGCGACGCCAACCTGATCGTTGAAACCGCCAGCGCCCGCGATCCGCACCACTTCGCCGTGCTGCTCGGCTTCGGCGCGACCGCCATCTACCCGTATCTGGCCTATGAAACCCTGGCCAAGCTGGTGGACAGCCAGGCGATCGACAAGAAATACCGCGACGTGATGCTGAACTACCGCAACGGCATCAACAAAGGCCTGTACAAGATCATGTCCAAAATGGGCATCTCGACCATCGCCTCTTACCGCTGTTCCAAGCTGTTCGAAGCGGTCGGCCTGCACCGCGATCTGGCGGATCTGTGCTTCCAGGGCGTGGTCAGCCGCATCGGCGGCGCCAGCTTCAGCGATTTCCAGCAGGATCTGCAGAACCTCTCCAAGCGCGCCTGGCTGAAACGCAAACCGCTGGAGCAAGGCGGCCTGCTGAAGTTCGTGCACGGCGGCGAATACCATGCCTACAACCCGGACGTGGTGAACTCGCTGCAAAAAGCGGTACACAGCGGCGAGTACAGCGACTATCAGGCCTACGCCAAGCTGGTGAACGAGCGGCCGGTCGCCATGCTGCGCGATCTGCTGGCCATTACGCCGAAAGGCGAACCGATCCCGGTCGATCAGGTCGAGCCGGCGGAGTCGCTGTTCAAACGCTTCGACACCGCGGCGATGTCGATCGGCGCGCTGAGCCCGGAAGCGCACGAATCACTGGCGATCGCCATGAACGGCCTCGGCGGCTTCTCCAACTCCGGCGAAGGCGGCGAAGATCCGGCGCGCTACCGCACCAACAAGGTGTCGCGTATCAAACAGGTGGCCTCAGGCCGCTTCGGCGTCACGCCGGCCTACCTGGTGAACGCCGACGTGATCCAGATTAAGGTGGCCCAAGGCGCCAAGCCGGGCGAAGGCGGCCAGCTGCCGGGCGACAAAGTCACCCCGTACATCGCCAGACTGCGTTACTCGGTGCCGGGCGTGACGTTGATCTCCCCGCCGCCGCACCACGACATCTACTCGATCGAAGATCTGGCGCAGCTGATCTTCGATCTGAAGCAGGTCAACCCGAAGGCGGTGATCTCGGTGAAACTGGTGTCCGAGCCGGGCGTTGGCACCATCGCCACCGGCGTGGCGAAAGCTTATGCCGATCTGATCACCATCGCCGGTTACGACGGCGGCACCGGCGCCAGCCCGCTGTCCTCGGTGAAATATGCCGGCTGCCCATGGGAACTGGGCCTGGTGGAAACCCAGCAGGCGCTGGTGGCCAACGGCCTGCGCCACAAGATCCGCCTGCAGGTGGACGGCGGCCTGAAAACCGGCGTGGACATCGTCAAAGCGGCGATCCTGGGCGCGGAAAGCTTCGGCTTCGGCACCGGGCCGATGGTGGCGCTGGGCTGTAAATATCTGCGCATCTGCCACCTCAACAACTGCGCGACCGGCGTTGCGACTCAGGACGACAAGCTGCGCCGCGATCACTACCACGGCCTGCCGGAACGCGTGACGAATTACTTCCAGTTTATCGCGCGTGAGACCCGCGAGATCATGGCCCAGCTGGGCGTGAGCCAACTGGTGGATCTGATCGGCCGCACCGAATTCCTGACCGAGCTGGACGGCATTTCCGCCAAGCAGAACAAGCTGGATCTGTCGCCGTTGCTGACAACCGCCACGCCGCATCCGGGCAAAGCGGTGTACTGTACCGAAAGCAGCAACCCGGCGTTCGACAAGGGTCTGCTGAACAAAGAGTTGCTGGCGCAGGCGCAGCCGTACATCGAAGCGAAGCAGGGTAAAACCTTCTACTTCGACATTCGCAACACCGACCGCTCCGTGGGCGCCATGCTGTCCGGCGCGATCGCCAACGTACACGGCGATCAGGGGATGGCAGGCGATCCGATCAAGGCGCACTTCTCCGGCACCGCCGGGCAGAGCTTCGGCGTCTGGAACGCCGGCGGCGTCGAGCTGACCCTGACCGGCGACGCCAACGACTATGTCGGCAAAGGCATGGCCGGCGGCAGCATCGCGGTGCGCCCGCCGATCGGTTCCGCCTTCCGCAGCCATGAAGCCAGCATCGTCGGCAACACCTGCCTGTACGGTGCCACCGGTGGCAAACTGTTCGCCGCCGGCCGCGCGGGCGAACGTTTCGCGGTGCGCAACTCCGGCGCCATCACCGTGGTGGAAGGCATCGGCGACAACGGCTGCGAATACATGACCGGCGGCATCGTCTGCGTGCTGGGTAAAACCGGCATCAACTTCGGTGCCGGCATGACCGGCGGCTTCGCCTACGTGCTGGACGAAGACGGCGAGTTCCGCAAGCGCGTGAACCCGGAGCTGGTGGAAGTGCTGGATGTCGATCAGCTGGCGATCCATGAGGAGCACCTGCGCGGCCTGATCACCGAACACGTGCAGGCGACCGGCTCTTCCCGCGCGGAAGAGATCCTGGCCAACTGGCCGGAGTGGGCGCCGAAGTTCGCCCTGGTCAAACCGAAGTCCAGCGATGTCAAAGCGCTGTTGGGTCACCGTAGCCGTTCCGCAGCCGAGCTGCGGGTGCAGGCGCAGTAAGAGGTAGGTCATTAATGAGCCAGAACGTTTATCAATTTATCGACCTGCAGCGTGTTGATCCGCCAAAGAAACCGCTGAAGATCCGCAAAATCGAGTTCGTCGAGATCTACGAACCGTTTTCGGAAACCCAGGCCAAGGCCCAGGCGGATCGCTGTCTGTCCTGCGGCAACCCGTATTGCGAGTGGAAGTGCCCGGTGCACAACTACATCCCGAACTGGCTGAAACTGGCCAATGAAGGCCGCATCATGGAAGCGGCGGACCTGGCGCATCAGACCAACAGCCTGCCGGAGGTGTGCGGCCGCGTATGCCCGCAGGATCGCCTGTGCGAAGGCTCCTGTACCCTGAACGACGAGTTCGGTGCGGTCACCATCGGCAATATCGAGCGCTACATCAGCGATAAGGCCATCGAAATGGGCTGGAAGCCGGACATGTCGCACGTGCAGCCGACCGGCAAGCGCGTGGCGATCGTCGGTGCCGGCCCCGCCGGGCTGGCCTGCGCCGACGTGCTGACCCGCAATGGCGTCAAGGCGGTCGTATACGATCGTCATCCGGAGATCGGCGGCCTGCTGACCTTCGGCATCCCGGCTTTCAAGCTGGAAAAGGAAGTGATGGTCAAACGCCGCGGCATCTTCAGCGAGATGGGCATCGAGTTCCAGTTGAACACCGAAGTGGGCAAAGACGTCAGCATGGAGACCTTGCTGAGCGAGTACGATGCGGTGTTCCTCGGCGTCGGCACCTATCAGTCGATGCGCGGCGGCCTGGAGAATGAGGAGGCGCAGGGCGTGTACGACGCGCTGCCGTTCCTGATCGCCAACACCAAGCAGCTGATGGGGTATGAAACCGAGCAGCACGAGCCTTACATCAGCATGGAAGGCAAACGGGTGGTGGTGCTGGGCGGCGGCGATACCGCCATGGACTGCGTGCGTACCTCGGTGCGTCAAGGTGCAACTCAGGTCATCTGCGCCTACCGCCGCGACGAAGCCAACATGCCGGGCTCCAAGCGCGAAGTGAAGAACGCCCGGGAAGAAGGGGTGGACTTCCAGTTCAACCTGCAGCCGCTGAGCATCGAACTGAACAGCGCCGGCCGCGTGGCCGGAGTGAAAATGGTGCGCACTCAGCTGGGCGCGCCGGATGCCAATGGCCGCCAGACGGCGGAGCAGGTACCAGGTTCCGAACACGTGATCGACGCGGATGCGGTGGTGATGGCGTTCGGCTTCCGCCCACACCGCATGGACTGGCTGGCGGCGCACGACGTGCAGCTGGATAAACAGGGCCGCATCCTGGCGCCGGAAGGCAGCGACAACGCGTTCCAGACCAGCAACCCGAAAATCTTCGCCGGTGGTGACGCAGTGCGCGGATCTGACCTGGTAGTGACGGCGATCGCCGAAGGCCGCAAAGCGGCAGACGGCATCATGAACTACCTGGAAGTGTAAACCTTCCGTACCATCAGAGGCCCGGCATATTGCCGGGCCTCTGTTTTTAGCCTGCCACGCTTTGTAACAACCTCCCCGGTCCTCACCGCCTCAACGCGCTATAGTATTGAGTTAGCACCATTGCGGGGCGCGGCTGCGCCTGACACCGAGATAAGGATAGCGAACATGAAATGCTCCATTTCCCTGTTGGCCAGCGCGCTGCTGGCCGTCAATTTCAGCGCTTCAGCCATGGCGCTGGATTCGCAGGAGGTTGGTTACAATATCGAAGCGCGCGGCGCACGGCCGGTCGTGGCGCAGTTGGGCAAGGCCGGGCAGTTCGGCGCCGTGGAAAACAGCATCCGGCTGGGGGATGACAGCTGGATTGCCCTGGCGCCCAAGTTGGCCGGCGGCGGCAATGCCGGATTTACCGCCGGCATCAAATCGGCCCTCTCCGCAGCCCTGATCTACAATCCAGCGGCGGTGTTGCAGGCGCTCAACAAAGGCAACGATCTGCCGCTCAATGACATTTGTACCGCCCCGCCGGAAGTGCAAGGCGATACCGCCATCACCAGTTTCCGTGAGCGTGCAACCCACGCCCTATCTACCGTACGCGTAGGCGATCTCAGCGCGCCGCGCGACGCCTGCATTGCCGCGTTGAAAGGCTGACCCGCTTCTGCCGGGCAAAAAAAAAGCACCCCCATGGGGTGCTTTTTCGTTTGTTCTCACGGGGTTATTTCACCACGCGCAGCGCCGGGCGGCCACCGCGCGGCGGCTGCGGCGGTTCGTCATCCGGGCCGTTGTCTTCCGCGGTATCCGGGCGATCGCCGTCGATCACTGACATCAGAGTTTCCGAAGGGATCGTCTCATTGTCCAGACCTTCGAACACGCCTTCGCTCTCGTCGTAGGCGGCTTCCGGTTCGAACATCGTGCCGGCGCCGTTTTCACGCGCATAGATCGCCAGCACGGCGGCCATCGGCACCGAAACCTGGCGCGGCACGCCGCCGAAGCGCGCGTTGAACTGCACGTCTTCGTTACCCAACGCCAGGTTGCCTACCGCGCGCGGCGCGATATTCAGCACGATCTGGCCGTCACGCGCGAACTCCATCGGCACCTGCACGTCCGGGCGAGTCACGTCAACCACCAGGTGCGGCGTCAGTTGGTTATCCAGCAGCCAGTCGTAGAACGCCCGCAGCAGATACGGGCGACGCGGCGTCATCTGAGACATGTCCATCGCGCTTAGCCCCGGGTCTGCAGGCGCATTTCACGCTCGGCTTCGGTCAGGGAAGCCAGGAAGGCGTCGCGTTCGAAGACGCGGGTCATGTAGCCTTTCAGCTCTTTGGAACCGGCACCGCTCAATTCGATGCCCAGCTGTGGCAGACGCCACAACAACGGCGCCAGGTAGCAATCCACCAGGCTGAACTCTTCGCTCATGAAATACGGCGCCTGACCGAAGATAGGCGCGATCGCCAGCAACTCTTCGCGCAGTTGGCGACGGGCGGATTCCGCTTCCTGGCCGCTGCTCTTCTCGATCTTGTCCATCAGCGAGTACCAGTTCTTCTCGATGCGCAGCATCATCAGACGGCTCTCACCACGGGCAACCGGGTAAACCGGCATCAGCGGCGGGTGCGGGAAACGCTCATCCAGGTATTCCATGATGATGCGGGATTCATACAGGGTCAGTTCGCGATCGACCAGCGTAGGCACCGTCTGGTAAGGGTTGAGGTCAATCAGATCTTGCGGCAGGTTATCCATTTCGACCTGCTCGATCTCGACGCTGACACCTTTCTCCGCCAGTACGATACGTACTTGATGGCTAAAAATGTCGGTCGGGCCAGAGAACAGCGTCATTACCGAACGTTTGTTGGCAGCGACAGCCATGAAAACCTCCAAGTTATCTAGAAAATACTGCGAATAGCCAACTGACAGGCTGCTATCCTGAATAATCTTGCCGCAGGCCGGCAGCACGCAGCGCGACCCGAGCCCATAAAAAACCGGCCCAGGAGGTCAACTGCACGGCGAACAGGCGCAAAAGTGGATGATAGTTTACCAGATTCTGCTTGTTTTGTGGGGGCGGTGCGGCGAATTCATGTTGAATTGTCTGATATGCCACAGATTTTAGTCGGGGACGGCGGATTTCAGGCGTAAAAAAACCCGGTGAAGCACCGGGTTTTTTGCGTAAATCGCACTGCCGAAGCAGCGAAAATTAACGCTTGGAGAACTGCGGACGACGACGTGCTTTACGCAGACCGACTTTCTTACGTTCAACCTGACGAGCGTCACGGGTGACGAAGCCAGCTTTACGCAGTTCAGAACGCAGAGTCTCATCGTATTCCATCAGTGCACGGGTGATACCGTGACGGATAGCGCCAGCTTGACCGGAGATACCACCACCTTTAACGGTGATGTACAGGTCCAGTTTGCCAACCATGTCGACCAGTTCCAGCGGCTGACGAACTACCATGCGGGCAGTTTCGCGACCGAAGTACTGTTCCAGGCTGCGCTGGTTGATAACGATGTTACCGTTGCCCGGCTTGATGAAGACGCGAGCGGCGGAGCTTTTGCGGCGACCAGTGCCGTAGTATTGATTTTCAGCCATTGCCATTAATCCCGATTAAATGTCCAGAACTTGCGGTTGCTGTGCCGCGTGATTGTGCTCGGTGCCCGCGTAAACTTTCAGTTTACGGAACATAGCACGACCCAGCGGGCCCTTTGGCAGCATGCCTTTAACCGCGATTTCAATCACGCGCTCAGGACGGCGGGCAATCATCTCTTCAAAGGTCGCTTGCTTGATACCACCGATGTGGCCGGTGTGGTGGTAGTACACTTTGTCTGTACGCTTGTTGCCGGTTACAGCAACTTTGTCAGCGTTCAGAACGATGATGTAATCACCGGTATCCACGTGCGGGGTGTATTCCGCTTTATGCTTGCCGCGCAGGCGACGAGCCAGTTCAGTAGCGAGACGGCCTAAAGTTTTACCATCTGCATCAACAACGTACCAGTCGCGTTTTACGGTTTCTGGTTTAGCTGTAAAAGTTTTCATTAGAAAGCTTACCCAATAATTAGTTACACGTTGGTGAACACCCAAACGCTCGAAAACAGTTGAGGCTCACACGACCATACAAGTCCAGCAAACCTACCCCTTCGAATAGCCATTGCCGGCACTATAAAGTTTTTGGGAAAAAAAACTTTGTTGTAACGTGGGGTCGCAAGATTATAGAGAAGTCGCTCACAAAGATCGAACGGTTTTTGAATGGAAAATAAATTTATCGCCGGCGGCGGACAACCGGCGATAGGCCCGGCAGGCTCAGGGCAGATGCGGCAGCTTGAGGTACTCTTCGCTCTGCATTTCCTGCAGGCGCGACAGGCAGCGCTGGAATTCAAATTTCAGCTGCACCCCCTGATAGATCTCAAACATCGACGCTTCGGCGCCGATCACCAGCTTGATGTGACGCTCGTAGAATTCATCCACCAACGCCAGGAAACGGCGCGCGGTATTCTCTTTCAGCGGCCCCATCACCTGCACATTATACAGAATCACGCTGTGATACAGCCGCGACAGCGCGATGTAGTCCAGCTGGCTGCGCGCCTCTTCGCACAGCGTGTGGAAATCCACTGCCAGCACGCCGTCCACCGAACGGATCGCCTGCAGCGGCCGATGGTTGATCTGCAGCACCGGCGCGTCCTCCCCCGCCTTGCCCGCCAGCTTGACGAACATCCGATCCAGCGCCTCGCGCGTCTGGTCGCTCAGCGGTGTCAGGTAGAGGTGCGCCTGGGTCAGGGTGCGCAGACGATAGTCGATGCCGGCGTCGACGTTCATCACGTCACAGTACTCATTGATCAGATCGATGGCCGGCAGGAAACGCGCCCGCTGCAGGCCGTTGCGGTAAAGATCGTCCGGCGGGATGTTCGACGTGGCCACCAGCGTGATTCCCCGGGCGAACAGCGCCTGCAGCAGCGTGGCCAGCAGCATGGCGTCGGTGATGTCGGACACGAAGAATTCGTCGAAGCACAATACGTCGGTCTCGGCCTTGAAGCCATCGGCGACGATGTCCAGCGGGTTTTCCCGCCCCTGCAACTCGGTCAGCTCTTCATGCACCCGCAGCATGAAGCGGTGGAAGTGCAGGCGCATTTTGCGATCGCCCGGCAGGCTGTGGAAGAACATATCCATCAACCAGGTTTTGCCGCGCCCGACGCCGCCCCACATGTACAGCCCCTGCACCGGACGCTGCGGCGCCGTTTCGCCGCCCTTGCCCAGCAAGCGGCTGAGCTTGCCGCGCAGCCCGCCGGCCGGCGGGCTCGCCGCCGGCTTTTGCCGCAGAGCCTGATAAATGCGATCCAGTTGAGTGACGGCCCGGCGTTGAACCTCATCGGCCTGATATTCCCCCGCCTCCAGCGCCTGCTGGTAGCGAGTTAACGGTGATAGTGCCTGCATCTGTTCGATGTTCCCTAAGAACGCTTAGAAATTATTTAGCCAACGTTGGCGGCAAGTTGATGCCGATTCGCACCGTTATCGCCACAAATGCCCGCTGCGGGCGCCGCTGAAAACCCTGTGAAAACCAGGTGGAAGCGCATCAGGATTCCACTCGGACAAGGTTAACGGTTATAGTGGATATTATTAAGTGAAAAATCCCTGCGGAACAACGAAGTCAAAATAGGAGTCATCATGACCTGGGAGTATGCGCTGATTGGTTTGGTCGTCGGTATCGTGATTGGTGCGGTGGCGATGCGTTTTGGCAACCGTAAATTGCGTCAACAACAAGTCTTGCAGAATGAGCTGGACAAGAGCAAAACCGAGCTGGAAGAGTACCGTCAGGAGCTGGTCGGCCACTTCGCCCGCAGCGCCGAGCTGCTGGATAACATGGCGCGCGATTATCGCCAGCTGTATCAGCATATGGCGAAAAGCTCCAACAACCTGCTGCCGGATCTGCCGATGCAGGAGAACCCGTTCCGCTATCGCCTGACCGAAGCGGAAGCGGACAACGATCAGGCGCCGGTGGAAATGCCGCGCGACTATTCGGAAGGCGCCTCCGGCCTGCTGCGCGGTCAAAGCGCACGCCGCGACTGATATTCCTTCTTCGCCCGCGGGGCCACCCGCGGGTTTAATCCCGTTTGTGCCATATAGACCTTCTTGACCTTCCTTCGCATTACCTTTACTGAACTTTGCACGCAAATTCACGGTCTTACCCTTCACTATGACAAGGCGATTGCCTTATCATCAAATTTTCATCGGCAGGTATTGAGAGAGTTATCATCAATGAAGAAAAAGTCGTTAATTCTTAGTGCATTGGCAATGAGCCTCGGTCTGGCGCTCAGCGCCGCACCGGCGGCCAACGCGGCCCTGCCCGTCGCCGTGCAGGGGCAGCCGCTGCCGAGCCTGGCGCCGATGCTGGAAAAAGTCTTGCCCGCCGTCGTGAGCGTGCATGTCGCCGGCACCCAGGTGCAGCGTCAACAGTTGCCGGAAGAGTTCAGACGCTTCTTCGGCCCCAACTTCCCCGGCCAACAGCAGAGCTCCCGCCCGTTTGAAGGGCTGGGTTCCGGCGTGATCATCGACGCCGCCAAAGGCTACGTGCTAACCAACAACCACGTCATCAACAACGCCGATAAAATCCGCGTGCAGTTGAACGACGGCCGTGAGCTGGACGCCAAGCTGGTCGGGCGCGATGAACAGTCCGACATCGCCCTGCTGCAGCTCAGCGATACCAAAAACCTGACCGCCATCAAGATGGCCGATTCCGACCAGCTGCGCGTCGGCGACTTCGCCGTGGCGGTCGGCAACCCGTTCGGCCTGGGCCAAACCGCCACCTCCGGCATCATCTCGGCGCTGGGCCGTACCGGCCTGAATCTGGAAGGGCTGGAAAACTTCATTCAGACCGACGCCTCCATCAACCGCGGCAACTCCGGTGGCGCGCTGGTTAACCTGAACGGCGAACTGATCGGCATCAATACCGCCATTCTGGCGCCGAGCGGCGGCAACGTCGGCATCGGCTTCGCCATTCCGAGCAATATGGCGCAGAACCTGAGCCAGCAGCTGATCGAATTCGGCGAAGTGAAACGCGGCCTGCTTGGCATCAAGGGCAGTGAAATGACCCCGGACATGGCCAAAGCCTTCAACACCGACGCGCAGCGCGGCGCCTTCGTCAGCGAAGTGTTGCCGAAATCCGCCGCCGCCAAGGCCGGCATCAAAGCCGGGGATATTCTGGTTTCCGTCGACGGCAAACCGGTGAACAGCTTTGCCGAACTGCGCGCCAAGGTCGGCACCACTGCGCCGGGCAAAACCCTCAAGGTAGGCCTGCTGCGCGACGGTAAACCGCAGGAAGTCTCGGTCACGCTGGACAACAGCGAGAGCGCCTCGACCAACGCCGAAACGCTGTCGCCGGCGCTGCAGGGGGTATCCCTCAGCAACGGCGCGCTGCCGAGCGGCGACAAGGGCGTGAAGGTGGAGAACGTGGATAAAGGCTCGACGGCGGCGCAAATCGGCCTGCAAAAAGGCGACGTGATCATCGGCGTCAACCGCCAGCGCGTGGACAGTATCACCGCGCTGCGCAAGGTGCTGGAAGCCAAGCCACCGGTGATGGCGCTCAATATCGTGCGCGGTAACGAAACCATTTATCTGCTGCTGCGTTAATTTGTGCAAAAACCGGGCTCGGTGACATACTGCGCCCGGTTAACTCATGCTATCCTCCGAACATCGTTCACCACACCACGAAAACTCCATGTTTGCTAAGCTCTTGCGTTCTGTCGTTATCGGTCTCATCGTTGCCGGCCTGCTGTTGGCCGCCCTGCCCATGCTGCGCTCTTCCAACGGCCTGTTTGCAGAGAAAACCGAGAATACCAGCGACGAAACGCCGGTGAGCTACAACAAGGCGGTGCGTCGCGCCGCCCCTGCCGTGGTGAACATCTACAACCGCAACCTGAACGGCGCCGCCAACGTGCTGTCGCTCGGTTCCGGCGTGATCATGAACGAACGCGGCTATATCATCACCAACCGCCACGTGATCAAAGACGCTCAGCAGATCACCGTGGTGTTGCAGGATGGCCGCCGCTATGAAGCGCTGCTGGTCGGCTCCGACGGCCTGACCGACCTGGCGGTGCTGAAGATCGATCCCGGCAACCTGCCGGTGATCCCGACCAATAAAAATCGCGTTGCCCACGTCGGCGACGTGGTGCTGGCGATCGGCAACCCCTATAACCTGGGGCAAACCGTGACTCAGGGCATCCTCAGCGCTACCGGGCGCATCAGTATGAGCACCACCGGCCGGCAGACGTTCCTGCAGACCGACGCCTCAATCAACCGCGGCAACTCCGGCGGCGCGCTGGTCAACTCGCTGGGTGAGCTGATCGGTATCAACACCCTGACCTATGACAAAATCACCGACGGCGAAACGCCGGAGGGCCTCGGCTTCGCCATTCCGATCGAACTGGCCACCAAAATCATGGACAAGCTGATCCGCGACGGCCGCGTGATCCGCGGCTATTTCGGCATTCAGGGCAAGGAGATCATTCCGCTGCGCCCCTCCAATTCCGGCATCGATCGCCTGCAGGGCATCATCGTGACCGAAATTACGCCGAACGGCCCGGCGAGCAACGCCGGTTTCCAGATCAACGACATCATCATCAACGTGGATAACAAACCGGCGGTATCCGTGCTGGAAACCATGGACCAGGTTGCGGAGATCAGACCGGGCACCGAGATACCGGTTATCGTGCTGCGTGACGGCAAGCGCATTACGTTGAAAATGACGGTGGGTGAATTCCCGGAAGACAGCAATTAAAAAAGGGCCGGCATTGATAGCCGGCCCTTTGATTTACATCCTGCCGACGCAGCCGCGCCGGCGCTAATGCCTTACTCGCCTTTCACACGCTCGATGTTCGCACCCAGCGCGCGCAGCTTGTCTTCAATACGCTCATAGCCGCGATCGATATGGTAGATGCGATCGACGACGGTCACGCCGTCGGCGATGCAGCCGGCGATCACCAGGCTGGCGGAAGCGCGCAGATCGGTCGCCATCACCTGGGCGCCGGACAGCTGTTCAACGCCATGGCAGATCACGGTGTTGCTCTCGATCTCCGCGTGTGCGCCCATGCGGATCAGTTCCGGCACGTGCATGAAGCGGTTTTCGAAGATGGTTTCGGTGATAACGCCAGTGCCTTCCGCCACCAGGTTCAGCAGGCTGAACTGGGCCTGCATGTCGGTCGGAAACCCCGGGTGCGGCGCGGTGCGCACGGTGACCGCTTTCGGGCGTTTGCCGTGCATGTCCAGGCTGATCCAGTCTTCGCCCACTTCGATATCGGCACCGGCTTCGCGCAGCTTGGCCAGCACCGCATCCAGCGTGTCCGGACGGGTGTTGCGGCACATCACTTTGCCGCCGGAAACCGCGGCGGCGATCAGGAAGGTGCCGGTCTCGATGCGGTCAGGCAGCACGCGGTACACGCCGCCGCCCAGACGCTCGACGCCCTCGATGGTGATCTTGTCGCTGCCGGCGCCGCTGATCTTCGCGCCCAGCGTGTTGAGGAAGTTGGCGGTATCGACAATTTCCGGCTCACGCGCGGCGTTTTCGATAACGGTGGTGCCGGTCGCCAGGGTCGCGGCGCTCATGATGGTCACGGTCGCGCCCACGCTCACCTTGTCCATGACGATGTGCGCGCCCTTCAGGCGGCCCTCGACGGACGCCTTGACGTAGCCTTCTTCCAGCTTGATCTCGGCGCCCAACTGCTCCAGGCCGGTGATGTGCAGATCGACCGGACGCGCGCCAATCGCGCAGCCGCCCGGCAGGGAAACCTGACCGCGGCCGAAACGCGCCACCAGCGGCCCCAGCGCCCAAATGGAAGCGCGCATGGTTTTCACCAGATCGTAAGGGGCGCAAAACTCGTTCACGCCGCTGGCGTCCACGAAGACCGAACCGTTGCGCTCAATCTTGGTACCCAACTGGTTGAGTAGTTTAATGGTGGTGTCGATGTCCTTCAGCTTGGGGACATTCTGCAGCTCGACCGGCTCTTCCGCCAACAGGGCGGCGAACAGGATCGGCAGGGCGGCGTTTTTGGCCCCGGAAATAGACACTTCACCGCTCAGGCGGGTCCGACCCTGCACACGAAATTTATCCATCTGACTACTCTCTGTTATCTAATCTGAAGCTGCCCGCCCGGCAGGGCAAACAGCCTTAAAATCCGTTGAGTTTGCGGTCTCGCTGCCACTCTTCAGGGGTGTACGCCTTAATAGACAAGGCATGAATGCGGTTGTCCGCAATGTATTCCATCAGCGGTGCGTAAACCGTCTGCTGTTTTTTGACGCGGCTCATGCCGGCGAACAGTTCACCGACCACGATCGCCTGAAAATGGCTACCGTCGCCCGTCACATGTACTTCATCCAGTGCCAATGCCTGCATCAGCACGTCTTTAATCTCGTTGGTTTCCATAGTATCCAGTTCTGCCGCTAAAGGATCATAAACAGCCTAGTATCTTAGTGGAATACGATGTTTTCTTAAACTAAAGAAAAAGCCCCTGCATAACAGGGGCTTTGTATCGTTTTACCACGCAAGAGCGGCCTAAAACGCCGCTAACCGGCGGTATCGACAGGCATTATCGCCTGCAGGTTGTAGAGCGCGATCAGCGTTTTCAGGCGCTCGGTGGCGCCGAAAATTTTCAGCGCTACGCCACGTTGGCGCTGCTCTTCCTGCAGATGCAGCAACAGCGCCAGCCCGGCGGAGTCCACGCGCTGCAGTTGCGCCACGTCGATCGCGGTTTTATCCGCCATCAGCGCGGCGCGCTGCCGCCACAGCGGCTGCAGCGTTTCCCGGTCCAGTTCACCGCGCAGGATCAGCGTCTGCCGCTCTGATTCAAAGCTGAGCGCTGCCGACATCAGTTTTTCTTGTCCAGCGTGATAGGCTGCGCGGCGGCGGCCTGCAGCTGCTTGGTCAGGCCGTCGATGCCCTGAGTACGCAGCGTAGACGCCCACTCATTTTGCTTGGTGGTGATCATGCTGACGCCTTCGGCGATCATGTCATACGCCTGCCAGTAGCCGGTTTTGCTGTTCTTGCGCCATTGGAAATCCAGACGCACCGGCGGGCGGCCGCCGTTGTCGATGATGGTGACGCGAATAGCCACGATGTCGGCATTGCCCAGCGGCTGTTCAGGCGCGATCTGGTAAGTCTGGCCGTGATACATCGCCAGCGCCTGGCCGTAAGCCTGCTCCAGGTAAGCCTGGAAGGCGGTGAAGTAAGCTTCGCGCTGCGCAGGCGTTGCCTCTTTGTAGTAACGCCCCAGCACCAGCGCGCCGGCATATTTCACCTGCACGAACGGCATCAGTTCCTGATGCACGATGGCACGCAGGTAGTTCGGGTCCTGCTTGATCTTCGGCTGTTCGTTCTTCAAACGGCTGAAAGTCTTCTGCGCCGCTTCTTGCATCATGCTGTAGGGATTGGTTTGGTCGGCTGCGCTCGCCAGCGGTGCAACCACCAGCAGAGCCACCATCAGTAAACGTTTAAACATGCAGGTATCCTCTCTTAATGATTTGGAACAGCGGGTTGCGGTGCGGCGCCGGCAGCCGGCTCAGCGGCCGCGTCTCCCGATTTGGCGCTGTCCTGACCGCCGCTTTTATACAGGAACTGGCCGATCAGGTCTTCCAGAACCATGGCTGATTTGGTGTCCTGAATGGTGCCGCCATCTTTCAGGATGGTGGTGCCCATATCAGGATCTTCAAAGCCCACGTTAAGCGCCAGATATTGCTCGCCCAGCAGGCCGGAGGTGCGGATCGCCAGCGAGCTGGTATCCGGGATTTGGTCGTACTTTTTCTGGATATCCAGCGCTACGCGCGGCGTGTAGGTTTTCGAATCGAGTTCGATGTCCGCCACGCGGCCGATCACCACGCCGCCAATCTTCACCGGCGAACGCGGTTTCAGGCCGCCGATGTTGTCGAACGTCGCGTAAATGCGGTAGGTCGGCTCGCTGCCGATCGATTTAAGGTTCGCCACCTGCAGGCAGATAAACACGATGGCGCACAGCGCGATCAGCATAAATGCCCCAACCCAGATTTCACTCTTCTTCGTTTGCATTGAATCAATTCCCAAACATCAGTGCGGTCAGCACGAAATCCAATCCCAACACCGCCAGTGACGAATGCACCACGGTACGCGTCGTCGCCCGGCTAATCCCTTCAGAAGTAGGCACGGCGTCGTACCCATTGAAAATGGCAATCCAGGTTACGGTAATGGCGAATACCACGCTTTTGATCAGGCAGTTGAGCAGATCTTTTTTCCACTCCACGGCGCCCTGCATCGCCGACCAGAAGAAGCCGCTGTCGATGCCCTTCCAGTCCACGCCGACCACCGAACCGCCCCAAATGCCGATCGCCACGAAGATGATGGTCAGCAGCGGCATGCTGATAAGCCCGGCCCAGAAGCGCGGCGCCACAATGCGCCGCAGCGGATCGACCGCCATCATTTCCAGGCTGGAGATCTGCTCCGTCGCCTTCATCAGGCCGATTTCCGCCGTGAGTGCGGAACCGGCGCGGCCGGCAAACAGCAGCGCCGTGACCACCGGCCCCAGCTCGCGCAGCAGCGACAGCGCCACCATCATGCCAAGGCTGGCCTCGGCGCTGTAGGTGGTGAGCACGATATAGCCCTGCAGGCCCAGCACCATGCCGATAAACAGCCCGGAGACCATGATGATCAGCAGCGACTGCACGCCGACGCTGTAGAGCTGTTTCAACAATAGCGGCCACTGCTTGCCGGGTTCCGGCCGGCCAATCAACGCGTTGAACAGCATCAACCCGGCGCGGCCGAAGCTGGCGCTGGTGTTGATGCCACTGCGCCCCAACGACGCTAACGCTCTTAATAACATGAGCTTATTTACTCCCTAAGCCTAGCAGTTCGGTCTGATAATCCCCGGCCGGATAGCGGAACGGCACCGGCCCATCCGCTATACCATCCAGGAACTGGCGCACGCGCGCATCAGGATTGTTCTGCAATTGCTGCGTGGTGCCTTCGGCAATCACCCGGTTGTCGGCCACGATGTAGGCGTAGTCGGCGATGCTCAGCACCTCCGGCACGTCGTGCGACACCACGATGCAGGTAATGCCCAGCGCATGGTTCAGCTCATCGATCAGCTTGACCAGCACCCCCATGGTGATCGGATCCTGGCCAACGAAGGGTTCGTCGAACATGATCATCTCAGGGTCCAGCGCGATCGCGCGCGCCAACGCCGCCCGGCGCGCCATGCCGCCGGAAAGCTCATTGGGCATCAGCAGGGCCGCGCCGCGCAGCCCCACCGCTTCCAGCTTCATCAGCACCGTGCTGCGCAACAAAGGCTCCGGCAGGTTGCTGTGCTCGCGCAGCGGGTAGGCCACGTTTTCGAATACGGTCAAATCGGTAAACAGCGCGCCCGACTGGAACAGCATGCTCATCTTTTTGCGCGCGTCGTATAACTGACGGCGGGACAACGCGGGAATGTTGTCGCCGTCGAACCAAATCTCCCCGCTGTCCGGCGCCAGCTGGCCGCCGATCAGGCGCAGCAGCGTGGTTTTGCCGATGCCTGATGGCCCCATGATCGCCGTGACCTTACCGCGGGGCACCGTCAGGTTGATGTCTTCAAATATCCGTCGGTCGCCGCGCGAGAAGCTCATGTCGCGCACTTCAACCAAATTATCTGCCTTTTGGAGCATGTTAATGGACCCTTTACGACTCATCTTTTGCTGAATCTACCCGTGATGTTAAAGCAATGGGCGCAATCCGTCTCATCTTTACAAAAACTTACTGCCATTTCGCAACCAATGGTGCCATTGGTTTTACTTTTCCGCGCCACCCGGTCAAAATTGGCGCCATAACGAAAAAAAACGAAACTGTTCAACTATTAGCCGGGGAAAACCGTTGCTGCGGCTCAAACGCGCGCAACGGAGGGCAAGCAATACCGCCGCATTGACGGCTTTAACCAACGAACCGGGATAATACCCGACAAAGGACCCTGAATGTTTCTCGCGATAGCATTATTAATCGTTGGTTTATTTCTACTGGTGTACGGTGCAGACCGCTTAGTTTATGGTGCTGCCGTGATTTCCCGCTCGCTCGGCGTACCGCCGCTGATCATCGGCATGACCATCGTCGGCATCGGCACCTCGCTGCCGGAGCTGATCGTGTCCACCACCGCCGCGCTGAACGGGCAGATAGATATGGCCGTTGGCAACGTATTAGGTTCCAACATCACCAACATTTTATTGATTCTGGGCGTGGCGGCGCTGATTCACCCGCTGGCCGCGCGCTCTGAGATACTGCGGCGCGAACTGCCGCTGATGTTAGCGGTCACAGTATTATGCGGTTTCGTGTTGATGGACGGCACCCTGAGCAGGCTGGACGGCGTGCTGTTGCTGGCCGCCGCCGCCGGCTTCATCCTGCTGATGCTGAAAATCGCCCGGCTGGCGCAGCGCGAGGGCAGCGACAGCCTGACCATGGAGCAGATCGCCGAGCTGCCGCAGGACAGCAGCAATACCGTGGCGGTGCTGTGGCTGGTGCTGGCGTTTATCATTCTGCCGCTCTCTTCCAGAATGGTGGTCGATAACGCGACGGTGATCGCGCACTATTTCGGTCTGAGCGAACTGGTGGTCGGTTTGACCATTATCGCCATCGGTACCAGCCTGCCCGAACTGGCCACCTCCATCGCCGGGGCGCTCAAGGGCGAGGATGATATGGCGATTGGCAATATCATCGGCTCCAATATTTTCAACACGGTGATCGTGCTGGGCGTACCCGCCCTGCTGTCGCCGGGCAGCGTAGACACCGCCGCCTTCCAGCGCGATTACTGGGTGATGCTGGCGGCCAGCGTGCTGCTGAGCGTGCTGTGCATCGGCCGCAAACATCGCATCGGCCACCTGGCGGGCGCGCTGTTATTATGCGGCTTTATTGCGTATCTTGCGGTGCTGTTCTTTAACCCTTTCAGTACTTTCGGCTAAACCGACGGGAATGAGTATGTCGAACATTGAGTTGCAACCGGGCTTCGATTTTCAACAGGCCGGCAAAGAAGTGCTTCAGATAGAGCGTGAAGGGCTGGCTCAGCTCGACAGCTACATCAACGCAGACTTCACCCGCGCCTGCGAAACCATCGCCGCCTGCGGCGGCAAAGTGGTGGTGATGGGCATGGGCAAATCCGGCCACATCGGCTGCAAGATCGCCGCGACCTTCGCCAGCACCGGCACGCCCTCATTCTTCGTTCATCCGGCGGAGGCCAGCCATGGCGATTTGGGCATGGTCACCCCGCAGGACATCGTGCTCGCCATCTCCAACTCCGGCGAGTCCAGCGAGATCCTGGCGCTGATCCCGGTGTTGAAACGCCAACAGATCACCCTCATCTGTATGACTAACAATCCGGAAAGCTCGATGGGTAAAGCGGCGGATATCCACCTGTGCATCAAGGTGCCACAGGAAGCCTGCCCGCTGGGGCTGGCGCCGACCACCAGCACCACCGCCACGCTGGTGATGGGCGATGCGCTGGCCGTCGCGCTGCTGAAAGCGCGCGGTTTCACGCCGGAAGATTTCGCGCTGTCGCATCCGGGCGGCGCACTCGGCCGCAAACTGCTGCTGCGGGTTAGCGATATCATGCACAGCGGCGATGAAATCCCCCACGTCAGCGCCGACGCCTCGTTGCGCGACGCGTTGCTGGAAATTACCCGCAAAAATCTGGGCCTGACGGTGATCTGCGACGATCTGATGAAAATCGCCGGCATCTTTACCGATGGCGACCTGCGCCGGGTGTTCGACATGGGCATCAACCTGCACGAGGCGAAGATTGCCGATGTCATGACGCCGGGCGGCGTGCGGGTGCGCCCCAACCTCCTGGCGGTCGATGCATTGAACCTGATGCAACAACGCCACATCACCGCGCTGCTGGTTGCCGATGGCGACCAGTTGCTGGGTGTGGTACATATGCATGACATGCTGCGCGCCGGCGTCGTTTAATTAAGGAATAGAACGGAATGGGTATGGTAGAAACCTGCTACGGGCCGGTAGAACAAGAGGTTATGGCGCGTGCCGGGAACATCCGCCTGTTGATTTGCGACGTTGACGGCGTGCTGTCGGACGGCCTGATCTTCATGGGCAACAACGGTGAAGAGCTGAAGGCGTTCAACGTGCGCGACGGCTACGGCATCCGCTGCTTGAAAACCTCAGACATCGAGGTGGCGATCATCACCGGGCGCTCCGCCAAGCTGCTGGAGGACCGCGCGCAGACGCTCGGCATCACCCATCTGTATCAGGGGCAGTCCGATAAGCTTTTGGCCTTCCGCGAACTGTTGGATAAACTGTCGTTAACGGCGGATCAGGTCGCCTATATCGGCGATGACCTGATCGACTGGCCGGTGATGGCGCAGGTCGGCCTGGCGGTCGCGGTGGCGGACGCCCATCCGCTGCTGACGCCGCGTGCCCACTACGTCACCCGCATTGCCGGCGGCCGCGGCGCGGTGCGCGAACTGTGCGACATCATTCTTTTGGCTCAAAATAAGCTGGAGGACGCCAAAGGGCTGTCGATATGAGTAAAACCAAACTGTGGATCACCATCCTGTTGACGGTGATCGTTCTGGCGCTGATCGGCTGGAACATGACGGACTTCAGCGACGACACGGCCCCTGGCCCGGTCAACGATCAGGATCCGACCTACCAGAGCCAGCACACGGTCACCGTGGTGTACAACCCGGCCGGCAAGCTGAATTACAAACTGGTGGCGGAAGACGCGAAGTATTACACCGCCGGCGAGCTGAGCTGGTTCACCCAGCCGGTGATGACGCTGTTCGATGAGAATGCGGTGGCCACCTGGTCAGTTCGCGCCGATCGCGCCAAACTGACTAAAGACCGAATGCTGTATCTGTATGGTCACGTCGAGGTGAACAGCCTGACTACCACCTCGCAGCTGGAAAAAATTAAGACGGACAACGCTCAGGTAAACCTGGTCACCCAGGACGTCACCTCCGATGACGAAGTCACGCTTTACGGGACCAATTTTACCTCTAACGGCATGAAAATGCGTGGGAACCTGCGGACCAAAACCGCTGAGCTGATTGATAAGGTTAAGACCAACTATGAAATTCAGAACCAAAAACCAACTCCGTAACCTGTTGCTCGGCAGCTTAGTTTTGGCCGCCAGCGCCCCCGCTCTGGCGCTGAAATCCGACTCCAGCCAGCCGGTCAGCATCGACTCGCTCAAGCAGTCGTTGGACATGCAAAGCAACGTCAGCACCTTCACCGACAACGTGGTGATCAAACAGGGCACCATCGATATTCGCGCAGACAAGGTGGTAGTCACCCGCCCGGGCGGAGATCAGAATAAGACCTATATTGAAGCGTTCGGCAACCCGGTAACCTTCTACCAGATGCAGGACAGCGGCAAGCCGGTCAAAGGCCACGCGCAGAAAGTGCGTTACGACGTGGCGACCCAGCTGGTGACCCTGACGGGCAACGCCTATCTGGAGCAGCTCGACAGCAACGTGAAAGGCGATCGCATCACCTATCTGGTGCAACAGCAGCAAATGCAGGCGTTTAGCGATAAAGGCAAACGCGTGACAACGGTTCTGGTACCGTCGCAGTTGCAAGACAAAAACGAGCAAAAAAAGAGTAACTAATCACTTATGGCAACACTCATCGCAGAAAACCTGGCGAAAGCCTACAAGGGCCGTAAAGTTGTCGAAGACGTCAGCCTGAAAGTGAAATCCGGCGAGATCGTCGGCCTGCTCGGCCCGAACGGCGCCGGTAAAACCACCACCTTCTACATGGTGGTCGGCATCGTGCCGCGCGACGCCGGGCGCATCGTGATCGACGAGGAAGACATCAGCCTGCTGCCGCTGCACGCCCGTGCGCGCCGCGGTATTGGTTACCTGCCGCAGGAAGCGTCGATCTTCCGCCGCCTGAGCGTGTACGACAACCTGATGGCGGTGCTGGAGATCCGTCCCGACCTCACCAGCGAACAGCGCGAAGACCGTGCCAAGGAGCTGATGGAAGAGTTCCATATCTCCCATCTGCGCGACAGCCTTGGCCAGGCGCTGTCCGGCGGTGAACGCCGCCGCGTCGAAATCGCCCGCGCGCTGGCGGCCAACCCGAAATTCATTCTGCTGGACGAACCCTTCGCCGGGGTGGATCCGATTTCCGTTATCGACATCAAAAAAATCATCGAGCACCTGCGTGACAGCGGCCTGGGCGTGCTGATCACCGACCACAACGTGCGCGAGACGCTGGACGTATGTGAACGCGCCTACATCGTCAGCCAGGGCAAACTGATTGCCCACGGCACGCCGGATGCTATTCTGGCCGACGAGCAGGTTAAACGCGTTTATCTGGGCGAAGAGTTCCGCCTCTAAGCGCCGGCGTGCCCTGCGGGGCGACACCGTTAACGGAAGTAGACAGAAAACTATGAAGCAAGGTTTGCAACTCAGGCTCAGTCAACAGCTGGCCATGACTCCTCAGCTCCAGCAGGCGATCCGCCTGCTGCAGTTGTCCACGCTTGAGCTTCAGCAAGAGATCCAGCTGGCGCTGGAGAGCAATCCGCTGCTTGAACAGACCGATCTGCACGACGAAATCGACGCCAAAGAAACCCAGGAGACCGAGGGGCTCGATACCCGCGAGGCGCTGGAACAGAAAGACATGCCGGAAGAGCTGCCGCTGGACGCCACCTGGGATGAGATCTACACCGCCGGCACGCCGTCCGGCACCGGCACCGACTACAGCGACGACGAGCTGCCGGTCTATCAGGGCGAGACCACCCAAACGCTGCAGGATTACCTGATGTGGCAGGTGGATCTGACGCCGTTTTCCGATACCGACGCCGCCATCGCCACCTCCATCGTCGACGCGGTGGACGACACCGGCTATCTCACCGTGCCGCTGGAAGACATTCTGGAAAGCCTGGGCGACGAAAACGTGACCCTCGAGGAAGTCGAGGCGGTGTTGAAGCGCGTGCAGCGTTTCGATCCGATCGGCGTCGCCGCGCGCGATCTGCGCGATTGCCTGCTGGTGCAGCTCTCCCAATACGCCAAAGACACCCCTTACCTGGCCGAAGCGCGGCTGATCATCAGCGACCATCTGGATCTGCTGGCCAACCACGACTTTCGCAGCCTGATGCGATCAACCCGGCTAAAAGAAGATACACTGAAAGAAGCGATGCTGCTGATTCAGTCGCTCGATCCGCGTCCGGGGCAGTCGATCAATACCGGCGAATCGGAATACGTGATTCCGGACGTGCTGGTGCGCAAGACGCAGAACAAATGGACGGTCGAGCTCAACGGCGACAGCGTGCCGCGTTTGAAGATCAATCAGCAATACGCCGCGCTGGGCAACAGCGCCCGCAGCGAAGCCGACGGCCAGTTCATCCGCAGCAACCTGCAGGAAGCCAAGTGGCTGATTAAAAGCCTGGAGAGCCGCAATGAGACGCTGCTGAAGGTCACCCGCTGCATCGTCAGCCAGCAGCAGGCGTTCTTCGAGCAAGGCGAAGAGTTTATGAAACCCATGGTGCTGGCGGATATCGCCCAGGCCGTGGAGATGCATGAATCGACGATCTCGCGCGTCACCACGCAGAAGTTTCTGCACAGCCCGCGCGGCATTTTCGAATTGAAATATTTCTTCTCCAGCCACGTGAATACCGACAGCGGCGGCGAAGCCTCCTCGACGGCGATCCGCGCGTTGGTGAAGAAATTGATTGCGGCGGAAAACCCCGCCAAACCACTCAGCGACAGCAAGCTGGCCACCCTGCTCGCCGATCAGGGGATCATCGTGGCACGGCGCACCGTCGCCAAGTACCGAGAGTCTTTGTCCATCCCGCCGTCGAACCAGCGTAAACAGTTGGTTTGACCTCTATTGAGAAGGAAGACACTATGCAGCTCAACATTACCGGACACCACATCGAAATCACCGATCCGTTGCGCGAGTTCGTGAACAACAAGTTCGCCAAACTCGAACAGTATTTTGATCGCATCAATCAGGTGTATGTTGTATTAAGTGTGGAAAAAGTGCAGCAAATTGCGGAAGCAACGGTGCACGTGAATGGAGGCGAGTTGCACGCCACCTCGGAAGACGAGAATATGTATGCCGCAATTGATACGCTGATCGACAAATTGGCACGTCAATTGAACAAACATAAAGACAAATTGAAGCAACACTGACACCCTAACCCATTCCATGAGGCGGCATCCGTCGCCGCCTCCCCCTTCGGCGCGTGACCCGCATGGGTGACGCGCCGAACGGTAATAAGGGTTAAAACCGACGAAAAACCGCCTTGCCGGGCACGCCCGGCGGCGCGGTTTTAAGTGAAGATGAGATGAACAACGAATATATGCAATTAAGCTCGGTGTTAAACATCGAGTGCACCAAAAGCTCGGTACACTGCACCAGCAAGAAGCGGGCTTTGGAAATTATCAGCGAACTGGCCGCCAAACAGCTCAACCTGCCTTCGCAGGTGGTGTTTGACGCGGTTCTCACCCGGGAGCGCATGGGCAGCACCGGTATCGGCAACGGTATCGCCATTCCCCACGGCAAACTGGAAGAGGACACACTGCGGGCCGTTGGCGTGTTTATCCGTCTCGACCAACCCATCGCTTTCGACGCTATCGACAACCAGCCGGTCGACCTGCTGTTCGCGCTGCTGGTGCCTGCCGATCAGTGCAAAACCCATTTGCATACGCTGTCGCTGGTCGCCAAACGCCTGGCCGACAAAACCGTATGCCGCCGCCTGCGCGCCGCGCAGAGCGACGAAGAACTTTACCAAATCATCACCGAGTGATGCCCGGCCGGCGTGACTTCCAGCCCGGATAACGATACTGTTTTACGATGATGGATCCGGCTGCGGCCGGAATAACAAGTTTAACGGTGGCGATGAACGCCGCCGCGATGCCAGGGGAGTTGCCACATGGTGCTGATGATTGTCAGCGGCCGTTCCGGTTCCGGAAAATCCGTCGCCTTGCGGGCGCTGGAAGACATGGGTTTTTACTGCGTTGACAACCTGCCGGTGGTGCTGCTCCCGCAGCTCGCCAATACGCTGGCGGAACGCAATATCTCCGCGGCGGTCAGCATCGACGTGCGCAACATGCCGGAATCACCGGAAGTGTTCGAATACGCGATGACTCAGCTGCCGGACAGCTTCTCGCCGCAGCTGCTGTTCCTCGACGCCGATCGCAACACGCTGATCCGCCGTTACAGCGACACCCGCCGCCTGCACCCGCTCTCCAGCAAAAACCTGTCGCTGGAAAGCGCCATCGACGAAGAGAGCGACCTGCTCGAACCGCTGCGCTCGCGGGCGGACCTGATTATCGACACCTCGGAAATGTCGGTGCATGAGCTGGCCGAAATGCTGCGCACCCGCCTGCTGGGCAAGCGCGAGCGCGAACTGACCATGGTGTTCGAATCCTTCGGCTTCAAACACGGCATCCCGATCGATGCCGACTACGTGTTCGACGTGCGCTTCCTGCCGAACCCGCACTGGGATCCGAAGCTGCGGCCGATGACCGGCCTGGACAAACCGGTGGCGTCGTTCCTCGATCGCCATACCGAAGTGCACAACTTCATCTACCAGACCCGCAGCTATCTGGAACAGTGGCTGCCGATGCTGGAAACCAACAACCGCAGCTACCTGACGGTCGCCATCGGCTGTACCGGCGGCAAGCACCGTTCGGTGTACGTGGCGGAACAGCTGGCCGATTACTTCCGCTCGCGCGGCAAGAACGTGCAGTCGCGCCACCGCACGCTGGAAAAGCGTAAACAATGACGGTCAAACAGACGGTTGAAATCAAAAACAAGCTGGGCATGCACGCGCGCCCGGCGATGAAACTGTTCGAACTGGTGCAAAGCTTCGATGCCGAGGTGATGCTGCGCAACGAAAGCGGCACCGAAGCCGAAGCCAGCAGCGTCATCGCGCTGCTGATGCTGGACTCCGCCCAGGGCCGGCATATCGAAGTCGAAGCGACCGGCCCCGACGAAGTCAACGCGCTGGCGGCGGTGGTCGAGCTGTTCAACTCTGGGTTTGATGAAGATTAGTCGCTGAGGGCGCGCCTCTGCGCCCGATCACTCACATGCCCCTCAACTCCGGCTCAGGCAGTCCAGCGCCACCGCTTTGAAGCTGTCGAAGCTGTCGCTGCCCAGCAGGCGGCTCATTGAACGTTCACGCACGAAGGTGACGAACAGCTCGTAGATCGCCATCGCCTCTTCATAATCGCTCTTGCTGATCGCCAGCAGGAAAATCACGTGCGCAACCTCGCCTTCCCCCCAGGCGACGCCCTGCGGCGCCAGCAGCGTCACCACCACGGTCTTCTTCGCCAGCAGCCCCAGCGAATGCGGCAGCGCGATGCCCTCGCCCAGCAGCGTGGAAACGATCGCCTCGCGTTCGACCACCGACGGATAAAAGTCCGCGCCGACGTACCCTTCTCGCTCCAGCTGGCCGCACACCCGGCTGAACAGCTCCGCCTGCGTCAGCGGCTCGTTGAGCACCATAAAATGTTCGGCGTCGAAGAACTTCTCCAGCATGTACGGTTTGGTGCGATCCACCAGCACCAATTTGCCCAGTTGTTCCAGCTGATAATCGGTCGGGAACGGCGACATCACCACCACCGGCTTGTTCTTCTCGCCGATGCGGGCGTTGGAAATCACGAAGTCTTCGTCGATGTGCGCGAGCATCTCGTAATCACGCAGCGAAACGATGCGCGTCATCACCAGCTGCGGATACTTGCGCGCAATCTGCGCCTGGATCATGCGCACCGTCGAGTTGCCGGTGTCGCACACCAGCATCACCTGCGGGTGGCGTTCATAACCGATGTTGTAATGCCGCTCCAGCCCCACGCCGATGTGCAACACCAGATAGCCGATCTCGTTTTCACTCAGGGTATAAGGCGTGTACTTGCCCCAGCTGGAGACCGCCGCCAGCGTCACGTCGTAAGCCATCGGATAGTGCTGCTTGATGTTGGCCAACAGCGGATTGGGGATGTTGATCTGGTATTTCACCCGCGTAATCATGGTCTTGATATGGGTGAGCAGATCGGCCCGCAGCTGCTCGTCGCCCTGCAGGTTGTAGTTATAGTGTGCGTTGATGTAGGACAGGATGTAGTCCACCAGCGCCTCTTCATCGTCGGCGTTGATCTCGGTCGGCTGCACGTCCTGCACGCGCCGCGCGGCGATGTTGACTCGCAGATAGGCCTCTTCGGCCATCGAGATCTCTTTGCCGGAGGCCGCGCGCAGCTCCGCCGCCAGACGGGTCGACACCTGACGCACCGCCTCGTCGCCGTCCTCCACCTCGAAGTCCGGCAGCGGATAACCGTCGTTGATGCGCCGCAGCGCCACCGCGCAGTAGAAGATCAGGTACTGCTCGCCCTCGTCGGTCAGGCGAATAGCGTATTGCGACAACAGCGGATGCAGCAATCCGGCGAATGCCGCCACCTGCGGCTGCAACAGGATCTCGTTGTTGAGCAACGGGTTCTCGGCGTCGGCCAACTGCAGCTGGAACAGCAGATCGGTCAGGCAGGCGCGGATCGCCATCTCCGCGCCGAACAGCTTCATGCCGTAGCGCGGCTTGGTTTCGATCGTCAATTGATAGTGCGCCAGACGCTCTCTCACCTCAGCCATGTCGTTTTGCAGCGTGCCGCGGCTGACGAACCACTCGTCGGCCAGATCTTCCAGTTTGAGGGAGAAGGCTGAGGTCAAAAAACGCACCAGCAGATAATGCACCCGCTCCTGCGCGCTGCGCGGGGTGGCCTGTTTGCGGCGCTCCTGATGCTGCAGGGCGCTGAATAGCGCGGCGTTATCGACCTGCAAACGATAGCCGGCCCCGCGGCTATGCACGAAGCGCGCACCGTATTTGTCCAGGATCTCGTTCAGCGCGGTGATATCCGCCCGCACCGTGCGGGTGGACACGGCGAAACGCTTCGCCAGCTCATCCTGCGGCAAAGTCTCGGTTTGCAAAGCATCGAACAAGTAAGCCAAACGCGGGTAAGGAAATCGCACCATTCTGTGTCCGTCAATCAGGCGGCCCACCCGGCGAACCGGGCGGGCCACGGGTTACTTCGCCGGCGGCAGGAACGCCATTTGCGAGGGGCTGCCGATCGGCAGATAGCCGCCCACAAAGCTGAGTTTGCCGTCCGTCGGGTTGACGCTGAAGCGGGTGACGTTATCGCTGCGCTGGTTCAGCGCATACAGATAGCGGCCATCCGGGCTCAGCGCCAGCGAACGCGGATAATCGCCGCGGGTCCAGGTTTCCGCCACCGGTTTCAACTCGCCGCCGGCGCCCACGCTGAACTGGGCAATGCTGTTATGCAGCCGGTTGGCGACGTACAGCGTGTCGCCGTTCTTGCTGAGCGCCAGCCCCGAAGCGAAGCTGGTGCCCTGATAGTCGGCGGGCAGCGCGGAAACCGCATGCAGTTGTTTCAGAGTACCTTTTTGGCGATCAAAACGGTAGCTGGTCAACGTCGAGGCCTCTTCGTTCACCAGCAGCACGGTGTCGCCGTCCGGGTGGAACACAAAGTGGCGCGGGCCGGCGCCGGCGGAAGAGGCGACGATCCACGGCGGATCGTTCGGCGTCAGCCGGCCGCTCGCGGCGTCAAAGCGCCATTGGTAGATGCGATCCAACCCCAGATCGGTGGAGAACACGAACTTGCCTCTCGGATCGCTGGCGATCATATGGGCATGCGGGCCATTGTGATCGCTGATGGCGAAGCTGCCGTTCACCGCCGCCGCCGGTTTGGCCGCGCCCGCCGGGCCCTGCTGTTGCTGCACCGAGCTGGCGGCGCCCAAGCTGCCGTCCGCTTCAATCGGAAAAGCCGCCACGCTGCCGCTGACATAGTTCGCCACCAGCAGATGGCGGCCATCCGGCGTCGAGGAGAGATACACCGGTCCTGCCCCCTGCGAATCTACCTGGTTGAGCTGCGTCAGTGCGCCATCGGCCGGATTGACCCGGTAAGCGGTGATGCCACCGTGTTTGCCGCCGTTGAAGTCGGCCACTTCACTGGCGACATACAGCGTCTTGCCGTCAACGCTCAGCGTCAGCTGCGCCGGATTCGGCACGTTGCTGACCAGCGTGGCGTGGCTCAGCGCGCCGCTGGCCGGATCGACCTGCACCCGGTAAACGCCTTCGCCGTTGGGATTGTAGGTGCCGATATAGGCGAAATGAGATGACGTGGAGTTCATTGCATCCTCAGCATGCAGCGCCGGGCCGGTCACGGCCAGCAGCGCCAGGAACAACGCGGTGCGTCGGGTTGGAGCCTGCCAGTTTCGCATAGTAATCCTCAGTATATATCCGTCATCTTTCAAGCCGCAGCGTTGTTGGCTGCGCAGTTACTCGGCCCATCCATGGGCCTCACCCCTTCGGGGCCGCTGCAAGCAGCGTTTAAATCTGCTCCCGGCAGATTTTTCACCCCAGTCACTTACTTAAGTAAGCTCCTGGGGCTCCTGCGCTTGCCGCCTAGCTGCAACTTGAAAGCTATAGGCTATAGCTAACGGCGGCGCGGCATGCCGCGCCACGGGAAAACCTTCGCCTCCCAGCGTTTACCTCATCCCATTACGCGTTCAGCCCACCAGCTTTTTGGTCATCGCCAGCAGGGTTTTCACGTCCTGCGGACGCGTGTCGCCGCTGGCGGCGTCGATGATCGAGCTGTAGATATGCGGGATCACGCGTTTCACGCCGGCCGCCAGGGCGATCTCAACGATCGGCTCGTAGTTTTCCAGATCGATGCCGCCGGTCGGCTCCAGCATGAAGTCATGCTCGGCGCAGGCCTTGGCGACGTATTGGTATTCGTCCTTGCACTTCAGGCCGCCCATCGGGAAATACTTGATGGAACTGCCGCCCATGTCCTTCAGCAAAGCGATGGCGGTTTCCACCGGCACGATGCCGTCCGGCGCCGCGGCGCTCAATGGGCCGGTAGAGATCTTCACCCAGCCGACGCGGCCGGTCGGCGACACCAGGCCGTTGACCACGCTGTCGTTCTGGCCCAGCAGCGCGCGGCTGGCGCCGACGCCGGTAAACACCTGGTTAACGTGCTGCGGCTGCACCTGCTGAGCGATCAGGCTGACCATCGCCGACTGCTTCGGATCGCCGGCGCCCAGGCCGACCGACAGCGCGTTGTCGATCAGGCGCGCATAGCGCAGCATGTCGGTCACCGCGCTGTCGACGTCCGGGTAGTTCTTGGAGAGCACGCCCACCAGCACATGGCCTTCCGCCGCGGCGTAGATGTCCTGCGCGTTGGCTTTGGAGCCGGCCAGCACGTTCAGGCAGACGCGGTCGCGATAGTAGTTAGGCTGCAGCTTCATGCTTGTTTCTCCGTAAACAGATTCTTGATACAGCTAAAGACGGTCATCAGCTGTTGCTCGTCGACGCTGCGCACGTCGACCTCAATCTTGCCCTCGTTGGCCTTGTAGCCGCGGAAGTAGATGGCGATGTCGCCGGTTTTCAGCGCCTGAACGATGTCATAGGTCGACCGCCCCAGCACCGCTTCGTCGAAAGTGATCTCGGCGCGGGCGATATCGCGGCCGGCGCTGTCCCAGACGGTTTTGGCGCTGACGCCGGTCAGGGTGTTGAGGCTGTTGAGAAACGGCGTCATCCGCTCCACCATCTGTTGCCCGGTGGTTTTCTCAAGCGTCAGATAGCTTTCAATTGCCTGCGTCAGGCCGAGGATGCCCTCTTTGCCGACCTTCATCGCCCGGCCGATGCCACCGGACTGCAGCTTCACCCACTCGACGTACTGTTTCTTGCCGATAACCAGGCCGCTGGTCGGCCCCTCAATGGCTTTGGCGCCGCTGTAGATCACCAGATCGGCCCCCATCTGGTAGTAACACATCAGATCTTCTTCCGCCGCGGCGTCGACGATCAACGGTAGGTTATGTTTGCGCGCCACCACCGCCGCCTGTTCGACGGACAGAATGCTTTTCTGCACGCAGTGGTGCGATTTGACGTACAGGATCGCCGCCGTCTGCGGCGTGATGCAGGCTTCAATCTGCTCCGGCGAACATTCGTTGGCGTAGCCCGCCTCCACCACCTTGCCGCCGCCCAGCGCCACCATGGTGTCCACCGGCGCGCCGAAGTTGACGTTGTGGCCGCGCGGCAGCACGATCTCGCGCGGCACGGCGATCGGCGCCGAGTGCAGGTTCACCAGCAGATTGGCGTTATCTTTAACGATCACCGCCGCCACTGACTGGGCGATCCCCGCCGAAGCGCAGGAAACGATCACCGCGTCCTCCACGTTGAGCAGATCGGCGATGTAGGCGCCGGTCTTGTTGACCAGATCCTTGATTTCGAAATAGTGGTTCAGGCCGTAATCAACGGCGTCGATCACGTCCTGACGCGGCGTGGAAACGCCGAGAATGGTCATGCGGCCGGAGGTGTTGATCACCTGCTTCAAACCGTATTTTTCATAAATCGAAGACATGGCTTGCCTCCCCTTGTTCGGTTAATAGGATTTCCCCGGCCACTACCGCGGCCAGCGGCACCAACAGCCGTTCGCCCTCGGCGGTTTGCCCTTCGGCGTCGGCGAACACCTGCGGTTCGCGGCGCAGTTCAAACAGCGTGAAATCGGCGTCATAGCCCGGCTCCAGCCGCCCTTTGCCGCTGAGCTGCAGCGCCGACGCGGCGTTCTCCGTCACGCAGGCGATCACCTGCGGCAGCGTCAGGCCGACGCTGAAGAATTTGGACATCACCGTCGCCAGGCTATGCACCGGCCCGTTCATGCGGTTGCGGCAGTAAATATCGGAGCTGATGGTGTGCGGCAAAATGCCCAGTTTGATCGCCTGGCGCGCCACCTCGAAGCTGAAGCTGGCGGTGCCGTGCCCCACGTCGAGCAACACGCCGCGCCGCAGCGCGCGCTGGATAGACTCGCGCAATGTGCCCGCCGGCGTCAGAATGCGGTTCGGTTTGCCGTTGTAGCAGTGGGTGATGATGTCGCCGCGGGTCAGCAGATCGGCGATGTCGTCCAGATCCGGCGGGTTGTTGCCGATATGCACCATCAGCGGCAGTTGGCGGTTTTCCTGCTGGATCTCTTTGGCCAACACCAGCGGCCGGGTGCCGTTTTTCCCCACCACGCTGCTGCTCATGCGCGCCTTGATGCCGATGATGAAACCGGGATGGTTGGCGATGGCCTGGCCGGCCTCGCGCTTGTCGATGTCCGTCAACTCCGCCAGCTCGTTCTGCCGCAGCAGGCCGATGCGCGAGATGTTGAGGAAGGCGAAAACGTTGGTTTTGGCGCTGCGCGTCAGCTGATAAAAGGCGTCGATATCGTCGGCGCCGGTGCTGCCGGCGTCGACCACGCTGGTGACGCCGCTGGCGACGCCGACCCGATCCGGCTCGTCATGGTAAATCGGCGATTCGGGATAGCAGTGCACGTGCGCATCGATCCAACCGGCGCTCAGGCGGCAGTTGCCCGCCAGATCCAGCTGGCGAACGGCGCTGACGTCCGCCGCCAGCCGCCCCACCGAGGCTATTTTGCCGTCCTTTACCGCCAGATCGATCAGCGTATCGTCCGCCAGTCTGGCGCCTCTGATTACTAAGTCATACATACCGCATTGCTCCTGTTAGCCCGGGCGCCGCCTCAGCCTCGGGCGGCGCCTGGCGCAGGCCTCTTAAGAAATAGCTACCGGGAAGATCGCCCCCAGGATCATCGCGCCGAGGATCGCTCCGCCGGTGATCGGTTTACCCCAGATATAGAACAGCAGCGCGCCGAGCAGCGAACCGATGCCGATCGGGATCGAAGCGGTCATCGCCGACAGGATGATCAACGGCCCGAGGAAACGGCCCGACGAGTTGCCCGCGCCCATCATCACATCCGCGCCGTAGGTGGAGTTGCTCTGATTGATGGTGAATTTGCGCGCCAGGATGATCACGTAACCGATCGCCAGGCCGATGATCAGACCGGTGGCCAGCGACGCGGCGAAGTTGGCGACCGGGAACACAATGCCGGCCCCCAGCAGCAGCGCCGGTACGCCCAGCCCGACGCCAGTCTGGATCGCGCCGCCGATGTCGAGGATGCCCACCAGCGAGCCTTCGATGATGCGCGCGAACAGGAAGCTGGCGCCGAACGCCGCCACCGCGCCGTACACGCCGGTATCCATCCCCGCCCGCAGCATGGAGACGAAGGCCACTTCGTTAAAGGCGCCGATGCCGTACAGGTAGTACATGTGCGTCCCGGCGAACACGCCGGAGGACAGCAGGCCAACAAAAATCGGGAATGACCAGTCGGCGTACCAGAAGCCTTTTTGGGTTTGCTCTTCCATCATCCCGCTCCTTATTTACCGCTCAGGGTGTTGTGAATGGCGTCCAGCCAGCCCGGCACGCCGAGGCTGAAGGACTCGAGAACTTTCATGTCGAAGCCGCGGAAGAAGCCGCTCAGCACGAACAGCAGCACGATCACCGCCATCATGATCTTGGTGATTTTGTTCCAGCCGCTCTCTTCCACGCCCTTGCCGATCAGAATGCCCAGCACCAGGCCCGGTACGGCGTTGCCCATGATCAGCTGCGCCAGGCCGCCGAAGATGGTGCCCCAGAAGCCGGAACGGCGCCCGGCGTCGATCGCCGCCAGCCAGAAGATCACCGGCATCACGGTGTTCACCAGCAGGTTGGCCGCCGGCACCAGCACCTTGATCGCGGTGACCTGCAGCGCGGCAGGCACGGCGGAAGCGGTGGTATTGAGGAAGGCCACCACCAACATGCCGATGATGCCGCAGGCGATGGCCATTTTTTTCGGATCGTGCAGCGTTTGCGCCAGATTGCGGTTTTTGACCATCAAAGCCGCCGCGCCCCAGTGCGGGATGATGCGGTGATCGACGTCCTGCGTGAAGGAGCCCGCCGCCACGGAAGATGCCCAGGCGTTGAAGAAGAAGCCCAGACCGAATGAGAAGTGGGAAGCCGGATCGCCCTCGCAGGAGTTCAGCTCGCCCAGGGTGCGAAACGCCCCCATGCCCTGTGTTGTCGGTGCGTGGAACATGCGTGCGGCGCCGGCCCCTACGCCGACCCCCACCAGCCCACCGATAATAATCGATTTAAATAAGATGATTAAAAACATCAGTATACCCTTTCATTTATGCTAACGTTTTTATTTCGTGACGAAGACAACCTTCTCGGTATTGATAATGGTTACGTTCACGGTTATTTCCAGAGAAACGGCATAGCTCTTTCTTTCACGCGGCAAAAAGAAGAAAAGAAATTTCTCTTTAGTTATTTTCTCTTCCGCCTTCACTACGCTGACGTCCTGCGGCTCGATGCGCAGCAGAATATTGTTGGTGGACTTTAATACCGCGCCCTGCACATTAGCCAAGGCGGAAGCAAAAGCTTTCGCTTTGCTGTCGCCTTTACCCTCCACCTTCACCGATGTGGTATATTGCTCTTTCATTATGGATTGCCATGTTTTTTGACGTAGGCTTCCACCAGTTTCTGGCCCAGCTCTTCTTTATCCATAAAGCCGAAACCCAGCACGTTGCAGCCTTCGTTAATTGCCGTCACGCCCTCTTCCACCGAACGCATGCCGTATTTGGCTTTGTAGCCGTATTTGGTTTGCGCGGTAATCGCACCGGCGCCGCCGCTGCCGCAAAAAGAGATGCCCAGCTGCGCGTTTTCCGCTTTCATGACGTCGCCCAGCTTCATATCCGCCGCCACGCCGGGGATGACCACCGCTTTTCCGCCTGCGTTTTCAACGCCCTGGCCGACTTTTTGCCCTTTGCCCAAACGATCGCCGATCACTACGGTAATTTGACCCATGGTATATTCTCCTGATTGAAATCGATGCGTTAACCGCTATGCGTTATTATCTTTCGCCACTTCGAAGTGCACGGACAGCAAATAGGCCTCTTCGATGGGCAATGTGCCAAACTGATCCACCACGCGCTCCGCCATTTGCATGGACTCGGCGGAAATTTCGTCGAACAATGATTTATCCACCTCCGGCAACGGCTCGCCGGTTATTGAGCGCAGCACCATGGCGCGAATATGCGATTCCAGCATCTGTTGCTGCACCGCATTGGTATAAATATTCTCAGCATTCAGCATCGCGGTAATATCCGCCAGCACCCGAGCGGTGATCTCACCGGCTTCGCTGATATCGGATTGTTCAATTTCTTTTAATGAAGCAGATCCATCATTCACTTTTCAGTACCCCTAGATCCCACATTAATCAGTAAGCCGTAAAGCGCATCACCTGAATAACCCGCTTTCTGTGATGTCTTTACCCTACCTCCGGCAAGATTTTCTGTGGAGACCGGTTTTTTCCAGTTCGAAGTGGAAATCGAATGACGCGCGGAGATCCATTTCGCAAAACGGCGCTACGGCGAAAAAGTGAATGAGATAACAAATACATAACCCGGCTAACGGTTTTTTTTGTCTCGATTGACGATAAAAGCCTTCGTGATCGGGATCTCTTTCTTTTCTCGCCCCAACCGCCTACTATCAATGGGACAAATCGACATTACCGACACCCCCGCTCCTCTGGCGCGGGGGTGTTGCTTTGTGTTGTTTTTCCGAATTTATGGGCGCACAGACTGGCGCCCTTTGATTTGACTGGAGAGTGGAATGACCAAACCCATCATTACTATTAATGAGCTGGATGCGGAACGCCTGGATGCGCTATTGGAACAACCGGCCTTTGCCAACACCGACGTCGCCGCCGCGCTGAACGACGAGTTGGATCGCGCGGAAATCCTGCCGCCGGAGAAAATGCCGGCCAACGTGGTGACCATGAACAGCCGCGTGCGTTTTCGCGATCTGCACACCGATGAAGAGCATGTGCGCACGCTGGTCTACCCGGCCTCGCTGAAAGACAGCCACGATCAGCTGTCGGTGATGGCGCCGCTGGGCGCAGCGCTGCTCGGCATGCACGTCGGCAAGCAGATCTCCTGGCAATTGCCGAACGGTGAAGAAGCGCGGATTGAAGTGCTGGAATTGCTGTACCAGCCGGAAGCGGCGGGCGAATACCACCGTTAAGCGGTTTTCAGGGCGGCATCCGGCCGCCCTTTCTGTCTCAGATGCAGATAGCGATCAGCACGGCGATCAGCAGCAGCACGTAGATTTTGGCATGCAGCGCATCGCTCACCTTCGGCAAACAGCGCCTGGCAAACACGATCCCCGCAACCCCCGCTACCACCAGCAGCCCCAGAATGTTCAGATTGACGTAGCCCAGATACTGCGGCCCGCTCATCTCGCGCCACCCCAACACGATATACATCAGCGCCCCGATCACCGCCACCGGGATCGACAACGGGTTGGCGGCGCTGACGCAATATTTCATGTCGTAACCATGACGACGCAGCAGCGGCACGGTCATCACGCTGCCGCCCACCCCCAGCAGCGTGGCGATGCCGCCGATCAACGGCCCGCCGCCCCACAACGTGGCGGGAGACAGTTCGGCACGCGCCGGTTTGATCAGGAAGCCCCGGCGGAACAGACAGTCGGCGATGGTCACCGCCATATAGACCACAAACAGCCAGCGGATCGCGCCGTCCGCCAGCAGCGAGGAGGCGAACGCGCCCAGCGCCGCGCCGATGCCGATGAAAAAGATCAGCGGTACGATGGTTTCTCGCAGCAGGTTGCCGCTGCGCCAGTTGGTCAGGGTGGCATAACTCGCGTTGAGGATCATCACCGCTGTCGAGGTCGCTACAGCAATATGCATCGCCTGGCCGGGCTGCTCGCCCGAGGAGGAGATCAGGTGATAGACAAAAGGCACCACCACAAAGCCGCCGCCGAAGCCGAACAGAATGGTGGTGATGCCGGTCAGAAAACCGGCACCCAGTACAATCAACGTTTCAATCATGGCCGTGCGCCCGCACGAAGTCGTCGAACCCGGCGCAGAACTGCCCCGCCAGCGGGTGGAAACGATCGCCGACAAACAGCCCCAGATACTGCTCGCGCACGGCGTCGTGATCCACCAGCTCAATGCCCGCCTGTTCCGCCTGCGCCAACGTCTGCGCATCCGGGAAGCCCCAATAGCGCGAATCGCCCTGCTTTTCCGCCGCTATCGCTTCGCTCCGTTCCGCCCGCATCAGCTGGCGCGCCAGGAAGGCGCCGCTCTGCACGCCCAGCAACATCATGTTTTCCAGGAACGACAGGTCGTGGCGCAGCTCGGCGGGCAGGCGGGCGAGCACCGGGCCGGCGTCCCAGTGCTCATCCATTTCATGCAGCGTCACCGCACAGCCCTTGTCACCGTTCATCATCGCGCGGAACAGCGTCATCACCCCGCGATAGCGCGGCAAGTCGCCGGGGTGCAGGTTCCACAGCAGCTTGCCGCGCCGGCTGAAGGCGCGCACATAGTCGGCGGAAAATTTCTGATAACAACGCAAAGAAATCACCCCGTCCATATGACCCAGGCTGCTGATAAACGCGGTGTCATTGATGTCGAGAACGCGATGCGCTTTGACCCCGGCGGCGGCCAGGAACAGGGCCGGCGGTTGATAGGCACCCTCACAGGCGGCGGCGTTGCGGCCAACGAACGGGAACACAAAATCGTTCAGCACCTCGCGCTCATACAGCCCCAGGCGGCGAACCGCCGGCTCCTGGGTGCGGCCGCCGCTTTTCGCCAGGGGGAAATACACCGTAAAAGCACACTCGCCTTTCAGGGCGGCGATCAGATCCTGACACACCAGCCAGGAGAAAATGTCGTTGCCGACAAAGAGCGCTACGTTTTTCATACTTCAGCCTTCTTTGCGTTGAAAATAGGGTTGTTGAACACGATTTTGCTGATATCCCGCGTGATGGATTCCATCGCCGAGGTATAAAAAAGATCGCCCTTGGCGGGCGCGCCGAGCGAGTAGAGATGCTGCTCGCGGCCGCGTCGGTCGGCGATTTTCAGCGTATGCGGGTTGCACTTCACGCCGCCGAACAGGTTTTCTTGCACCAGCCCGTCTTGCAGCAGCTGCCGGCTCAGGCGGTTGGGCGGCAGTTGATAGGAAGGCGTGGTGCAGTTGAACAGATACTGCGCGTGCACACGCGTCTCATGGCAACGAAGGATAAACCCGTCCGTTGCCTTGCTGATATCCACCAGGCCGCCGCAGGCGCGCAGGCGTTGGCTCTCCAGCGCCGCCACGATCTTGTAGGCATTCTTGATCGGCATGGCGTGCCGATTGCGCATCCAGGAGGAGTTGTAAAAGCGCATGAAGACCTGCCGGTTGTTGGCATCCATCTTGACCCAGGCGGCGCACACCGCCGGGTGGATCGCCGCCAGATAGCTGCAGATATGCTCCCTGGCAAAGCGCGCGCGATCGAGGCTGTCCGCCAGATCGCGGTAGCAATCGCGCCTTTCCCCCAGCGCCGAGAGCACCGTCAACCGCTCCGGCCCCGGATAGTGGCGCGCCAGCGCGGCGTTGATCGCATGCACCAGCTGATGCGCGTCAATAAAATCGCGGCCGGCGACAAAGCGCCGCAGCGCCTCAACAAACGCCTCCGGCGGCGGACGCATCAGCGCCGGCTGCACGCTGGGGAACAGGCCCGAACGCGACAGGGCGCAGATGTCGGTCGCTCCCAGCCGCTCCATCAGTTCAACGATGGCGTCAATCGCCGTCAGGCTGCAGCCGATCACGCCGATGCTCGAATAAGGGTTGAGCGGCGGCAGATCCTGATGAGCCTGATAAGCGATCACCCCATCCACCGGGTAAAGGCATTCCGGCGGGTTGTGCCCCGAACACAGCACCAGCGCGTTCATCTGCTCGGCGCCGCCGCAGGTGGTGGTCAGCCGATAGCCGGCTTCGTGCGGCGCGATGGCATTCACTTCGGCGGTCACGAAATTCAGCGCTACGTTACTGTCCGCCGCCATATATATCGTCATGTCGCGAATAAAATCGAGATATTCCCGATACAGCCAACGCGGCGGATAACGATCCTGGCAAAACTGCGGGAAATGCATGGCGATCCAATCAACGAAGTGCGCTTCGTCGAAAATATCCGCCGACATATTTTCCGGCGTCATATTTAATATATGGCTGTCAAAATCGCTGCTGTATGCCATACCGCCTTTAAATCCCTGCTTGTCGAAAACCGTCAGGGAAAGCGGCCTTTTGCAATGATTAACCGACTTATTTTTTATAAAGTTATAGGCAAAAGAGATGCCGGCGGCCCCGCCGCCAATCACACCGAACTTATACATGAAATATCACCTTATAGTCATTGAACTGCGCTAAGAACTATTGCTTCAGGTGTTGGAATAAAATGATGCTTTATTCCTTATTAACTTCTTGTATTGCGAGAACGAGAACCTTCGTCCCACCCTGGTGTGAAGACTTGCACGGGTTTCATGGCCGATAAAATAACGGCGCCCCGAACAAGCGTTATTTTTCTGCCCCGATAGTAGGGCGACCGTCGCTGGCTTGCTTTATATGAAAGGCCAACTATCATTGCGTTTCGGCCAATTTGCCCGCCAAAGGGAACACATGCGCAACGTCCGCATTGATGACATCGACCACGTAACCCGCGCGGTGATCGCCATCGGCACCGATTATCCGCCGGGGCACCTGCTGCCAATGCACAGCCACCGGCGCGCGCAGTTGCTGTACGGCGCTACCGGCGTCATGCACGTTTTCACGCAGCAAGGTAATTGGGTCGTTCCGCCGCAGCACGCGGTGTGGCTGCCGCCGCAGATGCCGCACGCGGTGCGGATGGTCGGCGTCACCACCCGCAGCCTGTACCTCGAACCCGGTGCGTTGCCCGCCGAACGCCCGCAGGTATGTCAGGTGGTCAGCGTCACGCCGCTGATGCGCCAGCTGTTGATGGCGGCGGTGGATATGCCGCTGGAGTATGAACAACAGGGCCGCGACGGCGCGCTGGCGGCGCTGCTGCTGCACGAGCTGGCCCGGCTGCAACCTTTGCCTTTGCACATCCCGCTGCCCGCCGATCCTCGGCTGGGTGAGCTGTGCCGCGCCTTTTTGCAACACCCCGACGCCCACGACTCCGCGCAGCGGTGGGCGCCCCGTCTGTACATGAGCATTCGCACCTTCAGCCGCTTCTTTCGCGCGCAGACCGGCCTGCCTTTTTCGCAATGGCGCCAGCGTGCCTGCGTGGTGCTGGCGTTGGCGCTGCTGGCCGAAGGGCACAGCGTGACGCAGGTGGCGATGGAGATGGGATATGACAGCAGCGCGGCGTTTTCAACCATGTTCCGCCGCGTGCTGGGGCAGGCGCCCTCCTCCTATCTGACGGAAGACGGGCGCGACGGTTGACGGATTAGCGGAATTTCTTGTGGTTGGCGTCGCGGGTTTGCTTGAAGCCTTGCGCCAGCTGCTTCGCTTCAGCGACTTTGCCCTGATTGGCCAGCGCCAGCGCCTGATCGATCTGGCCGATCAGGGTATCCAACCCGCTGCGGAAATCTTTCATCTCCGGGCTGTCGGCGGCTTTGTCTTCCAGCTTCGGCGGGGTGCCCTGTTTGGCATCCTGCGCGGCGGCGCGCATGTTCTGCAGGCTCTGTTTGAGGGTAGCGGCGGAGTCGGTATTCAGCACCGTTTTGTAGTTTTCCGCCAGGGTGTCCATATCGTCGCCCAGATCGGCGGCGACCGCCAGCGAACTGGCTGCCAGCAGCGTCAACGCCGCCAGCGCTTTCAGGGTATTCTGCATGTTTGCTCACCTTCCAGTTATTGTTTTAATTAACCCACCGTTACCATAGGCAAGGCCGGAAAAAATCGAAACCGGAGATTTGTAAGCAAGGTTGAGACGGGATAACGCGCGGCCGGCGGGCGCCGGCCGCGCAGCGGATCACTGGCCGGCGATCTTCATTTCCGGCAGCAGCACCGAACCGCACTGGATATTGCTGCGGGTTTCGATATCGCTGCCGACGCTGACGATGTTGCGCAGCATGTCTTTCAGGTTGCCGGCGATGGTGATCTCGCTGACTGGGTACTGGATCTCGCCATTTTCCACCCAAAAACCGGCGGCGCCGCGAGAATAATCGCCGGTGACGCCGCTGACGCCCTGGCCCATCAATTCGGTGACCACCAGGCCGGTACCGAGCTGCTTCAGCATGCCGGCGAAGTCTGCGCCCTGCCCGGCAATGCGCCAGTTATGGATGCCGCCGGCATGGCCGGTGCTGTGCAGGCCCAGCTTGCGCGCCGAGTAGCTGGTCATCAGCCAGGTTTGCAGCACGCCATCCTTGACGATATCGCGCCGCTGGGTGCGCACGCCCTCGCTGTCGAACGGCGTCGACGCCAGCCCTTTCAGCAGGTGCGGATGCTCCTCGACGGTCAGCCACTCCGGCAGGATCTGCTTGCCGAGCGAGTCCAACAGGAAGGTAGATTTGCGATAAACGCTGCTGCCGCTGATGGCGCCTACCAGATGGCCGAACAATCCGGTGGCCACCTCGGAGGCGAACAGTACCGGCGCCTTCATGGTCGACAATTTGCGCGGCGCGAGGCGCGCCAGCGTGCGGCGGGCGCATTCCTGTCCCACCCACTCCGGGCTGTGCAGATCGCCCATCGCCCGGCCGATGGTGTAAGCGTAATCCCGCTCCATGTCGCCGTCCTGTTCTGCGATGACGCAGCTGGACAGCGAGTGACGGCTGGAACAGTAGCTTTGCAGCATGCCGTGGCTGTTGCCGAACACCTTGATGCCGTAGTGGCTGTTGAAGCTGCCGCCTTCGGTGTTGGTAATGCGTTTGTCCGCCGCCAGCGAAGCCTGCTCGGCGCGCGCCGCCAGCTCGATACCGCGCTCGGCGTCCAGCTCGGTCGGATGGAACAGATCGAGATCCGGCGCCTCGAACGCCAGCAGATCTTTCTCCGCCGGGCCGGCGCAGGGATCCTCAGAGGTGTAACGCGCGATGTCCAGAGCCGCCTGTACGGTGCGGGCGATGGCGTCCGGGCTGAGATCGGTGGAAGAGGCGCTGCCTTTGCGCTGGCGGTGATACACGGTAATGCCCAGCGCGCCATCGCTGTTGAACTCGACGTTTTCCACTTCGCCGAAGCGGGTGCTGACGCTGATGCCGGTCGATTTGGTGACCGCGACTTCCGCCGCGTCGGAACCGGCGCGGGCCAGCTCCAGAGCCTGAGAAACGGCCTGTTCCAGCGCCTTGCGCTGTTCTGCAACTTGAGTGACTACTTTCATCAATCTGCCATAATTAATCAGAAAATCGTTGAGAAAAGTGCCGGAGCGGCGTAGTTGTGCACGCGGAGCGGCGCGCAAAAATCCTGAGATCTCTGCCGTTGAGTCTAACAGGAACCGCGTTGAATTTCGCATAAAGCCGGCAACCTGTTAGGATTAGCCTCTTTTTAACGGAGCCTACCATGAACAAACAGCCTGAAGACTGGCTCGACGATGTCCCGGAGAATGAAAACGAGGACGATGACGAGATTATCTGGGTCAGTAAAAGTGAGATTAAACGTGATGCCGAAGCGCTGAAAGACCTGGGGGCCGAAATGGTCGATCTGGGCAAAAACGCGCTGGATCGCATTCCGTTGGATGAAGATTTGCGTGCCGCCATCGAACTGGCGCAGAAGATCAAAAAAGAGGGCCGTCGCCGTCAGCTGCAGCTGATCGGCAAGATGCTGCGCGCCCGCGATATCGAGCCGATCCAGACCGCGCTCGACAAGCTGAAAAACCGCCACAATCAGCAGGTTTCGCTGTTCCACAAGCTGGAAGCGCTGCGCGACCGTCTGGTCGAAGAAGGCGATGACGTCATTCCGTCGATCCTGGATCTGTATCCGGCCGCCGATCGCCAACAGCTGCGTTCACTGGTGCGCAACGCGCAGAAAGAGAAGGCCGCCAACAAGCCGCCTAAGGCTTACCGCCAGATCTTCCAATACCTGCGCGAGCTGGCCGAAGCGGCCGACTAAGCACCGCCGCCATCCCGGGATGAACCCGTTTCATCCCCGGTGATGTGCCGGTTCGCCGCTGCTTTCGCGAATATTGAAGCGCAGGCTGCCTTCCAGCTCTTCTTCCGCCTCTTCAAACAGCAGAATGATCGCGCCGAAACGACGCTTGCTGCGGGCATTCAGGTGAGTGAACTCGATTTCCACCGGCAGACCGATATCGCCGGTCACTACGTCCCACAGCGCGTCGAGGTTGGCGCCGAATCCCTCGTCCAGCGCAAACTTGTGCGCAAAATCGCGGTAGAAGGTCGGCACATCCTGGATCTGTTCAAAATCAAACTCTACTTTTGCCATCAAACTCACTCCACACGAATGAAGTTTTTGTAATGGTCGCGCGTGACGAAGATCAGACCGTCGCTCGAATACAGCAGGCGATCGGCGCCGCGCCGGCCACACTGGTAATTGATGTCCGCTTCGCGCCAGACCCGGCCGCCGGCGCTCGGCAGTTGCCCTTCACGGTTAGAGAATCGATCGCCGCCAATCGCCTTGCCCGGCAATACCGCACAGAGGTTGCCTGAACGCGGGTCCCAGCCCTGCTCGCGCGCCTGCTTCTTGGTGACGTAATAGCCCGGAAGCCGCTGATGCTGCTGCAGGTAGCTCACCACCGTTTGCTGCTGCGTGAGCCGATCGATGCTTTGCTGTTGCCCCGCCGGCGCTTGTACCACCGTCGCATTGCCGCCGATCGCACGGTGCTCGTTGCCGCGCAGCGCGCTGAAGACGGCGATGACCACGGCGATGACAATCGCCAACAGAATCCGCTTGTTCATGACATTCCCTGAAATTATGCCGCCGAAGGCGCCGCAGCTCCCCCAGGCTAGTTAGGTATATAGTCGACCTGGATGAAACTAAGATGACCGGCACGTCACGTTTTCGCGGCGGTAAGCGTTTCATCCACTCATGACAATGATGCCACTTTCCAGTCGTTCTGGCACTCGGAGTCTCTCTGAAAACAGGCCGCCTCACATGAGACGGCTCGCCATGCCAGGCGCTGCTTTCAGTATAGTCAGGGAAGGCGCCGCACAACGCGGCGCAACAGGAGGGAACGCATCAATCGATCAAGGCGTGACGATAGCGATGCAGCATGTCGGCCAGGCGTTTCACCGGCCCGGTGACGCTGAGCGGCGCCTGATTGTCCACCAGCTTCTGCTGGTACTCGTTCATTTCACCCAGCAAGCGATCGTAGTAATAGGCGCGCTTGACGTCGTTCTTGGCGGAGACCACCCGATCGGCGGTGCTGCGGATCTGGCGGTGGAAGGCCGACAGCTCTTCGCTGACCGGAATCTCCGCCCGCTGCATGCGCTGGTGGGCAATGATCAGGTTCAGCGCCAGACGATACTTGGCGATGTCGTTCGGGAACATCATCAGCAGCTGGTTAAGCTGCTGATACAGCGCCGGCAGGTGGTTTTGCCGACGACGCGCCGCCTTGGTGGTCAGCGCCGACACCGCGCTGCTGACGAACTGGTTGAGCAACGTGCGGCCGGTGCGTTCACGCGAATTGTCGCGGATCAGCAGCAGCACCATCAGCCCAACGCAGCTGCCGAGGAACTGGCCCAGCGCCCCGTCGAGAAACTGGGTGACGTTGAACTCCATCGGGTTGCTCAGCACCAGAATGTTGATGGTCCCGGCCAGCAGCCCCAGCGAACCGAGCCGCCGCTTCTGCACCTCGATGCCAATGAAAAACGCCAGCAGGCCGAGGCTGAGACACAGCAGCAAAATGCTCTGCTGCGTCGCCGGCAAGATCACCATGAAGAACAGAGAGCCGACCGGGATCGCCGCCAGCATGCCCAGCACGAAATCCATCGCCACCATGCGCGGCGCCGGGGTGCGCATCGCCAGCGAGGTGATGACCGCGATGATCACCATAAAACCGCTGCCGGACGTCCAGCCGGTCCACAGCCACAGCAGGCTGCCGAAGGCAGTCGCCACAAAGGTGCGCAGGCCGTTGATCATCGCGTGATGCCCTTCCGCCGAAGTCGGTTTGACCACGGTTTCGTTGCTCAACACCCCCTCTTCCACCGCGCTGATACTGCAGTTGGCGTGCACGCCTTTCGACAGCAGCAGGTAGCGCGTCGCCGCGCCGACCCAGCCGGTGATGGTCGGCAGCGTTTCCTCGGAACGATGCGTGGTCAGCACCTGGCGCAGCAGCTTCATGCGCTTGTGGATCTCCTGCGGGGTTTCCGCCGGAACCATCAGCTGCTCACGCAGGCTGTCTTTCAGCGCGTCCGGGTGATTCAACAAGATCAGATAGGTTTCACAGGCCTGGGTGATCAGCGTCAGCGACAGCGTATGCAGCGCTTTTACCCGGCGGTTGACCTTCTGCCAGCGCGAGGACTCCATCATCAGGTTGTTGCGCATACCGTCCAGCGCCGTGGTGCTCTTCACCAGATTGCTCCAGGCGCGATCGATATCCTCTTTGTCGGCATTGCTGATGCACATCTGCATCAGGCGGTATTGCGCCACCAGCAGCTGATCCACCGCCCGATCGATGTCCTGTTTGATCGAACGCGGCGAGAACAGCAGATCCGCCAACACGGCGCTGACGATCCCCAGCACGATCTCGCTGCAACGTTCGATGGCGAACTGCGGCGCTTCCAGCAGATGAGACTCGCTGGTGGCGACCGTCACGATAATGATCAGCGCGGTATACCCGGCCAGCCCCCAGGCATAGGAGTTCTCCACCTTGATAAGCGAAGAGAGCCAGGTGCAGAAACCGGCCCAGATGCAGCACAGCAACAGCATCACCACCGGCGCGCGGGCGGTGGTGATGATAATGATCAGGCCGACGAAGCAACCGATAAAGGTGCCGATAATGCGCAGCCAGCCGCGGTGGCGGATGGCGCCGGAGAAGGGTTCGCCGCCGGCGGCAAAGGCCGGGCCGGCGGCGACGATGGCGGCGGTCATCGCCGACCAGCGCGGGGTTTCCAGATTGAGATGGAAGCCGACGAACAGCGCAAACACAATCGCGAAGCTGAGTTTGAAGGCGAATCTCAGCCGGATAAAGGTTGGGCTGCTCATTAGCCGAACTCACGCAGCCGGTGCATCAGGCGCACAAAAGGCGAGCCGCTGTCGGCATTGCGATCGTTCTTGCCGACGATCACCACGGTGGCGGTGGTGCCGGCCGGGTACGGATGCTGTTGATCCTTGGCGTCCAGCAGGATCTTCACCGGCACGCGCTGCGCCAGGCGCACCCACTCCAGGTTGCTGTCGATCGAGGCCAACCCTTTGTTGTTCACCGTGCTGCTGCTGTTGTTCACCGCCGCCGCCACGCTGTCGACGGTGCCGTGCATGATGCGGTTGCTGCCGAGCGGGGTGATCTCCGCGCGGTCGCCCTTATTCAGGCCATTCAGCTTGGTTTCTTCCAGGTACGCCAGGATGTAGAAGGAATCTTTCTTCACCAGCGCCACCGCCACCGAGCCGCGGGTGATGTATTCGCCGGCATGGACGTTGAGGTTGGTGATCCAGCCATCGGCCGGCGCCCGCACCGTGGTGCGTTCCAGATCCAGCTGCGCCAGCTCGCGCGCCGCAATGGCCTTCGCCAACTGGTGCTGCACGGTCTGCAGTGAGTTGTTCGACTGGTCAATCTCTTCCTGCGACATCGCCTGCACGCCCAGCTTCACGCGGCGGCCGGCCTCGCGCCGTTTTTCCGCCGCCAGCGTCTGATAGTAGGCGACGTCGGCGCCGGCTTCCGCCAGCGCCTGCTCATAACGCGGCCGATCGACCACGAACAGCACCTGGCCTTTCTTCACCAGTTGGTTATCCACCACCGGCACGTCGGTCAGCAGGCCACTGACGTCCGGCGCGATCGCCACCACATCGGCGGTAAACTTGGCATCACGCGTCCACGGCGACTCGGTGTAGAACACCCAGGCCTTGAATATCGCGGCGATGCCCAACAGCACAAGAATCAAAGTGATCGCGATTCGGGTTATTTTTATCGAAAAATTTTTCACAGCGACCTCAAACAAAAAGACACGAAATCAGATAAAACAAGCAGCAATACAGCGCGGTGTTAAACAGCGCCGGATGCCAGACAAAATCGTAAATCCCCGTCGGCTGCAGCAGGCGGCGCAAGAGAAAAAACAGCGCCAGCGACACCAGCAGCTCGAAAAACACCGGCGGAAACGACAGCCCGAAGATGACCATAACCGGAAGCAAACTCATCACTTTTTCCTTATTGTTCACTACGCCGGGGAAAGACACATCTCGCCATTCACATTCTCTTTACATTTTAGCGTGCGCGCGCCACAAATCTTGACCGGACAGCTTGTCCAGGTCACGAACCCGAAAAAAGGTTAAACTTGGGGGCAGACATCCACGACAGGGATTGCGAGGGTGCCGGAGGAGCGGCAGGATTGCGTTGCCGATCGCTCTCGCACGTTGGTAAGGTCTATTCACCCGACCACGTTATATTAGCCTGCTTACTATCAAGGCATCAACAATCTGTGATCTAAATCACTTTTAAGCCAGAGTGAATAATGGAAAGATTAAAACGGATGTCGGTATTCGCCAAAGTGGTTGAGTTCGGGTCGTTTACCGCGGCCGCACGCCAACTCGACATGAGCGTTTCATCGATCAGTCAGACCGTCTCGAAACTGGAAAATGAACTGCAGGTCAAGCTGTTGAACCGCAGCACGCGCAGCATCGGCCTGACCGAGGCCGGCAAAATCTACTATCAGGGCTGCCGACGCATGCTGCAGGAAGTCAGCGAGGTGCATGAGCAGCTGTACGCATTTAACAATACGCCCGCTGGCACGCTGCGCATCGGCAGCTCATCTACCATGGCGCAAAACGTGCTGGCGAACATGACCGCCGAGATGATGAAAGAGTACCCAGGCCTGACGGTCAACCTGGTAACCGGCATTCCGGCGCCGGATCTGATCACCGACGGACTGGATCTGGTGATCCGCACCGGGGCGCTGCAGGACTCCAGCCTGTTCTCCCGCCGCCTGGGGCAGATGCCGATGGTGGTGTGCGCCGCCAAAAGCTACCTGATCCAGCACGGTACGCCGCAGAAGCCGAGCGACATGGTCAACTTCTCCTGGCTGGAGTACAGCGTGCGGCCCGACAGCGAATTTGAACTGATGTCGCCGGAAGGCATCACCACACGCATTTCCCCGCAGGGGCGCTTCGTCACCAACGACTCCTCCACCATGATCCGTTGGCTGAAAAACGGCGCCGGCATCGCCTACGCCCCGCTGATGTGGGTGATCGAAGAGATCAAACGCGGCGAGATCGAGATCCTGTTCAAAAGCTACCATTCGGATCCGCGGCCGATCTACGCGCTCTATACCGAGAAAGACAAACTGCCGCTGAAGGTGCAGGTGTGCATCAACTATTTAACCGACTATTTCGAACGCGTAGCGGCGGTCTATCAGGGCTATCGCTGAGCGGCGCTCAAATAGCGGCGCGCCAGCGCGGCCAGCAGCGTCAGCGCCAACATGCCGAGGCCCCACAGCAGCCAGACGGCGTAGCCCACCCAGGTCAGCAGCACAGGAAAATAGCTCGCCAGCCCGCTGCCAAGCTGTTTCAGCCACGGCAGCCAGGCGTCCAGCGCCGCCTGCGGCACCAGGCTCAGCGCACCGTTTACCGGCAACGATGCCTTCCCGGCTGCCTCCGCCAACGCCGGGAGCCAGGCCAGCACCCCGGCTACGCCCCAGGCCAGCAGCGTCCATAGCGCCATGGCGCCCAACAGCAGCGCGAGTGTCCAACCGCCCCGGTTCACGGCACACCGCCGCCGCACTGCGGACAAAAGCGGCTGCCCGGCGGCAACGGTGCGGCGCACTGGCCGCAGGTGACGCTTAGCGCGGCAAACGGCTGACCGCAGCGGTGGCAATAACGGGCGCCCGATTTATTCACTGCCCGGCATTCCGGGCACTGCGGCCCCGGCTCGCCATGCTGGTTATAGCGGTTGCCATGATGCCCGCCGCCGTGGCCCGCGCGCTGATGACCGCCGTGAATACCGCCTTGCCCCAACAACCGTTTCAGTAAGCTCATCCCGCCTCTCCTCTGTGCATTGACGCTGAACCTCACTGTAAACCCTGGAGTAAACTCCAGGGTAAAGCCCGGCGAGCAGGATTTACGTTTCATTACATCGTAAAAGTGGCAAGGCTTTGATGCCGTTAACAAAAGCACCATCGGCATTATCCCACGCCACCGCGCTGCGTTATGCTGCGGAAACCTCTCCCTGCATCAGGAATAACCATGAAAAAAATCATACTGGACTGTGACCCGGGGCATGACGACGCCATCGCTCTGTTGCTGGCCTGGGGCAATCCGCAGATCGACCTGCTGGCGGTCACCACCGTGGTGGGTAACCAGACGCTGGACAAAGTGACGCGCAACGCCCTGGCGGTGGCCCGTATCGCCAATATCACCGGCGTCCCCTTCGCTGCCGGCTGCCCGCGTCCGCTGGTGCGCAATATCGAAGTGGCGCCCGACATTCACGGCGACTCAGGCCTCGATGGCCCGGTGCTGCCGGAACCCCACCTGCAGTTGGACTCACGCCACGCGGTAGACCTGATCATCGAGACCGTGATGGCCCACCCGCCGGGCAGCGTGACGCTGGTGCCGACCGGCGGCCTGACCAATATCGCCATGGCGGTGCGTAAAGAGCCGCGCATTGCCGAACGGGTCAAGGAAGTGGTGCTGATGGGCGGCGGCTATCATGTGGGCAACTGGAGCGCGGTGGCGGAGTTCAATATCAAAATCGATCCCGAGGCGGCGCACATCGTGTTCAACGAAAAGTGGCCGTTCACCATGGTCGGGCTGGATCTCACCCACCAGGCGCTGGCCACGCCGGCAGTCTGCGAACGCATCGCCGCCCTCGGCACCCGGCCGGCCGCCTTCGTCGGCGAGCTGCTGGCATTCTTTGGCCGTATGTACCAACAGGCGCAGGGCTTCAGCGCCCCGCCGGTGCACGATCCATGCGCGGTGGCCTATGTGATCGATCCGAGCGTCATGTCGGTGCGCAAAGCGCCGGTAAATATAGAGCTGACCGGCACCCTCACCTTAGGCATGACGGTCGCGGACTTCCGCGCGCCGCCGCCGCCGGATTGCCACACCCAGGTAGCGGTCAAACTGGATCAGGATAAATTCTGGGATCTGGTGGTGGATGCGCTGAAGCGGATCGGTGAGGTGGAGTAAGCGGGCGGGAGACAAGATGAACGCGCTTTAGCAGGCGCGTTAATCTGTACTCTGCCGCGGCAACGGGGAGGCTAAAGCCATAACCTCTTTTATTTCCAATACAGCAGAACAATCCTAACAATAAATCATTTTATAAAAATCAAAAAAAACAGATAAAGACAAGAAGAGTCTTAATAAAAATAAAACCATAAAAATCACATTTAATTCAAAAGTCAGCAATGGAAAACGATGAAATAAATCTCCGCCGTCACGCCGCCGCTGACGAAACAAATTAGACAAGAAGATACCTATTTTATTCTTCACATTGACTGCCCACATAGGCCATCGCCGAGATACCCCACGATATTCACACACGCCAAGACAACACTCAATCAACTGATTTTAATAAACAAAAATAATATTCTATTAAAAATTGACTGAATCACAATAGATTTGAGAAAATAGCGCATCTGTTTTTGCAAACAACAAAAATGCCTTTTGCGGGTGAAAATTACGGCTTAACCTTTCTTTAGGCATACAGCCTCGCGCATTCTCAGGGCAAACATTATTTATCGCTTCACTATAAAGACGATTTAAATTTCCCGTGAGACATTTTCGAATTGACATTACACGCATTTCAACATCAGGATAAAGGATAGGAATAATCAAAACATGCATTTCATAAACGCTATCAGGCCATGGCAGGTTAACCATGGCCGATAAATCTCCCGCTAACGCAGCGACCATCGCCGTACTGCCCCTGCTGCTGATCTGGATGGCGGCGGTCCTGCCGGTTTATTACCCCAACATGGGCGGCGACGGTCTGGCGCTGCCGCAAAACATTCTGGCCTGGAGCGTCATGGCGCTCACCACGCTGATCGTGACGTTTACCGTTTGCCTGGGTCGCATCCGTCTTTCGCTGACCCCCACCGCCCAGCGGTTGCTGCTCGGCATCGCCGTACTGGCGCTGCCGCTGCTGTATACCCGCCCCGAATGGCGCGAAGATGCCCTGTGGCGCTGCGCCGGTTTGCTCGGCGGCTGGCTGTTCTATGTCGCCTGCCTGCAGCTGCGCCTCACCGCCCGACAGCGCGAGCTGCTGCTGTACGGTCTGCTGTTCGCCATCGGCATTCAGGCGTTGCTGGCGGCGCTGCAGCTGTTCGCCCCCACGCTGGCCTGGGTAGCCCCTAACGGAAGCCGGGTCTACGGCGTCTTTCAGCAGCCGAACGTGCTGGGCAGCTTTATTGCCACCGGGCTGGCTTTGGCGCTCTGGCTGCTGCTGGCTCCCTTCACTGCGCCGACGCGGCGGCGGCAAATCCCGCTGCTCGCGCTGCTGGCCGTTTTCTCCGCCCTGCTGGTGCTGATCCAGTCGCGCGCCGCCTGGCTTGGCGGCGCCTTGGCGGCGGTTTTGCTGCTGTGTCGTTTTGCCCGCCGGCGCCCGGCCGCGAGCCGCTGGGCCGGCGGCGCGCTGCTGCTGGGCGTGACGATAGGTACCACGGTGTTGTTCACCGGTTTCGGCCTGGATGGCCGCGCGGGTCTGATCGGTCGGGAGCTGTCCAATAGCGCTCGCCTCACCATGCTGCATGACGTCGGCGCCATGATCCTGGCCAAGCCGCTGCTGGGCTGGGGTTACGGCGGTTTTGAATACAGCTTCGCGCACTTTCGTCTGCAGGAAATGCCCTGGCGAGAAGTGTTGGAAGTCGCCGGGCATCCGCACAATGAAGTCCTGCTGTGGTGGGTTGAAGGTGGCCTGCCGGCGCTGGCAGGTATCGCTATCGTCCTTGCCGCCGGCGTACGGCTGCTGAAAAGCGCCTGGCAACGGGATCGAGAACAGCCGAATGGTGCGCGCGTCGGCTTGTTCCTGGTGCTGCTGCCGATGCTGATACACACCCAGCTGGAATACCCTTTCTATCTGTCTGCGCCGCACTGGCTGGCGTTTCTGCTGCTGCTGGCGTTGCTGGACGGCCAAACCGGCGAGCCCCGCCCGCTGCCGTTCGCCAAAGCCCTGAGCCTGCCGGTGGCGCTTGCGGCGCTCGGCGTGCTGGTGATGGCGGTCTTCGCCTGGCAAGGGCGCATGGCGCTCACCCAGTCGGAGCGCACTATGCTGGCCAACATCGACAGCATCGAGCAGATGCCGTCGCCGGCCGCCTGGATCTACCGGGAGCGCAAAACCTTCGACGAGCAATCTCACGCACTGCTGGTCTACAACCAGACGCGTGATGATGCCCTGTTGACCGGCTATCGGCAGTGGGCCAATGCCTATCTGCAGCACCGCATCGACGCCAACGTCTACGCCACGCTGATCATGATCTTGCGCTATCAGGGGGATCAGGCACAAGCCGACGCTCGCCTGCGGGAAGCCGCTTTCCTGTTTACGCGGGATGCGCGGTTTAGGTAGGGACAACAAGGTGAGAGCGATGCCTCGTTGCTCTCACCTGCGTCATTTACGTAGCAAAATCAACGCGGCAAAATCGCGCACTCTTTATCCAGCAGCGACTCTACCGACGCGCGATTGCCGACGTCCCAGCCGCGCTTCGAGGCCAGCAAGATAAACCCTTGCCGGCCGGCAAACGTCGTCGGAACGACGACCACGCCATATTCCGCCAGCTGCGGCGGCGACAGATGGAAATAATCCGCCAAATCCTTAATCGGGTAGATGCCCATCACGGCTGGCTGCATCACGCGGCGAGCATAATAGGTGTGGCGCAACAACTTATCCGGCAAAGGCCGCCATTGTTCCTGTATGTAGGGGCGTTCCGCCTGCAATTGGCGCCGCACGTCCTCGCGCAGACAGGTCAGGTGAATGTGCAACTGGTTTTGGCTGCGGCCGTAAGCGGAGTTGATCGCCATGCCCAACATATCATCCGGCACCGGCCCGCCATACTCGGCGGCCAGCCGGTAACGCATCAGCCAGGCATAGCCAAAATAGTCCGTCCGTTCTCCAACCAGCAGCTGCGGGCTTTCAATGCCGGAGAGCGGCGCCGTCGGCACCAGGATAAAGTGATAAGGGTAACGTGGGTTCTGCAGCACGCTAAAGCCCTGCGCTTTCCCCTGCGGCATATAAATCTGCTCGCACGGGGCCGGATTGCGTTTTTGCTGATAGTTGGCCATGCAGAGTTTATCGACCACGCCCCACAGCGCATCGGAACGGGCGCAGCCCGTCAGGGACAGAACGCCCAGCACCAGCAGCCAACGCCGAGCGGATAATGCCAGGCGCGTCATTCTTGTCGTGCTCTGTTTTTTCGCCACGTCAATTTCATTCCATTATGTCGTGCAGGCTACGGCGTCCTGCCGCGCTTAGCGTTACGAATGCGAGAAAGGCCGCGAAATGGAGCATGGTTGAGGGGCCAACGCGTGGCCCCTTGAGGAAAGATTACGCCGTGCCGCCGACGGTTAACGTATCCAGTTTCAGCGTCGGTTGGCCGACGCCTACCGGCACGCTCTGGCCTTCCTTGCCGCACACGCCCACGCCTTTATCGAGCGCCAGATCGTTGCCGACCATCGAGATCTGCTGCATCGCCTCGATGCCGGAGCCGATCAGCGTCGCCCCTTTCACCGGTTTGGTGATGCGGCCCTTTTCGATCAGGTAGGCTTCGGTGGTGGAGAACACGAACTTGCCGGAGGTGATGTCCACCTGACCGCCGCCAAAGTTCGGCGCGTACAGACCGTACTCGACGCTGGCGATGATCTCTTCCGGCGTCGATTGGCCCGCCAGCATGTAGGTGTTGGTCATGCGCGGCATCGGCAGATGCGCGTAGGACTCACGGCGGCCGTTGCCGGTCGGGGCGACGCCCATCAGCCGCGCGTTGAGCTTGTCCTGCATGTAGCCTCTCAATACGCCGTTTTCAATCAGCACGTTGTACTGGCCCGGCACGCCTTCGTCGTCGATCGCCAGCGAGCCGCGGCGCCCTTGCAGGGTGCCGTCATCCACTACGGTGCACAGTTCGGAAGCCACCAGCTCACCCATATGGCCGCTGAATACCGAGGTGCCGCGCCGGTTGAAGTCGCCTTCCAGGCCGTGGCCCACCGCTTCGTGCAGCAGCACGCCCGGCCAGCCGGCGCCCAGCACGACCGGCATATTGCCGGCCGGCGCCGCCACCGCGCCGAGGTTGACCAGCGCCATACGCACCGCTTCTTTGGCGTAGGCATCGGCGCGCACGTCGCCGTCGACGGTTTCCAGGAAATAGTCGTAACCGAAACGGCCGCCGCCGCCACTGGAGCCGCGCTCACGCTTGCCGTCCTGCTCCACCAGCACGCTGACGGAGAGGCGCACCAGCGGGCGAACGTCCGCCGCCAGCGTGCCGTCGGTGGCGGCCACCAACACCTGCTCGTAAACGCCGGTGATGCTGGCGTTCACTTCCTGCACCCGCGCATCGGCGGCGCGCGCCACCTTGTCGACGCGGTGCAACAGGGCGATTTTCTCTTCGCGCGGCAGGCTTTGCAGCGGATCGAGCAGCGGATACAGCGCCCGGTAACCGATCTCACCCAGGGTATGCGCCCGCCCGTCGCCCTGCTCACGCACGATGCTGCGCGCCGCCTGGGCGCTCTGCTGCAGCGCATTCAGAGTGATCTGATCGGCATAGGCGAAGCCGGTCTTCTCACCGCTGACGGCGCGCACGCCGACGCCCTGGTCGATATTGTACGAGCCATCCTTGATGATGCCGTCCTCGATCACCCAGGCTTCGTGATAGCTGGACTGGAAATAGAGATCGGCGTAGTCGATACGGCGTTCTGCCAGTTGACCCAGTACCGAGTACAGGTCTTGATGACTCAGCTTGTTGGTAGCGAGTAACTGCTCACTGACAAACGTCAGGCTCATAATGGTTTCACTCTTGATTGGAGGATAGCTTGTCAGACGGCGCCGTCAGCGACGTCTGGAATCGGTTGTGCTGCAGCACCGGCATCTGCGCACGAATATTTTTCAGGCTTGTGGCGTCCACGCGCACCTTCAGTGCCGCCACGGCGTCCGGGTTCTCGGCCAGCACCTTGCCCCAGCCGTCGACGGCCAGCGTGTGGCCCCAGGTGCGACGGGTCGGCCCGTGGCGCCCCACCTGCGCCGGCGCCAGGATCATGCACTGGTTTTCGATCGCCCGGGCGCGCAGCAGGATTTCCCAATGCGCCTCGCCGGTGACCCGGGTAAATGCCGCCGGCACCGAAATCAGTTCGGCGCCCTGCGCCCGCAGCGCCTGGAACAGCGCAGGGAAGCGCAGATCGTAGCATATGGTCATGCCCAAACGCCCGACCGGCGTATCCACCACCGTCAGGTGCTGCCCGTGCTGGTAGGTATCCGACTCGCGGTAATGGCCGTGCGCATCGTTGATATCCACATCGAACATGTGCAGTTTGTCATAGCGGGCGCGGATCTCGCCCTGCTCGTCGAACAACAGGCTGCTGGTGGTGATAAGTTCCGGGTTTTCGCGGCTGATCAAGGGCATCGAGCCCACCAGCAACCACACCCCATAGCGGCGCGCCAACTCGCGCACCGCGTTCTGAAGCGGGCCATCGCCCTGTTTTTCCGCCTGTTGGCGGTAGGCCGCGGAGTTGGCGAACAGCAGCGCGTTCTCCGGCGTCATGACCAGTTTTACCCCGGCATTGAGCTGCTTGATCTGCTGTTCAATCTGGGCCAGGTTATCGCGCACCTGATCGCCACTGCACAACTGCAACAACGCAACGTTAGCATTCCTCATGACGCCTTATCCTCCTTTGCCTTACGAAGTACCTCATTGATCTTCGGCTGATCGAGATCGCCGCCGATATGATAGCGAATCAGCGAAATCTTGCTCCACAGCGGCCCCAGCACCTGCGAGGCGGCAAATACCGCCGCGCCGACGATCGGGTTGACGACAAACGCCGTGGCCACGCCGACGGTCGCCGAAATCGCCGGCGCCACCACCGCTTCCATATCGATGCGGCGGCGCGCCAAATCGATCTGGCCGCTCATAGCGATATCCGCCGCCAGGCCGTCGATCAATAGATTATCAGTATGCATTATGCCATCTTTCAGCCAGGCGGTACTGCGGATGGAATCAAAGTAGAAGCCTTTGCCGAAGGTATCGCTGAAGTCGAACTGCAGCTTGCGCAGCAGGGCGTCGAAGCTGACCAGCCGCAGCAGCTGACCGGCGCGGCCGCCGCCCATGCTGTCGATCTCGCCCTTGCCCATTTTGACCTGCAACGCACCGCTCAGCGTATCGACCCGCGGCTGCCACGGCGTGCCATGCCAGTACAGATCGAAATCCACGTCGTAGGGCGCCCCTTTGAGCGGAATGGTGATGCCGAAGAAGGCGGCGGTTTCATCAATCTTGCCGCCGAGCAGCTTGCCTTTCAGCGAGCTGCGCTCTTCCTGCGCGTTTTGTTTCCACAGGCCGGTGGCGCTCATACGCCCTTTACCTGTATCGACCAGGCCGTGATCCAGCGTCAGGGTATCCCCCCGATTAGTCAGATCCGCCTCGACCTTGCCGAGGTTCTGCCCCAGCACCCAGCACGACTTGCAGCGCAGCATCAGCGAAGGCCAGTCGCGGAAGGAAACTTTCTCGGTCGACGGCGACGGCGCGCCCGCCGCGTTTTTCGTCTCGGCGAACTGTGGGTTGTAATACAGGTAGTTGATATCGGCGCGCCACGGCCCGCGATCGGCCACCCGCAGGCTGCCGTCCACTTCGTCGCTCTTGGCGCTCACCAGGGTAGCGCCAAGCTGTTTTTCGGCCGACAGCGTCAGCTTATGCCAGGCCTGGCCGCCCAACAGCAGCTGCGGCGTGGTCAGCGCCACGGTGGTGGGGAAGCTGAAACCGCCCACCTGACCGCTGCCGCCGCCCTGTTTCAGCGCCGGCGCCAGCAGCGCCAGCCACTGCTCGCCGTCCAGCGCCGGCAGGTTCAGCGTCATCGATTTGCCGGCCGGCAGCGGCGGGCTGCCGCCACCGTTGGTTTGCCAGGCGGCACGCGCCAGATTCACCTGTTTTTTGTCGAAGTTCCATTCGCTGTTGAAGCGGTTCTGCTTACCCGCGCTGCCGGTCAACGTGAAGCCGTTAAGACCACCTTTAACCTTGACGTTCACCGGCAACGCCTCGCCCGGCGCCTTGTCCAGCGGTGAAGGTAAGTGACTGCTCACTTTCTTCAGGTCTGCGTCCAGGCCGATATCGTAGCTGGCCGAGCCCTGATGCGGCAACGTGATGGCCACCTGACTCTGCCAGGGCGCACTGCCGCTGAGCGCAGCGGCAGCCTCTGTCGGCAGGCCGGGGAACTTGCCCGGCTGCCAGTCGCCCTTCAGGCCGACATTGATCTTGTAATCGCGATCGCCTTCCTGCGTGGAAAAGTTGACCGCCACCGGCTGCCCGAACCAGTTGGCCGACAGGGTGTCGCTCTGCAGGTTGCCGTTGTCGAAGCGGAACTTGCCGCTGAGCTTTTGCAGTTCGCTGTCCAGCGGCTTTATCAGCAACGAATTGTTGTTCAGCGCCACTTCGCCGGTGGCTCTGACCTGCTCGCCGTCCAGGGGAATATCAAGATGTAAGCGCCCACTGACATCACCGCCAATCTGCAGCTGCTCCAGCGCCGCCCCGAGCGAATCGTGCAACGGCGTCTGCATGAAGTAGTCATGCACGTCGCTGCCCGCACCCGCGACTTCGGCATCGATCAGCAGCCGCTCTTTCAGGTAATCCGGGATCACCGCGCTGATATTTTTACCCGCCACCTTACCCAATCGGGTTTGCGGCGCATGCATCCACAATCCCTCGTTGGCGAAATCGAGATCGATCGCCAAATCGGTCAGCGCCGGCCAGCCCGGTTGGAACTGGAAGGTGGCGTGACGTAGCGGTACGAAGACTTCAAACTGCCCTTCGTTTTTACGATACGGGAAGTGCTGCGGATCGCCGGAATAAATCAGCGTGGCGTTATCCACCTGGCCGCCCTGAATGGCGCCGCTCAGGTAGTCCACCAGATGCTTGCCCATCAACGGCTCCGGGAAATAGCGCCAGGCGTCGGCGCCGTCATACAGGCGGATGCCCGCCAGAATGTTCAGCCACGGATCGCCCTTGGCCGGCTGCTGATAACGGAAATCACCGTTGACCCACAGCGACTTCGCCTTGACGTCCAGCCCCTGGCTCGCCAGCTCCCACCCTTGATCGTTGTAACGCCAGGTCAGCGCGCCGCGCGCGCTGTTGATTTCAAGCGGAGCGCGGAACATGTCGCCGTAAGGCAGGGTGCTGTCGGTGAGCCCCAGCGTCAGGCGGCCATTCTCCACCCCGCCACTCAGCGCACCGGAGAAGTGGTTGACGCCGGGCAGCAGTTCCCAACGCTGCCAGCTGACATCGCGCCACAGCGCCTGGAACCGGCTCTTTTCCGGCTGCTTGAGCGGGATGTCCAGCGCCAGCGCTGCCACCTGCCCCTGCGGCTGCAGATCGTTCCAGCGCTCGAGCACGTCCGGGCTGAGGAACGAGAAGGTCGGCAGCAGCGCCGACAGGCGCTCCAGCTGAATATTGGTCGCGCGCACCCGCAGCTCTTCATTCTGCGCCGGCCCCATGAATTCGGTGTTTTCCGGCAGCCACAGGGCGGAAAGCGCGCCCTGCGGCCAGGTCTGGCCGTCGGTACTCAACCGCAGCTGCGGCACGTCGAGCTGCCACCCTGTGCCCTGGCGGCGCAGCGACAGCGCCAGATTGTCCACGTCCAGCCGGTGCTGCGCGGCGCCGGTATTCCAGTTGGCTGCCCCCTGCTTAAGCAACGCATGACCGCCGGCGATCTCGCCGTTCTGCACCTGCAGCCAGGCAGCCAGGCTGAAGTCGGCGCTTTCCAGCCCGGTGTTGGCACGCAGCCAACGGGTAAACCAGGGTTTCATGTCGATGTTATCGGCCTGCAGATAGACCGTGCCGGTGTCCAGCAGGCCCTGATTATCGCGCAGGTCCATGCGCAGCTGCACCACGCCGTGTTGGCCGTTCAGCGTCGACAGGCTGATCTGCCCCTCGGCGCGGTGGCGATCGCGGCCGTTGAGCCAGGTCAGCTGGGGAATGTCGAATTCGGCGCGCGCGCCGGCGGGCGTCAGGAATGAAATACGACTGTCGCGCAGATCGAAATGGTCGAGCTGGCGCAGCATCAGATCGCTGATTTTACCGGGTTCAAGGCCATCGCCCTGCCGATCGCCGCCCAGCGTGGCGTTCAAATCGAGCCGGAATTGATAGAAGGTCAGATCGCGGAACTGCCAGCGCCAGTGCAACAGCGACTGCCACACATCCAGCGCCAGCGTCACGCGCTCGATATGCACATCGCTTTTGGGCAGCGTAACGCTCAGATTACGCACTTCAAGCTGCGGGCCGAAGGTTTCCCAGCTGCCCTGTAGGAAATCCATCTGCACGGGCACGCCGGACAGCTTCTCCACCTGCGCCAGCAGTTGGGGACGGTAGTCGTTCAGCTTCGGCAGCATCAGGCGCAGCCCGCTGATCAGCAGCGCCACAATCACGATTAGGGTGGCGCCTGTTGCTAACAAAATCCCAGGCAGTCGCCTCACGCAGTTCTCCTTGCTCCGCTGCCTGGCAACGGGAATATCTATGCACTGACGGGCCCGGCGTGCCGAGCCCCTATCGATGTCGGGCGGGCTACATCATGACGACGTCGAACTGCTCCTGGCTGTACAACGGTTCGATCTGCACCTTCACCTGTTTGCCGACGAAGATCTCCACTTCAGCCAGCGCATGCGACTCTTCGCTCTTCAGCGCTTCGCCGACCGCCGCAGAGGCGTACACCAGGAAGCGATCGGAATCGTAAGCATGGTGCACGCGCACAATCTCGCGCAGGATCTCGTAGCACACGGTTTCCACCGTTTTCACGGTGCCGCGCCCATTGCAAGTAGGACAATCGTGACAGAGCACATGTTCAATGCTTTCACGCGTTCGTTTACGCGTCATTTCAACTAAGCCTAGCTGAGAGAAGCCGTTGATCGTGGTTTTTACCCGATCTTTACTCAAGGCCTGCTCAAGCGAGTGCAGCACCCGGCGGCGATGCTCTTCGTTGTTCATATCGATAAAGTCGATGATGATGATGCCGCCCAGGTTGCGCAGCCGCAGCTGGCGCGCAATGGCCTGCGTCGCCTCGATGTTGGTATTGAAGATGGTTTCGTCGAGGTTGCGGTGGCCGACGAAGGCGCCGGTGTTGATGTCGACCGTGGTCATCGCCTCGGTCTGATCGATGATCAGATAGCCGCCGGACTTCAGCTCCACCTTGCGCTCCAGCGCACGCTGGATCTCGTTTTCCACATCGTACAGATCGAAAATCGGCTGGCTGCCGGTATAGAGCTCGAGCTTGTTGGTGATGTCCGGGATGTACTCGCCGGTGAACTCCACCAGCAGATCGTGCGTCAGCCGCGAATCGACGCGGATGCGATCCAGCGCCGCGCCGGCGAAATCGCGCAAGATGCGCTGCGCCAACGCCAGCTCGCCGTACAGCTTGTATTTGGTCTGGTTGCGCTTCTTGCGCTCCATCACCTTGGTCCACAGCCGTTTGAGGAATGCGGCGTCCTGCGCCAGCTCTTCCTCGCCGATGCCTTCCGCCGCGGTGCGGATGATAAAGCCGCCCAGCTCGTCGCAGTGCGGCGCCACGATCGCCTTCAGGCGCTCGCGCTCGGCTTCGCTGTCGATGCGCTGCGACACGCCGACGTGCGCCGCACCCGGCATGAAGACCAGATAACGCGAAGGCAGCGTGATATCGGTGGTCAGACGCGCGCCCTTGGTGCCAAGCGGATCTTTCACCACCTGCACCATCAGGTCTTGCCCCTGGCGCACCAGCTCGGCGATGTCGCGCACGTGGAAGTTTTTCCGCTCGTCGCCGGCGACACATTCGGTATGCGGCATGATGTCAGAGGCGTGCAGGAAGGCGGCCTTGTCCAGGCCGATGTCGACGAACGCCGCCTGCATGCCCGGCAGGACGCGGCTGACGCGCCCTTTATAGATATTGCCGACGATGCCGCGTTTGGATTCGCGTTCGATATGGATCTCTTGCAGAATGCCGCCATCGATATAGGCGACCCGCGTTTCAGACGGTGTGATATTAACCAGTAGCTCAGCTGTCATGCCTTCTCCTCAGAGCCGGTCGATAATGGCAGCGCCCATCAACCGGTTCTTACATCACGTAATGCGACAAAATTACTGAGCAGCTCATGTGTTTCGACCAGCGGCAGACCGACCACTGCGTGATAACTCCCGGTTATCGTTCTGACGAAACAACCACCCTTTCCTTGAATTCCATAGGCGCCCGCCTTATCCATCGGTTCGCCCGTAGCAATATAGTCGCGGATATCCTGTTGTGACAGGCTGCGGAACGTCACGTCGGTCACCACCAGCTGGCAACGCACGTCGTGGCGATCGGCGATCGCCACTGCCGTCATCACCTGATGCTGCTTGCCGGACAGGGCCGCCAGCATGTCCGCCGCATGGGCTTCGTCGCGCGGCTTCTCCAGCACCCGGCCGTTGAGCACCACGATGGTGTCGGCGCCCAGCACCGGCCGATCTTCCTGCGCCAGCGCCACGCCCGCTTTGGCCTTGTCCTGCGCCAGGCGGCGCACATAGGCTTCTGCGGCTTCGCCTTCCCGGCGCTGCTCTTCGGTATGCGTCAGCAGAATGTCGAACGACACGCCCAGCAGGGTCAGCAGTTCACGTCGACGTGGGGAGCCGGAGGCCAGATAAAGCGAAGTCATTGATATACCCTTACTGTACGGCAAACTGACGGCGGATTTTGCGCATCAACAGGAATAACCACGGCCACAAAATGCCGTTTACCACACTACTCCAGAACACCTCTGGGCGGAAAGAGACGTTGATCACTAAAAACTCAGCCCAGAACACCACCACGTCCATCGACAGCGACAGCAGCACGACAATCAGCGCCTGTTGCCACAGCGCCATATTGCGGAACAGTTGGAATTTGAACGCCACCAGATAGGCGATGATGCCCAGCGCCAGCGCGCGCACGCCCAGCGTGGAACCGAGGATCAGATCCATGATCAGCCCCAGCACGAAGCCGGTGCCGACGTTGACCCGATGTGGCAAAGCCATCACCCAGTAGATCAGGATCAGCACCAGCCAGGAAGGCCGGAACATGTAGATCTGCTCAGGCCACGGCATGATTTGCAGCACCAACGCCACCAGGAACGACAGCCAGATTATCCAGCGCCCGTGGCTGCGGTAGCTGTTCATTGCACCACCCCCGCCGCCGCGGGCTGAACCTGAGGCTGAGCAGAGGCCGGTGCCGTGGTTTGCGGCGCCACTCCGGTGGCCGGAGCCGGCAGCTGTGGCCCGACGGAACCGGCAGGCGGCAGCACCTGCGGCATCATCTGCATCAGGCGTTCATTGGCCACGCGGTGCACTTCGTCCGGCGGCAGCGGCATGTCGCCGTTGCGATCGGCGCCCCACAGCAACAACAGGTAACGCAAGCGCTGCAGACCGGCGGTCGGCCGCGCCTGAATCACAGTGTAAGCACGCTGGTTGTCGACCTTGACCGAGGAGACCACCGCCACCGGATACCCTTCCGGGAAGCGGCCGCCGAGGCCGGAGGTGACCAGCACGTCGCCAACGCGGATGTCGGTGTTGTTCGGCAGATGCTCCAGTTGCAGATCGTCGGCGCAGCCGCTGCCCGCGGCGATCACCCGAATATCGTTGCGCAGCACCTGGATCGGCAGCGCATGCGAGGCGTCGCAGATCAGCAGCACGCGGCTAGTGACTTTCGCCACCGCCACCACCTGACCGACCACGCCCTTGTCGCTGATCACCGGCTGGCCTTCATAGACGCCGTTGTCCGACCCTTTGTCGATCACCACCTGATCGCTATACGGATCGGAACCGGTGGAGATCACCTGGGTGACCATCTTGTGTTCGTCCTGACGTAGCGGAGAACCCAGCAGCTCGCGCAAGCGGGCGTTTTCCTGCTTGAATTGGCCAAGAAGAAGAATATCGCTGTTTTTCAGCAGCAGTTCCTGCCGCAGAGCGCGGTTTTCCAGCTCCAGCTGTTGGCGGGTGGCCAGCGTCTCTGACACGCTGTCCAAAACTTTACGCGGCCCGTTGGCCAGAAAATAGAAAGGGCTGACTGCGGTGTCCATGTAGTTGCGTATCTTCACGAACGTGCCGAGCCGGCTGTCGGCAACGATCAGGCCAATGGCCGCAATCACCGCCAAAAAAAGTCGCAGTTGCAGGGAAGGCCCCCTGCTAAAAATCGGCTTCATAAATTATGCGAGTTCCTCGACAACAGAAAGAGGAACCGTACCCGATTCTCGCTGTGCGCATTCATCCGATACGATTCCTCCTTCCAGGGGCTGACTATTCTTCGCTGAACAAATCGCCGCCGTGCATGTCGATCATTTCCAACGCCTTGCCGCCGCCGCGCGCCACGCAGGTCAGTGGATCTTCCGCCACTACGACCGGGATGCCGGTTTCTTCCATCAGCAAGCGATCGAGGTTGCGCAGCAGCGCGCCGCCGCCGGTCAATACCATGCCGCGTTCGGAAATGTCGGAGGCCAATTCTGGCGGGCACTGCTCCAGCGCCACCATCACCGCGCTGACGATGCCGGTCAGCGGCTCTTGCAGGGCTTCGAGGATTTCATTGGAGTTCAGGGTAAAGCCGCGCGGCACGCCTTCGGCCAGGTTACGGCCGCGGACTTCGATTTCGCGCACTTCGTCACCCGGATAGGCAGAACCGATTTCGTGCTTGATGCGCTCGGCGGTCGCTTCGCCGATCAGCGAGCCGTAGTTACGGCGCACATAATTGATGATGGCTTCATCGAAGCGGTCGCCGCCGATGCGCACGGAAGAGGAGTACACCACGCCGTTCAGCGAGATCACCGCCACTTCAGTGGTACCGCCACCGATATCCACCACCATGGAGCCTGTCGCTTCGGAGACCGGCAGACCTGCGCCGATCGCCGCCGCCATCGGCTCTTCAATCAGGAACACTTCGCGCGCGCCGGCCCCTTGGGCGGACTCGCGGATAGCGCGGCGTTCAACCTGGGTCGCGCCGACCGGCACACAGACCAGCACGCGCGGGCTTGGGCGCATGAAGCTGTTGCTGTGAACCTGTTTGATAAAGTGCTGCAGCATTTTTTCGGTCACGAAGAAGTCGGCGATCACGCCGTCTTTCATCGGGCGAATAGCCGCGATATTGCCGGGGGTGCGGCCCAGCATCTGTTTGGCGTCATGACCGACGGCCGCAACGCTCTTTGGGGAGCCGGCACGATCCTGACGAATGGCAACCACCGAAGGTTCATTCAGTACGATGCCTTGCCCTTTAACATAAATCAGGGTATTGGCGGTACCCAAGTCGATGGACAAGTCGTTGGAAAACATGCCACGAAATTTCTTAAACATAACGAAAGGATAATCCTGCAAGCTGGGGGCGGAAAATAAAATCCGCCTACTTTACCAACCACACGAAGCAGCGACAAGGCGCAAAAACGTTCTACTTCGGTGAAAAATAGTCTGTATTGTTTCTGCTCGAATGCACGGAAATTGGATGAGGCCTGAATTCCCTGAACAAAGGCTCAGTTTACCACCCTGTCAACGCACGAAACGGCGTAACACAGCTCATAAAATCTAACATATTCCCTGATTGCCGCCGGTGGTAAGCACCTACCAACGTCAGCCAGATAAAAGCTGACAAGAGCCTATCTCAAATAGGCGTCTTTGTCGCAGGCAGATTGGAGAAAACTCCAAAATGACAGGTGACATGGCCCAGATGGATCCGGCGCTCATTCTACGTCAATTTTTGTCCGGCAATCAGCTTAAACGCGATAACGACGTGAATATTTTTTACGCCCCGCGTCGATCGGTTCCGGCGACGCGAAAAAGTCACCCTGCCCGCCATGGATCCCACGCTCTTTCAGCGTCTGCCACTCGTTGCGCGTGCGTACGCTGGCGGCGAACACCTGCGCGCGCGTACCCGCGCAGGCGCCGGTCAGGCTCTGCACGAACAGCTGGTTTTCGTCCCGCTTATCGATGCTCCGCACCAACCCCGGGTGGAGCTTGACGATCTCCACCTGCAGCGACTTGATATAGGACGTACTGACCACGGTTAAACCCGCTTTGGACACCGCAAGGCGGCAGCCCAGCCCTGACAACAGCCTCAGCACCGGACGCAAACGGTCGATATGTTGACACACATCTGCCTCCGCAAGTTCAATCAGAATTCGCCGACGTTGACTTTTTTCACATTGCAACAGCGTATCGCGTAGCCAGCGCTGGAAAGAGCGCTGCAAAATTGAGTCCACGCACAATGGAAACGCCAGCGTTTCCTCAGGCCACTGTGCCAACAAGGGAATGATGCGGCTCACCTGTTGGCGATCGTAGCTCTCCGCCAACCCCAGCTGCTGCACCAGCGGCATATATTCCGCCGGCAGCAATTCCTGGGTGCCGTCATAGATCCGGCTCATGATCTCGCGATGGTGCACCTCGCCTTCCACGGTCACCGCCGGTTTCTGATACAGCCGCGGGCCACCGCGCGCCAGCACCTGTTCCAGCAGCGTGCGCCACTTGACGCTGCCGCGCCCCTTTTCCGGCACCTGGCTGTCGTACACGTACCACCCGTTTTCGCCCTGCAGCGTAGCGTGGCGCGTCGCCTGCTCCGCATAGTCGATCACCTGCTCGGTGGTTTGACCGCTGCGGTACGCCACGATGCCGATGTGCAGGAAGGCCTCGCGATCGATCAGCGCCGTGGAAGGCAAGGCATCGATGGCGTTGACCAGCTGTGAAGCGATGCCGTCGGCCTCCTTCAGGGTTCGATGCGGCAACAACACGGTAAAATCGCTGTGGAAGTAGCGCGCCAGCAGCGCCGACGGGTAGCGCATCACGAAGGTAGACAGCAGGTTGACCAGCGAATACATCAGTTCTTGCACCGCCACGCTGCCGTGCGTCTCGCGCAGGGTCTCGAAATCGGGCAGCCGCACCATCATCACGATGCCGTGCGAGCCTTCATCTTCCAGCTGAGTGGTCAATTGGTTATCGAAGAACAGGCGATTATTCAGCCCGGTTTTGGCGTCCTGCGCGGCGAAGGCGCGGATCAGCGTATCGACCCGGCTGCGCTCTTCCCGCGCTTCCGCCAGATCGGCCAGCAGGCGGTCGAGCGCGCTGCTGACGTTGGCCGGCCACTCACGCACGTCGCCCTGCATGACGTTTTCACGCTCGCCGTTCAGAATGCGCCGCGCGCGGCGTTCCAGACGATCTTCGCCGTCGGCCTGTTCACGCAGCCAGCGCAGGCTGAACAGCAAAATCACCACCATGACGACGATCGACAGCGTGACGGCGGCGGTGGATTGCAGCGTACGCACGTCGCTGGCGAAGGGATCGAGGTAGGTGATGTACAGCGTGCTGCCCGGGTGCTGCAACAGGGGGCGCGAGACCTGACGATAGCCGTTCAGCGCATCCCAGGGCTCTTTTTTCAGCGTCGGCAATTTATAGTCGAGCAGTTGGCTGGTCCCGGCCTCTACGCGGATCGACACAATGCCGAGCGGGCGCATGACAATCGGCAACCACTTCTCCTGATCGCGCGGCGATTCATGCAACATGGCTTGATCGATAGAGGTGGCCAGCGAATCAAAGCGGCGCTCCTGGCGATCCTGGGTAACGTAAAAGAAGCTGTATGAGCATCCCATCAGCATCAAAAACATCGCCAGTGCGACCAGCAGAGTGATCAATGCAGAGAGTTTGGTGGTAAATCGCATCCCTGTGCCTTGTCCGCTATGGTTAAGTGAGTGTGCCCCTGTAGCCAAAAGGGGCTGTCCAACCCTAACAAGCCTTGCCGAGGAATAAAACCTGCAAGCGCCGTTTTTGTCCTTTATCAGGACTTGGGCCGCTTATTATGGATATAGTCAAATAAATGTGATTCAACCATTGATAGAAAAGTGTAAACGAGAGGAAGAGTGACATGCGTGCACTGTTATTGGAACAACAAGACGACCAAACTCTGGCTCATATCAAAGATATCGGCAGCGATCGGTTGCCGGAAGGCGATGTCACCGTCGACATCAACTGGTCCAGCCTAAATTATAAGGATGCGCTGGCGATCACCGGCAAAGGCAAGATCGTGCGCAACTTCCCAATGGTGCCGGGCATCGATTTCGCCGGCACCGTGCGCCACAGCCGCGACGATCGCTTCAGAGAGGGGCAAAGCGTGGTGCTCACCGGCTGGGGCGTGGGCGAACACCACTGGGGCGGCCTGGCCGAGCAGGCGCGCGTCTCCGGTGAGTGGCTGGTGCCGCTGCCGAACGGGCTGGATGAGCGCAAGGCGATGATCATCGGCACCGCCGGCTTTACCGCCATGCTGTGCGTGATGGCGCTGGAGGAAGGCGGCGTGCACCCGGACGACGGCGATATCCTGGTCACCGGCGCCAGCGGCGGCGTGGGCAGCACCGCCATCGCCCTGCTGGCGGCGCTGGGTTACCGGGTGACCGCCATCAGCGGCCGCGACAGCAATACCGAGTACCTGAAAGCGCTCGGCGCCAAAGAGGTGATGTCGCGCGATGGCTATATCGACACGCCGCGCCCGCTGGAGAAACAGCTGTGGGCCGGCGCAGTGGACACCGTCGGCGACAAACTGCTGGCGCGGGTGCTGGCGCAAATGAACTATAACGGCACCGTCGCCGCCTGCGGCCTGGCGGGCGGTTATCAGTTGCCGACCACCGTGATGCCGTTCATTCTGCGCAACGTGCGCCTGCAGGGCGTGGATTCAGTGCATACACCGCTGCATCGCCGCCAAACCGCCTGGGAACGGCTGGCCGGCATTCTGCCGGACAGCTTCTATCAGCAGGCCACACACGAAATCGCCCTCGAGCAGGCGCCGGCCACCGCCGCCGCGCTGCTGAACAACCAAATCACCGGCCGCACCCTGGTGAAAATCCGCTGACCTTCTCCCCTCGGCGACGGGGGGGAGTTCCCGCTTCTGCGAAATTTCATATTTTCCCGCGCCCCCTCGCTTCCGGCCGGCTTTAGCGCCATGCTTATTTCATGGAGACCCGTTTGCCGCTTACAGGCGGCGGGAATCAGTCGCGGAGAACATAAGCATGAACAAACACCTGAAATTGACCGAGGCCGACGTCACGCCGGAGAGCGTGTTCCACCAGCGGCGCAAGGTGCTGCAGGCGCTCGGCATCAGCGCCGCTACGCTGGCGCTGCCTACCGGCGCGCGGGCGGACCTGCTGTCGTGGTTCAAGGGCAACGATCGCCCCAAGGCGCCGCCGGGCAAAGCGCTGGCATTCAGCAAACCGGCCGCCTGGCAGGCGCAGCTGGCGATGACGCCGGAAGACAAGGTGACCGGCTACAACAACTTCTATGAGTTCGGCCTCGACAAAGCCGATCCGGCCGCCAACGCCGGCGGGCTGAAAACCGAAGGCTGGAAAGTGCGCATCGACGGCGAAGTGGCGAAACCGATAACGCTGGATATCGACGATCTGATGAAGCGTTTCCCGCTGGAGCAGCGCATTTACCGCATGCGCTGCGTCGAGGCCTGGTCGATGGTGGTGCCGTGGATCGGTTTCGAGCTGGGCAAGCTTCTCAAGCTGGCCGAACCGAACAGCAACGCGCGTTACGTAGCCTTCCAGACGCTGTACGATCCGGAGCAGATGCCCGGCCAGAAAGATCGCTTTATCGGCGGCGGCCTGAAATATCCCTACGTCGAAGGGCTGCGGCTGGACGAGGCGATGCATCCGCTGGCGCTGTTGACCGTCGGCGTGTACGGCAAAACCCTGCCGCCGCAAAACGGCGCGCCGCTGCGACTGATCACGCCGTGGAAATACGGCTTCAAAGGCATCAAATCGATCGTGCATATCCGTTTGGTGCGCGATCAGCCGCCGACCACCTGGAACCAATCCGCGCCGAACGAGTACGGTTTTTACGCCAACGTGAATCCGCACGTCGATCATCCGCGCTGGTCGCAGGCCACCGAGCGCTTCATCGGCTCCGGCGGCATTCTCGACGTCAAACGCCAACCGACGCTGCTGTTCAACGGCTATGCCGATCAGGTGGCGTCGCTGTATCGCGGCATGGATCTGCGGGAGAATTTCTAAGTGCGCCTGACGCCTGTTCACATCAAATGGCTGAAAGCCGCCCTGCATCTGGCGGCGTTTTTACCCTTTCTCTGGCTGGTACTGGCGGTGGATCAAGGCTGGTTCAGCGCCGATCCGTCCAAGGACATCCAGCATTTTACCGGCAGGATGACGCTGAAACTGCTGCTGGCCACGCTGATGATCGCCCCGCTGGCGCGCTACGCCCGCCAGCCGCTGCTGATCCGCTGCCGCCGTCTGGTGGGGCTGTGGTGTTTTGCCTGGGGCACGCTGCACCTGATAAGCTACTCCACGCTGGAGCTGGGGCTGAGCAATCTCGGCCTGCTGGGCAGCGAGCTGGTGAACCGCCCTTATCTGACGCTCGGCATCCTCACCTGGCTGATCCTGCTGGCGCTGGCGGCTACCTCGACGCTGTGGGCAATGCGCAAACTGGGCGCCAAATGGCAAACGTTGCACAATTTCGTCTATCTGGCGGCGATCCTCGCCCCCATCCACTACCTGTGGTCGGTCAAAACCTTTTCCCCCCAGCCGTTCATTTACGCGCTGCTGGCGGTGGCGCTGTTGGGCCTGCGCTACAAGAAATTCCGCGCCTGGTGGCGCTGAATCGCGCGGCGGCGCGCGTGATTATCGTTGAAAAACGCACGCCGCCGGCGGGAACTTTTTCTGTGTTCCAGCGCTCATATTCCTGTCACGGAACCCCGAGTTGGTCGATTTGGGGTTGAATATCTTCGCTGATAAGACCAGTATTTAGCTGCGAATTGCTACGATATCGTTATAATGCCCGACCTTGTTTCTGTTCTCAGGGTGAATTTGCCCCTTAACAGGTGACAAATCGGTAACATCGGGTTATTTTCTACGATGATGGTTTTATTGCCGGAGATACCAGCACAATGGCGGATAAGTTTCACATTTTGCTTCTGAACGGCCCCAATCTCAATCTGCTGGGGACGCGTGAGCCGGAGAAGTACGGCAGCACGACGCTGACAGAGATTGTTAACGGATTGGAAAACCAGGCATCCGCATTGGATATTACCCTGAGCCATCTGCAGTCCAACGCCGAGCATCAGCTGATCGATCGCATCCATCAGGCGCGCGGCAACACCGATTTCATTCTGATAAACCCGGCGGCGTTCACGCACACCAGCGTGGCGTTGCGCGATGCGTTGCTGGCGGTGCAGATCCCGTTCATCGAGATCCACCTGTCCAACGTGCACGCCCGCGAACCTTTCCGCCATCACTCTTATCTCTCAGACGTAGCGGTAGGCGTGATTTGCGGCCTCGGCGCGGATGGCTACGCTTTCGCTTTACAGGCAGCGGTTAACCGTCTGTCGAAAACCCACTAATTGCTCCACAAAAAGAGTACGGAATCACACTCATGGATATTCGTAAAATCAAGAAACTGATCGAACTGGTTGAAGAATCAGGCATTTCTGAACTGGAAATCTCTGAAGGCGAAGAATCGGTTCGCATCAGCCGTGCCGCACCGGCGCAGGCTTATCCCGTCATGCAGCAGGCTTACGCGATGCCGGCACAGCAGCAGCCAGCCCTGGCTACCGCCGTTGCCACCGCGCCTGCGGCAGAAACCCCTGCAGCACCGGCGGCCGTGAGTGGCCACGTCGTTCGTTCCCCAATGGTAGGCACCTTCTACCGCACCCCAAGCCCGGACGCGAAAGCCTTCGTGGAAGTGGGCCAAAAAGTGAACGCCGGCGATACCCTGTGCATCGTTGAAGCCATGAAAATGATGAACCAGATCGAAGCGGACAAGTCCGGCGTCGTGAAAGCCATCCTGGTGGAAAACGGCCAGCCGGTCGAATATGACGAGCCGCTGGTCGTCATCGAATAACGAGGCGCCCCCATGCTTGATAAAATTGTTATCGCCAACCGCGGCGAGATCGCGCTTCGCATCCTGCGTGCCTGTAAAGAACTGGGCATCAAGACCGTTGCGGTTCACTCCGCGGCCGACCGCGATCTGAAACACGTGCTGCTGGCCGACGAGACCGTCTGCATCGGTCCTGCGCCATCGGTAAAAAGCTACCTGAACATCCCGGCCATCATCTCGGCGGCGGAAATCACCGGCGCGGTGGCGATCCACCCGGGCTACGGCTTCCTGTCCGAGAACGCCGACTTCGCCGAGCAGGTTGAACGCTCCGGTTTCATCTTCATCGGCCCGAAAGCCGAAACCATCCGCCTGATGGGCGACAAGGTTTCCGCGATCAACGCCATGAAAAAAGCCGGCGTGCCATGCGTGCCGGGCTCCGACGGCCCGCTGACCGACGACATGGATAAAAACCGTGCCTTCGCCAAGCGCATCGGTTATCCGGTGATCATCAAGGCCTCCGGCGGCGGCGGCGGTCGCGGCATGCGCGTGGTGCGCAGCGACAAAGACCTTGAGCAGTCCATCAACATGACGAAAGCGGAAGCCAAAGCGGCTTTCAACAACGACATGGTGTACATGGAAAAATACCTGGAGAATCCGCGTCACATCGAGATTCAGGTATTGGCCGACGGCCAGGGCAACGCCATCTATCTGGCCGAGCGCGACTGCTCCATGCAGCGCCGCCACCAGAAAGTGGTCGAAGAAGCGCCGGCGCCGGGCATCACCAGCGAAATGCGCCGCTACATCGGCGAGCGCTGCTCGAAAGCCTGCGTGGAAATCGGCTACCGCGGTGCGGGCACCTTCGAGTTCCTGTATGAAAACGGCGAGTTCTATTTCATCGAAATGAACACCCGTATTCAGGTAGAGCACCCGGTTACCGAAATGATCACCGGCGTGGATCTGATCAAAGAGCAGCTGCGCATCGCTGCCGGTCAGCCGCTGTCGATCAAACAGGAAGAAGTGAAGATCCACGGCCACGCGGTAGAATGCCGCATCAACGCCGAAGATCCGAATACCTTCCTGCCGAGCCCGGGCAAGATCACCCGCTTCCACGCGCCAGGCGGTTTCGGCGTGCGTTGGGAATCTCATATCTACGCCGGTTATACCGTACCGCCGTACTATGACTCCATGATCGGCAAACTGATCACCTTCGGCGAAAACCGTGACGTGGCAATCGCCCGCATGAAAAACGCCCTGGCTGAACTGATCATCGACGGCATCAAAACCAACGTTGAGCTGCAGCAGAAGATCATGAACGACGAAAACTTCCAGCACGGTGGCACCAACATCCACTATCTGGAGAAGAAGCTGGGTCTGCAGGAAACCTAAGGCAGCCACGCAGCATCGTCTGACAAAAGGCCGGTTAATCACCGGCCTTTTTCTTTTCTCGCGCCCGCCTGATTTTTTCGTTCAACCGCGCAAAATAGAATCAAATCTTCACAGATAACTTTCTCTTCACATTCATCCAGCCCTCCACCCACATCACCACATAAAACATAACAAACTGTTTTTAAACAAAAAACTATTAACTCATAGCTTACAAATAAATATTTGCAAGGGAAAAACTCAATCCATCGCATTTTCACATGCCATAAGCTTTAACAAAATTAACGTATTAATTACAAAGCTTGACCCCGATCACATCCGCTCGGTGATAGCCCGTGCTATTGTCGCCGTCGATCGAATGCAGCGCGCTCTTTTTCTCTTTTTATTTATCCTTTTTATTGACTTAGATGAGTAATGTCTTAATGAGCCATGTAACTGAATACGACCGTAAGCCCGTGTTTTCCCTGTACCACCGTGCTGACATGGAAACCATAAAAAGCATTAAGGAAAACGGGATTGAGAAGCTTTTGGGCGAAGTGAAGAATTTCCGCGCCAATGAGGAAATGAACCGCTTTATTCCCGAACAGGCACGCCTGGCAGTAAGCTGGGTGCGTCTGGCGAAAAACGAAAAGCTGGATGTGCATGTTCATCCAATATCTTCGCTGTATATCATTTGTGAAGGGGAAGCGATCCTGCTGGGAGACGGCGTTGACCGCCGGGCCGTTCCAGGCGATGTCATCTGCATTCCGCCAGGCGCGGATCACGGCTTCATCGGCGCGGGCGACAACGGCTACTGGGGGCTGTCAATCCAGTTTGAGGAGCGCGGGCTCTATGAAGATCCCAGCAAGCCGCTGGTGACTTTCGATCAAGATCCCTACGCTTACTACCATCAGCTTAAAGCGCATAACGCCCGCTACATCGAGCGCTACCAGGACAACCCGATCTTTACCGCATTCGCCAAGGATAAAACGTTCTCCGAGGCGAAAAAATCCTTGTTCCTGGACTACCTGCAGATCCTGTCCGATCAGTTCCAAAAAATGGTGCTGCTGCGTAGCGCACTGTGTGAAGACGTTCGCTTCTCGCGTTTCTTCAGTGAACATCTGAAAGAAGAATTCGGCCATGACGAGGTGCTGCGCAACAGCCGCGACAACCTCCAGGTTCGCGAAGACGCGATCTTTGAAGCACTGTGCATCTGGTTCAACCACCAGATGATCACGCTGGATAATCTGGAACAGGCTATCCTGGTGCACTTTGTCATCGAAGGTTCGGCTTTCGTGTTCTATAACAACATCAAACACGTGTTCGATCCGAGCAAACAGAACCATTTCGAGGATCACTCCGAATTCGATGGCGATCATCAAGAAGTGGATAAAGCGTTCTTCAAGGGGATGACCGAAGAACAATTCCAGCGTGTCAAAGCCGTACTCGATAAAGGGTGGAGTATGGTTGAGAAGCAGTATGCAAGACTGGCCGAACTGATCGAAGCATAAGCCGGGCAGGTCATCAGGAGCGGTCATGAAAATTGTTTTATTGGGATTCGGCGGCATTGGGCAAGAGACGCTAAACGCGCTGTTAAGTACGACCGAGCGACGTGGCAGCGTCAATGAAGTCGTGATCATCTGCCGAAATACCGAAAAGTATTCAGCCGTTTGCGAAGATATTCTTGATGGCCTGCTGGCGGAAGCGCTCTTCTCACGCCATAACCGAACGTCTTTACCCAAGATTGTTGTGACGGATGACTACCGCCACATCGACGGGGCTGACGTGATCCTCTGTTGCTATGGCGTGCCTTCAACCTTTCCGATGCATGACCGCCAGGCGTTGCTGGACGATCACGTACGGCTCAGCGAGGCCATTTTTAGCCGAGCCAAACCCTTCATTGCTCCCGGCTGTCACATCATCAATGCGGTCAATCCGGTGGATAGCATCAGCTATTACATCGATAAAATCCTGCTCGACTCTCGCTGCCGGGTGATAGGCATCGGCGCCGCGCACAACACCGCCAGGCTGCTGAAAAGCATCTGCCGCATTTCCGGGATCGACATGCAGCGCATCGACGCGCGTAGCCTGACAGTCTGCGGCGAGCACGGCGCCGGGTTGGTGCCCTTGCTCAGCCAGGTAACAACCGACGAGGGACCGCTGAACCAGCTACTTTCGGCGCAGGCGCTGGCGCAAATCGTCACCGATACCCGCAATCAAGGGTTGGACATATTTCACAAAATGCGGCGCCCTCCTAAATATGGCCCGGCCGCCTCCATTCTTATCTTGCTTGAGCGCATCATCCAACGGGACGAAACCCCCTGCTGCGGTTCGGTCTGGCTGCCGGAACTGGGCGTGTTCATGTCCTGGCCGCTGGCTCTGCGCGACGGCGTCTTTACGCCGCTGTCGCTGATGCCCAATCAGGATGAGCAACAACAAATCCACCAGGCGGCGCTCAAGTTAAAAAACATCATCCAAGGTTTTAGCTGATGACGACCGATCAAACCAGACAGATTTTCCGCGATCTCTACATGCCGTTACGCCCTGAGTATCGTTTTCTTTCGCCACTGTACGGGGTGCTGTGGTGCAACAACGAACTCGCGGAAAAGTATTACCGTTTTCTTGGCGCCGAACACCCGATCGGCCAGGTGGCGCGCGCGTTGTTCTACCGTACTGACCTGGTCGAGTTTGACGTAAGCAAAGAGGTGAAGAATCCGTTCACCTGGTTTTCCCCCTCCACCCTTGCACGGCTGGTGGCTTTCATGAGCAGCCCGCGTTTCACCGACAATGATATCGCCTCGTTATATCAGCATGTACGAGATGAAACGGACTTTCACGCTGCCATTGAGCAGCAACATCGGCTTTCTGTGCAAATACGCCGGCTTTGCGACAGCGTACTGCAACAGTTCGAGGACACAAAAGCGCAGATCGCAGCCGCAGAACGCGAAGCGCTCTCCCTCGGCGCCCATTTGAAAGCGCAAGAAAAAGCGCTGAATCAGATCCTGCAACAGGCGGAAAACGCCGTTAAAGCGCAGCAGGCGCCGATCCAACAATGTCGAGCCGCGATCGCCGCGCTCAAAGCCGGCAAAAAAACGCTGGGCAAGAGCGCTGCTGAGAATAAAGAGGCGCAGCTGCTGGCGCTCAATGCCGAAATCACCGAGCTGGAAGCACGCCTGAATGCGGCGCAGCAAGAAGCCGTGCATCAAGCCGGCCTGTTCCCCGCCTGGCAAAACGCGCAGGCCGCCGTCGAACATGCCCGCCAGCAAAAAGATGAAGCCACCTTGCGCGCCAGCATGCTGGCGGAAAATTTTACCGAAAGCACCGTCGCACGGCTGCAAACCGAGGGATTCAGCGCTGACTTCATTGCATTGCATCTGCCTTTCAACAAGTATCACCGCTATCTGCCGCGACGTGTGCAGGATTACGTCGGTATCCACTGTGCCGATCGCGACAGCTTGCTGGCCGAGTTGCACAACTTATGTCGTTTACTGATCGCGGCCAGCCGCACCGCCGAGCACGACAGGGAGGTGTTTCATTTGCTCAACGCGGCGCTGTGGCTGAAATGCAAGGGTAACTTCGGCAAATTGACCGCCTACATGCAGCAACTGCGGGAACTGAGCGGGGAGCTGTTCGGCGAAACGGCGACGGGCGAGACGCACTTCCCCGATCGCTGCCATGACTATTACGATCGCGAAGTGTACGGCCGCTATTTTCCGCCGCTGTGCATCACCAAAACCTGCCGCCCCGCGCCGGATTCTGACGTCTCGTTCTCAGATTGCGGGGAGAGTTCGCTGCGCAACTTCATCAATGTCCTGGTGAAAAACCAAGCAAGCGCGCAGCTTGACGCCGGAATACTCAAACGCAGCGGCCTGGCTGTCGATCCGCGCGTCATCGCGTTCTATGAAAAAAACCCTCGTTTGGAAACGATCAGAAGCCAGGAAGTACATAACCAGTGGGCTGAAATTGCCTCATCACTCAATGCGCGCGACAACCGAATCAAATACCTGACGCCAGGCAAAGACGCCTATTGCGAGTTGGCCGCCGGCGGCAACAACATGCAGCATATGCTGCAAGCGCTATTGGGCGAAGCTGATATCACCACCATTTGCCGCCGAATCGCCTCCTCTTCCGGCATCGATATTCGTTGCGATCTCAGCGACTTCCACCCGGAACGGCACGATCTGGAAGACTTCACCAACGTTGTTCGCCTTGAATTCGACGGCAAATATGTCTTTCACTGGTATTTCCTCAAACAACATTTCCGCTGCGCTTCGGCAGATCTGTTCAACGAAGAGGAAAATTATGTACGCCAGGCACTCGCCATGCTGAATGACGAGATGAAACAGGGCCGTCTGAATCGCGACCAGTTCCGCGCACTGCTCAGTTTCCATCTGAAAGAGAAGCCCGTGGCGCAAGTCAAAATGATATTCGACAGCCTTGGCGCTACCCTCGTCGGAGATGAAATGACGTTCTTGATGTTGGGTAAATTGAACTCCGTCGATTCCATGTTCGAATACTGCATGAACGTTCTGGCGATTCCAACGCTGGCGCATAGCGCGCCAGTCTCGGCGACTGTCGCCGCGATTATTCAAGGCATCAGCCCGCATCCGGTTATCTTCGATCAGCGGAAAAATCTCATCGCGAGGATTAGAGAAACCGGAGTGACGCCGTTACTCACTCTGGCTAACCGATGGGAAAAGGAAAGTTTGGAAAAGGTGTAATACACTCGGTTCAACAGACGACGAGCAACATTTAAGGAGAAACCGCCTTGAGGTCAACATTCATCCCTTATTTCCCAAAAGAAATATGGGTTATCTTTATCGGGACGTTTTTGACGCGCGCCTGCTTTTTCATGATTTGGCCATTCATTACCATTCTCATGAGAAATAACTACGCGATGACTCCGGTGGAAATCGGCGTCATGATGAGCGTATCACTTATCGTGTCTATTTCTTTCGGCTATCTCTTCGGTGGCGCATCAGACAAATATGGCCGTCGCACGTTGATTATTCTCGGTGCAATTGCCGCTATCATTTCATTTAGCGTACTTGCGTTGGCCAACTCACCGGCGTGGTATTTTGTCGGTATTTTACTCAATGGCATTTCGCGCTCATTGATCGAACCTGCCAGCAAAGCGGTGATCGGCGATATTCTCCATGACAGGCAAGAGCGAGAACGCGCGTTGAACATCCGCTACTTCCTGATGAACGTGGGCGCAGCCGTAGGCCCATTAGTGGGTGTCGCTCTCGGGCTGACGGCGCAGAAGGCCACCTTCTTCGTCACCGCATTGTCGTTCCTTTGCTATTTGCTGCTGGTGCTCGCGGTATTCAAAGCGGGGCACGGTAAAGAAACGCGCAACGCCACCTTCTCGTTCATTGGCTCTTTGCGGATTATCTGGAACGATCAGGCGTTCAAGGTGTTGGTAGTCGCCAACATTTTGGTGATGCTGGTCTACGGGCAGATCGACGTGACGCTGCCGCAATACCTCATGATCAGCCAGGTGTACAACCCCGAATACCTGCTCAGCGTGCTGATATTCATCAATGCAGCCACGGTGATAACGCTGCAGTATTTCACCGAGCGCTTTACCCGTCGCATGTCATTGGCACTGAAAACCAGCCTGGGCGTGTTCTTTCTCGCGCTTTCACAAATTGTCTTCCTGCTGGTTTCCAGTGAAAGCTGGGTGCTGTGGTTGGTCGCCATGTTCCTGCTCAGCCTCGGCGAAGTCATCCTGTTCCCTACGCTCAATATACAAATTGATCGTATGGCGCCGGCTAACCTAAAAGGGGCTTACTTCGGTGCCGCCACGTTTTACGAATTTGGCCTGGCGCTCGCCCCTTTTGTCGGCGGTTTGCTGTTAAAACAAGGTGGCGGTGGCGCCCTGTATGCCGTGATGTTCTTTTTATGCATCGGCGTCATCGTTCTTTATACTATTTCGGAAAGAATATCTGAGAAAAGAACGATAACCGCGTGACATTGTTAACCCGCTAATTAACGCCGCCCTTGTTTAAACGTATTAACGGGGCGGCTTTATCGTGATATTAATCACAGTAAATAAATAGCGAAGAATATGCGGGTCATTATTTAATCGAACGATTTATTTAATGCCAAAAAATAAAAGAAATCTATTTACATGAATGAGCAGGAGATGTTATAAATTTGTTTATTGCAGGCGTGTAGCTCAGTGGTAGAGCGCTGTGTCATACTTCACAGAGGTCACCTGGTTCGATTCCGGTTGCGCCAACCAATATAAAACCCATTCCTTTCCCATTCTCTTTAATTATTTTCTCATCGAAATGAACCGGTAAGAATTTATATATTTACCCCCCTCTTTTCTTTCCATCGTCCCGTTGCGTTCACCGGAAAGGTGAATAATTTATTAGCCAAACGCCGCACATTCCGTACAATCCTGTTCCTTCATCTGTTCTTGTCACAAGCCATCATCGTAAACCTATGGGGGACACTGATGGACAAACGCTTTATTCAGGCGCACCGCGAAGCGCGCTGGGCGCTGGGGCTGACGCTGCTCTACCTGCTGGCCTGGGGGCTGGCGGCCTACCTGCCGGACAGCGCCATCGGCGTCACCGGCCTGCCGCACTGGTTCGAAATGGCCTGCCTGCTGGTGCCGCTGCTGTTCATCGGCCTGTGCTGGCTGATGGTGCGCACGGTGTTCCGCGACATTTCGCTGGAGGACCGCGATGCAAACTGAAGTGATCCTGCCGCTGGTCGCCTACCTGTTGCTGGTGTTCGGCCTGTCGGTGTACGCCTATCGACGCCGCCAGAACGGAAACTTCCTCAGCGAATATTTCCTCGGCAACCGCTCGATGGGCGGTTTTGTGCTGGCGATGACCCTGACCGCCACCTACATCAGCGCCAGTTCGTTTATCGGCGGGCCGGGCGCCGCCTACAAATACGGCCTGGGCTGGGTGCTGCTGGCGATGATCCAACTGCCGGCGGTGTGGCTGTCGCTCGGCGTGCTGGGCAAGAAATTCGCCATCCTGGCGCGGCGCTACAACGCCATTACTCTCAATGACATGCTGTATGGCCGCTACCAAAGCCGCCTGCTGGTGTGGCTGGCCAGCCTCAGCCTGCTGGTGGCGTTCCTCGGCGCCATGACGGTGCAGTTCATCGGCGGCGCACGCCTGCTGGAGACCGCCGCCGGCATTCCTTACGACACCGGCCTGTTGATCTTCGGCATCAGCATCGCGCTGTACACTGCCTTCGGCGGCTTCCGCGCCAGCGTGCTGAACGACGCCATGCAGGGGCTGGTGATGCTGCTCGGCACCGTGCTGCTGCTGGTGGCAGTGATCCATGCCGCCGGCGGACTGGACAGCGCAGTGAGCAAACTGCAGCAGATCGATCCGGCGCTGGTGTCGCCGCAGGGCGGCGATCAGATCCTCAGCCTGCCGTTTATGGCGTCATTCTGGATCCTGGTGTGCTTCGGGGTGATCGGCCTGCCGCACACCGCCGTGCGCTGCATCTCCTACAAGGACAGCAAGGCGGTGCATCGCGGCATTCTGCTCGGCACCGTGGTGGTGGCGGTGCTGATGTTCGGCATGCACCTGGCCGGCGCGCTCGGCCGCGCGGTGTTGCCGGATCTCAAGATCCCCGACCAGGTGATCCCGACGCTGATGATCACCGTGCTGCCGCCGTACGCCGCCGGGATCTTTTTGGCGGCGCCGATGGCGGCGATCATGTCGACCATCAACGCCCAGTTGCTGCAATCCTCCGCCACCATCATCAAGGATCTCTACCTTGGCGTGCGGCCGCAGCAGATCCACAACGAGCGGCTGATCAAGCGCTTCTCCAGCCTGACCACGCTGATCCTCGGCCTGCTGGTGCTGCTGGCGGCCTGGCGCCCGCCGGAGATGATCATCTGGCTCAACCTGCTGGCTTTCGGCGGGCTGGAGGCGGTCTTCCTGTGGCCGCTGGTGCTGGGCCTGTATTGGGAACGCGCCAATGCTCAGGGAGCGCTTAGCTCAATGGTGTCGGGTGCGGTATGCTATACGCTATTGGCCAGCTTCAACCTGCAACCGGCGGGGCTGCATCCTATCGTGCCTTCGCTGTTGCTCAGCCTGTTGGCGTTTTATCTCGGTAACGTCGTCGGCGAAAAGCGCCGGGCGGCGTCATCATTACCCTCTTGAAGAGAATTGCTATGCCTTGGATCCAACTCAAACTGAACACCACCGGCAGCCAGGCGGAAGACCTGAGCGACGCGCTGGTGGAAAGCGGCGCCGTGTCGGTGACCTTCCAGGACACCCACGACAACCCGGTGTTCGAGCCACTGCCGGGTGAAACCCTGCTGTGGGGCGATACCGATGTGATCGGCCTGTACGACGCGGAAACCGATATGACCGACGTGGTGGCGATGCTGGAACAGCACCCGCTGCTGGGCGCCGGATTCCGCCACAAGATAGAGCAGCTGGAAGACAAGGACTGGGAGCGCGAATGGATGGACAACTTCCACCCGATGCGCTTCGGCGAGCGCTTGTGGATCTGCCCGAGCTGGCGCGACGTGCCGGATCCCGACGCGGTCAACGTGATGCTCGATCCGGGCCTGGCGTTCGGCACCGGCACCCACCCGACCACCGCGCTGTGTCTGCAGTGGCTGGACGGCCTCGATCTGGCCGGCAAAACCGTCATCGATTTCGGCTGCGGTTCCGGCATCCTGGCGATCGCCGCGCTGAAGCTGGGTGCGGCGCGCGCTATCGGCATCGACATCGATCCCCAGGCCATTCAGGCCAGCCGCGACAACGCGCAGCGTAACGGCGTCTCAGAGCGTCTGGAGCTGTATCTGCCGAAAGACCAGCCGGCGGACCTGCTGGCGGACGTGGTGGTCGCCAACATCCTCGCCGGCCCGCTGCGCGAACTGGCGCCGCTGATCGGTTGCCTGCCGAAGGCCGGCGGTCATTTGGGGCTGTCCGGCGTGCTGGCCAGCCAGGCGAGCAGCGTTGCGGAAGCCTACGAAGAGAAGTTCACGCTCGATCCGGTCGCCGAGCGTGAAGAGTGGTGCCGCATCACCGGCCGCCGTAAGTAAGCGTCACGATATATTGCTCCCTCATCCACCGGCCCCGCGCCGGTGGATTTTTTTGTCCGGCGATCGACCCACGGGCAAGACAAAATTTTATGCAATTTTTTGCCTTTCAACGATGGATCGCCCTGACAATGCGCCTTCCAGGCAGGTTATCCCGGCAAAAATAGCGGGCGAATGCAGATAATATCCTGCGCAAAGGCGAATATTTTACCGCACACAAAATAAGCACTTTTCGTCAACTCATTGTAAAATATATACAATATTTTTATGAATCACTGCGCAGCGCATTTTTTGCCCTAATAGCGAGCCAATTGGTTAAAGTTTGGCCTTTCATCTCGGCGCAAAAATGCGTAATATACGCGCCCTTGCGGACACAGTATGGTCACTCTTTGTCTATGCGCATTGGACACCACCAGCTTACTAATTGCCTGATTGCGGCCCCGATGGCCGGTATTACAGATCGCCCGTTCAGAACCCTCTGTCATGCAATGGGTGCTGGGATGGCTGTATCCGAAATGCTCTCCTCCAACCCGGAGGTGTGGCGGACGGATAAGTCGCGTCTGCGTATGGTGCATAGCGATGAACCAGGGATCCGCTCCGTGCAGATTGCCGGATGCGATCCTGATGATATGGCCGCCGCCGCGCGTATCAACGTGGCCAGCGGCGCGCAGATCATCGACATCAATATGGGATGCCCGGCCAAAAAAGTGAACCGGAAGCTTGCCGGGTCCGCCTTGTTGCAGTACCCGGATCTGGTAAAACGGATCCTCCACGCGGTGGTTGACGCGGTGGATGTGCCGGTAACGCTGAAGATTCGCACCGGCTGGGCGCCAGAGCACCGTAACTGTGTAGAGATTGCCCAACTGGCCGAAGACTGTGGTATTCAGGCCCTGACGATTCACGGCCGAACCCGCGCCTGTCTGTTTAACGGCGACGCGGAATACGACAGCATTCGGGCAGTTAAGCAGAGTGTTTCCATTCCGATTATCGCGAATGGGGATATTACTGACCCGCATAAAGCCAGAGCAGTGCTCGACTACACCGGGGCCGATGCCCTGATGATAGGCCGCGCTGCTCAGGGGAGACCCTGGATCTTCCGGGAAATCCAGCATTATCTGGACACTGGGGAGTTGCTGCCGCCGCTGCCGCTTGGCGAGGTGAAGCGCTTGTTGATTGGGCACATTCGGGAATTGCACGGCTTCTATGGCCAAGGCAAGGGATTCCGGATTGCTCGTAAGCACGTGTCCTGGTATCTCCAGGAACACGCTCCGAATGACCAGTTTCGGCGCACATTCAACGCCATAGAGGATGCCAGCGAACAGCTGGAGGCGTTGGAGGCATATTTCGAAAATCTTAGCGTAAAAAAAGAGCTGACAGAACTATGTTCGAACAACGCGTAAATTCTGACGTACTGACCGTTTCTACCGTTAACTCACAAGATCAGGTGACTCAAAAGCCTCTGCGTGACTCGGTTAAACAAGCACTGAAGAACTATTTTGCTCAACTGAACGGTCAAGACGTAAATGACCTGTATGAGCTGGTACTGGCTGAAGTTGAACAGCCACTGTTGGACATGGTGATGCAATACACCCGTGGCAACCAGACCCGCGCAGCCCTGATGATGGGCATCAACCGCGGCACGCTGCGCAAGAAGCTGAAAAAATACGGCATGAACTGATACTAGTCAGTTAACGTGTTGAAAAGGCGCTTTATCTCATTTGATAAGCGCCTTTTTCTTTTTCTGACTTGTGCCTACATGGGCGAGGATTTGCGCGGAATGCGCTTATCGATATATCCGGCAAAGAAATAGCAAATACCCGCCACGCCCGCGATCATCACGTAGCGCTTCCACCCGTCCAAATCCACGCCCAGGCTATCCAGCCCGCTCAACACCACAAACACCAGCAGGCCCAAGATAACCGATGCTCTGCCTGTCCAGGCTGGTGGGGGTGTCAATAAACGCCTTATCCAGTGGGATTTCATAGCGCTTCCTTCTTGCCTACGATTGAGTCGCCAGTCGATGAAGAATACTCTCACGTTTTAATCGGGGCGACAAAGCGGGGCATCGGCTCTGGATTGCAGGCAATAAAAAAGGCCGCAGCGCGGCCCTTGGGGTAAAGCGGAGACCTTACTCGGTCACTTTGTTCTTGAGGCTTTCCGCCCCTTGCTTGGTCTTGTCCCAAGCCTTCTCCGAGCCCTGTTTGGTGGAATGCCAGGCCTTTTGCGAACCTTCGCTCACTTTGCTGCCGACGCTGTCGCTCTTGCCTTCGGCGGCATGCTTGGCTTTCAGCTTCAGCTCTTCACCCTTGTCCTGAGACTGGTGCAGCTTTTCTTTGGCGGTATCCGCCCCTTTGTGCGCCTCGGCGACGACTTCGTTGCTGGCGTGAGCGGCGGTGTCGGTCGCGGTTTCAGCAGCGAACACCGGGGAAGCGAGCAGCAGTGCAGACAAGGCAATGATTGATTTTTTCATAAGTCCCTCTTTTCTCAGATACGTGCCATTCGTCATGAAACAAGATGGCATGAAACACCCCTTGAACGATTTAAGAATAGGACTAAAACCAAAAAAATCGATATAAAATTTCATTACAAATCATTTTATTGATTTTTTATGCCAACAAGCAGCACACGCAGGGAAAGCGCACGAAAAAGTTAAATTTTTCCTGTCACAAAACTATAATTTGTACGAATTTTTAACAAGCACCAACAGGGATGGATTCTATGGTTGCCGCGATCATTATCGGCATTTTTATCATCAGCTTCCTCTACGCACACTCCCGCGGCAAAGAGAAACAAAAGCTTACCCGTCAGCTGTTCGATCACTCCACGTTTATGGGGCCGATTAACATGTTTATGACCGGTTTCTCGCGTTTGCCCGCCAAACAACCCTATTTCGACGAAAAAGGCTTCCCGGAGCTGCAAACGCTGACCGACAACTGGCAGGTGATCCGCGAGGAAGCCGTGCGTTTGCAGGATCACATCAAAAAGGCGCAGTCGCACAACGACGCCGGCTTCAACACCTTCTTCAAACGCGGCTGGAAACGTTTCTATCTGAAATGGTACAGCGACAGCCACCCTTCGGCGCAAACGCTGTGCCCGAAAACCGTCGAGCTGCTCAACCGCATCCCATCGGTCAAGGCGGCTATGTTCGCCGAGCTGCCGCCCGGCAGCCATTTGGGTAAACATCGCGATCCTTACGCCGGCTCGGTGCGCTATCACTTGGGGCTGATGACGCCCAACGACGATCGCTGCTTCATCGAGGTGGACGGCGAGCAGCACAGCTGGCGCGACGGCCAAGCGGTGATCTTCGACGAAACCTACGTGCACTGGGCGCAGAACGCCACCGATCAGACGCGCATCATTCTGTTTTGCGACGTCGAGCGGCCAATGAAATGGCGCTGGGCGCAAGCGGTCAACCACTGGGTCGGCGCTACGCTGATGTCGGCGGCCAGTTCGCCGAACGACGATCAGGATCGCACCGGCGGCATCAACCGCATCTTCAAATACGTCAACGCGGTGCGCGACGCCGGCCAGCGCCTGAAGGCGCGTAATCGCCGCGGTTACTATCTGCTGAAATGGCTGGTGATCGCCGCCATTTTCGCCGCCATCATCCTCCCCAGCCTGTAAACCGTCGCCAATCGTCAATCCAGAGGCAACGCGAATGAGAATATTCGCATGCCTCTCTTCCTCTGTACCCCGTACCCTGTGTTAACATACGCATTCCTAGAGCCGCCTCCGCTGGCCAACAGCTATCCCTCCGAAGCCTGATAGCAGCGCAAACCGCCCTTCGAATGTAAATGTTTAGTCAATTATGGAATTCTGACTAAACCCTGGCCGTCCCCGGGTGTCTGAGTAGTTGTATCGCTATCGAGTGGATCCTTTATGCGCTACAGGTTGCTACCCCCTAACGCATAAACGAGCTGCTATGAAACGCCAAAAGAGATTTCAACTTTCCTTGCTGCACCCGCGCTACTGGCTGACCTGGTTCGGCCTGGCCCTGTTGTTCCTGCTGGTGCAACTCCCCTACCCGCTGCTTAACCGCCTTGGCGTATGGATGGGGCGCACCTCGATGCGCTTTCTTAAGCGTCGCGTCGCCATCACCCGCCGCAACCTCGAACTGTGCTTCCCCGAAATGGACGAAACACAGCGCGAGCGTAAAGTAGTGGGCAACTTTGAGTCCCTCGGCATGGGCCTGCTGGAAACCGGCATGGCCTGGTTCTGGTCGGATAAACGCGTTAAGCGCTGGTTTAACGTCTCCGGCATCAACCACCTCAAAATGGCGCAGCGTGACGACCGCGGCGTGCTGGTGATCGGCGTGCACTTTATGTCGCTTGAGCTGGGCGGCCGGGCAATGGGCCTGTGCCAGCCGATGATGGCGATGTATCGCCCGCACAACAACAAGGCGATGGAGTGGGCGCAAACCAAGGGCCGCATGCGCTCCAACAAGGCGATGATCGATCGCAAGGATCTGCGCGGCATGGTGCACGCACTCAAGCGCGGTGAGGCGGTCTGGTTCGCACCGGATCAAGATTACGGCCCGCGCGGCAGCGTATTCGCGCCGCTGTTCGCCGTCGATCAGGCCGCCACCACCAGCGGCACCTTCATGCTGGCGCGCATGGCCAACCCGGCGCTGGTGCCGGTGGTGCTGATCCGCCGTGAAGGCGGCCGCGGCTACGACCTGCTGATCCAGCCGGCCCTGGAAGGCTACCCGCTCAGCGACGAACAGGCCGCGGCGGCTTATATGAACAAAGTGATCGAGAAAGAGATCATGCGGGCGCCGGAGCAATATCTGTGGCTGCATCGCCGCTTCAAAACCCGGCCGGTCGGCGCGCCGTCGCTGTACTGAGCCCCGTTTTCCAGCCCGGCCGACGCCGGGCTTTTTTGTGCGCCGCGTTCAAAAAATCTGCGGCTCAACATGTCGCTTTCCTGTAATCTCCTTCTTTACCCGCACAGGAAAGGAAATGATGAAAGCTCAAGTCCGCATTGCTCTGGTCGGTGATTACAACCCGCAAGCCGTGGCCCATCAGGCCATCCCCGTGGCGCTCCAGCTCACCGCCGCCCATCTCGACATCGACGTGCAGCCCCAGTGGCTACCGACCGAAACCCTGACCTCCCCTGATGTCCTGCAAGATTTCGATGCCATCTGGGTGGTGCCAGGCAGCCCATATTGTCACGACGACGGCGCCTTTATGGCGATCAGGCATGCGCGGGAAAACGACGTGCCGTTCCTCGGTTCCTGCGGCGGCTTTCAGTACGCCATCATCGAGTACGCCCGCAACGTGATGGGCTGGCACGACGCCGGCCATGCGGAAACCGACAGCGGTGGCCGGTTGGTGATCGCTCCGTTGAGCTGCTCGCTGGTGGAAAAAACCGGCGACATCGTTTTTCGGCCTGACACCCGCGTCGCGCAGGCCTACGGCAGCCTGAACACCCATGAAGGCTACCACTGCAACTTTGGCGTGGCTCCGGACTTCGTCGCCGACCTTGAGCGCTTCCCGCTGATTATCAGCGGCCACGATGCCGAAGGCGACGTGCGCGCCATCGAACTGCCGGAGCGGCGTTTTTACGTCGCCACGCTGTTCCAGTCGGAACGCGCTGCACTGCGCGGCGAGCTTTCGCCGCTGGTGGTGGAACTCGTCAAAGCCGCCGTCTGCTAACCTGCTACCTCCCCGTAGGATCGAGCCGCAGCGAGACAGGGTTCTCGTTGCGTCTTTCATTTCGGGTATCACTCGGCATCAACGTTTCACATTTATTATCTCATTAAAGTTAATCCATTAATTGCCCAATAACGGATCATTCATCGCAGTTTAATTGAAGCGTCATACTCCTATGAAAGTTAACAGCAGAATTACGAATAAAGAAATGCATGAAATCACAATAAGCTTTACTTCTTATTATTCATTATTATTTCTTTTATAATAATACAGCATAAGAGATTCTTTATAATTTTTTATGATTCAGCCTGTTATCTCTTGCGGAGAAGCAACCGAACTTGCCCGCTGAGATACCACTCCGTTATCGCTCACGAACCGCCTCAGTTCCGCCCTTTTTCACCAAAAACAAAAAAAACAAATAAAACAATTAATTACACAATTTCACTTACCAATACCACGTAGAAAAGCCAGTCAATCGTGATTAACACGCCACAAAATTAATGGCAAAAAACCAGTTTAAAAATAAATAAAACATAAATCATTAATGGTAAAATTATTGAATTTATTATAATTAAACAAAACTATTAAAAATATTTAATGTGAAAACAGGCCAACTTAATAATCACCTTTTATAATGTTCGAGTGCTTGGCTGCGACTCACTTTATTTAATTCGATTCATTCCTTATTTGTGGAGGTGGTTCCGTGTCCGCTTATTCCCTGACGACCGTGCAACAAGCCGTGTGGCTAGACCAATCTTTAAACCCCGATATCCCCTTATATAACGTTGGGTGTTTATGGCGCGTAGAGCGCGAGATTTCGCTACCGCTTTTTCAAGAAGCCATACGGCAAATACAGCAACAACATGATGCGTTGCAAACCACGCTGAAAGAAACGCCGCAAGGCATTACCCAGGAAACCTGCGACCGGGCCTATATCGACCTGCATTACCACGATTTTTCGCACAGACAAGATGCCATCAGCCTGGCAGAAACCCACCTTCGTTCTCAATTCCTGCAGCCTTATTCACTGTATGACAGCCTGCTTTGGCGCTGCCACCTGGCCAAAGTCAGCGGATCCAGCACGCTATGGCTGCTTGCTTCCCATCACCTGATTGCGGACGGCACCTCAATTTCCCTGCTGAGCAAAATGATCATGGAGCGCTATAAACAATTAAAAGCAGGGATAAAAAACGAAGCCCCCCGCTCGCGTTATCAAGACTTCGTCATCAGCGATCGCACCTATCAGCAGTCTCCACGCTACGAGCGCGATCGTGATTTCTGGTTGAAGCGTTTCATCGACGCGCCCCCCTCCATGCTGGAACGCCGCCAAAATCACTGTGAGCAACAAACCTACCCCAGCCATCAGATAATCAAGCGGTTGCCACGCGAGCGTTTCCTACAGTTGGAACAATACGCCGCCGCGCAGGGCGGTTCTGCAATGCATTTTTTTAGCGCTTTGCTGGCCACCTGGTTCGCCCGGATTTGGCAAACCGATCAATTCACGCTGGGCGTGCCGGTACATAACCGCAGTACCGCCGAACATAAGCAAACATTGGGCATGTTTTCCTCGATGATCCCACTGCGCATCACGGTCGATTCACAGCAATCCTTCGGCCACTTACTGCGGCAAATCGGCAGCGAGCTGCGCCAGTGTTATCGTCACCAGCGTTTTCCCATTGCCGAACTCAACCGCCAGTTGAACCTGCATCAGCAGGAGCGGCGCCAGCTGTTCGACATCAGCTTTTCTCTGGAGGTTTTTCCGACCGACATCGAACTGGAAGGCAGCCAGTTCAAGGTGGAAAACCTGCACCACGGTCAGGAACAGCTGCCCCTCGGCGTCTACCTGCGCCATTACCATCCGGGCGACGACCCGCTGTTGGAGTTCAACTTCAATCAGGCCTGGTTCAGTCAGGAAGACGGTGAGCGCATCGCCGCCCGCATACTGCACCTGCTGAACACGCTACTGGACGGCGATCCGGCGCTGCCGCTGGGGCAGTTACCGCTGCTGTTGCCGCAGGAAAGACAGCAAATCTTCCATCAATGGAATGAAACCCGACAAACATGGGCAGACATGCCGCAAGGCGTACATCAATTCCTGGAACGACAGGCCGCGCTGACGCCAGAAGCGCCGGCGCTGTGCTACGGGGACCACGAGATCAGTTATCAACAGCTGAATCAGCGGGCGAATCGATTGGCTGCCTTTCTCAGGCTGCAGGGATTACAGCCTGACGATCGCATCGCGGTATGCGTCAACCGCAGCCCGGATATGGTGATTGCCCTGTACGCCATCCTGAAGGCGGGCGCCGCCTATGTACCGCTCGATCCCGACTATCCGCAAGACCGCCTGCGCCACATGCTGCAAGATTGCGGTGCCAGATTCGTTCTGATCGACGATGGCGGCGAACACGCGCTGCACCCGCTGCGCGATATCGCCGTGCCGCGATTGCATCTTCAGCGTGAGAGCCATCTGTGGCGGCAAGCGCCGGATGGCAACCCACCGCCGCTGGCCGCCGATCCACAGCGCAGCCTGGCTTATGTGATTTACACCTCCGGCTCGACGGGGAAACCCAAAGGGGTGATGAACGAACACCGCGGGGTGATCAACCGACTCCTGTGGATGCAAAAGGCTTATACACTGACGCCGGATGATGTCGTGCTGCAGAAAACGCCGTTCAGCTTCGACGTCTCTGTCTGGGAGTTTTTCTGGCCGATGATGGTCGGGGCCCAGCTGGCCATCGCCAAACCGGGCGGTCACCAGGAACCGGATTATCTCAGCGCCTGCATCGCACAACATGGCGTCACCACACTGCATTTCGTCCCCTCTATGCTGCAACTGTTTCTGCGCCACGGCGATATGGCGCAGTGCGCCTCCCTGAAACGCATCGTGTGCAGCGGCGAGGCGTTGCCGCTCGCTACGGTACAACGTTGCCTGCAGCAGTTGCCGCAGGCGGAACTGCACAATCTCTACGGCCCGACGGAAGCCGCCGTAGACGTTTCCAGCTGGCAATGCCTGCCCGATGATCCTCGCCCACTGGTACCGATCGGTAAACCGATCGCCAATACCCAGCTCCATATTCTGGATGACCAACTGCAACCGTTACCGCCTGGCATCGCCGGCGAATTGCATATCGGTGGCATTCAGGTTGCCCGTGGTTATCTGAACCGCGCGGCGCTGAGCGCCGAGCGATTTATCGCCGATCCTTTCAGCGCCGAGCCGCAGGCTCGCCTGTATAAAACCGGCGATCTGGCCCGCTGGCTGCCGGATGGCAACATTGAGTATCTGGGCAGAAACGATTTCCAGGTCAAAATCCACGGCCTGCGCATTGAATTAGGCGAGATCGAGCAACAGCTCAGACAGTGTTCAGGGGTTGAAGACGCCGCCATTCTGGCACGGGAAGACGAAAGCGGCGGCAAGCGCCTGGTCGCCTATGTCATCGCCCCAGAGCAAACGGCCGACGCCGCCGAATGGCGTCGGCAATTGCAGCAACACCTGCCGGACTTTATGGTGCCGTCCTGTTTTATCCGGCTGGATGCTTTTCCGCTGTCGCCCAACGGCAAGCTGGATCGCAAAGCGTTACCGGCACCGGCCAACATGCAGGAAACCGCTGCTTATGAAGCCCCGCAAGGCGAGCAGGAACAGCAGTTGGCCGAACTGTGGAGCGAACTGCTGGGCACAACGCGCATTGGCCGCGACGATGATTTCTTCGCGCTGGGCGGCCATTCGCTGCACGCCATTCAACTGCTGGTTAAACTGAAGCGACACGGGCATTCGTTAGGCATTAAGACGCTGTTTGCTCACTCGACGCTGCGCGGCCAGGCTCGTATTCTCACCGACGGCGTGCCCGCAACGGCTCCAGCCACCTCCGAACCCCTGCAGCAGCTGTTGACGCGTCTGAATCAGGCCAGTTTTACCTTTAAACAGGTAGAGCGCCTGAACCACGCCATCACCCCCGACAGCGTTTGGATGATCCATCCTGCCGTCACCGGTTGCGATGTTTATCGCGATCTGGCGAACTATTTAGAGAAAGATTTCAATGTGTTAGGCATCAACAATTACAACCTGTTCCAACAGCCGCACATCACTTCGCTACGCGAGCTGGCGGCGTATTATCTCGGCCATATGCGGCTGTCGCCGGCGCGCCCCGTCCGTCTGTTGGGTTGGTCGCTAGGGGGCCTGATCGCGCTGGAGATGGCCGCTCAACTGGAAAGCCAGGGCTATCGCGATATCCAACTGTTCCTGCTTGATACCTTCTACCGAACCCCATTCCAGATCCGCAGCGAGCCGGGCATGCTGGCGGCGATGCTGGCCATGTTGGGTATTGACGGCGAGGCCGCCGACCGGGCCTTAAAGGCAGAGCCGACGGAGCTGGCATTGGCGAAACAAACGCTCAGCGCACCGTTGCAACATGCACGCATCACGCTGTTCAAGGCGACCGAAGATGCAAATCTGAATATCACCGGCCTGGGCGATGAGCGGGAACTGCTGGCGATTGCCGACAATGGCCTGTCGGCAATCGGTCAACATCTGCAGGTGCATCCGTTGCCCTGCAATCATCACTCCATTATCTTCAGCCACGAGGAGATAGGACGCGCCTTGCGGCAGTCATCGCGCACGCCGGCGATGCTCGGCAACCTTCCTTGACGCTCTACGGTCTGCGGCGCAGTTCGCCGCAGACCGCCTCCTTACCACATCAGCCGGCCGATCAGTGGCGCGGCCACCACCGTGATAATGCCGGCCAACATCATCACCAGGCTCGACACTACGCCCTCCTGCGGCCCCAGTTCATAGGCGCGGGCGGTGCCGGCGCCGTGCGACGATGCGCCAAATCCGGCCCCTTTCGCCAGGCGGCTGCGTACAGCCAGCCGCAAAAACAGAATGTCGCCCACCGCCATGCCGAACACCCCGGTGATCACCACGAACAATGCCACCAGGTCCGGCTGCCCGCCCATCTGCTTGGCGGCCTCCAGCGCGAACGGCGTGGTGATCGACCGCACCGCCAGGCTGCGCTGCACCTCTTCCGGCAGCGTCAGCAGGCGCGCCAGCCACACCGAGCTGTACACCGCTACCAGCACCGCGGTCGTTACCCCGGCGGTCAGCGACAGCCAGTGGCGACGGATGATATGCAGGTTCTCGTACACCGGCACCGCGAAGGCGATGGTCGCCGGCCCCAGCAGCCACAGCAGCCAGTGGGTTTCACCGATGTAGTCCTGATAGGAGATGTGGGTGACCACCAGCAGCAACACCAGAATCATCGGCGTCAGCACCAGCGGCATCAGCAGCAACGTGCGACGGCGGCGATAGAGTTTCTTGTTGGCGAAATAGAGCGCCAGCGTCGCCAGAAAACAGGCCAGGCTAAGGATGAAATCATTCATGGCGCTGCTTCCGCCGCTGCAGCCAAATCTCCAGCCGATACACCCTGTCCACCACCAGCCCGGTGGCGCCCAGCGTCAGCATGGTGCTGACCGCGATCACCAGAAAGATCTTCCAGCCTTCGACCATCAGCAGCTGGGCATAGTTGACCACCGCCACCACCGCCGGCACGAAAAACAGCAGCATTTCCGCCAGCAGCCAGCGGGAGCCGGCCTTGACCCAACTCAGCGGCAGAATGCGCAGCAGGATCAGCGCCAGCAGCATCAGCATGCCGACGATATTAGCGGGGAGCGGCAGGTGGAATTGTTGCACCAGACGATCGGCGATCAGGAACAGCGCCGCATACAACGCCACCTGGATCGGCACCTGCAAACGGGTCAGCAGGGAGGGGGCAACGCGGCGTAACGCCAGAGACATGAAAGATGACCTCAAACAATAATTGACGGCCTACAGTATACGCAGCCGGGAAACCACGCCTGAAATGAATTAAAATTATCGTCATCATGCCGTCCGGGAATAGTTTCCCGCCGGTAGCGTCCCCAAGGAGAACCCTAACGTGGATGTCCGCACCCTGCGCTACTTCGTTGAAGTGGTGCGCCAGCAAAGCTTCACCCGCGCGGCGGAAAAACTGTTCGTCACCCAGCCCACCATCAGCAAAATGCTGCGGCATCTGGAGGAAGAGCTGGAATGCACGCTGCTGATCCGCGAAGGCCGCAAGCTGCGCCTGACCGACAGCGGCCAGGCGGTGTACCAGCGCGGCCTGACGATCCTCGACGAGTTCCGCCAGTTGGAGGCGGAGCTGGAAGACATCAGCTCGGTGAAAAAGGGCGTGCTGCGGCTGGGCATTCCGCCGATGGTCGGCAGGCAGATCGCCGATCTGATCCGCCGCTTTCGCCAGACCTACCCCGGCATCGAATTGAAGATTTCCGAGCTGGGCGGGCTGTCGGTCGAACAGGCGGTGATGTCCGGCGAACTGGATCTGGCGATGACGGTGCTGCCCTTCGATTCGGCGCAGCCGCTGACCTTTCTGCCGCTGCTGGGCCATCCGATGTGCGTGGTGGCGCCGCGCACGCCGCAGTGGCTCAACCGCACCAGCATCAATATCGCCGAATTGGCCGACAGCCCGATCCTGATTTATAACGAAGACTTTGCGCTGTACAAGATGCTGATGAAGGCGTTTCGCCTGGCCGGCTTTGAACCGCAAATCGCGGTGCGCAGCGGCCAATGGGACTTTCTCGCCTCGATGGTGCAGGCCGGCGTGGGCATCGCCATGCTGCCGGAGCCGGTTTGCCGCTGGCTGGACAAGGAAAACCTGGTCTGGCTGCCGCTGGAGCCGCGCATGGAGTGGAAAATCGGCCTGATCTGGCGCCAGGGCAGCTACCTGTCGCACAGCGCGCAGGCCTGGATCGCCTGCTGCCGCGACTACTGGCCGCCGCTCAAGTAACCAAAAAAAGGGCCGCACAGGCGGCCCTTCAGAACAGAAATAAAGAGGAAAACGTTTATTCCTCTTCTGAGATTTACCCTTCGCGTTCGATCAGCAGCGCTTCGAGCAGGTCGAGATCGTGCAGCAGTTTTTGCAGCGTCTCGTTGCTGATTTTCTGCGTGGCGCGCAGGTGATACAGCTCGCCGCGCTCGGCGCGCAGCGCCGTCAGGCGGAAACGCCGCTCGAGGTTTTCCATCGCCAGCGCATTCTCGATATCGTCTTTCGACGCAATGCGCCGCCGCAGCATGCCCGTCACCCGCGAGCTGACCTCTTTCAACACCTGCGGATCGAGGTTTTCTTCGGTATCGGCAACCAGGCGCTCTTCCATTTTATTCACGCTCTCAATCGCCACTTCGGCCGCCATGGCGATCGCCATGCGCTCTTCCTGCTTGCTGGCGCTCTTGTCGGTGACCTGCACGCCGCGCAGCAGCAGCGGCAACGCCAGCACGCCGACGATCAACGACAGCAGGATCACCCCGGCGGCGATAAACACCAGCTGATAGCGCGCCGGGAAGGCGGTGCCGTCGCTCAGCAACAGCGGTATCGACAGCACACCGGCCAGGGTAATCGCCCCGCGCACCCCGGCGAACGACGCCACCCACAGCTCACGCGTGCTGTAATCGCCGAACTGCAGCGGACGCTTTTTCATAAAGCGGTTGCTGGCCTTCTTCATCACCCACAGCCAGGTGAAACGCAGCACCAACAGCGCGGCGTAGATGGTGGCCACGTCGGCGAACAGGTACCAGGTCTGGATGGTCGGATCCAGCTCCGCCTGCAGGATGGAGGTTTCAAGAATGCCCGGCAGCTGCAGGCCCAACATGATGAACACCATGCCGTTAAACACGAATTCCAGCATCGCCCACACGCTGTTGGCGCGCAGGCGCATCGCCAGCGGCGCGTTGCGGATCACGCCGGACTGGCTGATGGTCATCCCCGCCGCCACCGCCGCCAAAATGCCGGAAACGCCGATATGTTCGGCAATCAGGTAGGACGCGAACGGCAGCAGCAGCAGGAACACGATCTGGGTCGCCGGATCGTCGCCGCTCCAGCGGCTCATCACCCGCAGCGATTTACTGTAGGTCCAGGTGACCGCCACGCCGGCCAGCAGGCCGCCGATCGCCACTTTGAGGAATTCAAGGGTCGCGCCGCCCACGGTGAACACCATGGTGCCCATCGCCACCGCGATGGCGAACTTGAGCGACACCAGGCCGGAGGCGTCGTTCATCAGCGCCTCGCCCTCGAGCACGCCCATGATCGGCTTGGGGATCCGCCCTTTGCCGACGATGCCGGACAGCGCCACGGCATCCGTCGGCGACAGCACCGCCGCCAGAGCGAAGGCCGCCACCAGCGGAATGCCCGGCACCATGGCGTAGATCAGATAACCGACGCCGACCACGGTGATCAGCACCAGCACCAGCGCCAGGCCGAGAATTTCCCGCCCGTGATGCAGGAATTCGCGCGTCGGCGTTTTCCAGCCGTCGGCAAACAGCAGTGGCGGGATGAACAGCACCAGGAACAGTTCGGGATCAAAATCGACGTGCAGCCCGAAATGCGGCCAGGCCAGCAGGGCCCCGATGGCGATTTGCATCAGCGGCAGCGGCACCTGGAACGGCAACATGCGCGTCACCACCCCGGACAGGGAGACCACCAGGATCAAAATGAGGATTGTAAAAAAGATTTCCATGCTTTCCTTAGACTCTACGATTCAGACGACATCGGCTCAGGGCCTGCGTTGGTCACGATAGTAGATCACTTTTTTTACAGCCGTTAAAGCTTGTTGTGCCTTTCAAAACGCGGTGCAGAGCAGAAGAAGACTTATCTTAAGAAGGGAATTGCCGTAACAGGCTCCCCCGCCCGGCGGGCGAGGGAAACCCAAGCGGCTTAAATCGCCCAGCCGCCGGCGTAGAACGCCACCAGCGCCACGGCGATCAGCACGGTGCCGATGTTCAGCTTGCGCCATTCTCCGGAGAAGATGCGGCCGATGACCAGGGAGCTGAAGCCCAGCATGATGCCGGTGACGATGTTGCAGGTCAGCACGATGAACACGGCGCACAGCAGGCCGGCCATCGCGTCGACGAAGTCGTTGAAGTCCAGCTTGGTGACATTGCTCAGCATCAGCAGGCCGACGTACATCAGCGCCGGCGCGGTGGCGTAAACCGGCACCAGATAGGCCAGCGGCGACAGGAACAGGATCAGCAGGAACAGAATGCCAACCACGGTGGCGGTCAGGCCGGTCTTGCCGCCCGCGGCGGTGCCGGCGGCGGACTCGATGTAAACCGCAGCGGGCGCGGCGCCCACCAGGCCGGAGAAGATGCTGCTCAGGGAATCCGAGGTCAGCGCCTTGCCGCCGTTGATGATCTGGCCGTCTTTATCCAGCAGGTTGGCCTGCCCGGCCACCGCGCGGATGGTGCCGGTGGCGTCGAACACCGCGGTCATCACCAGCGCCAGCACGCTCGGCAACACCACCGGCTGCAATGCGCCCATGATATCCAGGCTGAAGATCAACGATTTGCCGTCAGCGTCCGCCAGGCTCGGCATGGCGAACAGCCCCTGGTATTTCACCGCCGGGTCGAAGATCAGGCCGATGATGGAAATGGCGATGATCACCAGCAAAATGCCGCCGGGCACGCGCAGTTTCTCCAGGCCGAAGATCACCGCCAGGCCGACCAGCGTCATGACGACCGGGAAAGAGGTGAACGCACCGAGCGCCACCGGCAAGCCATCCAGCGGGTTCTTCACCACCAGGCCGACGCCGTTGGCGGCGATCAGCAGCAGAAACAGCCCGATGCCGATGCCGGTGCCGTGCGCCACGCCCATCGGCAGGTTGCGCAGGATCCAGGCGCGGATGCCGGTGACCGAGATAATGGTAAACAGCACGCCCATCAGGAACACCGCGCCCAGCGCCACCGGAATGCTGATGTGCTGGCCCAGCACCAGGCTGAAGGCGGTAAAGGCGGTCAACGAGATCGCACAGCCGATGGCCATCGGCAGGTTAGCCCACAGCCCCATCAACAGCGACCCCAGCCCGGCCACCAGGCAGGTGGAGACAAACACCGCCGCCGGCGGGAAACCCGCTTTGCCCAGCATGCTCGGCACCACGATCACCGAGTACACCATCGCCAGGAAGGTGGTCAGCCCCGCCACCACCTCCTGACGCACGCTGCTGCCGCGCGCGGAAATTTTAAAATAGCCATCAAGCCCGCCGGTTGGTTTTGCGGCGTGGTTCGCTTGAGAGTTCGACATAGGTTACTTCCCCTGTGTTTCATGAATCGGCCCGTCACAGCAGGCCTGTAATCTCGCCCGCGCCCGATCGCCACGTAATCGTTTACGTCACGTTCCGCATCCCTGCCCTTATGCCACACCGCCAACGGCGATGCGCACCCAGGCAAACGTTTAACTCACAGCGCGCGGTACGGGTGATTTATGGTGGTTTATTCAAGGCAAACGATTATCCTGCCTTCCCTAGCGTCTAATCAACTAAAGATCGCGGCAATTTATGCAGAAAACGGCGGGAATGGCTTTTGCGCGAAAAGACGGGGCGATCCGGCGCCCCTGCCGACCTGCTTCACGGCGAGCTTATTGCGCCTGCACCGCCGCGGGATCCATATACATCAATTCCCAGATATGGCCGTCCAGGTCCTGAAATCCGTGGCCGTACATCACGCCATAGTCCCGCGGCGGATGATAGGTATTGCCGCCGCCGGCGATCGCCTTGCGCACCAGTTCGTCCACCGCCGCCCGGCTGGGTTGCGACAGGCACACCAACACTTCGGTGGCCTGTTTGGCGTCGCCGATCGGGTTCGGGGTAAACATCCTGAATTTGTCGTGGGTCAGCAGCATCACGTAAATCGTGTCGCTGACCACCATGCAGGCGGCGGTATCGTCGGTAAATTGCGGGTTGAAGCTGAAGCCAAGCTGGGTAAAAAACGCCATTGAGGCGGGCAGATCGCGTACGGGCAGATTGACGAAGATTTGCGTAGCCATGGGCTACCTCCGATGAAGAATGACCCCATCGAGTATAGCCCATCCGCCTAACTCAGCAGGTCGTAAGGGCCGCCCTGCTCCAATGCCCGCTGGTAGGCGGGCCGGGCGTGAATGCGCTGCAGGAAGCCGCGCAGTTTCGGGCAATCATCCAACGCGCCGCGCGCCGCCATCGCCTCCAGCGGGAAGCTCATCTGTATGTCCGCCGCGCTGAAATCGTTGCCGACGAACCAGCTGCCCTTGTTCAGGTGCTGTTCGAGGAATTCGCAGTGCGGCGCGATCTGCTTGTCGAGGTATTCCCGCTGCACGCCTTTGCCGATCGCGCCGGCCACCGGCCGCAGCAGCCAGGGGATCGGCGGCTGGCCGAGACGGCTGAACACCAGCTTCATCACCAACAGCGGCATCAGCGATCCTTCGGCGTAGTGCAGCCAGTAGCGGTATTGCTGACGCGCGTGGAAGTCGGTTGGCATAAACATGCCCTGTGCGTCGTAGGCTTCCTGCAAGTATTCGATAATGGCACCGGATTCCGCCAGCGTCAGATCGCCATCGACGATCACCGGCGATTTGCCCAGCGGGTGGATCTTTTTCAGCGCCGGCGGCGCCAGCATGGTGTTGGGATCGCGCTCGTAGCGTTGCACCTGATAGGGCACGCCCAGCTCTTCCAGAAACCACAGAATGCGCTGCGACCGCGAGTGATTGAGATGATGAACGATGATCATGACGACGCTCCTGTCCGCTGCCACACCAGTTCGCCAACCTGCACGCCGTTGCCGAGCTGCAGCGGCACCGTGCGCAACGTCAGCCGATTGGCGTTAAAGGCGTAAAAACGCACCTGACGGCTGCCTATCCAATTGGGGAACGAGCAGCCTTCAACCTGATGCACCACCCGTTGCTCGCTTTCTTCCACCTGATAACGGCCGAAGTAGCAAATCATATTGATGAAGGCGGTATGGATCTCCCGCTCGGATCCCTGCGCCAAATCGTCGGCGACAAAACGCGGCCGCACGGCGCTGTATAGCTGCGCCGCCATCGTGCCGTTGGCCTCATAGTGGATGCGCCCCAACACCTGCTCGCCCAGCGGGTAATTCAGCTCGCCGTTCTGATTTTTGAACGCCGACGACACCAACGCCCAACTGCCGATAAACGCATTCATCGTCATGACGTTTCTCCGGTTAAGGATCGTCTGTAAAGGGTAGTGGCGATTTTTGCCCCGCGCCAGCGGATGAAAAACAATCAATTTATTTGACAGAGATACTCAAAACTCTCCGATTTTTTATTCACATCCGGTGCACTAGTATTTAACACATCGAGAGACAACGGGCTCTCACCTAACAAACACTCTGAGGAACGCATCATGAAAAACGTCAAAATTTTTGCTACCGCTGCGCTGCTGGCTACCGCTTCTTTCGCTACCTTCGCCGCTGACCTGCCTTCCAGCCAACCTGCTGCAGACGCCCAGAAGATCGGCGTCGTCACCGTGAGCGGCGCCGCTAACCTGAGCGCGCTGGAAAGCGAACTGGCCAGCAAAGCCGCCGCGTCGGGCGCCAGCGCCTACCGCATCGTCGCCGCCGGTGGTCAGAACAAACTGTACGGCACCGCAGAAATCTTCAACTGATCGTCGGACAGCCAACCGACGGAAGAAAGAAGCCCCGCAAGGGGCTTTTCTCGTTTTAGCGGGCGTCAAAGCGCGCCGCCAACTTCTGCAGGCGGAACTGTTCGGTGATGAAATCGACGAACACCCGGGTTTTGGTCGGTAAGAATTTGGTGGTGGGAAAATAGAGATACACGCTGCCGCGATCGACATACCAGCCCGGCAGAACCCGCATCAGACGGCCGCTTTCCAGATAAGGCGCCGCATTCGGCATGCCGATCAGCGCGATGCCCAATCCCATTTCCGCCGCCCGCGCCGCCGCTTCCGGTTCATTGACGGTCATGCTGACCGTCATCCCCGGCGCACGCTGCTCATTCTGGGCATTTCGCAGCGGCTGGTGGCGAATGCGCCCGGTCTGCGGCGAACGGATGAAAATCCCGGCGTGTTGCGCCAGTTGCTCCGGCTCCGTCAACGGCGGCCGCTGCCGCAAGTATTCTGCCGAAGCGACCAATACGCCATGCGCAGGCGCCAGCTCGCGAGCAATCATCCCCTGCGCCAACTCGATGCCGCCGCCCAGCGCAGCGTCAAAGTTCTCACCGATCAGATCCACCTGGCGATTGTCGAAATGCCAGTCCGGTACAATCGCCGGGTACTGCGTCAAAAACATCGGCAGCATCGGCAACACGAAGTGCAGGCCGAAGGCGGTGCCCATGCTGACCTTCAAGCCGCCGGCCGCCGCGCCGCCGCCGCTGCTCAACCCCTTCAATGCACACTGGATCGATTGCAACCCGCCGCTCACCTCACTGAGAAAACGCTCGCCTGCTTCGGTGAGGATCAACTTGCGGGTATTGCGTTGAAACAGCCGCACGCCGACCACCGCCTCCAGCCGGGTGACATTCTTGCTTACCGCCGCCGGGCTGAGGCCCAGCTTGCGGCCGGCGGCGGAGAAACTGCCGTTTTCCGCGCTGCTGACGAAGCACTCCAGATGTCCCAGCATGCTTTTTCCTTATGGATTTTAAACTAATGGTTTTAACTGATTATAGCTCTTTGTGGCTAGTGGCCGTGCAAGCGATCTCCGATACTGAATGCCGACACTTTACCCTCATCCACTCTGGAGAAATAACATGACCACAGCACTCCCACTGCAAGGCAAAGTCGCATTCGTTCAGGGCGGTTCCCGCGGCATCGGCGCCGCCATCGTTAAACGCTTGGCGAGCGAGGGCGCCGCCGTCGCCTTTACCTACGCCGCCTCGGCCGATCGCGCCGAAGCGGTGGCGAGCGCCGTTACCGCCGCCGGCGGCAAAGCCCTCGCCATCAAGGCCGACAGCGCCGATGCTGCGGCGCTGCAGCAGGCGGTTCGCCAGGCGGTGAGTCACTTCGGCAACCTGGATATTCTGGTGAACAACGCCGGGGTATTTACGCTGGGCGGCACCGAGGAACTGGCGCTGGACGACCTGGATCGCATGCTGGCGGTCAACGTACGCAGCGTATTCGTCGCCAGCCAGGAGGCGGCGCGCCACATGAACGACGGCGGCCGTATCATCCACATCGGCAGCACCAACGCCGAGCGCGTGCCGTTCGGCGGCGCGGCGGTGTACGCGATGAGCAAATCGGCGCTGGTCGGGTTGACCAAGGGCATGGCGCGCGATCTCGGCCCACGCGGCATCACCGTCAATAACGTGCAGCCCGGCCCGGTGGACACCGAAATGAACCCGGACGCCGGCGAGTTCGCCGATCAGCTCAAGCAGCTGATGGCGATCGGCCGTTACGGCAAAGATGAAGAAATCGCCGGTTTCGTCGCCTACCTGGCGGGCCCGCAGGCGGGTTATATCACCGGCGCCAGTCTGAGCATCGACGGCGGCTTCTCGGCGTAGCGCTCAAAGCCCCGCAAGGGGCTTTTTTTCATTCGTTCCCCGACGACCGCTTCTCACCTCGCACGGCATATTCGGCCTTGAAAGACAATAATAGAATTAGTTTATGCGCAAAAATGGAATAGTTTATTGACGATTCTGTTATTTATTCACCAGGCCGACGTCTTTATCCTTCGCTCCATCGTGTCGTACCGGACACCCTTATTTTTCGAACCTTCGAACACAGGATAAAGATATGAAAACCATGACCACCGTTATTTCACTTGCTCTGTTTTCCATGCTGTCGTTTAACGCCGCGGCAGAAAGCGTGACCGCAACCGGCAGAACACTGGATTCCACCGAAGCCCTCATCGCTAAAAAAGCGCAAGAAGCCGGCGCAAGCGGCTACAAAATTACCAGCGCCTACATGGGCAATTTCGTCACCATGAGTGCAGAACTGAAAAAATAATGCCTTTAGCGATAACGCCGTGCATACGGCGTTATTCATTACCGCATGATTAAGGAAATCATCGCCGGGCGCCTTTTTAAAAATTACGCTGGCGTACCCAGTACACAGAAAAAATGAGCCCTTCCCTCACCGGTTATTATTCGGCGGCCTCACGCCGCCAATTTCCGGAGGCTCACTTTCATTCGCCCTGCAATACTCCGTTATAAGGATGAGTCACTGATGAAATCATTGTATCGCCTCTCCCTCTTGCTGCCCTTGCTGGCCGCAGTGCCCGCGCACGCCGCAGAATCCGCTGTGCAGTCGTCAGACTGGTATCCTTCCGTTTACGGCGCAAAAGACGAAATCGGCGCGGCCAACCTGCTCACGCCAGAGGTCGTATTACAGTCCGTGCAGTTGGTAAAACAAGGCAAGACATTGCCATTGGCGATGCCCGTCGATAAAGATTTCCCGGCGTTCCGCCACCGCAGCTTCCGCTTATATAATATTCAGCCTGGTCAGCAGGACGGTAAAACGCTTGGCCCAAATAAATTCACCTTTAATGATGAATTGGTGAATGCCTGGACCGGCGTCGGCACTCAGTTGAATGGCATTGGCCATATCGGCATCGACAATGTTTATTATAACGGCAATAAGGCGGCGGATTTCGTCACCGTAGATGGCGTGAAAAAATTGGGCGTGGAAAAAGTGCCGCCCATGGTCACACGCGGCGTCGTACTCGATATGACGGCGTATTATAATAAAGCGATCGTTCCGGGCGGCACCGAATTTTCCGTTGCGGATATTCAAGCGGTGCTTAAAAAGCAGGGCATCAGTTTACGCAAAGGCGACGTTGTCTTGTTCAACACCGGCTGGCTGGAGCTGATTGGCAAAGACAATAAAAAGTTCCTGGAAGTTGAACCGGGTATCGGCATGGAAGCGGCGAAATGGTTGGCCGACCAAGGCATCGTGGCCTTCGGCGGTGATACCTGGGCCTCCGAAGTTTACCCTAACCCGAAAAATGACGAAGAGTTCCCGGTCAACCAGTACCTGCTGGCCAAACGCGGCGTCTATAATCTGGAGCTGATCGACAGCCGCCCGCTGGTACGCACGAAAACCTGGGAATTCCTGTTCGTACTGGGGCAACCGCTGTATGTCGGTTCAACCCAGGTCAATATCAACCCGGTAGCAATTTACTGATTGGCGACACCGCCGCAGAAAATCAGCGGCTAACGAACACAAAAAACCCCGCCTGAGCGGGGTTTTTTTAGCGCTGTTGCCAGGCTTAGAACGGAATATCGTCGTCGAAATCCATTGGTGGTTCGTTGCTGGTCGCCGGTGCGCTGTTCTGCGCCGGGCGAGACTGCTGCTGGCCGCCGCTGAACTGGTTGCCGCCCTGTGGCTGCTGAGGTTGGCCCCAACCGCCCTGGCCGCCGGCAGATTGACCGGCCGGTGCGCCGCCGCCCTGACGGCCGCCCAGCATCTGCATGGTGCCGCCGACGTTAACCACGATCTCGGTGGTGTAGCGATCCTGGCCGCTCTGATCTTGCCATTTACGGGTCTGCAGGGAGCCTTCGATGTAGACCTGAGAGCCTTTACGCAGGTATTCACCCGCCACTTCGGCCAGTTTGCCGAACAGCACAACGCGGTGCCACTCGGTCTTCTCTTTCTGTTCGCCGGTCGCCTTGTCACGCCAGCTTTCGGAGGTCGCCAGGGTAATGTTGGCCACTGCGCCGCCGTTCGGCATGTAACGGACTTCTGGATCCTGACCCAGATTCCCGACCAGAATTACTTTGTTTACGCCTCTGCTGGCCATGAGCACTTCTCCCGATGATTGATTTCTACACAGTATAAACGCGTCAGTTTACCACGCTGAGTACGAAACCACACCCGTGTTGATAAGTGCGAATTGCATTCCAGAATTGTCTTTTCGATCGGCCTTGTTGCATTCGCATACTGGATATTCATTCAGGTTTTTTTGTGTCATAATTATGCGTTTCGACCAGGCTGTGCCGGTTTTTTGCGAGATCCATCACAAAATCCCCCGCAAAAATCGCGACAGGCGCGGTGTATCATCAAGACGGGAAGTGTAAATGGACAATATCGAAGTTCGTGGTGCTCGAACCCATAATCTGAAAAACATCAACCTGATCATCCCGCGTGACAAACTGATCGTCGTCACCGGCCTGTCCGGTTCCGGCAAGTCTTCGCTGGCTTTCGATACGCTGTATGCCGAAGGGCAGCGGCGCTATGTCGAATCACTCTCTGCCTATGCGCGCCAGTTCCTGTCGCTGATGGAAAAACCGGACGTCGATCATATCGAAGGCCTGTCGCCGGCGATCTCCATCGAGCAGAAATCCACCTCGCACAACCCGCGCTCCACGGTCGGCACCATTACCGAGATCCACGACTACCTGCGCCTGCTGTTCGCCCGCGTCGGCGAGCCGCGCTGCCCGGATCACCATGTGCCGCTGGCGGCGCAGACCGTCAGCCAGATGGTCGACAACGTGCTGAGCCAGCCGGAAGGCAAGCGCCTGATGCTGCTGGCGCCGGTGGTGAAAGACCGCAAGGGCGAGCACACCAAAACGCTGGAAAACCTGGCCGCCCAGGGCTATATCCGCGCGCGCATCGACGGCGAAGTGTGCGATCTGTCCGATCCGCCGAAGCTGGAGCTGCAGAAGAAACACACCATCGAAGTGGTGGTCGACCGTTTCAAGGTGCGCGACGACATGGCGCAGCGCCTGGCCGAATCGTTCGAAACCGCGCTGGAACTGTCCGGCGGCACCGCAGTGGTGGCGGATATGGACGACGAAAAAGCGGACGAGCTGCTGTTCTCCGCCAACTTCGCCTGCCCGATCTGCGGCTATAGCATGCGCGAGCTGGAACCGCGCCTGTTTTCCTTCAACAACCCGGCCGGCGCCTGCCCGACCTGCGACGGCCTGGGCGTGCAGCAGTTCTTCGATCCGGATCGCGTGGTGCAGAACCCCGAGCTGTCGCTGGCCGGCGGCGCGATCCGCGGCTGGGATCGCCGCAACTTCTATTACTTCCAGATGCTGCGCTCGCTGGCGGAGCACTATGAGTTCGACGTCGAAGCGCCATTCAACACCCTGAGCGCCAACGTGCAGAAGGCGGTGCTGAGCGGCTCCGGCAAAGAGTCGATCGAGTTCAAATACATCAACGATCGCGGTGACACCACCGTGCGCCGCCATCCGTTCGAAGGCGTGCTGCACAACATGGAGCGCCGCTATAAAGAGACCGAGTCCAGCGCGGTGCGCGAAGAGCTGGCGAAGTTCATCAGCAACCGCCCTTGCGCCTCGTGCCACGGCACTCGCCTGCGTGAAGAAGCGCGCAACGTGTTTGTCGAAGACACCACGCTGCCGGAGATCTCCGATCTGAGCATCGGCCATGCGATGACCTTCTTCCAGAACATGAAGCTCAGCGGCCAGCGCGCCAAAATCGCCGAGAAAGTGCTGAAAGAGATCGGCGACCGCCTGAAATTCCTGGTGAACGTCGGCCTGAACTACCTGTCACTGTCTCGCTCGGCGGAGACGCTCTCCGGTGGCGAAGCGCAGCGAATCCGTTTGGCCAGCCAGATCGGCGCCGGCCTGGTGGGCGTGATGTACGTGCTGGATGAGCCGTCGATCGGCCTGCACCAGCGCGACAACGAGCGCCTGCTGGAAACGCTGATCCACCTGCGCAACCTCGGCAACACGGTGATCGTGGTGGAGCATGACGAAGACGCCATCCGCGCCGCCGATCACGTGATCGACATCGGCCCCGGCGCCGGCGTGCACGGCGGCCAGGTGGTGGCGGAAGGCACCGTCGACGACATCATGGCGCAGCCGGAGTCGCTGACCGGCCAGTTCCTCAGCGGCAAGCGCGAGATCGCCATTCCGGCGCAGCGCGTGCAGGCCGATCCGACCAAGGTGCTGAAGCTGAGCGGCGCGCGCGGCAACAACCTGAAAGACGTGACGCTGACGCTGCCGGTCGGTCTGTTTACCTGCATCACCGGCGTGTCCGGCTCCGGCAAATCAACGCTGATCAACGATACGCTGTTCCCGATCGCCCAGCGCCAGCTCAACGGCGCCACCATCGCCGAACCGGCGCCGTTCCGCGAAGTGACCGGCCTGGAGCATTTCGACAAGGTGATCGACATCGATCAGAGCCCGATCGGCCGCACACCGCGCTCCAACCCGGCCACCTATACCGGCATCTTCACCCCGGTGCGCGAGCTGTTCGCCGGCGTGCCGGAATCGCGCAGCCGCGGTTACACGCCGGGCCGCTTCAGCTTCAACGTCAAGGGCGGACGCTGTGAAGCCTGTCAGGGCGACGGGGTGATTAAGGTCGAGATGCACTTCCTGCCGGACATCTACGTGCCGTGCGACCAGTGCAAGGGCAAGCGTTATAACCGCGAAACGCTGGAAGTGAAGTACAAGGGCAAGAGCATCCACGAAGTGCTGGAGATGACCATCGAAGAAGCGCGCGATTTCTTCGACGCGGTGCCGGCGCTGGCGCGCAAGCTGCAGACCCTGATGGATGTCGGCCTGTCCTACATCCGCCTCGGCCAGTCGGCCACCACGCTCTCCGGCGGTGAAGCGCAGCGCGTCAAGCTGGCGCGCGAACTGTCGAAGCGCGGCACCGGCCAAACGCTGTATATCCTCGACGAACCGACCACCGGTCTGCACTTCGCCGATATCCAACAGCTGTTGGCGGTGCTGCATCAGCTGCGCGATCAGGGCAACACCATCGTGGTCATCGAGCATAACCTGGACGTGATCAAAACCGCCGACTGGATCGTCGATCTGGGGCCGGAAGGCGGCAGCGGCGGCGGCGAGATCCTGGTCGCCGGCACGCCGGAAACGGTCGCCGAGTGTGAAAAATCGCACACTGCACGCTTCCTGAAGCCGCTGTTGAACCAGTAATGTCGCCGGCGTGCGGGCCGTCGCTCAGGCGATCCGCACGCTGCCCCGTTTCCCCGCAATCGAACAGAAACAGGCAAGATTTCGACATTTTCAGGCATTTCCCTCCGCGCTCACCGCTTCTATCATCAATGTTCCCTCGGCGGCCGTCCTGTCTGATTCAGGCCGCGTCTCGCCGGCACTTCGCTGCCGGTCAAACGTTGTCCCCCCTACATTGATAACTGGAGCGACCATGAACATTACCCATGCCTATGCCGCGCATGACGCGAAGTCTGCGCTGGTGCCTTTCGATTACCAGCCGCGCGCCCTGCGCGACCACGATGTGCAGATTCAGGTGTTGTTCTGCGGCGTCTGCCACTCGGATCTGCACCAGGCGCGCAATGAATGGAGCAATACGATTTACCCGGTGGTGCCGGGCCACGAAATCGTCGGCCGCGTTAGCGCCGTCGGCGACCATGTCTCGCGTTACCGGATCGGCGATCTGGTCGGCGTCGGTTGCATGGTGGATTCCTGCCGCAGCTGCCCGAGCTGCGATGAGGGGCTGGAACAGTATTGCGAGAACGGCTTTACCGGCACCTATAACGGCCAGGATCGCCACACCGGCGCCGTGACCTACGGCGGCTACTCCACCAATCTGGTGGTGGATCAGGACTTCGTGCTGCGCGTGCCGGAAAACCTCGATCCGGCCGGCGTCGCGCCGCTGCTGTGCGCCGGCATCACCACCTATTCGCCGCTGCGCCAGTGGGGCGCGGGGCCAGGCAAAAAGGTCGGCATCGTCGGGCTTGGCGGGCTGGGGCACATGGGCGTCAAACTGGCGCGGGCGATGGGCGCGCATGTGGTGCTGTTCACCACCTCGCCGTCGAAAATCGAAGACGCCAAGCGCCTTGGCGCCCATGAAGTGGTGATTTCGCGCAACCCGGATGAGATGGCGCAGCACGTCAACAGCTTCGACTTCATCCTCAACACGGTAGCGGCTCAGCACGATCTGAACCCGTTCCTCAACTTGCTGCGCCGCGACGGCACCCTGACGCTGGTCGGCGCGCCGGAGCACGATCATCCGTCACCGCAGGTGTTCAACCTGATCATGAAGCGCCGCCGCATCGCCGGTTCGCTGATCGGCGGCATCGCGGAAACACAAGAGATGCTGGACTTCTGCGGGCAGCACGGCATCACGTCGGATATCGAGCTGATCCCGATGCAGCAAATTAATGAGGCCTATGAACGCATGCTGAAAAGCGACGTGAAGTACCGCTTCGTGGTGGATATCGACTCTCTGCGCGCCTGATGACGGCGGGCGCCCGGCGGCGCCCGTTTTTTTATAGCTGCTTGATGATCCTGGCCGGGTTGCCACCCACCACGCAATTGGCCGGCACGTCTTTGGTCACCACCGCGCCGGAGGCCACGACCGCATTATCGCCGATGGTCACTCCCGGATTGATCACCGCGCGCCCGCCGATCCACACGTTGTCGCCAATCCTGACACTCTTACCGAACTCCGCCCCGCCGACGCGAGTCTCGGCGTCCAGCGGATGGGTGGCGGTATAGATATGCACGCCCGGCGCCAGCAGGCAGTTGTCGCCGATATGCACCTCGCATACGTCGAGGATCACGCAGTCAAAGTTGGCGTAGAAGTTCTTGCCGAGATAGATGTTATAGCCGTAGTCGCAGCGGAAGGTCGGCTCGATGGTACCGCCCTGATAGCGGCCCAGCAACTCACCCAGCCATTGTTTGCGCAGCTCGCCCTCTTCCGGCGAGGAGTGGTTATAGCGATGCGTTAGCTGGCGTGCGCGCCGGCGTTCGCTGCGCAGCAGTTCATCGCCGGCGTCGTACAGTTCCCCGGCGATCATCTTGCGCTTTTCTTCGCTCATGGCCATGTCGGCCTCCTTCATCCGCGTGTCTTGAATGCCCGAGCGTAGCTGTTTTAGTGCCGTAATAAAAAGGGAACGTTCCCAAACCCAGGCCGCGATCACGCTTTAACATGAAAAAACAGAAGAAAAACGGGCGCCGCCGCCCGGCAATCAGGCGCGCAGTTCCTGGCGCACGTGTTCGGGCAGGCCGTCCACCACCAGCTGATAGGAGCTGTCGATCAGGGTGTAAAACTGCGAGTTCGGCAGGTTGCCGTCGAGAAACACCGTATTCCAGTGCGCCTTGTTCAGGCCGTCACAGGCGACGATCTCCGGATGGTGTTCACGCAGGCTTTCCGCCAGCTCCGGGCTGGACTTGACCGCCAGCGCCGGCCGCCCTTCGACCTCGCACACCATGGCGAACATCACGTCGCCCACCTTGATTTGGCTAGCCTGCCACTGGTTCTGGTCGCTCTGCTCCGCGCCCGGCTTCGCCATGCAGTATTCCAGCAATGCGCTGTTATTCATTGGGTTATTCCCCCTGTAACGTGGCCACAATACGGCGTGCTCCGCCGTGGATGCGGTGCTCTCCCAGCCAGATGCCCTGCCATGTGCCCAACATCAGCCGCCCGTGCCTGACGGGCAGCGTCAAGGAAGCGCCCAGCAGCGAGGATTTGATGTGCGCCGGCATGTCGTCCGGCCCTTCGTAGTCATGCTGATAGGGTGCGTTTTCCGGCACCTGACGCAGGAAATGCTGCTCCATATCGGCTCGCACCGTGGGATCGCAGTTCTCGTTGAGCGTCAGCGAGGCTGAGGTGTGCTGCAGCAACAGATGCAGCAGGCCGGTTTGCAGGCGGTGTAAGTGGGTTAACTGGTTGGTGATCTCGTCGGTAACCAGATGAAAGCCACGCGCTTTTGCGCTGAGGATTAGCGTTTGCTGATGCCACATGAGTGAGCGCCCCTCAATCAGTATATTCTCTCTCCGGTTTGCGGCAACTTCGGCGGCGCGCCGGCAATAAAAAAGGAGCGATATCGCTATCGCTCCCGATGAACGTCCGTTCAGACTAACAGGCGTTACTGCACCGCGGCAAACGCCTCGGCCACCTGACGCACGTTGTTGTGGTTCAGGCCGGCCACGCACATGCGGCCGCTGTGGATCAGGTAGACGCCGAACTCTTCACGCAAGCGATCGACCTGCGCCGCGCTGAAGCCGGTGTAGCTGAACATGCCGCGCTGTGCCAACAGGTAATCAAAGTTGCGCTGCGGCAGCGCGCTTTTCAGGGTGTCCACCAGCGCATGACGCATCTCGAGAATGCGGGTGCGCATGCTCTCCACTTCGTCCAGCCATTGGGTTTTCAACTGGGCGTCGTTCAACACTTTGGCCACCAGCTGCGCGCCGAAGTTTGGCGGGCTCGAGTAGTTGCGGCGCACGGTGGCCTTCAGCTGGCCCAGCACGCGCCCGGCCGCTTCTTCGTTTTCGCACACCACCGACAGGCCGCCGACGCGCTCGCCGTACAGCGAGAAGATCTTCGAGAACGAGTTGCTCACCAGGCACGGCAAACCGGCCGCCGCGATGGCGCGAATGGCGTAGGCGTCCTGCTCCATGCCGCCGCCGAAGCCCTGATAGGCGATGTCGAGGAACGGAATGATTTCACGTTCGGCGATCACCTTGACCACCTCATCCCACTGGGCGGGGGTCAGGTCGGAACCGGTCGGGTTGTGGCAGCATGGGTGCAGCAGCGCGATGCTGTGCTTCGGCAGCTGTTTCAGCGCAGCCAGCATGGCGTCGAACTTCACGCCCAGGCTTTCGCCGTCGAAATACGGGTAGGTATTCACCTTGAAACCGGCGCCGCTGAAGATGGCGACGTGGTTTTCCCAGGTCGGATCGCTGACCCACACCTGCGAATCCGGGAAATAGCTTTTCAGGAAGTCGGCGCCCACTTTCAACGCGCCGGAACCGCCGACGGTCTGAATGGTGGCGATACGCCCCTGCTGCAGCATCGGGTGCTGCGCGCCGAACAGCAGCTGCTGGATGGCGGAACGGTAGGGTTGCAGCCCTTCCATCGGCAGGTATACCGAGGCGCCGTGCTCGACGCTGTTCAACTGCGCTTGCGCCGCGGCGACCGCCCGCATCTGCGGAATGATGCCCTGCGCATCGTAGTACAGGCCGATACTCAGGTTCACCTTGTGCGCACGCGGGTCTTGTTTGAATTTTTCCATCAGCGACAGAATGGGATCGCCGGCATAGGCGTCAACGTTCTGGAACACGGGGTTTTTCTCCTGGTTTATTGTGGTTTTGGGCACAGCGTTACGTTCCTAATATAGACGGAAAAGCGCATTCGGTTTTAGCTTTATCTCGCCACCGGCAATAAACCGTTTTCCTTGATGCGATTGAGCACCACCGCCGTTTTGATATGCGCCACGCTTTTGTGCGGCGACAGCGTCTGGCTGATGAATTCGCTCAGCGCCGGCAGGTCCGCCACCGCCACTTTGAGCAGGTAATCGGCGTCGCCGGTGGTCTTGTAAGCGTCCAGGATCGCGTCCACTTCCTCCAGCATCTGATGAAAGCTGTCGATCTGCTCCTGCACGTGCGTGATCAGGCTGACTTCGATCAGCCCCACCAGCCCCAGGCCGACCGCCTCCGGCGCCAGCCGCGCGTGGTAACCGCGGATCAGCTGCGCCTGCTCCAGGCTGATGCGCCGCCGTGAACACTGGGAAGCAGAAAGCCCCACCAGTTCGCTCAGCTCCTGATTGGTCAAACGGCCGTTGGCCTGTAACAGCGTCAGGATTTTCATATCAAAATCGTCAATGTTGTACATAGCCACCTGTAAACTGTGTTAATAAATGTTGACGTTACAGCCTACCAGTTTTTTTACCGTTGCCGACGTCACACCCTGGCGCTTAAATCGCGTACAGCAGCAACGCCCGGCGTTTTCGCCGGTAAGCGGCATAAAAAACGGCTAACTCATGCAGGCAAACGACAATTAACGGCGAAGTAACGCATAAAACCACGAATGTATAAAAAGGACGCCAGATGAAAAAGCTACTCCCCCTCGCGCTGCTGCTCGCCGCCGGCAACGCCGGCGCGCAATCCCACCTGGACAAAGTGCTGCAGCAAAAGACCCTGGAGGTCTGCACCACCGGCGACTACAAGCCCTATACCTTCCTCAAGGAAGACGGTGGCTATGAAGGCATCGATATCGACATGGCGGAATCGCTGGCCAAGAGCCTGGGCGCCAAGGTGAAGTGGGTGAAAACCAGCTGGAAAACCCTGACGCCGGACTTCGCCTCCGGCAAGTGCGACATCGCCATGGGCGGCATCTCCGTCACGCTTGAGCGGCAAAAGCAGGTGTTCTTCGCCGACAAGCTGGATACCGACGGCAAAATCCCGCTGGTGCGCTGCACCGACGTGAAGAAATACCGCACGATAGAACAGATCAACAAACCGTCGGTGCGCCTGCTGGAACCGGCGGGCGGCACCAATGAAGCCTTCGTGCACGCCTATCTGCCAAAAGCCAAGCTGACGCTGACGCACGACAACATGAGCATTTTCCAGCAGCTGGTGGATCGCAAGGCGGACGTGATGATCACCGACGCCTCCGAGGCGCTGTATCAGCAGAAGCGTTATCCGAAGCTGTGCGCGGTGAATCCGACCAAACCGATGCAGTACGGCGAGAAGGCTTACATGCTGCCGCGTGACGATCTGAGCTGGAAACTGTATGTGGATCAGTGGCTGCACCTGGCCAAGGCGACCGGCGAGTACCAGAAAATTATCGACAAGTGGTTGGCGGTAAAGAAGTAACGCGCTGAGAAACGGGGCCGACGCGCGTCGGCCCCTGCGGCGCATCAGTCGCCGATGTATTCCATCGCCACGCGCTGCGTGAGCTTGGTGATCAGTTCATAAGCGCTGATGCCGGTACAGGCGGCGATGCGCTCGACCGGCAACGCCGGCCCCCACAGCACCGCTTCATCCCCCACCTTATCGGCGGCGGCCGGCCCGAGATCGACCGAAATCATATCCATCGACACCCGGCCGACGATCGGCACTTCGCGGCCGTTGATCAGGATCGGCGTGCCGGTCGGCGCGCTGCGCGGGTAACCGTCGCCGTATCCCATCGCCACCACGCCAAGGCGAGTATCGCGCGGGCTGATCCAGGTGCCGCCATAGCCCACCGCTTCGCCGGCCTTGTGCTCACGCACCGCGATCAGGCTGGATTTCAGGGTCATCGCCGGCTGCAGCCCATGCTCAGCGCCGCTGCCGTTATCCAGCGGCGATACGCCGTACAGAATGATGCCGGGGCGTACCCACTCGTTGTGGGCATCCGGCCACAGCAACGTGCCGCCGGAAGCGGCGACCGAGCGCTGGCCCGGTTTGCCGAGCGCGAACTGCTCAAAGCAGGCGATCTGTTTCAGGGTGGCGTCGGACTCCGGCTCATCGGCGCGGCTGAAGTGACTCATGATATTGACCGGCTGCGCCACGTTGCGGCAGGCGCACAGGCGCTGATAAAACGCCTCCGCCTGCTCGGGGCGTACCCCCAGCCGATGCATACCGGTATCGAGCTTCATCCACACCGGCACCGGACGCGCCAGCTCGGCCTGCTCCAGCGCTTCGAGCTGTTCGATGCTGTGCACCGCGGTTTCGATGTTGTTCGCCACCAGCACCGGCAGGTCTTCGGCGCTGAAGAAGCCTTCCAGCAGCAGGATCGGTTTGACGATGCCGCCGGAGCGCAGCATCAGCGCCTCGCCGATGCGCGCTACGCCGTAGCAGTCGGCGTCTTGCAGGGTGTGTGCTGTTTCCAGCAGGCCATGTCCATAAGCGTTTGCTTTCACAACGGCAATCAGGCGGCTTTGCGGCGCCTGGCGGCGCACCTGTTGCAGATTATGTCGCAGAGCGCGGCGGTCGATTACAGCGGTTGCCGCTTTCATTTCAGTTCCTTAGCTGATTATTCGTCATCGTATTGTGGCCCCGCGTAGTTATCGAAACGCGACCACTGGCCGTTAAAGGTAAGGCGCACGGTACCGATCGGGCCGTTACGCTGCTTACCGATAATAATTTCCGCGATCCCTTTCAGATCGCTGTTCTCGTGATACACCTCATCACGATAGATGAACATAATCAGGTCGGCATCCTGCTCGATAGAGCCGGATTCACGCAGGTCGGAGTTGACCGGGCGTTTGTCGGCGCGCTGCTCCAGGCTGCGGTTCAGCTGCGACAGCGCCACCACCGGCACCTGCAGCTCTTTCGCCAGCGCCTTCAGCGAGCGCGAAATCTCGGCGATCTCCAGCGTACGGTTGTCGGACAGGGCCGGCACGCGCATCAGCTGCAGGTAGTCGATCATGATCAGGCTAAGCCCGTCGTGCTCGCGGAAAATGCGCCGTGCGCGCGAGCGCACTTCGGTCGGCGTCAGGCCAGAGGAGTCGTCGATGTACATGTTGCGCTTCTCCAGCAGGATGCCCATGGTGCTGGAAATGCGCGCCCAGTCCTCGTCATCGAGCTGGCCGGTACGGATGCGCGTCTGATCCACGCGCGACAGCGACGCCAGCATACGCATCATGATCTGCTCGCCGGGCATCTCCAGGCTGAAGATCAGCACCGGCTTTTCCTGGGTCATCGCGGCGTTTTCGCACAGGTTCATGGCGAAGGTGGTTTTCCCCATCGAAGGACGGGCGGCGACGATGATCAGATCGGACTTTTGCATGCCCGCGGTTTTCTTGTTGAGGTCCTGATAGCCGGTATCGACCCCGGTCACGCCGTCGTGCGGCTGCTGATACAGCTGCTCGATGCGCGACACGGTGTCTTCCAGGATGCGCTCGATGCCCTTCGGGCCCTCGTCTTTACTGGCGCGGTTCTCGGCGATTTGGAATACGCGGGATTCCGCCAGATCGAGCAGGTCTTCGCTGCTGCGCCCCTGCGGATCGTAGCCGGCGTCGGCGATTTCGTTAGCCACCGAGATCATTTCGCGCACCACCGCGCGCTCGCGCACGATGTCGGCGTAGGCGCCGATGTTGGCGGCGCTCGGGGTGTTTTTCGACAGCTCGGCCAGGTAGGCAAAGCCGCCGACCGAGTCCAGCTCGCCCTTCTGTTCGAGCGATTCAGACAGGGTGATGAGGTCGATAGGCTTGCTCATCTCCAGCAGACGCTGCATCTCGGTAAAGATCAGGCGGTGTGGACGGCTGAAGAAGTCGTTGGCGACCACGCGCTCCGCCACGTTGTCCCAACGCTCGTTATCCAGCATCAAACCGCCCAACACCGACTGCTCGGCCTCCAGCGAGTGCGGCGGCATCTTCAGCCCTTCCATCTGACGATCTCTGGAACGCTCTCTGGTTTCGTCCGCGTTTGTTTTGTTGGTTGGTTTTTTTCCTGCCATGAAACGTAGTCTTTATCCGGTTGCGAATGAAGGATCTTGACGCGAGAGTATACGTGATTTTTGCGTCATAACCGATGCAAAAAAGGTATTGAATCCCGCACGGGTAAACTGGATCTCCGATACTAAAAAGAATAGGGTGAAATCAGGCACTCAAACGAGGTAACGATATGGCCAAGCGCATTCAGTTTTCCGCCACCGGCGGGCCGGAAGTCTTGCAATACGTTGATTTTACACCGCTCGATCCCGCCGCCGGCGAAGTGCAGATCGAGAACAAAGCGATCGGCATCAACTACATCGACACCTATGTGCGCAGCGGGCTGTACGCGCCGCCCAGCCTGCCGAGCGGCCTCGGCACCGAGGCGGCCGGCGTGGTGGTCAAAGTTGGCGCCGGGGTCAGCGCGATCAAACCGGGCGACCGGGTGGTGTATGCGCAGTCGTCGCTCGGCGCCTACAGCGAAGTCCACAATGTGCCGGAAGAAAAAGTGGCGCTGCTGCCGCACAACCTCAGCTTTGAGCAAGGCGCCGCTTCTTTCCTCAAAGGGCTGACGGTGCATTACCTGCTGCGCCAGACCCACGACGTGCAACCGGGTGAAGTGTTCCTGTTCCATGCCGCCGCCGGCGGGGTTGGGCTGATCGCCTGCCAATGGGCCAAAGCGCTGGGCGCGCGCCTGATCGGCAGCGTCGGCTCCGACGAGAAGGCCGCGCTGGCGAAACAGGCCGGCGCCTGGGCCACTATCAACTACCACAAAGAGGATATCGCCCAGCGGGTGGCCGAGCTGACGCACGGCGAGAAGGTTGGCGTGGTGTACGATTCGGTGGGGCAAAGCACCTGGCAGGCCTCGCTCAACAGCCTGAAGCGGCGCGGCCTGATGGTCAGCTTCGGCAACGCCTCCGGCCCGGTGACGGGAGTCGATCTGGCGCTGCTGAATCAGAAGGGCTCGCTGTACGTCACCCGCCCTTCCCTCAACGGTTACATCACCAACCGCGCCGAGCTGCAGTACGCCAGCAATGAGCTGTTCTCGCTGATCGGCAGCGGCGCCATTCGGGTGGAGGTGAGAGACGAGCAGAAATTCGCGCTGGCCGACGCCCAGCGTGCGCACCAGGTGCTGGAAAGCCGCAGCACCAGCGGTTCCAGCCTGCTGATCCCCTGATAGCAGCCAAAGAAAAGGGCTCCTTGCGGAGCCCTTTCTGTTACTGCGTTTTGTAGGGGTAGAGCAGAGTCCGCCAGAGACAGGGGGTTGCTTTAGCAACACGAATTTTAGGTGTCTCTCACGGTGATGAAATGGGTCGCATCACTGCATCGACCCACATCCTAACAGCCCCGTCCGGCAAAAAACACGCTTTATGTGCCACATCGCGCGGTAAAACTGCCAAGCTGTGATCGCTGCCGCATTAGCGGGGCGGCAAGTTGTGCAAGTTTCATCGCGACTGACTGATTATTCAGCAAAAAATCAGTAACGCCTGGCCTGAGGTTTCTGCATCGACCGGTAAATCCATACCCCGACGACCGCCAAAATCAGCCACGGCAGCAGCTTGATGACCACCGCGAACAACCCGCCCAACAGCATGAACGCCGCCGCTACCAACAGCGCGGCGAAGATCCCCAGCAGCGAGATGCCGGTCACCATCAGCATCACCACAAAGCCAATGAGAAAGAAGATTTCCAACATGATTGCTCCTTTGCAATGCAACATATCTGCAGAGTGAATTACAAGAAGCGTGCCAGAATGGCGAAAGGGCTAACCTATTGAAAAAACGGGGAAGGCATCCGGCAGTGCGCCGAATGCCTGGTGAAAAAGACTAACTGTTGGTCAAATTTTTTCGGCTACGCCATTTCGACACGCGGCTGGCGCACCAACGCCAGCGCCTGCTCCACCACCCGCGCATCGGCGCCCGGCTTGTGGGCGTTCTCGCTCAGATGGCGACGCCACTGGCGCGCGCCCGGCACGCCCTGGAACAAACCGAGGATGTGGCGGGTGATGTGGCCGAGATAGGTGCCGTTGGACAGCTCACGCTCAATATACGGATACAGCGCTTCGACGATCGCCACGCTGTCCGGCACCGCGGTCTGCGCGCCGAACAGTTCGCTGTCGACCCGCGCCAGGATGCCCGGATTCTGGTAAGCCTCGCGCCCCATCATCACGCCGTCCAGATGATGCAGGTGCTGCCGCGCCTCTTCCAGCGTTTTCACTCCACCGTTGATGGCGATGGTCAGCGCCGGGAAATCCCGCTTCAGCTGATAAACGCGCGGGTAGTCCAGCGGCGGCACTTCGCGGTTCTCTTTCGGGCTGAGGCCGGAGAGCCAGGCTTTGCGCGCGTGGATGGTGAACATGTCGCACTCGCCGCGCCCGGCGACGGTCTGGATAAAGTCGCACAGGAAAGCGTAGCTGTCCTGATCGTCGATGCCGATGCGGGTCTTCACCGTCACCGGAATCGATACGACGTCGCGCATCGCCTTGATGCAGTCGGCGACCAGCGTCGCCTGCCCCATCAGGCAGGCGCCGAACATACCGTTTTGCACCCGATCGGACGGACAGCCGACGTTGAGGTTAATCTCGTCATAACCGCGCTGCTCCGCCAGTTTGGCGCAGTGCGCCAGCGCGGCCGGATCGCTGCCGCCCAGCTGCAGCGCCACCGGATGCTCTTCTTCGCTGTAGGCCAGGTAGTCGCCCTTGCCGTGGATGATCGCGCCGGTGGTCACCATCTCGGTGTACAGCAGCGTTTCCTTGGTCAGCAGGCGGTGGAAGTAACGGCAATGACGATCGGTCCAGTCGAGCATTGGCGCGATGGAGAAGCGATTGGCGGCGTAGGTTGGGGCGTGGTTGTCTTTCGTCATGCTGAGTTACTGGCTACCTGAGTCTGTCTGGGTTCAACGAACGGCGCGCGGCCGCAAACGGCTATTATAACGACAATCGACGCCGTTGGGAAAACCGCCTTGCCGGTGGCGTAAATAAGCGGGAGTAAGGCGAATAAATTCACTCGTTCAGGTGTTATCTCATTACGGGCGCGCACGGCGCCTCTGCCTTGAGGACACAACCATGAACAGCTTCATTAAACGCCTGCTGGCATCGGCCATTGCCGGCTGCCTGCTGTTTTCCGGCGCGGCGCTGGCGATGGGCGGCGACGGCAGCGGCCAAACCCCGCCGACCTGTCCAAAAGGCCAGGTTTACGACAGTAAAACCCAGACCTGCACGGTGGATAAAGGCAGCAAAGTCGACGACGCCGACCGTACTAACTATGCCTATGCACTGGCGAAAAGCGGCCGCTATCAGGAAGCGATCGATATGCTCAACACGCTGAAAAATCCCAACACCGCCGTCGCACTGAATTATCGCGGCTACGCCACGCGCAAACTGGGCCGCACCGATGAGGGTATCGGCTATTATTTAAAATCAGTGGCCCTCGATCCGAAATACCCCAAAGTGCGCGAGTACCTGGGGGAAGCCTATATGCTGAAAGGACGCCCCGACCTGGCGCGCCAACAGCTGCAGGTGATCCAGTCGCTGTGCGGCACCGGGTGCGAGGAGTACCGAGATTTGGCGGCAGCCATCGACCGCCATCCGGAATCTTGATCCGACGCGCCTGCGGAGGTGACTATCAGCGGCGATGCGATACGCGATGAACTCGGCCACTATCTCTCCCGCCTGTGGCGCTATGCGCTGGTGCTTTCACACCGGCGGGATGTCGCCGACGACCTGGTGCAGGCAACCTGCGTGCGTGCGCTGGAACGCGCCGCGCAATTCACCCCCGGTTCACACCTGGATCGCTGGTTGTTTTCCATCTTGCACTCTATTTGGCTCAATGAAGTTCGCGCCCAGTATCGTCGTCAGGGGCAAGGCTGCATGGCGGCGGAAGAGCTTGGCGATGCGGACAACGGTGAACAGCCGGTCTGGCTCAATGAAGTGATGCGGCGCGTAAGCCGGTTGCCGGCGGCCCAGCGCAACGCGCTGTTTCTGGTATATGTCGAAGGGCTGTCCTACCGGGAAGCGGCGAAAGTGCTGGCGGTGCCAATCGGCACCGTCATGAGCCGCCTTGCGGCCGCACGCCTGGCCTTGGCCGATGACCGCCAGTCGCCAAACGACGATTCGCACCGTAAGAAGCCCCCTCCTCCGCCCTTGCCCCGCACTCGCCGATAAACCGCTGGCCGCCGGTTCGTGTTAAGCGGCCTATTCCAACGCGCGGATAACCCGGCACGGCTGCCCCAGCGCCAGCACATTGGCCGGAATGTCGCCGGTGACGATGCTGCCCGCACCGATAGTCGTGCCATCGCCGATGGTCACTCCCGGCAGGATCACTACGTTGCCGCCGATCCACACGTTGCTGCCGATAGACACCGGCTGCGCCGAGGTGCGGAAAGGAAAAGCCGGGTCACCGGTAAAGCGTTCACCGGCCTTCAGCGGATGACTCGGCGTGTAGATTTGTACGTTGGGGCCGATCAGCGTGTTGTCGCCGATGGTGATGGTGTTGCAGTCGAGGAACACCGCATTGACGTTGATAAAACAGTTTTTACCGATGCGGACATGCTGCCCGTAGTCGCACCAGAATGGCGTTTCGATCCAGCTCGCCTCACCCCAGTTGCCGAACAGCTCGCCGAGCAGGCGATTTTTCTCGTCCGCCTGATGCGAGTCCAGCGTCCCCAGGCTTTTGGTCAACGCCCTCGCCCGATGGTACAGGGCGATCAGTTCTTCATCGCGGCTGTTGTATTCCAGGCCGCTTAACAGCTTCTCTCTTTCCGTCATCACACAGGGCTCCTGCTCATCACGCGGGTGAAAGGCGTTATACCGCTCTCGCCCGCTGCTCTCCAGCGCTAAAACCGGCAACGTTGATCTACCGCCCGGCGGAGGGGAAAAGTTGTGATGCATCTCTCTTTTAGCGCACTCAGCGCGCCTTTCTCTGCGCTATCCTCAGGGGAAAAGGGGGCAACTCTCGGCGATTCGCCGTAATCATGGTAAAATCGGCTTTTTTACGTACCGGGATATTTGCGATGAACTCAACCACCCAGGAAAAGCTGCTGGCGCAGGCAGAACGCCTCTGCCAGCAACGCAATGTGCGATTGACGCCGCAACGGCTGGAAGTGCTGCGTCTGATGACTCAGCAACCCGGTGCAATCAGCGCTTATGACCTGCTCGATCTGCTGCGCGTCGCCGAACCGCAGGCCAAGCCGCCGACGGTCTACCGCGCGCTGGATTTTCTGCTGGAGCAAGGGTTTATCCATAGGGTGGAGTCCGCCAACAGCTACGTGCTGTGCCACCACTTCGAACAGCCGATGCATACGTCCGCGCTGTTTATCTGCGACCGCTGCGGCCAGGTGACCGAACGCACCACCGAAGGCGTGGAGGAAACGCTGCAGAAGCTGGCGCAGGAGGCCGGATTTGCGCTGCGGCACAGCGTGGTGGAAGCGCACGGCCTGTGTGCCGGCTGCGTGGAGGTTGAGGCTTGTGACAGCAAGCATGACTGCGCCGAACACGATCACAGCATCGCCATCAAGAAGAAGTAAGACGAAGTCAGGTACTTCCCTGTACCTGCGGCCGGGGCGCCAGAGGATGGAGCGACGCCGGCCTGCGCTGTTGCCGGCCGCCGTCAGTGGCGGCCCTGCGTGTTACCAGCGGTGTTTGGTGTGATCTTCCCAGGCCTTCACCTCTTTTTCGGCCGCCTCTTTCTGGTAACCGTAGCGCTCCTGAATTTTGCCGACCAGCTGTTCGCGTTTCCCTTCGATGACCGTCAGATCGTCATCGGTCAGCTTGCCCCATTTCTCTTTCACTTTGCCTTTCAGCTGTTTCCAGTTACCGTCGGCTTGATCTTTATTCATAGTCTCTCCGTTAACCTGTGGTGAATCAGTGATCCCTGTCGCCGGCCGGGGTTAACCAGAAGTTTTTCTGGCCGATGCTTCCTTCACCTTAAGAAGCAACGCTCCCCTTCATTTACCAGCCACATGATTCATTCTAGTTAAACATGGAAATAAAAAAGCCAAAACACAGGATAAAAAACCATTAACAAACAAAATAAAAACAAAAAACGCTAACAAACAACGAATTAACGCGAACAGACCAAGGCTGAAAACATGTAAGCAAACATGATCTGAATCATAAGAAAAACTAACTATTAACCCAACAAGACGTCCGGTTTAATGGGCAGTAAACCAGCTGCCGCGCACCTGGTGACGGTGCCAAATCCAGCCCAACGCCAGACCGCGCAGCGCCAGAAACACCGCCAGCGCCAGCCAGAGGCCGTGGTTGCCAAGCAGCGGCACGCTGAACAGCGCCAAACCGTATCCCGCAGCGGCCACCGCCATGCTGTTGCGCATCTCGGCGCCGCGCGTGGCGCCGATAAACATGCCGTCCAGCAAATAGCACCACACCCCAACCAACGGCAGAATGACCTGCCAGGGTAAATAGTGGGCGGCCAACGCACGCAGTTCCGGCAAAGAGGTCAAGGCTGCCACGATCTGCTGGCCGGTAACGGCATACGCCAGGCCGAAGGCCAACGCGACCAGCCCTGCCTGCCTGCAGGCCGCGTGCCACACTTTGCGCAGTTGGCTGTCGTCCCGGGCGCCGTAGGCGTGGCCGGAATGGGCCTCCACCGCATAAGCGAAACCGTCGAGCGCATAGGCGGTGAACGTCAGCAGATTCATCAATACCGCATTGACCGCCACCACCTCGCTTCCCAGGCGAGCGCCGAAAATGGTCAACGACGCAAAGCACAGTTGCAGCAACAATGAGCGCAGCATGATGTCGCGGTTGAGCGCCAGCAGGCGAAGCAGATCGCCACGCCAGGCCTGGCGCAGCATCTGCAGGGTAATACCGCGCAGGCGCATCACCCGCCACGCCAACCACAGGCCGAGCAGCAGCGTAGCGTATTCGGCGATGGCGGTTGCCGCCGCCGCCCCCCGCACGTTCCAGCCCAGGCCCATCACCAGCCAGATATCCAGCACGATGTTCAGCAGGTTGCCGACGATCAGCAGGATCACCGGCGCCCGCACGTACTGTACGCCAAGCAGCCAGCCCAGCAGCACCAAATTGGCCAGCGCCGCCGGGGCGCTTAACCAGCGGATCTCAAGAAAACGCCGCGCCTGTTCCAGCACCTCGCCATCGCCACCGACGATCCGCAGCGCCAGTTCGATCAGCGGATAACGCAGCAGGACGATCGCCGCGCCGCCCAACAGCGCCAGCAGCAACGGTTGCATAAAGGCGCGCGCCAGCGCCTGCGGGTTCTGTGCCCCCAGCGCTTGCGCCGCCAGGCCGGTGGTGCTCATGCGCAGGAACAGCAGCAGCATGAACAGGAAGCTGGTCGCCACCGCGCCGATCGCGACGCCCCCCAGGTAGATCGGGCTGTCGAGGTGGCCGATCACCGCGGTGTCCACCAGCCCGAGCAGCGGCACGGTAATATTGGAGAAGATCATCGGCAGGGCGAGGCGCCACAGGGCTTTATCGGTGTCGCTGGTGAAAGCGGAAATCAGGCGCATGATGGGATGTTCCTGTGACTGAGTGACAAAGGGCGAAGTCAGAAACAAAAACGCCCCAAAACAGGGGCGATTGATACAGGGAGCGGCGGTGATGACGCGGCGGTTAAATCCAGTCGCCGTTGCGGATCACGCCGACCGCCAGCCCTTCGATAGTGAAATTCTGCTGACGCAGATCGACCACGATCGGTTGGAATTCGTTGTTCTCCGGCAGCAGTTCAACCACGTTGCCGTGCTTTTTCAAGCGCTTGACCGTCACTTCGTCTTCGATCCGTGCGACCACGACCTGGCCGTTGCGCACGTCTTGCGTTTTGTGCACCGCCAGCAGATCGCCGTCCAGAATGCCGATGTCGCGCATTGACATGCCGTTCACCCGCAGCAGGAAATCGGCGCTCGGTTTAAACAGGGAAGGATCCACCTGGTAGTGCCCTTCGATGTGCTGCTGCGCCAGCAGCGGCTCGCCGGCGGCGACGCGGCCGATCAGCGGCAGCCCTTCTTCTTCTTCCATCAGCAGACGGATACCGCGCGAGGCACCGGAGACGATTTCGATCACGCCTTTGCGTGCCAGCGCCTTCAGGTGCTCTTCGGCGGCGTTAGGCGAACGGAACCCCAGACGCATCGCGATCTCGGCACGCGTTGGCGGCATGCCCGTTTGCGAAATGTGCTCGCGAATCAGATCGTAGACCTCTTGCTGTCTGGTAGTTAGTGCTTTCATTCCGCCCCCTGTTTGTTTATACAGTCTTGCTGTGAGTATATACAGGTAAGCGCGGATTGGGAACCGAAGAATAAATAAAAATCAGTCAGTAGGCGCTTTTCGTCAGCCGAAATGCTGCCATAAGACCGTGCCCCAAACGAACAGCGCCAGCACGATCGCCAGCGACACCGCCGCCGATCCCATGTCCTTGGCCCGCCCGGACAGCTCGTGATGTTCGCTGCCGATGCGATCCACCACCGCCTCGATCGCGCTGTTCAGGATCTCGACGATCATCACCAGCGCTACCGATCCGATCAATAAAATGCGCGCTATCGCACCCACATCCAGCCAGACAGCCAGTATGATAGCCAGAAGGGTGGCCACCAGTTCCTGGCGGAAAGCCGCTTCGTGCTGCCAGGCGGCGGATAGCCCTTTATAGGAATAGCCGGCGGCTTTGATGATGCGGGTCAGTCCGGTTGCTTGGTTTGCCATGTTTTCGTGCCTTTCTCAGAGGTCGGTCATAATAAAAAGAGTCTAGAACAGTCCGCGCTGACGGCTCTCGGTTTTCGAACACCACAGATCTGCTACCCGGTTTCTGGTATGCTTGCGGCGCATTGCTAACAAGAGGCTTCACGTTGTTATGTCAGGTTGGCGTAAAATTTATTATAAAATATTGAATTTACCACTTAAATTGTTGGTAAGAAGTAAGGTCATCCCTTCAGATCCGGTTACCGAGCTAGGGTTGGATCCCTCACGGCCGATTTTGTATGTTTTACCTTACAATTCCAAGGCGGATTTGCTGACGCTGCGCACCCAGTGCCTGGCGCAGGATCTGCCCGATCCGCTCAACTCGCTGGAGATCGACGGCACCGTGCTGCCGAGCTACGTGTTCATTCACGACGGCCCGCGCGTATTCCGCTATTACACCCCAAAAGAAGAGTCGGTAAAGCTGTTCCACGACTATCTGGATCTGCATCGCAGCAACCCGGATCTCGACATTCAGATGCTGCCGGTTTCGGTGATGTTTGGCCGTTCGCCAGGCCGCGAAGGCCACGGCACGCCGCACCTGCGTCTGTTGAACGGCGTGCAGAAATTCTTCGCGGTGCTGTGGCTCGGCCGGGACAGCTTCGTGCGTTTCTCCAACACCGTGTCGCTGCGCCGCATGGCTACCGAACACGGCACGGATAAAACCATCGCGCAGAAACTGGCGCGCGTGGCGCGCATGCACTTCTCGCGTCAGCGCCTGGCCGCGGTGGGCCCGAGTCTGCCGGCCCGTCAGGATCTGTTCAACAAGCTGTTGGCGTCCAAAGCGATCGAAAAAGCGGTCGAGGACGAAGCGCGCAGCAAGAAGATCTCGCACGAGAAGGCCCAGCAGAACGCCATCGCGCTGATGGAAGAGATCGCCGCCGACTTCTCCTACGAAACCGTGCGCCTGTCCGACCGCGTGCTGAGCTGGACCTGGAACCGGCTGTATCAGGGCATCAACGTCACCAACGCCGAGCGCGTGCGCCAGCTGGCGCAGGACGGCCACGAGATCGTCTACGTGCCCTGCCACCGCAGCCACATGGACTATCTGCTGCTGTCCTACGTGCTGTATCACCAGGGCCTGGTGCCGCCGCACATCGCTGCGGGCATCAACCTCAACTTCTGGCCGGCGGGCCCGATCTTCCGTCGCCTGGGCGCGTTCTTCATCCGCCGCACCTTTAAAGGCAACAAGCTGTACTCGACGGTGTTCCGCGAATACCTCGGCGAGCTGTTCACCCGCGGTTACTCGGTGGAATATTTCGTGGAAGGCGGCCGTTCCCGCACCGGGCGCTTGCTGGAGCCGAAGACCGGCACCCTGTCGATGACCATCCAGGCGATGCTGCGCGGCGGCACCCGTCCGATCACGCTGGTGCCGATTTACATCGGTTACGAACACGTGATGGAAGTGGGTACCTACGCCAAAGAGCTGCGCGGCGCCACCAAGGAAAAAGAGAGCCTGCCGCAGATGCTGCGCGGCCTGCGCAAGCTGCGCAACCTGGGCCAGGGATACGTCAACTTCGGCGAACCGCTGCCATTGACGGCTTACCTCAACCAGAACGTGCCGCAGTGGCGCGAATCGATCGATCCGATCGAAGCTCAGCGTCCAAGCTGGCTGACGCCGACGGTCAACGATCTGGCCGGCCAGATCATGGTGCGCATCAACAATGCCGCCGCAGCCAACGCCATGAACCTGTGTTCCACCGCGCTGCTGGCCTCGCGTCAGCGTTCGCTGACCCGCGAACAGCTGGTCGAGCAGCTCGAGTGCTACCTGCAGCTGATGCGCAACGCGCCTTACGCGCGTGACGTCACCGTGCCGACGCAAACGCCGGATGAGCTGCTGGATCACGCGCTGAACATGAACAAGTTCGAGGTGGAGAAGGACAGCATCGGCGACATCATCATCCTGCCGCGCGAGCAGGCGGTGCTGATGACCTATTACCGCAACAACATCCACCATCTGCTGGTGTTGCCGTCTCTGATCGCCAGCATCGTGATGCATCATCGCCGGGTGTCGCGCGCCGAGCTGCTGCGCCAGATCGGCATGATCTACCCGATGCTGAAAGCCGAGCTGTTCCTGCATAACGACAAGGAACAGCTGCCGGAGGTGCTGCGGCCGATGATTGACGAGCTGATCCGTCAACAGCTGATCTGCGACAAAGGCGACGAGCTGGTGCTGAACCCGGCGCGCATTCGCCCGCTGCAGCTGCTGGCCGCCGGAGTGCGCGAAACCCTGCAACGCTACGCCATCACCATGTCGATCCTCAGCGCCAACCCGAGCATCAACCGCGGCGCGCTGGAGAAAGAGAGCCGCATCATGGCGCAGCGTCTGTCGGTGCTGCACGGCATCAACGCGCCGGAGTTCTTCGACAAGGCGGTGTTCTCCACCCTGGTGGCGACGCTGCGTGAAGAAGGCTACATCAACGACAGCGGCGATGCGATCCGCGAGCACACCCTCGAGGTGTACAGCATGCTGAGCGATCTGATCACGCCGGAAATCAAGCTGACCATCGAAAGCGTCAACATGCCGGAAGAGACCAACGCTCTGCCGCAAACCGATGCGGAAGAAGAGAAAGACGAGTGATTTCGCCCGACGCGGAAACACAAAAGGCACCCCTTGGGGTGCCTTTTTTCTTGCTGCAGGGAACCGTTACGCCGGCAGATAGCTGAGCGCGATGCCGATAAACACCACCAGCCCAACATAGTTGTTCTGCAGGAAGGCCTTGAAGCAGGCGTCGCGCTCGCGCCCGGCGATCTGCTTCTGTTGGTGAATGAACAGCGCGCCCGCCAGCAGCAGCGACCAGTAAAACGCGCCGCCGAGCTGCGCCAGATAACCGACCCACACCAGCAGCAACAACGTCGCGAACTGCAACAGCCCGACGATCAGCTTGTCATAACGCCCGAACAGGATAGCGGTGGACTTGATGCCGATTTTCAGATCATCGTCGCGATCGACCATCGCATACAGCGTGTCATAGGCCACCGTCCAGCAGATGTTCGCCAGCAGCAGCAGCCAGCAGCTGAGCGGCAGCGATTCGCTGACCGCCGCATAGCCCATCGGAATGCCCCAGCCGAACGCGGCGCCCAGCACGAACTGCGGCAGGTTGGTCACCCGCTTCATAAACGGATACACCCAGGCCAGCGCCAGCGCCGCCAGCGACAGCCAGATGGTCATCGCATTCAGCGTCAACACCAGGCAGAACGAGATCAGCACCAGCACCACGAACAGCACCTTGGCCTCTTTCGCGCTCACCCGGCCGCTCGGCATCGGCCGCCCGGCGGTGCGTTTCACGTAGCCGTCCACCGCGCGATCGGCATAGTCATTCACCACGCAGCCGGCGGCGCGCATCAGGAACACGCCGAGCACGAACACCAGCAAAATCGACAGCGGCGGCACGCCTTTTCCGGCCAGCCACAGTGCCCACAGCGTCGGCCACAACAGCAACAGCGTGCCAATCGGTTTATCAATGCGCATCAAATGGCTGTAAGCCCGCCATTTACTTTGAGTCACGCTTCCCTCCAACGTCTTGCTCTCCTCTCTTATGCGGGGACCGCTGAATACAGCGGTGAAGCCGGTAAAAACAGTTCGGTCAGCAGCAGCGGCTTGCCCGCCAGCCGCAGCCGTGAACGACGCGCCCACAGCGCATCCTGTCGGCCGATATGGATATAGTCGCGGGTCAGATCACCGCTGCTGAACAGATAGCGCCCGAGCGGCAGCGTCCCCAGATCCACCAGCGCCTGGTCGGGGCCGGTCAGCGTATGTTCCGGGATCACCGTGCGCCCCAGCAGCCAGGGCTGGCCGTCGCCCAACAGCACCACTTCGCGCAGCCAGTAGCGCGGGCTGTCGGGCAGGTGGTTCGCCTCGTCGCCCAGCGCCTCGCGCGTGACGAAGCATTCGCGCTGCGGTTCAACACGCACCTGGGCGCAATGGCGTTCAAATCGGCGGGTCATGGAGCCTAACTCCATCAGCCAGTCGCTGACGGCGGCGGGCGCCGGAGGATCCTGTTCGGATAACCACTCCAGCGGCGGCAGGATGGAATCCCTGATGCCAGACATTGCTTTACTCCTCGCCTGAACCGCAACCGGTACGGCGCGCCAGACGATACAAACTGTTAACAGGCCCCCATTGTAGCGCAGAAATGCGAAAGCGGCAGGCTGATTCGTGGCGAAAACGGCAGGTCAATCGGCCGGAAAAACCGGGGTTCTGTCATCTTTTTGCCATCCGTATTCTCTATCTTCATTTCCCGGCGCGCTGACGATTATGTGATCGCCCGCAAAGTTTCAGCTTCCTCGCGTTGTGTTATCTACGCGCGTAGATACCCTGATACGGCAGCGTTGAATCGCCATGCGTCCGACATGATTTGTCGGCACACCTTTGTTGCCGACACCAGGGAAACCATCTTTAACCGCGCCCTTCCAGGCGCAGAACAAAAGAGGATAGCACTGCCATGAGCGAAACAACGCTTGCCCCTTCACAGACCGCCGACGCCGCGCTGGCGGCCGATGAACGCCTGGCAACCAAAGAGGGGCGCAGCCAATTTTGGCGCGCCACCTTCTCCTGCTGGCTCGGCACCGCCATGGAATACGTCGACTTCGCGCTGTACGGCCTGGCGGCCGGCATGGTGTTCGGCGACGTGTTCTTCCCCGAAGCCACGCCGCTGGTGGCGTTGCTGGCCAGCTTCGCCACCTACTCCGTCGGCTTCGTCGCACGGCCGATCGGTGCGCTGGTGTTCGGCTGGATCGGCGATCGCAAAGGCCGCCGCGTGGTGCTGATCACCACCGTGGCGCTGATGGGCCTCTCCACCACATTGATCGGCCTGATCCCGCCCTATGCGCAAATCGGCGTCTGGGCGCCCGCCTGCCTGGTGATCCTGCGCTTCGCGCAGGGGTTCGGCGCCGGTGCGGAGCTGTCCGGCGGGGCAGTGATGCTGGCGGAATACGCGCCGGCCAAGCGGCGCGGGCTGGTGGCGTCGATCATCGCCATCGGCTCCAACAGTGGCACCCTGCTGGCGTCGCTGGTGTGGCTGCTGGTATTGCAGCTCGACAAGGAAGACCTGATGAGCTGGGGCTGGCGCATTCCGTTCCTCGCCAGCATCCTGATCGCCGGGGTGGCGCTGTATCTGCGCCGCCACGTGCGGGAAACGCCGGTTTTCGAACGCGAGCTGCAGCAAAACCACCAGCGCATGCTCGACGCAGCCCAGGCCGCGCCGGACTCACGCAGCTACCTGCAACGCACCAAGGCGTTCTGGGTGATGCTCGGCCTGCGCATCGGCGAAAACGGCCCCTCCTACCTGTGCCAGGGCTTTATCGTCGGCTACGTCGCCAAGGTGCTGATGGTCGATAAATCGGTGCCGGCGCTGGCGGTGCTGATCGCCTCACTGTGCGGTTTTCTGGTGATCCCGCTGGCCGGCTGGCTCTCCGATCGTTTCGGCCGCCGCATCACCTACCGGTGGTTCTGCCTGCTGCTGGTGCTGTACGCTTTTCCGGCGTTCTGGCTGCTCGACAGCCGTGAGCCGGCGATCGTCATCTCGGTGATCGTGGTCGGCATGTGCATCGCATCGCTGGGGATCTTCGGCGTGCAGGCGGCCTACGGCGTCGAACTGTTCGGCGTGAAGAACCGCTACTCCAAAATGGCGTTCGCCAAGGAGCTCGGGTCGATCCTCTCCGGCGGCACCGCGCCGCTGATCGCCACCGCGCTGCTGTCCGGTTTCGGTCACTGGTGGCCTGTCGCCTGCTATTTTGTTGTAATGGCGGCCATCGGCTTAATCACCACCTTCTTTGCTCCCGAAACCCGCGGCCGCGATCTCAACCTGCCGCAGGATGCCGCGTAGCAGGAAGGCGAACAGGACCTCAATTTGGATAATCACTCCGCGCGCCGCGTTACCCGCGCCGACGTGGCTCGCATAGCGGGCACCTCCGTCGCCGTGGTCAGCTACGTGATCAACAACGGCCCGCGCCCGGTGGCGGAAGCCACCCGGCTGCGCGTGCTGGCGGCGATCGAGCAGACCGGCTACCGGCCGAACGACATCGCGCGAGCGCTGGCCTCCGGCAGCACGCAAACCTACGGGCTGGTGGTGCCGGATATTTCCAACCCGTTCTTCGCCACGCTGGCGCGGGCGCTGCAGCAGGAAGCCTTCAGCCGCGGCCGCGTGCTGCTGCTGGGCGACGCCGGCGACGACCGGCAGCGCGAATATGAGCTGATCAACAACCTGCTGCGCCGCCAGGTCGACGGCCTGCTGTACACCAGCGTCGATCGCCATCCGTGGTTCGATCTGATCCGCGCCTCCGGCACGCCCTGCGTGATGATAGATACCATCGACAGCCAGGCCGGCGTCTGCGCCATTCGCGTCGACGAGCGCGACGCCGCCTGCCAGGCGACCCGCCATCTGCTGCAGCACGGCTATCGCGATATCGGCATTTTTATCGGCCCGCTGACCATGCTCAACGCGCAGGATCGCCTGAACGGCTGGCGCGATGCGCTGCTGGAAGCGGGCGTTGCGCCGCGCGACGAGTGGATTTTCGAGGTGCCCTACACCCGCCAGGGCGGTTACCAGGCCACCCAGCGCCTGGTGCAAGGCCCGCGCCCGCGCGCCGTTTTCACCTCCAACGAGCAGCAGGCGCTCGGCTGCCTGTCGGCGCTGGCGGAACATGGGCTGCGCGCGCCGGACGATCTGGCGCTGATCTGCTTTAACGGCACGCAGCAATCCGAATTCAGCGTGCCGCCGCTCAGCGCGGTCGAGCAGCCGATCGACGCCATGGCCAAGCGGGCCATCGCCATGCTGGCCGCCGGTGCCGCGCCCGCCGAGCTGCATGAATTCGCTTTTCGACTGCGCATCCGCCACTCATGCGGCTGTTAGTGGTTTTTCAGGACACCTTACTATGCGTTTAATCATTGATTGCGATCCCGGCAACGGCGTTCCCGGCGCCAACGTCGATGACGGTCTGGCGCTGGCCCTGGCGCTGGCGGCCAAACCGCAGCTGCAACTGGAGCTGATCAGCATCGTGGCCGGCAATACCCCGCGTGAAGTGGGCTTCGCCGTCGCCTCCGATCTGCTGGCGCAGAGCGGCTACCGGGTACCGGTCGCCCTCGGCGCGGCGCGCGCCCTGAGCGAGCCGCCGGAGCCGTGGCGCGCCCATCTGGACCGCCCGATCGCCGATCCTCAGCTGGCGGCGCTGTGGCGCGACTTGCCCGCCCCCTCGCTGGCCAACGCGCCCGCACCGGACGCCGCCATCGCCATCGGCGAACTGATCTGCCGGCATCCCGGCGAGATCACGCTGGCGGCGATCGGCCCGCTGACCAACGTTGCGCACGCCATGCAGCTGTACCCGCAGATGGCGCAGGCGGTGAAAGAGATCGTGATCATGGGCGGCGTGTTCAACGTCGAAGGATACATCAAGGACACCAATTTTGGTTTGGATCCGGAAGCGGCGCGGCTGGTGTTGAACAGCGGCGCCAATATCACGCTGGCGCCGCTGGACGTCACCACCCAGACCATGCTGACCCAGGCGGATCTGGCCGCGCTGACCCAGCCGGATACCCCGCTGTGCAGCTATTTACGCGCCACCACGCTGCCGTGGATCGACTATTCGCGCCATACGCGGCGCCTGCCGGGCTGCTGGATCCATGATGCGCTGGTGATCGCCTGGCTGCTGGAACCGCAGCTGGTCACCACCGAGATGTTCCATGTGGATGTGGCGCTGGAAGGGGCGTTGACGCGCGGCAGCTCACGCCGTTGGCGGCCGGGCGGCCTGCGCCTGACGGTCGGTATGCCGCCGCCGCAGGGCAAGCCGGTGCGCATCATGCAGCAGGTGGACAACACCCGTCTGCTGGCGTTGATCGGCGCAACGCTGGCGCGCGGATGAAAAAAGGTGCGCCAAGGCGCACCAATCATCGAGCCAGCATCGGCAGCGCCGGGTGTTACCCCTTGCCTTTAACGCTGCTGATAAACGTTTTACGCGCAGTGGTAGAGCCCAACTTCTCGGCCTCATTCATCAGCTTCAGCGCCTTGTCGATATCGCCCGCCTTCACCGCCTGCTTGATGCCGTTATTAAAGTAGCTTTCGGTATCGTTGAGCATCGGCTCCGCCGGTTTCTCCGGCGTCGGCATCGGTGCCGCCGCCGCGGCCGGGGTGCTCGCCCCCACCACCACCGGCGCCACGCTCGGCGCAGGCTGCAGCATGCCGATCATCACGTTGCCGGTGCCCTGTTCAGCGGTGACCTTAAGCTTCAGCGTACCGGTCGTCGCGTGGCCGGCGATCGGATCCGGGATATCCGGCACCGCGTTGCCCACACCCTGCGCATAGGCCTTGGCCGGATTGGTCAGCTGCGTAGTTTTCACCAAATCCTGGCGGGTGGTGTACACCAGCAGGTAAATCTGTTTTTGACCGAGCGCCGGCGTCAGCTTCAGCGTGCCTTCGAGACGATCGGAGGACATCGCCCCCGGCGGCTGGTAAGGGAAATAGCTGCTCGGGTAATATGCCGCCGGGCGCAGATGCTCGTCCAGCACCAGCACGCTCGGCGCGTACAGCGAATTGTTTTTGGCAAGGCTGCTCAGCGTCACTTCCAGCGAACCGCGATCGGCCGGCAACGTATAGGCGGCGATCGCCCCCTGGATCTCGCCCTGATTGAGCTGCGGGCTGACGGCGTCGAGCTTCACCTCTTGCGACACCGGCGGCTGCAACGGCTGCCACGGCAGGCTTTGCAGCGTGGCGGCGCTGATGGCCGGCGCGACGGAAACGTTGGCCGGCGTATCGGCATTGGCCGCCAAAGGCGCGCCGACGGTCAGCGCCAGCGACAGGCAGAGTGACAGCAGATTCTTTTTCATCGTTATATCCTCTTTCAGCGCCGCGATGGATCAGGCAAGAGATCCGGCCGCGGCGAATGCGATTGGGGGAGAGCCTGCGGCCCTCCCCGTCCTGTCGTTACCACCAAATTTCCATCTGGGCGCCGAAGGTGACTTCGTCATCCTTGCCGCGGCTGAAGGTATGCATGCTGGTGTCGTTGTAAGCGGTGCCGGCGTTATACCCGGTATCATCGCCGGTGGCGTAGCCCCACTTCTCATCCCACTTGGCGTAGGTGGCGAACAGGCGGATGGCCGGACGCGACCAGATGCTGTTGCCCGCCTGCCATTGCTGCGCCAGGGTCACTTTATACTGGCCGTTGCGATCGCCGGTGCGCTGGGATTTGACGTTGTCATAGCCGGCTTCCAGCAAGGTGCTCATGATCGGCGTCCATTTGTACATCGGGCGCACGCCCACGGTGTACCAGGTGGTGCCGTTGTTGTTGTCGCGGTCGATGTCCTGGAACATGGCGACGTACATCAGCGCCCATTGATCGTTGAAGTCGATGGCACCGTGATCCAGCACGCGGATCATCTTGCCGTTGTTATCGATGGTGGCGCCTTCGTTGCGGCCGTTGTTCTGCGAGGTCATCGAGTCGGTGGCGTACTGCAGCACGAACTTGTTGTAACCGTTCAGGATGCTCTGCGTGTGTTCCGCGGTGAACATCCAGCCGTCTTTGCTGGCACCGTCCGCCAGGCGGTAGTTATCCTGCGCATTGGCGCGGCCGTAGTCCACGCCCAGCTCCAGGGTGCCGCCCGGGTTCAGCTCCAAGCCGGCCAGACGCAGGTCGAAAGTGTCGTTGACGGTCGGACGCTGTTTCCATTCGTTATCCAGATAGCCGTAAGAGCCGCCGGATTCGGAGTTGCGGGTCACGGCGGCGGACAGCTTGCCGAAGCCCAAATCGATGTTTTCCAGACCGGCGCCCGGGCCGGAGATATCCCAGTAGTAGAAGTCGATCATGTGAACGTCATGACGCTGATAGAAACGCTTACCGGCCCACAGCGTGGAGCCCGGCAGCCAGTCGATCAGGTTTTTACCCTGCACGTTGACTTCGCGGAAGCCCGGCGTCACGTCTTCCCAGTCGGAACGTTGCGAGACCGAATAGGCCAGGTTGGTGTCAAAATAGAAGCTCTTGTCGCCTTCTTTCCACACTTCCTGCCCCAGTTTCAGTTCGGCGTAGGTTTCACATTCGTTGCCGAGACGGTATTTGCTCGCGGCGCCGGTGGCCTTGAAGCACTGTTGCTCACCGCCGCTGCCGGTCCAGCCGATGCCGGAACGGGCGTAACCGTGAAAATCCACGGCCAGCGCCTGAGTAGAGAGAACACCGGCGGCGACAGCCAGTGCCAGAGGAAGTTTGCGCAGAGTAGTCATCATTATTCTCCTGTTATACCGACTTTGATGCTTTAAACGCCCGGCTCCTGGTGCAGCCGTTTACATGCCGTACCGTCTTCACGGAACAGGTGGCAACGATGAGGCGGCAGGCCGATGGCGAATGTGGCACCTTCTTCTACCAGCACCACGTCGTTCTGGCGGTACACCAGGTTTTGACGGATGGCCGGGATTTGGATGTGGATTTGCGTCTCGTTGCCGAGCTGCTCCACCACCTGTACGTCGCCGGTAAGCCGCACTTCAGAGGCTTCGCCGGGCAGCAAATGTTCGGGGCGAATGCCCAGTGACAAGTTGGCGCCGGGCTGAACGCCCGCGCCGTCCACCGGCAGCCAGACCAGCTGACGGTTGGGCAGTTCGACCTGCACCTGTTGCGGCTGCGCAGCGGTCACCTTGACCGGCAGGAAGTTCATCTTCGGCGAGCCGATAAAGCCGGCGACAAAGCGGTTGGCCGGGTAGTGGTACAGTTCCAGCGGCTTGCCGACCTGCGCCACGCGACCGGCGTCGAGCACCACGATCTTGTCGGCCAGCGTCATCGCTTCGACCTGATCGTGAGTGACGTAAATCATGGTGCGCTGCAGGCGCTTGTGCAGACGGGAGATCTCGATGCGCATCTGCACCCGCAGCGCGGCATCGAGGTTGGACAGCGGTTCGTCGAGCAGAAACACGTCCGGCTCGGCCACCAGCGTGCGGCCGATCGCCACGCGCTGACGCTGACCGCCGGACAGCGCCTTCGGCCGCCGATCGAGCAGGTGCGCCAGCTGCAGCACCTCGGAGACCTGGTTCACCCGCTGATTGATTTCCGCTTTCCTGGCGCCGGCCAGCTTCAGGCCGAACGACATGTTGTCCGCCACCGACAGGTGCGGATACAGCGCATAGGACTGGAACACCATGCCGATGCCGCGCTCGGAAGGCGGCACCTCATTCATCCGTTTCTCGCCGATCAGCAGGTCGCCGGAGGTGATGTCCTCCAGCCCGGCGATCATGCGCAGCAGCGTCGATTTGCCGCAGCCCGACGGCCCGACAAACACCACAAACTCGCCGTCTTCGATGGTCAGATTGACGTCTTTGGAAATCACGGCCTCACCGAAGGCCTTATAAACGCTGCGCAGTGTCACGCTAGCCATGCGTTACTCCCCTGCTTTCGCAGTTAACATGTCGTGTGAAAATGGCGGAGGCAAAGCCCGCCAAAACCCATTGATGACCCTCTTGCTGCGCGCCGTGCTGCCATGCCAACGGCAAGGTCGCCTCAGACGGCGCGGCCGCCTGAGTATAAGGCTGCAGGTTTATCAGCGCTTCAAGGCATTGATCCTGATGGGTAATAAGTAAGCGCACCACGCCGTCCCGCTGGCTGACCGCGTTCAGCTCGCCGCGCTGGATGAGCGGCGAACGGCGCAGGGCCAACAGCGCCTGGCAGTAACGTAAGGTGGAGTGGCTGTCGTGCTGTTGGCGGCTGATGGCCAATGCGCGGTGTTCGATCGCCACCTGCTGATACCAGCTGATTTCCCCGGCGGTGACCTGTTCGGGGGCTTCATGCCACGGCATCGGCGTTTGCGCGCCGCGCGGATCCTGCAGGCCGGCGGCATGCGGCAGCCCCAGCTCTTCGCCCTGATACAGGCAGATCGGCGCCGGCAACATCGCCAACAGCGTCAAAAAGGCGGCGGCGGAACGCAGATCGCCTTGCCCCCAGCGGCTGACCACTCTTGGCTGCTCGGCGTCCCCGGTGCTCCACAGGCTGTCCGCCAACGTGGCGCGGCGGGCGTGCAGCACCGCCGCCAGCTTCTCCGCGCTGAACGGCATCACGTCGAGCGCCAGCGCGCCGTGGGCGAACCGCTGCGGCGCGACGGCATTGCGAACGCGGTTGGCTTCATCGCCGTACCACAGCGTCAGCCCTTCGCCCGTCACCGTCGCCTCGGTCTCCGGCGCCAGCGTCTGCGGCAGCAACAGGCCGTCGATCGACAGCGCTTTCAGGTACGGCAGCGCCGCCAGCATGCCGTGCGCGTCGCCCACGCCGTCCCCGTTTCCGTCACGGAAACTGGCCGGATGGATCCGGTACAGGGTGGGCTGAGTGGCGATAGGCATTGACGACATAAATCCGGTATCCCTGCTGCGCGTGGCGTTAAAAATCGATGTGCCGATAGTGCGGGAGTCACCGGAAAGGGTAATCATCCGTAACAGGATTTTTCATGGGGGAGGAGGCGGGAGGATGAGAGAACGACCGCGGCGATGAGAAGTTCCGCGCTTAAGGCAAATCTGTGATCCGGCTGGCAAAAATCGCCCCCCTATTTTGTGCCTGACGCCACAGAATAGAGCACAACGTTAACTGGATCACACTCCTCATCTCAGGGGCGTAGAGGGGGGGAGGATGAGAATATGTCGCGTTGTGACCCACTATTACCGCGAAACGTCTCTCCTTGATTTATGTGCCCACAAAAAGAAGGACTGGATTATGACTCGCAGCATTACCCTCGCCCGCACGCTGGCGCTCTCGGCACTGGCCACCCTGGTGCTCTCTTCTTCCGCCTTCGCCAAGATTGAGGAAGGCAAACTGGTTATCTGGATCAACGGCGACAAGGGCTATAACGGCCTGGCGGAAGTCGGCAAGAAATTCGAAAAAGACACCGGCATCAAGGTCACCGTCGAGCACCCGGACAAGCTGGAAGAAAAATACCCGCAGGTGGCCGCCACCGGCGACGGTCCTGACATCATTTTCTGGGCCCACGACCGCTTCGGCGGCTATGCGCAGTCCGGCCTGTTGGCCGAAATCCACCCGTCCAAAGCCTTCCAGGACAAGCTGTTCCCGTTCACCTGGGATGCCGTGCGCTATGACGGCAAGCTGATCGGCTATCCGATCGCCGTCGAAGCGCTGTCGCTGATTTACAATAAAGACTTGGTCAAACAGCCGCCGAAAACCTGGGAAGAGATCCCGGCGCTGGACAAACAGCTGCGCGCCGCCGGCAAGAGCGCCATCATGTGGAACCTGCAGGAACCCTACTTCACCTGGCCTATCATCGCCGCCGACGGCGGTTATGCCTTCAAGTATGAAAACGGCAAATACAACATCAAGGATGTCGGCGTCGCCAACGCCGGTTCACAGGCCGGCCTGCAATTCATCGTCGATCTGGTGAAAAACAAACACATCAACGCCGATACCGATTACTCGATCGCCGAGGCCGCGTTCAACAAAGGCCAGACCGCGATGACCATCAACGGCCCGTGGGCCTGGAACAACATCGAGCAGAGCAAAATCAACTACGGCGTGACGCTGCTGCCGACCTTCAAAGGCAAACCGTCCAAGCCGTTCGTCGGCGTGCTGACCGCCGGCATCAACGCCGCCAGCCCGAATAAGGAGCTGGCGACCGAGTTCCTCGAGAACTACCTGCTGACCAACGAAGGGCTGGCGGACGTCAACAAAGACAAACCGCTGGGCGCGGTGGCGCTGAAGTCTTATCAGGAGGCGCTGGCCAAAGATCCGAAGATCGCCGCCACCATGCAGAACTCGCAAAACGGGGAGATTATGCCGAACATCCCGCAGATGAGCGCCTTCTGGTACGCCGAACGCAGTGCAGTGATCAACGCCGTCAGCGGCCGTCAGACGGTGAAAGCCGCGCTGGACGACGTGCAGACCCGCATCACCAAGTAACGACGTCGTGCGGGGCGCCGTGGCGCCCCGCCATTGCTTCACAGAAAGGAACGCCCTATGCAATTCGCTCACGCCGGGACGCCCGCGCGTAAAAAATCGAAGTGGTGGCAAAGCGACACGCTGAAATGGCTGGTGGTCGGCCTGTTCAGTCTGGTGACCTGCTACCTGATTGTGTTGATGTATGCACAGGGTGAATACCTGTTCGCCATCCTGACGCTGATCCTGGTCAGCGCCGGACTTTACGTCTTCGCCAACCGCCGCGCCTACGCCTGGCGCTATGTGTATCCCGGCGTCGCCGGCATGGGACTGTTCGTCCTGTTCCCGCTGATCTGCACCATCGCCATCGCCTTTACCAACTACAGCAGCACCAACCAGCTGACCTTTGAGCGCGCGCAATCGGTGCTGATGCAACGCCAGTTCCAGAGCGGCAAAACCTTCACCTTCGGCCTCTACCCGGCGGAAAATCAGCAATGGCGCCTGCAATTAACCTCGCCGGACAGTGAACAGCCGTTGATTTCCGAGCCTTTCCGCCTCGACGCCGCTGCGCCGCAAACCCTGACATTGACCACGCAGAGCGCCGCACCGCAGGGCGAACGCGCCACGCTGCGGGTGATCACCCAGAATCGGCAAGCGCTGAGTCAGCTGGTGGCGCAACTGCCCGACGGCGGTGAATTGCGCATGAGCTCTCTTCGCCAATTCTCCGGCACCCGCCCGCTGTATGCGCTGGACAAAGACGGCAGCACGCTGACCAATAACCAGACCCAGATGCGCTATCGGCCGAACGGCGACATCGGCTTCTATCAGGCGATCAACGCCGACGGCGGCTGGGCGCAGGAAACCCTGAGCCCCGGCTATACCGTCACCACCGGCTGGAAAAACTTCCTGCGGGTGCTGCAGGACGAGGGCATCAAGAAACCGTTCGTGTCGATCTTCATCTGGACCATCGTGTTCTCGGTAATGACGGTGATCCTCACCGTGGCGGTCGGCATGGTGTTGGCCTGCGTGGTGCAGTGGGAGGCGCTGAAAGGCAAGGCGATCTACCGCGTGCTGCTGATCCTGCCCTATGCGGTGCCGTCGTTCATCTCGATCCTGATCTTCAAAGGGTTGTTCAACCAGAGCTTCGGCGAAATCAACATGATGCTCAGCCATCTGTTCGGCATCAAACCCGCCTGGTTCAGCGATCCGCTCACCGCCAAGAGCATGATCCTGATCGTCAACACCTGGCTCGGCTACCCGTACATGATGATCCTGTGCATGGGGCTGCTGAAAGCGATCCCGGACGATCTGTACGAGGCCTCGGCGATGGATGGCGCCAACCCGTGGCAAAACTTCTTCCGCATCACCTTGCCGCTGCTGATCAAGCCGCTGACGCCGCTGATGATCGCCAGCTTCGCCTTCAACTTTAACAACTTCGTGCTGATCCAGCTGCTGACCAACGGCGGCCCGGACATGATCGGCACCACCACGCCGGCCGGCTATACCGATCTGCTGGTCAGCTACACCTACCGCATCGCCTTCGAAGGCGGCGGCGGGCAAGACTTCGGCCTGGCGGCCGCCATCGCCACGCTGATCTTCCTGCTGGTGGGCGCGCTGGCGATCCTGAATTTGAAAGCCAGCAAGATGAACTTCGATTAGGGAGAATAACGATGGCCATGGTTCAACCCAAATCCCAGCGCTTGCGCCTGTGGATCACCCATATCTTGATGCTGTGCTTTATCGCCCTGATCATGTTCCCGCTGCTGATGGTGGTCGCCATCTCGCTGCGCTCCGGCAACTTCGCCACCGGCAGCTTGATACCGGAAACCCTCTCTTGGGATCACTGGCGGCTGGCGCTCGGCTTCAGCGTCACTCACGCCGACGGCAGCGTGACGCCGCCGCCGTTCCCGGTGCTGCTGTGGCTCTGGAACTCAGTCAAGATCGCGGCGATCACCGCCATCGGTATCGTGACGCTGTCCACCACCTGCGCCTACGCCTTCGCCCGCATGCGTTTTCGCGGCAAGAGCACGCTGTTGAAAAGCATGCTGATCTTCCAGATGTTCCCGGCGGTGCTGTCGCTGGTGGCGCTGTACGCCCTGTTCGACCGCCTGGGCCAGTACATTCCGTTTATCGGCCTGAACACCCACGGCGGCGTGATTTTCGCCTACATGGGCGGCATTGCGCTGCACGTCTGGACTATCAAAGGCTATTTCGAAACCATCGACAATTCGCTGGAAGAAGCGGCGGCGCTGGATGGCGCCACGCCGTGGCAGGCGTTCCGTCTGGTGCTGTTGCCGCTGTCGGTGCCGATTCTGGCGGTGGTATTCATTCTGTCGTTTATTGCCGCCATCACCGAAGTGCCGGTGGCGTCGCTGCTGCTGCGCGATGTGAACAGCTACACGCTGGCGGTGGGGATGCAGCAATATCTCAACCCGCAGAACTACCTGTGGGGCGACTTCGCCGCCGCCGCGGTGCTATCGGCGATACCGATTACCGCCGTGTTCCTGCTGGCGCAGCGCTGGCTGGTGGGTGGCCTGACGGCCGGCGGCGTGAAGGGGTAATTTGTGCCACTGCAGTGCGTTTGATGTTTTTCCTTATCTTTTACCCTATGGATTTCAAGTTACAGCTAGGCGACCAGCTCGCTAAGCCCAGGCGCTTACTTCAGTAAGTAACTGGGGTTAGCGAGTGCAGTCAACAACGCTGTCGCTTGAAAGACGACGGGTAATTATATCCTGTGTCTTTGGCGGCCTCTGGCCGCCATTTTTATCTCAGCTACTCCCGTTTCAGCCGGTCGGTGTTGGCCAGATAGAGCGTCACCACCAGCACCAATATCGCCGCCGCGTAGATCAGGGTGTCGATGGGATTTTTGTGATCCACGATAATCAAACGAATAATCGCGGTAATGCCGATATAAATAAAATAGCGCAGCGGGAAATGATAACCCGACTCAAAATACTTGACGATCAAGGCGATAAATTCAAAGTACAGAAAATAAATCACGATGCCTTCAATCAACAGGTAAGAGGACGACTCTTCGCTGTTAATAAATAACACCTTCGCCAGATGGATGGTCTCCTTGACCAGAAACACCACCAGAATTGCCGCCAGCAGCAATAAGCCCACGTTCAGCACCCGCTGCAGCCCTTTCGCTATCATGATCGAACGCGACGTTTTTGCCATAAAACCTCTCCTGAATACCGCTTATATGATTCAACCGTGCCAATATAGGCATTGTCCTAAAAATTCCGCCCCTCACGAAAGCACTTTAAACCCCATTTAATTCATCACGTTATAATAAGATGTTTCTGACTTATAGATTTGTAGCAAATCGAAATGTCAACTATCATGGGTCACAGAGATCTTTACATAAAACCAATAACCTCGAATTAACAAGGGAATTCTTTATGCGCGCTAAACTTAACGGACTGGTCGCTGCAGGCCTGTTTACCTGTGCATTGTCCGGCCACGCCGCCGGCCTGGTAGCCCCTGACAACGATCTGCGTAACGATCTCGCCTGGTTGTCTGACCGCGGCGTCATCAACGTCAGCCTGTCCACCTGGCCGCTGAGTCAGGAAGAGATCAGTTCCGTTATCGCGCAGGCCAAACCGGTCACCAATACCGAGAAAAACGTCATCGACCGCGTGCAACGCCGCGTTGACGCCCTGAAAGCCAACATCCGCGTCAGCGGTTACGCCTCGACCGATAAACCCGGCACCCCGCAGGGCTTCGGCCAAAACGAGTACGCCGACGATCGCCTGACCATCGGCGCCGGCGCCAACGGCGAGTTCTGGGACGTGCGTCTGCAGGGCTCGGTGGAAGGCGATCAGCGCGTCAGCGACGGTTCCAAATTCAACATGAACGGCTCCTACGGCGCGGTGAAGATCTGGAACCAATGGCTCTCCTTCGGCGAGGTTTCCCAGTGGTGGGGCCCGGGTTACGACGGCAGCCTGATCCGCTCCGACGCCGCGCGCCCGGTGGCCGGCTTTATGCTGCAGCGCGCCGATCAATCGCCGTTTGAAACCCCGTGGCTGTCGTGGATCGGCCGCTGGCAATACCAGTTGTCCGCCGGCCAGCTGTCGCAGTACGCTGCCGTACCGGACACCAAGCTGATCGGTGGCCGCCTGACCATGATGCCGACCGACTTTCTGGAGCTGGGCGCTTCACGCGTCATGATGTGGGGTGGTGATGGCCGTCCGCACTCCTGGAGTTCCTTCTGGGATGGCGTAACCGGCAACGACAACACCGGCGATCCGAAAAACGATCCGGGCAACCAGTTGGGCGGTTTTGACTTCAAACTCAAGCTGCAGCCGCTCATCGGCATGCCGGTCAGCCTTTATGGTCAGATCACCGGTGAAGATGAAGCAGGCATGTTGCCTTCGCATAATGCCTATATGCTGGGGCTTGAAGGCCATCCGGAATGGGGCCCGACCACCATCAACTGGCATATCGAAGGTTCTGATACCCGCTCTAACGGCAACGCCAACAACGTGATGTACAACCACTACATCTATCGGGGCGGTTACTACCAGCAAGGTTATCCGCTGGGCCACGCGATGGGCGGCGACGGCCAGATGCTGTCCGGTCGCGTGGAAATGGTGCTGGACGATGGCCAACGTTGGAGTACCCGCCTGGTGTACGCCAAGGTGAACCCGAACAACCAAACCATCAACCGGGCGTTCCCGCGTTCCGATACGCTGAAAGGCATTCAGCTCGGCTGGGGTTACAGCTTCGATTCTCAGGTTAAATTCGATACCAGCCTGTGGTACACCGACAGCGATCACAGCACCGCCGACGACGTGGGTGCTGGCATCAGCTTCGAAGTGCCGATCAACCTGTAATTTTTTGCAGACGTAAAAAAAACCCGCCGCGGCGGGTTTTTTATTGGCTTCAGCTCAGGCGCTTAGCGCCATTCCTTGAAGCGGTTGATCAGCGCATTGGTCGAGCTGTCATGGCTGCTGATTTTCTCGCTGCCCGCCAGCTCCGGCAGGATGCGGTTAGCCAGCTGTTTGCCCAGCTCCACGCCCCACTGATCGAAGGTGAAGATGTTCAGGATCGCGCCCTGGGTGAAGATCTTGTGCTCGTACAGCGCGATCAGGCTACCCAGGCTGAACGGGGTGATTTCACGCAGCAGGATCGAGTTGGTCGGCCGGTTGCCTTCAAACACTTTGAACGGCGCCACGTGCTTGACCTGCTCAGGGGTTTTGCCCTGCGCCGCGAACTCGGCTTCCACCACTTCCAGCGACTTGCCAAACGCCAGCGCTTCGGTCTGAGCGAAGAAGTTGGACAGCAGTTTGGCGTGATGATCGCCCAGCGGGTTATGGCTGATGGCCGGCGCGATGAAATCGCACGGCACCAGCTTGGTGCCCTGGTGGATCAGCTGGTAGAACGCGTGCTGGCCGTTGGTGCCCGGCTCGCCCCAGATGATAGGGCCGGTCTGGTAATCCACCGGGTTGCCGTTGCGATCGACGTACTTGCCGTTGGATTCCATGTTGCCCTGCTGGAAGTAAGCGGCAAAACGGTGCATGTACTGATCGTACGGCAGAATGGCTTCGGTTTCGGCGCCGAAGAAGTTGTTGTACCAAATACCGATCAGCGCCAGCAGCACCGGCAGGTTTTTCTCCGCCGGCGTTTCGGCGAAGTGCTTGTCCATAGCGTGCGCGCCGCTCAGCAGCTGCTCGAAGTTGTCATAACCGATGGACAGCGCGATCGACAGGCCGATCGCCGACCACAGGGAGTAACGGCCACCGACCCAGTCCCAGAATTCGAACATGTTGTCGGTATCGATGCCGAACTCGGCTACCGCTTTGCCGTTGGTGGACAGCGCGGCGAAGTGCTTGGCCACGTGCTGTTGATCGGCGGCGCTGCTCAGGAACCAGTCACGCGCGCTGTGGGCGTTGGTCATGGTTTCCTGAGTGGTGAAGGTTTTGGAGGCCACCAGGAACAGCGTGGTTTCCGGATTCAGCGGCTGCAGCGTTTCGGCGATGTGGGTGCCGTCGACGTTGGAGACGAAGTGCATGTTCAGGTGGTTTTTATAAGGGCGCAGCGCTTCGGTCACCATGTAAGGGCCGAGATCCGAACCGCCGATGCCGATGTTCACCACGTCGGTGATCGGCTTGCCGGTGTAGCCTTTCCACTCGCCGCCGATGACGCGCGCGCAGAACTGTTTGATCTTGGCCAATACCGCGTTCACTTCCGGCATCACGTCTTTGCCGTCGACCAGAATCGGGCTGTTGCTGCGGTTGCGCAGGGCAATATGCAGCACCGCGCGATCTTCGGTGCGGTTGATCTTCTCACCGGCGAACATCGATTTGATGGCACCTTGCAGATCGGTTTCTTTCGCCAACGCCTGCAGCTTCTCCAGGGTTTCCTGCGTGATGCGGTTCTTGGAATAGTCCACCAACATTTGATCGTTGAAGGTCGCGGAGAACTTGGAGAAACGATCGCTGTCTTGGGCGAACAGGTCAGCGATCCGTACGTCTTTCATCTGTGCATAATGTTGCTGCAGGGCTTGCCAAGCAGCGGTTTGACTAGGATTGATATTTTTCATAGCAACACTCTTAGGCTTGAGAATAAAAATGACGCGTTTGTCCGATTGTAGCCTGTTCGACTGTGATTATGATCTCTTTTCTTGCGATAGGCGCTAACTGTCAACGCATTGCCGCCTCGTTTCAGCTTTCACTCTATACTTTTGGCTAACGGCCTGTTATCGGGGTTGCCGAATTGTCATCAGGCTGTGTCATCGTCGCTTATTTCGTCATTTGAAAGGGATCTCGCTTATGGAATTATCCGCCCCGCTCATGTTGGTGCTTATCGGCCTGGCGTCGCTGCTGGCGCAGTGGCTGGCCTGGTTGCTGCGCCTGCCGGCCATCTTGCCGCTGCTGCTGTTCGGCATCGTGCTCGGCCCGACGGTGCATCTGGTACAGCCGGATCTGCTGTTCGGCGATCTGCTGTTTCCGCTGGTGTCGCTGTCGGTAGCGATCATCCTGTTCGAGGGGGCGCTGACGCTGCGCTTCGAGGAGATACGCGGCCTCGGCGGCGTGGTGCGCAACCTGGTCACCGTCGGCATGCTGGTCACCTTTCTGGTCATCAGCCTCGCCAGCTGGTGGCTGCTGGATTTCCCGCCGGAGCTGGCGGCGCTGATCGGTGCGGTGACGGTGGTGACCGGGCCGACGGTGATCGCACCGCTGATGCGCGTGGTGCGGCCGAACGCCAACATTAACCAGGTGTTGCGCTGGGAAGGGATCGTCATCGATCCGGTCGGCGCCATCTTCACCCTGCTGGTGTTCGAGTTTATCGTGCTGAAGCAGAATGCGGAGTCCTATACCCACCTGTTTTGGACGCTGGGCGTGACCGCCGCCGTCGGTCTTATCGCCGGCGCGCTGTTCGGCTACCTGCTCGGCCTGGCGCTGCGCCGCGTTTGGCTGCCGCGCTACCTGCAGAACCTGGCAGTGCTGGCTATTATGCTGACCGCCTTCGGCGTCTCCAACGCCATCGCCGACGAATCCGGCCTGCTGACCGTCACGGTGATGGGCATCTGGCTGGCCAACATGCGCGACGTGGACACCAGCGATATTCTGGCGTTCAAAGAGGAGCTGTCGGCGATCCTGATCTCGGCGCTGTTCATCATTCTGGCGGCGCGGCTCGACATCCAGGCGCTGTGGAACATGGGCTGGCCGCTGCTCCTGCTGCTGCTGGCGGTGCAGTTCATCGCCCGGCCGCTGTGCATCGCGGTCTCGACCTGGCGCTCTTCCCTGCACTGGCGCGATCGGCTGCTGCTGTGCTGGATCGCCCCGCGCGGCATCGTGGCCGCGGCGGTCAGTTCGCTGTTCGCGCTGACGCTGCAGCGCAGCGGCTATCAGGGTGCCGACCGGCTGGTGACCGTGGTGTTCGCCATCATCATCGGTACCGTGGTGTTGCAAAGCCTGACCAGCGGCATGATGGCGCGCTGGCTGCGGGTGCAGCAGCAGAAACCGCGCGGCGTGCTGATCGTCGGCGCCAACAGCGTGGCGCGCATGCTGGCGCAGGCGCTGATCAAGCTGAACGTGCCGGTGATCGTCACCGACAGCAGCTGGGAATACTACCGTCAGGCGCGCATGGACGGCATTCCGGCCTACTATGGCCACGCCTACTCCGAACACGCCGAGAACTACCTCGATCTGAGCAATATCGCCCAGGTGCTGGCGCTGTCGCCCAATCGCCACCAGAACGCGCTGGCGGTCTACCACTTCGGCCATCTCTTCGGCGAAGATCACGTGTTCGCCATCCGTTCGGGGGCGCCGCTGAAAGGGCGCGGCGCCAGCGCGGAAAGCTCGCGTTTCCGCCGGCATGAAATTTTATTTAATCAGGAAGCCACCTACGGCCGCCTGAGCAGCCTGCTCGCCAGGGGGGCCACCATTAAAGCGACCAAATTGAACGAAAATTTCGGTTGGCTGGAGTATTTGGAGAAACATCAGGGCGTTATTCCGCTATTCAGCCAAAAGGAAGACGGTTCTCTGCAACCGATTGGCGCCGGTTCCACGCCCGCGATGCCCTGTACGCTTATCGCGCTGGTGCAAGATGAAAATCCCTCACCGTCTGTACGTTGACAGAATGGCGATAACCGGCTATTCCTAACAGCCTACTTGCGCACCCGGTGCGCAAGCCAGAAGAGGCGCGTCGCCCAGGTAGAGTGTCAGAGGAGCCGTTTCTCCGTTGACGGCACCCGAGGGGGAGCGACGCCGAGGTAGGGTAATGGCCGGCCATTATCGTATCGACTACAGGGGCTGAATCCCCTGGGTTGTCACCAGGGGATCGCCCGCAGGGCGATCGACAAGGTGGGGCGCTTCTGGGTGTATCGTAGCCTGACCTCTACGCCTGCCCCCTGTTTACCGCTCTCCCCTTGTGCCAAGGCTATGGAATTACAGTGCCCCAAACGGGCATCCCTGACACGAGGTTTCTAGATGAACCAAGCAGCACCCCAGAATTCCACCGTGGTAGCCAAGTTCGGCGGCACCAGCGTCGCCGACTTTGAAGCCATGAACCGCAGCGCCGACGTCGTGCTGGCCAACCCGCAGGTCCGCCTGGTGGTGTTGTCCGCTTCGGCGGGCGTCACCAACCTGTTGGTCGCCCTGGCCGAGGGTTGCGAGGCCGACAAGCGCAATTACCAGCTTGATGAAATCCGGCGCATCCAGTACGCCATCCTCGATCGCCTCGCGGCGCCGGCGGTGATCCGCGACGAAATAGACCGCCTGCTGGAAAACATCGCCATGCTGTCGGAAGCCGCGTCGCTGGCCACCTCGACGGCGTTGACCGACGAGCTGGTCAGCCATGGGGAGCTGATGTCCACCCTGCTGTTCGTTGAAATCCTGCGCGCCCGCAACGTGCAGGCCGAATGGTTCGACGTGCGCAAAGTGATGCGCACCGACGATCACTTCGGCCGCGCCGTGCCGGACAGCGCCGCGCTCAGCGAACTGGCCCGGGCGCAGTTGCAGCCGCGCCTGCAGGAAGCGCTGGTGGTCACCCAGGGCTTTATCGGCAGCGAGCCGAAAGGCCGCACCACCACGCTCGGCCGCGGCGGCAGCGACTATACCGCCGCGCTGCTCGGCGAAGCGCTCGGCGTCGGCCGGGTGGATATCTGGACCGACGTGCCGGGCATCTACACCACCGATCCGCGCGTGGTGCCGGCGGCCAAGCGCATCGACAAAATCGGTTTCGAAGAGGCGGCGGAAATGGCCACCTTCGGCGCCAAAGTGCTGCATCCGGCCACCCTGTTGCCGGCGGTGCGCAGCGATATTCCGGTGTTCGTCGGCTCCAGCAAGGATCCGGCGGCCGGTGGCACGCTGGTGTGCAACACCACCGAGAACCCGCCGCTGTTCCGCGCGCTGGCGCTGCGCCGCAAGCAAACGCTGCTGACGCTGCACAGCCTGAACATGCTGCACGCGCGCGGTTTCCTGGCCGAGGTGTTCAACATCCTGGCGCGCCATAATGTCTCCGTCGATCTGATCACCACTTCGGAAGTCAGCATCGCGCTGACCATGGACACCACCGGCGCCACCTCCGTCGGCGGTAGCCTGCTGACCACCTCACTGCTGACCGAACTGTCGTCGCTGTGCCGGGTGGAAGTGGAAGAAAACCTGGCGCTGGTGGCGATCATCGGCAACCAGCTGTCGCGCGCCTGCGGCGTGGGCAAAGAGGTGTTCGGCGTGCTCGATCCGTTCAATATCCGCCTGATCTGCTACGGCGCCAGCAGCTATAACCTGTGCTTCCTGGTGCCGGGCGAAGAAGCCGAGCAGGTGGTGCGTACCCTGCATCACAACCTGTTCGAATAAGTCATTATCCCTGATTGCGGGCGCAGCATGCTGCGCCCCTGCGTCTAAAAAATCCGTTCAAAACCTGCAGGGGTTCAGCATGTTGAGCCCGCAATAAAAACACAACCATATCCACCGTTCTCAATCTGGCTAAGGAAAACCTGCATGCTGGCACTACTCACGCGCTTATTCCCCCTCTGGGCGATACTGCTGTCCGTCGCCGCTTATTACACGCCGACCACCTTTACCGGTATCGGCCCCTACGTCAGCCCGCTGCTGATGCTGATCATGTTCGCCATGGGCGTCACGCTGCGGCTCGACGACTTCAAACGCGTGCTGGCGCGCCCCGGCCCGGTGGCGGCAGGCATCTTCCTGCATTATCTGATCATGCCGCTGGCGGCCTGGATCCTGGCGATGCTGTTCCGCATGCCGCCGGATCTGTCCGCCGGCATGGTGCTGGTGGGCAGCGTGGCCAGCGGCACCGCCTCCAACGTGATGATCTATCTGGCCAAGGGTGACGTGGCGCTGTCGGTGACCATCTCGGCGGTCTCGACGCTGGTGGGCGTGTTCGCCACGCCGCTGCTGACCCGTCTGTACGTCGACGCCGAGATCAGCGTCGATATCATGGGCATGCTGTTGAGCATTCTGCAGATTGTGGTGATCCCGATCGGCCTGGGCCTGATCGTCCACCATACCCTGACCAAGGTGGTGAAGCGCATCGAGCCACTGTTGCCGGCGTTGTCGATGGTGTGCATTCTGGCGATCATCAGCGCGGTGGTGGCGGGCAGCCAAAGCCATATCGCTTCGGTCGGCCTGGTCGTTATCATCGCGGTGATCCTGCACAACGGCATCGGTCTGCTGAGCGGCTATTGGGGCGGCAAATTGTTCGGCTTCGACGAGTCCACCTGCCGCACGCTGGCGATCGAAGTGGGCATGCAGAACTCCGGGTTGGCGGCCACGCTGGGCAAAATCTACTTCTCGCCGCTGGCCGCGCTGCCAGGCGCGCTGTTCTCGGTCTGGCACAACCTCTCCGGTTCACTGCTGGCAGGTTATTGGTCCGGCCGCCCTATCAAGAAGAAATAAACCGCCTGTAGGGACGCAAACAATTGCGTCCCTTTTCTTTTCTGCGAAATTTCGTATTTCCTACTGGTCGGATTGTCATAATTCCCCTCATCCCCTATCATCCGTGAAAAATAAAAATTCAGATTCTTCCTATCCATGCCGATAATGTTGGCAAGAGGAAGAGACGCTCCACTTTTTTTAATTAATTAAGTCACCAGGGTTGCCCGCCACAAAAGAAGCAGCCTAATTATTATTTAGATATATACCCACCGTCTTATTTGCTGCGGCAAATCAAGATACCTCGCAATGTGCATGTCGCTCATTATTTCGGGCCGGCCGTCGGCCGCCCGTGGTTAACCTCATGGATTGGGCTGGCTGCCCCGGCGGCCTCTCAGAATGGATTACAATGATAAAAAAAATCACCGCCTTGACACTGCTGGTCAGCACGGCCCTTTCCGCCGAAACCCTGCCGGACTCCCACATGATGATGGACATGTCGATGGGGGAATCACGGCGCGCGTTGCAAGACAGCACGCGTGAAGTCAACCAGTTGATTGAGCAACGCCGCTACCAGCAGCTGAAGCAGCAGCGCCTGCTGGCGGAACCGGAACCGGCCGCGCCCGCACTGCCGCAGTCCGCGCAGTGCCTGCCGATCGCCGGCGTTTATCTGCAGGGAGTCACCCTACTCTCGCCGGCTGATTTATCGGCCCTGAGCGCGCTGCCGGAACAGTGCATCAGCAGCAACGATATCAATCGCTTGACCCGTGAATTAACGCGTCTTTATGTGCAAAAGGGCTATATCACCGCGCGCGTGCAAATTGTTCGCCCTAATTCACAGGGGGAATTGGGGCTGAGCGTGACGGAAGGATTTATCGAGAAAATAGAAGGCGGCGATCGCTGGGTCAACAGCCGTTTATTATTTCCGGGGCTGGAAGGCAAGCCGTTGAAATTAACCGAGCTCGATCAGGGATTGGATCAAGCCAACCGTTTGCAATCAAATACCACCAAGCTGGATATATTGCCCGGCCGCCAGGTTGGCGGTTCGGTTATTCGTTTGCGCAATCAGCATGCCAAGCCCTGGCTGATTACCGCCGGCACGGATAATTACGGCCAAAAAAGCACCGGCCGGTGGCTGGCACGCGCCACTGCCACGTTGGACAGCCCGTTTGGCCTATCGGACTTTGTCAGCCTGAACGCCAACAGCACGCTGGAAAACCCGGCTCACCGCTATAATCGCGCCTATACCCTGCTCTATTCGCTGCCGTACGGCGCGTTCACCTTCAGCGGGTTCGCCAGCTTCTCGTCCTATGAAAACCACCAGCAGCTGCCGCACAACGTGGTCAAACTGCACGGCCAGACCCAACAGTACGGGCTGCGCAGCGACTACGTGTTTTATCGCGATCACGATCAGATAGACAGCCTGAGCGGCCAGCTGACCTACAAGCGCATCGACAACTACTTCGAAAGCGTGCGCCTTGAGGTCAGCAGCCCCACGCTGACCTTGGCCGAACTGAGCGCCAGCCACCTGCAAATTCTGCCCAATGGCGTGTTCAGCGCCAACCTCAGCGTCGAGCAGGGGATGCCGTGGCTGGGGGCTGGCCGCCACCCGAGTTCGGTGCACCTCGACAGCCGGTTCACCAAAGGCAAGCTGTTTGCCAACCTCAGCCAGCGCCTCCAGTTGGGTGACGCCACCTATCAGCTCAACAATCTGTTCTACGGCCAGTACAGCCGCGACCCGCTGCCCGGCGTGGAGTGGCTGAGCCTCACCGATCGCAGCGCCGTACGCGGCTTCAGCCGCAGCACCCAGTCCGGCGACAACGGCTGGTATCTGCAAAATACGCTGTCCCGCAGTTTCAATCTGGGTGCCACCTCGCTGACGCCGCGCCTCGGCGCCGACGTCGGCCGCATTCTGCCGCGTCAGGACAACTCGGGCTGGCGCAGCAGCGCCGGTGTGAGCAGCGGCGCCACGTTACGTTACCGCCAGGCGCTGGTCGATCTCGAGGTCAGCCGCGGCTGGATTTTGTCTAACCACGCTACGCCGGAAGATCCCGTTCAGGTGTTGGCCCGCTTTTCTTACACCTTTTAATCAACAGTTTTGCAGGACCCCACGGCAATATACGGAGATACATGGATGAAAAATAATAACTTCAGACTTTCGGCGGCAGGCAAACTGGCCGCCGCGCTGGCGATTATTCTCGCCGCTTCCGCCGGCGCCTACGCCGCAGAGATCGTTGCGGCCAACGGCGCCAACGGCCCCGGCGTCTCCACCGCTGCCACCGGCGCGCAGGTGGTCGATATCGTCGCGCCGAACGGCAACGGGCTGTCGCACAACCAATATCAGGACTTCAACGTCAACCAGCCCGGCGCGGTGCTGAACAACTCCCGCGAGGCGGGACTGTCGCAGCTGGCCGGCCAACTGGGCGCCAACCCCAATCTGGGCGGACGCGAAGCCAGCGTGATCCTCAACGAAGTGATCGGCCGCAATCCGTCTCTGCTGCACGGCCAGCAAGAGATCTTCGGCATGGCGGCCGACTACGTGCTGGCCAACCCGAACGGCATCAGCTGTCAGGGCTGCGGATTCATCAATACCAGCCATTCCTCACTGGTGGTCGGCAACCCGCTGGTGGAAAACGGCGTGCTGCAGGGTTACAGCACCTTCGGCAACCGCAACACTCTGAGCCTCAATGGCACCCTGAACGCCGGCGGCGTACTGGATCTGATCGCGCCGAAGATCGACAGCCGCGGCGAAGTGATCGTGCAAGATTTCAAACATTCGAATGGTAAAGTGACCTCGGCGACGATCAACGCCATCAGCGGCCTTAACCGGGTAGCGCGCGACGGCACGGTGCAGGCCAGCCAACAGATGCCGACCGCGCTGGACAGCTACTACCTCGGCAGCATGCAGGCCGGGCGCATCAACATCATCAACACCGCGCAGGGCAGCGGCGTGAAACTGGCCGGCTCGTTGAACGCCGGCGATGAACTCAAGGTGAAAGCCTATGATATCCGTAGCGAAAGCCGCGTCGACGACGCCAGCAGCAACAAAAACGGCGGCGATAACTATCAAAATTACCGTGGCGGCATCTACGTCAACGATCGCAGCAGCAGCCAGAAGCTGACCCGCACCGAGCTGAAAGGCAAGAACATCAGCCTGGTGGCGGATAATCATGCGCACCTCACCGCCACCAATATCCGCGGCGAAGACATTACGCTGCAGGGCGGTAAGCTGACGCTCGACGGCCAGCAGCTGAAGCAGACGCAAGGCCATACCGACGATCGCTGGTTCTACTCCTGGCAATACGACGTCACCCGCGAACGCGAGCAGCTGCAGCAGGCGGGCAGCACCGTCGCCGCCGGCGGCAGCGCCAAACTCATCAGCACCCAGGAAGACGTGAAGCTGCTGGGCGCTAATGTCAGCGCCGACCGTGCGCTGAGCGTCAAAGCGGCGCGCGACGTACACCTTGCCGGGCTGGTGGAGAAGGATAAATCCAGCGAGCGCGGCTACCAGCGCAATCACACCTCCAGCCTGCGCACCGGCAGATGGAGCAGCAGCGACGAAAGCGAAAGCCTGAAGGCCAGCGAACTGCGCAGCCAGGGCGAACTGACGTTGAAAGCCGGTCGTAATGTCTCGACTCAGGGCGCCAAGATCCACGCCCAGCGCGATCTGACGATCGATGCAGACAGCCAGATCCAGGTCGGGGTGCAGAAAACCGCCAACGCCAAAGCGGTACGCGATGACAAAACCTCCTGGGGCGGCATCGGCGGCGGCGACAACAAAAACAACAGCAATCGCCGCGAGATCAGCCACGCTTCCGAGCTGACCAGCGGCGGCACCCTGCGCCTGAACGGTCAGCAAGGCGTCACCATTACCGGCAGCAAGGCGCGCGGCCAGAAAGGCGGCGAAGTCACCGCCACCCACGGCGGCCTGCGCATCGACAACGCGCTGAGCACCACCGTGGACAAAATCGACGCGCGCACCGGCACCGCCTTCAACATCACCAGCAGTTCGCACAAGGCCGACAACAGCTACCAGAGCAGCACCGCCAGCGAGCTGAAGTCCGACACCAACCTGACGCTGGTCAGCCACAAGGATGCCGACGTGATCGGCAGCCAGGTCGCCAGCGGCGGTGAGCTGAGCGTCGAGTCGAAGACCGGCAACATCAACGTCAAGGCGGCCGAGCGGCAGCAGAACATCGACGAGCAAAAGACCGCGCTCACCGTTAACGGCTACGCCAAAGAAGCCGGTGACAAGCAGTACCGCGCCGGTTTGCGCATCGAGCACACCCGCGACAGCGAGAAAACCACCCGCACCGAGAATAGCGCCTCAAGCCTCAGCGGCGGCAGCGTGAAGCTCAAGGCGGAGAAGGACGTGACCTTCAGCGGTTCTCAATTGGTCGCCGACAAAGGCGACGCCAGCGTCAGCGGCAACAAGGTTTCGTTCCTGGCGGCCGACGATAAAACGGCCTCAAACACCGAGCAAACCAAGATCGGCGGCGGTTTCTATTACACCGGCGGCATCGACAAACTCGGCAGCGGCGTGGAAGCCGGCTACGAGAACAGCAAAACCCAGACGCAAAGCAGCAAAGCGCTCACCTCCGGCAGCGACGTCAAAGGCAACCTGACGATCAACGCCCGCGACAAGCTGACCCAGCAAGGCGCGCAGCACAGCGTCGGCGGCGCCTATCAAGAAAACGCCGCCGGCGTCGATCACCTTGCCGCTGCCGACACCGCCAGCACCACCACCACCAAAACCGACGTCGGCGTGAACATCGGCGCCAACGTCGATTACAGCGCCGTGACCCGTCCGGTCGAGCGCGCGGTCGGCAAGGCAGCCAAGCTGGACGCTACCGGCGTTATCAACGATATCGGCGGCATCGGCGCGCCTAACGTCGGCCTGGATATCGGCGCACAGGGCGGCAGCAGCGAAAAACACAGCAGCAGCTCGCAGGCGGTGGTCAGCTCGGTGAAAGCCGGCAGCATCGACATCAATGCCAAAGGCGAAGTGCGCGATCAGGGCACGCAGTACCAGGCGAGCAAAGGCGCGGTCAACCTGACGGCGGACAGCCACCGCAGCGAAGCCGCGGCAAACCGTCAGGACGAGCAGAGCCGCGATACCCGCGGCAGCGCCGGCGTGCGCGTCTACACCACCACCGGCAGCGATCTGACCGTGGACGCCAAGGGCGAAGGCGGCACCCAGCGCAGCAACAGCAGCGCCAGCCAGGCGGTGACCGGCTCGATCGACGCGGCCAACGGCATCAACGTCAACGTGAAAAAAGACGCGGTCTATCAGGGTACCGCGCTGAACGGCGGCAGCGGTAAAACCGCCGTCAACGCCGGCGGCGATATCCGCTTCGATCAGGCCAGCGACAAACAGAGCGAGAACCACAGCGGCTTTAACGTCAAAGCGTCCGCCAAGGGCGGTTTCACCGCCGACAGCAAAAACTTCGGCGCCGGTTTCGGCGGCGGTACCAACAACGGTGAAAGCAGCAGCAGCACCGCGCAGGTCGGCAACGTCAGCGGCCAGGGCGTGGCGCTGAAGGCGGGCCGCGATCTGACGCTGCAGGGCACCAACGTCAAGAGCCAGGGCGACGTCAGCCTGAACGCGGGCAACCAGGTCGCGCTGCAGGCGGCGGAATCGACCCAAACGCGTAAGGAAAGCAAGCTGTCCGGCAATATCGATCTGGGCGCCGGCAGCAGCGACAGCAAGGAAAAAACCGGCGGCAGCCTCTCCGCCGGCGGCGCCTTCGACATCGCCAAAGTCAATGAGTCCGCGACCGAGCGCCAGGGTGCCACTATCGCCTCAGACGGCAAGGTCACCCTGTCCGCCAACGGCAAAGGCGATGACGCGCTGCATCTGCAGGGGGCCAAAGTCAGCGGCGGCAGCGCCGCGCTCGAAGCGAAAAACGGCGGCATCCTGCTGGAATCCGCCAAGAACGAGCAGCATAAGGACAACTGGAATCTGGGCATCAAAGCCAACGCCAGAGGCGGTCAAACCTTCAACAAGGACGCAGGCGGCAAGGTCGATCCGAACACCGGCAAAGACACCCACACGCTGGGCGCAGGTCTGAAAGTCGGCGTGGAGCAGCAGGATAAAACCACCCACGCCAACGCCGGCATCACCGCGGGCGACGTGGCGCTCAACAGCGGCAAAGACACCCGCCTTGCCGGCGCGCGCGTCGACGCCGACAGCGTACAGGGCAAGGTGGGCGGCGATCTGCGCGTTGAAAGCCGCAAAGACGTCGAGACAGGCGTGAAGGTGGATGTGGATGCCGGTCTGAGCCACAGCAACGATCCGGGCAGCAGCATCACCTCCAAGCTGTCGAAGGTCGGCACGCCGCGCTACGCCGGCAAAGTGAAAGAGAAACTGGAAGCCGGGGTGAACAAAGTGGCCGACGCCACCACCGACAAGTACAACAGCGTGGCGCGTCGCCTCGATCCGCAGCAGGATACCACCGGTGCAGTCAGCTTCAGCAAGGCTGACGGCAAAGTCACGCTGCCGGAAACGCCGGCCGGCGAAAAACCGCAGGGCCCACTGTGGGATCGCGGTGCACGCACCGTCGGCGGCGCGGTGAAAGACAGCATCACCGGGCCGGCGGGTCGCCAGGGGCAGCTCAAGGTCAATGCCGACGTGGTGAACAACAATGCGGTCGGCGAGCAATCGGCGATTGCCGGTAAGCACGGCGTGGCGCTGCAGGTCGGCGGCCAAACCCAACTGACCGGCGGCGAAATCCGCAGCCAGCAGGGCAAGGTGGAACTGGGCGGTAGCCAGGTCAGCCAGCAGGACGTCAGCGGCCAGCGCTATCAGGGCGGCGGCCGCGTCGATGCGGCGGCCACGGTAGGTGGACTGTTAGGCGGCGCGGCGAAGCAAAGCGTCGACGGCAACGTGCCGTTCGCCAGCGGCCATGCCTCAACTCAGCAGGCGGACGCCAAAGCCGGCGTGTTCAGCGGCAAATAACGCTCTCCCCTACGCAACGCTCCCGGTTTTCCGGGGGCGTTTTTTTTACAGCGTGCTTGGGGTGTCTTCCCAGTCGCGATCGTCGTCTTTCGCATCCTGATCCAACACGTTGTAGGCCACGGCGCAAAACAGCGAGTTCAGGCGCTTCATGTCCCCCAACAATCCCAAATGCAGCGAACTGGTCTCGATGCTCTGCACGTTTTGCTGATGCAAACGATCGACGTGCGCGTGCGCGTAGCGGCGATCCAAAATACGGAAACGGTGCTTGGAACGGCGCAGGCGTTTGGCGCTGGTGACGTCGCCGGACAGGAACACCGACAACCCCAGACGCAGGTTGCCGATCAGCCGTTCGTGCAACCCGTCCAGTTCCGCCAATCCTTCCGCCGAGAAGGCGCGGCGCGCGGCGTGCGATTTGGCGCCCACGTCGCCGGCCATGCGCTCGATGATGTCGCCCGCCTGTTCCAGGTTGAGCGCCATTTCGATGATTTCCGCCCAGCGGCGCGAATCTTCCTCGCCCAGATCTTCCTTCTGGATCTGCGCCAGATACAGCTTGATGGCGGTGTACAGCACGTCGACGTCATCGTCGAGTCGCCGCACCTCTTTATCCACGCCTTGCTTACCGTGCAGCACTTCGCGCTGCAGGATCATCATGTGTTCCACCACGTCGCCCATGCGCAGCGTTTCGCGCGCCGCGTTGGCCAGCGCCAGCGTCGGCGTATCCAGCGCACTGGCGTCCAGATGACGCGGCCGCATGCGCGGGTCGTCGGCCGCCACGTCGACGATCAGCCGTTCGCACAGCGTCGCCATCGGCCCGGCCAGCGGGATCATCACCAGACAACGGATCAGGTTGTAGAACACGTGGAAATAGATCACCAGCTCTTCGCTGCCGCCCGGCAGCTGAGCCATCACATCCGCCAGATAGGAGACGAACGGCAACACCAGGATGCAGCCCACCAATTTGAACAGCAGGCTGCCTAGCGCCACGCGCCGCCCGGCGGCGTTCTGGCCGCTGGCGTTGATCATCGCCAGCAGGCCGCTGCCGAGGTTGGCGCCGATCACCAGACAGAGCGCCACCTTCAGCGAAATCACGCCGGTGGCGGTCAGGGTGGCGGTCAGCAGCACCGCGGCCAGGCTGGAATAGCTGACGATGGCGAACAGCGCGCCGGTCAGGGCGTCCAGCATCACATCGCCGGTCAGCGACGAGAACAGCACTTTTACCCCTGCCGCCTGGGTGATCGGCGTGGCGGCGGCCACGATCAGCTCCAGCGCCAGCACGATCAGCCCAAGGCCGATCAAGACGCGTCCGATCTGGCCGATCCGCATCTGCTTGCGGCTGAGGAACAGGAAGACGCCGACCAGGATCAGCAGCGGCGACAGCCAGGAAAGATCGAAGGTCAGCACGCGCGCCATCAGCGCGGTGCCGACGTCGGCGCCGAGCATGATCACCAGCGCAGGCGCCAGCCCCACCAGCCCCTGCGCGACGAAAGAGGTCACCAGCAGCGCGGTGGCGTTGCTGCTTTGCACCAGCGCGGTCACGCCGATGCCGGAAACGAACGCCAGCGGTTTTTTCTCAACGCTGTCGCTCAACACGCGCCGCAGATTGGCGCCGTAAACCCGCATGATCCCGGTGCGCACGATGTGGGTGCCCCACACCAACAGCGCCACGGACGAAAGCAGGTGAAGAAGGGTCAGCACGGAAGATACGCTCCATTAACGCCCGGCCAAAGGAGGCTGATACCCGATGCCTGTCACGCGACGCAGAGAGGCGAGCCAAAGGATGACGGGTACAGCGCGCAGTCCCGCCTGCCGGGCGTGGGTCTGGCAGGACAGCGGGCGGGCGGCAGACCGCAGAAGAGAAGGGTTAAGGCGGCGGTGGGAGAGCCCCGGCGCCGCGCTGCGAAGTCATGCAACTTCCCGCAATACAACAGGTTCCAAGTGTAGCCCAATTTCCGCGCCGTCGGGCCGCAGATCGGCCACCGAACGGTTGAGCACGTCAACCAGCAACTCTACCTCGCGAACCTGAATCCGATAGCGTACCACATTCCCGAGCAAACTGTGGCCAAGGATCACCCCGCCGATCCCCTGTCCGGCCGGCAACAGCCCGATAGACTCTGGGCGGATCGCCACCTTGCCGGCATAGCTGCGCCCGGTCAGCCGGCCGGCCTGTTCGGCGCTCAGCAGGTTATAGTTGCCGATAAAACCGGCGGCGAAGGCGTCCGCCGGCTGGGTATACAGGGTTTCCGCATCACCGCTCTGCACGATCTGCCCCTTGTTCATCAGTACGATGCGATCCGACAGGGTCAGCGCCTCTTCCTGATCGTGGGTGACGAAGATCGCCGTCAGGTTCAGCTCGCGTTGAATGCGCCGGATCTGCTCGCGCAGATGTTTGCGGATGCGCGCGTCCAGCGCCGACAGAGGTTCGTCGAGCAGCAGCAGACGCGGGCGCGTGACCAGCGATCGCGCCAGCGCCACGCGCTGACACTGGCCGCCCGACAGCTGGTGCGGATAGCGCTTCGCCAGATCGCTCAGCTCCACCAGCGCCAGCACCTCCTGCACCCGCTGGCCGATCTGCCCGGCCGCCAGCTTCTGCATTTTCAGGCCGAAGGCCACGTTGCCTTCCACCGTCATATTGGGAAACAGCGCATAGCTTTGGAACACCATGCCGATGCCGCGCTTTTGCGGTGCCAGCGGCACCAGATCCTGGCCCTGCAGTAAAATTTGCCCGCTGTCGACCGGAGTCAGGCCGGCCAGACAGCGCAACAGCGTCGACTTGCCGCAGCCGCTTGGCCCGAGCAGGGTGACAAACTCCCCCTCTTCGGCGGTGAAATCGATATCCTGAAACACCTGGGTCTGGCCATAATGTTTGTTCAGGCGGGTGACGTTGAGATAAGCCATCGGGTTAACCCTTGTTTTTATTCAGCAGGTTCGCCAGCCAGGTGACGAGCAGCACCACGGCGAAATAGGAGATGACCAGCGCGCTGGTGAAATGCCCGCTGCCGTTGCGCATATTGAACAGATAGACCTGCAGCGTTTCATACTGGCTGCCCACCAGCAGGTTGGCGAACACGAACTCGCCGATCAGGAACGAGAACGACAGCAACACAGCGATCGTTCCGCCCTTGCGCAGATTCGGCAGCACCACCCACAGCGCCGCCCGCCAGGTACTGGCGCCGAGCAAGTGCGCTGCGTCCATCAGATCGCGCAGGTTGATCGCCTGCATGTTGTTGCTGATGGCGCGATAGATAAACGGCAGTGCGATGGTGAAATAGCAGCCCACCAAAATCCAGGGGGTGCCGAGCAGCGGCAGCGGATCGGCGGCGAACAGTTGCATCAGCCCCACCGCCGACACCACCGGCGGCACGGCGAACGGCAGCAGAATCAGCACGTTCATCACCGCGTCCAGCCTGGGGAAGTAGTAAGCGATCACAAACATCGCCGGCAGGATCACCACCACCGACAGCAGCAGCGTGCCGAAGCAGATCAGCAGCGAGTGCCACAGCGCCTGCAAAAAGCGCGGATCGCTCCACAGCGCCGTCAGCCACTTCAGGGTAAAACCGTCCGGCAAAATGGTGGCGCCCCACTGGGTAGCCAGCGCGTAAATCAGCGTCGCCGCCAGCGGCAGCAGTAGGATCAACAGCAGCAGGCCGGTCACCGTACGATGATAGAGGCGTTCAACACGCGACATAAGCATTCTCCAGCCGGTTATGAGCGCGCATTGAGGTAGCTCCTGCGCAGCATCCATTGGTGGATCACCGTGATAAACGCCATCATCACCACCAGCAGCATCGCCAGCGCGCTGGCCAGGTTCGGATCGAGGGAGATGTCCCCCGCCACCAGCGCCGAGATGCGGATCGGGATCACGTTGAAGTTGCCGGTGGTCAGCGCATACACCGTGGCGTAGGCGCCGAGCGCGTTGGCCAGCAGGATGACGAAGGTGCCCATCAGCGCCGGCGCCAGCACCGGCAGGCCAATATGCCGCCAGTAGCGCCAGGGGCCGGCGCCGAGCAGCGCCGCCGATTCGCGCCAGTCGGCGCGCAGCGCGTCGAATGCCGGATACAGCAGCAGCACCCCGAGCGGGATCTGGAAGTAGGTATACAGCACGATCAGGCCGCTCTTCGAATAGAGGTTGAAGCTCTCCATCAGGCCGTATTTGCGCAGCAGCAACGTCAGGCAACCGTTCAGCCCCAGCAGAATGACGAAGGCGAACGCCAGCGGCACCCCGGCGAAGTTGCTGGTCATGTTGGTGAACGACATCACGAAGTCATGAAACCGGGTCTGGCCGAGCTGGCGCAGTGAGTAACTGCCAACTAACGCGATCAGCAAGCCGTAGACGCTCGACCATAGCGAGATCTCCAGCGAGAACTGAAACGCCTGCAGGTAGAACGGCGAGGTGAGGATATCGACATAGTTGCCCCAGCCCCAGCCGCTGGTCTCGCTGAAAAAGCTGTGAATGGCGATCCACACCAGCGGGGCGATCTGAAACGCGCCGAACAACACGATAAACGGCAGCAGGCACAGTGCGGCGATCCATTTGGTTTTACTGTTCATCGCGCATCCTGCGCCAGCAACGCCCGGCAGCGCGGCTTGTCGTGCGGCGCCTGCAGCAGATCGCAGATCGTGCCGCACAGCTCGGTTTGCTGCGGATCGGCGTCATCCAGGCTGAAGCCCGCACCGAACACGAACAGCGGCACCTGGCGCTCTTCCGGCAACACCCCTCCGTGGCTGCGATCGTCGTTCATGCCGTGGTCGGCGGTGACCAGCACCTGATAACCGGCCGCCAGCCACTCGGGCAGATAGCGCGACAACGAGCCGTCGGCGCGCCGCGCCGCGTTGCGGTACTGCGGCGAAGAGAGGCCGAAGCGGTGGCCGGCGTCGTCGATGTTCATCGGATGGATCAGCAAGAAGTCCGGCTGATGACGCTGGCGCAGGCTTTCAGCGTCGTCGAACAGATGGCTGTCGGGATAGCCGTCGTCGTAATAGAAATGCCCGTGCTGAATCGGCAGCTCGGGGGCGTCGGTATGGCGGTCGCGCGCGGCGTCGAACGGCGTGCGGTTATACAATTCGCTGAACCAATGATACGCGGCGGCGGCGGTGGTCAGCCCGGCGGCGCGCGCGTAATGAAACACGCTTTGTTGATGAGAAAGGCGCGAGACGTGATTGTGCACCACTCCGCTCTCCACCGGCGTGACGCCGGTGAGAATGCATTCATACAGCGGCCGGGAGAGCGAGGGTAACTCGCTCTCCAGCAGGTACAACCGCCCGCGTCCCGCCGCGCATTCGGCCTGCAGATAACCCATGGCGTCGTGCGCCACCCGGTAGTTGAGGCCGTCCAGCAGCACGAGGATCGTTTTCATGGTGCGTTAACTCACTGCTGCATAAACATAATGACGTTTTCCTGCCACAGGCGCGGCAGCGCTTTGGCGCTCTGTTCCCAGGCCGCCGGATCGGCGATCGGGTGCGCATTCTTGTACTGCTCGGCCGGCAGCAGCTTGGCCTTGACGTCGTCCGGCAGCGTCAGATGTTCGGCGCGGATCGGGCGGGCATAGCCGCGCGCCAGGTTGATCTGGCCGGCGTCGGAGAAGATGTATTCGCGCGCCAGCTTGGCGGCGTTCGGGTGCTTGGCGTATTTGTTGATGATGGTGGTGTAGCCGGAAGTGATCGAGCCGTCCGACGGGATCAGCACTTCAAAGCGGGTTTTGTCGATCTGATCGCGGTAGTTCAGGCCGTTAAAGTCCCACACCACGCCAACCTGCACTTCCCCTTTCTCCAGCGACGCGATCACCGGGTTACTCAGGCTCAGGCGGCCGGCCTTGGCCAGCTTGCCGAAGAATTCCAGGCCCGGCTTGAGGTTTTTCTCGTTGCCGCCCATCGCGTAAGTGGCGGCCAGCACGCCGCTGGCCGCCTGCGACGCGGTGCCGACGTCGCCGATGGTGACCTGATAGCTGCCCTTGAGCAGATCGGCCCAGCTGTGCGGGATGTCTTTCACCTGTTGCTTGTTAATGATGAAGGCGATGGTGCCGGTGTAAGCCAGCGCCCAGTGGCCATCTTTGTCTTTCGCCCAATCCGGCACCTGATCCCAGGTGGAGGGTTTGTACGGCTGCGTTACGCCCTTCTGCACCGCCACCGGGCCGAAGGCCGCGCCGACGTCACCGATGTCCGCCGTAGCGTTGTTCTTTTCCGCATCAAATTTGGCGATCTCCTGCGCAGAGCCCATGTCGGTATCGACATGCTTCAGGCCGTATTTGCTCAACAGATCTTGCCAGGTGCCTTTCCAGTTGGCCCAGCTGTCCGGCATGCCGACGCTGTTGACTTCGCCTTCTTTTTTAGCGGCCTGCTCCAGCGCCGCCAGATCGGTATCCGCGGCCCAGCTCATCTGGCTGGATAACACGATGGCACTGGTTAACACAGAAGCGCACAAACGTTTCATAACTGATGCTCCAGGTGGTAGTGTGGGGATGGCTGGACTAGTCCAGCCAGGACCAAACCAATCTAACGGACGAATGTGATAATTATATGTCAGCTTAAAAAAGCGACAGTTTTATCACCCATTGCAACGGCGAAAACGCGACGCTGGTCTACCTTAAGGAAGGCCAAACGCACTGAAACGGGACACCCGCTGTATGAGTGAAGCACCAACGACTGTCGCCACCATCTGCCAAACGCTGAGCGCCCGCATCACCGCCGGCGAGTTCGCTGCGGGCGGCAAGCTGCCCTCCGAACGCGCCCTGAGCGAGCAATTCGCCACCACCCGCATTACCTTGCAGGAGGCGCTCGGCCAGTTGGAGGCGCAGGGCGTCATCTACCGCCAGGTGCGGCGCGGCTGGTTCATCTCGCCTCCACGTTTGATCTACAACCCGCTGCAGCGCAGCCATTTTCACGCCATGGCGCAGCAGCAGGGGCGCGCCGCGCATACCGAAGCGATCGACAGCGCGGTCGTCACGCTCGACGCGCCGCTGGCCGGCCGCCTGGCGCTGCCTCCCGGCGCGCAGGCCTATCGCATTCGCCGGCTGCGCTACATCGACGGGCGCGCGGTGCTGTACTGCGAGCACTATCTCAATCCGGCCTATTTCCCCGGCATTCTGGACGAAGATCTGACCCAGTCACTGACCGCGCTGTACGCCGCACGCTACGGCATTCACTACGGCCGGGTGCGTTTCGACATGCTGCCCACCCTGCTGCCGCAGCAGGCCGCCGCCATGCTGAAGGTGACCTACGGCAGCCCGGCGCTGTTCATTACGCGGGTGAATCGCGATCAACATGACCGGGTGATCGATTGCGACCTGGAGTATTGGCGGTACGACGCGCTGCACATCGACGTGGAAGCGCTGTAAATGACAAGGGCGCATCGCTGCGCCCTTGAAGAGGAAAGTCAGTCGGCGTCGTAGCCGAGGTTTGGCGCCAGCCAGCGTTCGACCTCGCTCACGCTCATCCCTTTACGCGCCGCGTAGTCTTCCACCTGATCGCGCTGGATCTGCGCCACCGCGAAGTACTTGCTCTCGGGGTGGCTGAAGTACCAGCCGGACACCGCCGCCCCCGGCCACATGGCGAAGGACTCCGTCAGTTCCATACCGGTGTGGCGGTTGACGTCCAACAGCTGCCAGATGGTCGCTTTTTCGGTGTGCTCCGGGCAGGCCGGGTAGCCCGGCGCCGGCCGGATGCCCTGATAGTTTTCGCGGATCAGTTCTTCGTTGCTCAGGCTCTCGTCGGCGGCATAGCCCCAGTGCAGCTTGCGCACCTGTTCGTGCAGGTATTCGGCGAAAGCCTCCGCCAGACGATCCGCCAGCGCCTTGACCATGATTTTGTTGTAATCGTCGTGCTGTGCGTCGTACGCCGCCGCCAGCGCGTCCTCCTCCAGCCCGCCGGTCACCGCGAAGGCACCGAAGTAGTCGGCCTTGCCGCTGCTTTTCGGTGCCACGAAGTCCGCCAGACAATAGTTAGGGAAGTCGGTTTTTTCCGTCTGTTGCCGCAGGTGGCGGCTCACCGCCAGCACCTCGTCACGTCGTTCGTCGCGGTATACCTCCACGTCGTCGCCAACGCGGTTGGCCGGGAACAGGCCGTAAACGCCGCGCGGGTTGAGGCTGCGCTCGACGGCCAACCGATCCAGCATCTGATTGGCGTCATGGAACAGGCGCTTGGCCTCTTCCCCCACCACCTCGTCTTCCAGGATGCGCGGGTATTTGCCCGCCAGCGACCAGGTCATGAAGAACGGCGTCCAGTCGATATAGTGGCGCAGCGTCTCGATGCCGGCCGACACCGGAAACACGCCAAGCTGCCGCGGCGCCGGCGGCTGATAATCGGCCCAGTCCAACACCATGGCGTTGGCGCGCGCCTTGTGCAAATCGACCGGCGGCGTGCGCGGTTTTTTGCGCGCGTGCTGAATGCGCACCGTTTCATACTCTTTGCGGGTGCGCGCCACAAACTCGTCGCGCTGGGTAGCGGACAGCAGCGCCGACACCACGCCCACGGTGCGCGAGGCGTTCTGCACGTAGGTGGTCGGGCCGCTGTAGTTCTGCTCGATTTTCACCGCGGTGTGCGCCTTGGAGGTGGTGGCACCGCCGATCAGCAGCGGCAGCGTAAAGCCCTGGCGCTCCATCTCTTTGGCCACGTTGACCATCTCGTCGAGCGACGGCGTGATCAGCCCCGACAGGCCGATGATGTCGACATTCTCCTCGCGCGCGGTGCGCAGGATTTTCTCCGTCGGCACCATCACGCCCAGATCGACGATTTCATAGTTGTTGCACTGCAGCACCACGCCAACGATGTTCTTGCCGATGTCGTGCACGTCGCCCTTCACCGTCGCCAACAGGATTTTCCCCGCGGAGGTGCCCTGCTGCTTGCTGGCCTCGATGTACGGTTCCAGGTAGGCCACCGCCTGCTTCATCACGCGGGCGGATTTCACCACCTGCGGCAGGAACATCTTGCCCTCGCCGAACAGATCGCCGACCACGTTCATCCCCGCCATCAGCGGCCCTTCAATCACTTCGATCGGCCGTTCGGCCTGCTGCCGGGCTTCTTCGGTGTCCAGCTCGATAAACTCGGTGATGCCCTTCACCAGCGAATATTCCAGCCGCTTCTCCACCGGCCAGCCGCGCCATTCCGCCTGCTGCACCACCGCTTCGCCGTCTTTACTGCCGCGGTACTTTTCCGCCAGCTCCAGCAGGCGTTCGGTGCCGTCCTCGCGACGGTTGAGGATCACGTCTTCTACCGCCTCGCGCAGCTCGCCGGGCAGATCGTCGTAAATCGCCAGCTGCCCGGCGTTGACGATGCCCATGTCCATGCCGTTGCGAATGGCGTGATACAGGAACACCGCGTGGATCGCTTCACGCACCGGATCGTTGCCGCGGAACGAGAACGACACGTTGGACACCCCGCCGGAGATCATCGCGTGCGGCAGGTGGGTTTTGATGTCGGCGCAGGCTTCGATAAAGTCGACGGCGTAGTTGTTGTGCTCTTCGATGCCGGTGGCGACGGCGAAGATGTTCGGGTCGAAAATGATGTCTTCCGGCGGGAAACCGACGCGTTCGGTCAAAATTTTATAGGCGCGGCGACAGATCTCGAACTTGCGCTCGCGGGTATCCGCCTGGCCCACTTCGTCGAACGCCATCACCACCACCGCGGCGCCGTAGCGGCGCACCAGCCGGGCATGGTGGATAAAGGCCTCTTCGCCCTCCTTCATCGAGATCGAGTTGACGATGCCCTTGCCCTGAATGCACTTCAGGCCTTTCTCGATAACGGACCACTTGGAGGAGTCGATCATGATCGGCACCCGGGCGATATCCGGCTCGCCGGCGATCAGGTTGAGGAAGCGCACCATCGCCGCTTCGGCGTCAAGCATCCCCTCGTCCATGTTGATGTCGATGATCTGCGCGCCGCTCTCGACCTGCTGGCGCGCCACGTCGAGCGCCTCGTTGTATTTCTCTTCTTTGATCAAGCGTTTGAAACGTGCCGAACCGGTGACGTTGGTGCGCTCGCCGACGTTGACGAACAGGGTGTTGGCGTCGATGGTCAACGGTTCCAGACCGGCCAGGCGGCAGGCGACCGGGAGCTCCGGCAGCCGACGCGGCGGCACGCCCTCGACCGCCCTGGCCATCGCGGCGATATGTTCCGGCGTGGTGCCGCAGCAGCCGCCGATGATATTGAGGAAGCCGGCCTGCGCCCACTCCCCGACCTGGCGCGCCATCTCGGCCGCATCCAGATCGTATTCGCCGAAGGCGTTCGGCAAACCGGCGTTCGGGTGCGCGGTGACGTAGGTCTCCGAGATGCGCGCCAGCTCGGCGACGTACTGACGCAGCTCATCCGGCCCCAGGGCGCAGTTCAGGCCGAAGGTCAGCGGCTTGACGTGGCGCAGCGAATTGTAAAACGCTTCGGTGGTCTGGCCGGACAGGGTGCGGCCGGAAGCGTCGGTGATGGTGCCGGAAATCATGATCGGCAGTTCCACCCCCAGCGCTTCGAATTCGGTTTCCACCGCAAAAGCGGCGGCCTTGGCGTTCAGGGTGTCGAAGATGGTTTCGATCATGATCAGATCGACGCCGCCTTCCACCAGCGCGCGGGTCGATTCGCGGTACGCCGCCACCAGCTCATCGAACGAGATGTTGCGGAACGCCGGATCGTTGACGTTCGGCGAGATGGACGCGGTGCGGTTGGTCGGCCCCAGCACCCCGGCGACGTAGCGGGGTTTTTCCGGCGTGCGCGCCGTCCATTCGTCGGCGCAGGCGCGCGCCAGGCAGGCGGCCTGATAGTTAATCTCGGCGGACAGCGACTCCATATGGTAGTCGGCCATGGCGATGGAGGTGGAGTTGAAGGTATTGGTCTCAAGGATATCGGCGCCCGCCTCGAGATAGGCGTAATGAATGGCGGTGATCACTTCCGGCTTGGTCAGCACCAGCAGATCGTTATTGCCTTTCAGATCGCTGCGCCAGTCGGCGAAACGCTCACCGCGGAAATCACGCTCGTCCAGGCGATAGCTCTGGATCATGGTGCCCATGCCGCCGTCCAACACCAAAATGCGCTGCGCTAACTGGCGGCGCAGTTGTTCTACTCGATTCGTCACTGTAACCCCTTCCATTGCCATCCAGCCCATTGCTCAACTGCCGCAAAAACCAACGAGTCATCCTAGCACAGCTTGTAAGAACAAAGGGCCAGGCGACAATTGAGAGTTTTTCAGGTTGTGCGCCAACACCTCCGATGAGCTGACGGCGGCTTGCAATTCATCGACAAAAAACGAAAATGAATTCCATCATACGGAAAAAGGAATCTCACCCATGGCCACCCCTGCTCCCGCCAAGCGCGGCAAGAAGCCCCGCGCAGCAGCCCCCGCCGCCAGTGCGGCGACCGGTCAGGTACAATCGTTGACCCGTGGCCTGAAACTGTTGGAATACATTTCGGAAGCCCAGGGCAACGTGGCGCTGACCGATCTGGCCCAGCAGGCCGGCCTGCCGAACTCCACCACTCACCGCCTGCTCACCACCATGCAGCAGCAGGGATTCGTGCGCCAGGTCGGCGATCTCGGCCTGTGGACCATCGGCTCGCACGCCTTTGTGGTCGGCAGCAGCTTCCTGCAAAGCCGCAACCTGCTGGCGATGGTGCATCCGACGCTGCGCCGCCTGATGGAAGAGTCCGGCGAAACCGTCAACCTGGCGGTACTGGATACCAGCGAGTACCAGGCGATCATCATCGATCAGGTGCAGTGCACGGCGCTGATGCGCATGTCGGCGCCGATCGGCGGCAAACTGCCGATGCACGCCTCCGGCGCCGGCAAAGCGTTCCTCGCCACCCTGCCGGACGATCAGGTGACCAAACTGCTGCACAAGAAAGGCATGCACACCTACACGCCGCATACCCTGACGCCACACAACCTGAAAGAGGGGCTGGCGCAGATCCGCAAACAGGGCTTCTCCTTTGACGACGAAGAGCACGCGCTCGGGCTGCGCTGCGTGGCGGCCTGCATCTTCGACGAGCACCGCGAAGCCTTCGCCGCCATTTCCATCTCCGGCCCGGTGTCGCGCATCACCGACGATCGCGTGATCGAGCTGGGCGCGCTGGTGATCCACGCGGCGAAAGAGATCAGCCTGGCCTACGGCGGCGTGCGCTAATCCCGCTCATCCGAGGGGCGTCCCAGTGCGCCCCTGCTCCCCTGCCATGCTCTGTTGTCAGCATGTAACAGGCTGTCGGCATCCTGTTTAGCGCACAGGAAAAAAGCTTGAAGCCGATCACAGTTAACGATCCTCACGGCGAAAGCCCATTGCAACCGTTCAAACTTCCTTCGACAATGTTACCGATAACATGTTACCGGTAACAATCAAAGTGAACGAAGGTAACGTCACCCGGTGTTTTGGAGCCAAGCCATGACCAACAATCAAAATCGCATTTACGTCGTTATGGGCGTTTCCGGCAGCGGCAAGTCCGCCGTCGCTGCCGCCGCGGCCCGCCAACTCTCCGCCGGCTTCCTCGACGGCGACTTCCTGCACCCGCGCAGCAACATCCTGAAGATGGCCGCCGGCGAAGCGTTGAACGACGACGATCGTGCGCCGTGGCTGGCCGCGCTCAACGACGCCGCCTTCGCCATGCAGCGCACCAACAACGTGTCGATCATCGTCTGTTCGGCGTTGAAAAAGCAGTATCGCGACCGCCTGCGCGCCGGCAACGGCAACCTGTCATTCATCTATCTGCACGGCGAGTTCCCGGTGATCGAATCCCGCCTGGCGGCGCGCAACGGCCACTTCTTCAAGCCGCAGATGCTGGTCACCCAGTTCGCCGCGCTGGAGCAACCGGGCGCCGACGAGAACGACGTGATGGCGATCGACATCAATCAACCGCTGGACGCGGTGATCGCCGATACCGTGCGCCATATCCAAAGCTTCCTGCCGCAGGACGTGTGCGCGTGAGTACCGTAACGCTGGTCGGTACCGCAGTCGGCTCGGTTTTACTGCTGTTATTCCTGGTGATGAAGGTGCGCATGCACGCCTTCGTCGCGCTGATGCTGGTGTCCATCGCCGCCGGCATTTTCTCCGGCATGCCGCTGGAGCACATCGCCGACACCATGCAAAAAGGCATGGGCGACACGCTGGGCTTCCTGGCGATCGTGGTGGCGCTCGGGGCGATGTTCGGCAAGATCCTGCATGAGGTCGGCGCGCTCGACCAAATTGCGGCGCAATTGCTGAAACGATTCGGACAAAGCAAGGCGCACTACGCGCTCGGCATCGCCGGGCTGATCTGCGCGCTGCCGCTGTTCTTCGACGTGGCGGTGGTGCTGCTGATCGGCATCGTGTTCGCCGTGGCGCGCCGCACCGACGGCAATATCGTCAAGCTGGCCATCCCGCTGTTCGCCGGCGTGGCCGCCGCCGCCTCCTTCCTGCTGCCGGGGCCGGTGCCGATGCTGCTGGCGTCGCAGATGAAGGCCGATTTCGGCTGGATGATCGCCATCGGCCTGGTGGCGGCGGTGATCGGCATGCTGATCGCCGGCCCGCTGTACGGCAGCTTTATCAGCCGTTTCGTCAACTGGCCGATGCCGCCGGAAGAGAATGAGCCGACGCTGACCAAGGGCAATCTGCCGTCGTTCGGCTTCAGCCTGGCGCTGGTGCTGTGCCCGCTGGTGCTGGTCGGCATGAAAACCATCGGCGCGCGGCTGGTCACTCCAGGTTCACAGCTGCAGCAGTGGCTGGAGTTTATCGGCCACCCGTTCACCGCCATCCTGCTGGCCTGCCTGATCGTGATTTACGGCCTGGCGAAACCGCGCGGCATGAGCAACGAACAGACGCTGGCCATCTGCTCCGCCGCGGTGCAGCCGGCCGGGATCATCCTGCTGATGACCGGCGCCGGCGGGGTGTTCAAACAGATCCTGGTGGATTCCGGCGTCGGGCCGGCGCTGGGTGACGCCATGATCGGCGCCGGCCTGCCGATCGCCGTGGCCGCCTTTGCGCTCTCCGCCATGGTGCGGGTGATCCAGGGCTCGGCCACCGTCGCCTGCCTGACCACCGTCGGCCTGGTGCTGCCGGTCACCAGCCAGCTCGGGCTCAGCGGCGGGCAACTGGCCGCGCTGGCCATCTGCATTGCCGGCGGCTCCATCGTGCTGAGCCACGTCAACGATGCCGGCTTCTGGCTGTTCGGCAAATTCACCGGTGCCAACGAACTGCAAACGCTGAAAACCTGGACGGTGATGGAAACCATTCTGGGCAGCGTCGGCGGCGCCATCGGCATGATTGCATTCACGATGTTTTAAATCCACATCGCCCCCGGCCTTGCACACCAGGGCTGCAAATCCCCCCGGGGGCACCGCCACAGGCGGCGACTATAACAACAGCAATGTGAGGAAGGCATGATTAATCCAACCTTGTCCCGTGTCACACAGCGCATCATCGACCGTTCCCAGGCCAGCCGCGCCGCCTATCTGGCGCGTATCGAGGCGGCCCGCTCCCAAACCGTCCACCGCGCGCAGCTCGCCTGCGGCAACCTGGCCCACGGCTTCGCCGCCTGTCAGCCCGATGACAAGGCGTCGCTGAAAAACATGGTGCGCAACGATATCGCCATCATCACCGCCTACAACGACATGCTGTCGGCCCACCAGCCGTACGAACACTACCCGCAGCGACTGAAGCAGGCGCTGAAGGCGGTCGGCGCCGTGGGCCAGGTGGCCGGCGGCGTGCCGGCGATGTGCGACGGCGTGACGCAGGGGCAGGACGGCATGGAGCTGTCGCTGATGAGCCGCGACGTGATCGCCATGTCGGCCGCCGTCGGCCTGTCGCACAATATGTTCGACGGCGCGCTGTTCCTCGGCATCTGCGACAAGATCGTGCCGGGGCTGGTGATGGCCGCCCTCTCCTTCGGCCACCTGCCCGCGCTGTTCGTGCCGGCCGGCCCGATGAGCAGCGGCCTGCCGAACAAGGAAAAAGTGCGCGTGCGCCAGCTGTACGCCGAGGGCAAGGCCGACCGTTTGGCGCTGCTGGAGGCCGAGGCGGCCTCTTATCACGGCATCGGCACCTGCACCTTCTACGGCACCGCCAACACCAACCAGATGGTGATGGAAGTGATGGGTCTGCATCTGCCGGGCGCCTCCTTCGTCCATCCTGACACGCCGCTGCGCGACGCGCTGAACGACGCCGCCGCGCGCCAGGTAACCCGGCTGACCGGCACCGCCGGCAACTACCTGCCGATCGGCCGCCTGGTGGACGAGAAAGTGGTGGTGAACGGCATCGTCTCGCTGCTGGCGACCGGCGGCTCAACCAACCTGACCATGCATCTGGTGGCGATGGCGCGGGCGGCGGGCATCATCATCACCTGGGACGATTTCTCGGAGCTGTCGGAGGCGGTGCCGCTGCTGTGCCGCATCTACCCGAACGGCCCGGCCGACATCAACCAATTCCAGGCCGCCGGCGGCGTGCCGCTGGTGGTGCGCGAGCTGCTGCAACACGGCCTGCTGCACGAAGACGTGCACACCGTGGCCGGTTTCGGCCTGCGCCGCTACACCCAGGAACCGTGGCTGGACAACGGCCAATTGGTATGGCGCGAAGGCGTGGCCGGCTCGCTCGACGCCAGCGTGATCGCCAGCGTTGCTCAGCCGTTTGAGCATCACGGCGGCACCAAGGTGATGGCCGGCAATCTGGGCCGCGCGGTGATGAAAACCTCGGCGGTACCCGCCGACAACCAGATCATCGAAGCGCCGGCGGTGGTGTTCGACAGCCAGCACGACATCGTGCCGGCGTTCGAAGCCGGCAAGCTGGATCGCGATTGCGTGGTGGTGGTGCGCTTCCAGGGGCCGCAGGCCAACGGCATGCCGGAGCTGCACAAGCTGATGCCGCCGCTGGGCGTGCTGATGGATCGCGGCTTCAAAGTGGCGCTGGTGACCGACGGCCGCCTGTCCGGCGCCTCCGGCAAGGTGCCTTCCGCCATCCACGTCACCCCGGAAGCCTATACCGGCGGTCTGCTGGCGAAAGTGCGCGACGGCGATCCGATCCGCGTCAACGGCCGCAGCGGCGAGCTGCAGGTGCTGGTCGACGCCGACGAGTTGGCCCGGCGCACGCCATGCCAACCCGATCTGAGCGCCGAACACATCGGCTGCGGCCGCGAGCTGTTCGGCGCGCTGCGCAGCCAGCTGTCCGGCGCCGAGCAGGGCGCCTGCTGCATCAAATTTTAATCGATAGCCTGGCCGCATCGCCGCCTGGCGGCGGCCACAGAGGAGAACGTCAGCATGAACAAGTGGACAACAAGCGCCGAGCAGATCCTGACGGCGGGGCCGGTGGTGCCGGTCATCGTGATCAACAAGCTGGAACATGCGGTGCCGTTGGCGAAAGCGCTGGTCGCCGGCGGCGTGCGGGTGCTGGAGGTGACGCTGCGCACCGCCTGCGCCATGGACGCCATTCGCGCCATCGCCCAAGAGGTGCCGGACGCGATCATCGGCGCCGGTACCGTGATCAATCCGCAGCAGCTGCGGGAAGTGACCGAAGCCGGTGCGCAGTTCGCCATCAGCCCAGGCCTGACCGACGAGCTGCTCAAAGCCGCCACCGCCGGTTCCATTCCCTTGATCCCGGGCATCAGCACCGTTTCCGAACTGATGCAGGGCATGGATTACGGCCTGCGCGAGTTTAAATTCTTCCCGGCGGAAGCCAACGGCGGCGTAAAAGCGCTGCAGGCGATCGGCGGCCCGTTCCCGCAGGTGCGCTTCTGCCCGACCGGCGGCATCTCACCGGACAACTACCGCAGCTATCTGGCGCTGAAAAGCGTGCTGTGCATCGGCGGCTCCTGGCTGGTGCCGGCGGACGCGCTCGAAAGCGGCGACTACGCGCGCATCACTGAACTGGCGCGCGCCGCCGTCGCGGGCGCCGAGGCCTGATTTACATCGCAGCGGTGGCGGCCGGCAGCGCCGCCCCGCTGCGCTGGCTGAACCGCTGCTTCTTGCGATAAGCGAATACGTCTTCCACATGCCCTTCGCGGATGCGCTGCTGCAACCCGCGCCAATACTCCGCGGTAAACAGATCGCTGTGCAGCTCTTCAAACACCTGCCGAATGCGCCGATCGCCGCACAGAAAGTGGCGGAACTCTTCCGGGAACACGTCGTTGGGCGCGATGCTGTACCACGGCTCGCTGGCCAGCTCGTCCTCCGGATAACGCGGCGGCGGGATATCGCGGAAGTTGACCTCGGTCATGTAGCAAATCTCGTCGTAGTCGTAGAACACCACCCGCCCGTGGCGCGTCACGCCAAAGTTCTTGAACAGCATATCGCCGGGGAAAATATTGGCGGCGGCCAACTGCTTGATCGCGTTGCCGTACTCTTCAATCGCATCGCGCATCTGCTGGTCGTTGGCCTGCTCCAGATACAGGTTCAGCGGCGTCATGCGCCGTTCCATATACAAATGTTTGATCACGATGCGATCGCCGAGATCTTCCAGCTTGCCCGGCACTTCGCGCCGCAGCTCCGCCAGCAGTTCCGGGCTGAGGCGCGCCTTGTCGACGACGAAATTCTCGTACTCCTGGGTATCCGCCATACGCCCGACGCGATCGTGCTCTTTCACCAGCTGATAGCAAGCCATCACCTGCGCCTGCGTCACCTCTTTCTGCGGGGCGAACTCATCCTTGATCACTTTAAACACCCGATCGAAGGACGGCAGGGTGAACACCAGCATCACCATGCCTTTCACGCCCGGCGCGATGATGAACTGTTCCTGTGAGTGCGCCATAAAGGTCAGGTATTCGCGATAGCATTCGGTTTTGCCGTGTTTTTGGCAGCCGATCGCCATGTACAACTCGGCGGTGGTCTTGCCCGGCAGGATCTCGCGCAGCCACTCGACCATCGCCGCCGGCAGCGGTGCATAGACCATGAAATAAGAGCGGGCGAAACCGAAGACGATGCTGGCCTCGGCCTTGCCGGTCAGGCAGGCGTCGATAAACAGCGCGCCCGATTCGCTGTGGTGGATCGGCAACAGGAACGGGTAAACGCCGTCGGCCAGGCGCAGCTTGCCGACCAGCCAGGCGGCCTTGTTGCGATAGAACAGTTCGTTGGCGATCTGAAAGGTGGCCCCCGCCAGTTGCTGCGGACTGAAGGCGCGCTGTAGCGCCTGGGTGATATAGCGAATGTCGCGCGTCAAATCTTCCCACGGCAACCGCAGCGGCAGATCGCTCAGCACGCTGCGCAGCATCGCCGGCAGATCGCCATTGGAGGTGAAATCGCGCGCCAGCGGACGCGGAATGTCGCGAAAACGCCGTTCCGGCTGCGAACTGAACACGAACAGCTTGTCCGGCGTCAGATCGCGATGCTTGAACAACCGGCAGTAGACCGAGTTAAAGAAGCTTTCGGCGATCTCGAAACGCGGGTAGTCCGGCAGCAAGTCGATATAGACCGCTTTGACCCGGCTGGGGAAGTCGGCGTCGAAATATTTCTGCCCGGTGATGCATTTGAGCTGCTCCACCACCAGGCCGACGTGATGGTCATACAGATGGATGCGCTTTTTCATCGCCTGCTGCACCGCCGGCCAGTCCGCCTGCTCGAAGCGCTGCTGCGCGCCGGCGGTCACCTCCAGAAAGCGGCCGTACTGCGCATCGAAGCCCTGCAGGATCGTCTGTGCGATCAACAACTCCAGTTTTGCCGCCATCCTTACCCCCCGCCAGAAAAAGAAGCCTGCGCATGCAGGCTCCGGGTGAAACGTCTTCAAGCTTGCCGCATCAGAACTGCTGTTCTTCCGTCGAACCGGTCAGCGCGGTGACCGAAGAGGCGCCGCCCTGAATGATGGTGGTGACCTTGTCGAAGTAGCCGGTGCCCACCTCCTGCTGGTGCGACGCAAAGGTGTAACCGCGATCCACCGCGGCGAACTCCGCCTGCTGCACCTTCTCGACGTAGTGTTTCATGCCTTCGCCCTGCGCATAGGCGTGCGCCAGGTCGAACATGTTGAACCACATGCTGTGGATGCCCGCCAGCGTGATGAACTGATACTTGTAGCCCATGTCCGACAGCGCCTGCTGGAAGCGAGCGATGGTCTGATCGTCGAGGTTCTTCTTCCAGTTAAACGACGGCGAGCAGTTGTAGGCCAGCAGCTTGCCCGGGTATTTGGCGTGAATGGCGTCGGCGAAGCGCTGAGCGGCATCCAGATCCGGCGTTGAGGTTTCGCACCACACCATATCGGCGTAAGGGGCATAGGCCAGGCCGCGGCTGATCGCCTGCTCGACGCCGGCATGGGTGCGGAAGAAGCCTTCCGCCGTGCGCTCGCCGGTGACGAAGGCGCTGTCATACGGATCGCAATCGGACGTCAGCAGGTCGGCCGCATCGGCGTCGGTACGGGCGATCACCAGCGTCGGCACGCCGAGCACGTCGGCCGCCAGGCGAGCGGCGACCAGCTTCTGGATCGCTTCCTGTGTCGGCACCAGCACTTTGCCGCCCATATGACCGCATTTCTTCACCGCCGCCAACTGGTCTTCGAAGTGCACCCCGGCGGCGCCGGCGGTGATCATCGCTTTCATCAGCTCGAAGGCGTTCAGCACGCCGCCGAAGCCGGCTTCCGCATCGGCGACGATCGGCAGGAAGTAATCGGTGTAGCCTTTGCTGCCCGGCTCAATCTGGTTCGCCCACTGGATCTGATCGGCGCGGCGGAAGGTGTTGTTGATGCGCTCGACCACCTTCGGTACCGAGTCCACCGGATACAGCGACTGGTCAGGGTACATGGCCGCCGCGCTGTTGGCGTCGGCCGCCACCTGCCAGCCGGACAGGTAGATAGCCTCGACGCCGGCTTTGGCCTGTTGCAGCGCCTGGCCGCCGGTGAGCGCGCCCAGGCAGTTCACGTAGCCTTTGCGCGCCTTGCCGTTCAGCAACGCCCACAGTTTGGCGGCGCCGTTTTGCGCCAGGGTGCATTCCGGGTTGACCGAACCGCGCAGGTTGATCACGTCTTCGGCGCTGTAAGGGCGGGTGATGCCTTCCCAACGGGCCGATTTCCATTCCTGTTCCAGCTGCTGGATCTGTTGAGAGCGAGAGGTAGACATAATTTTTATCCTTTCAGTCATGTAGGGTTGATTGGGAAAGTTCAGGCCAGCAGCTCATAGCCGGGCAACGTCAGGAAATCGATTAATTCATCTTGCGTGGTGATGCGCTCCATCAGGCGCGCCGCCTCTTCGAACCGGCCAGCGTTAAAGCGCGCTTCCCCTACTTCTTCACGCACCACCAACATCTCTTCTTGCAACATCTGGCGGAACAGCGCCTTGGTGACCGGGCGCCCGTCGTTCAGGCTCTTCTCGTGGTGGATCCACTGCCAGATAGAGGTACGGGAGATCTCCGCCGTCGCGGCATCTTCCATCAACCCATAGATAGGCACGCAGCCGTTGCCGGAGATCCAGGCTTCGATGTACTGCACCGCCACGCGGATATTGGCGCGCATCCCCGCTTCGGTGCGTTCGCCGTCGCATGGTTCCAACAGCTGCGCGGCGCTGATTGGCGCATCCTGCTCACGCATCACGTCCAGCTGATTCTGGCGATCGCCCAATGCCTTGCCGAACACCTCCATCACCGTGTCCGCCAGCCCCGGGTGCGCCACCCAGGTGCCGTCGTGGCCATTGTTGGCCTCCAGCTCTTTGTCCGCCCGTACCTTGTTCAGCACCCAGGCGTTTTTCTCAGCGTCTTTGCTCGGGATAAACGCCGCCATGCCGCCCATGGCGAAGGCGCCGCGCTTATGACAGGTTTTGATCAACAGGCGCGAATAGGCGCTGAGGAAAGGTTTCTCCATGGTCACCGACTGACGATCAGGCAGCACGCGATCGCCGTGATTCTTCAGCGTTTTGATGTAGCTGAAGATGTAATCCCAGCGGCCACAGTTCAGGCCGACGATGTGATCGCGCAGGTGATAGAGGATCTCGTCCATCTGGAACACCGCCGGCAGGGTTTCGATCAGCACGGTCGCCTTGATGGTGCCGCGCGGCAGATCGAAACGATCCTCGGTAAAGCTGAAGACATCGCTCCACCAGGCCGCTTCTTCCCAGGACTGGGTTTTCGGCAGGTAGAAATACGGGCCGCTGCCCTTGGCCAACAGCTGGCGATAGTTGTGATAAAAATACAGCGCGAAATCGAACAGGCCGCCGGGAATGGCTTCATCACGCCACAGCACGTGTTTTTCCGGCAAATGCAGGCCGCGGACACGAGCGATCAACACCGCCGGATTCGGTTTCAGCTGGTAGATCTTGCCGGCTTCATTGGTGTAGGAAATGGTGCCGTTAACCGCATCGTGCAGGTTGATTTGACCATCGATGACTTTGTCCCAGCTTGGCGCCAGGGAGTCTTCGAAGTCCGCCATAAATACTTTTACGTTGGCGTTCAACGCATTGATCACCATCTTGCGTTCTACCGGCCCGGTGATTTCGACCCGGCGATCGCGCAGGTCTTGCGGAATGCCGCGGATCTGCCAGTCACCTTCACGAATGGAATTAGTTTCCGAAATAAATCCAGGCAGCTCGCCGCGATCGATATTTTGCTGCCAGCGGGCACGCGCCGCCAGCAGCTCATTGCGCCGCGGCGTGAATTTCGCCACCAGTTCCGCCAGGAATTCAACCGCTTCATCCGTTAATACCTGGCGCTCCGCAGCGGCGAAACCCTGGGTAAACCTTAACTCCGTGCCTGCTATCTGTTGCGTCATGACCTTGCTCCTTCCCATCATTGCGCCCGAGCGACCGGCGCATTTTCATCAGAAATCACTGTGGATCAGGGCGGATGAAACGATCCTAAACTGGTCAGATCTCATCCCGATAGCTCTAAGAATACTCAACAAAAAATAAAAATCAAAAACCATTTCCATTTTATTATTAAATATTTTATTAACACTTTATTATCAATTGGTTAGAGCAAATAACATAACAAACGGGTAAGGAAACCGGTTCCAATAGAATCGCAAAGATAGGCTAACGCGTTGTAGGCCAATGGTTTTTTGGGGAAAGTGACCGGTAAAAAGAGGGTCGTGCAGAGGATCAAAAGCGCGGCGGCCTCGATTCAGCCGCCGGCAGGCAGAAAAGATCAGTCGAGAGTCGGATTCATATGACGCAGATCGTAAGGCGTGATCTGGTAGACGTAATAGTTGAGCCAATTGGAAAACAGCAGGTGGCCATGGCTGCGCCAGGTGGCTTTCGGTGTCAGTGCGGGGTTGTCATCGGGGAAGTAGTTGAGCGGTACGGCAGGATCGAGGCCAGCTTCGTTGTCGCGACAATACTCCCCGGCCAGGGTCAGGGCATCATACTCAGGATGGCCGGTGACAAACGCCAGGCGCTTATCCCTGCTGGCGAACAGGTAGGCGCCGGCCTGCTCGGATTCGGCCAAAATATCCAGGTCGGTATATTGGCGAATCACCTCGGTCGGGAAATCGGCATAGCGTGAATGCGGCGCCAGGAAGCTTTCGTCGAAGCCGCGCGTCAGCAACGCATGCTGCTGCAGCGTTTGGTGCGGATAAACGCCGGAGAGCTTCACTTCGCGCGTCATCTTGGGAATGCCGTACAGGATGTTCAACGCCGCTTGTACCGCCCAGCATACGAACAGCGTGGAGGTGACGTGGTTTTTGGCCCAGTCAATGACCCGTTCGATCTGCGGCCAGTAGGCAACATCGCAGAAATCAACCAGCCCCAGCGGCGCGCCGGTGACGATCAGGCCATCGAAGTTCTCATTCTGGATATCCTCGAAGTCGCAGTAGAAGTTGTTCAGATGCTCGGCCGGCGTGTTCTTCGATTCGCGGCTGTCGATGCGCAGCAGCTGGATATCAATCTGCAGCGGCGAGTTGGACAACAGACGCAGAAACTGGTTTTCCGTTTCGATCTTCTTTGGCATCAGGTTGAGGATCAGCACTTTCAGTGGCCTGATTTCCTGTGTTTTTGCCCGCGAGGATGTCATCACGAAGACATTCTCACCGCGCAAGAAATTGACCGCAGGTAACTCATCAGGAACACGAATCGGCATTGCTTAACCCTCACACATCCATTTATACGTTTAGACTTCTAGATGCCCGAAGATAGCGTTTTTTTTCGTCGCTGTCGAGCATTCAGCGGAAAGGTGAAAATGTTTCATTGCGCGGCCTGCGCCGGGATATAAGCAGAGGGAGTAAAGCGGATGAAAAGCAAAAAGGCCATCCTTTCGGATGGCCTCTTGGCTTATTTGATGCTTGGCAGTGTCCTACTCTCGCATGGGGAGACCCCACACTACCATCGGCGCTACGGCGTTTCACTTCTGAGTTCGGCATGGGGTCAGGTGGGACCACCGCGCTATTGCCGCCAAGCAAATTCTTTTTTTTGCCGAACTTCTAAACCCACTTTAAATAAAGTGGTGCTGATACCCAGAGTCGAACTGGGGACCTCACCCTTACCAAGGGTGCGCTCTACCAACTGAGCCATATCAGCACGCTTAATTTGATGCCTGGCAGTGTCCTACTCTCGCATGGGGAGACCCCACACTACCATCGGCGCTACGGCGTTTCACTTCTGAGTTCGGCATGGGGTCAGGTGGGACCACCGCGCTATTGCCGCCAGGCAAATTCGTTTCATTCCAACCGCTTCACTTTCGTGTCGCCATCAGAACCAATCTCGGAACTTCGCTGAAAATCTCTCTAAAAACACCTTCGGTGTTGTAAGGTTAAGCCTCACGGATCATTAGTACTGGTTAGCTCAATGCATCGCTGC
>NZ_JBJNOJ010000008.1:0-415984 GCF_052166695.1 Serratia sp. CY76391
AATCGCGGTTACTGAGCGAAGCGGAAGACGTGATAAGGCCACTTGAACGCGCCGTGAAACTCGACATGGCCACGGACGCAGAAAAGGCCAAGCTGGACGCCTGGGAGCGCTACAGCGTGGAATTGAGCCGGGTTGATGTCGATAATCCGGTGTGGCCGGATACAGCAGAGTAATTCCATTGATAAGTGATAGTCTGCCATAAGGTGTGTTTTGTACTCGAAAATGCTCCAAACTGATTGCAGCGGTCGGCTTTTCCTTTTTTCTGCAATACTGATACAGCAGGATTTCATCGATGAGTTAAAAGCGAATTTCACCTGAACTGATGATAGTAAATGGTCGGGGAATTCATGCGTCGCTCATGAAGGAAATATGTCGCTGTATATTCTTGTTTTATATGCAGCAAGATGCTTTGTATCAGAAATACAGTGACTACTTATTGAGCTTGCGAACTGAACGGTGGTAGCCAATGCAAATTGCAATAATAAAAACAACATTAAAACCTAGCCAGAAGAAGAGAATTACTTTCCAAATCATGCAGGAAAACTCCTTTTTCCATATATTACTTCTTTCGGCGCTTGACAATAATTCGCCTTTTAATTTTCTGTTGAAAATGTTTGTAAAACGAGAAAATCGATAAGTTGAGCAATGCCAGCGCTGTGAGAATCATTATTTTTTCGTGCATTTTCATTTCCAGTCCATAAATGATGCTTTAAAATTTACCCAAAAATATGCACGACTGGGGCGGGGTGTCAATCAATAAGGTGGTGGTGATTGTTACACATAATTGGAAAGATGAGCGAGAAAGGTGCGAACATGGCACGTTTTATTTTGGCAGCCAGCGTTGCTATTTCTATGTTGATTGCTTCGGTGGGGGGGCTATTGCGGTGATTATTTATGCATTGCCATGAAATCAGGAGGGCGTGGTATTGGCGGTGGTGATGTATGCGGCAAAGTGGTGATGAGGTTACTTTTTGTCGTCATCGTCCCACTTTATGTAATCTGCAATCCATGCGCTTAGTGCTGCTAAAAAGAAAACTAGGCAACATATCATCCACATGTATACAAGAACATCCCAAACCATAACTATGCATTTATGTGTGGGGATGGCAGCCCCAGCCTTCATTTCTGCTGCTTCCCTGCATCTGGAGCTGCCTTTTTTGGGTGGCAGTGAACCGCGAGGGTGTTCGGGGCCTGATATCCCACTCACGGCACTCCCATTGTTTGGTGGTGATGCCCGGCAGTGAAACACAACCACCCAAGCCTTGGGAAAAGTTAAACCGAGCATCACCATTGATTGGGTGGTGCGACATCGACAAACCATCACAAAGCGATGCCGCACCGTTACTCCCTTGAAGAGCAGGGCGAATCTACGGACGGGGAAGTTAGGATGTCAATTGTGTAAGTGGTTTCAAGGTGTAACTAGTAAAGAAAACCCAGCGCAATGACTGGGTTAATCATGAGTCAGGTTATATAACTGGAATACTAATACGCAAATATGGATGAATGATGCTGCAGCTACGGTGATTGCTATAGTGGGTAGCATGTAACCATTCATGCTGGAGATTAGAAGTATCCCTGAAAAAAACAGTATGCCAAGTTCAACAAAGCTAAGTGCGTATACGATAACAACAGAGGTCATGTATCCATATTCTCTGATTTTATCTAATCGCCTGGTCTGACTGCCAATAAGGAATGTCATGGCGGCTATGAGGATGGCAATCATCGTCCCAGAATATGAAGCCAAAGCAGCGCCCAAGCCGTCTCTATGTGCTGAGAATGACACTCCAGGGATAAAGTGACTAAACGCGAAGTGGCTAGCAATAACAAGCACATACGGAATGACGACAATATAGATTCCAGGCATTACCTTGTTCCGCATGATAACCCCTTTGGTTAATCCTTAAGCTTGCCAACTTGCCTATTGAAACTCTCAAGTATAGCGGGTTTCATTCTAATGAAACAATAGGCAATCTCTTCCGCAATTTCTGCGTTAGTTACTTTGTCCAGTGATGCCGATAGATGACCCTTTTCAGAAAGGTAATGATCTGCGAGTATGTCTCCCGCCTCATCCCTTGCCCTCAAGCTTACATCTGAATACTGAGGGTTGGGATTTGATACGATTTCTTTTGTCAACTCTTTGATGTTTCTCTTGAATTTTGGCTTGATTACAATTTCAAGAGAATCGAAAAGCTCACTCTCAATATCCTTGGCACCAAGCGTTTTTAGTATATCACCAAAAGCGAACGAATTTGCTTCAACTTTAACGGTTGTTCTGCCGATAAAATGCATCTTCATAACATCATCTTTCGTCGTGCCTTGCATCAATGGCTCGAAATGAAGCCTCGTATCGCCATCGGCTAGCATTCCCCTTCCCATCAAAAAATCAGTAAGATCAGAGGTTGTTGGTCCGTAGATTGTTCTGGCGAAACCAACAACATCCCCATCAATGAAAATGAAAGATGGAAACCCCAAAGATTCATCTTCTGCAAGACTACTTTTTATATCTTCAATTGATGCATTAGATTTGTTTATCTTCTGGACTAGACTCTTATCGTTTGTCTTCGTAAAGAGGAACGTTTTTTCATCAATTTCATGAATAAATAGATAATTATTCCCCATGCTTAAGAAGTTATTCCCATCCATCAATGTTTGAATGAAATCCTGCAACCCTAACGACGATTTATGCCTACCTTTGTCTTTGCTGTGATAAGCAGCATAAAAACCTGTTTTCATGTCTTATTCCATTAATTATATGTTTGTAACCCAAGCGCATTATTCACTGGATTAAACCAGTCTTATCCTTGTCTCTAACTGAGCGCATTAGCAGAGAGTACAGCCCATCGCCTCGCTGCCATTGTATACCCGCCGATCATGAACCAAGCCAGGAGCGATACAGTGATTGCGATGGCGTCAGCTTTCGGCTCACGAAATGTGCCAACGCCCGTTAGCTGGTTAAGCTGAAGGTCATCATTATTTGGGGGGGCCGCTCATTTCAATGCGTGGGTATCCGCACGTCGGTAAAGATGATGAAAGATAACCCTCGCCCTTCTGGTTGAAATGAGAAGCCATTGGGTGGCGCGCCACTTGCTACAGGGAGGTCTGTGGCGCGCCGTGCTCGGGTGCGCTCGAGCAACTGAACGTTAAAAAAGGGAGAATTTGATTGTCAACGGTAGGGTTGCGGCACACTGCATGTTTTCACTGAATCTTCGGACTGCCAAAGGGTTCATCATGCGTGTGCCGCCATTGGGTGGCAACCAAAGCCCCTAAAGTGAACGCCTGCGGAGCGGACAATAATTTTGGCCTTGGCTGCCATTGGGTGGCGCGGCCTGAAAATCCTGGAGGGAAATGGCCGCGCCGTGTTCGCTGGTGGACGAACGGAGGGAATATATAAACGGGGCTTGATTGACGTCAATAGGGGGGGGAGGAATGCTTCGGTGTGGTGATGATTGCCTATGTAGCACGGTAAGATGATTGTGGCGGTTATGGGGTATCCATGGGGCGAAAATAATCGATAAAGCTCGGTGAACTCCGTTAACTTCAAACTTTGTCGATTATAACCGCCTGATAAATCATGCGCTCCTGGGCGATGTTTATCGATTTTTTAAATTACAGAGCCATACTCCCGCGAGATGGACATCCTCGCTACGGCGATTAATGGGCGTCCAATTTGATATGGTAGATCGATTTGCCGGAATCAATCGTCGCGAGCGATCGTTGGTGGCAAAAGCCGTTAATCGTGACGCTGTCGACAATTTATCATGAGTAGCTCCCGCACCGTAGCTAGTGCGGATTGACATAGATGAGCTCCCTGTAATTGCATGTTGACTTCAACGGGTAAGGGGCCACCAGGTGGCTCTTCCATCTCCACTCGCCAATTTTGGTTTTTTTTATGAACGAAATAAAGATATCTCGCTTCATTTGCTTGGTTATGTCTCTGTTCCCAGCCCTTTGGGGCATTTTTAGCTTCATGAATAACACCACGGATTTTTCCGATACGGCACAGCATGCAGTGGCTCCTTTGTTATCAATGCAGGATACCTATAACGTCTCAGGACAAATGTGGCGAGCCATAAACATCAGTTGGGCGCCGTTTGTTGGAATGGCTGTAATTACGACCATGGAAACACTTGCGGGAATATTTGCCACTATCGGGGTGTTGGTAATGTTGAAAAATTTTCGCAATTCCTACCATGACTTCGCCAAAGGCAAAGCCTGGGTTATGCTGGGTGCTTCATTCGCTATTTTGGTCTGGGGTATTGGTTTTATGGTAGTTGCGGGGGATTGGTTTATGGCGTGGCAAGCTAAAGAAAATCCGCTTGCAACGCAAATGGGGGCTATGATGTATACGCTTCCTTGTGTATTGACGTTGATTATTTTGATGTTGCAGCGTGAGCCACAATAGTAGCCATGTTGGAATGAAACATAGCGGAGCTTGGGGTTCCGAACGTCGACTCCGCCTAACATTTGCCGTCCCAGCCCCGGCCTCGTAGTGTTCAGTTAGGTTGAACATCGGCAGGGGCAGCATCTTTGATGGTGCTGACCGCCTGGCGTAAAATGGATAGTTATTGCTGATCTTTGGCGAGATTATCAAATAGTTACGCTGGCGGGATGGTGGTGACCGATATCACCCGCAGTCTTTGTTTAATCAACCAGGTGCACGGCGTTGTTTTCGATGCCGGCTTCGATGTAATCGACGCGCTTCTGCAGCTCGCGGATCAGCGCCTTGGCAACGTCCAGCCGAATCATCACATCCTGATCGGCAAAGGAGGTGGACTTTTCAGCGCACACATATGACATCGTATCCACGAAGGATGAACGCAGCAGAACGAAACCGCCAAAGGCGCTATGGTCTGCCTGAAAGTTGGTCAGCTGCCGCATGCCGATAATTTCGTCTTGAGATTTCATAATTTGAGTCCGCTAGGTATTTACTGGTTATTTGTACAGCCATGTTATTCTTCGGTCAACTTCGATTTATTCAACTGCTCAAATTTGTCATGCAGCGATTTCGGGTAGAGCTCGGTGTACACCTGCCAAAGCAGATTCAGCGAGCGATGCCCTGTGACCTGAGCCACTTCTTCAATACTAAATCCCGCCTCAAAAAGCCTGCTAGCCCCTTCACGACGTAAATCGTGATAGCGAAGGTCATCAATGCCAAGCCCGTCTCTAACCTGTCGGTAAGTCTGAGTAACGCTCCTGCTGTTAAAGGGAAACACGCGAGCATCGTTTTTCGGCTGGCGGTGAAGGATAACCCATGCATCACCAAGTAGCGGAACGGACATGTGATTGCCTATTTTCTTCCGCGGGTCTTTCCTGTCTCTAACCAAAACCGATTTTTGCTTTTCATTCACATCGTCCCATGTGATCTTGCAAACCTCTCCGATACGCATACAGGTCAATATAGAAAAAAGAAATATATCTGCGAAAGGGGTCTTATTGTATGACCCGGGCTCCTTGGCTTTAAGGCCAGAAAGGAGTAGCTCAGTTTCGATGCGAGTTGGGCGGCGGCTTCTTTTTTGAGAAGGGCCAACTACACGCATCTGTGAGAGGTTTTTCCTTGCCAGCTCGTAGGCCTGCAGATCTACATCTATGTTAAATATCGGCTTAGCAGCTTTGAGAACTGAGCCGAGATAAGCCAAATCCTGAGCTACTGTCGCTGGCCCTGCGCCGTTGCTGCGTCGTTGTTCGCAGTGCTCGATAAAGACCGCGGCAGTGAGCTCAGTGATTGAGCGGGATGATATTTCCGAACGGGATAGAAGTTTGAGCACATCTGCTTTAGAGCGCCCATATTTTATATTGGGATGACTGGTATATTTATGGATCAAGTGCGCCAAGGTAATGTGAGTAGACCGTTCATCATTAGGAGTGCCATTGGCTTCGATATGGGCGACCCTACCCATCCCCCACGACTTAGCCTGCGAGAGCTTGCCGAAGGTCTTATTTTCCCGGTATACGTACTTGCCAGATTGCTTTACCCCTACAGTACATCTATAGCGGGGAGTGCCATCCGCTCGCATCCTCTTTTCAACGGTATAAAAGGCCATGCCAACTCCTATTACATGGCACCCCTTGGGGGGCTGGGTGGGGTACTGAGCGGGAAAATTTAACCCAAATAAATAAAAAATGCACCATAAAATACTGTTCATAAAAACAGTTTGTTTTGTAATTTATTGATTTTACGTTGTGTTTTTATGGTGTGTTTCCATCGTGAACCGGCGTTTTGCCGGGGCTTTTTTTATGTTTTGTAAAGACCATTCGTCCGTTTCAACGCGGTATCTCGGTCGACCCCCCACATCTCTTCTTGCGATCGTCATGTCCTACTGATAAGTTTGTGAGTTAAAATCCTTTAAATATCATAATATTAAATGATTTTTTGATATGTATTGATGCAGTAAATGATTGGCGCCATGCCTCTCAATGCCGCGTCTGCATTTTCATGTCCGAACACAGCTTGGCTGATGGCCGGAACATCACAGCATCAATGAGGAGAGCCGTCAGCTCGACTACAGAGCGCGTTGGCGGCGGATTTAACAAGGAGATAATGATAATGACCCGAACGGCACACTGTTGGATCGCGGCGCTTTTACTGACGTTGGCCCTGACCGGCTGCCAGACCGCCAAGCGGCCCGTTTCTACATTGAGTAAGCCGCCCAGCGCAGAAGAAGTTGCGGAGCAAGATAAGCGGCAGCGTGAGGCCGAGCGCATGCAACAGTGCCAGCGCGAACTGGATGCCATGCGCGGCATGGATAACGAGAAATATCAGAAATTCAAACGCGAGTTCGATACCTTGATGAGCGGCGCAGCGCAGTATGCCGGGGTACGTCAGCGGGTCAATACGGGCACGCAGGAAACCGTCGACGCGCTGTATCGTTATCGCACCAGCCGTCTCTGCGCAGACATCAGTTCTGCCATGATGACCGGCCTGGCTGAGCGCGGAGAACGCGCCCAATGACCCCTCGTGCAAGAAAGGCATTACTGAGCCTGATGATACCGCTGGCGTTTGCGCCGGCGGTGGCCGCGGCGGATGACGATGTGCCGGCGTTATTGCAGTTTGCCGAGCGTTATCAGCGGCAGGACGCACCGGCGGCTGATACCGTGGTTACCCCATCCCAGGAAACCCAAAAGCCGGCGTCCCGGCAGGTTCAGATTCGTGAAACGGCTGCGCAGAGAAAGCAACTGACGCAGTTGCAAAAGGCGCTGCGTGAGAAAGAGACTCAATTGGAACAACAGCAAGCCGCTATTCAATCACTGCAGCAGGAGCTGACCGCGCTGCGCGTTGCGTCATCCCTGACGGCTGCCGATAAACCGGCACCTGCTCCCGATCTGAGCGCCTTGAGCGACTTCGCCAGCGGCGTGCGACAGGCGCTGAATCTGACGCCGCAGGAGCGCAAGGCTCAGGCGCAGATCGCCGAAGCGCAAGCCGCGTTAGCGCGGCAAAAGCAACAAACCGCGGAGCGAGATCGGCGCATTGCCTTGCTGGAACAACGGCTGGCGGCCTTGCCTAAACCGGCGGAAAACGTTCAGCAGCAGGTTTGGGAGGAGAAGCTGGCGGCGGCGCAAACCGCCAACGATAAAGCGCGTCAGCGTTATGAGCAGGACAAAAAAGCAGCCGCCGCTGAGCTGGAACGACAGAAGGCCGAAGCCGCCAAGTTGACAGGGGAACTGCAGCGGCAGCTGGCACAACTGCAGAAAGAACAGGGTGTCCAACGACAGCAGGCGGGGCAACAAGAGAAAAACCTGAAGACGGCGCTGGCGCAGCAACAGGCCGAAGCCGCCAAGTTGACGGGGGAACTGCAGCGGCAGCTGGCACAACTGCAGAAAGAACAGGGTGTCCAACGCCAACAGGCCGAACAACAGGAGAAAAACCTGAAGATGGCGCTGGAGCAGCAAAAGACCGAGACCGCCAAAGCGACGGGGGAACTTCAGCAGCAACTGGCAGCGCTGCAAAAAGAGCGTGATGGCCAACGCCAGCAGGCCGAGCAGCAAGAGAACAGCCTGAAGGCGGCGCTGGCAAAGCAGGCGATAGAAGCCGCCAAAGCGACGGAGGAACTGCAGCGGCAGTTGGCGCAACTGCAGGAAAAAAACAAAACGCAAACCGTGCAGGCCAAAACGCTGGAACAACGTCTGGCGGCGGTGACGGCGGAAAGCGCGCAGGCAGCGCAGAAGAGGGATGAGGCGACGCAACGGGCGGATAAAAAGGCGGCGGAGCTGGCTGCCGCCCATCAGGCTCAGCAAGCTTTGCAAGACGAACTGAGCGGGCTGAGATCGCGGGCCAAATGGTTGCCGGAGGTGAAAACGCTGAAGAAAAAGCCGGAGCAACAGAGCTATGCTGCCGGCGTCGCCCTGGGGCGCGACATTCAAACGATGCTGGCGGAGCGTAAAAATTGGGGCATCACACCCGATAAAACTGTGCTGCTGGCAGGCGTAATTGATACCTTCAACGGCCATTACCAGTTGAGCGATGCGCAGCTGGCCAGCGCATTGGCGGAGTCGGAAAAAGCGGTGAACGACGCCAGAAGCCAGGCGGCGAAAACGCAAACCAGCAAAGGCGAAGCGTTCGTTGCCGAGTTCAAAAAGAAGAAGGGCACGCAGAAATCGCCTTCCGGCTTCTGGTATCGCATCGATTATATGGGGGATGAAACCATTGCGGAAAACGCGCGGGTGGATATCGTGGTGAAAGAGAGCTTAACCGACGGCAGCGTGATCCAGGATATGGATCGCAGTGGAAAGGTGATGTCACAGCCGCTCTCCGCCTATCCGCCGTTGTTCCGCGAGGCGATCGGCCATCTGAAAAATCACGGTTCGCTGACGATGGTGGTGCCGCCGGCGTTGGCGTACGGTGAAACGGGCTATGCGCCGCAGATCCCGCCGAACGCGACGATGGTGTATGAGCTGCGGATTGTCGATGCCGGCAACGGGTAAGTGGAGGCCGGCGCAGGCCGGCCCGATTAGCAAGCGCTAGGGCTTTTTGGCGGTCAACACGGCGCGCAGCGGCGCAGGATAGCCTTCAACCGTTTTGCTGCGGTCGTTCGGGTCGAGGAATTCAGCCAGCGACTCGCTGGTCATCCAGTCTGTACGGCGCTGTTCTTCGAGGCTGGTGACGCACATATCGGCGATTTTCACGTCAACGAAGCCGCATTTCTCCAGCCAGCATTTCAGCGCTTCGGCGGAAGGGATGAAATACACGTTGCGCATCTGCGCATAACGGTCGCCCGGCACCAGCACCTGATGGCGATCGCCTTCCACCACCAGCGTTTCCAGCACCAGTTCGCCTTCAGCTACCAGCTGATTTTTCAACTGATACAGATGATCGAGCGGCGAGCGGCGGTGATACAGCACCCCCATTGAGAACACGGTGTCGAATGCCGCCAAATCCGGCAATTGCTCGATGCCGAGCGGCAGCAGATGGGCGCGCTGATCGCCGCCCAACAGCTTGCGCACCGCTTCGAACTGGCACAGGAACAGCTGCATCGGATCGATGCCTACGGCGAGGTGTGCGCCGGCACCGATCATGCGCCACAGGTGATAACCGCTGCCGCAGCCGACGTCGAGAATAGTACGGCCGGCCAGCGGGGAGATGTGCGGCAGCACGCGATCCCACTTCCAGTCGGAATGCCATTCGGTATCGATATCGATGCCATACAGCGAGAACGGCCCTTTACGCCACGGCATCAGGGTGCGCAGCATTTTCTCGACGCCTTCACGCTGGCCCGGCGACAGGCCAGGCTCCATCTCAGCGCACACGCCGTGCAGCAGATCGAGACGGGTGGGGGTCAGCGTCGGCAAATGCTCCACCGAGTTGAACCACTGCTTGAATTTGCCGTGCAGCGATTCGCGTTGCCAGGCGCTCAGCTGCGCGGGCAGCGTATCCAGCCAGTGGCTGAGGGGGCTCTTGGCAATGCGCTGATAGAAATCACCGAATTCGATCATTGCGCATCCCCCGCTTTCAGGGCGATCAGCGAGCCGAAGTTAAAGCACTGGAACCACACTTCGGCATGTTCGAATCCGGCCTGTTGCAGACGCGCCTTGTGCGCCTCCACCGAATCGGTCAGCATCACGTTTTCCAGCATGCTGCGTTTTTGGCTGATCTCCAGCTCGCTGTATCCGTTGGCGCGTTTGAAATCGTGGTGCATGTTGAACAGCAGCTCGCCGACTTCGGCGTCTTCAAAGCTGAATTTTTCCGACAGCACCAGCGCGCCGCCCGGGCGCAGGCCACGATAGATTTTCTCCAGCAGGCGCAGGCGATCGGCCGGCTCGAGGAACTGCAGCGTAAAGTTCAGTACCACCATCGAGGCGTCTTCGATGTCGATGTCGCGAATGTCGGCTTCGATGACATCAACCGGCGTGTCGGCGCGGAAGGCGTCAATATGGCGGCGGCAACGTTCCACCATCGCCGGCGAATTGTCGACGGCGATGATATTGCAGCCGGGCACCTTGATATTCCGCCTCATTGACAGCGTCGCCGCGCCCAGCGAGCAGCCGAGGTCATACACCCGGCTGTCGGGTTGCACAAAACGTTCGGCCAGCATGCCGATCATCGAGATGATGTTGGAATAGCCGGGAACGGAGCGTTGGATCATGTCGGGGAACACTTCGGCGACGCGTTCGTCGAAGGTCCAGTCGCCCAGTTTGGCGATGGGGGCGGAGAAAAGAGTATCGCGGTTTGGCATAGCGGCAAATCAGTTCAGAATTCGAAGCTGCGTAGTCTAACAGAAAAGCGCAAAAAAGCGGAGCGGAAGCAGGCGGCGCGGCCGCCTGATGATAAAACGGGATCAGTGCAGGCTGAAAATCAGATCCCAAGGCAGATAGAAGATATTTGCCAGAACCATCAACAACAAAGAGATATAGGTCGCGGCCATGCCTGAACGGCGCCAGCGAACCTCGCGGTTGCGCAAACCGTAGTAATGCACCAACCGCCCGGCCATCAGCATCAGGCCGCAGAGGTGAATCATCCAGATTTCCGCGCCGTTCATTTCCATGATCACCAGCAATACGGCAGCGATAGGAATGTATTCAACGGCGTTGCCATGCACGCGTATGGCGGTCTGCAATTCGTAGAAACCGCCGTCGCCGTAGGCTACGCGGTACTGCATCCTTAACCTGACTACGTCATAAGAGAGTTTGATCAACAACAATGCGCCGAGCACCACATAAAGCGCGCTTACCATTTTTAACTCCGTTCCCTAACCAAAACTGGCAGCCAGCATCATAGCCGTCATTGTATTCACTGTCGCGGGGAAATATTTGATGTTATTGGTCAGATTAATAGGTCAAAACAGTGCATCTTGTTCTGGCCAGTCTGGCGGCGCAGGCAAATCAGGGATTGCCAGGCGCAACTGCTGCCAAATTTTTTGCGCCTGCTGGGGCGAATCGCCGTTGTCCGGCGTATGAATAAACAGATAGGGCTGATGCTGTTGCTGCCACAGCGGCAGTTTTTGTTGCCAGGCTTCGAACCAGCGCAGGTTATCGGCCAGTTGGTCACCGCCGATAAAGCGCACCAACGGTTGGTCGGCGGTGACCAGCGCGTGTACCGGCAGCTTCGGTTTTTTCTGCTGGGCATCGCGCACGGCGGCGGTATTGGGGGCGGCGTGATGCACCGGGCGGCTGTCGAGGATCACCCGATTGATGCCGCGCTGGTGTAACCCCTGATTCAACGCGCGCTCTTCCTCGCCCTTGGCGAAAAACGCCGGATGGCGCACTTCTACACCGTAAGCGAATTCCTGCGGCAGGCTTTCGAAGAACTGCCACATGCGCGGCAGCTCATCGGGGCCGAAGGCGGCGGGCAACTGCAGCCACAACTGGCCGATGCGCTGATGCACCGGGCTCAGGCAGTGGTAAAACGCCTGTAGCTCGGCGGCGCAGTTGCGCAGGGCGGCCTTATGGCTGATGTCCGACGGGAATTTGAAGCAGAAGCGAAAATCGTCGCCGGTCATGTCGCGCCAGCGCTGCACGATTTCCAGCTTCGGCAGCGCGTAGAAGGTAGTGTTGCCTTCCACGCAGTTGAAGTAGCGGCTGTAATCCGCCAAATCACGCAGCCCGATACGGTTCCAGGCTGAATGTTGCCACTGCGGCAGTCCGATGTAGATCACGGCGTCGTCTTCCTTTACTGAGATCATCAGCCTACAACTTAACGTTACCGCTCGAGCGCGGCAAGAATTTCGCCGGTGTCGCGCACCCGCGCCAGACGCGGGAAAATGTGCTCGAACGCGAAGCGGTGCATTTCCGCGTTCTGCGCACTGCAGACGTCTTCGGCGATCACCAGTTCATAGCCGTGCTCCCAGGCGGCGCGGGCGGTGGACTCCACGCCGATATTGGTGGAAATGCCGCCCAACACCACGGACTTGATGCCGCGGCGGCGCAGCTGCAAATCCAGGTCGGTGCCGTAGAAGGCGCCCCATTGGCGCTTGGTGATCAGAATGTCGCTGTCATTGACCGCCAGCGCCGCTGGGAATTCCCACCAGCTGGCCGGCAAGCCGCCGGCGGGCGCGGGAGCCGGCTTGTCCACCGGTTGTTTCAGCGCTTCGGCGAAGGAGTCTGACCAACCGACGCGCACCAACAGCACCGGCGCGCCCAGCAGACGAAAACGGGCGGCCAGCAGGGCGGCGTTCGCCACCACCTGGCCGGCGCTGTGCGGGCCGCCGGCGTAAGGCAGAATGCCGTTTTGCAAATCGATCAGCACCAGAGCGGTGGTTTGGGCGTCAAGTTTCAACATGGATTTCATCTCGTTGCGAAGTGGATAAAAACTGTTCGGCGCGCCGGGCGAACAACATACGGCGCAGAACCGGGGGAGAATCAGGCTACGTGAAAAAACTGTCGCAGGTTAATGGGAAATTTGTTAATCGATGTGTTGATTCGGACAAAAACGCGCCATTTAGTGCAGTAACAATGCTGTGTTCGCACTTATCGGGCGGATGAATTTCCTTTATAATGACTCCCTTTTTTCAACACTCTTTAATCCAACGACCTATGCCGATTTATGAATATGCATGTGGTGCTTGCAACCATCGGTTAGAGAAATTGCAAAAATTTTCCGATGCGCCGCTGGCAGACTGCCCGGCGTGTGGGCAGCCCGCGTTGACCAAGTTGATCTCATCTTCCGGTTTCCAGCTTAAGGGCACCGGCTGGTATGCGACGGATTTTAAACCGGGCAACAAGTAGAATTTATCAGATAACAGCCGCGCGACAGGGGCGCAGTAGCCCGGCGCGGCATCGGCTGTGTAAAAGGATAGCGTATGCGTACTGAATATTGCGGGCAGTTGAATCTGTCCCACGTGGGCCAGGAAGTCACTCTGTGTGGTTGGGTCAATCGTCGTCGCGATCTGGGCGGCCTGATCTTTATTGATATGCGCGACCGCGAAGGCATCGTGCAGGTGTTCTTCGATCCGGACGAGAAAGTGGCGTTCGACAAGGCCTATGACCTGCGCAATGAGTTCTGCATCCAGATCGTCGGCACCGTGCGTGCGCGTCCGGACAGCCAGATCAATAAAGATATGGCCACCGGCGAAGTGGAAGTGTTCGCTCACGCGCTCGAGATCATCAACCGCTCCGAGCCGCTGCCGCTGGACTCCAACCAGGTCAACAGCGAAGAAGCGCGCCTGAAATATCGCTACCTGGATCTGCGCCGCCCGGAAATGGCCGAGCGTCTGAAGACTCGCGCCAAAATCACCAGCTTCGTACGCCGCTTTATGGACAGCCACGGTTTCCTCGACATCGAAACGCCGATGCTGACCAAGGCGACGCCGGAAGGCGCCCGCGATTACCTGGTGCCGAGCCGCGTGCACAAGGGCAAATTCTACGCGCTGCCGCAGTCTCCGCAGCTGTTTAAACAGCTGCTGATGATGTCCGGCTTCGATCGTTACTACCAGATCGTCAAATGCTTCCGTGACGAAGACCTGCGTGCGGACCGTCAGCCAGAATTCACCCAGATCGACGTCGAAACCTCTTTCATGACCGCCGAGCAGGTGCGTGAAGTGATGGAGAAGCTGGCGCGCGAACTGTGGCTGGACGTGAAGGGCGTGGATCTGGGCGATTTCCCGGTCATGACCTTCGCCGAAGCGATGCGTCGCTTTGGTTCCGACAAGCCGGACCTGCGTAACCCGCTGGAGCTGGTGGACGTGGCCGACCTGGTCAAGGACGTCGAGTTCAAAGTGTTCTCCGGCCCGGCCAACGACGCCAAAGGCCGCGTGGCGGCGATCCGCGTACCGGGCGGCGCACTGCTGACCCGCAAGCAGATCGACGAGTACGGCGCTTTCGTCAACATCTACGGCGCCAAAGGCCTGGCGTGGCTGAAGGTCAACGACCGCGCCGCCGGCATGGAAGGCGTGCAGAGCCCGATCGCCAAATTCCTCAGCGCGGAAGTGCTGGAAGCCGTCCTGGCGCGCACCGACGCGCAGACCGGCGACATCCTGTTCTTCGGCGCCGACAGCTTCAAGATTGTCACCGATGCGATGGGCGCGCTGCGCCTGAAGCTGGGGCGCGATCTGGGGCTGACCCAACTCGACAGCTGGGCGCCGCTGTGGGTGGTTGACTTCCCGATGTTCGAAGAAGACGAAGAGGGCGGCCTGGCGGCGATGCACCACCCGTTCACATCGCCGCGCGACATGAGCCCGGAAGAGCTGGCCGCCGCGCCGGTCAACGCCATCGCCAACGCTTATGACATGGTGATCAACGGTTACGAAGTGGGCGGCGGTTCGGTGCGTATTCACCGCAGCGAAATGCAGCAGACGGTATTCAACATTCTGGGCATCGACGAACACGAACAGCGCGAGAAGTTCGGCTTCCTGCTGGACGCGCTGAAGTACGGCACGCCGCCGCACGCCGGCCTGGCCTTCGGCCTGGACCGTTTGGTGATGCTGCTGACCGGCACCGACAACATCCGCGACGTTATCGCCTTCCCGAAAACCACCGCGGCGGCCTGTCTGATGACCGACGCACCGAGCTTCGCCAACCCGGCGGCGCTGCAGGAGCTGGCGATCAGCGTGGTAAAGAAAGCCGGTGCGGAACAAGAGAGCGAGTGATGAGTTACAAGCGCCCTGAATCTATCCTGGTAGTGATTTACGCGAAATCCAGTGGTCGGGTGCTGATGTTACAGCGGCGCGACGATACCGAGTTCTGGCAGTCGGTCACCGGCAGCCTGGAACAGGATGAGTCGCCGCCGCATGCCGCGCGGCGTGAGGTCATGGAAGAAGTGGGCATCGATATCGAAGCAGAGCACCTGCCGTTGTTCGATTGCCAGCGCTGCGTGGAGTTTGAACTCTTTGTCCATTTGCGACATCGCTATGCGCCGGGAACCACGCGCAATAAAGAGCATTGGTTCTGTCTGGCGTTGCCCGAGGAGCGCGATCCGGTGATTACCGAGCATCACGCTTACCAATGGCTTGAGGCGGCCGATGCCGTGAAGTTGACCAAGTCGTGGAGCAATCAGCAGGCGATTGAAGAGTTCGTGATCAATTCAGTCCAGTAGTTTTTTTCGGAGATTTTTTATGGCAGGTCATAGTAAGTGGGCCAACACAAAGCACCGTAAAGCGGCGCAGGACGCCAAGCGCGGTAAAATTTTCACCAAGATTATTCGTGAGCTGGTCACCGCCGCGAAGCTGGGCGGCGGCGATCCGGATTCCAACCCGCGTCTGCGCGCGGCGATGGACAAGGCGCTGTCGAACAACATGACGCGCGACACCATGAACCGTGCGATCGCGCGTGGCGTGGGCGGCGATGATGATACCAATATGGAAACCATCATCTATGAAGGCTACGGCCCTGGCGGCACCGCCGTCATGATCGAATGCCTGAGCGACAACCGCAACCGCACCGTGGCGGAAGTGCGTCACGCCTTCACCAAATGCGGCGGCAACCTCGGCACCGACGGTTCCGTGGCTTATCTGTTCACCAAGAAGGGCGTGATCACCTTCGCACCGGGCCTGGATGAAGACAGCGTAATGGAAGCAGCGTTGGAAGCCGGTGCGGAAGACATCGTGACCTATGACGATGGCGCCATCGACGTGTTCACCGCCTGGGAAAGCCTGGGCGCGGTGAAAGACGCGCTGACCGCGGCGGGCTTCGAAGCCGAAGCGGCGGAAGTGTCGATGATCCCATCGACCAAGGCCGACATGGACGCGGAAACCGCACCTAAGCTGTTGCGCCTGATCGATATGCTGGAAGACTGCGACGACGTGCAGGAAGTTTACCATAACGGTGAAATCTCCGACGAAGTGGCGGCGACGCTGTAATTCGGTAAAACGGGCGCCGCCGTTCGGCGGCGCCGTGCATGCAAGGTGGATGTAGATATGGCGATCATACTCGGTATCGATCCCGGCTCGCGCGTCACCGGCTATGGCCTTATCCGCCAGCAGGGGCGCCAGTTGAGCTATATCGCCAGCGGCTGCATCCGCACGGTGGTGGACGACATGCCGACGCGGCTGAAGCTGATTTACGCCGGCGTCAGCGAGATCATCACCCAGTTTCAGCCCGATTTCTTCGCCATCGAACAGGTGTTTATGGCCAAGAACCCGGATTCGGCGCTCAAGCTCGGCCAGGCGCGCGGCGTCGCGATCGTGGCGGCGGTTAATCAGAACCTGGAAGTGTTCGAGTATGCGGCGCGGCAGGTCAAACAAACCGTGGTCGGCACCGGCGCGGCCGAAAAGGCGCAGGTACAGCACATGGTGCGCTCGCTGCTCAAACTCTCGGCCAACCCGCAGGCGGATGCCGCGGATGCCCTGGCCATCGCCATCACCCACTGCCACCTCAGCCAGAACGTGCTGCGAATGAGCGAAGGGCGGCTGAACCTGGCGCGCGGGCGTTTGCGCTGACGCAAAACGATGATTGCTCAGGCTGGATATTCATCCAGCCTTTTTTATGTTATAAGCTTTACCAGCAACGGCATGGCAGGGCGCCATGCCCGGTAATTCTGCAGGAGGGTAAATGATAGGTCGTCTCAGAGGAAATATTCTGGAAAAGCAGCCGCCGCTGGTGTTACTGGAGGCGAACGGCGTGGGTTATGAAGTGCACATGCCGATGACCTGCTTTTACGAGCTGCCGGACCTGGGGCAAGAGGCCATCGTGTTTACCCACTTCGTGGTGCGTGAAGACGCGCAGCTGCTGTACGGTTTCAACGACAAGCAGGAGCGCGCGCTGTTCCGCGAGCTGATTAAGGTCAACGGCGTCGGGCCGAAACTGGCGCTCGCCATCCTGTCGGGCATGTCCGCGCAGCAGTTCGTCAGCGCGGTGGAGCGCGAAGAGATCACCGCACTGGTCAAGCTGCCGGGCGTGGGCAAAAAAACCGCCGAGCGCCTGGTGGTCGAGATGAAAGACCGCTTCAAAGGGCTGAACGGCGATCTGTTCAACAACAGCAGCGAGATCAGCCTGCCGGCCGCCGCCGACAAAACGCCGGAAGCGGACGCAGAAGCCGAAGCTGTCTCGGCGCTGGTGGCGCTGGGCTATAAGCCGCAGGAAGCCAGCCGCATGGTCAGCAAGATTGCCAAGCCGGGCGCCGACTGCGAAACCCTGATCCGCGACGCGCTGCGCGCCGCCCTGTAAGGCCGAAAAGGGGTAGATAATGATTGAAGCCGATCGCCTGATTTCCGCCGAACCGATCAACGAAGAGGAGATCCTCGATCGCGCCATTCGTCCCAAGCTGCTGACTGAATACGTCGGCCAGCCGCACGTGCGCGAGCAGATGGAGATCTTCATTCAGGCGGCCAAGCAGCGCGGCGACGCGCTCGACCATTTATTGATCTTCGGCCCGCCGGGGCTGGGGAAAACCACCCTGGCCAACATCGTGGCCAACGAAATGGGCGTAAATTTGCGCACCACTTCCGGCCCGGTGCTGGAGAAGGCGGGCGATTTGGCGGCGATGCTGACCAACCTCGAACCGCACGACGTGTTGTTCATCGACGAAATTCACCGTTTGTCACCGGTGGTGGAAGAAGTATTGTATCCGGCGATGGAAGACTACCAGTTGGATATCATGATCGGCGAAGGGCCGGCGGCGCGTTCGATTAAGCTCGATCTGCCGCCGTTTACCTTGGTGGGAGCCACCACCCGCGCCGGTTCGCTGACCTCGCCGCTGCGCGATCGCTTCGGCATTGTCCAGCGGCTGGAGTTTTATCAGGTGGCGGATCTGCAGCACATCGTCTCGCGCAGCGCCGGGTGCCTGGGGCTGGAGCTGTCCGACGAGGGTGCCCATGAAGTGGCCCGCCGCGCGCGCGGCACGCCGCGTATCGCCAACCGCCTGTTGCGCCGGGTGCGCGATTTTGCTGAAGTGCGCGCCAACGGCGTGATCAGCGGTTCAGTGGCGGCGCAGGCGCTTGATATGCTCAACGTCGATGCCGAAGGCTTCGACTATATGGATCGCAAACTGCTGTTGGCGATTATCGACAAGTTTACCGGTGGCCCGGTCGGGTTGGATAACCTGGCGGCGGCGATCGGTGAAGAGCGCGAAACCATCGAAGACGTGATTGAACCGTTTCTGATCCAGCAGGGCTTTATCCAGCGCACGCCGCGCGGCCGTCTGGCGACGCAGCACGCCTACCGGCACTTTGGTCTCGAACGCGAAGAGTAAATTTTTAATCCGCCAATAAGAAAGGGCCGCAGATGCGGCCCTTGTCATATCCCGGCTTTAATCAAGCCTGTTGTTTTTTGAACAGGCTCAGCGTGAACAGCACGGCAGCGCAGAGCACCACCGAAGGGCCGGCCGGCGTATCGTAAAATGCCGAGAAGGCCAGGCCGCCGGTAACCGCCACCATGCCGAGCAGTACCGCGACACCCGCCATCTGCTCCGGCGTGCGCGCGAAGCGGCGAGCGGTGGCCGCCGGAATGATCAGCAGCGAGGTGATGATCAGCGCGCCGACGAATTTCATCGCCAGGCCGATGGTCAACGCGGTGACCAGCATCAGCACGGTACGCGCCCGCGCCAAATTGACGCCGTCGACGTGCGCCAGCTCCGGGCTGATGGTCATCGACAGCAGATCGCGCCATTGCCACCACAGCACCAACAGCACCACGGCGACGCCGCCGGCGATCATCACGATGTCGCTCAGCGTGACCGACAGCAGATCGCCGAACAGGTAGGCCATCAGATCGACCCGCACGTTGGACATCAACGCCACCACCACCAGACCCAGCGACAGGGCGCTGTGGGCCAGAATGCCGAGCAGGGTATCTACCGAAAGCTGCGGGCGGCGTTCCAGCCACACCAGGGCCAGGGCCAGCAGCAGCGTAATGGCGATCACCGCATAGAAAGGATTGATGTCCAGCAGCAGACCAAAGGCGACGCCGAGCAGCGAGGCGTGCGCCAGGGTATCACCGAAGTAGGACATGCGGCGCCAAACCACAAAGGAGCCCAGCGGCCCGGCGGCGCTAGCCAGCAACACCCCGGCCAGCCAGCCGGGAAGTAACAATTCGATCATGCTTCGCGGCTCCCGGTTTTCTTCAAGACAATTCTTCCCTGCAGGTCGTGGCGGTGGTTGTGATGGTGGCGATACACCGCCAGCTGCTCTGCGCCGCGGTTGCCGAACATGGCGATGAATTCGGGATGCATCGAGACCACCTCCGGCGCGCCGGAGCAGCAGATGTGCTGATTGAGGCACAACACCTCGTCGGTTTTCGCCATCACCAGATGCAGATCGTGCGAGACCATCAGCACGGCGCACCCCAGCTCCTTGCGCAGCTGATCGATCAGGTCGTACAGCGCCAGTTGACCGTTGACGTCCACCCCTTGCGTGGGTTCGTCCAGCACCAGCAACTGCGGTTTATTCAGCAGCGCTCGCGCCAGCAGTACGCGCTGATTTTCACCGCCGGAGAGCTTCTGCATCGGCTGGTCGAGCAGATGGGCGGCGTGCACGCGCTTGAGCGCCGGCAGAATGTCGGCTTTCTTTACGCCGGGCTTGAGACGCATAAAGCGGCTGACGGTCAGCGGCAGGGTGGCGTCGAGGTGCAGCTTTTGCGGCACGTAACCGATGCGCAGATCGGGTTCACGCTCCAGCGTGCCGGCGGTTGGTTTGACCAATCCCAGCACCACGCGTACCAGTGTGGATTTGCCCGCGCCGTTCGGGCCAAGCAGCGTGAGAATACGGCCGGGTTGCAGGCTGAGGGAAATGTTCGACAGCACCTTGCGGCTGCCGAAGGCGACGGAGATATTTTTTAGCGTTATCAGTGTAGACATCTCGAGATTACAGGTTGCAGAACGAAGCGGATGTTATAATATCACGCCTTGTTGATGAAAACGATGGGATTACTGATGATGGCAAAGAAAAATAAATGGCTGCAGCGCACGCTGCTGGCCAGCGCACTGTTGATGGCCGGCCCGCTGAGCAGCGCTTCCGCTGCGGTGGTGACCTCGATTCGCCCCTTAGGCTTTATCGCTTCGGCGATCGCCGACGGCGTGACGCCGACCGAGGTGTTGCTGCCGGACGGCGCTTCGCCACACGATTTTGCGTTGCGTCCTTCCGATATCCAACGCTTGCGTTCCGCTGACCTGGTGTTGTGGGTCGGGCCGGACATGGAAGCGTTCTTGAACAAGGCGCTGGTGCCGATCTCGGCGACGCGAAAGCTGGCTATCAGTGAACTGCCGGCGGTGAAGCCGCTGCTGATGAAAGGCGAAGAGGACGACGATCATGAACATGCAGGCGAAGCGCATAACCATGCCGATGACGATCATGGGCATCATCACGGCGAGTACAATATGCACGTTTGGCTGTCGCCGGAGATAGCAAAAGTGACCGCGATCGCGATTCACGACAGATTATTGGAACTTATGCCGCAAAATAAGGACAAATTAGACGCAAACCTGCGCCAGTTCGAGAATCTGCTGACGCAAACTGACAAAAATGTTGGTAACATGCTTACGCCTGTGCAAGGTAAGGGTTATTTTGTTTTTCATGATGCTTATGGCTACTTTGAAAAACACTACGGTTTGAGTCCGCTGGGCCATTTCACCGTCAATCCCGAAATTCAGCCTGGAGCACAGCGCCTACACCAAATTCGAACACAGTTGGTTGAGCAGAAAGCGGTATGCGTTTTTGCTGAGCCACAATTCAGGCCGGCCGTAATCAATGCCGTCGCCAAGGGTACCAAAGTGCGTTCCGGAACGCTGGACCCGCTGGGCATCGGCATCGCGCTGGAGAAGGACAGCTACGGGAAATTCCTGACTCAGCTGTCAAACCAGTACGTGAGCTGCCTGAAGTAAAGCTTATGAGGATAATATCGAGTGCAGCAGATAGTCCGAACTATCGCTCTGGCGTATAACAACCTGCCACGGCCCCACCGCGTCATGCTGGGGTCGCTGACAGTCGTCACATTGGCCGTCGCTGTTTGGCGGCCTTTTGTTTACCACCCAGAACACAACCCCATCGCCAAGAGCGTCGAGTTAGAATCCAGCCAGATGCGGTCATTGCTCCCTGAAGCCAGTGAACCGATAGATGCCGACCAACCCACCCCCGATGACGAAATCCCGCAGGATGAGCTGGACCAGAAGGATGCCGGCGATGATGGCGTGCATGAATATGTGGTTTCCACCGGCGACACCCTCGGCAGCATTCTGACGCAGTACGGCATCGATATGTCGGATGTCACGCTGCTGGCTTCGCAAAACCGCGATCTGCGCAACCTGAAGATCGGCCAACAGCTGTCGTGGACCGTGAACGAAGCGGGCGATTTGCAGCAGTTGACCTGGGAGGTTTCCCGCCGCGAAACTCGCACCTACGATCGCGTCGGCAACAGCTTCAAGGAGTCAAAAGAAGCGCAGCAGGGCGAATGGCGCAACAACGTGATCAGCGGCCGGGTCAACGGCAGCTTCGTCAGCAGCGCCGGCGACGCCGGGCTGAGCCGTAACGAAATCAACTCGGTGATCAAGGCGTTGCAGTGGCAGCTCGATTTCCGCAAGTTGCGCAAAGGCGATCAGTTCTCCGTGCTGATGTCGCGTGAGCATTTCGACGGTAAGAAATCGCAAAGCCAGCTGTTGGGCGTGCGTTTGCGCACCGGCGGCAAGGATTACTATGCGATCCGCGCCGAAGACGGCAAATTCTACGATCGTCAAGGCTCTGGCCTGGCGCGCGGCTTCATGCGTTTCCCGACCATGAAACAGTTCCGCATCTCCTCCAACTTCAACCCGCGCCGCGTGAACCCGGTGACCGGCCGCGTGGCGCCGCACAAGGGCGTCGATTTCGCCATGCCGGTCGGCACGCCGGTGCTGGCGGTCGGTGACGGTGAGGTGGTGATCGCCAAACGCAGCGGCGCAGCGGGCAACTATGTGGCGATCCGCCACGGTCGTCAGTACACCACGCGCTATATGCACCTGAAAAAACTGCTGGTGAAACCAGGCCAGAAGGTGAAACGCGGCGATCGCATTGCGCTCTCCGGCAACACCGGCCGCTCCACCGGGCCGCATCTGCACTTTGAACTGTGGACCGGTCAACAGGCGGTGAACCCGCTGACGGCCAAACTGCCGCGTTCCGAAGGCCTGAGCGGCAAAGACCGCAGCGATTATCTGGCGCAGGTGAAGGAAGTGGTTCCTCAGCTGCAGTTGGATTAACGCCCCCTTTTTCCGGCGCTCCGGCGCCGTTAATTTCATCGGCCTGATTGCGGGCCGATGCTGTTTTATCTGGGCGGTTTGCGGTTGTTAATTGCAAAATCGGTGCTGGCAATTATGATTAGCCGAATCGCTAAGCCAAGAGCATGTGCATGCAAAACGAGAAGAAATCGAACGTAGAGTTCATTCCGCAGTTTCAAAAAGCCTTTTTATATCCGCGCTACTGGGGCGTGTGGTTGGGAACCGGTCTGATGGCCGGCATTTCGCTGGTGCCTGCGCGCCTGCGCGATCCGGTGCTGGGTGCGGTCGGCAAACTGGCCGGCAAGCTGGCGAAGGGCGCGCGCCGTCGTGCCCGCATCAACCTGCTGTATTGCTTGCCGGAATTGCCGGAAAGCGACCGTGAGCACATTATCGACCAGATGTTTGCCTGCGCGCCGCAGTCAATGGTGCTGATGGCGGAGCTGGCCTGCACCAAGCCCGAGAAAGTGCTCAAGCGCGTGCGTTGGCACGGTGAAGAGGTGTTGGACAAGATCCGGGCGGAAGGGCGCAACGTGATTTTCCTGGTGCCTCACGGCTGGGCGGTGGATGTGCCGGCGATGTTGATGGCCGCGCGCGGCCAACCGATGGCGGCGATGTTCCACAACCAGCGCAATCAGCTGATCGACTACCTGTGGAACGCCGTGCGTCGTAAATTCGGCGGCCGCATGCACGCGCGCAATGACGGCATCAAACCGTTTATCAGTTCAGTTCGCCAGGGGTATTGGGGTTATTATCTGCCCGATCAGGATCACGGCGCTGAGCACAGCGAGTTTGTCGACTTCTTTGCCACCTATAAGGCGACCTTGCCGGCGGTCGGGCGGTTGATGAAAGTGTGTCGTGCGGCGATCGTGCCGTTGTTCCCGGTGTACGACGGCAAAACCAGCATGCTGGATATTTATATTCGCGAGCCGATGGACGATCTGGCCGAAGCCGATGACCCACGAATTGCCCGCCGCATGAACGAAGAGGTGGAGAATCTGGTGGGCCCGAACCCGGAGCAGTACACCTGGATCCTCAAACTGTTGAAGACGCGCAAAGAAGGGGAGATTGAACCCTACTCGCGCGACGATCTGTATCGTTAATCCTTTCTACCGCTAACGCCGGCAGGGACACAGCCTGGCCGGCGTCTCTTCAGATGTGCACCCTACAGCCGCGAGCCCGCAGGATGTCGACGATTTTAGGTATGTGGGTGAAATCATTCCAGCGCAGATCCAGCTTGTGCAGTCGGCTCAGTTCGCCGAGGCTTTCCGGCAGATCGCTCAGGCGGTTGGCGCGCAGATCCAGGCTTCTCAGCGACGTCAGCTCACCGATATTTTCCGGCAGGCGCGTCAGCTGGTTGAAACGCAGGTTCAACTCGCTCAACCGCGGCAGCCGGCAGAAGGTTTCCGGCAGTTCGGCGATGGCGTTGTTGGCCGCATCGAGTATCTCAAGCTCGCCGAGCAGAGCCATTTCCGCCGGCAGCGTGGTCAGGGCATTTTTCATGATATGCAACTCGCGCAGCGCGCGCAGCTGCCCGATTTCGGCGGGCAGGCTGCGGATGCGATTGTTGTATAAACGCAGCTCCTGCAACGCCGCCAGACTCGGTATTGCCTGCGGCAAGGTGGTCAGTTGGTTATCGGTCGCGTTGAGGTAAACCAACTGCTGCAGTTGCGCCAGCGAGCGCGGCAGATCGCTAAAGCCGTTATCGCTTAGGTAGAGGTATTTCAGCCGGTGCAGTTGCCCCAATGTTTCAGGCAGTTCGCTTGCGCGGTTGTGACCGAAGTCGAACATCTCGAGCTGTTGCAACTGACCTATCTCCGGGGGCAGATGCTCGAGCTGATTGCAAGAGATGTTCAGCACCTGCAGGTTGCGATGCCGGAATAGGGAAGTAGGGAAGGCCGTCAGCTGATTGTCGTACAGGCTGATTTTGCGCAGCGCGTGGCCGGTTAGCTGCGATTCGTCGAGCTGCGTCAGACCGCGCCCATCGAGATCGAGCGCATCACCGGTCGAGGCTGGATTGCGTTGGTGGAGCATGGCGTTCTCCGTCGTTTATGGCGGTGTCAGGGCAAAAAAAATGCCGGCCAACGTGAGCCGGCCGGCATGTCGTCTGCGGCGTGGATTACTCGACGCGCAGGATACGGCTGGTATTGGTGGTGCCGACGGTTTCCATCACGTCGCCTTGGGTGACGATCACCAGATCGCCGGAGACCAGGAAGCCTTTGTCACGCAGGCGATTGACGGCTTCATTGGCGGCGATCACGCCGTCTTTGTGGCTGTCGAAATACACCGGCGTCACGCCGCGATACAGCGCGGTCAGGTTCAGCGTGTGCTCATGACGCGACATGGCGAAGATCGGCAGGCCGGAGCTGATGCGCGACATCATCAGCGCAGTGCGGCCGGATTCGGTCATGGCGATCAGCGCGGTGACGCCTTTCAGGTGGTTGGCGGCATACATCGAAGACATGGCGATCGCCTCTTCGATGTTGTCGAACTGTACGTCCAGGCGGTGTTTGGAAACGTTGATGCTCGGGATCTTCTCGGCACCCAGACAAACGCGCGCCATCGCCGCCACGGTTTCCGCCGGGTATTGGCCAGCGGCGGTTTCCGCCGACAGCATGACGGCGTCGGTGCCGTCCAGCACGGCGTTGGCTACGTCCATGACTTCGGCGCGGGTCGGCATCGGGTTGGTGATCATCGACTCCATCATCTGGGTCGCGGTGATCACCGCGCGGTTCAGGGTGCGGGCGCGGCGGATCAGTTTCTTCTGAATGCCGACCAGTTCCGGATCGCCGATTTCGACGCCCAGGTCGCCACGGGCCACCATCACCACGTCGGAGGCCAGAATAATGTCGTCCATCGCTTCGTCGGTGCAAACCGCTTCGGCGCGCTCAACCTTGGACACGATCTTGGCGTTGCAGCCGGCATCGCGCGCCAGGCGGCGGGCATAGTTCAGGTCTTCACCGGTACGCGGGAAGGAGACCGCCAGGTAGTCGACGCCAATCTTGGCGGCGGTCACGATGTCCGCCTTGTCTTTTTCGGTCAGGGCTTCGGCCGACAGGCCACCGCCGAGTTTGTTGATGCCCTTGTTGTTGGACAGCGGGCCGCCGACGGTCACTTCGGTAAACACTTTCATGCCCTGAACTTCGAGCACTTTCAGCTGAACGCGGCCGTCATCGAGCAGCAGGACGTCGCCCGGCACCACATCGGCTGGCAGGCCTTTATAGTCGATACCGACTTTTTCTTTATCGCCTTCGCCTTTTGACAGGTTGGCGTCCAGCAGGAATTTATCGCCCACGTTGAGGAAGATTTTGCCTTCCTTGAAGGTGGAAACACGAATTTTCGGCCCTTGCAGATCGCCGAGGATAGCGACGTGACGCCCCAGCTTGGCAGCGATTTCGCGTACTTTGTCAGCGCGAGCCTGGTGATCTTCCGGGCTGCCGTGGGAGAAGTTAAGCCGAACTACGTTGGCGCCGGCGGCAATGATCTTTTCCAGATTATTGTCGCGGTCTGTAGCCGGACCCAGGGTGGTAACGATTTTGGTTCTTCTGAGCCGTCTGGACATGTATTACTCCGTTGACTGGTGAAGCAAATATTGGTGTTGCGATAACGTCGGATAACGAAACCAGGCGTGAAATGTAATTTTACAACACTGATATTTCACCCGGGTTACCCGTATGAGCATGTTAACAGGGTACCGCCTCTGATGCCGTCATTCAAATGTCTGTTGAACGGCGATTTTTTCTTCGTCGGGTCACGAATCAAAACTGTTGGGAATGACCACGCCTTTATCAAAGCGCGATTCTTTGAGCGCTTCTTTGACCCGCTTCAAGTTATCTCTGAATTTAGCCCCTCGGCGCAAGGTAAATCCGGTGGCGAGCACGTCAATGAGCGTTAATTGCGCGATCCGCGACACCATCGGCATGTAAACGTCGGTGTCTTCGGGCACGTCGAGCAGCAGGGCCAGGGTCGCCGCCTGGGCGAGCGGGGTGTCGCGCGAGGTGATAGCCAGTACCGTGGCGTCGTTCTCCCGCGCCAGGTGGGCCATCTCCACCAGATTCTTGGTGCGGCCGGTGTGTGAGATCAGCACCACCACGTCGCCTTCGCTGGAGTTCATGCAGCTCATGCGCTGCATGACGATGTCATCAAAATAGACCACCGGAATGTTGAAGCGGAAAAATTTGTTCATCGCATCGTGCGCCACCGCCGCGGAGGCACCCAGCCCGAAGAAAGAGATCTTTTTTGCCTGGGTGAGCAGGTCAACCGCACGATTGATTGCGGCAATATCCAAATTTGCCTTTACTGTATCCAGGCTGGCCATTACCGATTCGAAGATCTTGCTGGTATAGGAATCGACGTTGTCATCTTCCTCAACGTTACGGTTTACGTAGGGCGTGCCGTTAGCCAGGCTTTGGGCGAGATGCAGTTTGAAATCGGGAAAGCCTTTGGTATCAAGGCGGCGGCAAAAACGGTTGACGGTAGGTTCGCTGACGTCGGCCATGCGCGCCAGCGTGGCGATGCTGGAGTGAATGGCGGTCTGCGGGGAGGCCAGGATCACCTCGGCGACTTTCCTTTCAGATTTGCTCAGGCGTTCCAGATGGCTCTGGATTTTGTCCAGCGTATTCATATAACGAGAGTCACTCATGGTTTTATCCCTGTGGCTTTCAAGCAACAGCGTCGAATTTCGCCCGTGTTCGCCGTGCGAGCAGACGCCAAACGAGCGGCTGTAACCTGGAATCGATAGGGTATGTCGATTTCAAACAAAGGAGAAATCAATGCCGGTTTAGTGAAAATATACTACGTGCTGGTAACCGTTGGCAGTCTCGACAGGGTGTATGCAGGCTTTTTTCACCAGAATATGACCTGTGTCTAACTTTCATAATGGTAACAGAGCGTCAAAAAAGACGAAAAGTTACAGTTTTGCCCACCTGCAACGGCTCTGCCGCGCAGTGGCGCTTACCACTGGAATCTTTGGGGCTTTTCTTCTGCTTTTGCACCGGGTTTGCTGGCCGTAGTCAAACAGAGTACATTAGTAATGTAAGAAAATTACAAATATCCTGCAACGAGGAGATGAACATGGCGGTAACCTCTACAGCCCAGGCGTGTGACCTGGTTATTTTCGGCGCGAAAGGTGATTTGGCGCGCCGTAAGCTGCTGCCTTCCCTGTACCAGTTAGAGAAAGCCGGACACATCCACCCGGATACGCGGATCATCGGCGTCGGCCGCGCGGAGTGGGATAAAAAAGCCTATACCGAAGTGGTCAAGGAAGCGCTTGGCACCTTCATGAAGGAAAAACTGGATGACGAACTCTGGGCCACGCTGAGTGCGCGCCTGGACTTCTGCAACCTGGACGTCAACGACAGCAAGAACTTTACCAAACTGGGTAAAATGCTGGATCAGAAGCACCGCACCACCATCAACTACTTTGCCATGCCGCCAAGCACCTTCGGCGCCATCTGCAAAGGGCTGGGCGAAGCCAAGCTGAACCATGAGCCGGCGCGCGTGGTGATGGAGAAACCGCTGGGTACCGATTTGGCGTCCTCACGCGTGATCAACGATCAGGTGGCGGAGTACTTCAACGAATCCCAGGTTTACCGTATCGACCACTATCTCGGCAAAGAGACAGTGCTGAACCTGTTGGCGCTGCGTTTCGCCAACTCGCTGTTCGCCTCCAACTGGGATAACCGCACCATCGATTCGGTGCAGATCACCGTAGCGGAAGAGGTGGGCATCGAAGGGCGTTGGGGTTACTTCGACCAGGCCGGCCAGATGCGCGACATGATCCAGAACCACCTGCTGCAGATCCTGACCATGATCGCCATGTCGCCGCCGGCGGATCTGACCACCGACCGCATCCGCGACGAGAAGGTGAAGGTGCTGCGCTCGCTGCGCCGCATCGATCAGACCAATGTCCGGGAAACCACCGTGCGTGGTCAGTACACCGCCGGCTTCGTCCAGGGCAAGAAAGTGCCGGGTTATCTGGAAGAGGAAGGGGCGAACAAGAGCAGCAGCACCGAAACCTTCGTCTCTATCCGCGTGGATATCGACAACTGGCAGTGGGCCGGCGTGCCGTTCTACCTGCGTACCGGTAAACGTCTGCCGACCAAATGTTCGGAAGTGGTGGTGTACTTCAAAAACCCGCCGCTTAACCTGTTCAGCGATTCTTACCAGCAGTTGCCGCAGAACAAGCTGACCATCCGCCTGCAGCCGGACGAAGGCATCGAAATTCAGGTGCTGAACAAGGTGCCGGGGCTGGATCACAAGCACCGTCTGCAGACCACCAAGCTGGACCTGAGCTTCTCGGAAACCTTCAACCAGGAGCACGTGGCGGACGCCTATGAGCGCCTGCTGCTGGAGACCATGCGCGGCATTCAGGCGCTGTTCGTGCGCCGCGATGAAGTGGAAGAAGCCTGGAAGTGGGTCGACTCCATCATGGACGCATGGAAAGCCGACAACGAGGCGCCTAAGCCTTACCAGGCGGGCACCTGGGGGCCGGTGGCCTCGGTGGCGATGATCACCCGTGACGGCCGCTCCTGGAACGAGTTCGAATAATGCGTAATGCCGGCAGCCTGTCTGCCGGCTTTTTTTTGCCTGCGATCTGCGCGTGGGCCACATCACTTACGGTACGGCCGGACGTCCGCGCATTTGTGCGGAGCCCTGTGGCAGGGGCGTGCCATTGTTAACCGCGAGTAATGGAGGAATAACGATGAAAAACTGGAAAACCAGCGCCGAGCAGATCCTGACGGCGGGGCCGGTGGTGCCTGTTATCGTGATCAACAAGCTGGAGCAGGCGGTGCCCTTGGCGAAAGCGTTGGTTGCCGGCGGCGTGCGGGTATTGGAGGTGACGCTGCGCACCGCCTGCGGGCTGGAGTCTATCCGCGCTATCGCCGAAGAGGTGCCGGAGGCGATCATCGGCGCCGGTACGGTGATCAACCCGCAGCAGCTGCGGCAGGTGACCGAAGCCGGGGCGCAGTTCGCCATCAGCCCAGGGCTGACCGAGGCCTTGCTGCAGGCGGCGACGGCGGGACCCATCCCGCTGATCCCGGGCATCAGCACCGTGTCTGAACTGATGCAGGGCATGGATCACGGTCTGCGGGAATTCAAATTCTTCCCGGCGGAAGCCAACGGCGGCGTGAAGGCGCTGCAGGCGATCGGCGGCCCGTTCCCGCAGGTGCGTTTTTGCCCGACCGGCGGCATTACGCCAAACAATTACCGCGATTATCTGGCGCTGAAAAGCGTGCTTTGCATCGGCGGTTCCTGGCTGGTGCCGGCGGACGCGCTCGAAAAAGGCGACTATGCGCGCATCACTGAACTGGCGCGCAGCGCCGTCAGCGGCGCCGCGTTGTAACCCGCGCCAGGCCTGGGGTTGGCGCTTATTTGCGCGCCCGCGAATACCGCAAGGCTCAACGCTCCGTTGAGCCTTTTTTAATTTTTATCGTGATTAACTTTCTTATTTTTAACCCGTTTTTTTCTGCTTTTTGATGAAAACGGCAGTTTGCTTTCTTATTTTGGCTGTGGTAAAAATATCTCAGTTAAAAATTTTACTTTTATGAGGATATTGGGCAAATCGCACGGTGTGCGGCTGATAATAGAGAACTATTATGATGACTATTAACGGAACTACCCTCAGAACCTCTACGTGCCAACTCTTCCTGTCTGCGATCCTTGCCAGTGAGCATCACTGGTGCAGCGAGCTATAGCGTCTTTCTCCCTTAACCGGTGCGGGTAGCGGGCTTAGGCCTTCGTTCTACCGTTCAGCCGGGCAAACATTCTTTTTGCGTTTGGGTCAGTTTATCCCCAGGGATCTCTGCGTCTTGCGCGCCGTACTGCGGCCGTTCGACGAGATAAATCGGGATAAATATGCCTTGGCGCGCGTTATTCGCCGTTTGGGAGAAAAATTATGATTTATTGGATCTTTTTAGGTTTGGCCATCATGACCGAAATCATCGGTACCTTGTCGATGAAATACGCCAGCGTCAATGGCGGCATGATTGGGCATATCGTGATGTACGTGATGATCACCGCGTCTTATGTGTTGTTGTCAGTAGCGGTAAAACGCGTGGCGTTGGGCGTGGCTTATGCGCTGTGGGAAGGTATCGGCATTCTGTTCATCACCCTGTTCAGCGTGCTGTGGTTCGACGAGCCCATTTCGGCGCTGAAAGTACTGGGCCTGGCTACGCTGATCGCCGGCATCATGCTGGTGAAATCCGGTACCCGCAAAGAGCGAAAACAGGTCAGCCCGCGAGGTGACAACCATGCAACAGTTTGAGTTGTACCACATTGGGTTCCTGGGGCTGGCCATCGTGCTGGAAATCATCGCCAATATCTTCCTGAAGATGTCGGACGGCTTCCGTAAAATTTGGCTGGGGCTGTTGTCGCTGCTGTCGGTGCTCGGCGCGTTCAGCGCCCTGGCGCAGGCGGTGAAGGGCATCGATCTGTCGATCGCTTACGCGTTGTGGGGCGGTTTCGGTATCGCCGCCACCATCGCCGCAGGCTGGATCATGTTCGGCCAGCGGTTGAACGCCAAAGGCTGGATTGGCCTGGCGTTGTTGCTGGCGGGGATGGTGATCCTTAAACTGTCCTGATAGCGGGCAATAAAAAACCGCAGGCGTTGCCGTCTGCGGTTTTTTTTCGTCTGCGCTCAGGCTTACAGCGCGGCGATGATTTTGATTTCCACTTTATATTTCGGATTCATCAGCTGCGCCTGCACGGTGCAGCGTACCGGCGCGCTGCCGGCAACCACCCAGGCGTCCCAGGCGGCGTTCATCGCGGCGAAGTCGGCGGTATTGGCCAGGAAGATGGTGGCGTCCAAAATGCGGCTTTTATCCGAGCCTACGCGCGCCAGCAGCACGTCGATGGCTGCAAGGGCGTTGGCGGTCTGCGCGGTCGCGTCATCATCCAGGTTCTCCGGCACGCTGGTATAGTAAACGGTCTCGTTGTGCACCACGGCTTCGGACCAGCGCTGATCGGGATCAATTCTTTCGATATTCATTTGCTTATCTCCATATCATAGTCCCGCTAAGGGTAGCACAGCCGGTGATGAAAAAGCGCGGCGATAAAGTGGGTGGTAGCCGGGCGGCAGGCTTGGCATAATCACCGCTGAATGACACCGGCAGAGAGACAGCGTGACAGACGATTTTGCAACAGACGGCGCATTGGCGCAGGCTATCAAGGGATTCAAACCGCGTGAGCCGCAGCGGCAGATGGCGCAGGCCGTCACCGAGGCGATCAATTTCAAGCAGGAGCTGGTGGTGGAAGCCGGCACCGGCACCGGCAAAACCTTCGCTTATCTGGCGCCGGCGCTGCGCGCCGATCGCAAAGTGATCATCTCGACCGGTTCGAAAGCGTTGCAGGATCAGCTGTATGCGCGCGATCTGCCCACCGTCGCCAAGGCGCTGAAGTACAAAGGCAAGCTGGCGCTGCTGAAGGGGCGTTCCAACTACCTGTGCCTGGAGCGGCTGGAGCAGCAGTCGATGGCGGGCGGCGAACTGGCGGGGCAGACGTTGATCGATCTGGTGCAGCTGCGCAAGTGGTCGTCGCAAACCAAAGAGGGTGATATCAGCACCTGCAGCGAAGTGGCGGAAGACAGCTTCGTCTGGCCATTGGTGACCAGCACCAATGACAACTGTCTGGGCAGCGACTGCCCGCTGTATCAGGATTGCTTCGTGGTCAAAGCGCGCCGCCGCGCGATGGATGCGGATGTGGTGGTGGTGAACCATCACCTGTTCCTGGCGGATATGGTGGTGAAAGAGGGCGGCTTCGCCGAGCTGATCCCGGAAGCCGAGGTGATGATTTTCGATGAGGCGCACCAAATTCCCGACATCGCCAGCCAGTATTTCGGTCAGCAGCTCACCAGCCGCCAACTGCTGGATCTGGCGAAGGACATCACCATCGCCTACCGCACCGAGGTGCGCGATGCCGCCCAACTGCAAAAAAGCGCCGACCGTCTCAGCCTGAGCACGCAGGATTTCCGTCTGAATCTGGGGGAGCCGGGTTTTCGCGGCAACCTGCGGGACGTGCTCGGAGAGCCGAACGTGCAGCGCGCTTTGTTGCTGCTCGATGACGCGCTGGAGCTGTGTTACGACGTCATGAAGCTGTCTCTGGGGCGTTCGGCGCTGCTGGACGCCGCCTTTGAGCGCGCCACGCTGTACCGCGCGCGCCTCAAACGCCTCAAGGCGGTGACGGAGCCGGGCTACAGCTATTGGTATGAGTGCAATTCGCGCCACTTCGTGCTGGCGTTGACGCCGCTGACGGTGGCCGACCGGTTCCGCGAAATGCTGGACGAGAAGCCGGGCAGCTGGATCTTTACCTCGGCCACGCTGTCGGTCAACGATCAGCTGGGCCACTTCACCGAACGCTTGGGGCTGACCAAGGCCAAAACGCTGCTGCTGCCGAGCCCGTTCGACTATGCCAAACAGGCGTTGCTGTGCGTGCCGCGCTTTTTGCCTTCGCCGAATCAGCCCGGCGGGGCGCGCCAGCTGGCGCGCATGCTGCGCCCATTAATCGAAGCCAACAACGGCCGTTGCTTCTTCTTGTGCACCTCGCACCAGATGATGCGTGAGCTGGCGGAAGAGTTTCGCGCCACGATGACGCTGCCGGTGCTGTTGCAGGGGGAAACCAGTAAAGGCCAGCTGTTGGCGCAGTTCGTCGCCGCCGGTAACGCGCTGCTGGTGGCGACCAGCAGCTTCTGGGAAGGGGTGGACGTGCGCGGCGATGCGCTGTCCTGCGTCATCATCGATAAACTGCCGTTCACGTCACCGGACGATCCGTTGCTGAAGGCGCGTATTGAAGATTGCCGCCTGCGTGGCGGCGATCCGTTCAATGATGTGCAGTTGCCGGATGCGGTCATCACCCTGAAACAGGGCGTCGGCCGTTTGATTCGCGACACCGACGATCGCGGCGTGCTGGTGATTTGCGATAACCGTTTGGTGATGCGCCCTTACGGCGAGGTGTTCCTCAATAGCCTGCCGCCCACGCCGCGCACCCGCGATCTGAAGCAGGCAATCGCCTTCCTGCAGGCCGCCGACACGTCGGCCACGTGAAAGATGAAGGGCTTACGGGGCTGTGCTACAATGCGCGCCCTGTATGAAAAACCCAGTTTTATTCCCGCCAGAGGTTGGCATGTCCACGCGAATTTTAGCGATCGATACCGCGACGGAAGCCTGTTCCGTCGCCGTCTGGAATCAAGGCGAAATCCACGCCCTGTTTGAGCTGTGCCCACGCGAGCATACGCAACGTATTTTACCTATGGTGCAGCAGGTGCTGGCGGAATCCGGTCTGGCGCTCAACCGGCTCGATGCGCTGGCCTTCGGCCGCGGCCCCGGCAGTTTTACCGGGGTGCGCATCGGCATCGGCATCGCTCAAGGCCTGGCGCTGGGCGCCGATCTGCCGATGATCGGCGTTTCTACGCTGCAAACCATGGCGCAGGGCGCCTGGCGCGTCAGCGGCGCGGAGCGTGTGCTGGCGGCGATCGATGCGCGCATGGGCGAGGTCTACTGGGGGCAGTTCGAACGTCAGGCCGACGGCCGTTGGTTGGAAAGCGAAGGCGAGGCGGTGCTGTCGCCGGCGCAGGCGCTCGAGCGTGCACAGCGCTTGCAGGGCGAATGGGCCCACGTTGGCACCGGGTGGCAAACCTATCCCGATCTGGTCAACGGTTCCACGCTGAGCGTGCGCGACGGCCAGATGCTGTTGCCGCAGGCGGAAGACATGCTGCCGCTGGCGCTGCAGGCCTGGCAAGAAGGGCTGGCGGTAGCGGTGGAAAACGCCGAGCCGACCTATCTGCGCAATGAAGTCACCTGGAAAAAACTGCCTGGCCGCGACTGATCGCGGCGTATTGTGCTGATGTTGATGCCGGGCGATGAAGGCCTGCAACTTGAACGATGAAACGCGGTCAAAGTTACAGCCATTTCAGGAGATTGCGACCATGTTAATCCGCACTGCAAGTAAAAAGCTGTCGCTGCTGGCCGTCGCCTGCGGCGCGCTGGTTTTATCCGGGTGCGTCACCGTACCGGATGCGATCAAAGGCTCCAGCCCTACGCCGGTGACTCAGCTGTCCTCGGTACAAAATGCACCCAACCTGTTTACCGGCGCGGAAGCCCGTTTCGGCGGCACCGTGGTAAACGTCGCCAACGAACAAGGGCGCACGGTGCTGGAGATTGCGGCGGTGCCGCTCGACAGCGGTGCGCGGCCGATACTGGGCGAACCGTCGCGCGGCCGCTTGCTGGCCACGGTAAACGGCTTCCTCGAACCGGTCGATTTCAAAGGCCAGTTGGTGACCGTCGTCGGCGCCATTACCGGTCTGAAAGAGGGGCGAATCGGCATGACGCCGTATCGCTTCGTGACGATGAACGTGACCGGTTTCAAACGTTGGCATCTGGTGCAGCAGGTGGTGATGCCGCCTGCGCCGATGGGCCCTTGGGGCTGGCGCGGAGGTCCGTGGGGACCCGGTTGGGGCGCAGGCTATGGCTGGTACAACCCTGGCCCGGCACAGGTGCAAACCATCGTAACCGAGTAACATACGCTTGATGTGAACAAATTTGACAGGGCGGCTCAGGCCGCCCTTTTGTTTTTTGGGATAAGGAATATCCGACAATTAGTGACGTACATCGCAACCTGAATAATGTTTAAAACCCGAACTGGTCTGCTGAGTTAAAATATTGTTATGGTTAGGCTGCGAGTTTGAGGGCTGCGATGATAATTAGTAATGATTTCAGGAGTAATACCTTGGATAAGGTCTGGTTAAAACGGTATCCGGCAGATGTGCCCGCAGAGATTGATGCCGATCGCTATTCGTCGTTGATCGAAATGTTTGAGCATGCCGTGCAGCGCTATGCCGATCAGCCCGCCTTTATCAATATGGGCGAGGTGATGACCTTCCGCAAACTGGAAGAACGCAGCCGGGCTTTCGCGGCTTACCTGCAAAATGAACTGGGCCTGAAGAAGGGCGACCGCGTCGCACTGATGATGCCTAACCTGTTGCAATACCCCATCGCCCTGTTCGGCATTCTGCGCGCCGGCATGGTGGTGGTCAACGTCAACCCGCTGTATACCCCGCGTGAGCTGGAGCACCAGTTGAACGACAGCGGCGCCAGCGCCATTGTCATCGTTTCCAACTTTGCCCATACGCTGGAAAAAGTGGTGTTCAACACTCAGGTCAAGCACGTGATCCTGACGCGCATGGGCGATCAGCTGTCGGCCGCCAAAGGTACGCTGGTCAACTTCGTGGTCAAGTACGTCAAGCGTCTGGTGCCGAAATACAACCTGCCGGATGCCATTTCATTCCGCAGCGCGCTGCAGCGCGGTCGCCGCCTGCAGTATGTAAAACCGGACATCATTAATGCCGATCTGGCCTTCCTGCAATATACGGGCGGCACCACCGGGGTGGCGAAGGGCGCGATGCTGACGCACCGCAACATGCAGGCCAACCTCGAGCAGGCCAAGGCCGCCTATTCGCCGCTGTTCCGCGAAGGGCAGGAACTGGTGGTGACGGCGTTGCCGCTGTATCACATTTTCGCGCTGACGGTGAACTGCCTGCTGTTTATCGATCTGGGCGGGCGCAATTTGCTGATCACCAACCCACGCGACATTCCAGGGCTGGTGAAAGAACTGGGCAAATATCCGTTCACCGCCATGAGCGGGGTGAATACGCTGTTCAACGCGTTGCTGAACAACGAAGAGTTCCACAAGCTCGATTTCTCTACGCTGCGTTTCTCGGTCGGCGGCGGCATGTCGGTGCAAAAAGCGGTGGCCGAGAAGTGGGAGAAAACCACCGGTAAACACCTGCTGGAAGGTTATGGCCTGACGGAGTGCGCGCCGTTGGTGGCCGGTAACCCTTACGATCTGAAACACTACAGCGGCAGCATCGGCCTGCCGGTGCCGTCGACGGACATTCGTCTGGTGGACGACAATGGCCAGGATGTACCGCCGGGCGAACCGGGCGAACTGTGGGTCAAAGGGCCGCAAGTTATGTTAGGCTATTGGCAGCGCCCGGACGCCACCGACGAAGTGCTGAAAGATGGCTGGTTGGCGACCGGCGATGTGGTGACCGTAGACGAGCAGGGGTTCGTGCGCATCGTCGACCGCAAGAAAGACATGATCCTGGTCTCCGGTTTCAACGTTTACCCGAACGAGATCGAGGACGTGGTCAGCCAGCATCCGAAAGTGCTGGAATGTGCGGCGATCGGCGTGCCGAGCGAGGCCTCCGGCGAAACGGTGAAGATCTGCGTGGTGAAGAAAGACGCCTCGCTGACCAAGGAAGAGCTGTTGACCCATTGCCGTCGGCACCTGACCGGGTATAAAGTGCCTAAAATTGTTGAGTTCCGCGATGAACTGCCGAAGTCTAACGTCGGCAAGATTTTGCGGCGAGAACTGCGCGATGAGCTAAAAACGCCGAAGCCGGCCGATGCCGCCTAGGTGTCGCTCTCGCGCCTGACTATCAACAACGCCGGTGAATGCCGGCGTTGTTGTGTTTGAATCCTACAAGAGAATGATGTTTTGAATTATCAGTTGATCACTACCGATGCCGGATTGCAGCAGGTCTGCGAGCAGGCGAGAAAGCATGCCCAGATTGCGCTGGACACCGAGTTTGTCAGAACGCGCACCTACTATCCGCAGCTGGGCCTGATCCAGCTCTACGACGGTGAACAACTCTCCCTTATCGATCCTCTGCCGATCAAGCAATGGCAGCCGTTTGTCGACCTGCTGGCCGACACCGCCGTGGTGAAGTTCCTGCATGCCGGCAGTGAAGATCTCGAAGTGTTTCTCAACGCCTTTAAAACGCTGCCGACGCCGATGGTCGATACCCAGATCCTGGCGGCCTTTACCGGCCGGCCGCTGTCCTGTGGCTTCGCGACGCTGGTGGCGGAGTACATGAAGGTTGAGCTGGACAAGAGCGAGTCGCGCACCGACTGGCTGGCGCGCCCGCTGACCGAAAGGCAATGCGTGTACGCGGCCGCCGACGTGTTCTATCTGCTGCCGATGGCTAAACAGTTGGTGCAGGAGACCGAAGAGGCCGGTTGGACCGCGGCGGCCAATAACGAGTGCCTGTTGCTGTGCCAGCGCCGTAGCGAGACGCTGGCGCCGGCATTGGCCTACCGCGAAATCAGCAACGCCTGGCAGCTGCGCCCGCGTCAGCTCGGTTGTCTGCAGAAGTTGGCGGAATGGCGGCTGCGCCAGGCGCGTGAGCGCGATCTGGCGGTGAACTTTGTGGTGCGTGAGGAGAACCTGTGGCAGGTGGCGCGCTATATGCCGTCTTCGCTGGGAGAACTGGATTCGCTGGGTCTGAGCGGGCCGGAGATCCGTTATCACGGTAAAACGCTGCTGGCGCTGGTGGCGGAGGCCGAAGCGCTGGACGAGTCCGGGTTGCCGGCGCCGTTGGCCAACCTTATCGATCAGCCGGGCTACAAGAAGGTGTTCAAAGACATCAAGGCGGCGATCGCTACCGTCAGCGAGCAAAGCGGGTTGAGCAGCGAGCTGCTGGCATCACGTCGCCAAATTAACCAATTGCTGAACTGGCATTGGAAACTGAAAGACGGCGAAAGTCGCCCTGAATTAATCAGCGGCTGGCGCGGCGATTTATTAATGGCGCCGTTGCAGGACATCCTGAAAGATTATTAATCGCTGGTTATCACCAGGGCAGGGTAGGGAAACTCTGCTCGGGTGAATATAGGCAGGAAATAATGCGTTGAAGGTAAATCTGGCCAGAATTTACTTTAAACGAGGTGGCGGCAAAGTTAATTGGGAATTGTCCCAAAGGGAAAAATCGATTTTTTGCTGCCGATAATGCTTAATAACTGGATGTACATACAGTTACCCCCTGCATAAAATATACAGGGGGTAATTAATGCGTCGCAATCATTTAGCTGCTTCTTCCGATTCCGGTAATGTCACGTTAAGTTCAAGTACCGAAATATCGTCCCCTTTCTGCTCGAACTGCACATGCAGCATTTCAGGATCGATCTGAATGTATTTGCAAATAACCGCCAGAATATCGCGTTTCAAATCAGGCAGATACGGGGGCTCACTGTCCCCGCGGCGACGCTCTGCGACGATAATCTGCAGCCGTTCCTTGGCTATATTGGCTGTCTGTTTTTTGCGGGACAGAAAGAAGTCTAATAAGGCCATGGTTTATCCCCCAAAAAGGCGTTTCAGGAAACCCTTCTTCTCTTCTTCAATGAAGCGGAATGGGCGTTCTTCCCCCAACAAGCGGCAAACGGTATCATCATACGCCTTACCGGCGTCTGACTCGGCATCCAGAATGACAGGCTCACCCTGGTTGGAAGCGCGTAGTACGGACTGGTCTTCCGGGATCACGCCCACCAGCGGAATGCGCAGGATTTCCAGCACGTCTTCCATGCTCAGCATGTCGCCACGGCTGACGCGGCCCGGGTTGTAACGGGTCAGCAGCAGGTGTTCCTTGATAGGCGATTCGCCTTTCTCAGCGCGGCGTGATTTGGAAGAGAGAATGCCCAGGATACGGTCGGAGTCGCGTACCGAAGAGACTTCCGGGTTGGTGGTGATGATAGCTTCGTCGGCGAAATACAGCGCCATCAGCGCACCGGTTTCGATACCGGCCGGTGAGTCGCAGACCACGAAGTCAAAATCCATCTCGCCGAGATCGTTGAGGACTTTTTCAACGCCTTCACGGGTTAACGCGTCTTTGTCGCGTGTCTGCGAAGCCGGCAGGATATAGAGGTTTTCAGTGCGTTTGTCTTTGATCAACGCCTGATTCAGCGTGGCATCGCCCTGAATCACGTTCACGAAATCATAAACTACCCGACGTTCGCAGCCCATGATCAGGTCAAGATTACGCAGACCGATATCGAAATCGATCACGACGGTTTTCTTGCCTTTTTGGGCCAGGCCGGTAGCGATGGCCGCGCTCGAAGTGGTCTTGCCAACGCCCCCTTTACCCGATGTAACAACAATAATGCGTGCCATGAAATGGATTCCTTGTCAAAAGGGCTTAATTTAAAGGTTGTATGGTTAAAGCGTTATCCAACAGGCTGAGTCGTACGGCCTGCCCGACGTAATCGGACGGGATTTGGTCGCTCAACCAGTACTGCCCTGCGATAGAGACTAGCTCAGCCGCCAGGTGGGTGCAAAAAATCTGACATTGCGTGTCGCCTGACGCGCCTGCCAGTGCGCGACCGCGCATCATGCCGTAGACATGAATATTGCCGTCGGCAATCAATTCGGCGCCGGCGCTGACGCTGCTGGTCACGATAAGATCGCTGTTGCGGGCGTAAATCTGTTGGCCGGAGCGGACAGGCGTACTGATGATGCGCGTTTTGGCGGGGGCGTTATCCGCCACCACGGGCGCTGGCGCAGGCTCCGGTGCCGCCATTTTCTGGCCTTTGCCTTCGCTCAGCAGCGGCAGCCCGGCGCGGGCTATCGCGCGCTTTTGACGCTCATCTCTGCAACCGCTGATACCCACAACGCGCAGACCTGCTGCCGCGACAGCCTGTTGAAGTTCTTTCCAGTTCGCATCGCCTTCCAGCGTTGCGACGTTGATAACAACAGGGGCGTTTTTCAGAAAAGCGGGCGCTTGCTCAACTTTTTCCTGTAACGCCTGGCGTATTACCTCGGGCTGCGAATTATGCAAATGAACAACCGATAGGGTAAAACTGCTGCCTTTTAGCTCAATTGGCGATTGTGACATCTATCCTGACTCAGTCTCAGCAACTTTAAATCCCCGGAATACCACTCGGGGTGCGATATTCCGATGTACTATAAGCATGTTATAGTCAGAGTTATATCCAGGCAAGACGCTCCCTCAATTAAATAGAGTTAAAAAAATGCTTTGTGTGATCTATAGAAGCCCGAAACGCGATCAAACTTATCTTTATGTCGAAAAAAAAGACGATTTCTCTCGTGTGCCGGAAGAGCTGATGAAAAGTTTCGGCGTGCCGCAATTCGCCATGATGCTGTCGCTCGATGAGCGCAAGAAATTGGCCTCGGCAGATATCGAAAAGGTGAAGCAGGCGTTGAAAGACGAAGGCTATTATCTGCAGTTCCCGCCGCCGGTTGAAAACCTGCTCAATCAGCATCTGGCGGGCGATAAGGCCTGAGACAGTCGCCACGGCCAGGGGAGGCGCGATGACACGTTCGGCGAGAAAGACCGTATTGGCCGCCTGGTTGGCGCTGGGCGGGGTGCTGATGCCCGGCGCATCGCAGGCGGCGCAGGAGACGACGCTGGCGGCGAGCGGCCGCGATCCGGCGCAGTTCCCGGCGTATGTCGATCAACTTAAGCGCCGGGCGCGGGAACAGGGCATCAGTCAGGCCACCCTTGATCGCGCGTTTGCGCAAATCCATTTCGTCGATCGGGTGATCAAGGCCGATCGCAATCAGCCGGAGCAGAAGGTAACCCTGGACGACTATCTACGGCGGGTGATGTCGCCCGCCAAGGTGCGCCAGGGGCGCGAACTGTATCGGCTGCGCCATGCGCAATGGTTGCGGGCCAGCGAGCGCTATCGGGTGCCAGGGCGTTATATCATCGCGCTGTGGGGGATGGAGAGCGCCTACGGCAAGATTCAGGGGCGGGAAGACGTGGTGTCTGCGCTGGCGACCTTGGCGTTTGAAGGGCGCCGTGAAGCTTTTTTCAGCCAGGAACTGATGGCGGCGCTGCAGATAGTCGAGCAGGGGCATGTCGGCGATACGCCGCTGAAAGGCTCCTGGGCCGGCGCGATGGGGCAATGCCAGTTTATGCCGAGCTCCTTCTTGCGCTATGCGGCGGATGGCGACGGCGATGGGCGCATTGATATCTGGAATAACATTGACGACGTTTTCGCGTCTACAGCCAGCTATTTGTCCAAAGAGGGTTGGCAGCCCGGCATCGGTTGGGGGCGCGAGGTCAAATTGCCCGCCGGTTTCAACCGGGCCGAACTGGGTCTGAAAGACGCGCAGGCGCGCAGCGTCAACGACTGGCAAAAACGCGGGGTGCGCCGCGCGGATGGCAGTGCGTTGCCGCATGCCGTGCAGCGCGGTTGGATTATCGCGCCGGATGATCTGCAGGGGCGGACGTTCCTGGTCTATGATAATTTCCGCACCCTCATGCACTGGAATCGCTCTTACTATTTCGCTCTCGCCGTGGGTATGATGGCAGACGCGATCGGGCATTGATCCGGCACACCAATAATCGGCTTGGCGCGCCAAGCCTCTACAGTTTGGGAGAAGCGGTATGTATCAACATAGAGACTGGCAGGGTTCGCTGCTCGATTTCCCAGTGAACAAGGTGGTCTGCGTCGGCAGCAACTACGCCGATCACATCAAGGAAATGGGCAGCGCGGTGTCCGTCGAACCGGTGGTGTTTATCAAACCGGAAACGGCGTTGTGTGATATTCGCCAGCCGGTGGCCATCCCCAAAGAGTTCGGTGCGGTGCATCATGAGGTGGAGCTGGCGGTATTGATCGGCACGCCGTTGAAACAGGCCAACGAAGATCGCGTTGCGCGGGCGATCGCCGGTTACGGTGTGGCGCTCGATCTGACGCTGCGCGATCTGCAAGCGGGCTTTAAAAAGGCCGGTCAGCCGTGGGAAAAGGCCAAGGCCTTCGACGGTTCCTGCCCGATGTCGGGATTTATCCCGGTGGCGGAATTCGGCGATCCGCAAAACGCCGAGCTGTCGTTGACCGTCAACGATCAATTGCGCCAGCAGGGCAATACGCGCGACATGATCACGCCAATCCTGCCGCTTATCAGCTACATGAGCCGCTTCTTCACGCTGCGCGCCGGCGACATCATTCTGACCGGCACGCCGCAGGGCGTGGGCCCGATGGCTTCCGGCGACATGCTGAAAATCAGCCTGAACGGCAAAACGCTCAGCACCCGGGTGATCTGATTTCTCCTTGCCGCCGGCATCGTCGGCGGCAAAGCTTGCATCTTGTGGCTAAAATGTCTATATAGTCCCCCCTCGAACCTGCGCGCAGGTGACTTATCCATTTACCGAAACCGGACGCTAACATGTCACAACTCGCTTTTTGGCAACAGAAAACGCTGGCGGAAATGTCAGAACAAGAGTGGGAATCGCTGTGCGACGGGTGCGGGCAATGCTGTTTGAATAAGCTGATCGACGAAGATACCGACGAGATTTATTTTACCAACGTAGCCTGCAACCAGCTCAACATCAAATCCTGCCAATGCCGTAACTATGAGCGGCGCTTCGAGCTGGAAGAAGACTGCATCAAACTGACGCGCGAGAACCTCACTACCTTCGATTGGCTGCCGCCGACCTGCGCCTATCGCCTGATCGGCGAAGGCAAGCCGCTGTTTCCCTGGCACCCGCTGATCAGCGGCTCCAAAGCGGCGATGCACGGCGAGCGCATCACGGTGCGGCATATTGCGGTGCGCGAGAGTGAAGTAGTGGACTGGCAGGATCATATCCTCAATAAGCCTGACTGGGCCAGATAACGCGGATACCTTGACAGATGTTGCTCGGCAACACGAGTTTTAATGCCAGAGGGCGGCGTGTTAAGACATTCCGCCCTCTTGGCTATTGAGCTTACGCGCGTGAGACTCTTGCTTCACGCTTTTTTATCTCGGCGATGCCAGTTGGCCAGATTTTTCAGCGGCTGCTTCACATACGGGCTGGCTTTGATCAGGCTGAACAGCAGTTTATTCACCGCCGTGCCCACTTTGTCCATTGGCCGGTCGATATCGAGAAACAGCACCGCACGCAGCTCGTCGGTATCATTGCGGACCTCGTGTTCATAAGAATCATCAAACAAAATCACCTTGCCTTCATCCCAGTGCAGAATTTGGTCGTCAACGCGGATCCAGAGCTTGTCCCGATCCTTTGGCACGATCAATCCCAGATGCGCGCGCACGACGGCTCGAGTCGGGCCCTTGTGGGGCACGATGTGATAGTGCGGTTTGAGGATTGAAAACATGGCGGTGCGCATGCCCGGGATCTCGCTGACCGCCTCTGCCGTGCGCGGGCAGACGGCGCAGTTTTCATCAACCCGTTGCCCGTAGACAAACAGCCCGAAGGTTTTCCAGTTATCTCCTTTAGAGATGCGTTTCTGATCCGGCGATATTTGGTGGAACGCTGGGATATCCTCCGGGTGCTCCAGCAACCGATCCAACTCCTCGCGAATGGCCGGCCAACGAGCTTCCAGCGCCGTCACCCAATGAAATTCATGATTACCGATCCGCGGCGTGGTGGAGATGAGCGAATGGCGAGTCTGAAATTCGCCGTTCCAGCGCAGGAATTTTTTCCCGGCTTTGAGCAGCATGCGCCGCAGGAAGGGGCGCTGAGACGAAGGGGGCAATGTGGTATCCGGCATAGTATCGTTTCCTTGATGTCATATGATGTGCTGTAGTCAGCCAAAACCTGGCTCACAGGAAGAAAGGGTGAAAGTCAACACGTCATTTAGCATAGGGAAAGCATCGCGAACGATTTTAATCTTTAGTGCGCGAATGGCGTTGATGCTTGCTGCCGGATAGAGGCAAATTCCAACAATTTATTTAAGGATGGTAAGGGCTTGTGTGGGGGAGGAAGGGGAAAAAAGCCCCTGCAAAGATGAGGGGCAAGACACACAACAACACCAGGGAAATCGGTAGTACTCACTTTGCCGATACTATAAGGATTTTATGGGTAAACTTCACCAAAATATTGTGCTCTGAATGTGACAAAGGTGCAGTCGTTCATAAGTAACGGTAATTTATTGATGCTCGAAGGCTGAAAGGAATGAGCCAGAACAGCCAGTTTTTAGTCGCCGATATCGCAGAAGTTTAATGTTATGTAAATTACGCGCTTAATTGTGCCAGGATGCTTCTTTTTAAACGATAAGTTGGGTAATTTGGCCACTCTCCCGCAAGTTCGAGAGTATAACAATGAAAATGATCCGCCTGTTTGCCGTAGCTGGAGCGCTGATCGTGCTCGTTTACTTCCTTACACATACCTGAGGTGGCTTTATCTCGGAATGTGGCAGCAATACCTAAAAAAAACGGCGCCTTCCGGCGCCGTTTTTTGTTTGTCTGCCGATCAGCGGCCGAACAGGTCGCGGCGGCGTGGGCGAACAAACTGCGCGATCAGCACAATCAGCGCCACCAGCAGATAGGCGCCGAAGATGCCGACCAACCATTGCGGCATTTCCAACGTCAGGAATTGCCATTGACGCACGGAGCAGTCACCGGAAGCGTGAAACACCGCCGGCAGCCATTTGTCCAGCGGCAGCCAGGACGGGAAGCTGACGAAGAAATCGCAGGTATTGAATGGCGAAGGATGCAACTGGATCATGGTGTGCTTCCACGCCAGCTGTACGCCTTCCCAGGCGCTGTAGATCCACAGCAAGATCGCCGCGTAGCGCAGCGGCGTTTTCGGCGCGATGGCGCCCACCAGCGAGGCGCCAAGGATACCGAACAGCGCGCAACGCTCGTAAATGCACATCACGCACGGCTGCAGCAGCATAACGTGCTGGAAATAGAGCGCGACCAGTTCCAACACCAACGCTGTCAGGGCCATCAGCAGCCAGGCGCCGCGTCCTTGTGAACAGCGGTTAAAGAATTGCAACATATCTAGATTCTTCCATGCAGTAAGCAATTGAACCGGCAGTGTAAACCAATTCCTCTTCGCTGCCAGCCACCTGGGCCGGATTCAGCGTAAAAATAGTCGGTTCACCCTGCCGGCGCCGTCTCAGTGGCCGACGGCGTCGATGGACGGCAGCGTCAGCCAATGCCACTGCGTCAACAGCTCGGTCGCCGGTTCCAAGGTGAACTGGACGCACAGCAGGCCAACCACCGTCAGCACCACCGTATAAGGCAGGGCCATCCATACCATGCGGCCATACGACAAACGCACCAGCGGCGCCAGCGCAGACGTCAGCAGAAACAGAAACGCCGCCTGCCCGTTAGGGGTAGCGACCGAGGGCAGGTTGGTGCCGGTATTGATGGCGACCGCCAGCAGCTCGAACTGCTTCAGCCCGATAGCGCCGGTTTCCAGCGCGGTGCGCGCCTCGTTGATGTAAACCGTGCCGACGAACACGTTGTCGGAAACCGACGACAGCAGGCCGTTGAACAGGTAGAACAGCGAAAGCTGAGAGGCGGGCTCGGCGCGCAGCACAAACTGGATCACCGGGCTGAACAGGTGCTGCTCGATGATGACCGCGACCACGGTGAAAAACACCGTCAGCAGCGCGGTGAACGGCAGCGCTTCCTGGAACGCTTTGCCGATGGCGTGTTCGTCGTTCACGCCGCACAGGGAGGTGGCGAGAACGATGACCGACAGGCCAATCAGCCCCACTTCAGCCAGGTGGAAGGCCAGCGCCAGCACCAGCCAAACGCCGATCAGCGCTTGCATCACCAGTTTGAGCCGTTCTTGTTTGCTACGGCCCGCAGTGGCCTTGCGGTCATACTCTTTCAGCACGTCGCGTACCGCTTCCGGTAGCTGCGCGCCGTAGCCAAACAGGCGAAAACGTTCTACCAGCCAACAAACCAGCAGGCCGCACACCAACACCGGCAGCGTGACCGGTGACATTCGCAGGAAGAAATCGATAAAACCCCAGCCCGCGTTTTTGGCGATGATCAGGTTTTGCGGCTCGCCCACCATGGTCATGACCCCGCCGAGCGCGGTGCCGACGCCGGCGTGCATCAGCAGGCTGCGCAGAAAGGCGCGGAATTGCTCCAGCGTCTGTTTGCGCTCTTCGCCGGTAAAATCGCTGTCATCGCCGATGTCGCCGTCGGGGCGATTCGACGTCACGTTGTGATAGATGGAATAGAAGCCGGTGGCCACGCTGATCACCACCGCCACGACCGTCAGCGCGTCGAGGAAGGCGGAAAGAAAGGCAGCGGCCAGGCAGAACGCCAGCGACAGCAGCGTTTTCGAGCGGATGTTGAGCAGCAGCTTGGTGAACACGAACAGCAGCAGTTGCTTCATAAAGTAGATGCCGGCCACCATAAAGATCAGCAGCAGCAACACGTCCAGATTATGTTCGATTTCCTGCGAGACCTGCGCCGGGCTGGTCATGCCGATGGCCACGGCCTCGAGCGCCAGCAGGCCGCCCGGCAGCAGCGGGTAGCATTTCAGCGCCATCGCCAGGGTAAAGATGAACTCGACTACCAGCAGCCAACCCGCGATAAACGGGCTGGCGAAAAAGAACACCAGGGGGTTGATCGCCAGAAAAATGAGAATAGTCAGTTTGTACCAGTCGGGAGATTGCCCCAGAAAATTTTTGAGCAGGGCGCTACGCAGGGTTGTTTCCATTGTGCTCTATGCATCCTTCAATCAGTCGTAGCACGTACCCTAACAATGCGGTGGGGGCGTGCGCAACCTGAGCTTGTTTTACGATGAGAAAATTCCTCCGACCGGTATTTTTGCTCGTTTTTTGCCACGTTATGCACACTTTCGTTTATTGTTTTTCGCTCACGCTATGTCATGTCAGCACGATCTGGTATGATGAGCTGATTACTTTTACTGATTTTATCGTCGCAACGGAACGTCAAACACATGGTCATAAAGGCGCAGAGTCCTGCCGGTTTCGCGGAAGAGTACATTATTGAGAGTATTTGGAATAATCGCTTCCCCCCTGGCTCTATTTTGCCCGCGGAGCGTGAGCTTTCGGAGTTGATTGGCGTCACGCGCACCACGTTACGTGAAGTGTTGCAACGTCTGGCCCGCGATGGCTGGTTGACCATTCAGCATGGCAAACCGACCAAAGTGAACAATTTTTGGGAAACGTCCGGCCTCAATATCCTTGAGACGGTGGCCCGTCTCGATCACAAAAGCGTCCCTCAGCTGATCGATAACCTGCTGTCCGTGCGTACCAATATCGCGTCGATCTTTATTCGCGCCGCGGTGCGCAATCATCCGGAGCAGGCCCAGGAAGTGTTGGCGAAGGCCGCCGAGGTAGAAGATCAGGCGGACGCTTTCAATCTGCTCGATTACGAGATCTTCCGCGGTCTGGCGTTCGCTTCCGGCAACCCGATCTACGGCCTTATCTTCAACGGTCTGAAAGGGCTGTACACCCGCGTGGGCCGTTACTACTTCTCCAATCCGGAAGCGCGCAAGCTGGCGCTGGCCTTCTACAGCAAGCTGTCCACGCTGTGCCATGAGAAATTGTACGACCAGGTGATGGATACCGTGCGCAGCTACGGTAAAGACAGCGGAGCGATTTGGCAGAGCATGCAGGGCACCATGCCGAGCGATCTGACCGAAGCGCGTCGTTAATCGCGAGTCAATGAAATAAGAAAGGGCGCCATGCGGCGCCCTTTGTCGTTGTGGCGGTTACAGCGGCGTAGGCCGCGGCGGGCAGCGATCGAGCAGCTCTACACTGCAGTCTTCATTTTGCTGCTCGAGGATCACGTCGAAGCCCCACAGGCGATGCAGGTGCTTCAACACGTCGCGGCGGCTCTTATCCAGTGGCGCGCGTTCCTGCGGGATGTAGCGCAATGTCAGCGAGCGGTCACCGCGCAGATCCACGTTCCAGATCTGAATGTTCGGCTCATGGTTGCTCAAGTTGTATTGCGCTGACAGCTCCTGGCGGATCGCCCGGTACCCGGCTTCGTTATGGATCGCGGCAATCTCCAGATAGTTGTTGCGATCGTCGTCCAGCACGGTGAACAACCGGAAATCGCGCATCACTTTGGGTGACAGGAACTGGCTGATAAAGCTCTCGTCCTTGAAGTCGCGCATGGCGAAGTGCAATGTCTCCAGCCAGTCTTTTCCGGCGATGTCCGGGAACCAGTAGCGGTCTTCTTCGGTCGGCGATTGGCAGATGCGCTTGATGTCCTGGAACATGGCGAAGCCCAGCGCATAAGGGTTGATGCCGTTATAGTACGGGCTGTTGTATGGCGGCTGATACACCACGTTGGTGTGGCTGTGCAAAAACTCCAGCATAAACCGCTCGGTCACTCGGCCCTCATCGTACAGATGGTTGAGGATGGTGTAATGCCAGAAGGTGGCCCAACCCTCGTTCATCACCTGAGTCTGCTTTTGCGGGTAGAAATACTGGCTGACTTTGCGCACGATGCGCAACACCTCACGCTGCCAGGGTTCCAGCAGCGGTGCATTCTTTTCAATAAAATAGAGGATATTTTCCTGCGGTTCGCTCGGATACCGGCGCGCCTGCTCCGGCGACTCTTCGCGTTCGACGCGTGGCAAGGTCTTCCATAACGTATTCACCTGGCTTTGCAGATACTCTTCGCGGCTTTTCTGGCGCGCTTTCTCTTCCACCAGGGAGATTTTCTGCGGGCGCTTGTACCTGTCGACCCCATAGTTCATCAGCGCATGGCAAGAGTCCAGCAGCCGCTCCACTTCATCGACGCCGTAGCGCTCTTCGCACTGGCTGATGTAGTGGCGGGCGAACAGCAGATAATCGACGATGGAGCTGGCGTCGGTCCAGCTGCGGAACAGATAGTTATTCTTGAAGAACGAGTTGTGGCCATAGCAGGCGTGCGCCATCACCAGCGCCTGCATGGTGATGGTGTTCTCCTCCATCAGGTAGGCGATGCAGGGATTGGAGTTGATGACGATTTCATACGCCAGCCCTTGCTGGCCCTGTTTGTAGCGCTGTTCGGTTTCGATGAACTTCTTGCCGAAGGACCAATGGGTATAGTTGATCGGCATGCCGACGCTCGAATAGGCGTCCATCATCTGCTCGGAGGTGATCACCTCGATTTGATGGGGGTAGGTGTCGAGTCGGTAATGCTTGGCGACGCGGTCGATCTGCTCCAAATACACCTGCAGCAGTTCGAACGTCCAGTCCGGTCCATCGCTCAGACGTTTATCATCCTTAACCTTTTCATGTGTTGAAGTAGTCATCAGCGCACCCTCATTATTCACGGGTCTTGCTCAAACGGCAGACCCTGTAACAAGCATAGTTCAAGTCATAATTAACCATTGCAAATCAGTGAAATAAAAATGCCGGTACGCAAAGGAGCGAACGGCGATCAATCCGGCGCCCGTCCCGGCAGAAGGCGGTGCGGCACCGCACTTCCTCTTCGAGTATAACCCTGCGGCAGGGGGGCGCAACACAATGCCTGTTGCACGACAAGGATTGAAAATTGTTATGTTATATTGTAACTTTTAATTTTTCTCGATAACGGACAAGGAGCGCATTTTGGCGAGGCATTTTGGCAAACTGGCGGTGGCGCTGGCCGCGTTGTTTATCAGCGGGCAGGCATGCGCCCACGGGCATCATTCACATGGCAAGCCGCTGACGGAGGCGGAAAAAAAGGCGGAGGCGGGGGTGTTCGACGATAAGGACGTCAAAGATCGCGACCTGGCCGACTGGGAGGGCGTGTGGCAATCCGTGTATCCCTATCTGCTCAATGGGGATCTTGACCCGGTGTTCAAGAAGAAAGCGGCACAGGACAAGCGCAAGACCTTCGCCGAAGTGAAGGCGTATTACCGCAAAGGGTATGCCACCGATGTGGATACCATCGGCATTGAAAACGGTGTCATGGAATTTCACCGCGGTGACCAATCCAGCGCCTGTCAGTATAAGTACGCCGGGCATAAGATCCTGACGTATGTTTCCGGTAAAAAGGGCGTGCGTTATCTGTTCGAGTGCCAGGATGCCGGCAGCCTGGCACCGAAATTCGTGCAGTTCAGCGATCACATTATCGGCCCGCGCAAATCGGCGCATTTCCATATCTTTATGGGCAACACGTCGCAGGAAGCGTTGCTGAAAGAGATGGATAACTGGCCGACTTACTACCCATTCCAACTGCAAACCAAAGAAGTCGTGGACGAGATGCTGCATCATTGATGCTGCTCGTTCCCGCAACCACAAGCCCGCCTGTGTGGGCTTGTGCTCAGTCAAACGGTCTGATTTGCAGGTAATCGTCCGTCACTTCCATTTCAAATAGCGTTTTATCTGCCAACAAGGTCGCACGCATTCGTTCCCGGGCTTGCCGGTAGCGTTCATCCAACTGAATATCACCGGCGCTTTCCCATGCGACTCGGCTTGGCCATTGCGCATAGCCGATAAACTGCCCGCCCACATCCCGATGCAGGCGCGAGCCGAGGCTGCCGCGCTGCAGATAGATGCCTTGGGTCAACGCTAGCCAAGCCTGGCGAAAGGCGTGTTCGTGTCCGGGTTTGACTGAAAACTGGTAAATGGCGATGAACATGAGGCGTTCTCCACAATAGCGACAGTGTGAACTTTAGGCGCTGCTTCTGGCTTTAACGTTCATATCGTGCTGCAGCGTTCAACATAAGCGGGTGGGCTATGGGCTCGGGTGTTTTATTCCAGTAGTGAAAGCAAGGTTAACGGCAGCTGAAATTTTGCGCGATTTTTCTGCTGCGGAGGGAGGAGGCTCTCTTTGTTTGTTATGTTGGTATTTTTTATTTTATTGGATTTTTATTCTGCTTAAATGTTGGCTGGTATTTTTATATTCTGTTAAATCAATGTTGCTTATCACGCCTTTTTTGAGTGCTATCATTGATAGCGTTGATATCAATTCAGTGGCGGTATGACGCCATAATCCCCTCTAAACCGCATCTTATCGCTATTTGCAGACGGCTATTGCAAATACATGGCCCATCGACGATAAATTAATTGTGAATATTGTCACGTTTGATGACGAAGTTGTTGGACGGATTTTTTCACTGAGTTAATTTCCTGTAAGCAGAAGATTATGCTTTGTGAAGCCTTGGGCTGGAGTCAGCGATGCGAGTGGTAATTTTAGGTAGTGGAGTGGTGGGCGTAGCCAGTGCCTGGTATTTGGCGAAGGCGGGGCATGAGGTAACGGTGATCGATCGTCAGCCAGGCCCCGCACTGGAAACCAGCGCGGCGAACGCCGGGCAGATTTCACCGGGTTATGCTGCCCCCTGGGCGGCGCCGGGCGTGCCGCTGAAGGCCATCAAGTGGATGTTCCAGCGCCATGCGCCGTTGGCCATCCGCCTCGACGGCAGCAGCTTCCAGCTGAGCTGGATGTGGCAGATGTTGAAAAACTGCAACACCGAACACTACATGACCAACAAAGGCCGCATGGTGCGCCTGGCGGAATACAGCCGCGATTGTATCAAGGCGCTGCGTCAGGAAACCGGCATCCAGTACGAAGGTCGCCAGGGCGGCACGCTGCAGCTGTTTCGCACTCAACAACAGTTCGAAAACGCCGCGAAAGACATTGCGGTATTGGAAGATGCCGGCGTGCCTTACAGATTGCTGGAAGCCGGCCAGCTCGGCAGCGTCGAGCCAGCATTGGCGCAGGTGGCGCACAAGCTGACCGGTGGCCTGCAGTTGCCGAACGACGAAACCGGCGATTGCCAGCTGTTTACGCAACAGTTGGCGAAGATGGCAGAGCAGGCGGGCGTCACCTTCCTGTTCAACCGCAGCGTCGAGCGTCTGCTGGTGGAGGGCGACAAGATCGCCGGCGTGCAGTGCGGCGAGGAAGTGTTCAAGGCCGACTGCTATGTGGTGGCGTTCGGCTCGTACTCCACGGCGCTGCTGCGCGGCCTGGTGTCCATTCCGGTTTACCCGCTGAAGGGCTATTCGTTGACCATTCCTATCACCGACGAAGCGGCGGCGCCGTTCTCTACGGTATTGGATGAGACGTATAAAATCGCCATCACACGCTTCGACCAGCGCATTCGCGTTGGCGGCATGGCGGAGATCGTCGGTTTCAATACGCAGCTGGAGCAAAAACGGCGCGAAACGCTGGAAATGGTTGTGCGCGATCTCTACCCGAACGGCGGCCGAGTGGAAGAGGCGACGTTCTGGACCGGCCTGCGGCCGATGACGCCGGACGGCACGCCAATTGTCGGCCGCACCTCGCTGAAGAACCTGTATCTCAATACCGGGCATGGCACGTTGGGCTGGACGATGGCCTGTGGCTCCGGGCAGTTGTTGTCCGATCTGATGTCCGGCATTACGCCGGCGATCCCTTCCGATGACCTGGCGGTGGCGCGTTACAGCGCCGGGTTTCGTCAGCAACACGCGGTTCCGCTGAACGACGTGCATCCCGCACGTTAATCGTTGACTCTGTCATAGACTTTCCCGGCCACGCGCAGGCGCGCGTGGCCGCCGTACGCTGCCCCAAGGAGAAGCGATGCCCCGTCCCATAACTGCCACGATGCATCTCGGCGCGATTGAAAATAACCTGCAGGTGGTGCGCCGTTTCGCCCCCGGCGCCAAAGTCTGGGCGGTGGTCAAGGCTAACGCCTATGGCCACGGCATCAAACACGTTTGGCGCAGCATGGCGCAAACCGACGGCTTCGCCATGCTGGATCTGGCCGAAGCGGTGCTGCTGCGCGAGTCGGGTTGGCAAGGGCCTATCCTGTTGTTGGAAGGCTTCTTCCAGCCGCAGGATCTGGCGTTGCTTGACCGTTATCGCCTGACGACGGCGGTGCACAGCGACTGGCAACTGGCGGCGATCGCCGACGCCACGCTGAACGCGCCGCTCAATGTCTATCTGAAAGTGAACAGTGGCATGAATCGGCTGGGGTTCGCACCCGGGCGGCTGCATGAGGTGTGGCGCAGGGCGCAGGCAGTAGCCAACATTGCCGAGCTTACGCTGATGAGCCATTTCGCCACCGCCGACGGCCCCGAAGGCGTGACGCAGCAGATGGCCACCATCGAGGCGGCGGCTACCGATATACCGCTGCCGCGCTGCCTGGCCAACTCGGCCGCCACGCTGTGGCACCCTTCGACCCACGGCAGTTGGATCCGTCCTGGGATCGTTCTCTATGGCGCTTCGCCGAGCGGTTGCTGGAATGACGTTGCGGCGACGGGGCTGCAGCCGGCGATGACGCTGAGCAGTGAAATCATCGGCATTCAGCAGCTGAAGTCTGGCGATCGCGTGGGCTACGGTGGCCGTTACAGCGCCGCCGGTGCGCAGCGTATCGGCGTGGTGGCCTGCGGTTATGCCGACGGCTATCCGCGTCATGCGCCGACCGGTACGCCGGTATGGGTTGGCGGCGTGCTGACGCGCACCCTGGGAACGGTATCGATGGATATGCTGGCGGTGGATCTGACGCCCTGTCCGCACGTTGAACTGGGCGCCGAGGTGGAGCTGTGGGGCAAACGCCTGCCGGTGGACGAGGTGGCCACGGCGGCAGGGACGTTAGGCTATGAACTGCTGTCGGCGTTAGCGGCGCGAGTGCCGGTCGCCATCGAAGCCTGAGCCGCGGCTCAGGCGACTTTTCTGATCTGCCCTTTAATCTGCTTGCTGAGCCGCCGCGCGTGCAGCGCCAGCAGGCAGCCCGCCAGCATCACCAGAGCCAGCGACAGCTTCGGTTGCAGCGGCAGCGCCATCGCCAGCAGCCCCAGCGCGGCGCCGCCCGCCATCTGCACGAAACCGACCAGCGCGGACGCGACGCCGGCCTCATTGGAGTAGGGTTCCAACGCGTAGCTGGTGGCCGGGCCCATCACGAATGCCAACCCGGCGCAGGCGCTGGCGACGGGCAGCATATACGCCAGCCAGTGCGCTTGCGCCGTCGCAGGCAGCAGCATGACGCCCAGCAGCAGGCCCAGACAGCCCAGCCCCATCAACATGCCGCCGGTCGCCAGACAAACCGGGCGGCCGACCTTGTGGATGATGCGGTTGGCGAAGAAGCTGACCAGCATGATCCAGAAACCGTTGGCGCCGAACACCAGCGAGAATTGCAGCGGCGTCAGGCCGGCGGTGCCCATCAGCACGTTCGGTGCCAGAGAAACGTAGGTCAGCGCCATGCCCATCGCCCCGGAGTTCACCACCGCAAAAGAGAGAAAACGCCGTTCGCTGAGGATGCGCGCGTATTGACGCACCGGCAACCCCTTGACCGGCACGGTGTCGGCGGGGCGAGTTTCCGGCAGGCGCAGCGCGATGAGCACCAACACCAGCAGCGCGTAGCCGACCAGGAACCAGAAGGGCGCGCGCCAGCCGAAGGCTTCGGCGAGCAGGCCGCCGAGCAGCGGCGCCAGCGCCGGGATGATGTTCAGCGTGCCGTTAAGAAAGCCGAAAGCGCGGGCGGCGTCGTCACCATTCAGGCGATCGCGCACGCCGCTGAAGGCGACGACGGCGGTACAGCAAACGGCCACTCCTTGCAGCAGACGCGAAGCGATGAAAATTGTCGGGCTGGTGGCCAGCGCCGCCATCGCGGCGCCGATCATGTAGAGGATAATGCCGGCCAGCGCCACCGGTTTGCGGCCATAGTTATCCACCAGCGGGCCGGCGACGACCTGGCCGAGGCCAAGTACCAGAATAAATAGCGATATGGTGGATTGGATCAGCGCTTCGCTGCTGCCCAGACCGACGGCAATAGCGGGAATCGTCGGCAGATAAAGATCGATGCCTAATGGGCCGAGCAGCACCAGGCTGAGAAGCATAAACAGAAACTTTTGCATAACAGAAAAGGCACGTCCGAGTGACAAAGAGGGCTAGAGTAGAGACTCTGGCGGCAAATGAAAAGGGGCAAAGCGGGTCAGCGCTGCGCCCCCTGACGATAATAGAGCGCCGAGACGGTATCGGCCACATAACGGGCCTGGTGGCGAGCATCATCCAGCGCACGATGCGGCATACCTTCGAACGGGCGAGCCTTTTTCGGGTTAAAGCCATGCAGTTCCGCCAGCGTGATCACCGTGCGCACGTCCTGAGTATCCCAAAACTTCCACGGGCAGGGCATTTCCAACTGCTGGAAGGCGTGTTCGAGGATCGCGCAGTCGAACTCTTTACCGTTCCCCCAGACCTTTACCGTATCGGTGCTGTTCATATGGATAAAACGGCTGAGACTGCTCAGCACGCGCTTGAGGCTCTCGGTGCCGCCGAAGGCCAGCTTGCGCGCTTCATCGGACTGTTTCGCCCACCAGGCGACCGTGTCCAGACTGATGGTTCGCCCCGGCTGATCTTTCTGGCTGCTGACGGCGGCCTCGAATTCGGCGCCGAGTTCCCCGGTCCGGGGATCGAAAAACACCGCCGCAACCACCAGAATGACGGCGCTGGGTTTTATATCCAGGGTTTCAATGTCTAACATCAGATGGTGCATCGGCGTTTCCGGTGGTGGGCGTGGTGGCTTAATGTTACTACAGAACGTGCGCCGATGCGGCCAGTACGCACATGAAATCCTTTTAAAGCGCCTCGTTCAGGTTATGATGCTCGTGATACTCTTGTCAGGTTGGTCGCTATCGGTGAGAACGCTTATCTTTATTCTGTGCATGGCCGGCTACTTGCTGTTGCTGGGCTACCTTAGCATGTTCGTCACGGACAAGATCTGTGAGAAGGCGGGTAACTACACCAAAATATGCCGCGTCGTAGACATTTCCGAACCTCATATTCCCAAATAGCCCCCAGTTTATCCCAGATAGTCGGTGGTAATCAGCGGCGTCAGGATGGCCGCCAGCGCCGTGAGCGCCCCCCATTGCCGCCAGCCCAGCCGCGCCAGCCAGTCATGCCGCTGCGGCGGTGTGGACAGTTGCCCGACGGCTACGGCGCCGGTCAGCAGCAGCGTCAGAATCAGCAGCACCAGGCAACGGCTCACCAGCGTGAACTCAACATGCAGCACATTGGCGTAATACAGGCGCATCAGAATAAAATAGCTCAGCAAGATCCAGGCGAAAACGACGTTCTTCTTGAGCACCTGCTGCAGCATCAACGCGAGAAACAGGCTGTGAAACAGCGACAACAGCGGGGCCTCGATCGGGTGCCGAACGCAGACGTTGTAGACCGCCATATAAATGTTGAAAACCAGCAGGGTATAGATCACATAAATATACCAGCCGTAGATGACCTTGAGCTTTTTCGGGGTCGGCGGCAGGGAGAGTGCGTCCGGTTTCATTAATGCCTCCTGATGATGCCATGTAAACGCTGTGCTTGAAGACGGCGCGGCGACATCGTAATTTAACATCCACAGGGTATATATCACCCGAGCGCTAAATGACAATTAAACGCGGGATTGGCTTTATTTCCGCGTTGGCCTGGAACTCTTTTGCGCCCGCGGGGTCGATTGGCGTACGAATGCCTGGCGGTTTTTGCACTGTGATGACAGATATAATTTATTGATATGAAAGATTATAAAAACACTTCGGGCACAAAAATCCTGCTGCTGTTCAGCCTGGCGTTTTATACGCTGTTGCCACCGTTGCTGACGGCGGTCGTGTTCAACCGTTTCAATCTTAATCCGTTCGCGATCGTCAAATTTTTTCACTTCAACCCGTTTTTGGCCGATCGGGGCATACCCGGTTATCAGACTTTCTTCTACTTGCTGATGCTATGGTTGGGGTTGAATGCTTTGCTCTGGCTGCTGGTGTGGGGAGCGGGGCGATTGTATCAGCGCTGGCGATCGCCGCGCGGCTGATAGTTTCTCAAAGGGGAAAGTTGCCTGGGGAAATGACTTTGCATTCAATAATGAGACGTATTATCATTTTATTCGCCGGTGAGGGGAAAAGGGTTGTCTCCTTCTGTGCCCCCCGATCCGGCACGACATTGCTCACATTGCTTCCCGTTTTCATGCCAGCCTTGCGCTGGCACTTTTTTATCCCACGCCAAAAACCATGACGTCGGTGGTCAGCCTCTTTTCATTAATATGACTGTTAAAAGCCAGCGCGCGGCATTGGGGCGTTAGAACAGCGAAAACAGCAACACCACCGGCAGGCTCAACGGCCAGGTTAACCCGATGGTCAGTGCGCTGATACAGCGAATTTTGACGGTGTCCCGGCTAACCAGGTAGGTGAAAACCATAGAAACTAACAGACCAATAAAATAACAGTATTGCGTTGCAACCCACAGCGGTGACATGAAACCCGATCCCAGTTGTATTTTTACGCGCGAATTCTAGGAGCTTGGCGGGTGATAATCAATGACCAAAGGCCCTTTATTCAAACCTTTATCCATAAGTATGCATAATTTATTTCTATAAAGAACGTAGGGTTATTAGCGGCTTTATGTTTATTGCCAAAAGAAATCAACAGCATAGTTACCGGTAACATTTTGCGTCAGGCAAGCCATCCTTCTGGAGTGAACTCCGCTGAGCAGTTAAAGAGTCGGTGAAGGGGGAAACGCAGTGGGGTTATGACTCATAAAAATTAATGATGTATTTGCGGACGGCAAGGCTAAGGTGAGGTGGCGTCGGGTTTGGCGGTACGTGAACCCTTCAGGCGCCGGTTTTAGCGCATCAGTCGCGATGCGCCGCTTGCCCGCCAGGGAGGGGGATGGTTGTCGTTACGGGTTTAATGAATGTTAAGACCGTAGACGAACAGCCACGAAAACAGCAGCGCCAGCAGGCATGCCATAAAAACGATGGAGATCATTTCCTTCACAACTTCATTCCTTTTCCCGGTGAGCCAAATTTACTTCTCTTTGTTTTTGCGCGAAATTTTAGATCGGTATGGGTAAAAATCCTAGTTTTAATCCTTTTTTTTCCCGGCCTTGCGGCGTAAGCCGCTTCGATAAGCCGTGGCGGCGGTGGAAAATCGGGGACGTTAACTCGTCGTAGCTATTGCTGAACGCCATGAGGCTGACTATATAAAAGGGGGACTGCGTGGCGTCGAAGGCAGCCAGGCTCGCCCCTTGCGGGGGCGTTCATCTGCCTGCGGCGCTTTCCTATGAGATGAAGGAGTCAGCAATGAGCACAAAACCAACTATCGTGCTGGTACACGGATTCTGGGGCGGCGCCGCGCACTGGAGTAAGGTCATCATCGAGTTGTCGCGCAGGGGATATACGGCGATTCATGCGGTGGAAATGCCGTTGACGTCGCTGGCTGAGGATGCGGAGCGTACGCGTAAGATGGTCGCGCAGCAAGCGGGACCGGTATTGTTGGTCGGGCACTCTTACGGCGGTGCCGTGATCACGGAAATGGGCAACCAGCCTAACGTGGTTGGCCTGGTCTACATCGCCGCGTTTGCGCCGGATGCCGGTGAAAGTGCCGGCGGTATTACGCAAGCGCATCCTCCTGCGGCAGTCGAGAATCTGGCCCCGGACAGCGACGGTTATCTGTGGATTAAAACCGACAAGTTTCACGAAAGCTTTTGCCAGGATCTGACCGCCGACGAGGCATTGGTGATGGCGGTGGCGCAGAAAGCCCCGCTGGCCGATACCTTTGGCAACACCATCGGCGAGCCCGCCTGGAAACATAAGCCGTCATGGTATCAACTTTCCAGCGACGATCGCATGATAGCGCCGGAGAATCAGCGGCGCATGGCGCAGCGGCTGCAGGCCAAGAAAGTGATGGTGCTGAATGCCAGCCATGCCTCGCTGGTTTCCCATGCCGATGAGGTGGCGGGTTTGATTGACGAAGCGGCCGGTTTGAAATAAAGCAGGGGCAGGAAGGTTCGACATTCTGCGGCAGATTATCCCTTCGCTGATATCGCTATAACAGCATCATCAACGCGACGGCGGCGGCAATAATGGCGTAGAGGTCTGCCTTACGCATATCGCCTTAGCGCCCGTTAACGCCGATCATTTCTATTGCCGCGCGATGCAGCCGCTGAAAATAATCATCGGGCTGCTTTTCTATCTCCTGGATAAGGCTGGCGAGCAGGTTCTGTTTGGTTATCGGCTTGTTGGCGGTCAACACCAGCAGCACGTTTTTGCCGAGCAGGCAACATATTTGCTTATGGTATTCATCAACATCGTGCTTGTTGAGGCCATAGAGGGTGTAGTCGATCATGATGTCTAACCTGCTGACAGGTAAATGCCCGCCGCAGCGGGCTGAGAAGCCATAGAAAAATAAAATGAGGCAAATTTCGCTTAGGAAGAGACTTAAGCGATGGGGTAACGATAACTGAATGGGAATATTCCTATCAAGCCGTGCGGGGGTGAGCGGCGGATGTTTAGGAATAACCTCAGAAGAACAAATAATAGAGAGGACCGTTCTGGGGAATCTGACTTATTATTGTTATTGTTTAAAAAGCAAACATGGGTTTTGCAAATATATAATGCGAAAAAGAAACAGCCGGAAAACGGTGCTTTCCGGCTGTGGTGACATTCACGCGGCGTTATTCACACGGTCTGCTTACGGAACAGTTCGCGGAATACCGGATAGATATCGTCCGGTTCGCGGATATGCTGCATGGCGAAGTTGTCGAATTTCGCCTGCAGATCCTCGTATTCTCGCCACAGCGTTTGGTGAGCGCGGCGAGTGATTTCTATGTAGCTGTAATAACGCACCATCGGCAGGATCTTTTTCGCCAACAGCTCATGACACAGCGGTGAATCGTCGGCCCAGTTGTCGCCGTCCGACGCTTGCGCGGCATAGATATTCCATTGCGCCGGGTCATAACGCTCTTCGACCACGTCATTCATTAACTTCAGCGCGCTGGAAACGATGGTGCCACCGGTTTCCTGCGAATAGAAGAACTCCTGTTCGTCCACCTCTTTCGCCTGGGTGTGATGGCGAATGTAGACCACCTCGACGTTTTTATAGGTTCGGCTCAGGAACAAATAGAGCAGAATGTAAAAACGCTTGGCCATGTCTTTGGTCGCCTGGTCCATCGAGCCGGACACGTCCATCAGGCAGAACATCACCGCCTGGCTGGAGGGCTCCGGCCGGCGCTCATAGTTTTTGTAGCGCAGGTCGAAGGTGTCGATAAACGGCACGCTTTCGATTTTCTTGCGCAGTTCGGCAATTTCCTTGCGCAGCCGCTCCTCTTCCAGCAGTTGCACCGGCTCGGTATTTTCCAACTGGGTCAGCGCGTCTTCCAGTTCGTGCAACGCGCGCCTTTTACCAGCGGTCATGGCGGTACGTCGCGCCAGCGAGTTCTGCAGCGAACGCACGACGCTGATGTTGGCCGGCACGCCATTGGCGGTATAGCCGGCACGATGGGTTTTGAACTCGGTCAACTGCTTGTACTGATTCTTTTTCAGATTGGGCAGGGCGAGATCCTCGAACAAAAGATCGAGGTACTCGTCTTTGGAGATCTGGAAGACGAATTCATCCTGGCCTTCACCGTCCTGGCTGGCGTTGCCCTGGCCGCCGCCACCGCCTGCGCCGCCCTGAGGCCGCTCAACGCGATCGTTCTGCACGAAGTGGTCATTGCCTGGGTGAACGCGATGGCGTGTACCGCCGCGCCCCTGATGAAACATCGGTTCGTTGATATCGTCAGTGGGGATGGAGACCGACTCCCCGCTGTCTACGTCGGTGACCGAACGCTTGTTGATGGCTTCGGCAATCGACTGTTTGATTTGCGACTTGTAACGGCGCAAGAAGCGCTGGCGGTTCACCATGCTCTTGTTTTTGCCGTTCAGCCGTCGGTCAATGAAATAGGCCATACTTCCCCCAAACGACGTTGCCAACTCTTCATGTCCCGGTCGCGACAGCGCAATGTGTAAGCCCCTCCTTGGGCTGCGCTGCAACGTCCATGACTGTGGACATGGCCCTGATAATGCCGCTTACCTGAGGCGTTATGAGGATTTTCTGACCCGCAGATACCATTCACACAACAGGCGCACCTGCTTGCGGGTATAGCCTTTCTCCATCATGCGGTCGACGAAGTCGTCGTGTTTTTTCTGCTCGTCCGTCGACGTTTTGGCGTTAAACGAAATCACCGGCAACAGCTCTTCGGTATTGGAGAACATTTTCTTCTCGATCACGGTGCGCAGCTTCTCGTAGCTGGTCCAGTTCGGATTGCGGCCGTTGTTGTTGGCGCGAGCGCGCAGCACGAAGTTCACGATTTCGTTGCGGAAATCTTTCGGGTTGCTGATACCGGCCGGTTTTTCAATTTTCTCCAGTTCGGCGTTCAAAGACTCGCGGTCGAACAGCTGACCGGTGTCGGGGTCGCGATACTCCTGATCCTGGATCCAGAAGTCCGCGTAGGTCACGTAACGGTCAAAAATGTTCTGTCCGTATTCCGAGTAGGATTCCAGATAGGCGGTCTGGATCTCTTTGCCGATAAACTCGGCGTATTTCGGGATCAGATAGCCTTTCAGATGTTCGAGGTATTTCTCGGCCAAATCCTGCGGGAACTGTTCGCGTTCGATCTGCTGCTCCAGCACATAGAACAGGTGCACCGGGTTGGCTGCCACCTCGGCGTGATCGAAGTTGAATACCCGCGAGAGGATTTTAAAGGCGAAACGGGTGGAGAGGCCGTTCATGCCTTCGTCAACCCCGGCGTAGTCGCGGTACTCCTGATAGGACTTGGCTTTCGGATCGGTATCCTTGAGGCTTTCGCCGTCATACACGCGCATTTTCGAGTAGATGCTCGAGTTTTCCGGCTCTTTCAGCCGCGACAGCACGCTAAAGCGCGCCAGCGTTTCGAGGGTGCCCGGCGCGCAGGGCGCGTGAGTCAGCTCGCTGTGATCCAGCAGCTTGTCGTAAATCTTGATCTCTTCCGACACGCGCAGGCAGTAAGGCACCTTGACGATGTACACGCGGTCGAGGAACGCTTCGTTGTTCTTGTTGTTACGGAAGGTCACCCACTCGGATTCGTTGGAGTGCGCCAGAATAATGCCGCTGAACGGCAGGGCGGAGATGCCTTCGGTGCCGTTGTAGTTGCCTTCCTGAGTTGCTGTCAGCAGCGGATGCAGCACCTTGATCGGCGCTTTGAACATCTCGACGAATTCCATAATCCCCTGGTTGGCGCGGCACAGTGCGCCGGAATAGCCGTAGGCGTCCGGATCGTTCTGCGCGTGGTTCTCAAGCTTACGGATGTCCACTTTACCGACCAGCGCCGAGATATCCTGGTTGTTCTCATCGCCCGGTTCGGTTTTGGCGATGGCGATCTGCTCCAGGATGGAAGGGCGCACCTTCACGACTTTAAACTTGGTAATATCGCCGCCGAACTCGTGCAGGCGCTTCGCCGCCCACGGCGACATGATGGTGCCGAGATAGCGACTTGGGATGTTGAACTCTTTTTCCAGGATTGAGGCATCTTCCTGAGGGTTGAACAGGCACAGCGGATGATCGTTGACCGGGCTGCGTTCGCCGTTGGCGCTGAGGGTGTAGATGGGCACGCGCTGCATCAACGCTTTAAGGCGTTCTGCCAGCGAGGATTTACCGCCGCCCACCGGGCCCAGCAGGTAAAGGATCTGTTTCTTCTCTTCCAGGCCCTGCGCGGCGTGTTTCAGGTAAGAGACGATCTGTTCGATGGCCTCTTCCATGCCGTAGAATTCTTCGAAGGCCGGATAGCGTGCGATCACGCGGTTGGAGAACAGGCGCGACAGGCGTGATTCTAGCGCAGTGTCGACCATCACAGGTTCACCGATAGCCATCAGCAGACGTTCGGCCGCGTTGGCATAGGCACTGCGATCTTGCCGGCAAATGGTAAGAAATTCCTGCAGTGTGAACTCTTCGTCCTTGGCAGCTTCGTAGCGCTGGCGATAGTGGTCAAATATGTTCATGATGCCCGTCCTTTCGTTATTAGCACAGGTTAAAGAGAGCGTGTGATAGTGTTCTGGCTCCCGAAAGATGAGAATACGCCTGAGTACAGCAACCCGTATGCCAACTTGGTGCGCTTATTATCGCGAGTTGCGCTGTATGCCACTGGGCCCAGGATAAATTCACCTTCTGATTTAAGCTTAGTTTGCTTACCGGAAAATTTCCTGCCGCAGAAAAAGCTTTTTTTAAGTCATATCAATGACTCAGTTATTACCGTGGAAGCCAAATGCCTTGTCTGGCGCGGCCTGCGGGATAAAACGTCATCGTTCCGCCATGATTAATTCATAATTCCGCTATAAGTTATTCGATCTTGGTCGTTTTCCTTTGTAAAGATTAGGCGCGCAACTAAATTTTCACATAAACTATCGCGGCTATTAACCCTGTAATTTATGGAAAAAGAACCAGTGAAGATTTCAAAACTCAAAACGCTAGCAATTATCGCTTCCGCAATGGTTTGTGCGCAAAGTGCTCAGGCGGGGACCTGGTCACTCGGTGCTGCCGCGCTGGTTAGTCCGGACGCGTATCGCGGCTATCAGGACCGCGTTTATCCGGTGCCCGTCATCGACTATGAAGGTGACGACTTCTACTTCCGTACTCTGACCGCCGGTTACTACCTGTGGAAAGATCAAGAAAACCAGCTGAGCATCATGGGTTACTACACGCCATGGGGCTACCGTCCGGGCGACAGCGACGACGATCGCATGAAGCGCCTCGACAAGCGTCGCGGCACGCTGATGGCCGGCCTGGCCTATTCGCACAACGCGGAATGGGGCACCCTTCGTACCACGTTCACCGGCGACACGCTGAACAACAGCAACGGGCTGGTGGGCGATGTCGCTTATCTGTACAAGTTTGATCTGGACGCGCTGACGCTGGTCCCGGGCGTGGGCGTGATGTGGAACAGCAAGAACCAGAACAAATATTACTACGGCGTCAGCGCCAATGAATCACGCCGCAGCGGCCTGGACAGCTACACCCCTGGCGATAGCTGGGCTCCGTATCTCGAGCTGAGCGCCAATTATCAGATCAACAAAAGCTGGAACGCCTTCTTCGTCGGCCGCTATGTGAAATTGTCGGATGAAGTGAAAGACAGCCCGATGGTGGATAAATCTTACACCGGTTTGTTGATGACGGGTGTGAGCTACACCTTCTAATCACGCATTGCACAATTATCGTGCATGTCGTGCATCAAAAAGGGGCGCCGGCGCCCCTTTTGCACATTTGTAGTGCGCTTCCGCGCACGGTTCCTCAGGCCTTCTTACGACTGCGGAAGGTGACACCCAAACGGGCGGGTTGCTCGCCGGCAGCGACCAGCGGTTTGCTGACGCGCCCGGTCTCGATGCAGACCATGGTCTTGTAACCGTCGTTCGGCATATCCCCCATGCTGCAGGAGAGTTCCACACCGGGGTTCCAGGCGATGACGTCGCTCATATGATGGTGGTGAACCTCGATGGTGCGTGCGAGCGCCGGATCGCGGATCTGGCTGAAGGCCTCCGGGCGGGTGTAGACGCGGTCGGTTTGGCCGATGAATGTCACTTCGCCCGTCTGATGCGCCTCTGCGCCGCCCGCCACCTTGTCGATATAAGGCTCGCCCAGGCCCGCCACGCTGACCCGATCGATGTCGCCGACCTGGAAGTAACTGTGCAGCGCCGCCGTGGCTTGATAATCGCCGTGCGATTCCAGCTCAATCTCGCACTCTTCACCCAGCTTGAAGCGAGCAATCAGCGTGAAGGCGTGCGGCCACAGTTTGCGGGTCTGCTCATTGTCTTTCAGCGTAAAGGTCAGGATGACGCCGTTCTCATCTTCATCGTGCGCCGTCAGACTCCAGGGCTGGTTGCGGGCAAAGCCGTGGGAGGGTTGCGCCACCGGGCCGAACCACGGCCAGCAGATCGGCACGCCACCGCGGATGGCCTTGCCTGTGGCGAAAGGCGTGTTGTTGCTGAGCCAAATCACCGGCTGCTCACCGCTGGGCTGCCAGGCCAGCAAATGCGCGCCTTGCAGCGCGACGGCCGCGCGCACTTTCGGGTGCGACACCACAACCACGCCCAGCTCATCGAGTTGCCGCTGGCTGATATAAGGAGAAATTTGTTCGGAAACGGGCAGGGTGAAAATTTTCTCGTTCATTTCATGACCTATTGTTTGCCGGAGAGACAAATAAAAAAGGGCGACAAAAATGTCGCCCTCATTATCAGCTTAACATCATGCCATTACTTGGAGATGTGAGCGATCAGATCCAGAACCTTGTTGGAGTAGCCGGTTTCGTTGTCGTACCAGGAAACCAGTTTTACGAAGTTGTCGTTCAGTGCGATACCGGCTTTGGCATCGAACACGGAAGTCAGCACTTCGCCGTTGAAATCGGTGGAAACCACGTCGTCTTCAACATAGCCCAGAACGCCTTTCATAGAGCCTTCAGCGGCGTCTTTGATGGCTTTCTTGATTTCTTCGTAGGTAGCCGGTTTTTCCAGACGCACGGTCAGGTCAACAACGGACACGTTAGGGGTCGGTACGCGGAACGCCATGCCGGTCAGTTTGCCTTTCAGCTCTGGCAGAACCACGCCAACCGCTTTCGCTGCGCCGGTAGAAGAAGGGATGATGTTCTGGGATGCGCCGCGGCCGCCGCGCCAGTCTTTGTGAGACGGGCCATCAACGGTTTTTTGAGTAGCGGTGGTGGCGTGAACGGTGGTCATCAGGCCTTCAACGATACCGAAGTTGTCGTTGATGACTTTAGCCAGTGGCGCCAGGCAGTTGGTGGTGCAAGATGCGTTGGACACGATGTCCTGGCCGGCATATTTGTCAAAGTTGGCGCCGCGAACGAACATTGGGGTCGCATCTTTGGATGGGCCAGTCAGAACCACTTTTTTAGCGCCGGCGGTGATGTGTTTACGCGCGGTTTCGTCGGTCAGGAAGATACCGGTCGCTTCAGCAACCACATCAACACCCACTTCGTTCCACTTCAGGTTAGCCGGGTCTTTCTCTGCGGTAACACGGATGGTTTTGCCATTAACAACCAGGTGGCCGTCTTTAACTTCTACCGTACCGTTGAAACGGCCGTGAGTAGAGTCATACTTCAGCATGTAAGCCATGTACTCTGCGTCCAACAGGTCGTTGATTGCAACGATCTCGATGTCAGAACGCTCTTGAGCAGCACGGAAAACAATGCGACCGATACGGCCAAAACCGTTGATACCTACTTTGATAGTCATATATTCCACCAGCTATTTGTTAGTGAATAAAAGGTTGGTTGTAAAATTACAAAAACCTTACCCAGCGTCAAGCGGAATCGTGTCAATACTTGCGGCAAGTCAAACCGGAAGGGTGGTTTTGCACGCTTATTGCACAGTCCATTTGCGCTCGGCCTCATCCGTTATATGGGGACAAGCCGCCAAGTATAAAGTCAGCATACGCAAGATGTGTGATCGTTATCACATATCATCGTGACGTGGCCTTTATGGGCTACAGTTTAGGCCAAAAACCCCTGCAGCGGTGTTAATTTTTTGTTATTATTAATCATTGTTTTCGTTGACATTATCCACATTCAGAGATAAGCACAAATGGCTAAAGAGACAACCCCCGGTCATCCGGTCACGGAACTGAATGAAATCCAACGTTATGTGACGCAACAGCGTGGCACCGAAGCGCCGTTCAGCGGCAAATTGCTGCACAACAAGCGCGAGGGCGTGTACCATTGCCTGTGCTGTAACCAGCCGCTGTTCTATTCCGAAACCAAATACGATTCCGGCTGCGGCTGGCCGAGCTTTTATGAGCCGGTTTCCGCCGATGCAATCCGTTATCTTGATGATAATTCACATAATATGCATCGTGTTGAAATCCGCTGCGGCCACTGCGATGCGCATCTGGGGCACGTTTTCCCTGATGGCCCGCAGCCGACTGGCGACCGCTACTGCGTCAACTCCGCCTCGCTGAGTTTCACCGATGGCGAAAATGGCGACCAAACGGCCGGTTAAGTGGTAATTTAATCAACAAAATCGATTCAGCTAATTATTCATCTGTAAGCGAGAAGGGCTCTGATGGACGTGAAAGATCTGATTGCGGCGATGACGCCCGAGATATACCAGCGCCTGGTGCAGGCGGTTGAGCTGGGCAAGTGGCCGGACGGCGTGGCGCTGACGCCTGAGCAGAAGGAAAACAGCCTGCAGGCGGTGATGCTGTGGCAGTCGATGAACAACGTCGATCCGCAGCACATGAGCATCGGCACCGACGGGCAGATCGTGATGAAGAGCAAGCAAGAACTGAAGCAGCAGTTTGTTGCCGAGCCGCTGGTCAAACTTAAACCGCAGTAAGCTGTCCCTAAAGCGGGGCGATGTCGCCATCGCCCCGTCGATTTACCGTTTCTCGCCTTTTATTCCCAGCGACTCCGCCAGCTGTTGCGCCAGCCGGTTATTGTCGTCCGCGCCGTACTCCCAGAACATCGCTCCTCCCAATCCCTGGCTTTTGATGTACTCGGCTTTGATAGCCACCGAACGCGGGTTCTCGTAGGAGATGGCGAACAGCGGTTTGCCTTCGGTGGATTGCAGCGTCAGGTATGGCACTTTGGCGTCGTCATCCCAGTGCTCGCGGAAACGCTGCTGCGGATCGTTGAGCAATTTGCTGACGATATCGCGGTATTTAAAGTAAGTGTCTTTGCTGAGATCCAGCCCCAGTGCATTGAACAGAGCGGTTTCTCGCGCACTGAAATAAGGCTGCGTCACCGGATGTTTGGCGGCGTCCGGCTTGTCCCAGTCGATGCCCGCTTCGGTAGCCCGTTTCGGCACCCGGCCGTAGAAACCGATACCCAGGTTCATCTGTGCCGGTTTCAGCCCGGTGGCCAGATAATGTTTTACCACGGAATCGGCGCTGTAGCGGTCGGCGGCGGCTACGGTTGGCCAGCGCTTTGAATCGTACAGGTTGGCATTGAAGTACTGCGTGCCGTAAGCCATATCGTAGGTCATCAGATTGATGTAGTTGAGGTAAGGGGCAATACTTTTCACATCGACCCATTCCTGCGGGCTTTTGACGTTGGCCCCGACGGCGATGGTTAACAGCTTGCCTTTACCCAGCGCCTGATGAAGCTCTTTCAGCAGCAGGGTGAAGTTGTCGCGGTCTGCCGGTTGGCTTTCCACCAAACCCCAGGCGCCGTTTACCGGGTATTCCCAGTCCAGATCGATCCCATCCAGCCGGTACTGTGCGATCACCTGCAACGCGGAGCGAATGAAAATTGCCCGGTTTTCCACGGTGGCGGCGGCGCCGGAGAAACCGCGTGCACCCCAGCCGCCGACCGACAACAGCACTTTCAGCTCGGGGTTCTGTTTGCGCAGCACCGGCAGACGTTGCAGATCGGCCGTGACTTTCGGCGACAGGTAGATCTGGTGGCGGCGAGCGGGGTCTTTCAGCGCCGCATTGGTTTCGTCTTTCTCGTCGTTGTAGATCAGGCCAAACGAATAGTTGAGATGGGTGATTTGCGTCACGTCCAGCTTGTCGATGTCACCGCCGGGGCCGGCGGTAACGTCGCCGCCGCCGTTGAAGTAGCCGACGGAGAGATAGGCCGCCTGGGCCGTGCTTACGCCGGCCATAGCCAATTGCACCGCCGCCAGCAACGGCAGCAGTTTTCGGGTTATTTTCATGTCTGTCTCCTTGTGGTCGGCAAGGCCGACCGTACCGCCAGGGGCGGGCACAATAAAGCCGGGCTCAGTGGGCCCCGGATGCGTATAACCAATTGACGCCAAACGCGTCGCAGCCATAACAGCAAAAGCGCCTGCCGGTCACAAGCCGTTGGGGAAGAAGAAAGGTGGTATTGTGAGCGGCGTCGATAATTTCGCCGCCGCGTAGAGAGGGCGCCGGTGGCGCCCGAGAGGATTTAGTTGGCGAGAAACTGTGACAGGGTAACTGGCTGTGCACCGGCGCGCGCCATGTCCTGCAGCGCTTGCTCACTGTCGCCCGGCTGCAGATTCACGCCGCGGCAGCCGTCGACGATCACCTGCGTCGGATAGCCGGCAGCCAGTGCATCCAGCACGCTGAACTTCACGCAGTAGTCGGTCGCCAGGCCCATGATCGCCAGCCGCCGGACGCCCTGCGATTGCAGCCAGCCGTGCAGTTCGGTCTGCGCACGGTGGCCGTTATCGAAGAACGCGCTGTAGCTGTCGATGCTCATATCCTGCCCTTTGCGAAAAACGGCATTGATGTGTTGCCGCTGCAATTGAGGATGAAAATCGGCGCCGTGGCTGCCTTGCACGCAGTGCACCGGCCACCACACCTGCGGCAGGCCTTCCAGCTCGCCGAGGGTGCCGACCTGCGCATGGGAGTTCACCGCAAAGCTGCGGTGATTGGCGGGATGCCAGTCCTGGCTGGCCACCACCGGCTCGCCCCGTGCCAGGCAGGCGGCGATCGCCTGATTGGCGACCGGGATGACGGCGTCGCCCTCAGTGACCGCCAGCGCGCCGCCGGGGCAGAAATCGTTTTGCAGATCGATCAACAACAGGGCCGTTTTCATCGCCGCTCCAGAGTTCAGTAGGTTAACCGTTGATGCTCAGCTCGCCGCGCAGATCTTGCTGCATCAGGGCGCGGATTTGTTCCGGCGTCAGCGGCTGGCTCAACAGATAGTGCAGCTTGGTCAGGGCGGCTTCCACCGTCATGTCGAAACCGCTGATCACCCCGGCATGCGCCAGCGCGTTGCCGGTGGCGTAGCCTTCCATATTGACGCGCCCGGAGATGCACTGCGTCAGGTTGACCACCACGATGCCGCGTTCAGAGGCCGCACGCAACTCGTCGATCAGTTCGGCCTTTTGCGGCGCGTTACCGACGCCGTAGGAGCGCAGGATCAGCGCCTTGACCGGCTGCAACAGGAAATTACGCACCACCGCGCCGGAAATGCCCGGATAGATGGTGACCACGCCGATCGGCTGCGGCGTGATGTCATGCACCTGCAACGCGCCGTTGCAAGCCGGGCTGTCGATGCCTTGCTGGCGGCGAATGTGGATGCCGGCTTCCAGCAGCGGCGGCAAATTCGGGGAGGCGAAGGCGTCGAAGCCGTCGGCGTGCGCTTTGGTGGTGCGGTTGCCGCGGAACAGCTTGTTGTTGAAGAACAAGCTGACTTCGTTCACCGGATGGTTGGCCGCCAGATACAGCGCGTTGAGCAGGTTGGTTTGGCCATCGGAGCGCAGCTCCGCCAGCGGGATCTGCGAGCCGGTGACGATCACCGGTTTGGCCAGGTTTTCCAGCATGAAGGAAAGCGCAGAGGCGGTGAACGCCATGGTGTCGGTGCCGTGCAGGATCACGAAGCCGTCGTAGCGATCGTAGTTCTGCTTGATGTCGTCGGCGATGTGCTGCCAGTCTTCCGGCGTCATGTCTGAAGAGTCAATCAATGGCGCGTATTCATGAATGGTGAAATCCGGCATCTCCGGCCGATGGAATTCGGGCATCAGCGCCAGCTGGCGCTGCAGGTGGCCGGAAACCGGAATGTAGCCGTGATCGGAACGCTGCATGCCGATGGTGCCGCCGGTGTAGGCGACGTAAATGGATTTCTTTTGCATGGTTATGATTTTAACAAAGATAAGATGGGCTGAATTATAGGGACATGGCGGCAGAAAAAAAGCCCGGCGGTGGCCGGGCTGCAGAATTATTTGTTAGCGGACTTCTCCGCAGGTGAGACAGATCGCATAACGGTTTTGCGGATCGTTCAGGTTATTGAACAAGCCCGGTTGTTCTTTCACCGCGTTGGCGACCGAAGCCAGCGGGGCGGGCAGCATGGCCTGAATCGCGGCCGGCAGCATGGCGTGAATGGAAACGCCAAACTGGCTGAGCACCATATCGCTCAGGCTTGGGGTATCGACGAACCAGTCGAGCTGCCACTGCTGCAGTTTCGCCAGCTCGGCGGCTTTCTTCACCGCGTCGTCGAAATCGCCCAGTTGATCGACCAGGCCGTTGGCCTTGGCGTCGCTGCCGAGCCAGACGTGGCCCTGTGCGATTTGGTCAACCTGCTGCGGGGTCATCTTGCGTGATTTGGCGACCAGATCGAGGAAGTTCTTATACCCGTTTTCGATATTCAGCTGCATCATCTGCGAGAACTCCTGCGGCAGCGCCTTGGTGACCGCGATATCGGCCAGCGGCGAGGTCGCCACGCCGTCGGTGTGCACACCCAGCGTATCCAGGGTTTTCTCGTAGGTATTGATGATGCCGAAAATGCCGATAGAACCGGTCAGCGTGCTCGGGCTGGCGATGATATAGTCGGCCGGCGTCGAGACCCAGTAGCCGCCCGACGCGGCCATGCCGCCCATCGACACCACCACCGGTTTGCCGGCGGCGCGCACGGCGGCCAGCTCGGAGCGGATCACTTCGGACGCGCTGACGCTGCCGCCTGGGCTGTTGACGCGGAACACCACGGCCTTGACGGCCGGATCCAGACGCGCCTGGCGCAGCTCGGCGGCGGTGGTGTCCCCCCCGACGTTGCCCGGCGTCTGCTGGCCGTCCATGATGGCGCCGTTGGCGAACACCACGGCGATCTTGCCGCCCTGGTTGGCGTCCGGCTTCGGCTGATAGTCGTAGATGCTGATGGCGTTGAAATCGTTCGCCTGCTTGTCCCAGCCGAAGGTCTTGACCAGCTGATTTTCGATCGCGGTGCGCGACGCCAGCTCATCCACCAGCTTATTGTCCAGCGCATAGCGGGCGGTGTCGCCACCGGCCGCCTGCAGGCCGCTCAGCACGCCGGCTGCGCCCGGGAACAGCTGCTGCGGCGTCAGTTGGCGGTTGGCGGCCACGGTCTCCAGGTAGTTCTGCCACAGGCCGCCGATCCAACGGCTGTCCGCTTCGCGCGCCGCCGGGGACATATCGTCGCGGATCAGCGGTTCGACCGCCGATTTATAGGTGCCGACGCGGAAGATATTGGTGGTGACCTTGAGCATGTCCAGCAACGACTTGTAGTACAGGTTGTTGGTGGCGAAACCGTGCAGATCGACCGCGCCCTGCGGCGACAGGAAGACCTTGTTGGCGTAGCTGGCCAGGTAGTATTGCGTTTGGTTGTAGCTGTCGCCGATGGCGAAGATCGGTTTGCCGCTGTCGCGGAACTCGCGCAGCGCTTTGCCGATATAGCGCAGCGACGGCTGATCGGCGCCGGCGAAGTCATTCAACTGCAACACCATGCCGGTAATGTTTTTGTCGTCTTTGGCCTTGCGGATGCTGTCGACTACATCGAACAGCGAGTTTTCCTGCAGGCGGCTACTGGAGGCGCCCAACAGTTCGCGGCCCCATTGCCGCACCCGGTTGTTTACCGAAGGCTGATCGACCACCACGCCGCTTAAATCGACCAACAGCGCACCGCGCGCCGGGGCCGTCGAGGTGGAGGAACTTTGGAAGGACAGATAGATGCCAACCCCAACCAGGATCAGCAAGACCAGGAACAGGTTAAGGATCAGTTCCCTGATAAAATTCAGCAGACGCCATGTCCACCGGAAAATGCCGGCAAAAATTTGCCACAATGTGCGCATGTGCTCTCCAACAAGAGTCGAGAATGTTCCGCTATCCTAATGAGCGGCCGGGTAAATGTCAGCTTTAAATCGCGACTCACAGACGCTATCGCCGAGGCTGTAACTCGTCGTTTAGCTATGTTAACGTGGCCGGAATGAAAATTGTTATCAGGAGTTTACGATGGATGCTCTGGATCTTTTATTGAATCGCCGCTCGGCTTCGCGTCTGGCGGAACCGGCGCCGGCGGGGGAAGTGCGCCAAAATATCATCAACGCGGGCCTGCGTGCGCCCGATCACGGCGCGCTGCAGCCGTGGCGTTTCGTGATGATCGAGAATCAGGGTCTCGAGCGCTTCAGCCAGCTGCTGCAGGCGGCGGCGAAGCAGGATCAGCTGGACGAAGCGGCGATTGAAAAAGCCACCAAGGCGCCGTTCCGCGCGCCGCTGATCATCACCGTCATCGCGCATTGCACTGAGGAAACCAAGGTGCCGCGCTGGGAGCAGGTGGTTTCCGCCGGTTGCGCCGTGCAGGCGATGCAGATGGCGGCGCTGGCGCAGGGCTTTAACGGCATCTGGCGCACCGGCGCCTGGACCGAGCATGCGCTGGTGCGCGAAGCCTTCGGCTGCCGCGAGCAGGATGAGATCGTCGGTTTCCTCTACCTGGGCACGCCGCAGCTGAAGGCCGCCACCAAAGTGACGCCGCCGGACAGCACGCCTTTCGTCAGCTATTTCTAAGTTTTTTCCAACGGGGCGCGGCGAAAATGCGCCAAACCCCGCAAAATTGCATGGTTTCTGAGCAGGCCGCTCGCTTATCCGCGGTGCGCTCTTATCAATCCCCTCGGCAAGCGCTACCCTATGTTATCTTGAGTGCCGTTACCGAAGGGAGTGGACTATGACATCGCCAGCGATCCGTTTAACCCAGTACAGCCATGGCGCTGGCTGCGGCTGCAAAATCTCACCGAAAGTTCTCGAAACCATCCTGCACAGCGAGCGGGAAAAATTTGTCGATCCGCGTCTGTTGGTCGGCAATGAAACCCGCGACGACGCGGCGGTGTATGACATAGGCAACGGCGTCGGCATCATCAGCACTACCGACTTCTTCATGCCGATCGTCGACGATCCGTTCGATTTCGGCCGTATCGCCGCCGCTAACGCCATCAGCGACGTGTACGCCATGGGCGGCAAACCGATCATGGCGATCGCCATTCTCGGCTGGCCAATCGCCAAACTGCCGCCGGAGGTGGCGCAGCAGGTGATCGACGGCGGGCGTTTCGCCTGCCAGCAGGCGGGGATCGCGCTGGCCGGCGGCCATTCCATCGATGCGCCGGAACCTATCTTCGGCCTGGCGGTCACTGGCGTGGTCAATACCGAGCGAGTGAAAAAGAACAGCGCCGCACAGGCCGGGGCGCAACTCTATCTGACCAAGCCGCTGGGCATTGGCGTGCTGACGACCGCCGAGAAGCAAAGCAAGCTGCGCTCTGAACATCAAGGGCTGGCGACGGACGTGATGTGCCGTCTTAACAAGCCGGGCGCCGACTTTGCCGAAGTGGCGGGCGTCACGGCGATGACCGACATCACCGGCTTTGGCCTGTTGGGCCACCTGAGCGAGGTTTGTCAGGGCTCCGGTCTGCAGGCGACGGTCTGGTTCGATCGGGTGCCGAAACTGCCGGATGTCGAGGCGTACATCGCCGAGGGCTGTGTGCCTGGCGGCACCGGGCGCAACTTCGACAGCTACGGCCATCTGGTGGGCGAGATGAGCGATTTGCAGCGCCAACTGCTGTGCGATCCGCAAACCTCCGGCGGTTTGCTGTTGGCGGTATTGCCGGAGGCGCAGGCGCAGGTGCTGGCGATTGCCGAGCAGCACGGCATCACGCTCAATCCTATCGGTGAGCTGCATGCCGCACAGGCAGGTAAACCGCTGATCGAGGTTGTGTAGTGTCCAAGATGCAAGGCAGGCCGGACAGCGCCGATTATCAACACATTTTTCTGCAGGACGTGCCGCTGATTGACGTGCGTGCGCCGATCGAGTTTCAGCAAGGCGCCTTCGCTCAGGCGTTGAACCTGCCGCTGATGGTCGACAGCGAGCGGCAGGCGGTGGGCACTTGTTATAAGCAGCATGGTCAGCAAGCGGCGATTGCGCTCGGCCACAGCCTGGTGAACGGCAAACTGCGCGAACAGCGCACCGCCGCCTGGCTGGCGGCCTGTGCGCAGCGACCCGAAGGTTATATTTACTGTTTCCGTGGCGGGCTGCGCTCACAGCTGGTGCAGCAATGGCTGCATGAGGCCGGCGTCGAGTACCCGCGTATCACTGGCGGTTATAAGGCGTTGCGCAATTATCTGCTCGGCGTGTTGGCGCAAAGCGCGGCATTGCCGATGGCCCTGGTGGGCGGCAATACCGGCAGCGGCAAGACGTTGCTGGTCAACGAACTGGCCGACGGCGTCGATCTGGAAGGCGCGGCGCGCCATCGCGGTTCATCTTTTGGCCGAACGCTGGCGGGGCAAAGCTCACAGATCGATTTTGAGAATCGTCTGGCTGTGTTATTGCTGAAAAAACAGCATGGTGGCAGCCGCCGTTGGGTGCTGGAAGACGAAGGGCGGATCATCGGCAGCAACAATCTGCCGTTGCCGTTGTTCAACGGCATGCAGCAGGCGCCGGTGGCGGTGATCGACGATCCGTTTGATATTCGCCTGGCACGCCTGCAGGCCGAATATATCGACGGGATGCGCGAACAGTTCGAACAGGCCTATGGCGTGGAAGAAGGCTGGCGGCAGTACGACGACTATCTGCATCACGGCCTGTTCGCCATTCGCCGCCGGTTGGGCCTGGAGCGCTTCCAGCAGCTGACGCAGCGGCTGGAAGCGGCGTTGCGGGCACAGCGTCTCAGCGGCCAGGGTGACGCGCACCGCGAGTGGTTGGCGCCCTTGTTGCAGCAGTACTACGATCCGATGTATTGCTATCAGTTGGAAAAGAAAGCCCAGCGGATCGTCTTCCGTGGGAACTATGCAGAAGTAAGAGAATTCTTGATGACGTTCAGCCAGAAAAACGGTGATTAATGCGACTGTTCATAGCCGAGAAACCGAGTTTGGCGCGCGCCATTGCCGACGTCTTGCCCAAGCCGCATCGCCGCGGCGACGGTTATATCGCCTGTGGCAACAACGACGTGGTGACCTGGTGCGTCGGCCACCTGTTGGAGCAGGCCCAGCCTGACGCCTATGACAGCCGCTATGCGCGCTGGTCGTTGGCAGACCTGCCGATAATTCCCGAAAAATGGCGGTTGCAGCCGCGGCCTTCGGTCAGCAAACAGCTCAACGCCATTAAAAAGTTGCTGCTCGAAGCCGATGAAGTGGTTCACGCCGGCGACCCGGATCGCGAAGGGCAACTGCTGGTGGATGAGGTGCTGGACTACCTGGATTTGACGGCGGAAAAGCGCCAGAACGTGCGCCGCTGTCTGATCAACGATCTCAACCCGCAGGCGGTGGAGCGCGCGGTTGAACGCCTGCGCGACAACCGTGACTTCATCCCGCTGTGCGTGTCTGCGCTGGCGCGTTCGCGCGCCGACTGGCTGTACGGCATCAATATGACCCGCGCCTACACGCTGCTGGGCCGCAACGCCGGTTACGACGGCGTGCTGTCGGTAGGCAGGGTGCAGACGCCGGTGCTCGGATTGGTGGTACGGCGTGATGAAGAGATCGAAAACTTTGTGCCAAAAGACTTCTTTGAGGTCAAGGCGCACATCGTCACGCCGAAAGAAGAACGCTTCGTGGCGCTGTGGCAGCCCAGTGAGTCCTGTGAGCCTTATCAGGACGAAGAGGGGCGTTTGCTGCACCGGCCGTTGGCGGAGCATGTGGTCAAGCGCATCGAGGGCCAGCCGGCGCTGGTCACGTCTTATAACGATAAACGGGAATCGGATACCGCGCCGCTGCCGTTTTCGCTCTCCACGCTGCAAATCGAAGCGGCCCGGCGTTATAACCTCAGCGCGCAACAGGTGCTGGACGTTTGCCAGCGGCTGTACGAAACCCACAAGTTGATTACCTATCCGCGTTCCGACTGTCGCTACCTGCCGGAAGAGCATTTCGCCGGCCGCCACGCGGTGCTGAACGCCATCAGCGTGCACCAACCCGAGCTGTATCCGCAGCCGGTGATCGACAGCGATCGCCGCAACCGTTGCTGGGACGATAAAAAGGTCGACGCGCACCACGCCATCATTCCCAGCGCCCGCGCCGGCAAGATTAATCTGACGCAGGATGAGCGGAACGTGTATGGGCTGGTGGCGCGCCAGTATCTGATGCAGTTCTGTCCGGATGCGGTATTCCGCAAATGTGTGATCGAGCTGGATATCGCCGGCGGCAAATTTATCGCCAAGGCGCGATTCCTGGCGGAAGCCGGCTGGCGTACGCTGCTGGGCAGCAAGGAGCGCGACGAGGAGAATGAAGGTGCGCCGCTGCCGGTGGTGGCTAAAGATGATGAGCTGTTGTGCGAGCGCGGTGAAGTGGTGGAGCGCCAGACGCAGCCGCCGCGGCCGTTTACTGACGCCAGCCTGTTGTCGGCCATGACCGGCATCGCGCGGTTCGTACAAGATAAAGCGCTAAAGAAAATCCTGCGGGCGACCGATGGTTTAGGTACGGAAGCGACGCGAGCGGGGATCATCGAATTGCTGTTCAAGCGGGCGTTTCTGTACAAGAAGGGACGCTATATTCACTCCAGCGAAACCGGGCGCGCATTGATTCACTCGCTGCCGGATCTTGCTGCACGCCCTGATATGACGGCCAACTGGGAAGCCACGCTGACGCAAATCAGCGAGAAATCCTGCCGCTATCAGGACTTTATGCAGCCGTTGGTCGGCACGCTGCAAGAGCTGATTTATCAGGCCAAGCAGAGCCGGGCGAGCATGGCGTTTCGTGGATTGCCGCCGCCGCCCTCCAGCGGAGGCAAAAAACGCAGGAAAAGCGCCGGCAGGGCGCAGGAGAAGAGTGAATGAAGCGTGGACTCACTGGTGTATTGGCTGCCGCGGCCCTGATATTTTCCGGCCTGGCCGCCGCCAATCGCGGCGATGTGGACGTGGTGCTACCGGTTTCGCCGGAGATCTGGGGCGCGGCCAAAAGCGGCGACAATCTGCCGCCGGCGCAGCCCTGCAGCCGTTGTTGCGTCTACCAGAATCAGAACTATTCCGAGGGGGCGGTGCTTAAAGTCGAAGGGGAAGTGCTGCAGTGCGTGCGTGAGCCTAATACTATCGGCACCAACCCCTTGATTTGGGTACGATTAAAGAAGTGACGATGTAACCTATTACCGCACTCAGCGCGCCTCGCCTTGCGTGGCGAGATAATCCGCCAGCAGTGGAACGTCAGCGGGCGCCAGGGGGTATTCCTGCGCCTGTTGCGGCGTGACCCAGACCAGCGCCGAATGGCAGCGCTGTTGCAGTTCACCGGAGAACTCCGCGACTCGCCAGGCATGCAGTCGGATGATGCGTTCGCCTTGCCGCCACTGATTGCTGCCCACATAGTTGCCGATACGGGCGCTAATCCCCAATTCTTCATCCAGCTCGCGCGTCAGCGCCTCCGGCTGGCTTTCGCCGGTTTCAACCTTGCCGCCGGGAAACTCCCACAGGCCGGCTTGATCGCTGCCTGCGCCGCGCTGGGCCAGCAAAATACGCCCATTTTGTTCCAGAATGGCGGCTACTACGTCGATAATTTTCATTGGCTTCACAGAATAAAACCCCGGCGAGCGCCGGGGGGATGGGATTACAGCGTGAATTCCGCCCAGACCGGCGCATGGTCGGAAGGTTTCTCCATGCCGCGGGTTTGGTAATCAATGCCGGTGGCGATGCAGCGCGAAGCCAGCGGGGTGCTGGCCAGCAGCAGATCGATACGCAGGCCGCGGTTGTCGTCGAACCCTTTGGAGCGGTAGTCGAACCATGAAAACTCGTCGTTGCGCCCCGGGTTGGCGTGGCGATAGGTATCCACCAGGCCCCAGTTCAGCAGGCGATCCATCCATTCGCGCTCTTCCGGCAGGAAGGAGCACTTGCCGGTGCGCAGCCAGCGTTTGCGGTTGTCTTCGCCGATGCCGATATCGTAATCACTCGGGCTGATATTCATGTCGCCCATGATCAGCACCGGGGATTCCGCCGACAGCTGCTGCTCCAGGTAGTTTTGCAGATCCTGATAAAAGCGTGTTTTAGCCGGGAATTTGATCGGATGGTCGCGGCTTTCACCTTGCGGGAAGTAGCCGTTGATCACCGTCAGCGTGCCCTGTGGTGTAGCCAGATCGGCCATGATGATGCGACGCTGCGCGTCTTCTTCATCGGTTGGGAAACCGCGGCGCACGGCCAGGGGCTCCGCTTTGGTCAGCAGCGCCACGCCGTAATGGCCTTTTTGCCCGTGATAGAACACGTGATAGCCGTGCTGGCTGACTTCTTCCAATGGGAACATGTCATCGTGAACTTTGGTTTCCTGCAGACCGATCACGTCGGGCTGGTGCTGTTCGATAATTGCCGCCAGCTGATGCGGACGCGCGCGCAGTCCATTGATATTAAAAGAGACAAACTTCATGAGCGGTGCCGTTTTCACGAGAAAAATGTGCTGTGATAGTAGCAGAGTTTGGCGGGAAATGTAACGCAGACAGCGGCAGGACCGCTGACTGCGCAGCGGGTTTATTTCGCCCAGCGGTCGTAATTTTTAGGTTGATAGTCGTCAAACTGTTGCAGCAGCGTCTGTGCCGATTCGCTGATGTGCAGGGTGCCGAGATAGTCGTGACGCATAAAGCCCTGATCGGCGACGTGCTCGAGGAACTGGCTCAGCGGGCGGTAGAATCCGTTGACGTTCAGCAGGCCGACCGGTTTGTTGTGATACCCGATTTGCCCCCAGGTCCAGATTTCAAACAGCTCTTCCAGCGTGCCGATGCCGCCGGGCAGGGCGATAAAACTGTCCGCCAGCGCTGCCATACGGGCTTTGCGCGTATGCATGTCTGGCACCACTTCCAATTCAGTCAGGCCGCGATGCGCCGTTTCCGCTTCAACCAGGCGCTCGGGGATAATGCCGACCGCTTCACCGCCCGCCGCCAACACCGCGTCCGCCACAATCCCCATCAGTCCTTTTTTGCCGCCGCCGTAGATTAAACGGCGCCCCTGTGCGGCCAGCAATTGTCCCAGTTGACGAGCCTGCTCGGCATAAGCGGGATTGACGCCTTCGCTGGCGCCACAAAAAACGCAAATATTGTTTCGCATCCACCTGTTCCTTACTGCACTAAAGAAGCCTGTGGTATAGCGAATTGTCGGCCGGAGTTCAAGTTACTGCTGGGAGTGAGGAGATAAAACATCAAGGTGAAAGCGGCGATAAATTGAGTTTATTGATACGAGGGCTATTTAATTAGGTTCGGGGATTTTTTGCAAGGTATGGTGGTGGGGGAAGGATGATTCGTCGCTGCGCGACTCACCCTGCGGGCCGCGCTGAAGCGCGTTGTCTCACTGCGTGAGACTCGAACCTTGGTCGAAGCTTCTCATCCTTCCCCAATACGGAGCATTATGGAAGTGATGTGCTTTAATTAGGTTCGGGGATTTTCTGCAAGGGATGGTGGTGGGGGAAGGATTCGAACCTTCGAAGTCAGTGACGGCAGATTTACAGTCTGCTCCCTTTGGCCGCTCGGGAACCCCACCATGGTATTCATGGATTTGCTGATTTTTTAAGGAATCGGCTAAATTCCTATTGTGCACTTCTTAGGATTACCGCGCTAAAGCGCGTTGTCTCGCTGCGCTCGGCTCGAACCTTGTCGAAGCTTCTCATCCTCCCCCTCGGCGTTTAATGATATTTCAGCTTTCGCTTCAGGTTCATCAACAAAGAGAAGATGGTGGTGGGGGAAGGATTCGAACCTTCGAAGTCAGTGACGGCAGATTTACAGTCTGCTCCCTTTGGCCGCTCGGGAACCCCACCATATACATGGCTATTTAACTGGCCTTGCTTGCGAGAGCGCTGTCTCGGTAAGCGGGGCGCATCATATCAAATGAAGCGGATGTGTAAAGTATTGAAATGCAGAAAATGAATCGTTTGCCGTTTTTTTATTCTTGGCGGTGCATCCCTGAACGAAATGCACCGATTTATTGAACGATTACAGAATAACGGTGCGGTTGCCGTAGACGAAGACGCGCTGCGCCAGCACCTGATACAGGGCGCGGCTGAGCACGTTTTTCTCCACGTCGCGGCCGGCGCGCATCATATCCTCGGCAGAATAGGTGTGATCGACGTGGATCACGTCCTGCATGATGATCGGGCCTTCGTCGAGATTGTCGTTAACGTAGTGGGCGGTGGCGCCGATGATTTTTACTCCGCGCTCGTAGGCCTGGTGATAAGGCCGTGCGCCGATAAACGCCGGCAAGAACGAATGGTGAATGTTGATTACCTGATTCGGATAATGTTGCACGAAGGCTGGGGTCAGCACGCGCATATATTTGGCCAGCACCACGTAATCCGGCTGATATTGATCGATCTTGGCCGTCATTTCGCGGTCGTGCTGTTCGCGCGTCAAGCCTTCGTGGCTCACCAGATGGAAAGGAATATCGAAACGCTCCACCAGCGATTGCAGCGTGTCGTGGTTGCCGATTACGGCGGCGATCTCAACGTCGAGGCCGCCATAGGCGCTTTTCATCAACAGATCGCCCAGGCAGTGCGCCTCTTTGGTGACCAGCACCACGATGCGCCGGCGCCCGGTGCTGTGCAGTTCACGCAGCGAACCTTCCGGCAGGGCGCTGTCCAGATCGGCCAGCAGCGTGTTGTCGTTGAAAATGCCTTCCAGCTCGGTGCGCATGAAGAAACGCCCGGTGCGGTGATCGACGAACTCATTGTTCTGGACGATATTGAGTTCGTGCTTGTAACAGATGTTGGTGATCTTGGCGATCAGCCCTTTGGCGTCCGGGCAGATGGTGCGTAACACTTTCCGTTGTACATTTTGGTGTGGCATGGGTTTGAGGATCCTGTCTGATACTGAACGGCCTGTCTGCGCAGGCGTAAACGTGAAGCGCCGGCCGGCTAGCGCCCGCAGCACTTCTTGTATTTTTTCCCTGAGCCACAGGGACACATCGCATTTCGGCCGGGCTGGGGTTTGGTGCCGTCGATATAATACCAACGTTGATCGCGACGAAGGAAGCGCGAGCGCTCATGCATCGCCTGCGGCTCGCCGCTTTCGCCATCGGTGAAACGGGCGATGAATTCGACGAAGCCTTCATCCGGCTCATGACCGGCTTTCTCTTCCACGATCGTCAGGCCCAGCCATTCGGTATTCTTAAAACTGTCGACGATGGCATTGCGCCACGCTTCGGCGCCGCAGTCGGGGTGCCAGGTGGCGATCAGATAGTCGACGTTATGATTCACGTAGGCGGTGAAGCGTGAACGCATCAGTTGGCCGGGCGTCGGCGCCGGCTGACTGCCGCTGATAAAAGGGGCGCAGCACGCGTTATACGCCAGTCCGCTGCCGCATGGGCATGATTCGGGCAAAATAACTCCTGAGAAAACGAGGCTGAAAATGAATTTAGCGCATATGTTACCTAACAATATTCGTCAGTGACAATCTACCCTGAAAGCAGAGAACACCGTTTACCGAGAGGATGACGCGATGCGGCAAATCAAGATCGGACTGGCGCTGGGAGCGGGCTCGGCTAAAGGCTGGGCGCACATCGGCGTGATCAATGCGTTAAAGAAGCTGGGGATTGAGGTCGATATCGTTGCCGGCTGCTCTGTCGGCGCGTTGGTGGGCGCCGCGTTCGCCAGCCATCGCCTGCCGGCGATGGAGCAGTGGGTGCGATCGTTCAGCTATTGGGACGTGATTCGCCTGATGGATTTTTCCTGGCAGCGCGGCGGCCTGTTGCGCGGCGAGCGGGTGTTTAACGCCGTCGGACAACTGCTGAAGATCAATGATATCGCCGATTGTGCGTTGAAGTTCGGTGCCGTGACGACCAATCTCAGTACCGGGCGTGAGCTTTGGCTGACCGAAGGCGATATTCATCAGGCGATACGCGCCTCCTGCAGCATGCCCGGCCTGTTGGCTCCGGTATGGGCCGACGGCTATTGGCTGGTGGATGGCGCGGTGGTCAATCCGGTGCCGGTGTCGCTTTGCCGCGCCATGGGCGCCGATATCGTCATTGCGGTCGATCTGCAGCATGACGCGCACCTGATGCAGCAGGATCTGTTCTCGATACGTATCGAGGAAGAAAGCCCGGACGATGCGCCTGCGGCTACCTGGCGCGGGCGTCTGCGGGAACGCGTCGGCAGAATGCGCAAGCGCAAACCGGCGACGGCGCCGACGGCGATGGAGATTATGAGCACATCGATTCAAATGCTGGAGAATCGCCTGAAGCGCAACCGAATGGCGAGCGATCCGCCGGATGTCTTGATCCAGCCTTTTTGCCCGCAAATCTCGACGCTGGATTTCCACCGCGCCGATGAAGCGATCGAGGCGGGGTTGCTGGCGGTTGAAAAACAACTGGATCGGTTGTTGCCGTTGATAAAAAATAGATAATTCTCGGTTCTTGGTTGGCAATGCGCAGTTGGTCTGTTTCAGACGAGCATAAGTGACCTTTTTGAGCCACTATTACACTATGGAAAGGGACGAGGCTCGGCTGATGGCATTACCACTCACTCACAAGCGCATCTTGATCGTTGAGGACGAACAGGTTTTTCGTTCCGTGCTGGTCGGTTATCTGACCTCGCTGGGCGCTGAAACCGGCGAGGCGACCAACGGTTTACAGGCGCTGAGTGCCGTCGATGACTTCAAGCCGGATCTGATTCTGTGCGATCTCGCGATGCCGGAAATGGGCGGTATCGAATTCGTTGAACACCTGCGTTTGCAGGGGCTGCAAATCCCGGTGCTGGTGATCTCGGCCACCGACAAGATGGCGGACATCGCCAAGGTGCTGCGGTTGGGCGTGCAGGATGTGCTGCTCAAGCCGCTGACCGATCTCAATCGCCTGCGTGAAGCGGTGCTGGCGTGCTTATACCCCAATATGTTCACCTCCCAGGCGATTGAAGAGGTTGAACTGTTTCAGGATTGGGATGCGTTGAGCAAAAATCCTTCCGAAGCCGTCAAACTGCTTAAGCAACTGCAGCCGCCGGTACAGCAGACCATTGCGCATTGCCGGATCAACTATAGGCAGTTAACCACCGGCGAAAATCCCGGTCTGGTGCTGGATATCGCCGCCTTGTCAGAAAAGGATCTGGCATTCTATTGCCTGGACGTCACGCGCGCCGGCGATAATGGCGTATTGGCGGCACTGCTGTTGCGCGCATTATTTAATGGGCTGCTGCAGGACCATCTGGCTAATCAACAGCATCGTTTGCCGCAAATGTCGGCATTGTTAAAGCAGGTTAATCAATTATTGCGGCAGGGGAAATTAGACGGTCAATTCCCTCTGTTGTTGGGATATTATCACGCCGAAAATAAAAACCTGATTCTGGTTTCCGCCGGGCTGCATGCCAACGTCAATACCGGTGACAATCAAATCCAGCTGAGCAACGGCGTGCCGCTGGGGACGCTGGGGGCTACCTACATGAATCAGATCAGCCAGCGTTGTACCGCCTGGCAATGTCAGGTATGGGGCAGCGGTGGCCGATTGCGACTGATGCTCAGCGCTGAATAGCAGGCAGCGATCGGCGCGATCTTAAGCTATTTACTTATCTGTAATTAAACCGTTTATTTATTCTCCGGATTATCCGAACGGGTAATAGTCCTAAATGTTTTCTATTTGTGTTCTGGTTAATGCTCGGCGCGCATAAGCTGGTATACTCCGAAGGTTTTTTTATATCGATCCCAAGCTCATAAAATGAGCGCTTTAGCTTTAAGAGAGGAAATAATGCCTGCTGTAAATCGCAAAGTCAGAAAAGCCGTGATCCCGGTTGCAGGCTTGGGTACGCGGATGTTGCCGGCCACCAAAGCCATTCCGAAAGAAATGCTGCCGCTGGTTGATAAACCTCTGATCCAATACGTCGTCAATGAGTGCATTGCGGCGGGGATTAACGAGATTGTGCTGGTCACCCACTCCTCCAAGAACTCGATCGAAAACCATTTTGATACCAGTTTCGAACTCGAAGCGATGCTGGAAAAACGCGTCAAGCGCCAATTGCTGGACGAAGTGCAGTCGATCTGCCCGAAAGGCGTTACCGTGATGCAGGTTCGTCAGGGTAATGCCAAAGGCCTGGGGCACGCGATTATGTGTGCCTACCCGATGGTGGGCGATGAACCGGTCGCGGTGGTGCTTCCGGACGTGATCCTCGACGAATACAGCGCCGATCCGAAAAAAGACAACCTGCACGAAATGCTGCAGCGCTTCGAAACCACCGGCGTCAGCCAGATCATGGTTGAACCCGTGCCGCATAAGGATGTCGGAAACTACGGCGTAGCCGACTGTAAGGGCGTTGATTTGCAACCGGGCGAAAGCGCGCCGATGGTCAGCGTGGTTGAGAAACCATCACCGGATAAAGCCCCTTCCAACCTGGCGATTGTCGGTCGTTATGTGTTGTCCGCCGATATTTGGCCGCTGTTGGCGAAAACGCCTCCAGGCGCCGGCGATGAAATTCAGCTGACTGACAGCATCGAAATGCTGATGCAGCAGGAAACGGTGGAAGCGTATCACCTGAAAGGCGTGAGCCATGACTGCGGTAACAAACTGGGTTACATGCAGGCCTTCGTGGAGTACGGCATGCGTCATGCCAGCCTGGGCAAAGAGTTTTCTCAGTGGCTGCAACAGGTTGTTGCCGCTGACAAGAAGTAATTTGATCTTTCGTCTTAATTTGAAAAACTAGGATTTTCACATGAAAGTAACAGTTTTTGGTATTGGTTATGTGGGGCTGGTACAGGCCGCCGTGCTGGCTGAAGTTGGCCATGACGTTATGTGCATCGATGTTGACGAACGAAAAGTCGAGAACCTGAAAAAAGGGAATATCCCGATTTTTGAACCGGGCCTGACGCCGCTGGTACAGCAAAACTATGAGGCTGGGCGCCTGCATTTCACCACCGATGCCAAAGCGGGTGTGGCGCACGGGAATATCCAGTTTATCGCCGTCGGTACGCCGCCGGATGAAGACGGTTCCGCCGATCTAAAATATGTCACCGCGGTGGCGCGCACCATCGCCGAGCATATGACCGATCGCAAAGTGGTGATCGACAAATCTACCGTGCCGGTCGGTACGGCGGACAAAGTGCGTCAGGTGATGGCGGAAACGTTGGCAAAACGCGGCAGCAACGTGCCGTTCGACGTGGTGTCCAACCCTGAATTCCTGAAGGAAGGCGCTGCGGTGGCTGACTGCATGCGCCCTGAGCGCATCGTGATCGGCACCGATAATAAAGAGGTGATCGAGCCTATTCGCGAGCTGTACGAGCCGTTTAACCGCAATCACGATCGTATGATCATGATGGATATCCGCAGCGCGGAACTGACCAAATATGCCGCCAACTGCATGCTGGCGACCAAAATCAGCTTTATGAACGAAATGTCCAACCTGGCGGAAATGTTGGGCGCGGACATCGAGAAAGTGCGTCAGGGCATCGGTTCCGATTCACGCATTGGTTATCACTTCATCTATCCTGGCTGTGGCTACGGTGGTTCTTGCTTCCCGAAAGATGTTCAGGCGCTGATCCGCACGGCGGAGCAGATCGGTTACCAACCGAAGCTGTTGCAGGCGGTAGAGCAGGTCAACTACCAACAAAAAGACAAGCTGAACAGCTTTATCAAAGACTATTTCGGCAGCGATTTGAAGGGCAAAACCTTCGCACTGTGGGGGCTGGCGTTCAAGCCGAATACCGATGATATGCGTGAAGCGTCCAGCCGTGTGCTGATGGAGCAGCTGTGGGCTGCCGGCGCCACCGTTCAGGCCTACGATCCGGAAGCGATGAACGAAGTTCAGCGCATCTATGGCCAGCGCGACGATTTGAAGCTGATGGGTACCAAAGAGGCTGCGTTGCACGGCGCCGATGCTCTGGTGATCTGCACCGAATGGCAGAATTTCCGCGCGCCGGACTTTGATGTGATCAAGGGCGCGTTGAAGCAGCCGGTGATCTTCGATGGACGTAACCTGTACGATCCTGAGCGTTTGGCGAATCGCGGCTTTACCTACTATGCGATTGGCCGCGGTGCCTCGATTAAACCGGTTATTTAAGGAGTGGGCATGAAATTCCTGGTTACAGGCGCCGCAGGGTTTATTGGTTATCACGTTGCAGAGCGTTTGTTGACCGCCGGGCATCAGGTTGTCGGCATCGATAACCTGAATGACTATTATGACGTGGGCCTGAAAATGGCCCGTCTGGACAGACTGGCGGATAAGCCGGGATTCCGCTTCATCAAGTTGGATTTGGCCGATCGTGAAGGCATGGCGACATTGTTCGCCGAGCATCAGTTCCAACGAGTCATTCATTTGGGTGCCCAAGCCGGCGTGCGTTATTCGCTGGTCAACCCGTTGGCTTATGCGGACGCTAACCTGATCGGTCATTTGAACGTTCTGGAAGGCTGCCGTCATAATAAGGTCGAGCATTTACTTTACGCTTCCTCCAGCTCTGTTTATGGCCTCAATCGCAAGTTGCCGTTTGCTACCGAAGATTCTGTCGACCACCCTGTGTCACTGTATGCGGCAACCAAAAAAGCCAATGAGCTGATGTCACACAGTTACGCTCATTTATACGGTCTGCCGACGACGGGGCTACGCTTCTTTACCGTATATGGTCCCTGGGGGCGTCCGGATATGGCGCTGTTCAAGTTTACCAAGGCCATATTGGCGGGGGAGAGTATCGATGTATATAACCACGGTGAAATGCACCGTGACTTTACTTACATTGATGATATCACCGAGGCGATTGTGCGGCTGCAGGCGGTTATTCCGCAGGCAGATCCGTCATGGACCGTTGAACAGGGATCGCCGGCGACCAGTTCCGCGCCGTATCATGTTTATAATATCGGCAATAACACCCCCGTTAAACTGATGGAATATATCACGGCGTTGGAGCAGGCTTTGGGGCTAACTGCCCGCAAGAATATGCTGCCAATGCAACCTGGCGACGTGATGGATACCAGCGCGGATACCGCGGAGCTTTATCGTGACATTGGTTTTAAGCCGGAAACCAGCGTTGAAGAGGGTGTGAAGCGCTTTGTTGATTGGTATAAGGCATTCTACCAGGTTCAATAATTGAACGAGGGTATATGCGACAAAGGGGCCTTAGGGCCCTTTTTTTTCGCTGGAACCTCATGCAAGGAACAAAATGCGAATTAGGATATTTACTAAAAGGAAAGGGATGAGGCAGGATCGCGGCGATAAGCTTTAAAATGAAAAGGCCCCCCGCAGGGAGCCTTTCAGATACGGGCCGAATCGCTATTACAGCAGGAAATCGTCCAGAGATTTACCTTGCTCTTCGATAGCTTTCTTAATCACCGCTGGAGTACGGCCTTGGCCGGTCCAGGTTTTCAATTCGCCGTTTTCGTCTTTATATTGGTATTTAGCAGGACGTGCTGCGCGTTTTGCTTTACCGGCAGCCTTGTTGGCAGCCATGGTTTGCAGCAGTTCATTCGGATCGATACCGTCAGCAATCAGCATTTCGCGGTATTGCTGCAGTTTACGGGTGCGTTCTTCGATTTCTGCTTGAGCCTGGCTGTCTTCTTCGCGACGTTCGTTCACAACAACTTCCAGTTTCTCGAGCATTTCTTCCAGCGTTTCCAGTGTGCATTCTCTTGCCTGGGCGCGCAGAGTGCGGATGTTGTTCAAAATCTTTAATGCTTCGCTCATTGTCCTAGTCTCAAATTATATTGGTGGGGGGCGTCTCGATAATAATAGAGCGCTATTTTCTTTTCTGCAATAGCCAAATTGACTTGAATACTCAAATTTACCTTTTAAAAAACCGTTAATCGGATCTGTCCGACTAATATAGGAAGGGCTGTTAACTATTACCCTTGTCGCACTTAAGTCAAAATTTCAGCAGGCATGCTTTAAAAGGCGTGTGTCGCAAGGCTTTCATCGATAAGTTATCGCCGTAATTTATATCAATATTACAATGGGTTCTGTGGGCTTAATCACGTCATGGCAAGGCAGACATTGTAAACAATAGGGGTATATAGGTAAAGATTGCGTCAGGAAACGTCGGGGACAGCGGAGGTGATTAAATGCCCTGTATTGGCCCCGTGTATAATAGGCTGGCGCGCCGTTGCGGTTGCGGCACCCGCCGCGGCGAAAGGGTGATTATGCATTAATGGGCAAATGATCGCGGTTAACCATTAGCAAGAATTAATAGTGATGACAGGCATACATTATCCTGTAAATAGCTGTAAAAAGAACGGGCCGACAGAACGATATGTTTCGCTTGAAAGCGCATTATTACGGCGAACGCAATATTCGTTCGCTTTGGGCTGAGCCTGGGGGGCGGCTTATGGTACACTTACCGTCCTAATCGACATTTGAATATTTCTTATACCATCGGAGTTGCGGGGCCATGGCTCAACTTTATTTTTATTACTCTGCGATGAATGCCGGCAAGTCCACCGCGCTGCTACAGTCTTCATATAACTATCAAGAACGTGGTATGCGCACGCTGGTGTTCACTGCGGAGATCGATCACCGTTTTGGCGTAGGTAAGGTCAGCTCGCGCATCGGTTTATCCTCGCAGGCCCAGCTCTATAACAACGACTCGATGCTGTACGCCATGATTCAGCAAGAGCATCAACAGCAGCCGGTGCATTGTGTACTGCTGGATGAAAGCCAGTTCCTGACCAAGGCGCAGGTTGAGCAATTGTGCGATGTGGTGGACCAACTGGACATTCCCGTATTGTGCTACGGCCTGCGTACCGATTTTCTCGGTGAGCTGTTTACCGGCAGCCAATATTTGCTGGCCTGGGCCGATAAGCTGGTGGAATTGAAAACCATCTGTCACTGCGGGCGCAAAGCCAATATGGTGTTGCGGTTGGATGAAAACGGCCAGGCGATGCACGCCGGTGAGCAGGTGGTGATTGGCGGTAACGAGAGCTATGTCTCCGTCTGCCGTAAGCATTATAAAGAGGCGATTCACTCCCTGGAGTAGGGGAGAAAACGCCGCCAAAGCCCGCTGAGGCGTTTTGGCGGCGTGAGTCGAAATGCAGCGCCTCCGGCGCAATAAAAAACCCGCCGTTTGGCGGGTTTTTTTATCGGTTCACGAAACCGTTATTTCTTGGGCTTCTTTACCGCGGCTTTGGCTGCAGCCGGAGCTGCCGCTTCCTCTTCGACTGCTTCGCTGAATTCGCGGCCGTAGAAGGTATCCAGCATGATTTGCTTCAGTTCGGCAATCAGCGGATAGCGCGGGTTGGCGCCGGTGCATTGGTCGTCGAACGCGTCTTCCGACAGCTTGTCGACTTTCGCCAGGAAGTCCGCCTCCTGCACACCCGCCTCACGGATGGAGGTTGGGATGCCCAGCTCGGTTTTCAGCTCGTCCAGCCAGGCCAGCAGTTTCTCAATTTTCTGTGCGGTGCGGTCGCCCGGTACGCTCAGGCCGAGGTGGTCGGCGATTTCAGCGTAGCGGCGGCGCGCCTGAGGGCGGTCGTACTGGCTGAAGGCCGTCTGCTTGGTCGGGTTGTCGTTCGCGTTGTAGCGAATGACGTTGGAAATCAGCATCGCGTTGGCCAGGCCGTGCGGAATGTGGAACTCCGAACCCAGTTTGTGCGCCATGGAGTGACAAACCCCGAGGAAGGCGTTGGCGAAAGCGATACCGGCGATGGTGGCGGCGTTGTGCACGCGTTCACGGGCAACCGGGTTTTTCGCGCCTTCTTTGTAGCTGGCCGGCAGATACTCTTTCAACAGTTTCAGCGCCTGCAGCGCCTGGCCGTCGGAGTATTCGTTCGCCAGCACCGAGACGTAGGCTTCCAGCGCGTGGGTCACCGCATCCAGGCCACCGAAGGCGCACAGGGATTTCGGCATGTTCATCACCAGGTTGGCGTCGACAATCGCCATGTCCGGGGTCAGCGCATAGTCGGCCAGCGGGTATTTCTGCCCGGTGGCGTCGTCGGTCACGACGGCGAACGGCGTGACTTCCGAACCGGTGCCTGAAGTTGTGGTGATGGCGATCATTTTCGCTTTCACGCCCATTTTCGGGAATTTGTAGATACGCTTGCGGATGTCCATGAAGCGCAGCGCCAGATCCTCGAAGTGGGTTTCAGGATGTTCGTACAGCACCCACATGATTTTCGCGGCGTCCATCGGCGAACCGCCGCCCAGCGCGATGATGACGTCCGGTTTGAAGGAGTTCATCTGCTCGGCGCCTTTGCGCACGATGCTCAGCGTCGGATCGGCTTCCACTTCGAAGAACACTTCGGTTTCGATGCCGTGAGACTTCAGAACCTTGGTGATCTGGTCAGCATAGCCGTTGTTGAACAGGAAACGGTCGGTCACGATGAAGGCGCGTTTCGCCCCGTCGGTCGCCACTTCTTCCAGCGCGATAGGCAGCGAGCCACGGCGGAAGTAGATCGATTTCGGAAGTTTGTGCCACAACATGTTTTCTGCTCGCTTCGCTACAGTTTTCTTGTTGATCAGGTGTTTAGGTCCGACGTTCTCAGAGATGGAGTTGCCACCCCAGGAACCGCAACCCAGCGTCAGCGAAGGCGCGAGTTTGAAGTTGTACAGGTCGCCGATACCGCCCTGAGAAGCCGGGGTGTTGATCAGGATGCGAGCCGTTTTCATTTTATCGCCGAAGTAGGCGATGCGAGCCGTTTGGTTATCCTGGTCGGTGTACAGGCAGGAGGTGTGGCCGATACCGCCCATGGCGACCAGTTTTTCGGCTTTTGCGACGGCGTCTTCGAAGTCTTTGGCACGGTACATCGCCAGGGTAGGCGATAGTTTTTCATGTGCGAAAGGTTCGGACTCGTCGACCAGCTTCACTTCACCGATCAGCACTTTGGTGTTGGCCGGCACTTTGATGCCTGCCATTTCGGCGATTTTCGGTGCGGATTGCCCGACGATGGCCGCATTCAGACCGCCGTTTTTCAGGATGATGTCCTGCACCGCTTTCAGTTCTTTACCCTGCAGCAGATAGCCGCCGTGGGAAGCGAAGCGTTCGCGTACCGCATCATAGATAGCGTCAACGACGATGACCGACTGTTCGGAAGCGCAGATAACGCCGCTGTCGAAGGTTTTGGACATCAGGATAGAGGCGACCACGCGCTTGATGTCTGCGGTTTCGTCTACCACGACCGGCGTATTACCGGCGCCGACGCCGATGGCCGGTTTGCCGGAGCTGTAGGCGGCTTTCACCATGCCCGGGCCACCGGTGGCCAGGATCAGGTTGATGTCAGGGTGGTGCATCAGCTGGTTGGACAGCTCGACGGTAGGTTGGTCGATCCAACCGATGATGTCTTTTGGCGCGCCGGCGGCGATAGCGGCTTGCAGCACGATATCGGCGGCTTTATTGGTGGCATTCTTCGCACGCGGGTGCGGCGAGAATATGATGCCGTTACGGGTTTTCAGGCTGATCAGCGCTTTGAAGATCGCGGTAGAAGTTGGGTTGGTGGTAGGGACGATACCGCAAATCAGGCCGATAGGTTCGGCGATGGTGATGGTACCGAAAGTGTCATCTTCAGACAGGATGCCACAGGTTTTTTCATCTTTATAGGCGTTGTATATGTACTCGGAAGCGAAGTGGTTTTTGATCACTTTGTCTTCGACGATACCCATTCCGGATTCTTCCACGGCCATTTTGGCCAACGGGATACGGGCATCAGCAGCGGCGAGGGCGGCAGCGCGGAAGATTTTATCCACTTGCTCTTGAGTGAAGTTGGCATATTCGCGCTGGGCTTTTTTGACACGTGCGACAAGCTCGTTCAGTTCAGCGACATTCGTTACAGCCATAATGCTCTCCTGATAATGTTAAACTCTTTCAGTAAATAAGCCGTGCGAGCCACTAGTATAGTCATAACGGGAATAAACGGTGATTCGAATACCGGGGGTTTCCCGCGTTATTTCTTCGCATGCTGCTGATTTGCTTAAAGAGCTTTACCCTGCGCCAACCGGAGGGGCAGGCAGTGAAGAGAACGGAACCGGCTGGATTGCCACCGACTTTGTTCTACTCCCTGACTACGACTAAGAGCTTACCCACTGTTGGGTAGTTGATTTGTGATCTAAATCATGAAAAGTGCAAGCTGACACCTTTCAGCTTGACGGTGTTGAGAGTAGTTATCAATAACCGTGATCGATGACTCTTTTTTCAACATAAAAAATCAAAAGGCCATACATCACTTTAACAAAGGGCATTTGTTTTGTTGCCTAACTTGCTGGTAGTCAAAAATGCTGCTCTGGCCGGATGGATTACCCACGGCAATTCCATTACATTAGCGCGCATAGGCAGCACACCTTTTTATAGCACTTAACGCGGAGCCATCTGTGGGCCAATCTCTGTTGGATCTTTCCGGCTTTATCAAGTTCTTTGTCGGTCTGTTTGCGCTGGTCAACCCGGTGGGCATCTTGCCGGTGTTTATCAGCATGACCAGCTACCAGGCGGAAGCAGGGCGCAATAAAACCAACCTGACCGCCAACCTGTCGGTCGCCATTATTCTGTGGACATCGCTGTTCCTGGGCGAAGGGATCTTGCGGATGTTCGGCATCTCCATCGATTCGTTCCGCATCGCCGGCGGTATTCTGGTGGTGACCATCGCCATGTCGATGATCAGCGGCAAGCTGGGAGAAGACAAACAGAACAAACAGGAAAAATCGGAGAGCGCAATCCGCGAGAGCATCGGCGTAGTGCCGTTAGCACTGCCGCTGATGGCAGGGCCGGGGGCGATCAGTTCCACCATCGTGTGGAGTTCCCGTTATCACAACTGGCAAAGCCTGCTCGGCTTTACGGTCGCGATCGCCTTGTTCGCCTTTTGCTGTTGGTTGTTGTTCCGCGCCGCGCCGCTGTTGGTGCGTTTGCTTGGGCAGACCGGCATCAACGTGATCACCCGTATCATGGGTCTGTTGCTGATGGCGCTCGGGATCGAGTTTATCGTTACCGGCATTAAGGCGATATTCCCCGGCCTGTTGTAATACCCTTTGTTTAGCCGCGTACCTTTCGCCTAGGCGCGGCTAAAATTAATTTTAAAGTTTAAATTATTTATTGGTTCGCATTATTATAGTGCACAGGATGAATGAAATTTATGCGGTTGCACTCTTATGTTGCATAAATCTCATGTTGCTGTGCAAAAAAAACGCTAAGCGTTATTTCAGACACTTTTCTTCCCCCATTTCCGCGCGTTTTGCCCCCGCTCAACGGTAAAGCTGTTGTTAAATTAATCACATCATTCTGTGGGGCTTGTCTCACTTTCATCCAGGTGTTATTAGTGATTAACCGACCATAGGCAGGTGTTTGTTCTTTGAATGTCCGGATTGTTAACTGAATGTTTCTTTGTGCGGTAATGAGATTGCGTTGATGGTTTCAAATGAAATGATTTCATCTTTTTTTTCTTTAAAATCATAGCGATGATTTTGTTTCTACGCGTCCTCGATCTTGGGGGCCGGATCGGGCTTCGTGCGATAAAAGAGAATTGCTTAACATTTTCGTAAAATTTATTGGCTATGGAATTTGGCTTCTGCTAATTTCCGAGCAACTTTCCCGTGGTCAATTAACTGAAATGCGCCATAAAAACGGGAATGATTTTTGCTGGAATCCGTTTATTTAGAATTCTTATAAACACTTCACAAACTTCGATAAGCGATGCTTGTCGGTGAAAAGGAGCCTCGATTATGCAGCAAACCCTGAAGTGCACTTCTTTGAGCTTGTTGATTAGCGGCGCGCTGAGCGTCGGCGCCATAAATAGCAGTTTGGCGGCGGAAGTGCCGGCCGGCGTTCAGTTGGCGCAGCAGCAGAATATTGTGATCAACAACGGCAGCGAAGTGGCTTCATTGGATCCGCATAAGGTCGAGGGCGTACCGGAAAGCAATATCATTCTTAACCTGCTGGAAGGGCTGGTGAGCACCGACGCCAACGGACATGTGGTGCCGGCAGCGGCGGCGAGCTGGGAAAACCAGAATTATCAGCAATGGACCTTCCACCTGCGCCCCGGCGCGGTGTGGAGCGACGGCAGCCCGGTGACCGCACAAGACTTCGTCTACAGCTGGCAGCGCCTGGCCGATCCGAAAATTGCCTCGCCCTATGCCAGCTACCTGCAGTACACCAAAGTCGACAATATCGACGATATCCTGACCGGTAAGAAGCCTCCGCAGGCCCTCGGCGTCAAGGCGCTGGACGACCAGACGCTGCAGGTGACGCTGAGCGAACCGGTGCCGTATTTCATCAGCATGCTGAGCCACACGTCGCTCAAACCGGTGAAGCGCGCGGTAGTGGAGAAATTCGGCGACAAATGGACGCTGCCCGCCAACTATGTCGGCAACGGCGCTTACCGTCTGAAAGAGTGGGTGGTGAACGAGCGCATTGTGCTGGAGCGCAGCCCGAGCTACTGGAACAACAAGCAGACGGTGATCAATCAGGCGACCTTCCTGCCGATCGCTTCCGAAGTCAGCGACGTCAACCGCTTCCGCAGCGGCGAGATCGACATCACCAACAGCGCCATTCCGCCGTACCTGTACGTCAAAATGAAGCGCGAAGTGCCCGAGCAACTGCACGTTAACCCTTATCTGTGCACTTTCTATTACGAACTCAATAACCAGCGGGCACCGTTCACCGATCCGCGGGTGCGTGCGGCGGTGAAGATGACGCTGGATCGCGACATCATCGCCAACAAGATCATGGGCCAGGGGCAGATCCCGGCCTACAGTTTCACGCCAACCTTCACCGAAGGCGCCAACTTCACGCAGCCCGCCTGGGCCGGCTGGAGCCAGGAACAGCGCAACGCCGAAGCCAAGAAACTGCTGATGGAAGCGGGTTACAGCGACGCCAAGCCGCTGAAGTTCTCGCTGCTGTACAACACCTCCGATCAAAACAAACAGCAGGCGATCGCCGCCGCGTCGATGTGGAAAAAGAACCTCGGCGCCGACGTCACGCTGCGCAATCAGGAGTGGAAGACCTCGCTGGAAAGCCGCCATCAGGGGCAATACGACGTGGCGCGCGCCACCTGGTGCGGGGATTACAACGAGCCCAGCGCGTTCCTGAACCTGGTGCTGTCCAACAGCAGCATCAATACCGTGTTTTATAAGAGCCCGGCGTTCGACGCCATCATGGCCGCCACCCTGAAGGCGCCGGATGAGGCCGCGCGCGCCGCGCTCTATCAGCAGGCAGAAGCGCAGCTGGACAAAGACTCCGCGTTGATCCCGGTGTATTACCGCGTCAGCGCGCGGTTGATTAAGCCGACGGTAGGCGGGTTCACCGGCAAAGATCCGCTGGACTATACCGACGTTAAAAATCTTTACATTATCAAGCAGTAAAGGGGTATTCCTCACGCCGAGGCGCTGGGGAATATAGGGAAGGCCGGCCGCCGCATTCGTTCCGCGGCGGCGGGAAAACAGAGTCCGCTTACGGGCAACGCAGGTTCCACGAAGAGCCTGTGATAATAAAAACTGGAGTCGATAAGTATGACCAACATCACGAAGAAAACCCTCATTGCCGCCGGCGTCATCGCCGCGCTCGGCATCACAGCAACCACCGGCGCTTTCGCCGCCGACGTTCCTGCGGGGGTGCAGCTGGCGGATAAGCAAGAAATCGTCAAAAACAACGGTTCCGAAGTGCAGTCGCTGGATCCGCATAAAATCGAGGGCGTGCCGGAAAACAACGTGACCCGCGATCTGATGGAAGGCCTGGCGAACAACAGCCCGGACGGTTCCATCGTGCCGGGCGTCGCGGAAAGCTGGGATAACAAGGATTTCAAAGTCTGGACCTTCCACCTGCGCAAAGACGCCAAATGGTCCAACGGCAAGCCGGTGACGGCGCAAGATTTCGTCTACAGCTGGCAGCGCGTAGTGGATCCGAAAACCGCGTCGCCTTACGCCAGCTACCTGCAGTACGCCCATGTGGAAAACGTCGATGACATCATCGCCGGTAAAAAAGACAAGTCGACGCTGGGCGTGAAGGCTATCGACGACCACACTTTCCAGGTGACCCTGAGCGAGCCGGTGCCTTATCTGGTTGAAATGACCCCGCACTACGCCATGAAGCCGGTTTATAAAGAGGCGGTGGAGAAATTCGGCGAGAAGTGGACGCTGCCGGCCAACTACGTCAGCAACGGCGCCTACAAACTGAAAGACTGGATTGTCAACGAACGCATCGTACTGGAACGCAACCCGGAATATTGGGATAACGCCAAAACCATCATCAATAAAGTGACGTTCCTGCCTATTTCGTCGGAAGTGACCGACGTTAACCGCTACCGCACCGGCGAAATCGACATGACTTATAACAACATGCCGATCGAACTGTTCCAGAAGCTGAAGAAAGAGATCCCGAAAGAGGTGCACGTCGATCCTTATCTGTGCACCTATTACTACGAAATCAACAACCAGAAGGCGCCGTTCACCGATGCGCGCGTTCGTGAAGCGCTGAAGCTGGGTATGGATCGCGACATCATCGTCAACAAGGTGAAAAACCAGGGCGATCTGCCGGCCTACAGCTTTACGCCGCCATACACCGACGGTGCCAAGCTGACTCCGCCGGAGTGGTTCGGCTGGACGCAGGAAAAACGCAACGAAGTGGCGAAGAAACTGCTGGCGGAAGCCGGCTACGGCCCGGGTAAACCGCTGACCTTCTCCCTGTTGTACAACACGTCAGACCTGCACAAGAAGCTGGCGATCGCCGCCGCCTCCATCTGGAAGAAAAATCTGGGCGTGGACGTGAAGCTGGTGAACCAGGAGTGGAAAACCTTCCTGGATACCCGTCATCAGGGCACCTATGACGTGGCGCGCGCCGGCTGGTGCGCCGACTACAACGAACCGAGTTCGTTCCTGAACATGATGCTGTCCGACAGCAGCAGTAACACCCCGCACTACAAAAGCGCCGAGTTCGATAAGCTGATGGCCAACGTGTTGACCGCGAAGAGCAAAGACGAGCGCGCCGATCTGTATCAGAAAGCGGAAGTTCAGCTGGATAAAGATTCCGCCATCGTTCCGCTGTATTACTACGTGAACGCCCGTCTGGTGAAACCTTACGTTGGTGGCTACACCGGCAAAGACCCGCTTGATAACGTGTACGACAAAAACCTGTACATCATCAAGCATTGATACGGTAAGAGCCGGCGGCCTGGCCGCCGGCCCATGTTGAGAATAATAAGCCGTTATCAGGCTGTCGCACAGGGTTAGGGCAATGCTGAAATTTATACTTCGTCGCTTGTTGGAAGCGATCCCGACACTATTTATCCTTATCACCATCTCATTTTTCATGATGCGCCTGGCGCCCGGCAGTCCATTTACCGGGGAACGCGCATTGCCGCCGGAAGTCATGGCGAATATCGAAGCCAAATATCATTTGAACGACCCGATCTGGAAACAGTACGGTCATTATCTGGCGCAGCTTGCGCAGGGAGACTTCGGCCCGTCCTTTAAATACAAGGATTATTCGGTCAACGATTTGGTGGCCAGCTCTTTCCCGGTCTCCGCCAAGCTCGGCCTGGCCGCGTTTCTGCTGGCGGTGGTGCTGGGCGTGAGCGCCGGTGTGATCGCCGCGCTGAACCAGAACACCAAATGGGACTATACGGTGATGGGGTTCGCCATGACCGGGGTGGTGATACCCAGTTTCGTGGTGGCGCCGCTGTTGGTGCTGATCTTCGCCATCACGTTGAAATGGCTGCCGGGCGGCGGCTGGAACGGCGGTGCGCCTAAGTTCATCATCTTGCCGATGGTGGCGTTGTCGCTGGCCTATATCGCCAGCATCGCCCGTATCACGCGCGGCTCGATGATTGAAGTGTTGCACTCCAACTTCATCCGCACCGCGCGCGCCAAAGGCTTGCCGATGCGTCGCATCATTTTCCGCCACGCGCTGAAGCCGGCGCTGTTGCCGGTGCTGTCCTACATGGGCCCGGCGTTCGTCGGGATCATCACCGGTTCAATGGTGATCGAAACCATCTATGGTCTGCCGGGGATCGGCCAGCTGTTCGTTAACGGCGCGCTGAACCGTGACTATTCCCTGGTGTTGAGCCTGACCATTCTGGTGGGCGCTCTGACCATTCTGTTCAACGCGATCGTCGATGTGCTGTATGCGGTCATCGATCCGAAAATCCGTTATTAATCTGGAGCACGCGAATGATGTTGACTAAAAAGAACAGCGAAGCTCTGGAACACTTCAGCGAGAAGCTGGAAGTGGAAGGGCGCAGCCTGTGGCAAGACGCGCGTCGGCGTTTTATGCACAACCGCGCGGCGGTCAGCAGCCTGTTCATACTGGCGCTGATCACACTGTTTGTGGTGCTGGCACCGATGCTGTCGCAATTCGCCTACGACGATACCGATTGGGCGATGATGTCCGCCGCACCCAGCGTTGAATCGGGGCACTATTTCGGCACCGACTCCTCCGGGCGCGATCTGCTGGTGCGCGTGGCGATCGGCGGGCGCATCTCGCTGATGGTCGGCGTGGCGGCGGCGCTGGTGGCGGTGATCGTCGGCACCCTGTACGGCGCGATGTCCGGCTATCTGGGCGGCAAGATCGACTCAGTGATGATGCGCCTGCTGGAGATCCTCAACTCCTTCCCGTTCATGTTCTTCGTGATCCTGCTGGTGACTTTCTTCGGCCAGAATATCCTGCTGATCTTCGTGGCGATCGGCATGGTGTCGTGGTTGGACATGGCGCGTATCGTGCGCGGCCAAACCCTCGGTCTGAAGCGCAAGGAGTTCATCGAAGCGGCGCTGGTGTGCGGCGTCTCCACGCGCAACATCGTGCTGCGGCATATCGTGCCGAACGTGCTCGGCGTGGTGGTGGTGTATGCCTCGTTGCTGGTGCCGAGCATGATCCTGTTCGAATCCTTCCTCAGCTTCCTGGGGCTGGGTACGCAGGAGCCGCTGAGCAGCTGGGGCGCATTGCTCAGCGACGGCGCCAACTCAATGGAAGTTTCACCGTGGTTGCTGCTGTTCCCGGCGGGTTTCCTGGTTGTCACTCTGTTCTGTTTCAACTTCATCGGCGATGGCCTGCGTGACGCCCTCGACCCGAAAGATCGTTAAGGAGTGCCACCATGAGCACCATTGAACATCCTGAGCTGCAAACCGCCGTCGGCGTTAAAGCGTCGCCGCTGCTGGACGTGAAAGACCTGCGCGTCACGTTTTCCACCCCGGACGGCGACGTGACGGCGGTGAACGATCTGAACTTCGATCTGCGCGCCGGTGAAACGCTGGGCATCGTCGGTGAATCCGGCTCCGGCAAATCGCAGACCGCGTTCGCCCTGATGGGGTTGCTGGCCAGCAATGGCCGCATCGGCGGCTCGGCCAAATTCAACGGCCGCGAAATCCTCAACCTGCCGGAAAACCAGCTCAACAAGCTGCGGGCCGAAGAGATCTCGATGATCTTCCAGGACCCGATGACCTCGCTCAACCCGTATATGCGCGTTGGCGAACAGCTGATGGAAGTGCTGATGCTGCATAAGAAAATGAGCAAAAGCGAAGCCTTCGAAGAGTCGGTGCGTATGCTCGACGCGGTGAAAATGCCGGAAGCGCGCAAGCGCATGCGCATGTATCCGCATGAGTTTTCCGGCGGCATGCGCCAGCGCGTGATGATCGCCATGGCGCTGCTGTGCCGGCCGAAGCTGCTGATCGCCGATGAACCGACCACCGCGCTGGACGTGACCGTCCAGGCGCAGATCATGACGCTGCTCAACGAGCTCAAGCGCGAGTTCAACACTGCCATCATCATGATCACCCACGATCTGGGCGTGGTGGCCGGCATCTGCAACAAGGTGCTGGTGATGTACGCCGGTCGCACCATGGAATACGGCAGCGCGCGCGAGGTGTTCTACCAGCCGAGCCACCCGTACTCCATCGGGTTGTTGAACGCGGTGCCGCGCCTCGACGCCGAAGGCGAAGCGTTGCTGACCATTCCCGGCAACCCGCCGAACCTGCTGCGGCTGCCGAAAGGTTGCCCGTTCCAGCCGCGCTGCCCGTACGCCATGGAGCAGTGCGCGAGCGCTCCGCCATTGGAGCAATTTGGGGAAGGGCGCCTGCGCGCCTGCTTTAAACCGGTGGAGGCGTTGGTATGACAGCGGTAACCGACAAGAAAGTGCTGCTCGAAGTGGCCGATCTGAAAGTGCACTTCGACATTCATGACGACAAGCAGTGGTTCTGGCAGCCGCCGAAAACCCTAAAGGCGGTCGATGGCGTTACGCTGCGGCTGTTCGAGGGGGAAACCCTGGGCGTGGTCGGCGAATCCGGCTGCGGCAAATCCACCTTCGCGCGCGCCATCATCGGCCTGGTGAAGGCCACCAGCGGGCGCGTCGCCTGGCTGGGTAAAGATCTGCTGGGCATGAACGACGCCGACTGGCGCAAAACCCGCAGCGATATCCAGATGATCTTCCAGGATCCGCTGGCTTCGCTCAACCCGCGCATGACCATCGGCGAAATCATCGCCGAGCCGCTGCGCACTTACTACCCGAAAATGCCGCGTCAGGAAGTGAAGGACAAGGTCAAGGCGATGATGCTGAAGGTCGGCCTGCTGCCTAACCTGATCAACCGTTATCCGCACGAGTTCTCCGGCGGCCAATGCCAGCGTATCGGCATCGCGCGTGCGCTGATCCTCGAACCGAAGCTGGTGATCTGCGACGAGCCGGTTTCCGCGTTGGACGTGTCGATTCAGGCGCAGGTGGTAAACCTGTTGCAGCAGCTGCAGCGTGAAATGGGGCTGTCATTGATCTTTATTGCTCACGATTTGGCGGTGGTGAAGCACATTTCCGATCGCGTGCTGGTGATGTATCTGGGCCATGCGGTGGAGCTGGGCACCTATGACGAGGTGTACCACAATCCGCAGCACCCTTACACCAAGGCGCTGATGTCGGCGGTGCCTATTCCGGATCCGGACAAGGAGAAGGAAAAGCAGATCCAGCTGTTGGAAGGGGAGCTGCCTTCGCCGATCAACCCGCCGTCCGGCTGCGTGTTCCGCACCCGCTGCCCGATCGCCGGGCCGGAGTGCGCCAAGACGCGTCCGCTGCTGGAGGGCAGTTTCCGTCATGCGGTTTCATGTCTGAAGGTCGATCCGCTGTAATGCGCCGCTAGCCGGCAACAAAAAGCCCCGCTGACTCAGCGGGGCTTTTTTTATCCGAAATATGAGCGGCGAATCACTCTTTCCACAGAATGTGGCATAGCTTGTGGTCTTTCTCGCGGCAGATCAGCACGCGGGCGAACACGTCGTTGATCGGCTCGCCGTCGCTGTCCGCCAGACCGATCACCACTTCGGCGAAGAAGTCCGGATTCAGGTCGTAATCCACGTGCTCGCTCCAGTCTTCGGAGGGGTCGTACAGTTCTGCGCCACCGCGCTCTTCAAACTGCAGATTGAACAGCAGAATATCCGCCGGATCCAGATTGTCGCCGGCCAATTCGAGGAAGATATCGTAGGCCTGTTCCAGCGTTTCGTCTTCGGTAAGGCGGTTATTCAAATCCATAAAAAAATCCTGATAACAAATGATTTGGCGCTATTAAAGCACGCTCGCCGCGGCTTTTACAGCAACGGGCTGAAAAAGTAGAACAGGCGCTCGACCAGGCGATGCCAGAATGGTCGCTTCAACCACTCTTTGGCGTTCAGCAGCTTGGAGCGGGCGATGTAATCTTCCTGCACGCAGGCCAGATCGCTGCCGAAGCCGTCGTCATCGATCACCAGGGTGATCTCGAAGTTGAGCCACAGGCTGCGCATATCGAGATTGACGGTGCCGACCAGGCTGAGCTGGCCGTCGACCAGCACGCTCTTGGTGTGCAACAGGCCGCCTTCGAACTGATAGATTTTCACGCCGGCTTCCAGCAGCTCGGAGAAGAACGCCCGGCTGGCCCAGCGCACCATCATCGAATCGTTGTCGCGCGGCACGATGATGCTGACCTCAACGCCGCGCAGAGCGGCGGTGCAGATGGCGTGCAGCAGATCGTCGCTCGGCACGAAGTACGGCGTGGTCATGATCAGCTGTTCGCGCGCGGAATAAACCGCGGTCAGCAGCGCCTGGTGGATCATCTCCTCGGGGAAGCCGGGGCCGGAGGCGATCACTTGAATGGTATGGCCGCTTTCCTGCTCGAACGGCATGATGTTGACGTCCGGCGGCGGCGGCAGAATGCGCTTGCCGGTTTCAATCTCCCAGTCGCAGGCATAGACGATGCCCATCGTAGTGGCCACCGGGCCTTCCATGCGCGCCATCAGATCGATCCATTGGCCGACGCCCGCATCCTGCTTGAAATAGCGCGGGTCGACCATGTTCATACTGCCGGTATAGGCGATGTAGTTGTCGATCAGCACCACCTTGCGGTGCTGGCGCAGATCCATGCGGCGCAGGAATACGCGCAGCAGGTTGACCTTCAGCGCTTCGACCACTTCGATGCCTGCGTTGCGCATCATCGCCGGGTAGGGGCTGCGGAAAAATGGCAGGCTGCCGGCGGAGTCCAGCATCAGGCGGCAGTGTACGCCGCGCCGCGCGGCGGCCATCAGCGATTCGGCCACCTGATCGACCAGGCCGCCGGGCTGCCAGATATAGAACACCATTTCGATGTTGTGGCGCGCCAGCTCGATGTCGCGGATCAGCGCTTTCAACGTGTCGTCGGTAGTGGTGAGCAGCTGCAGCTGGTTGCCCTTGACGCCGTCGATGCCCTGGCGGCGGTTGCACAGCTGGAACAGCGGTTCGGCGACTTCACTGTATTCGGTGGCGAAGATGCGGCGGCTCTCTTTCAATTCCTTCAGCCAGCGCGCGGTCGACGGCCACATGGCCTTGGCGCGTTCGGCACGGCGCTTGCCCAGGTGCAGTTCGCCGAACGATAAATAGGCGACGATGCCGAACAGCGGCAGAATATAGATAACCAGCAGCCAGGCCATGGCAGAGGGAACCGCACGGCGTTTCATTAAAATGCGCATCGTCACGCCGGCGATCAGCAGCCAGTAGCCGAACACCATGAGCCAACTGATTACGGTATAAAATGTTGTCATAAAGGCGAAAAATCCCGTTCGCAAACCACCAATGATGAGTGTACGCACAGATCGGGCAAGGCGAAACCTTTTATCGGCGCTTATGTTACATAAATATGATGAAGTTAAGGCACTTGCCGAAATTGAAAGGGCGGCTTTTGCCCGCGTGGCGTCCGCGGTGCCGCCGATAACGGCGGCTTGGATCGCGGGCGGAAAGGGCTATAATGCCCGCGGTTGGCATTACACGAACGAGTGACGGAATTATGAGACGCAGTAGAAATGAAGTGGGCCGCTGGCGCATGTTGCGGCAGAGCCAACGTCGGCGGCATCGCTGGCTGGAACGCCAGTCGTGCAGCAATCGCCATATTATCCGGGTGCGGCGCCGCCTGGACGATCAGCATCGGCGCGCGCTGCTGTTTGCGGTATCCTGCGAGTGGTAAAACGAAAACAGTCCCGTAAGGGACTGTTTTGTTATGGCGTCTGAGTTATTTGCCCAAATAGGCGTTGAGCATCCAGACCTGTTTTTCCTGCTCTTTGATGTAATCGCTCATCAACGACGCGGTGCCTTCGTCGCCGGCGTCTGCCGCCACCGTCAGCAGCTCACGCTGCTGTTGCAGCAAGATTGAATACCCTTCCAACAGGCCGCGCAGCGTGCCCTTATCATCGGTCACGTTGGTGTGTTCCTTGATGTCGGCGGTTTTCAGATAGTCGCTGAAAGCGTGACGCGGCTGCGAGCCCAACGTCAGAATACGTTCCGCCAGCTCATCTACCTTGGTCAGCAGATCGTTATATGTCTCTTCGAATTTCGCGTGCAGTTCAAAGAACTGCGGGCCGGTAATGTTCCAATGATAGCCGCGCACGTTCATATACAGCACCTGATAGTTTGCCAACAGCGCATTGAGCGCTTCGGCGAGTTTTGCCGATTGTTTACTGTCAAGGCCGATATGGGTTTTCGCTGCTTTCTTTGCCGTTGCCATAATAATCTTCTCCTGATTATTTGTTCCGATAGTAGACAGAATCAATTTCCATAGCTGTTACAGTAACCGGATTTATCGCAGGGTTAAACACGATAACAGGCATCATTGCCATCGCTCAAACCGATGACGATAAATCCGTCGAGCAAATTGCCTAATCAGTTTACGCAGGTTCCGCAGGCGAAAAAAGCCGCTTTTCTCGGTTACTTGCGCAGCGCCAGTTTTACCACACCTGCGCCCAGCGCCATTAACAGTGCGGCGGCGATCAGTACCGAAATAAAGGCGCGATCAAAGGCCAGACGCGCCAGCTGCGTCAACTGCTGCGCGCGATCGGCCGCCATTCCGGCCGCCAGGCGCAACGCTTCGTCGATGCTGTCGTAGGCTAAATCGCTGACCGGCAGCTCCGCCGGCAGCGCCAGAGTGTGGCTGTAAACCGCCGTCATCAGCCCGCCGAGCAACGTCACGCCCAGCACGCCGCCCAGCTCGTAGGAGACGTCTTCGATAGATGCCGCCATGCCGGATTTCTCCTCCGGCGCGTTCAGCATGATGGCGGTGGAAGCGGCGGTGATCACGCCGCCGAGGCCAAAGCCCACCAACGCCAGGCTCACCAGCTGTGGCGCTATGCCGCTCTGAGACAGCAGGGCGAGGGCGGCAATGCCGAAGGCGGTCAGGGCGAAACCGCCGAGGATGATGCTGCGTTCGCCGTAGCGCGGCAGCAGCAAACCGGCCATCGGCCCCGCCAACGCCGAGGCCAGCGGGATCGGCAAGATGAACAGCGCCGCCTGCAGCGGACTGAGGCCAAGCACCAGCTGCAAGCGTTGGCTGAGCACCAGCTCGACGCCGATCAGCGCCACCATCGACAGCAATGCCACGCCGATGCCGCCGGCGAACAGCCGGTTGCGGAACAGAGAGAAATCGATCATCGGGTGGGCGCTGCGCTGCTGACGACGAACGAACAGCACCAGGAACAACACGCCGATCGCAGTCGCCGCGAGCAAGGCGCTGACGTCAGGCGCCGGCTTGCTCAATTCTTTCAGCGCATAGATAGCGCCGACCAGGCCTATCATGATCTGTATCGAGCCGACGATATCGGCGGGGCGCGGGTTATCGCCGCCGCAGCGCGGGATCAGTTTCCACGCCAGCGGCCAAACCAGCAACACCACCGGCACATTGATCAGGAACACCGAGCCCCACCAGAAATACTCCAGCAGCAGGCCGCCGACCACCGGGCCGATGGCCGCGCCACCCGAGGCTACCGAGGCCCAGATGCCGATCGCCAGCGCGCGTTCGCGTTCGTCGGTAAAGACGTGGCGTACGATGGACAGCGTGGCGGGCATCATCATTGCCGCGCCAACGGCGAGGAATACCCGCGCGGCGATCAGCCACTCGGCGGTAGGCGAGAAGGCGGCGCACAGTGAAGCGACGGCAAACACCGGCAGCCCGGCGAGAAACAGCCGTTTATGGCCGATGCGGTCGCTCAGCATGCCGGCACCGGGCAGCAGGCCAGCCACCACCAGCGGGTAAGCGTTGACGATCCAGAGTTTCTGCGAGGCGCTGGCGTCCAGCGCCTGGGTTAAACGTGGCAGAGCGGTATAGAGCACCGTCATATCGATAACAATCAGGAACAGGGCGCTGGCGACCATCGTCAGGATCAACCAGCGGTTCTTGGCGTACATAAGTCATAATCCAGTTAAATTGGGCGGCGTGAAGGCGCCGCCATTCCGGTAACCCACCGGTGGCGCCGGGTGGTATACTGGTGACAATATATATCCATACGTTCGTATTGAAAAGAAGGGTTTCTTAATGGGACGTCAACGCAGCATCGATCGCGACAAGGTTTTGGACACCGCCGAAGAGATCGTCGCCACCCAGGGCGCAGCCGGTTTGACCATCGATGCCGTCGCCAAAGCGATGGGGATCTCCAAGGGCGGGGTGCAGTATTGCTTCGGCAGCAAAGACGCCCTGATCGACGCCATGTTCGATCGCTGGGGCAGCGCCTATGAAACGCTGTTCGCGGAGATCGCCGGCGACGATCCTTCGCCGCAGACCGGCGTGCGGGCGCATATGCTGGCGACCCAAAGTTCGGATCAGACCTCCAGCGCCAAGGCCGCCGGGTTGATGGCGACGCTGATTCAAACGCCGGAGCATCTGGCAAGCACGCGCGAATGGTATCGCAGCCGCATCGCCGGGCTGGATCTGACTACCGAAGAGGGTAAGCGCGCGCGGCTGGCGTTTCTCGCCACCGAAGGCGCTTTTATGCTGCGTTATTTCGGTTTGATGGATATCGGCCAGGCGGAATGGGAAACGATGTTCGCCGATATGCAGGCGTTGATTTTCACGGGCAGCGCCTATCGCACTGATAGCTAGTAAAGCGTGTGGCGAAAGGCGTATGTTTATCGCACAAGATATTCCCTCGAAGAACTTTTTAGCCAGCCCCTCCGTGCTGGCTTTTTTTTTGTTTGCAGGCAAGCGCCCCAGCGGGGCCCCCTGAAGGCAGGGGGCGGGGGAAATTATTTACGGGCGTCCAACAGCGACTGGGCGTTCTCTGCGGTAACGACGGTCCACGGAATGTAGTAATGCTTTTGCGTGCCGCCCTCCCATTTCAGATCCTTGGCGTACTGCTTCCAGATCTCCGACTGCGGTTGATAGCTTTCCCCTTTCACGGCGCGCAGCGCGACGTCGATGGAACCCTGCATCTGGCCTTTGGCATCTTGCAGAATAGAGACCATTTCACCGGCCTGCACCGCATGAATCGCGTCGGAGACGCCGTCAACGCCGGCAATCGCGAAGTCCTTCACATTCAGGCCGGCGCCTTTGATCGCCTCGATAGCGCCCAGCGCCATCTCGTCGTTTTGGCCAATCACGCCGTTGATTTTGCCCCGGTGTTTCTGCAGCCAGTTTTCCATCAGCGGCTGCGCTTCCGCGCGTGACCAGTTGGCCGTTTTACGCTCCAATACCGTGACTTGACCGGCGCCGCACTCGGCAATCGCTTTATCATTGCCCTTGCCGCGCTGGATCTCGCCGCTGCCGCCTTTCGGGCCTTCGATAATCACCACGTTCACCTTTCGGTTCTTGCAGTCGAGTTTGTCCAGGACGGCTTTGGCTTCCAGGTATCCCCCCAACTCGTCATTAGACACTACTTCAGACGTCATCGCGTCCGTGTTCAGGCGCGCGTTGGTGACCACCACCGGAATTTTGGCTTCGTTGGCATTAGTGACGATATCGATATTGGCCTCAAAATCCATCGGGTTGACGATAATGGCATCGGCGCGCGTCTGGATAGCGGTGGCGGCCTGATCGTTTTGCACCGAGGCATCATAACGCCCATCGTAGAAGGTCAGCACGGCCTCGCCGCTTTTCACCACCGGGTGCTCCTTGCCGAACCTTTCCATCAATTGCACGAACTCGGCTTTGTTGCCGTACATCAATACCGCGATTTTTACCGGGGCGGCCTGAGCTGCCGACAGGCTACCGAGCATCATGGCAGAGGCAAACAACGCTATCTTGGTCTTATTCATGGTTTTCTCCTGGTAGAGTTGGGTCTGATGTTATTAATCGCGCTGTTGCTTACGCGATGGGTCGAGCAATACGGCAAGAACGATCAATGCGCCTTTGATAATTTGTTGGTAATACGATTGCACGCCGAGCAGATCGAGGCCGTTATTCATCACCCCGATAATCAGCACGCCGAAGAAGGTGCCGACCAGCGTACCGACGCCGCCGGCCATGCTGGTGCCACCGATCACCACCGCTGCGATGGCGTCCAGCTCATACCCTGCGCCGGCGTTGGTCTGCGCCGAACCGGTGCGTGCGGTGAGGATCAGGCCGGCGATGCCGGCCAGCGCGCCGCACAGCGTATACACCAGTATTTTGATGCGCGTGACGTTAATCCCCGAGGTGCGCGCGCTTTTCGGGTTGCCGCCGACGGCGTAGATGTAGCGCCCGAAGAGGGTTTTATTCAGCACCAGCCAGGCGAGGGCGAACAGCACGATGAAGATGATGACCGGCACCGGAACGCCGCCGACATAACCATTGCCCAACCAGCGGAAATCGCTGTTCAATTGCGAAACCGGATTGCCGTTGGTGGTCAACATGGTTAAACCGCGCGCCGCAGAGAGCATGCCCATGGTGACGATAAAGGGTTGCAGCCGGTAGCGAGCCAACACGGTGCCGTTCACCAGGCCGCAGACGATCCCGATGCCCAGCGCCACGATCAGCGGCGCCATGACGGCGGTCGCGGTGTCGCCGATAGCCAATCCGCTGTTGTTGGTGGCGAAGCGGGCGGCGACGATCCCGCTTAGCGCCAGCACCGAGCCCACGGAGAGATCGACGCCGGCCGTAATGATGACGAAGGTCATGCCGATCGCCAGAATGCCGTTGATCGAGACTTGGCGCAGGACGATCAGGGTGTTTTCATTGCTGAGAAAATAATTGCTGCTCCAGGCCCCCTGGGCGACCTGATATTCGCCAATCAGCGCCACGATCAGGCACAGCGCGAAAAAGGCGATGATAATGCCGTATTTGTGCATACGGCGCTTATTGCGGGTGAAAAATGACATTCCTGGTGATAAGGAGTGGGCGCTGCTCATTTGTTTTTCTCTCTCTGTTAAACCGCAAGTTTCATCAGTGCTGCCTGAGTCGCATCGGCCGCCGAAAGCTCGCCGGCCAACTGCCCGTCACGAAACACCAATATGCGATCGCTCATGCCGATAATTTCCGAAAGCTCGGAGGAAACCATGATGATCCCTTTGTTTTGCAAGGCGAACTCCGACATAAATCGATAGATCTCTTTCTTGGCGCCGACGTCGATACCGCGCGTCGGCTCGTCGAGCAACAACACCTCCGGATCCAGCAGCGCCCAGCGGCCCAGCACCACTTTTTGCTGGTTGCCGCCGCTCAGGTTGCCCACGGGCTGTTCGCCATCGTGGGTTTTAACGTTAAAGCGCTGGATCATGTCGCGGGTTCGCGCCTGCTCCCGTTTCTCGCTGACGAACCCCATTCGGCTGATGCCGGCAAAAGAGGCGATATTGATGTTTTCACTGACGGAACGGCACAGCACCAGGCCGGTTTCCTTGCGATCTTCCGTCACGTAGGCAATGCCGCTGTCGATGGCCTCTCGCGGGGAATGGCGGTTAAGCGTCTTGTCGCCCAAGCGGATCGTGCCGCTGTCGGCATGCTGAATGCCGAAGATAAGATCGAGAAATTCGCTGCGGCCCGACCCCACCAGCCCGTAGATGCCCAGGATCTCACCGTGCTTAAGCTGCAGGCTGATGTCCTTTATCTTGCTGCGCCAGCACAGGCTGTTGACCTCCAGCAAGACCTCTTCGCCGGGCTGATTGAATTTGGCGAACTCGCTGTCGTACTCGCCGCCGATAATGTGTTCGATCAACTGCTCACGGGTAATGTCGGCGATATAGCCTTCATGGATATAGGCGCCGTCGCGGAAAATGGTGTAGCTGTCCGCAATTTGAAATATCTCTGACAAACGGTGAGAGACGTAAATAATGCCTTTACCTTTCGCCGCCAGTTGCTGAAGCGTCTGAAAGATTTTTTGCGCATCCTCCTCGCCAATCGCCGAGGTGGGTTCATCCATGATGATGATGTCGGCATTGGCATGCGACAGCGCTTTGGCGATCTCGACCAGCTGCTGCTCGGCGACGCTCAGGTTGCGCATTTTCTCTCGGGCGTCGATCTTGAAATCGAGTTCCTTGAGCAGGCTGGTGGTGCGTTGATTGAGCGTGGCGAAATCGACGAACCCCAGGCGTCTCGGCTCACGGCCCAGCCAAATGTTTTCGGCCACCGTCAGATCCGGGATCGCGCTCAGTTCCTGCTGCACGATGGCGATGCCGGCGTTGAGGGCTTCCCGGGGATGATGAAATTCACAGCGTTGGCCATTGATAAAAATGTCGCCGCCATCGGGTTGAATAAAGCCCATCAGAATGCTGAGAAAGGTGGATTTACCCGCGCCGTTGCCGCCGCACAGGGCATGGATGGAACCACGCCGCAGGCAAAACTCCGCATTCTTGAGCGCCACGACCGGGCCAAAGGCTTTTCTGACGCCGCTGACCTCCAGCAGGTAGGCGGGCGCTTGCGTATGGGGATCTCGCGTCACAGTTGCACCTCCGGGTAAGTCTGCTGCAAGCGTTGCAGGTACCGTTGATAAAGCGTCTCGTATTGCGCCCGTCTGCCGGCATGTGGCCGTGCGCGTGTGGCCTCATCCAGCGCAACGAAACGTTGGCACAGTTCGGACAGCAACGCGCCGGCATTCCGCAGCGGATCGTCGGCCAACGTCGTCGCCCACATCGCCTGAATGGCGCCGCCCAGCGCAGCGGTCTCTTTGGCTTTCAGACAGACCACCGGGCACCCCATCACGTCCGCGACGATTTGTCGCCAGGCGGCGCTGCGAGCGCCGCCGCCGGTGAGGCGGATCTCGCGCGCTTCAATGCCCTGACGGCGAAACAGCTCGATGCCATAGCGCAGGCCATAGGTGGCGCTTTCGACCACCGCCAGGCAGAGATTGGCGCGGGTAAAATTGTCGCTATCGAGGTTATGCAGACTGGCGCGCGCGTGAGGCAACGGCGGAACGCGTTCGCCATTGAAGAACGGCAGCATCTCGACACCGCCTGCGCCGGGTGAGGCCTGCGCCAATAAACCGTTAAAGCCGGCAAGGTCTTCGTCCAGCAGCGTTTGTACCGCGGTGGTGGCCGAGGTGACATTCATGGTGCAAATCAATGGCAGCCACCCGTTGGTGCTGGAGCAGAAGCCGGCAATCATGTCTGATTCCGCCGCGACGGGGGCGGCAGACCAGGCGAATAGCGTGCCGGAGGTGCCCAGGCTCAGGGTGAGGGTGCCGGCCTCGATGTTGCCGGAACCGATGGCCGCCATCATGTTGTCGCCGCCGCCGGTCGATACCCGCACCGTTGGGCCGAGGCCGAGTTTTTCCGCCGCGGCGGGGCGCACCGTGCCGATGCAGCACTCCGCGTTTTTGAGCGGCGGCAGGGCTTGCCACAGACGGCCGCTGTCGTCGATGAGATCGACGGCGGTTTTGCTCCAGCTACGGGTGCGCACATCGAACAACCCGGTGCCGGAAGCGTCACCGTATTCCGCTACGCGCTCTCCGGTCAGCCAGAAGTTCAAATAATCATGAGGCAACAATACGGTGTGCAGTTTTGCCCACAACGCCGGATGGTGTGTCTTGAACCAAAGGATTTTTGACGCGGTATAACCGGTGGCGATCCGCAGGCCGAGTGTTTCCAGCGAGCCGTTGGCACCGCCGAGCTGCTGCAGGAGCCGTTCGTTTTCCTCTGCGGTTTCGGTATCGCACCACAGCTTGACGCTGTGCAGCACGTTGCCGTCTGCGTCCAGCGGTACAAATCCATGTTGTTGGCCCGAGACCCCCAGAGCATGAATTTCCCCGGCATCAATACCGGCGTTAGTCACGGCTTGGCGAAAAGCGATGACCAGCGCCTCGATCCACCAGTCGGCCTCCTGTTCGCGCCGGCCATTGGCTTGGCTGATGAGACGGTGAGGGGCGTTGCCCTCACCGAGGATCACGCCCTGTGTGCTGTCGACAATCACGACTTTCGTGCCTTGCGTACCGCAGTCTATGCCAGCATAGAGCGCCATAGGATCACTCCATTTCCAGCATGATTTTGATGTCCGAGGCATGTCCCGCCGCCGCGCGCTCGAAGGCGGCCACGCTGTCGGAGAACTTGTAGGTTTGGCTTATCAACGGCTGGACGCGCAATTTGCCGCTGCTCAACAGCCGCAGCGTGCGCGGGTACATGTTGGCGTAGCGGAAAATGGTCTTGAAGGTGATTTCCTTGGCCTGCGCGGCGACGATATCCATCGGTGCGGCATCGATCGGCATGCCGACCAGCACGGCGGTCGCTCCTGGCGCCGCATGTTCGGCCAGCGTAGCGATGGCCGGTTTTGCGCCGCTGCATTCGAACACGACATCGGCGCCATTGCCGCTGGTGAGCGCGGCCACTTTCCCCGCCAGGTCGCCGGTTTTGATATTGACGGCGTGCAGCCCCTCATAACTGGCCGCAACGGCGAGTTTTTCGTCAAACAGGTCGCAAATAATGACGTCCGAGCAGCCGCCCGCCAGCGCCGCGAGAGCGGTGACCACGCCGATCGGCCCGGCGCCGATCACCAGCGCGATATCGCCGGGTTTGATCCCGGCTTTGGTGGCTGCTTGCATGCCGATGGCTAAGGGTTCCACCATGGCGCCTTCGGCGAAACTGACGTTGTCCGGCAATTTGAACGTGAAGGCGGCAGGGTGGATAACGGTTTCGCGCAGGCAGCCGTGCACCGGCGGCGTCGCCCAGAAGCGCACTGCCGGGTCAAGGTTGTAAATGCCGGCGCGCGTCTGCGCCGAGTTGAGATCCGGAATACCGGGTTCCATGCAAACGCGATCGCCGATACTGAGGTGAGTGACGTTTTTACCTGTCGCGAGCACCACGCCAGAAGCTTCATGGCCGAGCACCATCGGGGCGTTAACCACGAACGGGCCAATGCGGCCATGTTGGTAATAGTGCACATCACTGCCGCAGATGCCCACGGAATGAATTTTTATCTGCACATCATCGGGCCCCAGCGTTTCGGCAAGCTGGACGTCCTCGATAGCGATTTCCCCCGCCTTGGCCAACACTAATGCTTTCATATTGCCTCCTGGTGAATCATTTTTATGGTAACGATATCATTTCAATGCGGCGATAGTGGGCTAAAGCGGGTGGTTAAACTGTGATCGATGTTGGAATTACTCGATGGGAGTTAATTTTGCTGGTGGGTTGTTATTCAATATGGGGATGAAGATCACAAAATCGCCGATGTAATGACGGTTTTAATATCAGCATTCTGATATCGATACCGTTACCTTGCAGGGGAAATGATGAACAAACAACAACGTGCCATAGCCGCTACGCTGGAATATTTGCGCGAGGCGGACATCGTTCTGACCGAAGAAGAGCAGCAACGTATTGAAATTGCGACGTTTGGCTTGGCCGACTATCCTGTCTCAGGGCTGCAGCTGCTGACCTATGTCAACTCACCTCGGTATTGTGCGAAAGAGTTGGTGCTGTTTCCTGAGCAGACTTGCCCAGAGCATTTGCATCCTCCTTTTGCCGGCACGCCCGGCAAGCAAGAGACGTTTCGCTGCCGTTGGGGCGAGGTGTTTCTGTTTGTCGACGATGAAAACCTGACGCTTAATGACGCCGGCGGTGAACCGGTATGCCGGGTGCCGGAAGGCGCGGAGCAGTGGTATACCTGCAATCGCTATATCCTCTTGCGGCCGGGCGAACAATACACTATCGCGCCCAATACCCGGCACTGGTTTCAGGCTGGAAAGCGGGGAGCGGTGGTGTCCGAGTTCTCTTCCGAGAGCCGTGACGAGCTGGATATCTTTACCGATCCCCGGATTAACCGGCTGGCAGGCGTAAACCATTAGCGCCACGATGAAAGTTCTGTCATGATGTTGTTAATGGTACAAAATGATAACTTTAAGCTAAGGAGCTGCATTTGGCGGTGGGGCGAGGACGGAAAGCGACGCTGGCTAGCGTGGCCGCACAGGCAAACGTCAGTAAAATCACCGCGTCGCGGGCATTTTCACAGCCGGACAAGGTTCATCCGGAAACGCTGCGCCGCATTCGGGAGACCGCTGCCGAACTCGGTTATGTGGTCAATGCTGCGGCGCGCAACCTGCGGGCGAAAAGCAGCAGAACCATCGGCATCGTCAACCCTGATATGGCCAACCCATTCTTTGGCGGCCTGACGCGGTTGATGACGCTTGAAGCGCAAAAAATGGGATATGACACCCTGGTGTTCGATTCCTATGAGTCTCAGGAAAGCGAAGACAGAATCATCGACAAACTGATTGGCTACAACGTCGATGCGATCATTCTCTCGGTCATTTCCAACGATCATCTGTACCAGCCTTCCTATCTAAAGCGGTTGGAAACATTGAATATCCCGGTGGTATTGATCGACCGTGAGCTGGACAATCGCCACTGCAGCGGGGTGTATATCGATAACCTGGACTGCGGTCTTCAGGCGGGGCGCTGGCTGCTGGAACAGAAAGCGCAGCGGGTGGTGGTGGTGTCCGGGCCGGAGAACTCCAACGTTGCACGGGACAGGGTCACAGGGCTGCAGGCGGCGCTGCAAGGGAAAGTGGCGTCGTTTGAAGTGCTGTATGCCGATTTCTTTATGGATGTCGCCTGGCAAGAGACGAGCCGTTGGCTGGCCAATCACCGCGCCCCGGACTTTTTCGTTGGCTGCAATAACCAGATCTCCCTGGGCATTATCAAAGCCTGCATCGAACATCGGCTGCCGTTGATGCAGGACGTGTCGTTGTTCAGCATCGATGAGGTTTCACATGCCGAGATCTACGGTTTTCATTTCCCGTGCGTGTCACACGACTTGCAAGAGATCGCCTGGCAAGCGTTGAATCTGGCGATCCGTCGTATTGCCGACCCCGAGATCAAGCCGGGCAAGGTGGTGGTGCGGGGAAAACTCGTCGCATAACGGCGCCGCCTTTCGCCTTATCCGTCATTTTTCAGCGCGTTGCGCTGTTTTGGGCTCATCCCGCCCGGCGGGACGGATTAGCAGCCATAAACCGCTTCCTGCCACCGCCGCGCCTAGCAGCATGGGCCAGGAAAGGGGGTCATTGAACATTAACCCTGCCCAGCAGAAGGTGACGAAGGGGCTGAGAAACAGCAGGCTCGTCACGCGCAGCGCAGAAGTGAGCCTTAGACAAAACCAGTACAGACCGTAGCCGGCCAGCGTTGCCAGTAGCGCGGTCCAAAGCACGCCGATCACAAACCCCGTCGTTACCGTTGGCAGCAGCGGCCCTTCCGCGCCGGCCATGGCCGCGAAAGCCAGCGCGGAAACCGCACTTTGTATCCCCAGCGAGGCTGGCAAACTCATTGCTTGCGTCTGCGGCAGCCGTTCCTGCCACAGCGTTGCCATCGCCAGCGCCAACATCCCCGCCAGCGGCAACAGGTAACTCCACAATGGGGCGTCTCCCCATGAGATGGCGCTGCCGGTCGCCAGCGTTACCCCGCTAACCCCCAAGGCTAACCCGGACCAAACGCGGCCATCGGGCAAGCGGCGTTGCAACAGCATGCTCAGCAGCGCGGTGCCGAGCGGGAGCAAATCGGCGATGAGCGCGGCCAACCCGGCCGGCACGCCATATTCGATGCCTTTGCTGACGCCGGTCAGGTAACCGGTCATGGCGAGCAACCCAATCCCGGCGTGAACAGCTATCGTCAGCGGAGATGCGCGCCTGATGGCACGCACACTAAGCGGCAGCAACGCGAACGCGACCACCACGCAGCGCCAGAACGCCACCAGCAACACTGGCGCGTAATCGGCGGCGAAGCGGATGCCGACGAAGCCGGAGCTCCAGGCCACGATCAGCAGGATCTCGGCCGCAGCCAGCCAGAGGGCGGCTCTGCCGCGATGTTTGCCGCAGCGGGAAGAGGGGCGAAATGGTGCCAGGGACATGATGGTCACCTCCTTTCCGCCCGATGGTAGTGAGTGGCTATAATTTAATAAATCGAATAATTTTCGTTCAGTTGTTTAATGGGGTTAAATCATGCGGCCGACATTGGATATCGATCTCTTGCGCACTTTTCACGCTATTGCGCGTTTGGGGCAATTTCGCGCGGCGGCGGCATTTGTCAATCGCAGCCCCGCCGCCGTGAGCGTGCATATCCGGCGCCTGGAACAGGTGGCGGGCGGCCGCCTGCTGGAGCGTGACAATCAGTCCGTGGCGTTGACGCCGCTGGGCAACAAACTGCTGGCTTCGACGCTCGGGCTGCTGAGCGCCCATGACGATATTCTGCGGGAACTGCAGGGCGCGCCGCTAAGCGGCCATATCAAATTGGGGTTGCCTGATGAGTACGCTTCCCATGTGATACGCCATATTTTGCCGCGGTTTGCCGACAGTTTTCCCGCGGTGGAACTGGAGGTCTCTACCGCTGCCAGTCAGGCGCTGGCGGAACAAGTTGGCCGTAATCGGCTGCATCTCGCGCTGGTGGTTCAACCCTCGGGGAAACCGTGCCAGACACCGCTCGCGGTGACTGCGCCGGTGTGGGCCGGAGGCCGTTCGCTGGCGCTGCAGGCTAACCGGCCACTGCCGCTGGCGTTGCATGCCGCCGATTGCCCTTATCGTGAGGCTATGATCGATGCATTGACCAGGGCGGGAAGGCATTGGCGTGTGGTTGTGAGCAGCCCTTCGGCCAGCGTGGTGGCGGCTGCCGTCGAGGCAGGATTGGCCGTCACGCTGCTCGACCGCGCACGGGTTTCGGCGGCGATGCGGATACTCGAAGAATTGCCGCCGGTCGCATCACATGAAGTGCAACTGCTCCGTTCTGCCACGGCCGCCAGCCAACCGGCGGTGGCGATGCTGGAAAGCGTCATCGGTGAGTATTTACGGTGGGGAAGATGAATATCGGCCGCGTGGGGAAGACGAATCGAGCACGACGGTGACGGAGAGAGGTGGCTGGGGCCGGGAACGCTGTATCGCGGGGCGTTCCCGGTATTGGGCGGTCTGGATATCAGAACACCTGTTTGAACGGCTTCACCGTCACGTCGGCATAGACGCCGGCGGCGATATAGGGATCCTGCTGCGCCCAGGCCTGGGCTTCCGCCAGCGAGGCGAATTCGGCGATCACCGTCGAACCGGTAAAGCCGGCAGCGCCGGGATCGTTGCTGTCGATGGCCGGGTTAGGGCCGGCGACCACCAGACGGCCGGCGTCGCGCAGCGCCTGCAGGCGCTCCAGGTGTGCCGGGCGCACCGCCAGACGGTTTTCCAGCGAATTGGGGACGTCTTGCGCGTAGATCAGATAAAGCATGTTTCACCTTTAAAATCATGGCTATAAAACGGTGCTACCAAGGTAGCGCAAAAGGCGCGGCAGGGGAACGGCATAGGGCGAATTTCCCGGCGGATTGGCGCTTATGCCTTGAAGCCGCTACTTTTTATTCGTATAGTGCGGCGCGCTTAAACTGATATGCCATTGAGGTGAGGACATGACGGAACTGGTAAGGGAAAAACTCGATTTGCCGGCGGGCAAAAACAAACTGCTGCTGCATTCGTGCTGCGCGCCCTGTTCCGGCGAGGTGATGGAAGCGATTCAGGCCTCCGGGATCGAGTATGCCATTTTCTTCTATAACCCCAACATTCACCCGCAAAAAGAGTATCTGCTGCGTAAAGAAGAGAACATCCGTTTCGCTGAGCAGCACGGGGTGCCGATTATCGATGCCGATTACGACACCGACAACTGGTTCGCCCGCGCCAAGGGGATGGAGAATGAGCCGGAGCGCGGCATTCGTTGCACCATGTGTTTTGATATGCGTTTCGAGCGCACGGCGCTGTATGCGCATGAGCATGGTTACGACACTATCTCCAGCTCGCTGGGCATCTCGCGCTGGAAGAACATGCAGCAGATCACCGACTGCGGCATCCGCGCGGCGGAAAAGTATCCCGATCTGGTGTACTGGGATTACAACTGGCGCAAGAAGGGCGGTTCATCGCGCATGATAGAGATCAGCAAGCGCGAACGCTTCTATCAGCAGGAATACTGCGGCTGCGTCTATTCGCTGCGCGACACCAACCTGCACCGTAAGGCGCAAGGGCGGCCGCTGATCAAGCTGGGCGTGCTTTACTATGGCGATGAAGAATAACGCTGACTCACCGAAATTAACCCGCTCCGGCGGGTTTTTTACTTTTTGACGCCTGGCCAAACGTTAATAAAGCGTGTCGCCCCGGCGGTAAAAAAGCAACGGCCAGGTTAATATCCTTATGAGTTTGCTGGTTTTAGCCGCGCATACTGACGATTAAAGCGATAGTTTGCCTTTCGTTATTGAATATGATTGCTATTTGCATTTAAACTTGGCGAACCAGAGGAAACAGAATCATTATGCCGCTAAAAAAGATGTTCCTTAATCGCCGTATATCCGTGCCTTTCGTCTTATCCGTAGGCCTGCACAGCGCCCTGGTGGCGGGATTGCTTTACGCTTCGGTAAAAGAAGTGGTGGAGCTGCCGAAGCCAGAGGACGCGCCGATCAGCGTCATGATGGTCAATACCGCCGCGATGGCCGAACCGCCACCGCCGGCACCGGCCGAACCGGAGCCGCCGCAGGTCGAACCTGAGCCGGAGCCAGAACCAGAACCTATTGTGGAGCCGCCGCCGAAGGCGATGGTGAAGCCGGAGCCGGTCAAGCCGAAACCGAAACCCAAGCCGAAGCCGAAGGTCGAAAAACAGGTGAAACCGGAGCCGAAAAAAGTCGAGCCGCGCGAACCGTCGCCGTTCAACAACGACTCGCCGGCCAAGCCGATCGACAAAGCGCCGGTGAAACAGGCGCCTGCCGCGCCGGTGCAGGGTAACTCGCGCGAGCTCGGCCCAAGGCCGATCAGCCGCGCAAATCCGCTCTATCCGCCGCGGGCCCAGGCTTTACAGATCGAAGGCAGCGTACGGGTGCAGTTTGATATCGACAGCGACGGGCGCGTCAGCAACGTGCGTATCTTGTCGGCCGAACCGCGCAACATGTTTGAGCGTGAAGTGAAGCAGGCGATGCGCAAATGGCGCTATGAAGCCAAAGAAGCGAAAGATCGCACCGTCACTATCCGCTTCAAGCTGAACGGCACGACCGAATTGAACTGAGTTCGGTCATACCAAAAAGAAAGGGTCGCCTCGGCGACCCTTTTTGCATTTGCAGTGTAGCGTCAGTTTATTCTTCGAAGCCGACGCGGAAATTCATTTTGCCCTCAGGCAGCGCGCGCGAGTTGCCTTCCGCATCGACCGCCACATAGGTGAACACCGCTTCGGTCGCCCGGTAGCGCTGGCCGATCGGGGCGGAAGAGACTTTTTTGACCCACACTTCGATATTGATGGTGATCGAGCTGCGTCCGGTGCGGATGCAGTGCGCATAGCAGCAAACCACGTCGCCTACCGCCACCGGTTTCAGGAAGGTCATGCCGTCTACGCGTACCGTCACTACGCGCCCCTCGGCGATCTCTTTTGCCTGGATGGCGCCGCCGATGTCCATTTGCGACATCAGCCAGCCGCCGAAGATATCACCGTTGGCATTGGTATCGGCCGGCATCGCCAGCGTGCGCAGCACCAGCTCGCCGCTGGGTAAAGGTCGTTGTTGTGTCATAGCAGTCTGCTTTTAAAAGGAGGGAATAACATCATACTGCCCGCGGCAAGCGCCGCAGGCATTAACAATTTTGTAACTATTTTTTCTGTTCTTCCGGCATGTGCCGGTAAATATAGATACCGCTGAGGAGGGTGAAGACCAATGTCAGCACCGTCAGGCCAAAGACTTTGAAATTGACCCAGACGCTTTGCGGCAGCCAGAAGGCGACATAGATATTCGCCAGGCCGCAGGCCAGGAAGAAGACCGCCCAGGCCAGGTTAAGGTTGCTCCATACTTTGTCCGGCAGCGTCAGCTCTTTACCCAGCATGCGCTGAACCAGCGGTTTTTTGAGCACCCATTGGCTGATCAGCAGCGCCAGCGCGAACAGCGCGTAAATCACCGTGACCTTCCATTTGATGAACAAATCGTTGTGGAACACCAGCGTCAGGGTGCCGAACACCAGCACCATCAGGAAGGTGATCAGCGTCATCTTCTCGACCTTGCGGTATTTCACCCAGGTGAACACCAGCGCCAGCGCGGTGGCGACAATCAACGCGCCGGAAGCGACGTAAATGTCGTACAGCTTGTAAAAAGCGAAAAAGACAATTAGCGGGAGGAAATCAAGAAACTGCTTCATAAATCAATCCATCATCTGTTCATCGGCCGACTATACCGGATTCGGCGAGCTCTGTGTACCGCCGGGCGCTGCCGATTATCGGCGTTTGGCCGGCGGATTTCTGCCGCGAAAGCAGGAATTTGCATAAACTTACGCAAGAAAGCGCGGGCGCATTGCCAGCGCAAGCCGCAGGCCGCATAGTAAGCGTCATAATAACCAGATAATTTACCGCGGAAAACAGCATGCAGTGGAAATCTCTCCAGGCCCTGACGCCTGGTTTGACGCATTTATTGGGCTATCAACGCAGCTGGCTCAAGCCGGATATTCGCGCCGGTCTTTCCGTCGCCGCCGTCGCCTTGCCGGTGGCTATCGCCTACGCAGAGTTGGCCGGGGTCAGCCCGGTGGTGGGGCTCTATTCCTGCGTCTTGCCGATGGTGGCCTATGCGCTGTTCGGCTCGTCACGGCAGCTGATCGTCGGGCCCGATGCCGCCACCTGTGCGGTGATCGCCGCGGTGGTGACGCCGCTGGCGGCGGGCAATATGGAACGCCATTGGCAATTGACCATCATGATGACCGCCATGATGGGCGGTTGGTGCCTGCTGGCCAGCCGGTTCAAGCTGGGGGCGCTGGCGGATCTGCTGTCGCGGCCGATCCTCAGCGGGCTGTTGAACGGGGTGGCGATCACCATTATCGTCGATCAGATCGGCAAGGTGTTGGGGTTTACGATGCGCCCGGCACAGTTGATCGAGCGCATCTACGCGCTGCCCGGTAACCTGCTGCACAGCGACTGGCTGACGATGGCGGTGTCGTTGCTGACGCTGGTGACGCTGCTTGGATTTAAAAAATGGCGGCCTAATTGGCCGGCGCCGCTGTTCGCTATCGTGCTGGCGGCGTTCGTGACCTGGGCGGGCGGCCTGCAGCAGCATGGCGTGGTGACGGTGGGCGGTTTCAGCGGCGTGCTGCCGATCGTCCAGTGGCCGGACTTCCAGCCCGGTTTGCTGCGCGATATGGTGATCCCGGCGCTTAACCTGGCGGTCGTGAGTTTTGTCAGCATGATGCTCACCGCCCGCAGCTTCGCCGCCAAAAACGGTTATGAGGTGAACGCCGACGCTGAGTTTCGCGCGCTGGGACTGGTGAATATCGTCTCTGCGCTGTCGCAAGGTTTCGCCATCAGCGGCGCAGATTCTCGCACCGCGGTGAATGACGCCAACGGCGGCAAGAGCCAGTTGGTGTCGATCATCGCCGCCGCTGTCATCGCCTTTGTCTTGCTGTTCCTGATGGCGCCGTTGCAGTTTATTCCTGTGGCGGGATTGGGTGTGGTGCTGATGTATGCGGCCTGGTCGCTGCTGGACATCCGCGGCATCTGGATCTTGCGCCGTCGCAACGCGCAGGCGTTCCGCCTGGCGCTGTTTACCTTCCTCAGCGTGCTGCTGGTGGGCGTGATCAGCGGCATTGGGCTGGCGGTGTTGCTGGGGCTGATGCAGTTTCTGCGCACTGTCTTCCGGCCGACGGAGCAACTGCTGGGCGTCAACGATGAAGGTATGATCCATTCCATGGGCAATAACAATGGGGTGAAGGCGGTACCTGGCGTCATGATGTATCGCTTCAATTCGCCGCTGACCTATTTCAACGTGGCGTATTTCAAACGCCGTATCCTCAATTTGGTCGACGGCACGCCGTTCCAGCCGCGTTGGGTGGTGGTGGATGCGGTGGCCAGTTTTACCCATGCCGATATCAGCGTGCTGGCGGCCATCGATGAACTGAAACGCGATCTGTTACAGCGTAACGTAAGGCTGGTGCTGGCGGGGCGTCGCACCGAACTGACGCGTTGGTTCCGCATCAACCGCTTAGGACGCGATAAAGAGTTGATTTTGGTGCCGGACCTGTACCTGGCGCTGAAGCTGATTCAGAGTAAGGAGCAGGCGGAAGCCGCCGTGGTGGGGTAAACAAAAAAGGGGCGCGCCGAAGCGTGCCCCTTGGTTTTTGCTTACGCCGGCGTTAGCCGCGCAGCAGCATATACAGCCGGAACAGGTAGATCAGCAGCAGGGCGGAGACCAGGTTGCTCAACGCGGTCAGCACCACACTGGCGACGTTCGGCGTCAGCACCGACAGATGGCTCACCAGGAAAAGCACCAGCAGCTTGGCCGCCAGCCACAGCATCATCGCCGGCACAATCACGCGCGCATTGGCGAAAGCCAATTTGCTGCTCAGCTTGAGCGAAGCGAACACGCCTTTTTTATCGACGGAGGCGATCACCGGCGCCAGCGCGAAGGCGATAGCCATCAGCACGCCCGGCACCACAAACAGCGTCAGGCCGAGCTGGATCAGCAGGGTGCAGATAAACAGCAGCAGCAGCAGGCGCGGCAAGTCGGGCGCCGAGGCGCCAAGCGCGCGCAGGGCGCTGGTGCGTTGCCCTTGCGACACCAGACGGATCAGCGTCAGCATCCCGCCGACCAGCAGCACGTTGCCGACCAGCGCAGAGAAGGTGGCGGCCGCCGACACTTTCAGCAACACCATCTGCTGTTCCGGCGTCATCTGCTGGATCACTTCCTGAATGCCCATGCCGGTAGACGAGGCGAAATCGCTGGTGGTGGCAGCGAGCGTCGCCAACTGTTCGGCATCAGGGCTGAAGGCCTGATTCAGCAGCACGGAGATAAACGCCGTCAACAGCGCCAGCATCAGGATGCTGGCCAGTTGGTTGCGTAAAAAGTTAAAACTGTCACGGTACAAAGCGTTGGCCGTGATAGGCATGCAGACTCCTTGGCGTCGGGAAAACAGAGATAAATCAGTGGGTGATTGTACCCTGTTCCACGCCGCTGTGGCACCCCGCGAATTGCACTACGCCTATTTCTTCAACGATCGTCGTCTCAGGCAGCGAAAGCGGCAAGGGCACCGGCAACGGCGGCAGGCCGTAGCGTTCCCGGGCGCGATCGCAGGCTTCGTTGCGCAGGCCGTTTTCACCGGACTGATCGAACTCCCTGCACGGGCTGGGCCGATTAAGGTAGATCGAGCAGGAAACGGCTTTACCTATTTCACCGTCCAGCGCGCTGCAGCGGGGGGACTTGCTGTTGGTCCCCTGCATGCAGCGCAGGAACGGAGTCAAAGGCTCTGTTAAGGAAAGGGGAACGGTGCCGCCGCCGTCTTCGGCTTCGGCCCAATAGAATGACACTCGAAAATAACCGCAGCATGCGCCGCAGCTGACACAGGGATTAAGGATTTCGCTCATCTTGATTGCCCACCGACTCCTCACGGCACCAACCAAAACCAACACGGAAAATGAAATTACCTCAGCCGCATTTTTCTCCGCAACAGAAATTTGAACATGTAGATAATTTGCAACAAAATCGATTTTTTGATGCAGATCAATCCTTGATTTATTAGACGGTTAGGTAACCTTGTTTTTAGTAGGATTTTAAATTTTTACACATAAGATGTGATCTCGATGGGATCACAAATACCCGAAAGTAGGTATATTCCCCCTCGAGTGATTAACCACACAAATGGAATGGATAATGAAAAAGACAACTCTGATGGTATTGGCGACGATGATGGCGCCTATGTTGGCAAGTGCGCATCAGGCCGGTGATTTCCTGTTCCGCGCGGGCACCGCGACGGTGCGTCCAAATGCAGGTTCGGACAACGTGCTGGGGTTGGGTTCGCTGGATGCGAAAAACAACACCCAGCTCGGTCTGACCTTCGGTTACATGGTGACGGACAACATCGGCGTTGAGTTGTTGGCCGCAACGCCATTCCGCCACAAGGTTACGCTGGGCGGTACTGATTTGGCGACCGTTCACCAACTGCCGCCTACGCTGATGGCGCAATACTATTTCGGCGACAAGCAGGATAAGCTGCGTCCTTACCTGGGCGTCGGCGTTAACTACACCACTTTCTTTGACGAGAAGTTCAACGACTACGGCAAAAGCGCCGGGTTGAGCAACCTCGATCTGAAAGATTCCTGGGGCGTGGCGGCGCAGGCCGGCCTGGATTACAACCTGGATGAGCACTGGATGCTGAACATGTCGGTGTGGTGGATGAACATCGAAACCAAAACTCGCTTCAACGATGCGAACGGTGGGCACCACAGCTTCGATACGCGTCTGGATCCGTGGGTGTTCATGTTCGGGGCGGGTTACCGCTTCTGATGAAGGCCACAAACAGGGAGGCGTTGCGCCTCCCTGTGTCGGTATTATTTAAGTTGCATCACGTTTTCAACGGATTTCACGCCGGCAACGCCGCGAGTGACCTGCACCGCACGATTAGCGTCATCGCTGGACGTCACGAAACCGCTCAGCTGTACGCGCCCTTTAAAGGTTTCCACGCTGATCTCACGTGACTTGATGTTTTTATCCGCCAGCAGTGCCGATTTCACTTTGGTGGTGATCACCGTGTCATCGATATAACCGCCCGTTCCCTCAGATTTCGCCGTCGGCGCGCAAGCGCTCACCGCGACCGCCACAACGGCTGCCATGCACAAGGCCGAAAGGGTTTTAAAAAGCTTCATAAATTACTCTCCATGCAATGTTATGGTTGAAACTCGTACGGTTTTTCGCCGCAGCGAGCGCATTCCCCAAATCAAACGAAGAAATGCATAGCGAACAAAGTTCATTGTGAGACAAGACCTGCGTTTGTTCAAATTTTTGCTGTAAATAAATGGAACAAACTTTGAGGGGAAACAAGCTGTTAAAGCGAGCGCCGGCGGGGCGCTCGCTGGAGAGGATCACGCCCGGGTGGCGCGCTTCATATTGCTGACGAAGGCCGCCAGCTTGGTCAGCATCTCCGCCGGGTTGGCATGGTGCTGTTCGATGATTTTGACGATGGCCGAGCCGGAGATCGCGCCGGCGGCCCCGGCCTGCAGAGCGGCCTTCACCTGCTCGGGCTCGGAGATGCCGAAGCCCTGCAGCGGCGGCGCGGCGTGATACTCGCGCAGCTTGTTCACCAGGTGATGCAGCGGCAGCTGCGCCCGGCTTTCGGTGCCGGTGACGCCGGCGCGCGACAGCAGGTAGGTATAGCCGCGGCCGTGCGAAGCGATTTCGCGCAGCAGATCGTCATCGGCGTTCGGCGGGCAAATGAAGATCGGTGCGATACCGTGGCGAGCGGCGGCGGCGCGGAACGGCGCAGACTCTTCAAACGGCACGTCGGCGACCAGCACCGAATCCACGCCCACTTCGGCGCAGCGTTGGTAAAACCCATCGATGCCTTTATGGAACACCAGATTAGCGTACATCAGCAGGCCGATGGGAATGGTCGGGTGCTTCTGGCGGATAGCCGCCAGCATCTCGAAGCACTGGGTCGGCGTGACGCCGGCGGCGAAAGCGCGCAGCGTCGCGCTCTGGATGGTTGGGCCATCCGCCAGCGGATCGGAGAAGGGGATGCCCAGCTCCAGCGCGTCCGCGCCGGCTTCGATCAGGGTGTCGATAATCTGCAGCGACAGCGTCGGATTAGGATCGCCCAGCGTCACGAACGGGACGAAGGCGCCTTCCTTGTTGCTTTCCAGGCGTTTGAACAGTTGCTGATAACGTTCCATCAGATTTCTCCCCGTGCTTTCAAAATGTCGTGAACGGTAAATATGTCTTTGTCGCCGCGGCCGGACAGGTTGACCACCAGGATCTGTTCTTTCTGCGGCGTTTCACGGATCATTTTCAGCGCGTGCGCCAGGGCGTGCGAGGATTCCAGCGCCGGGATGATGCCTTCATGGCGCGACAGCGCCTTGAACGCTTCCAGCGCTTCGTCGTCGGTGATCGACACGTATTCGGCGCGGCCGATACTGTTCAGGAAGGCGTGCTGCGGCCCGACGGACGGGAAGTCCAACCCGGCGGAGATTGAATAGGATTCTTCAATCTGGCCTTCGGCGGTCTGCATCATCGGCGCTTTCATACCGAAGTAGATGCCGACGTGGCCGTGCTTGAGCGGCGCGCCGTGCTGGCCGGTTTCGATGCCCAGGCCGGCGGGTTCCACGCCGATCAGGCCCACTTCGGCGTCATCGATAAAATCGGCGAACATGCCGATGGCGTTGGAGCCACCGCCGACGCAGGCGATGACGGCATCCGGCAGGCGGCCTTCGCGCTCCAGCACCTGCGCTTTGGTCTCTTCGCCGATCATGCGCTGGAATTCACGCACGATGGTGGGGTACGGGTGCGGGCCGGCGGCGGTGCCGAGCATATAGTGGGCGGTTTCATAGCTGCCGGACCAGTCGCGCAGCGCTTCGTTGCAGGCGTCTTTCAGCGTAGCGGAGCCGCTGTGCACCGGGATCACTTCCGCGCCCATCAGCCGCATGCGGAAGACGTTCGGCGACTGGCGCTCAACGTCTTTGGCGCCCATATAGATGCGGCATTTCAGGCCGAGCAGCGCACAGGCCAGCGCCGACGCGACGCCGTGCTGGCCGGCGCCGGTTTCCGCGATGATCTCGGTTTTGCCCATGCGCTTGGCCAGCAAGGCCTGACCCAGCACCTGGTTGGTCTTGTGTGCGCCGCCGTGCAGCAGGTCTTCACGCTTCAGATAAAGCTTGGTGTTGCTGCCGGCGGTGAGGTTTTTGCACAGCGTCAGCGCCGTCGGGCGGCCCGCGTAGTTCTTCAACAGATCGATAAATTCCGCCTGAAACGCCGGATCGCGCTGGGCGCTGACAAAGGCTTCTTCCAGTTGTTTCAGGGCCGGCATCAGAATTTGCGGCACGTATTGGCCACCAAATTCGCCGAAGTAGGGGTTAAGCAGCGTCATGAGAGTTCCCGTTATTATCCGTTATTAATGTAGAGCCGTATTCAGTAGGCGCGCAGGGTCTGGAAGACCGAGGCCAGGCGCGCGGGATCTTTGATGCCCGGTTCGCTTTCCACGCCGGAGTTGAAGTCCAGCCCGGCGCAGCCGAGCTTGGCCGCTTCGACGCAGTTGTCGGCGCGCAGGCCGCCCGCCAGCATCACGTTAGTCAGATCTTCGCCTTGCAATACCGACCAGTCGAAGCGTTGGCCGGTGCCGCCGGCGCCGTTGTCGAGCAGGTAGCGATCGACATGCTGCAGATCGCGCGCCGGCACCCGATCTTTCACGCTCAGCGCTTTCCAGATGCGGCAATCGGCCGGCAAACGGGCACGCAGGGCGCTGATATAGGCCTGGTCTTCCGCGCCGTGCAGTTGCACCGCATGCAGCCCGAGGCGCTCAACGGTCAACGCCACGGTATCGAGCTGGGCATCGCAGAACACGCCGACATACTTCAGCGGCGCGCCGGAGATCACTTCGCGGGCGCGGGTGATGTCCACATAGCGCGGTGAACGGCCGACGAAAATCAATCCGCCGTAGATGGCACCGGCCTGATAAGCGGCGGCGGCGTCCTGCGGGCGAGTCAGGCCGCACACTTTGTTGTCGCCGAGGATCACGCGGCGCACGGCGGCGCGCAGATCGGGTTCCGACATCAGCGCGCTGCCGATCAGGAAGCCGTTGGCGTAATGGCTCAGTTCGCGGATCTGCCCATAGCTGTTGATGCCTGACTCGCTGATCACCGTCACGCCATGCGGCACGCGCGGCGCCAGCTGGCGGGTGCGGTTCAGATCGATGCTCAGATCGCGCAGATCGCGGTTGTTGATGCCGACCACGCGCGCTTCCAGCGCGATCGCGCGCTGCAGTTCTTCTTCACTGATCACTTCGGTCAGCACGCCCATATTCAGGCTGTGGGCTACCGCCGCCAGCTGGCGATACTGGTCGTCGGTCAACACCGACAGCATCAGCAGGACGGCATCGGCCTGATAGTAGCGCGCCAGGTAAATCTGATACGGATCGATGATAAAGTCTTTGCACAACACCGGTTGGCTGACGGTTTTACTGACCAGCGGCAGGAAATCGAAGCTGCCCTGGAAGTATTTCTCGTCGGTCAGCACCGAGATCGCCGAGGCGAAATCTTTATACACCGTGGCGATCTCTACCGGATCAAAGTTTTCGCGAATCAGCCCTTTGGAAGGCGAGGCCTTCTTGCATTCGAGAATGAAAGCCGTCCGGGTGCCCTGCAGCGCGTGATAAAAGCTGCGTTCACTCGGCACGATGTCGTTCTGAAAGCCGGCCAGGGGCTGTTGCTGTTGTCGCGCCGCGATCCATTGCGCTTTGTCGCGGACAATCTTGTGTAGCACGGTTTCCTGCATCATTTATCCTCTTGCCGCCAGTGCGATGACACGCTCATAGGCCTGCCCGCTGTTGATCATATCCAGTGCCTGCCGCGCATTTTGGCGCAGGTCTTCATGTCCGAATAACTTCAGAAGCAACGCGACGTTGGCCGCGACCGCCGCGGCGTGCGCCGGCTCGCCTTTACCTTGTAACAGCCGCGCCAAAATGTCACGGTTTTCTTCCGGCGTGCCGCCCAGCAAGGCTTCCAGCGGATAGGTTGCCAATCCGAAGGACTGCGGCGTGAGCTGGTAGCTGCTGATTTCGCCGTTGTTCAATTCCGCCACGTGCGTCGGGGCGTGGATCGCCACCTCGTCCATGCCGCCGCCGTGAACCACCGCCGCACGCTGATAACCCAGCACGCGCAGGGTTTCGGCAATCGGCAGTACCAGTTCCGGGCTGTAAACGCCGATCAGCGCCAGCGGCGGGCGCGCCGGGTTGATCAGCGGGCCCAGCACGTTGAACAGCGTGCGGGTTTTCAGCTGCTGGCGCACCGGCATGGCGTGACGAAAACCGGTGTGGTACTGCGGCGCGAACAGGAAGCACACGCCGAGATCGTCCAACGCCTTGCGCGCCTCTTCCGCCGGCAGATCCAGGCGGATGCCGAACGCCGCCAGCAGATCCGAAGAGCCGGAACGGCTGGAGACGCTGCGGTTGCCGTGTTTGGCGATCTTCGCGCCGCACGCCGCCGCCACGAAGGCGCTGGCGGTGGAAATATTGATGCTGTTGGTGCCGTCGCCGCCGGTGCCGACGATATCGGCGAACAGATAGTCAGGGCGCGGGAACGGCTGAGCGTCGTCCAGCAGCGCTTTGGCGGCGCCGGCGATCTCTTCCGGGCGCTCGCCGCGGACTTTCATGCTGATCAACGCCGCCGCCAGTTGGCTCGGCTCCAGCTCGCCGCGCACGATGGCGCTGAACAGCTGTTGGCTTTCCTGCTGGCTCATCGACTCGGCGCGGTACAGTTTCTCAAGAATAGGTTGCATCGTCGTGTTCCTTATATTACTTCGCCAGCGCCCAGGCCAGGGTCTGCTCAAGCAGGCGCGCGCCGTGGGTGGTCAGAATCGATTCCGGGTGGAACTGGAAGCCGCACACGCGGCGGCGGTCGTCGCGCACTGCCATCACCATTTCGCCGAAACGGGCGTTGACGGTGAGATCGGCCGGGATATTGCTGCCGACCAGCGAGTGGTAGCGCGCCACCGGCAGCGGATTGGCCATGCCGGCGAACATGCCTTCGCCATCGTGAGCGATCGCCGAGGCTTTGCCGTGCAGGATCTCGCCCGCCTGGCCGACCTGGCCGCCATAGGCTTCGACGATCGCCTGGTGGCCGAGGCAGATGCCGATGATCGGCAGTTGGCCGCGCAGACGCTGCAGCAGTTCCGGCATACAGCCCGCTTCGGAAGGGGCGCCAGGGCCGGGCGACAGCATCAGCACCGGCTGTTCCATCTGTTGCAGACGCTCGATGATCACCTCGGCGGCGATCTGGTTACGGTAAATCACCACCTGATGGCCGCTGGCGCGCAGCTGATCGACCAGGTTGTAGGTAAAGGAGTCGACGTTGTCGAGCAGCAGGATATCGGCCATCAGAACACCTCCTTGGCATGGTGCGCAGTGGCGATGGCGCGCAGCACGGCACGGGCTTTATTACGGGTTTCGTCGGCTTCCGCCTGCGGGATGGAGTCCAGCACCACGCCGGCGCCGGCCTGCACGGTGGCGATGCCGTCTTCAACGTAGGCGGAGCGAATGACGATGCAGGTATCCAGATCGCCGGTGGCGGTGAAGTAGCCTACCGCGCCGCCGTAGCTGCCGCGGCGCGTGCCTTCGGAGGCGGCGATCAGCTGCATCGCCCGCACTTTCGGCGCGCCGCTGAGGGTGCCCATGTTCATGCAGGCCTGGTAGGCGTGCAGCACGTCGAGATCGGCGCGCAGGGTGCCCACCACGCGGGAAACCAGATGCATGACGAACGAATAGCGGTCTACTTTGGTCAGGTCGGCCACGTAGCGGCTGCCGGCCTGGCAGATGCGCGCCAGATCGTTGCGTGCCAGATCGACCAGCATCAGGTGCTCGGCCAGCTCTTTGTGGTCGGTGCGCATTTCCAGCTCGATGCGGCTGTCGAGATCCAAATCCAGCGACCCATCGGCACGGCGGCCGCGCGGGCGGGTGCCGGCGATCGGGTAGATTTCGATTTGGCGATTGCCCGCGTCGTATTTTAGCGCGCTCTCCGGCGAAGCGCCGAACAGGGTGAAGTCATCATCCTGCATGAAGAACATGTACGGGCTGGGGTTGTTGTCTTTTAAGGTTTGGTAGGCCGCCAGCGGCGCCGGGCATGGCAGGGAAAAGCGGCGCGACGGCACCACCTGGAAAATTTCGCCCTGGCGGATCGCTTCCTGCAGCTCGCTGACCACCGCGCCGTACTCTTCGTCACTCTGGTTACAGCTCAGCTGCATGTTTTCCAGCTTTTGGTGCGGGATTGGCTGCGGGGGTTGTTGCAACTCAGCCTGCAGCTGTTCCAGGCGGTGCTGTAAACGCTGCGCTTCACTCGCCTGCTCACTGAAGACGCTGGCCTGCAGACGGGCCGAGCCGCGTTGGTGATCGAGCACCAGCAGGGTTTCCGCCAGATAGAAGCAGAAGTCCGGGCAGCGTTGATCCTGGCGCAGCGCCGGCAGGTTTTCAAAACCGGCGACCAAATCATAGGCGAACAGGCCGCCCAGCATCACGGCTTCGCGCTCGTCCGCCGGAGAGTCCACCAGCGTCAGCAGCGTACGCAGCGCGTCGAACACCGACAGTGAACGCAGGCGGGCGTCTTCATCCTGCACCGCGTCGATCGCCGGGAAGGTCAGTTCGCGGCCGTTGTGGCGTGCCTGATTGCGCACTTCGGGCGGCAGCGCTTCGTCCAGCAGCGGCAGCAGCGCCGCGCCGTTGGCGGTCAGCGCCTGCACGCTGACGGTGTGGCCCAGTGCGGTAATGCGCAGCGCGCTGTCGATGACCAACAGGCTCTGCAGATTCTGTTTGCTGTTGATTTCCGCCGACTCCAGCAGCAGGGTGGCCGGACGGGCGCCGCACAGCTGGTGGAAAAGGGTGGTGGGATCGCCCCGGTAGCTGGCTTGCGCCTTCAGTAGTGTCAATTGTGGTTTGGTGTTCATCATCGGTGGTTCCAGTGAATTCTGCCCATAAAAAAGCCCGCATCAGGTGCGGGCTCAGGAAATCTGCATTGTCAGATGACAGCTATGCGCGATTACACCGCCCGCAAGAGGGAGGTACGCCACCAACCGTGAAGAGAAATGTATGTGTTCATTTGCAGACTCTCTTTGTTAACTCTCATCCGACACGGCCGTTGCCGTGAACTTGTGTACTAGTTAACTGGTTCGCGAAGGCAAAGTCAACCCTCTTTTTGCACAATGTTTTAGCGATCAGCGTGAATTCTATTCATCGTCTGCCTGGCGCAGAATAGATTTCCGTCCGGCCGCCGATCGCGGGTATGATAGAAAGCCAAGCCATTGCCGGATAGCCGTTTTGACAGACAGTAACCCCTCATCCATCGCTTTTACTCTGTACGACCTCCACAGCCACACGACCGCCTCCGACGGCTACCTGACGCCGACGCAGCTGGTGCTGCGGGCGGTAGAGATGCGCGTGGGCGTGCTGGCGATCACCGATCACGACACCACCGCAGGCTTGGCTGAGGCCGCCGCCGCTATTGCGGAGCAGGCGTTGCCGCTGCGGCTGGTCAACGGGGTGGAAATCTCGACGCTGTGGGAAAACCATGAAATTCATATCGTTGGGTTGGGCATGGACGTCGCGCACCCGGCGCTGGTGGCGCTATTGGCGGAACAAACCGAACGTCGCAACCGGCGGGCGCAGGAGATCGGCACGCGTCTGGGTAAAGCGCGCATTCCCGACGCCTATGCCGGCGCCCAGCGGTTAGCGGGGGCCGGTGCGGTGACCCGCGGCCATTTCGCCCGTTACCTGGTGGAGATTGGCGTGGCGGACAACATGGCGCAGGTGTTCAAGAAATATCTGGCCAAAGGCAAAACCGGCTACGTGCCGCCGCAGTGGTGTACAATAGAACAAGCCATTGATGCGATTCATCAATCGGGCGGCCAGGCGGTGATAGCGCATCCCGGCCGTTACGATCTGACCGCGAAGTGGTTGAAACGTTTGCTGGCGCATTTCGCCGAACACGGCGGCGACGCCATGGAAGTGGCGCAGTGTCAGCAGGCGCCGCATGAGCGCTCGCAGTTGGCGAAATACGCCCAGGACTACCGCCTGTTGGCCTCGCAAGGATCTGATTTTCATCAGCCTTGTTCGTGGATCGAACTGGGCCGCAAACTGTGGCTGCCGGGCGGGGTCGAGCCGGTGTGGCGCGATTGGCCGCAGCCTGGCGAGGCGGTCTGATTTTTCGCGCGTGGCAACGCGCGCGGGCATCATTTTAGGAGCAAGTCATGAGTCAGCTTTTTTATATTCACCCGGACAACCCACAGCCGCGTTTGATTAACCAGGCGGTTGAGGTGCTGCGCAAGGGCGGGGTGATCGTTTATCCCACCGATTCCGGCTACGCGCTGGGTTGCATGTTGGAGGAGAAGGCGGCGATGGAACGCATTTGCCGCATCCGTCAGTTGGACGGCAACCACAATTTCACCCTGATGTGCCGCGATCTGTCCGAGTTGTCGACTTATGCGCACGTCGATAATACGGCGTTCCGCCTGATTAAAAACAATACGCCGGGCAACTACACCTTCATTCTGAAAGCGACCAAAGAAGTGCCGCGCCGCCTGATGAATGAAAAGCGCAAAACCATCGGCCTGCGCGTGCCGTCGAACCCGATCGCATTGGCGCTGCTGGAGGCGCTGAACGAACCGATGATGTCCACCACCCTGATGCTGCCGGGCAATGATTTTGCCGAGTCCGATCCGGAAGAGATCAACGATCATTTGGGCAAGGTGGTCGATCTGGTGATCCACGGCGGCTTCCTTGGCCAACAGCCGACCACGGTGATCGATCTGACCGAATCCTCGCCGGAAGTGGTGCGTGAGGGGGCGGGCGACGCGGCGCCTTTCCGTTGATGTCAATTGTTGCCACCTTGCCCATTGTCTGAAAATCGGCTGAAGCGACGCTATTTCGTGTGAAAGCCGCTATTCTTGAAGACTTCAGAATTGATAATGGGCAGGATGCGCAGCAATGATTAAACAGGTTTCTTTTTTAGCGGCCTTATTATTTTCCTCAATGGCAAATGCGGGGTTTTATTCGGGCAGTGGTCTGCTGGCGGAATCCAGCGGTTACGTAAAAAATAAAAGCGGTGAAGCCACCGTGGCCGAAGCGCTGAATGGCGGCATGTTCATGGGATACGTCGCCGGCGTATTCGATACTTATTCCATGCAGGGCAATCGCAATATCTGCCCGGAAGCCGGGATGAGCATCGGCGTAGCCGCCGACGCGGTGATGCAGTATTTGAACGAGCATCCTGAGCAACTGCATTATTCCGCACCGTCGGTGATCATGCTGGCGTTAAGTGCCGCCTATCCCTGCGTGCGCCATTAAGTTCCCATTCCAATTAGTGCGCATTTTTTCATAAGGTGCGCCCAGGGAGCTTTCCGCACGAACTTCAATAGATCAATACCTGCTGCGCTGTCACCTTATCCCCGTCGGTATTCCCCGAACGGGTCGGGGAGAGACGCGCAGGAGGTAATATGACCGCATTTCACAGTGCCAACATGATACTCGACTATCAGGATGTCGGCTCAGGATCGCTCACGTTGGTGTTGCTGCCCGGCTGGTGCGAACCGAAAACCGTGTTTGAGCCGTTCATCGCTCTGGCGGCCGAACGCTATCGGGTGATCAGCATCGACTGGCGCGGCCATGGCCTGTCGTCAAAAGCCACGGAGATGTCGCTGACGGCGGACGACTTGCTGGAGGATGTGCGCCAACTGCTGACGGCGCTGCGTTTGGATAACGCGGTCACTCTGTCGGTGGCGCACGCCAGCTGGCTGGCGGTAGCGTTGGCCGAAGCGTTGCCGCAACGGGTACGGGGCATGGTGTTTCTCGACTGGATCATGACGCAGCCGGAGCCGGCGTTCTTTACGGCGGTGAGCCGCATGCAGCAGCCGCAGCATTGGCTGGCGGCACGCGACGCCTTGTTCGACTTTTGGCAGGGCGGCATCCGCCACGATCGGGTCAAACGCCATCTGGAGGTCGAGATGGCGCAGGAGGATTACCGGCTTTGGCGTGCCGCCGGGGTGGCCATCGAACAGGCCTACCGGCAATTCGGCTCGCCGCTGCAACGCCTGGCGGGCATGAGCGCGCCGCCGCCGTGCCGGCACATCTACTCGCTGGACCGCCGCGACGACTATTTGCGGCAACAGCAGGCATTTGCCGCCGAGCAGCCGTTTTTCTCCGTGGTGCGTCTAGGCGAGGCCCGCACTCACCTCGGTATTCTGGAACGGCCTGACGCGGTGCTGTGGGCAGTGGAGGATTTTTTGGCGCCGTGAACGCCGCCTGTGGGGGCCACCGCCGATAAAGTGGGTTTCAACACCTTAGAAAGCCTGTATAATACGCGGTTCGATCCTGATAAACGTATTATTACCGTGGTGGCGGTTGGCCGCGGCGGTATCCCCCCGACGCCTGTGAAGGCGACATTAGAGGTTGCTCAATGAGCGAAAAGTTACAGAAAGTTTTAGCGCGCGCCGGGCATGGCTCGCGTCGTGAAATCGAAACCATGATTGAAGCCGGGCGCGTCAGCGTCGACGGCAAGGTCGCCAAGCTGGGCGATCGCGTTGAAGTGACCCCAGCGATGAAAATTCGTCTGGACGGTCATGTCCTGTCGATCAAAGAGTCCGAAGAGGTGGTTTGCCGGGTGCTGGCTTACTACAAACCGGAAGGCGAGCTGTGTACCCGCAGCGATCCTGAAGGCCGCCCGACGGTGTTCGATCGCCTGCCGAAGCTGCGCGGTTCGCGCTGGGTGGCGGTAGGGCGCCTGGACGTCAACACCTCTGGTCTGCTGCTGTTCACTACCGATGGTGAACTGGCCAACCGTCTGATGCACCCGAGCCGTGAAGTGGAGCGCGAATACGCGGTGCGCGTGTTCGGCCAGGTCGACGATGCGAAAGTGAAGCAGCTGAGCAAAGGCGTGCAATTGGAAGACGGCCCGGCCGCCTTCCGTACCATCAGCTTCCAGGGCGGTGAAGGCCTCAATCAGTGGTACAACGTGACCCTGACCGAAGGCCGCAACCGTGAAGTGCGTCGCCTGTGGGAAGCGGTGGGCGTGCAGGTGAGCCGCCTGATCCGCGTGCGTTACGGCGACATCGATCTGCCGAAAGGCCTGCCGCGCGGCGGCTGGGCCGAACTGGATTTGCCGGCGATCAACTACCTGCGCGAGCTGGTGGAGTTGAAACCGGAAACGGTCAGCAAAATGCCGGTGGAGCGTGAGCGCCGACGCGTGAAGGCCAACCAGATCCGCCGGGCGGTCAAGCGCCACTCGCAGGTGGCCGGCAGCGGCCGCCGCAGTGCGCCAGGCAGCAAACCAGGCAAGCCAAGCAAACGCAGCTAATCCTGCCATTCTGGCCCCGTTCGGGGCCAGAACGTTTTGTTACCAATCGATCCCTTGTTGCGCCTTCACGCCCGCGTCGAATGCGTGTTTCACCGGCCGCATCTCCGTGACCGTATCCGCCAGTTCCAGCAGATCGCGATGGCAGCCGCGCCCGGTCAGGATCACCGTTTGATGCGCAGGGCGTTGCAGGAGCGCTTCCTTCAGCTCTTCCAGTTCCAGATAGCCGTAGGTCAGCATGTAGGTCACTTCGTCCAGCAGCACCAGATCCAGGCTGCTGTCGGCCAGCATGCGTTTGCCGTGCTGCCACACCGCCTGGCAGGCGGCGGTGTCGCCGGCCTTGTTCTGCGTTTCCCAGGTGAAACCGGTGGCCATCACCTGAAATTCAACGCCGTGTTGCTGCAGCAGATTTTTTTCGCCATTGGGCCATTCGCCCTTGATGAACTGGATCACCCCGGCGCGCATGCCGTGGCCGACCGCGCGGGTGACGGTGCCGAAGGCGGCGGTGGTTTTACCTTTGCCGTTGCCGGTAAACACCAGCAGCAGGCCGCGGGTGTTCTGCGCCGCGGCGATGCGCGCATCGACCTGTTCTTTCAGGCGCTGCTGGCGCTGTTGATGACGATCTTCCGCCATAAAACGCTCCTGATTATTCGGCTGCGCCGGGTTTGCGGTTCGGCTGCGCGTCGAAGCTCATGCCGGTTTTGCGGCGGCTGTCTTCGCCCATCAAATACAGATACAGCGGCATGATATCGGCCGGGGTTTTCAGCTTGTTCTTGTCTTCGTGCGGGAAGGCAGATGCGCGCATTTTGGTGCGAGTGCCGCCCGGATTGATGCAGTTCACCCGCAGATTGCGGTTTTTGTACTCGTCGGCCAACACCTGCATCATGCCCTCGGTGGCGAACTTCGACACCGCATAGGCACCCCAGTCTGCGCGGCCGGTACGCCCGACGCTGGAGCTGGTGAACACCAGTGAACCGGCGTGGGATTTCAGCAGCAGCGGCAGCAGCGCCTGAGTCAGCATAAAGGTGGCGTTGACGTTAACCTGCATCACTTCTTGCCACATGGTCATCGACAGGTCGGCCATCGGTGCGATGTCGCCGAGCAGGCCGGCGTTGTGCAGCACGCCGTCCAGGCGCGGAATTTGGCGCGCCAGATCGTCGGCTATCTGTCGGCATTGATCCTGAGTGGCGTGCAGCAAGTCCAGCGTTACCACCAGGGCCGGGGCGCCGCCCTGGGCTGTGATCTCTTGTTGTACCGCCAGCAGTTTGCTCTCGGTGCGCCCCAGCAGCACCAACTGGGCGCCGAAGCGCGCGTAGGTCAGCGCCGCTTCACGGCCGATGCCGTCGCCGGCGCCGGTGACCAAAATGATACGTTGTTCGAGCAGATCTTGTTTGGGTTGGTAATGCACGATAAATCCTCGCCTGGGTGGCTGTTCTCCCGCAGATATCGGGGAGCAAGGGTGAAACGCGCGGCCGGGGCGGGAGCGAAGGCTCGACCGTCTGCGGGCCGCGCAGCGAATCCGTCTCATCATATTGATGAATAATGGGTGTTATATGCCTTAATCCGCGGGCATTTTCAATGCGTAGCAGGCTGAAATGGCATTCTTTTGTAACAAAAGCGCGGCGGTGGCGGCTTGGTTCGGCCGTAAATCGTCCCCATAGTTGATGCTCTGTGCGCAATGAATTTTCATTTAGCCGCGACAGCAGCCGCTGCGGTTGGCTAAAATGGAAATAAGCATACTAACAACCTGTAAATAAAGGCGGAATCTGTGGAGTTTATATCTGTTTATGGCCTGTTTCTGGCCAAGGTCGCCACGGTGGTGCTCGCCATCGCCGCGTTGGCCATCCTGGCGGTCAGTTTGGGGCAACGCAAGAGCCGCCAGAAAGGGGAGCTGCAGCTGACCGATCTCGGTGAACAGTATCGCGAGATGCAGCGCGATATGCGCCTGGCGCGCATGGATGCCGCGGAGCAGAAGGTTTGGCTGAAACAGTTCAAAAAGCAGACCAAATCTGATGACAAATTGAAGAAACAGCGCGCCAAGTCCGGCGCGGTGGAAGTGGCCAAGCCGTGCCTGTATGTGCTGGACTTCAAGGGCAGCATGGACGCGCACGAGGTCACCTCGCTGCGCGAAGAGATCTCGGCTGTGTTGGCGGTGGCGTCGGCGCAGGATGAAGTTCTGTTGCGCCTGGAAAGCCCTGGCGGGGTGGTGCACGGCTACGGCCTGGCGGCTTCGCAGTTGGAGCGCCTGCGCAAAGGCGGCATTCGTCTGACGGTCGCGGTGGATAAAGTGGCGGCCAGCGGCGGCTACATGATGGCTTGCGTTGCGGATCGCATCGTGGCGGCGCCGTTCGCTATCATCGGTTCCATCGGCGTGGTGGCGCAGATCCCGAACTTCCACCGCCTGTTGAAAAAGAACGATATCGACGTGGAGTTGCACACCGCCGGGCAATTTAAACGCACGCTGACGCTGTTTGGCGAAAACACCGAACAAGGGCGCGAGAAGTTCCGAGAAGATCTGAACGAAACGCACGAGCTGTTCAAGCGCTTTGTGCATGAGCAGCGCCCGTCGCTCGACATCGACAGCGTCGCCACCGGTGAGCACTGGTTCGGTTCACAGGCGAAAGAGAAGGGCCTGATCGACGCCATCGGCACCAGCGATGATTTGCTGATCGCCGAGCTGGATAACCACGAAGTGATTGCCGTGCGCTATACGCGCCGCAAACGCCTGATGGATCGCTTCACCGGCAGCGCGGCGGAAAGCGTCGATCGTTTGCTGCTGCGCTGGTGGCAGCGTGGGGAAAAGCCGTTGTTGTAACGGCAACGAGAGCGGGAATCAACGGGGGCCAGGCGCCCCCGTTTTCTTGTCTTAATCGACCAGGTGGTATTTTTCCGAAAGCAGGTGAGCCAAATGTTTAAACATATTAAATACCGCGGTGGTTTTGGCGGTGGGCAATCCATCGGCATCCAAAAAGTATTCGCCGCGAAAAACTAAAACGCCGCTTTTTTGTTCAACGTCGGTGGCTATCATGCCGTGCAGATAATCTTCGTGTTGGCGGATGATGTTATTTGCTTCCGCCAGCAGGGCCTCGCGGCCGATAGGTGCAGTATTCGTGCGCATTTATTAGACTCCAAACTAAAAACTCTGCGCATATTCTAACGCCGGTTCGCTTTTATCCGCAAACCGACTAAGGTTTATTTGCCGTCTGGATGGCCATGGGCGGCCGCCGGTTGGCGAAATCGGACTTTCCATGCTAATTAGGTTGCGTGACGCTTTTTATCAGGTACAGTGTGGGATTTTGCGGCGTCGGGTGGAAGGTTTTGTTTACGCCATGAATAAAACTCACACAGCCATACTTCTGGGGCATGGGTGAATAGCAGGCAGGATCAACAACTTGCGTTCAGGTTGAGCAGTTGGGCAACCAAAAGAAAAAAATCTGTTGATCTCTTGCCAGACTGCCGCAATATAAAAAAAGAGACACGAATTGCCGCGGCACGGCGAGATAAAAGACTTCTTTTTAGAAGAAATAAATTAGGTAAAGGTAAATATGGGTAAAGCTCTCGTAATAGTTGAGTCCCCGGCAAAAGCCAAAACTATTAATAAATATTTAGGAAGTGACTACGTGGTGAAGTCCAGCGTCGGTCACATCCGTGATTTGCCGACCAGTGGCTCAGCCAGCAAAAAGAGCGCTGACTCAACCGAAGACAAAGCCAAGAAAAAAGTTAAAAAAGATGAGAAGGCGGCGCTGGTAAATCGCATGGGCGTCGACCCTTACCACGGCTGGAAAGCGCATTATGAAATCCTGCCGGGTAAAGAAAAAGTGGTCGCCGAGTTAAAATCGTTGGCGGAAAACGCCGACCACATTTATCTCGCAACCGACCTTGACCGCGAAGGGGAAGCCATCGCCTGGCACCTGCGGGAAGTGATCGGTGGCGATGACAAACGCTTTAGCCGCGTGGTGTTTAACGAAATCACCAAAAACGCGATCCAACAGGCGTTCAAACAGCCGGGCGAGCTGAACATTGATCGCGTCAACGCGCAGCAGGCGCGCCGGTTTATGGACCGCGTGGTGGGTTATATGGTCTCGCCGCTGCTGTGGAAGAAAATCGCCCGCGGCCTGTCCGCCGGCCGTGTGCAGTCGGTGGCGGTGCGTCTGGTGGTGGAGCGCGAACGCGACATCAAGGCGTTCGTGCCGGAAGAGTACTGGGAACTGCATGCCGATCTGCTGGCGAAGGGTGAAACCGCGCTGCAGATGGAAGTGACCCATGCGCACGATAAACCGTTCAAGCCGGTCAACCGCGAGCAGACGCACGCCGCGGTCAAGCTGCTGGAAAAAGCCCGCTACACGGTGCTGGATCGCGAAGACAAACCGACCAGCAGCAAGCCGGGCGCGCCTTTCATTACCTCTACGCTGCAACAGGCCGCCAGCACCCGCCTGAGCTTCGGCGTGAAGAAAACCATGATGATGGCGCAACGGCTGTATGAAGCCGGCCACATCACCTATATGCGTACCGATTCCACCAACCTGAGCCAGGATGCGCTCAACATGGTGCGTGGCTATATCGGCGACAACTTCGGCGATAAATACCTGCCGAAGGCGCCGAATCAGTACAGCAGCAAAGAGAATTCGCAGGAAGCGCACGAAGCGATCCGTCCTTCGGACGTGAACGTGCTCGCCGAGCAGCTCAAAGACATGGAAGCGGACGCGCAGAAGCTGTATCAGCTGATCTGGCGCCAGTTCGTCGCCTGCCAGATGACGCCGGCGCAATACGATTCCACCACGCTGACGGTGAAAGCCGGCGATTATCAGCTGCGCGCCAAGGGCCGTACGCTGCGCTTTGACGGTTGGACCAAGGTGATGCCGGCGCTGCGCAAGGGCGATGAAGATCGCACGTTGCCATTCGTCGAAATCGGCAGCGAGCTGGATCTGCAGAAACTGATCCCGAGCCAGCACTTCACCAAGCCGCCGGCGCGCTACAGCGAAGCCTCGCTGGTGAAAGAGCTGGAAAAACGCGGCATCGGCCGCCCGTCCACCTACGCCTCCATCATCTCGACCATTCAGGATCGCGGTTACGTGCGGGTGGAAAGCCGCCGCTTCTATGCCGAGAAAATGGGCGAGATCGTCACCGATCGTCTGGAAGAAAATTTCCGCGAACTGATGAACTATGACTTCACCGCGCGCATGGAAGACGGCCTCGATGAGGTCGCCAACAACCAGGCCGAGTGGAAAGCGGTACTGGACGAGTTCTTTGTCGATTTCAGCGAGCAGCTGGAAACGGCGGAGAAGGATCCGGAAGAAGGCGGCATGCGGCCTAACCAGATGGTGATGACCAGCATCGATTGCCCGACCTGCGGCCGCAAGATGGGCATCCGTACCGCCAGCACCGGTGTGTTCCTCGGCTGTTCCGGCTACGCGCTGCCGCCGAAGGAGCGTTGCAAAACCACCATCAACCTGGTGCCGGAAGCGGAAGTGCTCAACATCCTCGAAGGCGACGATGCGGAAACCAACGCGTTGCGCGCGCGCCGCCGCTGCCAGAAATGCGGTACGGCGATGGACAGCTATCTGATCGACAACCAGCGCAAGCTGCACGTCTGCGGTAACAACCCGGCGTGTGACGGCTATGAGATCGAAGAGGGCGAGTTCCGCCTGAAAGGCTATGATGGTCCGGTGGTGGAGTGCGACAAGTGCGGCTCGGAAATGCACCTGAAAATGGGGCGCTTCGGCAAGTACATGGGTTGCACCAACGAGAACTGCAAAAACACCCGTAAGATCCTGCGAAACGGCGATGTCGCGCCGCCGAAGGAAGATCCGGTGCCGTTGCCGGAGCTGCCGTGCGAGAAGTCCGACGCCTATTTCGTGCTGCGTGACGGCGCTGCCGGCGTGTTCCTGGCGGCCAACACCTTCCCTAAATCGCGCGAAACCCGTGCGCCGCTGGTGGAAGAGCTGGCTCGCTTCAAGGATCGTCTGCCGGAGAAACTGCGCTATCTGGCCGATGCGCCGGTGGCGGATGCCGAAGGCAACAAAACGCTGGTGCGTTTCAGCCGTAAAACCAAGCAGCAGTACGTCTCCTCTGAAAAAGACGGCAAGGCGACCGGTTGGTCTGCGTTCTATGTGGACGGCAAGTGGGTCGAAGGCAAGAAGTAAGGGCGATGCCCTGCCTGCAAGATGAAAAACCAGCCCCGGCGGCTGGTTTTTTATTGGTGAAAAGGGGCAAACGGATCTATCCTTTGCTGTTTTTATCCCTCCGACATCGCCGTTTCACGTTGATACCAATGCAAAATAATCGTTATCATAGTGTGACGCGGATCTATACTTGAAGCTGCATCGTGGTATAGTGGTTATATAAAAAGTTTTTTTATTATTAAAGCTTATTAACAACGGCGTTTTCTTCACCATCAGGGTAGAACACGGGGTTTATGGCTTGTGAGTTTCAGCATACCGGGGCGACACCAATATACCTGGCTGCGGGTAAGCCGCAGTGTTTAACCTAGGATGGTATAAGATATGAAATTGCAGCAGCTTCGTTACATTGTGGAAGTGGTTAACCACAACCTGAATGTCTCCTCGACGGCAGAAGGGCTCTATACTTCTCAACCCGGCATCAGCAAACAGGTGCGCATGCTCGAAGATGAGCTGGGCATCCAGATTTTCGCCCGCAGCGGCAAGCACCTGACCCAGGTCACCCCCGCCGGCCAGGAAATCATTCGCATCGCGCGTGAAGTGTTGTCCAAAGTAGACGCCATCAAAGCCGTTGCCGGTGAACACACCTACCCGGACAAAGGCTCGCTGTACGTCGCCACCACGCATACGCAGGCTCGCTACGCCTTGCCCAACGTGATCAAGGGCTTTATCGAGCGTTACCCGCGCGTCTCGCTGCACATGCATCAGGGCTCGCCGACGCAGATCGCCGAAGCGGTCTCCAAGGGCACCGCCGATTTTGCCATCGCCACCGAGGCGCTGCACCTGTACGACGATCTCATCATGTTGCCGTGCTACCACTGGAACCGTGCGGTGGTGGTGAAGCCCGATCATCCTTTGGCGGGCAAAAGCAGCATCAGCATTGAAGAGCTGGCGGCTTACCCGATCGTCACTTACACCTTCGGTTTTACCGGCCGCTCGGAGCTGGACACCGCCTTCAACCGCGCCGGCCTGACGCCGCGCATCGTCTTCACCGCCACCGACGCTGACGTCATCAAAACCTATGTGCGTCTGGGATTGGGGGTGGGGGTGATCGCCAGCATGGCGGTGGATCCGGTGCAGGATCCGGATCTGGTGACGGTGGATGCGCGCGACATCTTCACCTACAGCACCACTAAAATCGGCTTCCGCCGCAGCACCTTCCTGCGCAGCTACATGTACGACTTCATTCAGCGCTTCGCGCCGCACCTGACGCGCGACGTGGTCGACAGCGCAGTGGCGCTGCGCTCCAACGAAGAGATTGAAGCGATGTTCAAGGACATCAAGCTGCCGATTAAGTAACCATCGACGATATCAAATCAAACCCGGAGAGGCGCCTGCCTAACCGGGTTTTTTAGCCCGGAAATCCGTACTGATTACCGTAAATGCCTGGTATCACGATGAAAAAAGCCTCTGGATTGTTCTGTTCTGATTGCTCACCCTTTTGTTGCTGCGCTACCAACCAGACGGAATTTTCGACAGTTTCGTTTCCAACAACATAGAAATTAGCGGTGATGGTGAAATAGGGATGAATAATTTCGACTCGGCTGTCATTGCCATTAAATTGGGTGTCTCTGCCATCATTGCTGCAGTTGTGCTCACAGTATGTCGCCGCCTGGTGCGCAAACCCTGCTAAAGCCGCTAGATTTTCCCTGCAAAAACGCCGCCTCGTTGCGGCGTTTTCGTTGACGCGTGGCCTAACCCCTTGGCTGCGCTCGCACTTCCTTCCTCTTGATTGTTCCCGCCTATCGTTGTGATCAAATCGTGTTGTTATCAAAACGTTAACTTATCTTTGTGGTATCTTTAAACAAGACCTCACTGATTACCCTGTTTTAGTCACAATAAGAAATGGAGGAGCTATGTCGTCCGATCTTCGTGAAACAAGTCTGGATAAGCTGGTTGCGCTGAATAGCGAATATTACTACTACAGTCTGCCGCTGGCGGCGAAGCAGCTGGGTGATATCGACCGGTTGCCGAAATCAATGAAAGTGCTGTTGGAGAACCTGCTGCGCCATGTGGATGGCGATACCGTGCAGGTTGACGACCTCAAGGCCATCGTCGCCTGGTTGCAAACCGGCCATGCTGACCGTGAGATCGCCTACCGCCCGGCGCGCGTGCTGATGCAGGACTTTACCGGCGTGCCGGCGGTGGTGGATCTGGCGGCGATGCGCGAAGCGGTTCGGCGACTGGGCGGCAATGTCGACCAGGTGAACCCGCTGTCGCCGGTGGATCTGGTGATTGACCATTCGGTCACCGTCGATGAATTTGGCGACGATAATGCCTTTGAAGACAACGTGCGCATCGAAATGCAGCGCAACCACGAGCGCTACACCTTTCTGCGCTGGGGGCAGAAGGCCTTCAACCGCTTCCGCGTGGTGCCGCCGGGCACCGGCATTTGTCACCAGGTTAACCTCGAATACCTTGGCCAAACGGTGTGGCACAGCGACGAAAGCGGCCGCCGCGTGGCCTATCCGGATACGCTGGTGGGCACCGATTCCCACACCACCATGATTAACGGCCTGGGCATCCTGGGCTGGGGCGTGGGCGGCATCGAAGCGGAAGCCGCGATGCTGGGCCAGCCGGTGTCGATGCTGATCCCGGACGTGGTCGGCTTCAAGCTGACCGGCAAGCTCCGCGAGGGCATTACCGCCACCGATCTGGTGCTGACCGTCACCCAAATGCTGCGCAAACACGGCGTTGTCGGCAAGTTCGTCGAGTTTTACGGCGACGGCCTGGCCGATCTGCCGCTGGCCGATCGGGCGACCATCGCCAACATGTCGCCGGAGTTCGGCGCCACCTGCGGCTTCTTCCCGGTGGATGACGTTACGCTCGGCTATATGAAGCTCAGCGGCCGCAGCGCCGAACAAATCGCGTTGGTGGAAGCCTACGCCAAGGCGCAGGGCATGTGGCGCAATCCGGGAGATGAGCCGGTATTCACCAGCTCGCTGGCGCTGGATATGTCGACGGTGGAGGCGAGCCTCGCCGGGCCGAAACGCCCGCAGGATCGCGTGGCGCTGCCGAATGTGCCGCAGGCGTTCAAGGCTGCTACCGAGCTGGATATCGGCGGTCACAAGGCCAAGACAGACAGCAAAACCTTTACGCTGGACGGGCAGCAGCACGAACTGCGCGACGGCGCAGTGGTGATCGCGGCGATCACCTCCTGCACCAACACCTCCAACCCGAGCGTGATGATGGCGGCCGGCCTGTTGGCGAAAAACGCCGTCAAGAAAGGGCTGCGTAGCAAACCCTGGGTAAAAACCTCGCTGGCGCCGGGTTCCAAAGTGGTGACCGACTACTTCGACAGCGCCAAACTCACCGCTTATCTGGAAGAGTTGGGGTTCAACCTGGTGGGGTATGGCTGTACCACCTGCATCGGTAACTCCGGCCCGCTGCCGGATCCGATCGAGCAGGCGATCAAAGAGGGCGATCTGACCGTGGGCGCAGTGCTGTCGGGCAACCGTAACTTCGAAGGGCGCATCCACCCGCTGGTGAAAACCAACTGGCTGGCCTCGCCGCCGCTGGTGGTGGCTTATGCGCTGGCGGGCAGCATGAAGATCGATCTGACTAAAGAGCCGCTGGGCGAGGGTAACGATGGCCAGCCGGTCTACCTGAAGGACATCTGGCCGAGCAGCCGGGACATCGCTCAGGCGGTGGAAGAAGTGCGCACCGAGATGTTCCACAAGGAGTACGGCGAAGTGTTCGACGGCGATGCCAACTGGCAGGCGATCCAGGTGACCGGTTCGGCGACCTATCAGTGGCAGGAGGATTCTACCTATATCCGCCATCCGCCGTTCTTCAGCACCATGAAGGTGAAGCCGGATCCGGTGCAGGACATCAAAGATGCGCGCATTCTGGCGATTCTGGCCGACTCGGTGACCACCGACCACATCTCGCCGGCGGGTAACATCAAGCGCGACAGCCCGGCGGGGCGTTACCTGAGCGAGCATGGCGTAGCGCCGCAGGATTTCAACTCCTACGGTTCACGCCGTGGCAACCACGAAGTGATGATGCGCGGCACCTTCGCCAACATTCGCATCCGGAACGAAATGGTGCCGGGCGTGGAAGGCGGCTATACCCGCCATATTCCTTCGCAACAGCAGCTGTCTATCTACGACGCCGCCATGCAGTATCAGCAGGAGAAGGTGCCGCTGGCGGTGATCGCCGGTAAAGAGTACGGTTCCGGCTCCAGCCGCGACTGGGCGGCGAAGGGGCCGCGCCTGCTGGGCGTGCGGGTGGTGATTGCCGAATCCTTCGAGCGTATTCACCGCTCTAACCTGATCGGCATGGGGATTTTGCCGCTGGAGTTCCCGCAAGGGGTGACGCGTAAAACGCTGGGGCTGACCGGGGATGAGCAGATCAGCGTTGGCGGCCTGCAGCAGCTGCAGCCGGGCCAGACGGTGCCGGTGCACATCACCTATGCCGACGGGCGCAAGGAAGTGGTCGACACCCGGTGCCGCATCGATACCGGCAATGAGCTGACTTACTACGAAAACGACGGCATCCTGCACTATGTGATCAGGAAAATGCTGTAATTAATCAATAAAAAGGGCGCCGTAAGGCGCCCTGATTGTTTCCGCGGCGGTGGCGATCACTTCTGGTCGAGCAAATGGCCCATTTTGGCGGCCTTGGTTGCCAGATAGCGTTCGTTCTTCGGATTGCGGCCGACGATCAACGGCACGCGTTCGCTGATGTTGATACCGGCTTCGGTCAGGATCTCGACCTTTTTCGGGTTGTTGGTCAGCAAACGCACCGCGTCGACGCCCAGCAGTTTGAACATGTCGGCACACAGGGTGAAGTCGCGCTCGTCGGCGGCGAAGCCGAGCTGGTGATTGGCTTCCACGGTGTCTGCGCCTTTATCCTGCAGGGCGTAGGCGCGGATCTTGTTCAACAGGCCGATATTGCGGCCCTCCTGGCGATGGTACAGCAGGATGCCGCGGCCTTCTTCCGCAATCTGCTCCAGTGCGGCTTCCAATTGAAAACCACAGTCGCAGCGCAGGCTGAACAACGCGTCGCCGGTCAGGCATTCGGAATGCACGCGTGCGAGCACCGGCGCTTCGCCGGAAATATCACCGAATACCAGTGCCAGATGGTCATGTCCGGTCGCCAGTTCTTCGAATCCTACCATCAGGAAATCGCCCCAAGGTGTCGGCAGTTTAGCCTCTGCCACCCGTTTCAGCTGCATGTCACTCTCCACAAAAACCTACGATTCAATCATTGTCGCGCATCCTAAGTCCGGTTCAGTAAATTGACCAAGACTAAAACGTGCTACGCCGATCTCTATTTCGTTAATTATCGGCTATTTTGCCACAACTTCTTGCCGGGCGGTGCTCAGCAAACCAGCAGATGGCGTTTTCTGGCCACCTATTATTGCGATAGGTTTCCTATCTGTTTAATTTTTCGCGTGTTATCAATATTGCACTCTTGTTACACTGCAGCCTGATTCACGCAGAGGAAAACGGGAATGTATGAGATAGCAAAACGTACGGCGGGCGGCGCGCTGCTGCTGCTGTTGATGCCGCTGGTCGTATGGGCATCCGGCTGGCATTGGCAGCCCGGCGGCAATGATCGGCTGCTCAAAGCGCTGTTCTGGGTGACCGAAACCGTTACCTCGCCGTGGGGCATTCTGACCAGCGCTGTCCTTTGCGGTTGGTTTTTGTGGTGCCTGCGCTTTCGGCTGAAGGCGGCCATCGGTCTGGCGATCCTGCTTTCCGCCGCGTTGGTGATTGGGCAGGGGGTCAAGTCGTTGATCAAGGATCGGGTGCAAGAACCGCGGCCGTTTGTGGTATGGCTCGAGCAAACCCACGGCGTGGACGGAAAATATTTCTATTCGCTGCATCGCAAAGAGCGCAGCGCGCTGGTGCGCGAGCAACTGCAAGACCAGACGCTGGTGCCGAACTGGCTGCGCAAGCACTGGCAGTTTGAAACCGGCTTCGCTTTCCCGTCGGGGCATACGATGTTCGCCGCCACCTGGGCACTGTTGGGCGTAGGGCTGCTGTGGCCGCGCCGCCATTATAAAACCGTTGCGCTGCTGATGGTGTGGGCAACGGGGGTGATGGGCAGCCGTCTGCTGCTGGGCATGCACTGGCCGCGCGATCTGGCGATGGCTACGCTGATCAGTTGGCTGCTGGTGGTGGTCACCTGCTGGCTGGCGCAGCGCTGGTTCGGCCCGCTGACGCCGCCGCCACAAGAACAGCAGGAAATCGCGGCGCGCAAGCCGGAGATATGATCGCTATGTGACCATGTCACAAAATAGGCGGCATCGGATCGGTGCCGCATTAACCGCTTACATTTTCCCGCCATTGCAATTCGCCCGGTTGCCCCCATATCCTTATAAATTCGACGTTTTGAGAAGCTTTCTCATCAATTTGTTCGCTAAGACCGTTTACTGCCGAATATGCCAGCAGATATGTGGTTTTATCGTGCGGCAGGGTTTCCCTGCCGCAGCGGGAAATGCTAACTTAAGGGTTAGGGACGCCACATTTTGGCATCGTTCATCCGATTCACTCGGCATCGCGGGAAAGAATGTGAAATATTTGCTGATTTTTTTGTTGGTTCTGGTGATCTTCGTGATTTCCGTCACCTTGGGTGCGCATAACGATCAGGTGGTCAATTTTAACTATCTGGTTGCGCAGGGCGACTATCGCGTATCGACCCTGTTGGCCACGCTGTTTGGTGCCGGTTTCGTTCTCGGCTGGATCATTTGCGGCCTGTTCTACCTGCGCACGCGTATTGCGCTGGGTCGCGCCGAGCGCAAGATCAAAAGGCTGGAGCTGCAGCTTGAGCAGCCCGCTGAACCGGCGGCTCAGCCTGTTGTCAGCAAGGAATAATCCTCTATGTTAGAACTGCTGTTTCTGTTGCTGCCCGTGGCTGCCGCGTACGGTTGGTACATGGGGCGCAGAAGCGCTCAGCAGGATAAACAGCAAGAAGCCAACCGCCTGTCGCGCGAATACGTGGCAGGGGTGAACTTTCTGCTCTCCAACCAGCAGGACAAGGCGGTCGATCTGTTCCTCGACATGTTGAAAGAGGACAGCAACACCGTTGAAGCCCACCTGACGCTGGGTAACCTGTTCCGTTCGCGCGGTGAAGTCGACCGCGCCATCCGCATCCATCAGGCCTTGATGGAAAGCGCCTCCCTGACCTTCGAACAGCGCCTGCTGGCGGTGCAGCAGCTGGGCCGCGACTATATGGCGGCCGGGCTGTATGACCGCGCGGAAGACATGTTCAGCCAGTTGACTGACGAAGCGGATTTTCGCGTCTCGGCGCTGCAGCAGCTGCTGGTGATCCATCAGGCGACCAGCGACTGGCAGAAAGCGATCGACGTGGCGGAAAAGCTGGTCAAGCTGGGCAAAGAGAAGCAACGCGTCGAGATCGCGCACTTTTACTGTGAGTTGGCGCTGCAGGCAATGGGCAGCGACGATCTCGATCGGGCGATGAACCTGCTCAAGCGGGCGGACGCCGCCGATAAACAGTGTGCGCGCGTCTCCATCATGTTCGGGCGCATCTACATGGCGCAAAACGACTACGCCAAAGCGGCAGAGTCGCTGCAACGCGTACTGAGCCAGGATAAAGAGTTGGTCAGCGAAACGCTGCCGATGCTGCAGGAATGCTACACGCATCTGCCGGAACAACAGCACAACTGGGCCGATTTTCTTAAGCGCTGCGTGGAAGAGAACACCGGCGCCACCGCCGATCTGATGCTGGCCGAGATCATCGAGCAGCACGAAGGGCGCGACGTGGTGCAGGTCTATATCAACCGTCAGCTGCAGCGTCATCCCACTATGCGGGTGTTTTATCGGCTGATGGATTATCACCTGGCGGACGCTGAAGACGGCCGGGCGAAAGAGAGCCTGCTGCTGTTGCGCGACATGGTCGGCGAGCAAATTCGCACCAAGCCGCGATACCGCTGCCACAAATGTGGCTTCACCGCGCACTCGCTCTATTGGCATTGCCCGTCGTGCCGCGCCTGGTCATCGGTCAAACCGATCCGCGGTCTGGACGGGCAATAACGCGGCGGCGCGACAAAATAAAACGGGGCGATTTATCGCCCCGTTTTTTTATGTTCATACTTACTTTTTCTTGCCGCCTTTGGCGCCGGTTTTTAACAGCTGGCGGAGTTTCTTCAGCTCTTTCTGGCTCAGCGGCTGTTCAATTTCTTCTTCGGTGCTTTGATTGTCGATCTCGCCGTGGTGCAGGTCATCCGCCTTTTTGGCCGGTTTTTCTGCTTTGGTGGCGGGCGCGCTGAAACTGCTTTCCAGGCGCTGGCACACTTCCACGCTCAACGAAAATTCGTTTTCAGCGGCGGCGGCGCGGATTTTTTCCTTGAGTTCCAGAGGAATTTTAATGGTAAGTGTCGATATCTCGCTCATTTTGAAAGCCTTTCTGCAGGAAGATGCCTTCAAGCTAAGCCACTGGCGATCGGGTGTCTAGTGTGTAATAAAAATTTAATATTTATGTAACAAATGGGGGCGGGGAAAATGCGGGTTTTTAGGCGAGAAACAGAGGCAGGGCCCGAGCGTGCGGGCCCTGTACCGGAAACATTATTTGTAGATGATCGCGGTGCCGCTCAGCATGTTGTTACCGCCGGCGGAGATGATGCGGTAGCTGCTGGCGCCCTGGGCATCCGCTTTAGCGGCCAGCTTTTTCTCCAGGCTGCTGAGGGTGGTTGCGTGGCCTGCGGAAACGATGCCGGCGGCGGTCAGGTTATCGGCCTGCTGGCTGCTGATCGGTTCAGCGGCGAAGGTGGCGAAAGAGGTCAGTGCGATAGCGGCTGCGGCTGCAAAATATTTGATGGTTTTCATGGGTGACTCCAGTCTGTTTAGTTAGGAAGGAAGCCATTCGCTTCCGATGGGTTGAATAATAAAGCATCCGTGCCGATTGAAAATCTGATAATGCTGAGCAAGTCATTCAAAATATCTGATTAACAATTTACGCATCTTTACGGCGTTTTACGCTGCGTGGTTTATTGCTGACGGGCGTTCATTGACGCGCCATGACAAAGGCGGGAGGTAACATGACAGAGCGTAGGTGCGCGCTGCGGCTGGGATTTCGGGCCCCCGACATGTAGAATGCGGCGGTCAGTTTCGCGGGTGAGTCCCTGATTATGTCTATTTTACAGAAGGTAGAAGAAATGAAGTCTGAAAATAACGCTAATAACAATGACTTAAAATCATCTCCAATCGTTGTGGCGTTAGATTACGCCGATAAGAACGCTGCGCTGGCGTTCGCCGACCGCATCGATCCGCAAGACTGCCGGCTGAAAGTGGGCAAAGAAATGTTCACGCTGTTTGGGCCGCAGCTGGTGAGCGATCTGCATGGGCGCGGTTTCGACGTGTTTCTCGACCTGAAATTCCACGATATTCCCAATACCACTGCGCATGCGGTAGCGGCGGCGGCCGAACTGGGCGTTTGGATGGTTAACGTCCACGCCAGCGGCGGCGCGCGCATGATGACTGCCGCTAAAGAAGCGCTGGCGTCATTCGGGACGGATGCGCCACTGTTGATCGCCGTAACCGTGCTCACCAGCATGGAAGCGGAAGACCTGCGTGGCATCGGCATCGAGGCCAGCCCGGCGGAACACGCCGAGCGCCTGGCGCGCCTGACCCGCGACTGCGGGCTGGACGGCGTGGTGTGTTCGGCACACGAAGCGCAGCGGCTGAAGGCGGCCTGCGGGCAGGCTTTCCAACTGGTGACGCCGGGGATCCGCCCTGAAGGCAGCGCGGCGGGCGATCAGCGCCGTATCATGACGCCGGTGCAGGCGCAGGGCGCCGGCGTGGACTATATGGTGATTGGGCGTCCGATCACCCAATCTGCCGATCCGGCCGCGACGCTGCGCGCGATCCGCGCCTCTTTGGCCTGAGGAAGCGATGATGAATGACGATAACAGCCGTCTGGTGTATTCCACGGACACCGGTCGCATCAAGCAGGAAGAGGTTAAACCGCAACGCGCCAAGGGCGATGGCGTCGTGCGCATCCAGCGCCAGACCAGCGGCCGCAAGGGGAAGGGTGTGTGCCTGATTACCGGCGTCGATCTGGATGACGCCGCGCTCGACAAACTGGCGGCAGAACTGAAAAAGAAATGCGGCTGCGGCGGCTCGGTGAAAGAGGGAGTCATCGAGATCCAGGGCGATAAACGCGATCTGCTCAAACAGCTGCTGGAAGCCAAAGGCATGAAGGTCAAACTGGCGGGCGGTTGAGGTGAATCGCCATGCCGCGGTGCAATGCTGCGGCATGGCTAGAGGTTGTTGCTGCCGGGGGTTAACCCGTTAACGGCGAAAGAACCATAGACTTAACGTAAAACAGACCTGAAATCATTGTTATTGGTTAATACGTCAAAGCGCCAAGGCGCTTTTGCCCGCCTGTCGGCGGAGGGCTCTCGGTCAGGTTATTTACCTACCTGGTGACCGATAATGCCCCCTACCGCAGCCCCACCCAGCGTACCCAGCGCGCTGCCGTTGGTCAGCACTGCGCCGCCGACTGCACCGGCGCCGGCGCCGATAGCGGTGTTGCGATCGCGTTTGGACATGTTGGAACAGGCACTGAGTGAAAACGCCAGAGTCAGTGCCAGAGCGGCGGTGGCGAAACGTTTATTGATAATCATCATAATGACTTCTCCTTAGCATTGGCTATATGGAAGTGCCCTATAAGTATAGGCGTTAACCATAAATCAGGCCTGCTGTTGATTCCCGCACAGTATCGATATAAAAAATGGCATTTTTTGTTAACGGCCGAATAATTAGCAGGTTACGGCCCAAAAGTCGCCGAAACTGAGTATAGGTTTCTCGGGAAGGATAAACAGGTAAATAGTCTTAAAATCCTGCGGTGCAAGGGGAAAGACGCGCGGCATGGCCCGCGCGGTGCGGCGGTGATCTGCGTTATTCGTTGACCAATTCCACCTGTACGCCCTGGCGTTTCAGCTGATGCTGATACTCCAGCGCCAAACGTGAATCGGTGATCACCCGGCTGATCTGCCCCGGTTGCGCCAGCGGATTGGGCTGGATCTGGCCGAATTTGCTGGAGTCCGTCAGCACGATATTCTCCATGCCCTTGGCCAGTACCGCGCTGACCACATCGGCGCGCATCATGTCGCGGCCGGTAAAGCCGGTTTCGGTCTGAAAGCCGTCAATGCCGATAAAAGCCTTATTGAAATGCACCTGCTGAATGCACAGCCGCGTCAGCGGGCCGACCACGGTCTCGCTTTTCTTCTGGTACATGCCGCCCAGCACAATCACGTCGCAGTCGGTTTCTTTCAGCAGGTTGGCGATGTAGTGGCTGACGGTGATCAGCGTAATGCGCTTGCGTTCGGCGATGTAGCGCGCCAGCAGGGCGTTGGCGCTGCCGCTCTCGATAAAGATCGTCTCGCCGTCGTTGACCTGCGCGGCGGCGTATTGCGCCAGCCGCTGCTTGAGGGTGAAATTGGACATCATGCGGGCGTCGACGTCGTCGCTCTCCAACGCCACGGCGGAACCGTGCACCCGCTTCAAATAACTGCGCTTTTCCAGCAGGTTGAGATCCTGCCGGATGGTGACTTCCGAGACGCCCGAGGCGCGCGCCAGCTCATTGACGCTGATCCGCCGGCGATCGTTAACCAACTGCAATATGGTCTGTTGTCGTAAATTCATATCGGCCTGATGATGCGGCCGCCAAGGCGCGGCCGCTAAGAGTCAAAGGTTTAAAGAGTATGTTCTGTGCGCGCAATAATATCATCCTGCGCCTCAGGGGATAATGCGGTAAAGAAGGCGGAATAGCCAGCTACGCGAACCACTAAATCACGATATTGGTCAGGGTGTTGCTTCGCCGCCAGCAGCGTTTCGCGCGACACGATGTTGTACTGCACATGCCAGCCGCGGTAGCTCTCGAAGAAGGTGCGCAACATCAGCATCAGCTTTTCCCGGTCGCGCGGGTTGTCCAGCGTCGCCGGGTTCAGCTTTTGATTGAGCAGCACGCCGCCGAGGATCGCCTCGGTCGGCAACTTGGCGAGCGAATTGAACACCGCCGTCGGCCCCAGGTGATCGGTACCGGACGCCGGACTGGCACCTTCCGCCAGTGGCGTGTGCGCCTTACGTCCATCGGGCGTGGCCAGAGTGGCGGCGCCGAAGGGCACGTTGGCCGAGATCGACGAGGTGCCGGCGTAGTAACCACCGCCGATCGGCCCGCGGCCGAAGCGGGTGTTGCGATACTGCTTCAGTTCTTCGATATAGGTTTGGTAGGCGCGCACCAGCAGCCGATCGACCTCGTCCACGTCGTTGCCGTATTTGGGCGCGGCGTTGAGCAGCCGCTGGCGCAGCTGCTCGCCATCCAGCCCGGCGAAGTCTTCGGCCAGCGCCGTCGCCAACTGCTGCTGGCCGATCGCCCTCTGGTCAAACACCAGTTTGCGCACCGCCGCCAGGCTGTTGCCCAGGTTGGCGATGCCGACCTGCAGGCCGGAAACCCAATCGTATTTGGCGCCGCCTTGCTTGATGCTTTTACCGCGTTCGATGCAGTCATCCACCAGCGCGGAACAGAGGATATCGTGGGCATTCTCTTCCAGCACGCTGTCCACCACGCATTCGATCTCGATCGACTTACGCGTGTAGTAGCGGATTTGCCGATCCCAGGCGGCTAAGACCTGCTCGAAATCGGCGAAGTTTCCTTTGGATAGCGCCTGTTCCTGCGGCAGGAAGATCTGCCCGGAGGTCGCGTCGCGGCCCTGTTCCAGCGCTGCCAGCAGCACGCGGGCGAAGTTGATGAAGCTCATGCCGGTGCAGCGATAGCCCCATTTGCCGCCGACGGCGGTCTCGATGCAGCCGATGGCGGCGTAGTCGTAGGCGTCTTGCGGCTCAACCCCCAGCTTGATGAACTCGGGAATGACGATTTCGTCGTTGTTGAATGCCGGCATGCCGAAACCGCAGCGGATCACCTGCACGCAGGCGTCGAGGAAGTCGGCGCTCATCCCGGCATGGTAACGCACGCTGAGGTTGGGCTGGGTGGAGCGCAGGCGGCCGCAGGACTCGAGAATGGCGTAGGACAGCGGGTTGACCGCATCGCACGGCCGGCCGTCGATCAGCTTCTGTCCGCCGATGGTGACGTTCTGGTACAGCGGGCTGCCGGCGGAAGCCTTGGAATGCGAGCCGGAGCGGATCTTGTTGACCTCCAGCAGCTTCAGCCAGCAGCTGTGCAACAGCTCGATGGCGTCTTCCCGCGCCAGCTTTTGCTCCAGCTCCACGTCACGCCGATACCAGGGATAGAGGTATTGATCGAGGCGGCCAAATGAAACCGAATGGCCGTTGGATTCGATCTGTAACGTCAGCTGGATGAAATAGCACAGCTGCAGCGCCTGCCAGAAGGTTTGCGGCGGGCGATGGGCGATCTGTTCACAGTTATCCGCGATGGCCAGCAGCTCGGTGTGCCGGCCAGTGCGCGGTTCGTTTTGCGCCATGTCGCGCGCCAGGCGGGCGAAGCGCAGGATGTGTTCGCTCAGCGCCGCCAGCACGATGTCGATAGCGTTGAGAAACTGCGCTTTGTGCAGGTCTTCCCACTCGGTCAGGCGCAGGCGGCTGCGGCGCGCGTTCACTTTTTCACGCAGGCCGTCGAGACCTAGCTCCAGCAACAGCGGGAAGTTGACCGCCAGGTGAGCATCGCCGGAGGTCATGTTGCCCTCGGCCTTAATGATGCCGGTGGCCAGCAGCGCCTTTTGCTCGTCGGTGAACATGCCGTAGCAGCGATCCTGCACCGTTTGGCCGCGCCACCAGGGGCACAGACGATGCAAAATTGCCTTGTTCTCTTCGCTGACCGAAAAACCGGCGCCCGGCCGGTCGGCTAGCTGGTCGATCTCGTTTTCTATCCAGCCGACGGTGTATTCGGGGAAGATCGGCGCGGCGCGCAGTTCGCTGGCCTGGTTGCCGACGATCAGCTCGTCGTTGGCGATCCAGATGCTGCGTTTCGCCAGGTGGTTGGCCAGCGCCAGCGCGCGGCGCACCGGCAGCGGCTTATCCTGATACTGTTGATAGGCTTCGGTATAGTGCTGCGCGCGTTCGGTGCACACCGGCGGTTTGACGATGTGAATCAGCGCGTTCTTGTGCGCCTGAATGCGGGCGCTGAGGGTGGTCAAATCCAACGTGGTCATGGCGTTATCCTCGCAAAATGGCGGTCAGGCCTTTGGCGCCGGCATAGTCTTCGGCGAAGGCCAGCAGATCGGGCGCGTCCAGCGGCGTGCGGGCGGCGCGGTAGGGCTCGCCGAGCAGGTGGTACTTGTTGATGCCCAGCGTGTGGTACGGCAGAAAGTGGATCTCCGACACGCCGATCTCGTCGGCGGTGAAGTCGACGATCGCGCGGACAGAGCGGCGATCGGCGTTGAAATCGGGGATCAGCGGCACGCGCACGGTCATTGGCACGCCGTGCGCCGCCAGCCGGCGGAAATTGTTCATCACCCGGCGGGCGGAGCCGCCGGTCCAGGCTCTGAAGCGCGCTTCGTCGGTGTGTTTGAGATCGGCCAACAGCAGATCCAGCCACGGCAGCGAAGGCGCGATGTAACGCCATGGCACGTGCAGACAGGACTCGACGGCGGTGTGGATGCCGGTCTCGTGGCCGCGCCGCAGCAGTTCCGCCGCAACCTCCGGCTGCATAAAGGGTTCGCCGCCGGACAGGGTTAAACCGCCGCCGCTGCGCAGGTAGAAAGGCTTATCCCGCATTACCTCGGCCATGATATCGTCGGGGTTGACCGGGCTGCCGCACAGGCTGAGCGCGCCGGTCGGGCAGGTGGCGGCCAGGGCGGCATAATCGTCTGCGCTAATCAGCTCGCGTTGCAGCGTCAGCGGCCCGTCGGTGCGCTGCAGCCCTTGCGGACAACGCTCGGCGCACAGCGTGCAGCCGCTCAGGCACAGGCGCTCGTCAAACAGCAGGTCTGCGTGGCGCGAACGGCTTTCCGGGTTCTGACACCAGCGGCAGCTCAGCGGGCAGCCTTTTAAAAAGACCACGCTGCGGATGCCGGGGCCGTCATGGGTCGAGTAGCGCTGCAGATTGAAGAACATGAGTCACCCGTTTGGCGTTGCTGAATCTTTCGCCATTAAAGGTGTTTCGAATGAAAGCTGATTTGATTTTGATCAAAGGATTGCGGGGTTTTTACCCTATGATGATCAGAGTTTGAATCCGCCCACAGAACATGACACAGGAGTCCGTGATGGAGCTTTATCTCGATACCGCCGATGTGACCGCGGTAAAACGCCTGGCGCGCATTCTGCCGTTGCACGGCGTCACCACCAACCCGAGCATCGTGGCGAAGGAAGGCAAGCCGATCTGGGAAGTGCTGCCCGCGCTGCGCGACGCCCTCGGCGGCACCGGCAAGCTGTTTGCGCAGGTGATGGCGGCCGATGCGGAACGTATGGTGGCGGAGGCGGCGCTGCTCAGCCAGCGGGTACCGGGGCTGGTGGTGAAGATCCCGGCGACCGCCGAAGGGTTGGCGGCGATCAAGAAGCTTAAAACGATGTCCATTCCGACGCTGGGCACTGCAGTGTACGGCGCCGGGCAAGGGCTGTTGGCGGCATTGGCCGGGGCGGAATATGTGGCGCCTTACGTCAACCGGCTGGACGCGCAGGGCGGCGACGGCATCGAAATGGTGCACGAGCTGCAGCAGCTGTTGAGCCTGCATGCGCCGTCGGCGCAGGTGCTGGCCGCCAGCTTCAAAACGCCGCGCCAGGCGCTGGAGTGCTTGCTCGCGGGCTGTCAGGCCATCACGCTGCCGGTGGACGTCGCGGAGCAGTTCCTGAACGCGCCGGCGGTGCAGGCCGCGGTCGAGAAATTCGAACAGGATTGGCAGGGGGCGTTCGGCAGCAATTTGTTGAGCTGATAACGGCCTGATGTGTTAATTTTCCTCCCGATCGACAATTAATTTTAAAGGATGGCGCATAATGGCGTCATCCTTCCGCCGTTTCGCCATTCTTCTCATGCCCGCTGCCTCCCTTATGGTTTTGTGAACCGCAGTGCCATAAAGCTGTTGATCTTTTCCCCTCGAAGCTCATAATTCGCCCAAGAGTAAGTTTGTTTACATTAATTTACTTAACTCATGATTTTTTACTAAATAAATAACTATAAGTAACGGTGAGGAGCCAAGGATGCGCTCAGATTCAGATAGTGCTCGTGCTTTACTTTATTCTATCCGCTGCGGGCTGTCGGGATTATTGATCGGCGTTGTACCCCTGTTTTCCGCTTCAGCGTCTACCAGCGATGGAATGGCGTCCATTGATGCCCGCGAGCAGCAGCGCCAGCAGGAGCGGGAGCGCGCCCTGCAACAGCAAAATGCCCCACAGGCCGATGCGCGCCTTTCCCGCCCCGAGGCTGTGTTGCCGGATTACCCGGTTAATGAGTCCCCCTGCTTCACCATCAACCGGCTTACCCTGGTTGGGGAAGCGGCCGGCCGCTTTCAGTGGGCGCTGGACGCCGCAGCAGATGCCAAAGGCCGCTGTCTGGGTAGCCAGGGCATTGTGCTTGCCATCAATAAAGTACAGAACGCCATCCTGGCCAAAGGCTATGTCACCACGCGGGTGATGGCGCAGGAGCAGGACCTGACCAGCGGCGAGTTGACGCTGACGCTGCAACCGGGGCGCATCGGTGATATCCGTTTCGAGGAACCGATCTCCTGGCGGGGACGGATGTGGAACGCTATTCCGGCCTCACACGGTGATATCCTTAACTTGCGTGATATCGAACAGGGGCTGGAGAACTTCAGACGGGTGCCCAGCGCCAATGCTGACATTAAAATCATGCCTGGCGCCCAGGAGGCCACCAGCGATCTGCAGGTCAACTGGCACGAGGGGCGGCCGGTGCGGCTCAGCCTGGGGCTGGACGACAGCGGCTCCAAAAGTACCGGACGTTATCTCGGTTCGGCCACCTTGGCACTCGATGCGCCGTTTGCGCAAAATGACCTTTTCTACGCCAACATCGGCAAGGATGTGTTTCAGCACGGACCGTTCGGCAATCGTTCGCATACGCTGAATTACTTCTTCCCGGTGGGATATTGGGCCTTCTCAGCCAATTACAACGACTACACCTACCATCAGAACATCCCTAACGCCAACGAGGTGCTGCGCTATAGCGGCAAGAGCGACAACATTCAGTTGACCGTTTCCCGATTGCTCTATCGCGACCAATTGCACAAGACCACGCTCAACCTGCGCGGCTACCGCAAGCACTCGACTAACGCCGTGGACGACGTTGATATTGTGTCGCAAAAACGTCGGACCGCCGGCTGGGAGCTGGGGCTGAATCAGCGCAGCTACTTCGGTACCACTACGCTGGACGCCAATATCAACTGGCGCCGCGGTACCGGGGCGTTCAATGCCTTGCCTGCGCCGGAAGAATCGCGTCACGAAGGCAGTGCGCGTACCGGCATTTTGCTCGGCGACCTGGGTATCAACCGGCCTTTCTCCTGGGGTGAGCAGCCCTGGCGGGTTTATACCAGCGTGCGGGGCCAGTGGAGCCCGAATGCGTTGACGCCGCAGGAGCGGATGGCCATTGGCGGGCGTTACACGGTGCGCGGCTTTGACGGCGAGCAGATGCTGTCCGGCGAAAAAGGGCTGCTGTGGCGCAACGAAATCGCCTGGAACGTGTTTTCTCGCGGGCATGAATTGTATCTGGCCGCCGACTACGGTCGGGTGGACGGCCCAAACACCCGCCACTTGGTTGGCCATCAATTGGCGGGCAGCGCGCTCGGCGTGCGCGGCGCGCTGTGGGGGCGATTCAGCTATGACCTGTTTGCCGGCGTTCCGCTCTACAAGCCTGCGGGGTTCCACACCTCCGGCGCGACCGCGGGTTTTAGCGTAAATCTGGAAATTTGAACATCGCGATACCGGCAGCGTTGCTGCGCTGACCTGAACGGACTGACTTTTCTCACGGATGTGACCTATGAACAAACATTGCTATCGCCTTATCTTCAGCCGCACCCACGGGGAGTTGCGGGTGGTGTCCGAACTGGCCCGCAGCTGCAGCAGCGAGCCGGGGCAACGCATCGGTTCAGGAATAACAGGTGGAAGTCGTCTGTGGGTCACCGTGCGTCGGTCAGTGTGGCTGCTTGGGCTGTTGATGTTCGCCGGCCCCGTCATGGCAGACGGCATTGTCGCGGACGGCGGTGCCAATCCTTCCCAGCGGCCGGAGGTCATCAATACCCAGAACGGCTTGCCGCAGGTCAACATCACCGCCCCCAACCAGGCTGGGGTCTCACATAACCAGTATCAGCAGTTCGACGTCGACGCCAAGGGCGCCATCCTCAACAACTCGGCGGTGATGACCTCGACCCAAATGGCCGGAATGATCCAGGGTAACCCTAACCTCAATCCCAATTCCGCGCCGGCGCGCGTCATCCTCAATGAAGTCAACAGCAACAATCCCAGCCAGTTGCGCGGTTTTATGGAAGTGGCCGGCGGCAAGGCGCAGGTGATTGTGGCCAACCCCGCCGGTATTGTCTGCAACGGCTGCGGCACCATCAACGCCGGGCGCATGACCCTGACCACCGGCAAGCCGCAACTGAACGCCGACGGCAGCCTGGCGGGCTACCAGGTTGAGCGCGGCGTGGTGCGCATCGAGGGTGGCGGACTCAACGGGGATACCCGCCATGATACCGAGTACGTCGATATTCTGGCGCGCGCGGTGGAGGTCAACGCCGGCGTCTGGGCTAAAGAAGGCGTGTCGGTGGTGGCCGGTCGTAACCGCGTGAGTGCGGACGGTAAAACCGCGACACCGCTGTCGGACGACGGCAGTACCAAACCAGAGCTTGCCATCGACATGGGGCAGATGGGCGGCATGTACAGCGGCAGTATCCGCATGATTGGCACCGAGGCCGGCGTCGGCGTGCGCAACCAGAACGGGCAGGTGCAGGCAGGCAAAACGCTCACCGTCAGCAGCGAAGGCAAGCTCAGCTGGCAGTCTGATGCGCCGGATGCGGCCACGCAGGCCGGCGGCGATATCCAACTGGCGGCAAAAGGTGACATTGAGACGCGCGGGAAAGTGTATAGCGGTGGCCAACTGGCTGTGCAGAGTCGCGAGGGAATGTTAACGCAGTCCGGGACACTGGCGGCGGCCGGGAATGTGCACCTGAACGCCGCGCGCGGCATCCAGAGCAGCGGCCACCTGCTGGCGGGCAGTAATGCCGACAGCACGCTGGTCCAGGCTGCCAACCTGCAGTTGGACAGTCAGGGCGATATCCGCGCCAGCGGCAGTCTGCTTGCCAAGAAGAACGTCAACGCGTCCGGGCGCCGGGTGGATATCAGCGGCGCACAGGTTGCGGCCGGCCGTACCGCGTTGACGGCCCGCGAGGGCGGCGTGGCCTTGCGCCAGTCTGCTGTCGACAGCGGTGAGCTGGCCGTGAGCACGACGGGCGATGTGGAGGCGCAGCAGGCCAAAGTCAAGTCCGGGCGCTGGCAGGTGGATGCAGGCACCCTGCTCAACCAGAAGGCGACCTGGTCACAGACCGGTGACGATGAGAGCCGTTTCACCCTGGTGGGCAAGCTGGATAACAGTGACGGTGTCATCGAGGCGCAGAGCCTTCGGCTTTCGGCTGCCCAGCTGGACAATCAGCGCGGCCGTCTGGTGGCGCTGGGGGGCGCGGCGCAGCACTGGCAGGTCGGCGGCCTGCTCGACAATGCCGGTGGGACGGTGGGCAGCAACGGCGACCTGCGTCTCGATGCCGGGCGTCTCGATAATCAGGGGGGCACGTTAAAAACCCAGGCGGGCCTTAAGCTCCATGCTAATGGCGCGGTGAATAATGGCGGCGGCAACCTGCTGGCCGGGAACGGCCTGACGCTTGAGGCGGGCAGCGAGCTGAATAATGCGTCCGGAACCCTGAGCGGTCATGACGTACGTCTGGTGGCGCAGCGGTTGGATAACACGCAGGGGCAGGTCATCGGTCAGGGCAATCTCGACCTGACGGCCAGCCGCCTGGATAATCAACGCGGCCTCATTGGTGCCGGCAAGGCGCTGGATATCCATACCGGCGACTGGGACAACCGCGGGGGTACGGCGCAAGGCGAAACGGCCGTCACGGCAACGGCAATGACCCTCAACAACGACGGCGGCAAGCTGCTGTCAGGCCAGGCATCAACCCTGACCACCTCGGGTAACACCAGCAACCGCGGCGGCGAAATTAGCGCCGCGGTGCTGACGGTGAAGTCTGATCGTCTCGACAACACGCAGGGCAAGGTGATTGGCCAGGCGCAGCTTGACCTGCATGCCCGCCAGGGGTTGGACAATACGCAGGGGGTGCTGGGCGCCGGGCAGACGTTGACCCTGCGCACCGACGGTAAGTTGAATAACCGCCGTGGCACGATATCTGGGAGCGGGCAAACCCACATAGCGGCAGGGAGCGTGCGCAACGAGGCCGGCAAACTGCTGGGCGGACAACAACTGGTGTTGAACAGTGCGGCTGAGTTGGTGAACCGCGAGGGCGAAATCAGCGGCGAGTCGCTCACGCTAACGGTGCAGCGCCTCGATAACGCTCAGGGCAAGGTGGTCGCCCGGCAGGATGCGAGCCTGACGGCGCAGCAAGGGCTGAGCAACGCCGCCGGCTGGCTTGAAGGTGGCAATAGACTCACCGTCAAGACCGATGGCGACTGGGACAATCAGGGCGGCACCGCACAAGGCGGCCGGCAGGTCACCGCCAGCGCGCAGTCGCTCGACAATACTGGCGGGCATCTGCAGTCCGGCGGTGACCTGACACTTGACGCCGCAGGCAATATCCTCAATCGCACCGGTAAACTGACCGCGCAACAGGCCCTTGCCGTTAACGGCGGTGCAACCAGCCTGTTCGATAATGATGGCGGCTCGCTGCAGAGCGGCGGCGACTTATCTTTGCAGGGAGGCCTGCTGGCCAACCGCGCCGCCGGTGTGGTGCTCGGTGGGCAGGCGCTTTCCCTGAACCTGACCGGCGACTGGGACAACCGGGGCGGTACGTTTACCGGCAATGGGCGCACCGAGGTGCGCGCCGCCAATCTGCGCAATGACCAGGGCACCATCAACGCGCTGGGCAGCCTGGACATGCAGTTCACCGGCAAGTTGGATAACAGCCGGGGCAGGATTTTCAGCACGTTATCCCAGGCCCTCACGGCGCAGGACATGTACAACGCCGAGGGCTGGATGGGCAGCCAGGGCGGCTGGCACGCCGTCAGCGGCGGTTTTGACAACGCGCAAGGCAGCGTACAAAGCCAGCAGGATGCGCAGCTGTCGGCGGGCTGGCTGAACAATGCCAAAGGGGGGCTGCAGTCGGCGGCGGATTTGGTGCTGCGCGTTGCGCAGGATGTCGATAACCGTGGCGGTAAGGTCTCGGCGCAGGGGCAGCTTGCTGTGATGGGTGCCAAAGACGGCGAACACGCCGGTGCCATCAATAACGCTGGCGGTCAGTGGCTGGCCGGCGAGGGGCTGCGTATCGCCGCCCGCGCACTCGACAATACGCAGGACGGGCTGCTCTACAGCCAGAAACAACAGCGCCTTACGTTGAGCGATGCGCTGAACAATCGCGATGGGAAAGTGCAAAGTGGCGAGGCGCTTCAACTTGACGCACAAACGCTGAACAATGCCGGCGGGACGATAGACGGCCAGCAACACGTAGCGCTGCGTATTCTTGGCTTGCTGGAGAATACCGACGGTGCCGTGCGCAGCAATGGCGACCAGAAGGTGTCGGCCGCCGGTATCAATAATACGCGCGGCGTATTCAGCAGCCGCGGCGGCATCACGGTGACATCAAAGCAGCTGGACAACGCCGGCGGTACGTTCATCAGTCAGGGAGCGGGTATCTACCGACTTGACCAGCTTAACAATCAGCACGGCAAAGTGCACAGCGGTGAGGCGCTCACGTTCGACGGCACGCAGGTGAACAACCAGGGTGGACAACTGGTGTCGACTCAGGGCCTGACGCTCAAGGCCGAAGCACTCGATAACAGCGGTCAGGGCACGATAAGCAGCCAGTCAGCGCTTGATGTGCGAGCCGATCGCCTGAACAACCGCGACGGCGGGCTGATACTGGGCACTACGCGTACCGACATCACCGCCCGTGATATCGACAATACCGCAGGCCGCCTGCAGAGCAGCGGGCAGATGACCCTCTCGGGAGTCACGCAGTTAGACAACCGTCAGGGACGCATCCTGGCCGACGGCAATCTCGATATCAACGCTGACCGGTCACAGACCGACTCGCCGCTGGCGCTACTTAACCAGGGCGGCCGCGTGGAGAGTGCCGGCGCACTGACAGCAAATGCGCGCACCCTGGATAACCAGAACGGTACCCTGTTGGGGCTACAGGCGCTGACGCTGTCCGCGCAGCAGGACTACACCCGGCAGGCCGGTGATACCGTCAGCAGTAACGGCACGGTGAAGTTCTCCCTGAGCGGTGCCTTTACCAACCTGGCGGACTGGTTGCTGCCGGGCAATCTGGTGCTCAATGCAGCCAGTATCACCAATCCGGCCACCCTGGTGGGCAAGACGCTGCAGCTGACGACCGGCGCGTTGCAAAACACCGGGCGTATTGAAGCGGACAGCATGACGCTGAACGTCGATACCCTGGACAACGCCGCGGCGCTGATGGGCGACGACATCACCGTGAACGGGCGCATTATCGACAACCACGGTGCGCCTGCAGTGATGGCGGCGACCCAAAGCCTGACGGTGCAGGCCAGTGAGCGATTGACCAACCGGGATGGGGCGCTGATTTACAGCGCCGACCGCCTGCACCTGCACAGCGATGACCTGATTGAGAACCGGGCCAGCTTTATCGAAGCGGACGGGGATGCCACCGTTGAGGCCCGTCGCCTGAACAACCTGCGCGAAGGGCTGGTGATTGAGCGTGACGCCGAGAAGAGCGACTACAAATGGCACCGCTACAACTACTACTGGCGCTCCTACGGCTCAAAGGTCAACCCCGATAAAAGCACCATGGCGCCGACCACCCAGCAGCTGACTTTCCAGGATGACGCGGCGGCGCAAACCAACCGCTACGGCACCCTGCTGGCTATTGATGCGGCGGGCAAACGCGCGCAGGTGCGGGTCAAGGACAACAAGGGCCAGCTGACCGACCTGTGGGTCAACTACCTGGCGCTCAAGCCGAATGCCGACGGCAGCTATGCGATGACGTTCTACGAGACGCGAGGGGGAAATCAACTGGCGACCATCCCGACGCCATACCAAAACGGCTTCCACTGGGAGCACGACTGGACGCAGGTGATGACCTGGGACCCGGAGAAGCACCTCGATATCGACAGCGCGCCGTTCGTCACCGATTACAACAACCTGCGCGAACGCACCGCGACCGGCACGGTGACGCGCGACAAACTGGTGAGTGAAGGTATCGGCGCGCGCATTCTGGCGGGCGGCAACATGGTGCTGCGCATTACCGGCGCGCTGCTCAATGACGCCAGCGTCATTACCGCCAACGGCAACCTGACGCAGGACGGCGGCGGCAGCGTGGACAACCGCGGTTACTCGGTCAACGAACGGCGTCAGGAGCATATCGTTGACCACATGGATAAAGATACCCACCACTGGTATCCGACGTACAACCGTGATGAGACCACGGCGCTGGCAACCGTTGACGGCGTGATCACCGGCAATGGCACGGTCACCATTAACGGGGCCCGTATCACCAACACCACGGTCAATCAGGCACAAATCAGTCAACTGGATGCGGCATTGAAGGCGGTGGATGCCGAACGCGCCGAGCTTGAACGCAATCCGCTGGCCTTCACGGTAGAGGGGGCTGCCCGACCTGACGGCGATACGACGCTGGCACAGGGCGAACAGATGACGCAACCCGGCGCCACGCCGTCCTCGCCGCTGGGGCGCCCGCTGCTGCCGTCTGAGCTGGCGCTGACGCAGTTACAGCATCTGGGCAATGTGGCCACCACCATCCCCAATAACGGCTTGTTCAGTCAACATACGGCGACCGGCAGCCCGTTCCTGGTGGTGACCGATGAACGCTTTACCCGCCGCGACAACTTTACCAGCAGCGACTATATGCTCGAACGCGTAGGGTATGACCCCGCGCAGGCCCATAAGCGCCTGGGGGACGGTTTTTACGAGCAGCGTTTGGTGCGCGAGCAGGTGCTGAAACTCACCGGCAAACCGTCCGTCAAGGGCTGGGATGCAATGGCGCAGTACCAGCAACTGATGAATAATGGCACTAAAGTCGCCCGGGACTTCCATCTGGTGCCGGGCGTAGCCCTGACGCCGGAGCAGATTGCTGCGCTGCAGCAGGATATTGTCTGGCTGGTTAGCGAGACGGTGCAAACGGAAGGCGGCCCGCAAACGGTGTGGGTGCCGAAGGTGTATCTGGCACAGACCACGCTGCGCCTGACTGGCGATGGTGCGGTGATTGGCGGTGGCGACCTGCAACTCTCGGCAAACAGTATCACCAATGCCGGCAACCTGTTTGCCGACAAAGCCCTGACGGTCGACGCCGGGCAGTTCCTGCATCAGGGCGGCGACATCAAGGCCGGCAGCATTGACGTGCAGGCAGACAGTCTGGCCCTGAGCACCAACCTGCAGGATGCGCTGCGTCAGGCGACGATGAGCGCCGGCGATATTCGCCTGCGCGGCACCGCTATCACGCTCACGGGGGCGAAGCTCAATGCGACCGATACGCTCAACCTGAGCGCGCGCAATGACCTGACCATCACCGCCGCCAAAAGCAGTCATGCTGCCGACCTCGGGTTTATCTCGGGTTCTATGGGCAACCGCACCCGCGGCGGCACGGAAGCGGCCGGCTCCCGGATGGCGCACGTCAGCGGCGAATGGCAGCAGGCGCAGGGGAGTGAGCTTAACGCCGGCGGCAATCTCACGCTCAATGCCGGGCATGACGTTCTGCTTACGGGGAGCCAGGTAAAAGCGGGCGGCCAGCTTGGCGTGCAGGCCGCAGGCAACATCAACCTCCTGGCAGACAAGACCACCAATACCACGCATCTGGCTGCCAACAGCCGTACGTCATCAGTCAGCAACGATCGCCAGGAAGAGCGCCTGACATTAAGTGCACTCGGCGGCGACCAGGGCGTCACCCTGGTGGCGGGCAACCAACTGCTGGCCGAAGGCGCGCAGGTTAACAGTAAAGAAGGGCGTATCGGCATCAGCGCGCAGGACGTGACCATTAAAGACGCGCGCAGCCGCACGCAAGATCTGGACAGCGAAAACAAACGCGAGGGCAAAACCAAAAGCCATCGCATCGAACAAACCGAGCGCGAAATCAGCACCGGCAGCACCTTCAGCGGACGCGACGGCGTGACGGTAGTCGGGCGAGAGGGCGACGTCACCATTACCGGCAGCACCCTGCACAGCGACCAGGGCGCCATCGCCCTGCAGGCGAAAAACGATGTCACCCTCAATACGGCTACCGAGCGAGAGTCGCGCTACAGTGAGGAGCGTTCGGAGAAAAAAGGCTTCCTGAAAAAAAGCAGCAGCCACAGCGTAGCGCGCGATGCCACCACGCGTGAGAAAGGCAGCCTGCTCAGCGGGAACAGTGTCAGCGTCAACGCCGGTAATGATCTGACGGTCACCGGCTCGGCCATTGCCGCCGACCGGGACGTGAACCTGCAGGCCGGCCGTAATGTCGATATCGGAGCGGCCACCGAGACCGATACGCATTACCTGCTGGAAGAGAAGAAAAAGAGCGGCCTGCTGGGTAGCGGCGGCATCGGCTTCACGATAGGCAAGCAGTCGAGCAAACACGAAATCGACGAGAAAGCCACGACCCAGAGCCAAAGCGTCAGCACCGTCGGCAGCAGCCAGGGCAGCGTCAATATCACGGCGGGCAACCAACTGCACATTGGCGGTGCCGACCTGGTGGCGGGCAAGGATCTGGCCCTGACCGGCGACAGCGTGACTATCGATCCCGGCTACGATCAACGCACGCGCAAAGAAACCTTCGAGCAGAAACAGAGCGGCCTGAGCGTGGCGTTGTCGGGCACCGTGGGCAGTGCACTCAACACCGCCGTCAGCTCGGCGCAACAGGCGAGAAAGGAAGGCGACGGACGCCTGAACGCGCTGCAAAATACCAAAGCGGCACTGTCCGGCGTGCAGGTCGCACAGGCCTGGGAGCGGGACAATGCGCTGACCGCCTCGGCGGAGGCGAAAAACGCCGCTGCTGGTTTACAGCCGGGAGACAAAGGTGCGGCGCAGGGTGCCACCAATACGGTGGGCATCAGCGCCTCCTACGGCAGTCAGTCGTCGAAAAGCGAAACCCGCACCGACAGCCGCCAGTCGCAGGGCAGCACGCTTACCGCCGGGCAAAACCTGTCGATAACGGCGACCGGCAAGAACCACAATGCGCAAAGTGGCGATATCACCATCGCCGGTAGCCAGCTGAAGGCGGGCAAAGACCTGTCGCTCGATGCGGCGCGGGACATTACCCTGCAGTCGGCCCAGAACAGCGAAAGCACCGTCGGCAAGAACAGCAGTAAAGGCGGCAACGTTGGCGTCGGCATCGGCGCCGGCTCGGGCGGCTATGGCATCAGCGTCTCGGCCGGCGTCAATGCCGGCAAGGGGCATGAGAACGGCAAAGGCCTGACCCATACCGAAACCACCCTGGATGCGGGCAGTAATCTCAAGGTGACCAGCGGCCGCGATACCACACTTACCGGCGCGCAGGCCAGCGGAGAAAAGGTTACCGTCGACGTGGGCCGTGACCTGACGCTGCAAAGCCAACAAGACAGCGACCGCTATGACGCCAAACAGCAAAACGCCAGCGCGGGCGGCAGCTTTACCTTCGGCTCGATGACCGGCTCAGCCAACGTAAGCGCCAGCAAGGACAAACTGCACAGCAACTTCGACTCGGTGAAAGAGCAGACCGGGCTGTTTGCCGGTAAAGGCGGGTATGACGTCAAGGTCAAAGAACACACCCAGCTCGACGGCGCTGTGATTGCAAGCCAAGCTGACAAGGAGAAAAACCGCCTCGATACCGGCACGCTGGGCTGGACGGACATCCACAACCAGGCGGACTACAGCGCAACGCATAGCGGCGGGTCATTCAGCACCGGCGGGCCGGTGGGCAAAGACCTGCTGACCAATATGGCCGGCGGCATGCTGTCGGGTGCCAACAACAGCGGGCATGCCGAGGGCACGACGAAGGCCGGGGTCAGTGAGGGTACGCTGCTCATCCGCGACAAAGACAAACAGCAACAGGATGTGGCGCAGCTGAACCGGGATACCGAGCATGCCAACGACGGCAGCATCAGCCCGATATTCAACAAGGAGAAGGAGCAGAACCGGCTGAAGCAGGCGCAGTTGATTGGGGAGATTGGCGGCCAGGCAATGGACGTCATCCGCACGCAAGGCGATATCGCCGGGCTGAAGGCACAGAGAGACCCGGCGGCGCTGGCGCAGGCCAGGGAGCAGCTTGAGAAGAGCGGCAAACCGACGAACGATGCGGCGGTGATGCAGCAGGCGTATGACAACGCGATGCGGCAATACGGCACCGGCAGCGATCTGCAGAAGGCGGCGCAGGCGGTGACGGGCGCGTTGACGGCGCTGGCGGGCAATAACCTGGCAGGTGCGCTGGCGAGTGGTGCCTCGCCGTACCTGGCGACGGAAATCAAGAAACGAGTTGGCGAAGACAACGTTGCGGCCAATGCGATGGCGCACGCGGTGCTGGGCGCAGTGACGGCGCAGCTGAACAACCAGTCAGCCGCCGCAGGGGGGCTGGGTGCCGGCGGCGGTGAGTTGGTGGCTCGAGTCATTATCGGGCAACTGTTCCCGGGCAAGACGGTAGAGCAACTGAGCGAAAGTGAGAAGCTGCAGGTAAGCGCACTGAGCCAGCTGGCTGCAGGGCTTGCAGGCGGCCTGGCGACGGGCGATACTGCGGGAGCGGTGACCGGCGCACAGGCAGGGAAGACGGCAGTGGAAAATAACTCGCTGAGCGGTGATGCAGCGCGTGAAACGGTGAAACAGGCCGCTGAATCGCTGAAAAATCAGGTCAGGGATAAGCTGGGTGAAGGAACAACATCTTCCATCGCCAACGGTATCATCAATGCCCTTGCTGATACCGGTGATGCAGCGTTAGGCGGAGCCGATTACGTTGCGGATGCGGCGATGGCACTAGCGGCCTGTGCTACCGGGGACAGTTACTGCTCCAGAGCAATGAGCGATCTGTCGGGTAAGAATCAAGCAGCGGCAGACAGCGTTAAAGCGTTGATGAGTAGCGATACCTGGTCGGCGGTGAAAGACTCGGTAGTGCAGGCGGCTGAAGGCAATCAGGCGGCGTTGGAAGCTACGGGCGGGATGCTGGCGGGGATTATCCTGCCAGGCAAGAAAGTGCCTGGTGCTATTAAAGCAATTGATCCCACTATCAAAATCGCAACAGGGCAGGCAGTTGGTGCCTTCGAGAAAAGCCTTGCAAATCTTCCTCCTGGAGAGCGTGTAGCTATCATAAGACAGACAGCTCCGAAGGTAGCAGCTGAGAACGGTATGGTTAAGGATAATCAGCTAACCAGAAAGAATGGTGGTCGTGATGTGTATCGTGGACAGGACGGAAATCTTTATGCCCTCGATACGCAACATGGACGATTTGAAGTCGTCAGCCCAAAGGGTAAACATTTAGGTGAAGTTGATTTCTCTATGCAAGTAAGAAAGCCTGCTGATCCATCTGGCGGTCATAACTTGAAGGTGAAGTAGTGAGACTCATTGATTACAAAAAAACGGCTATCGCGCGAGGGGCAATTTTTAGATTGCCTGCTATTTATCCATATGAAGAATGGGTCGATTTTATGTTGTTTGAAACTCAAGATGATGAGCGACCATATGGTTTAATTGTTTCATCGGGATTTAAAGCAGGATTATTTTTAGTCAAGCTTCCTATTGAAAGTATCTCGGATGAAGGGCATGGGTTAAGTAAAGAGTGGGTTATAAATAACTGGGCTAAATGGATATATCCAGAGTGTAACGTTGAAGATGTTCATATCCTTGATGGATATGTGGCAACACCCATTGCGTAAATAAAATCCCCGCCCTTCGTGACGGTTTTTTTACTTTACAGGTCAGTTAGTTATGCCTCTTCCGCTAGTCGGACGATCAGTAGCCCCGGCGCGGTGAGCACCTCTATCTTCTGGCCTGTGGTAAACCCCAGCGGCGCCAGCCAGTGACCGGTGAGGGTGAGCTGCGGCGGCGGGTTGGGCCTGCCGCCGTTGGGGCGGTAACCGACAATGCACTGGCGGGCTTGGGGCGTGGCGGGTTCTGACTTATGATGTTGCTCAGCCATGATTAACTACCTCGTATAGTTAGTGGTGGTCAGCGGGTTGTTGGTGTTGCTGCATCGTCAACCCGCGCTAAAAATCCGCTTGTTAGCTGCCTGTCTCCGTCAGAATGCACAGGGGGAAAGTGGTTGCAAGTTGCTGAGTGTAATAGGAAAAAAATACTTTTCACTGGCTGACTCCGCACTGGATAAAGTTGTTGTTGAGAATAACTCGCTGAGCGGTGATGAGGCGCGTGAAACGGTGAAACAGGCCGCTGAATCTCTGAAAAATCAGGTTCGGGAAAAGCTGGGTAACGGAACAACCTCTTCCATCGCCAACGGTATCATCAATGTCCTTGCTGATACCGGTGATGCAGCGTTAGGCGGAGCCGACTACGTTGCGGATGCGGCGATGGCACTAGCGGCCTGTGCAGCCAGAGACAGTTACTGCTCCAGAGCAATGAGCGATCTGTCGGGTAAGAATCAGGCAGCGGCAGACAGCGTTAAAGCGTTGATGAGTAGCGATACCTGGTTGGCGGTGAAAGACTTGGTAGTGCAGGCGGCTGAAGGCAATCAGGCGGCGTTGGAAGCTACGGGCGGGATGCTGGCGGGGATTATCCTGCCAGGCAAGAAAGTGCCACATACGCCTAATGCCGGAGCTGTAGGGAATATGAGTGAGTTTCTTAAACAACCAGGCTTTGGTAGTGAAATCAAAGAACTATCCAAAAAAAACAGTAAGAATATCAGGGGCAAAGTGTCTATCAGGCAAATAAGCCCGTAGGTGATTACATTCAGAAAGGTGATCAGTTTTATTTAGATGCTAAACATAAGGACCATATAGAGGTCTTTGACAGTACAGGAACAAAGGTAAGGGCGGTCCTTAATCTTGATGGTTCGTTTAATGACGCAAAAACTAAAGCTGCCAAAGCTGAAGGTAGATGGTTGCCAAAATGATTGATATCAGCATGTTAGATAAGTTTAAAGATGCTTACTTGGAGCTATTAAAGCATAAGGCGGGAAAAGAGCTTGATATTAATAATCTTTATTTGGAAAAGGATTATTCAATAGTTGATAGCATTCAGAACAGCATAAAAAATCTTAACTTAACAATTGAGTTGTTTTTTAAAGCAAAAGAGAATGACGATGAGATTGCAATGCAAGCGGCCTTACTACGTATATCAAATTTTTTATCTGGGATATATGGGGTTTTTTATCAAACCACCGAGGATATTGACAGCTTTTTCAAACTTCCCAATGGGACGTCGTTCCCGGAAAATTACAAAATCCCAGAGCATTACAACTATCCTGTTAAATAAAACCAACCCCGGCCAGTTGGCCGGGGCGTTGCACCGGAGCATTACAATTGACCTATCAAGTAGTAACGTTTCCAGCCATTTGGCCGGGTTCTTTGTTTCAATCATAGCAGGCAAAAAACAGAGCCGTATCGATAGCGGTACGCTAGGCTGATACTCGCAACCAGGCCGAACACAGCGGCGGTTCATTCAGCACCGGCGGGCCGGTGGGCAAAGAGCTGTTGACCAACACGGCCGGCGGCATGCTGTCGGGCGCCAACAACAGCGGGCACGCCGAGGGCACGACAAAAGCCGGGGTCAGTGAGGGAACGCTGATAGTCCGTGACACCGACAAACAACAGCAGGATGTGGCGCAGCTAAACCGGGATACCGGACATGCCAACGACGGCAGCATCAGCCCGATATTCAACAAGGAGAAGGATTAGTGTGTTTGATATATGTCATAAAAGAGGCTCGAAATAAGCCTCTTTTATTAAAGTGCATTGTCAACTTTGTGCGTCGATGGCCTTCTTATATTTCACGCAATAATTTTGCCATCCCATAGCGTCAAGACTGTTATTTTCTGCGATAAGCCACCTGCTTGAACTGAGTGGGTAGGGAACAATCGGTTTTCCCGTTGCATATTTGTCAGAGAAGAAGCCAATGGGGAGTTTTGTGTACTTATTTTCGGTATTGCAATCATAAAGTATTTTTTCTTTTATGGATTGAAACTTTTTTCCAACTACCGTATCCTCTTTAAAGAATGAGATAATCATCTCAAATTGAATAATGTCGCTATTGCCCTGGTAATGCCACGAGTCCATTTTCTTCAGGTAGGTAATTGAGTCGCTCCCCTGGAATAATTTGGTATACCCTGGTGGTGGAGATGTGTCTTTTGATTTTTCGCTGCTACAACCTGATATGAGTGCGAAGCCTAAGAGTGTGATGAACAATTGATTGTATTTTTTCATTTTTTCAATAACCCAGTAAGATATAAGTCTTTGTCAGTAATTTTCCCTTGTAATGTACACGTGATACTCACAACACCTTTCTCTTTATTGTCTTCTATTATAAACAATTTTTCTGCTGAGTTCTCTTCTGGTGCTACACCGTCAACGGCTGAGTTATTAGCCATCCATTGGCCATCAACGGTGTTTCGTATCATTGGGTTGTAGGTGTAAACATTGCCACTTTTAACTAGGTTGATTTTCTGGGATAGAATTTTCACAACCTCGTTAAAGGATTGAAGGGACTCAAATCCCCAATAGTAAAATTGGCCTTTCACATCAAATGTGCTAATTTCTTTGTATTTATCAAAGTCGGTATAAGTAACAATAAAACTATTAACCTCAATGCCTTCCGGGGATGTAAATGTGGTCGGGAACGATAATTTTCCGGTGGTTTTTAACATGGATATATCTAACGAAGGGATGAGCGACTTTAAATTCCCATCATTCTGTATTTCTTTAAAAAATGATGCATCGCAGTTTGCGAGTGCTTGAATTGTTGAGTTAGCGTTTGCGTATTCTGCAATTCCCATCAATATATAGAGCAAACATGCCATTTGTCTCTTTTTCATAATCATTTCCTTATGTTACGTTTTAAAACAATCTGAAATATAACATAACGATAATGGAAGATCAGCAATGATACCCTTGTGATACTTCAGTTTCTTTGCACTTCGGTAAATGCCCATTGCACCGAAGCTTCTGGTATGTATGTTCCCGAGTAGTCCCTGAAAATCTCCTATCTCCTATCTCCTATCTCGTGTCTTTACTGCACGTTGTGGTCTAGCGTCAGGCGAACGGCATGGCCGGGTGCCAGTCGTGCCATACGCAACTGAGCGAAAGCAAAAAATAGAAATAGCCTAGGCAGACAAGATATAAAACAGCTGCAGCAGTCCGTTGATCGGTGAGGCGGAGGCGGATGCCGCCGTAAACGCAATATTGCCCACCGGCGCGGTAACGACCTAACCCCTCGAGCAGCGCATTGCTCAAGGGGCCGGCCGTCTATTTCAACCCCGGGACTCAGCCACGGCTGGTTTCCTCCCGCAGCGCGGCGCTGACTTCGTGAGCCGTCGGTTGTTCGGAACGCAGCGCCCGGCGGATGGTGAAGAAAGCGGCGATCAGCATGGTCACCGCTACCAGCATAAAGAACCCGCACAGCGCGGCGTTGATCTGGTTGCTGAACACGATGGTCTCCATGTCCTTCAGCGACTTGGCCGGCGCAATGATCGTGCCTTGCTCGATGCCGGTTGAGAATTTCTTCGCTTGCGCCAGGAAACCGATACTCGGTTTCTCATGGAAGATCTTCTGCCAGCCGGCGGTCATCGAGGTGACGAACAGCCAGGCGGTCGGCAGAATAGTCACCCAGGCGTAGCGCTGCTTCTTCATCTTGAACAGCACCACGGTGCCGAGGATCAGCGCCATCGATGCCAGCATCTGGTTGCCGATGCCGAACAGCGGCCACAGGGTATTGATGCCGCCGAGCGGATCGACCACCCCCTGATACACGAAGAAGCCCCAGCCGGCCACCGCCACCGTGGTGCCCGCCAGGTTGCCGAACCAGGAGCGGTTGTTGGCCAGCTGCGGCACCGCCACGCCTACCAGATCCTGCACCATAAAGCGGCAGGCGCGGGTGCCGGCGTCGACGGCGGTCAGGATGAACAGCGCTTCGAACAGAATGGCGAAGTGGTACCAGAACGCCATCATCGCCCGGCTGTTGAACACCTCGCTGATGATGTGCGCCATGCCCACTGCGAATGTCGGGGCACCGCCTGCACGCGACAGTATTGAATTTTCACCCACCTCTTTGGCGATCAGCGCCAGCGTTTCCGGCGTGACGATAAAGCCCCAGCTGTTAATCACCTGTGAAGCATTTTCCACCGTGGTGCCGATCAGCGCCGCCGGTGAGTTCATGGCGAAGTAAACGCCCGGATCCAGCACCGAGGCGCAGATCAACGCCATGATGGCGACGAAAGACTCCATCAGCATGGCGCCGTAACCGATAAAGCGAATGTGGCTTTCGCGCTCCACCAGTTTGGGCGTGGTGCCGCTGGAAACCAGCGCGTGGAAGCCGGAAATGGCGCCGCAGGCGATGGTGATGAACAGGAATGGGAACAGGGCGCCGGCGAACACCGGGCCGCTGCCGTCGATAAAGCGCGAAACCGCCGGCATTTTCATCTCCGGCATGGCGAAAACGATGCCGATGGCCAGGCCGATGATGACGCCGATCTTCATAAAGGTCGAAAGGTAGTCGCGCGGCGCCAGCAGCAGCCACACCGGCAGCACCGAGGCGACGAAGCCGTAGATCACCAGCACCCAGGTCAGGGTGGTGCCGTGCAGCGTGAAGAACGGCCCCCAGTAGGGATCTTGCGCCACGTTGCCGCCGTAAACGATCGCCAGCAGCATCAGCACGAAGCCGATCACTGAGATTTCAGCGATTTTGCCCGGCCGGATAAAGCGCATGTAGATGCCCATGAACAGCGCGATCGGGATGGTGGCGGCGATAGTGAACAGCCCCCACGGGCTGTCGGCCAGCGCCTTCACCACCACCAGCGCCAGCGCCGACAGGATGATGATCATCACCCCCAGCGCGCCGAGCATGGTGATCACCCCGGCGAACGCCCCCAGCTCCTGTTTGGCCATCTCCCCCAGCGAACGCCCGTCGCGGCGGGTGGAGATGAACAGCACCAGAAAATCCTGCACCGCGCCGGCCAGCATGACGCCGACCAGGATCCAGATGGTTCCCGGCAGGAAGCCCATCTGCGCGGCCAGGATCGGCCCCACCAGCGGCCCGGCGCCGGCGATGGCGGCGAAGTGGTGGCCGAACAGCACCCATTTGTTGGTGGGTACATAGTCCAGGCCGTCGTTATGGCGTTCGGCCGGGGTCAGACGGCGGTCATCCAGTTCAAAAACCTTGTCGGCGATGAACCGGCTGTAGAAACGGTAGGCGATGCTGTAGCAGGCGACGGCGGCGACCACCAGCCAGACGGCGTTGACGTGTTCGCCGCGGCTGAGCGCCAGCATGGCGAAGGCGAAAGCGCCGACCAACGCCACCAGCAGCCAGATAAGTCCGGACCTGATGTTTTTCATGAAACAACTCCTTGGCGTACAGAGGTAGAAATTGACGTTGTTATTAGGGATGACGTTTTAACAGTAGAAGTTTTGCCGCTGAACCGCGGCAGGTCGGATGAGAAATGTGAAGCAGGTGGGGTTTTAGTGTAAAAACAAGGCGATGAAACGCCGTTGGCGCAGGCTGCCGCCCACGCATTTCCGAACAGATTTTCATTCTGCACTTTTACTGCGCATGCAGCGAATCATCGCCGTTTTTTATCTGGGCGCGGCGTTTGTCGGCTTATTATTTCACCTGTAGAGGTGTGCCGGAATAAAATAGCGCGCGTCGTGTTATACCTTTATTTTCATCCGCCTGTTTATTCATTCATTAAATAAATAATATGGAAAGGAAAGGGATTTAATTATGATAAATAAAGTTATTGCAGGGTATTTACCGCAGCTCACGGCGATTCGGCACGATATTCACCAGCACCCGGAGCTGGGATTTGAAGAGTTCCGCACCAGTGATTTGGTGGCGGACTATTTGAGTTCGTGGGGCTATGAGGTGCACCGCGGTTTGGCCGGCACTGGTGTGGTGGGGACGCTGCGGGTGGGCGACGGCGTTAAACGCCTTGGGCTGCGCGCCGATATGGACGCCTTGCCGCTCGAGGAAAACAACGGCAAACCCTGGAGCAGCAGCGTAGCCAACCGCATGCATGGCTGCGGCCACGACGGGCATACCACCATGTTGCTTGGCGCCGCACGCTATCTGGCGCAAACGCGCAATTTCAACGGCACGTTGCATGTGATTTTCCAGCCGGCGGAAGAGATGCTGGACGGCGGTGCGCGCATGGTGGAACAGGGGCTGTTCGAACGCTTCCCCTGTGACGCCATTTTCGCCATGCACAATATGCCTGGGTTACCCGCCGGCGAGTTCTTTTTCCAGCACGGTCCCTTTATGGCCTCTTCGGATCAGATTGTGGTCACGATACAGGGGCGTGGCGGCCACGGCGCCATGCCGCATTTGACGGTCGATCCGGTGCTGGTGGCGTCGCACATTGTCATTGCGCTGCAGAGCATCGTATCGCGCAATACCAATCCGCTTGAAGCGGCGGTGATCACTGTCGGCAGCATTAAAGCCGGTGAGGCGGCCAATGTGATCCCTGATAGTGCGGAAATGAAGCTCAGCGTACGATCGCTGGGGCGCGAATGGCGAACAACGCTGTTATCGCGCATTCCCGCGCTGATTCAGGCGCAGGCGCAAAGTTTCGGTGCCAGCGCGGTCGTGACTCATGTCAACGGCGCTCCGGTATTGATCAACGACGAAGCCATGACGCGTTTCGCCCACCGCGTGGCGCAGCAGCAATTCGGTACCGCCCGTGCGCACTATGGCGCTAAACCGCTGATGGGCAGCGAAGATTTCACCTTCATGCTCGAGGCGCAGCCGCGGGGCTGCTATCTGCTTATTGGCAATGGCGACGGTGAAGGAAGCTGTATGGTGCATAACCCGGGATATGACTTTAACGATGAATGCCTGGCGGCGGGCAGCCATTATTGGGGCGCGCTGGCGGAAGCGTATTTAAAATAAGTCAGAAAAATAATAACAGGGAAGATAATAATGAGTGAAAATACGGCGGTGACGCAATCAGAAATAAACGCGCCGTCGAAGACGGGCGGCAAGAAAGTGATATTTGCCGCCTCCTTCGGTAATGCGCTGGAATTTTTTGACTTCGGCATTTATAACTTCTTCGTCATTTATATTAGTGTGCTGTTCTTTCCGCCGTCGAGCGATCCTAATCTGGCGTTGCTGCTGGCGTTCGCCACGTTCGGCGTCAGTTTTATTATGCGGCCTTTGGGCGGTATTTTGATCGGCGCCTATGCCGATCGCCGCGGCCGCAAACCGGCGATGATCCTGACGATTTCACTGATGAGCCTGGGTACGGCGATGATCGGTTTTGCGCCGACCTACGCCAGCGCCGGCTATTGGGGAACCATCACGCTGGTGGTGGCGCGTTTGATCCAGGGCGTAGCGGCGGGCGGCGAGGTGGGCGCATCGATGTCGTTGCTGGTGGAGTCGGCGCCACCTAACCGGCGAGGCTTCTATTCCAGCTGGTCGCTGGCGACACAGGGCATCGCCACCGTGGTTGGCGGCGTCACCGCGCTGGCGCTCAGCGCAGCGTTGCCGGCGATCTCCGGCGAGCCGAACTCCATGGCCGAGTGGGGATGGCGCATTCCGTTCTTTATCGGCGTGGCGCTGGCACCGCTCGGTTGCTGGCTGCGCCTCGGGCTGGAAAGCGACCGGCCGCCGGTGTCGCGCACTCAGGAGCCGCCTGTGCAGCTGCGCCGGCACTCGCGGGCGGTGGTACTCGGCGTGATGTTGACCATCGGCGCCACGGTCGCCACTTACATCTCTATGTATTATCTCGGTACCTTTGCGGTGAAGTATCTGGGCATGGCGCAGACTTACGGCTATGCCGCGATGCTGCTGGCGGGGCTGGTGACCTTCGGCGGCAGCTTGCTGGTCGGACATTGGTGCGATCGCTATGGCCGTCTGCCGCTGATCCGCCGGGCGCGGATCGCCATTTTGCTGCTGGCGTTGCCGGTTTTCTGGCTGCTGACGGTGGCGCCGTATCCGGCGGTGTTGCTGAGCGTGGTTGCGCTGATGGTTGGGCTAACGACGTTGGGGTCTGTTCCTACGCTGTTGGTGATTTCCGAGCTGTTTCCGCAGCGGGTGCGCGCGCTGGGGTTTGCGTTGGTTTATAGCCTTGGCGTCGCAATCTTCGGCGGCTTTGCCCAATACATCGCTTCACAGTCGATCGCACTCAGCGGTTCGCTGCTGGCGCCCGCCGGCTATCTGATGTTGGCGACGCTGATCTCGCTGGCCGCGCTGCCGCTGTTGCGTGAAACCGGCGGCGATCCGCTGCGCTAGCAGACGCGGGGCGAAAAAAACGCCGGCGGTTCTCACCGCCGGCGTTTTGCGTTACGACCGTTTCAGGTTGGCGTTCAGGCCACAGGGCGGGCGATCACGCTGCGGGTTTCCATGCGCACTTCAGCGATGGTGACCTGCAAGGTGTCGCTCTGGCGGTAAACCACTTCACCTTTGATCTGCACGGTGCCGGTTTCCTGGCTGCACTGCATCTCGTCACGCACCGCGTGAATGAACGGTGCCGGGATGAAGGCAACCGCGCCGTTGTCCAGCAGGCGCACACGCAGGCCGCCGCGTGTCACGTCGATAATCTCGGCGTTGAAGCGGGTATCGGTACCGGCCTTGTCCTGCAGGAAGCGGGCGTACAGCCAGTCGCCGACGTCGCGTTCCGCCATGCGGTTCAGGCGGCGGCGCTCCGCCAACTGCACCGTCACGTCATCCTGCGGTTTTTCGGCCGATTGCTGGTTGATGATTGCCTTCAGCAGGCGATGGTTGACCATGTCGCCGTATTTACGGATCGGCGATGTCCAGGTGGCGTAAGCCTCCAGCCCCAGACCGAAGTGCGGCCCCGGCGTGGTGCTGATCTCCGCGAAGGTCTGGAAGCGGCGGATGCGGCTGTCAAGGAACTGAGTCGGCTGCGCATCCAGGTGGCGGCGCAGTTCGCAGAAGCCCTCAAGGGTCAGCAGTTTTTCGGCTTCGGCTTCCACGCCGTTAGCCTGCAATACGGTGACCGCTTGCTCAACCAACGCGGGATCGAAACCGGTGTGCACGTTGTACACGCCGAAGCCCAGGCGATCGCGCAGCACGATGGCGGCGCAGACGTTGGCGGCGATCATGCACTCTTCAACGATGCGGTTGGCGCTGCGGCGCTGCTCGGTGATGATCTCCAGCACGTCGCCTTTTTCACCCAGCACGAAGCGGTAGTCCGGGCGATCTTTGAATACCAGCGCATGCTGGTGGCGCCAGGCGTTGCGCGCGTCACAAACGCGTTTCAACAGGGTGATCTGTTGTGCGATGGCGTCGCTCGGCGGCTGCCAGCCGGCAATGCCTTCCAGCCAGTCGGAAACTTCGTCGTACACCAGTTTGGCTTTGGATTCGATCTCGGCGGCGAAGAACTGAATATCGTCGCCCAGCGCGCCGTCGGCGGCGATGGTCACGCGGCAGGCCAGCACCTGGCGGCGCTCGTTAGGGCGCAGCGAGCACAGGTTGTCCGACAGGTCGCGCGGCAGCATCGGGATATTGAAGCCTGGCAGGTAGTTGGTGAAGGCGCGCACGCGGGCGATATCGTCCAGCTTGCTGCCTTGCTCGACGTAGGCGGTCGGATCGGCGATGGCGATGGTCAACTGCAGCGAACCGTCACCGTTGTCGGTCACATACAGCGCATCGTCCATGTCTTCGGTGCTGGCGCTGTCGATGGTGACGAATTCAAGCGCGGTCAGGTCTTCACGCGTCAGCGCGGCGTCCGGCTCGCTGAGGGCCTGCATCTCCGGCGCTTCTTTTTCCAGATTGTGGCGTGCCAGCGTCACCCACCACGGGGCGAAATGGTCTTCACCGTTGGTGATAAACTGGGTCAGATCGGCGTTGAAGCCGCGATCGCCTTTCAGCGGATGGCGGCGCATTTCCGCCACCGCCCAGTCGCCTGCCTGGAAGTTGTGGGTCAATTCACGCACCGGGCGGCACGGAATCGCCTCTTTCAGCAACGGATGATCGGGCACGATGGACAGACGATCGTCGCGCTTTTGCACGCGGCCGACAAAGCGCGACAGGAACGGCTCGACCAGGGTTTCCGGCTCGGCGATTTCGCGCTCTTTCTCGGTGTGCAGGGTGGCGATAATGCGATCCCCGTGCATGACTTTCTTCATGTACGGCGGTGGAATGAAGTAACTTTTTTGACCGTCTACTTCAAGAAAGCCAAAGCCTTTCTCAGTCCCTTTCACGACGCCTTCAACGCGCGGGGTTTGAGAGTGAAGTTGCTGTTTAAGCTGCGCCAGCAGCGGGTTATCTTGAAACATATCGTCCAGTGAATGGGTTGTGAGTGGCAAGATTTGCGGCTGACAGTTTTACGCGAATCACCCGCTGCGAGCAAGCCTAACGTCACGGAACCCCGCGTTGCCGCGCGATTTTGCGCAAGAATGGTCAATCGAAGCGCTATCGACGAAAAACCCCGGCGCGAGGGCCGGGGTGAAGGAGGGGGGCAATCAGTCCTGCAGCGGCGTCGGCTGCAGGATTTCAATCCAGTAATCGTCCGGATCGCGAATGAACGCCACGTAGTTCATGCGGCCTTCGTGCAGGCGTTTCTGGAAGGTGACGCCCAGGCGCTCAAAACGCTCACAGGCGGCGCGTACGTCCGGCACCGTGACGCACAGGTGGCCAAAGCCGCGCGGCTCGCCGTTGCCGTTGTGGTAGTGGAAATCCGCCTGATTTTCGGTGCCGTGGTTATGGGTCAGTTCGAGAATGCCCGGTTGGCTCAGCGCCCAGCGTTTGCGTTCGTCGTCATCCTGCGGGATCTGCTCGCGCGGGCTGCGCGTCAGGTAGCAGATGGTGAAAGCGGCTTCTTCGAACGTTTCCAGATAGACCGGGGTAAAGCCCAGTACGCGGGTATAGAAATCCAGCGCCTTGGTCAGGTCCTTCACGCGGATCATGGTGTGGTTGAACACGTAACCGTCGGTTACCGCGTCCGGTTGGGCCGCCACGCCGGGCAGCGTCAGTAGGTCATTCAGTGGCATCAGAGGTCCTCCTCAGGGTGTCGGCAGACTGTAGATGAAATCGATGCTAATCTAAAGTGATTGTTTTTAACTAAAACACTAACTAAAAGTGAATAATTAATGAAGCTGAGTCAGCTGAAGTTTTTCTGCACCGTGGTGGAACACAAAACCATCGCCGCCGCCGCCCGCGAGCTGCACTGCGTGCCTTCCAACGTCACGCTGCGGCTGCGCGAGCTTGAGGAGTCGCTGGGCGGCGAGCTGTTTTTCCGCGACAAGAACCGGCTGTACGTCAATCCCAAAGGACGACTGTTCTATCAGCAGGCGCGCGACATCGTGGCGCAGGCCGAGCGCAGCAAGCAGCTGTTCGCCGGCGAGCACCAGCATGGGCTGTTAAACCTCGGCGCGCTGGATTTTTCGCTGGTCAGTCACTTGCCGGCGCGCATTGCCCGGCTGCGCCGTTTACAGCCTCATTTGCACATCAACGTGCTCAGCCGCGACTCGCTGGTGCTGGAACGCATGCTGATCGACAGCGATCTCGATCTGGCGATTACCGACGGCCCAATTGAACATCCGCTGCTGGCCAGCCAAAAGGCGTTTGACGAACGGCTGGTGCTGCTGATGCCGGCGGATGTCGGGCAGCCCGACGCCGCCACGCTGGCGCCGCTGGAGTTTTACACGTTCAGCCGCGAGTGCTCGTTCCGGTTGAAGGTCGATCACTGGCTGGCCTCGCGCGGGCTGAAACCGCGCATGACGCTGGAAATGGAATCTTATGCCGCGATGGCGGCCTGCGTGCAGGCCGGTTGTGGTGTCGCCTGCGTGCCGGGTTCGTTGCTGCCGCTGATCTTGCCGGCGCCGGGGCTGAAGGTGGTGGAAATGGGCGAGGAGGGCGTGAGCGATCTCTATTTCGTCTGGCGGCGGCATCAGCTGTCCGAGGAATTGCAGACTATCCTGGAAATATTGGCGCGCCCGGCGTGAACCGGGCGCGCGTTTTCAGGCGATGCGCAGCGACGGTTGCTGCTCGCTGCGGCGAATTGCCACCGGAATCGACTTCGAGGTCGGGGTGCCGGTACCGTCGCCGAAGCTCGCCAGCGGCACCAGCGGGTTGGTTTCCGGGTAGTAGGCCGCCAGATTGCCACGCGGGATGTCGTAACTCACCAGCTTGAATCCATCTACCTTACGCACCACGCCGTCGTTCCACAGGGTTTCTATCTCTACCCGTTCGCCATCCTGCAGGCCCAGCGCCGCCAGATCTTCCGGATGAATGAACAGCACTTCGCGCTGACCGTAAACGCCGCGGTAGCGGTCATCCAGACCATAGATGGTGGTGTTGTACTGATCGTGCGAGCGCAGCGTCTGCAGGGTAAACGGCGCTTGCTCGCCGCCCAGCTGCGGGAACAGGGTAGTCGGCAGCGCGGCGTCGCTGAATTCCGCCTTGCCGCTCGGCGTGGCGAAACGCAGTTCGGCGGCGGCATTGCCCAGGTAGAAACCGCCGGGCTGCTCGCAGCGCCGGTTGAAATCCTCAAAGCCGGGAATGGTGGCGGCGATGTGATCGCGGATCAGCGAGTAGTCGTCGGCCAATTCCAGCCAGTCCAGCTGTTGCGTGCCCAGCACGGCGTCGGCGATGCCGCAGACGATCGCCGTCTCCGAACGTTGAGTATCCGCCAGCGGTTTGCCGATGCCTTCCGAGGAGTGCACCATGCTGAACGAATCCTCGACCGTGATGTACTGTGAGCCGCTGGCCTGCATGTCCAGTTCGGTGCGGCCGAGTGTCGGCAGGATCAGCGCGTCTTTGCCGGTCACCAGGTGGCTGCGGTTAAGTTTGGTGCTGATGTGCACCGTCAAATCGCAGTTGCGCAGGGCGCGGGCGGTGCGCTCGGTGTCCGGCGCCGCGGCGGCCAGATTGCCGCCAAGCGCGATCAGCACTTTCACTTCGCCGCGCAGCATCGCTTCGATCGCTTCCACCGTGTTGTGGCCCACCGCGCGATTGGCGGTGAAGTTAAAGTGGCGTTCCAGGCTGTCGAGCAGCGCCTTCGGCGACTTCTCATCGATCCCCATGGTGCGGTTGCCCTGAACGTTGCTGTGGCCGCGCACCGGACACAGACCGGCGCCCGGTTTGCCCAGTTGCCCGAACAGCAGCTGCAGGTTGGTGATTTCACGCACCGTCGCAATAGAGTGCTTATGCTGAGTCACGCCCATCGCCCAGGTGCAGATCACCCGTTCAGCGCCCTGGTAGGTGGCCGCCGCCTGGCGCAATTGCGCTTCGCTCAGGCCCGACTGCGCGGTGATGGTCTGCCACTCGGTGGCGTCCACCTGCGCCAGATAAGCCTCTACGCCGACGCTGTGCCGTTCGATAAACGCCAGGTCAAACAAGGCTGGTTCACCGGCGGCGAGGCGCTGACGGTGGGTTTCCAGCAGGGCTTTCACCATGCCGCGCACCGCCGCCATATCGCCGCCCAGATTCGGCTGGTAATAGGAAGAGCTGATCGGCGAGGATTTTGGCGTCAGCATCTGCACCGGATCCTGCGGATCGGCGAATCTTTCCAGCCCACGTTCGCGCAGGGTGTTAAAGCTGACGATGCGCGCGCCGCGTCGGGCGGCGTTTTTCAGGCTGTGCAGCATGCGCGGGTGGTTGGTGCCGGGGTTTTGACCGAACACGAAGATGGCATCGGCCTTTTCGAAGTCATCGATGCGGATGGTGCCTTTGCCGACGCCGATGCTCTGTTTCAGCCCAACGCCGCTCGCCTCGTGGCACATATTGGAACAGTCGGGGAAGTTGCTGGTGCCGAGCATGCGGCCAAACAGCTGATAAAGGTACGACGCTTCGTTGCTGGCGCGGCCCGAGGTATACAGCTCGATCTGGTTCGGGTTGTCCATGCCGTTGATGTGTTTGGCGATCAGCGCCAGCGCGTCCGGCCAATGGATAGGCTCATAGTGGTCGGTTTCGGCGTTGTAGCGCATCGGATGGGTGAGGCGCCCCTGATACTCGAGGAAATAGTCGCTCTGCTGCTGCAGGATGCTGACGCTGTGGGCGGCGAAGAATTCGGGCTCGACCGCGCTGCGCGTCGCTTCCCAACTGACCGCTTTGGCGCCGTTTTCGCAAAAGCCGAAGGTGCTGTGATTATCGTCGCCCCAGGCGCAACCGGGGCAGTCGAAGCCGCGCGCCTTGTTGACGCGCATCAGGTTGCGCATGTTTTTTAGCGTTTGTTTACTGTCGAGGACAAAGCGGGTGGTGGCTTCAAGCGAACCCCAGCCGCCCGCCGGGCCGGTATAAGGCTTGATTGACGGTTTGAATTTCATGGTGACACTTCGCAGGTGGTTGTAGCTAAAAAGTAAACGCTTTTTTATGCGTTTTGCGTATTTATGTCACAAGTTTAGGGGCGCGGCAGGCAGGCGTCTAATCGAATGGGGCAATGGCGGCATAGAGCATATCTATCGCAGGCGGACGCTGACCTAAACAAATGGTTGCATAAAGACACCCGCTGCAAAAGAGTAATGGTTTCGCCTGAAAGTGAATTCATGCAGTCTATCTCGCGGATTATATTGGCATTTTATTTAGCCTGCGGGCCTGAGGAACACAGCGTGAAGCGTTCAGTATCAGTAGTGATCGGCGGTATGTTACTGCCTTTGGCGGCGCAGGCGGCGGAAACGGCGTCCCATTTTCCCGCCATGACTCCGCCGGCGATAGACGCCGCCTCTTACGTTTTGATGGATTACACCACTGGCCAGGTGTTGGCCGCCGGCAATGCCGACGAGCGGCGCAATCCGGCCAGCCTGACCAAACTGATGACCGGGTTGGTGATCGACCATGCGCTCGACCAGCATAAGATTGGCCTCGACGATGTCGTCACCGTGGGGAAAGACGCCTGGGCGCAGGGCAACCCGGTGTTCAAAGGATCCTCGCTGATGTTTCTGAAACCCGGTGACAGGGTCACGGTTCGCGATCTCAGCCGCGGCATCATCATTGATTCCGGCAACGACGCCTGCGTGGCGATGGCGGACTATGTGGCGGGCAGCCAGGCCAACTTCGTTAAGCTGATGAACGAGAAGAGCGCCCAGCTGGGATTGCAGAACACCCATTTTGAGACGGTGCACGGGCTGGATGCGCCAGGGCAGTTCACCACCGCCGGCGATCTGGCGGTGATCGCGCGCGCCATCATCATGAGCGAGCCGGCGGAATACCACATGTACAGCGAGAAATCGCTGACCTGGAACGGCATCACGCAGCAGAACCGCAACGGCCTGCTGTGGGATAAGACTCTGCACGTCGACGGCCTGAAAACCGGGCACACCGCCTCGGCCGGCTTCAACATCATCGCCTCCGCCACCGAAGGAGATCGCCGCCTGATCGCCGTGGTGATGGGCGGCAAAAGTTCCAAAGGCCGCGAGGAACAGGCGCGTAAGCTGTTGACGTGGGGGCTGCGCGACTTTACCACCGTACACCTGTTCAGCGCCGGCCAGAGCCTGGGGGAAGAACCGGTCTGGTACGGCGAAAGCCACCGCTTGCCGGTCGGCAGTGCGCAGGACCAGTCGCTCAGCCTGCCGAAAAGCGAGGCGGACAAACTGAAGGCGCAGTACGTGATCAATGCCGCGCGGCTGGAAGCGCCGGTCAACAAAGGCCAAACCGTTGGCGAGATCCGCATCAGCGATAATGGCCAGGTGGTGAAAACCCTGCCGCTGGTGGCGCTGCAGGCGGTGCCGCAGGGCGGCGTGTTCTCGCGCCTGATGGATTACATGAAGCTGAAGCTCTGACTCACCGGGCGAGCGACGACGCCCGGTGGTATACTGAGCGCGAATGCCGATCATTGAGCCGCGCTATGGATATTAAACAACTGATTTATTTGTGTAATTTAGAACGGGAACGCCACTTCGGTCGGGCGGCGGAGGCCAGCTTCGTCAGCCAGCCGACACTGTCCATGCGATTGAAAAACCTGGAAAAAGAGCTGGGCGTTTCGCTGATTAACCGCGGCAACCATTTCGGTGGTTTTACCGCCGAAGGCGAGCGGGTGCTGGCGTGGGCGCGTGAGATCGTCTCGGTTTACCAAGGGCTGAAGCTGGAGGTGGAGTCGCTCAAGCACGGTTTGCACGGCACGTTACGCCTTGGCGTGGTGCCGCAGTGCAGCATCTCGGTGGCGGAAATGCTCAAGGCGGTCAGCGAGCGTTATCCGCATCTTGATTACCGGCTGGCGGTGCTGAGCGCCGATCAACTGCTGGAGGCGTTGACGGCGCATACCGTCGACATCGGCATCGGTTTTTTCGAGCTGTCGACCTTGAAAGAACTGCATTTCCAATCACAACCGCTGGTGGAAACCGGCGTCGAGCTGGTATTTCATCCGCAACACTTCCCTAAGCTGGTGGGCGACACGCCGTTGCCGCTGGAGGCGGTGGCCGCCTTGCCGCTGTGCCTGGCCGAGCCGACGCGGTATTTTCGCCGCTATCTCGATCAGCATTTCCGCGACGCCGGGTTGACGCTGCACCCGCGGCTGGAAACCGCTTCGATCTTCCAACTGCTGGAAGGGATTTTCGTCGGCCTGGGTTGCGGGTTGTTCCCGCGCGGCCAGCTGCAATCGCCGCTGATGCCGGAACTGCAGCGGCGGCCGGTGGCCATCGCCGCCATGCCGCGCCATGCGGCGGTGGTGGTTGATATGGCGGAGCGCGCCACGCCGTTGGCGCAGAAGTTTTTCGATGCCGCCAGCGAGTGGTTGCGGCGGCAAAAGGAATAGAGACGTTTATGTTTATCCGATGTTCCCCCATGATTATGGCCCCACGGGGCCATAATCATGTTTTCTCTAACGGCCGATGAAATCATGTTAATTACTGATGGTAATGGTCGGATCCCAATAGAAATAACCCAGTAATTTCTGATCGCCGCCGTTTGGCCGATAATAAAGGCCAAATTGGATGCAATAGTTTTCCGTGCCGGTATTGGTAATGTCCGCCTGTATAAACCAATAGGTTTGGTTGGTGAAGCTGACGGGGAATACGGTATTTTGCGCCGGCATCATCGAGCTGCGGGTATACATTTTGAAGGTCGGGTTGGAGAAAACCTGGGTGCCGCTGCCGAACTGCGGCAGCCCGTAGATCAGCACGCTGGCGTCGAAATTGGCGGATTCCGAGGTGCCGGTCCAGCGAATGACATCGCCGACATTGGCCTTAAAGTTCAGGTCCGCCGTGCCGGAGCCGCCGATCACCTGTTCGGAGGTGACGACCATATAGGCGTATTGATGGCCAATGCCCGTCGGGTTGCCGGCGTCCTGGCTGGGATTGTTATTCTCGAATGCTTCTATCAGGGCATCGGTATCGATGACGACAATGACGTTAACGATACTGTTGCTGGATTTAAGTTCTTGTTCAGACATAGGGTTACCTCACAATATTTTTTTTGCTGTGATAGAAAATTAAAATAATGGGAATAACGGCGAGCGTTTATCTTTGTTGAATATTTAAAAGGGGTCATCACAACGCCGCTATCGGCTTAATCATAGAAATGAAATAGCAAGACGACCACTGCTGAAAGGTTAGGGGTGTTAATGAGTCCATCTATTAATTAGCAGGGTTAAAACCTTGTTTTACTGCTTATGCGATGAGAACGGTTACAGAATTGAGCGATGGCGCAATCTGCCTATTGCTTTGTTTGCAGACATAATTTTGACGAACCCTGTTTTTCGCCGATGCTAGAACAAAACGAATCATAATCCTGATAAATGAAGTGTGTTTGGATTTTTGCTTTATCAATTTATATTTTGGTGAAGTTTTTCGCCGAAACAGAGAAGGGTGAGTTAACGGCGAAGGACGCTAGCCGTCAACTCAGTGATGACAGATCACGGCGCCGGTTGTGCCGGTTGTGCCGGTTGTGCCGGTTCCGCATCGCCCAGCGTTTGGCGCAGGCGATTTTCCCAGGCGTAGAGGGCGGCGGTGAGGATCACTTCCAGCGCCTGCGCCTGATTCAGGCCGCTGTTGAACAACGGCTGCACGCTCTGCGGGGTGAACTTCTCCGGTGCGCGAGTCAGCTCGGCGGCGGTGCGCATCACCGCGAGTTTTACCGAATCTTCGGTATACGCCAGCCCCTGAGGCAGCCCGGCGAACAACGCCTGAACCAATCCCTCATCCTGCAATTCTTGCGCGACGGTGGCCGCGCAGTAACGGCTGCCGTTGATGCGCGAGACCGCCAGCGTCGCCAGCGCCTTCAGGCGGCTCGATAACCCATATCCTTCGGCATTGATGCCGTTGAACACCCCGTTACGCTCGCGCAATGCGGCGGCATCGTGCGCCAACAGCAGATAATAAGATTCGGCGCGCGCCTGCGGGTGGCTCTGATCCAGCACGTCAAGCTGTTCGGCGGCGGCGGTTTCCGCGTCGATCGGCGGCAGGCGGGCAGACCAACTCAGTTCGTCGGCGCTGAAAGCGACGCCATCGGCGTCTTCGACGTTAGGAAAGCCGGGCACCACCACCGCCGGCCGGCCGGCCAACGCCGCGACGCCGGCGACCACGCGCGCCTGATAGCTGACAAAACCGATCACCTGCGAAAAGGTGACAATATCCGCCGGGCTCAGCCCGACGTCGGCGAGCTGTTGCAGCGCCTTGCGGCAAATCAGCGTGGGCTGGCTGGCAAGCTGGCGGGCGTATTGGGTGATCTGGGCGAGGCGGATATTGCTTTCCCGGGAGGCGTCCGGGCTGTGCAGCGGGGCGAGGCGAGCGGCGTAGTGGCTACAAAGCGATTGCACGCCCGTCACCTGAGCGACGGTCAACGCGGTGCTGAGGCGATCGTAGGGTGACAATGTCACGTATCGTGACAGCGGCACCTGGTCGGGAAACAGCGCGTGGTAACCGGCCAACGAGGCGCTGAATACGCCGGCGCGAGCGCTGAGCGCATTGTTTAAGGCTTCATCGGCGAAGGCGCCCAGCCCCAGCAGAAAGCGATCGCGAAGGGTGGCCGCCTGCGGTTCCAGCGGCGCATCGCCCCGCACGCTGCTTTGGGTTTCGTGATACCACTGGGCATTATGTTGTCGACGGAGTCGTTCCATAGGGTCAATCCTTAATCATGATCAACAGCCGCCGCTGCGCGCGGCAGCGTCGGCTGGACAAAGAGGCAACATGCCCGCAGGCGGGGCGAAAGGCGGTTTTAGCGCAGCTCATCACAGCAGAGGGCGTGGCCGTAAACAGAAAAACCGGCTGCCAGCGTGAGTAGAAACTGCGTAAGGCGGCGATGGCGAATGCTGTTCATCAGTGCGATATCCTGTCGTATGAGAAGTGCAACGTAGGGGATATCCTCACCGATCGCCCTGGCGAGATAAAATAATGTTACGGACTAATCAATAACTGAAAGGAATAAAATATAAGGATATATAACAATAATGTAATTTGCATGTGCGCTTTCTCGCTAAGCGGCAGGCGCGCAAGGTGATAAAAAACCCGCCGCAGCGGGTTTGGAGGTGAAGACTCAGAAGCGGCCGCCGTCGCGCCGCCAGGCATCGGCGGTCAGCGCCTCGCCGAAGTGGCTGGCGATAAGGCGCTTGGTCAATTCGTGCAGCGGCGCCGCCAACACCTCCGCGGTGCTGCCGCGTTCGACGATTTCCCCTTCGTGCATCACCAGCACCTGGTCGCTGATATGCTTCATCATGCCGAGGTGCTGGGTGACGTAGATATAGGAAATACCGTGTTTTTCCTGCAGCTCCAGCATCAGGTTGATGATTTGCGAGCGCATCGACATGTCCAGCGAGGCCAGCGCCTCATCGGCGACGATCACCTTCGGTTGCAGGATCAGCGCACGGGCCAGCGCGACGCGCTGTTTTTGCCCGGAGGCCAGCATGTGCGGATAGTAGTAGGCGTGATCCGGCAGCATGCCGACCTGGCGCAGCGTCTGGTTGATGCGCTGCTCGCGCTCGGCAGGCTCAAGATCGGTGTTCAGCCGCAGCGGCGCGTCCAGCAGCTGGCCGATGCGCTGGCGCGGGTTGAGCGAGGTGCTCGGATCCTGAAAAATCATGCGAATGCGCTGGCTACGGTAGCGATAGTCGCCGAATTCCAGCGGATGATCGTCGATCAACAGTTCGCCGGCGGTCGGCTCCACCATGCCGGAGAGCATCTTCGCCAGCGTGGATTTGCCGGAGCCGTTCTCGCCGATCACCGCCAGCGTCTGGCCTTCGCGCAGGGTAAAACTGACCGATTTCACCGCCTCGACGTGCTGGCGGCGGAACAGCCCGGTGCGATAGCGGTAGGTTTTGCTCAGGTTGCGCACTTCCAACAGCGTTTCCATGTTATTGCTCCTCCATGTTCAGCGGGAAGTGGCAGGCGAAGAAGTGGTTTTTGACCGGGCGCAGGCGCGGCGTTTCGATGCACTTCTTCTGTGCGTAAGGGCAGCGCGGCCCCAGGCGGCAGCCGATCGGCAGGTGTTCCAGCGAAGGAATGGCGCCCGGCAGCGTATTCAACCGGCTTTTGTGCGGCAACGAGCGGCCGAAGTCCGGCATGGCGCGGATCAGCGCCTGGGTGTAAGGGTGGTGCGGTGCCGCCAGCAGTTCTTCGCACTGGGCGCTTTCCACCGTTTGCCCGCAGTACAAGACGTTCACCCGATCGGCCCACTTGCTCATCATCTGCAGGTCGTGACTGATCAGCAGAATGGTGGTGTTGTTGTTCTGGTTGAGACGCGCCAACAGGCGAAAAATCTGCGCCTGCGTGGTCGGTTCCATGGCGTTGGTCGGCTCATCGGCGATCAGCAAGCGCGGTTGGTTGGCCAGCGCGATGGCGATCATCACTTTCTGGCACTCGCCTTCCGTCAGCTCGTAGGGGAAGCTGCCCATGATGTCGTCATGATCCTTGATACCGACACGGTGCAGCAATTCGATGGCGCGGCGTTTGCGCCAGTTGAAGCGCTGCCACCAGTGGCCCTTGTAGGTCCAGCCCGGGATGGCCTGCGCCAGCTGGCGGCCGATGCTTTCGGAAGGGTCGAGACAGGACTGCGGCTCCTGGAAGATCATCGAGACGTTGTGGCCCACCAGCCTGCGCCGCTCGCGCGGGCTCAGCTGCAGCAGATCGATGTCGTCGAAACGAAAGCGATCGGCGGTAACGCGCCAGTTGTCTTTGGTCACGCCGCAGATGGCTTTGGCGATCAGACTCTTGCCGGAGCCCGATTCGCCCACCAGGCCGCGCACTTCGCCCTCGGTCAGCGTCATGCTGACGCGATCGACCGCCTTGACCGGCCCTTCGGCAGTCATAAATTCAATCGTCAAATTGCGGATATCGAGTAACGGCATTATTCCACCCCGGCATTGATTGCGCGGCGCATACCGTCGCCTAACAGGTTAACCAGCAGCACGCTGACGAGGATGGCCGCGCCGGGCAGCATCACCGTCCAGGGCGCGACGTACACCAGCTCGAGCGAATCGCCGAGCATCGCTCCCCATTCAGGAGAAGGCAACTGCGCGCCGAGATCGAGGAAGCCGAGCGCGGCGATATCCAAAATGGCCATCGACAGCGCGCGGGTGAATTCTGTCACCAGCACTGCCGCGATGTTCGGCATGACCGCATACCACAGGATCTGCAGCGTGGAAGCGCCGTCAAGCCGCGCCGCCACCACGTACTCTTTCTCCAGCTCATCGTGCACCGCGCTGTAGATGGTGCGCACCATGCGCGGCAGCAGAGCCAGCCACACCGCCAGCATGGCGTGTTCAAGTTTGGGGCCGATAAACGCCACCACCACGATCGCCAGCAGCAGCGACGGAATCGACAGCAGGGTATCGAGGATATGGTTGAGCACCGCCGAGCGCAGCCCGTGGGTGACGCCGGCGAACACGCCGAGGATCACCCCGCAGAACGCCGCGGCCAGCGTCACCGCCAGCGCGGAACCGAAGGTGGCGGCGGTGCCGGTCAACAGGCGGCTGAGGATGTCGCGCCCGAGATCGTCGGTGCCGAGGAAGAACGACACGTTGCCGTATCGCGACCAGGACGGTGGCAGCAGTTGATAGCCGAGGAACTGCTGATCCAGCGCGTAGGGCGCCAGCAGGCTGCCGAACAGCGACAGCAGCAGCAGGGCGATCACGCCGTAAAAACCGATCATCGCCAGCGCGTCGCCGTAGAAAATCCGCCAGGTGTAGCGCAGCGGGCTCGGCATCTTTTTCTCGCGGTATACGTTATCGAAGGGCATACCATTCCTTATGTTTCAGCGGGTTGGTTGCCGCACCCAGAATGTCGGCCAGGACGTTAATGGTGATCACCAGCGTGCCGACCACCATCACGCCGGCGGAGATCGCCGCATAGTCCTGCTGGCGAATGGCGTTGATCAGCCACCGGCCGAGGCCCGGCCAGCTGAAGACCACTTCGGTGATCATCGCCAGCGTAAGCATGGTGGAGAACTGCAGCCCCAGTTTGGGCACGATCGGCGGCAGCGCGTTGTGCAACACGTGGCGGCGGATGATGGTGAAGCGCGACAGGCCGCGGGTGGCGGCGGCCTTGATGTAGTTTTGGCTCAGCACGTCATCGGTACTGATGCGCATCAGCCGCACCACTTCGGTGGTGGGCGCCACCGCCAGCGCGGCGATCGGCAGGATCATGTGGCGCAGCGCGCTGCCAATCATCTCGGCGCGATACGGCGAGTCCGACAGCCAGGCGTCGATCAGCGCAAAACCGGTGATGGGCTTCACCTGATACAGCAGGTCGAAACGGCCAGATACCGGTAGCCAGCCCAGATGCAACGAGAAGAACAGCATCAGCAGCAGCGCCAGCCAGAACACCGGCATCGAGAAGCCCAGCAGCGCGAAGGTGCTGATGGCGGTGTCCTGCCACTTGCCGCGCAGCACGCCGGCGATGATGCCCAGCGGAATGCCGATAAACAGCGCCAGAGCGAAGGCCAGCAGGCACAGTTCCATGGTGGCCGGGAACACTTCGCGCAGCTGTTCGCTGATCGCCTGGCCGTTGATGCTGGAGACGCCGAAGTCCCAGTGCAGCAGGCTGACGAAGTAGAACTGATAGGCGTCCAGCAGGGCGGCGCCGTTCAGCGGCGCGCGCGGCGTGAAATAGCTCAGGCTGAAGCTGACCAGCGTCAGGAAGAACAGCGTGATCAGCAGCAGCAGAATGCGGCGCAGGGTAAAGATAATCACTTTTTCACCTCCGGCGCGGATTCACGGTACACCCCGGCGAACGAGGCGTTGCCGAACGGGCTCAGCACCAATCCCTTGATGTCGTAACGATAGGCCTGCAGGCGCAGGGAAGACGCCAGCGGCAGCACCGGCAATTGCTGCTCGAGGATTTTCTGCGCCTTGCGGTAGTTGTCGATGCGCTGAGACAGCTGCTGCGACAGCAGCGCGTTCTGCAGCACTTCGTCGAAGCCCGGGTCACACCAGTGAGCATAGTTGGTTTGCGAACGGATTGCCGCGCAGCTCAGCAGTGGCCGGAAGAAGCTGTCCGGATCGTTGCTGTCGGTGGCCCAGCCGGTCAGGGTCAGATCGTGGTTCATCTCCATCAGGCGCGCTTCCTGGAAGCGGCCCTCCACCGGCACGATGGTGACGTTGATGCCCACCTGGCCGAGATCGGCCTGGATCAGTTCGGCGGTTTTCAGCGGGCTCGGGTTGTAAGACTGAGAGGCGGTCGGCACCCACAGCTTCAGGTTCAGCTGGCTGACGCCGGCCTGCCGCAGCATCTCGCGCGATTTGGCCGGATCGTACTCGGTGACGTGCGCATCGTTGTCATAGGCCCAGGAGGCGCGCGGCAAGATCGAGGCGGCGGTTTCCGCCGTGCCGTAATAGATCGACTGCATCAACCGCTGATTGTTGATCGCCAGCGAGATCGCCTGGCGCACATTGAGGTTGTCGAGCGGCGGTTTGCGGGTGTTGAACGCCAGATAGGCGATATTCATCCCCGGACGCAGCGTCAGGCGCAGGCGCGGATCGTCGCGCAGAATCGACAGCTGGCTGGCCGCCGGATAGGCCAGTACGTCGCACTCGCCGGTCAGCAGCTTGGAGAGGCGGCCGGTGCCGCCGGCGCCCAGATCGATCACCACCTGCGGCATGCGCGGCAGGCCTTTCCAGTAGGCGGCGTTGCGCGCCAGGCGAATATATTGCCCCGAGCGGTATTCGTTGAGCAGGAACGGGCCGCTGCCGACCGGCTCGCGATCGATCAGCTCCTGATGGCCTTCGCGCGTCAGCGTGTCCGCGTATTCGGCGGACAACACCGGCGCGTAGTGGGTGGCCAGGTGCCACAGGAACGAGGCGTCCGGCGACTGCAGGCGAATCTCCACCGTGTAGTCGTCGAGCTTTCTCACGCTCTGCACCGAATCACCGAACTGCAGGCTGTCGAAATAGGGATATTCGCCGCCGTTCACGTCGTGATACGGGTGTTTCTGATCGAATACGCGGGCAAAGCTGAACACCACGTCGTCGGCGTTCATCTTGCGGGTGGGCGTGAACCAGGCGGTGGTCTGGAACGGCACGTCCTTGCGCAAATGGAAGCGGTAGGTGGCGCCGTTATCCAGCACTTCCCAGCTTTGCGCCAGCTCGGGGATCAGGCGATAGGTGTAGGGATCGACGTCCAGCAGGCGATCGTACAGCTGGGCGGCCAGGGTATCCACCGTCAGGCCGCTGCTGGCCATTTGCGGGTTGAAGGTATTCAGTATGCCGCTGACGCAATAAACAAATCCGCTCTGGCGAATGTCCGGCAGCGGCGCCGCGGTGGGCGCGGGCGGTGTTGTCGCGGCCAGGGCAGAGCCCGTCAGGCACAACGACAGTATCCAAAAGGGTAAACCACGCATAGAGGCTCATGGGTTAATCAGCAATAGCGTTAGTGTATCGCACTCTGACCAGCAGCCCAATCCATTGAACAAAATCGCTGAGTTTTCTGCGACTTGATTAATCAGCCCGTTCAGCGGCAAGAAAAAAGTTTTTAATGTTATGTTATAATATAACAAAATCATGTTACCGTTCCCCGGCAAAGTCACAATAACGCAAGGGGATGTATGAACGAAGTTGCACTTCCACCACGCCGTTCGCTGCCGGACGCTCAGGCATGGCGCGGCGAAATGAGTGATGTCGGGCTCGATTGGGTCGGGATGCAAGGGATCGCGCTGCCGCTGGAGCTGGCCGGCAAGCCATTGATGGCGAAGGTCGACGCCGGTATCAACCTGCGCGCCGAAGCGGCGGGGGAACGCGGCATTCACATGTCGCGGCTGTATCTGGCGCTGGACGAGTTGACGCAGGGAGAGCTGACGCCACAGCGCATCGGTCGGACGTTGCAGGCCTTTTTGGCTTCGCAGCCGGAACACAGCGATCGCGCCAGCCTGACGCTCAGCGGCGAGCTGTTGCTGTCACGCCCGGCGCTGCTGTCGCCGCAGCGCGGCTGGAAAGCTTATCCGCTGCGCATCGAGGCCACCCTGACGGACACGCTGACGCTGGCGCTGACCGTCGGCGTGCCTTATTCCTCCACCTGCCCGAGTTCGGCGGCGCTCAGCCGCCAGCTGGCGCAGCAACAGTTCCAGTTTGATTTTGAACAGGAGGCGGAGCGGGTCAACCAACGGCAGGTGAGCGAGTGGCTGTTGGAGCAGGGAATGCCGGCCACGCCCCACAGCCAGCGCAGCTGGGCCTGGATCACCGTGACGCCCGAGAATGAACGGGCGTTTGAACCGGTGAAACTGATCGACCGTATCGAACATGCGCTGGGCACGCCAGTACAAACGCTGGTGAAACGCCGCGACGAGCAGGCCTTCGCGCTGGCCAACGGTCAGAACCTGATGTTTTGCGAGGACGCGGCGCGCCGTCTGTACCGCATGCTGCGCAGCCAGTGCGACTACCGCGCTTTCTCGCTGCGCGTTGAACATCAGGAGAGCCTGCATGCCCACAATGCGGTGGCGGAGCTGAGCTGGCGGGGAGAACACCATGCTGCGTAAAAATCCCAGTGGCCATCTGCCGCAGGTCTCGCCGCTGGCCTACATCGATCCCACCGCCATTCTATGCGGCCGGGTGATCGTCGAAGATTTCGTTTACGTCGGCCCGTATGCGGTGATCCGCGCCGACGAGTTGAACGCCGCCGGCGACATGGAGCCGATCGTCATCGGCTCACACTCCAATATTCAGGATGGCGTGGTGATCCACTCCAAGAGCGGGGCGGCGGTCACCATCGGCCGTTACAGCTCGATCGCCCACCGCGCCATCGTGCACGGCCCGTGCCGCATCGGCGATCGGGTGTTTATCGGGTTCAACAGCGTGCTGTTCAACTGCCACGTTCAGTCCGGCTGCGTGGTGCGCTACAACGCGGTGGTGGACGGCGTGACGCTGCCGGAAAACCGCTATATCCCCTCGACCGAACGCGTGGGGCCGGACAGCGATCTGTCGCGCTATCGCCAGGTCGATCGCGGCGCGCTGCAGTTTTCGGAAGAAGTGGCCGCCACCAACGTCGAACTGGTGCGCGGTTATCAGGCATTACGTAATGAATTTTAATGAGGTTTCCATGAAACAACTTCCCGTGACCGTGCTTTCCGGCTTTCTCGGCGCCGGCAAGACCACGGTGCTGAACCATATCCTGAACAACCGGCAGGGCATGCGTGTGGCGGTGATTGTCAACGACATGAGCGAAGTGAACATTGACGCCGCGCTGGTGGAGAATGAAGTGCATCTCGATCGCCAGGAAGAGAAGCTGGTGGAGATGAGCAACGGGTGCATCTGCTGCACGCTGCGCGAGGACCTGCTGGTGTCGGTGCGCGAACTGGCGCAGGAGGGGCGTTTCGATTACCTGTTGATCGAATCGAGCGGCATCTCGGAGCCGCTGCCGGTGGCGGAAACCTTTACCTTTGAGGATGAAACGGGCGAAAGCCTGTCCCAATTCGCCCGGCTGGATACGCTGGTGACGGTGGTCGACGGGGTGAATTTCATCCAGCAATACCAGCAGGCGCAAAGCCTGCAGGAGGCCGGCCAAAGCCTGGGTGAGGACGATCTGCGCAGCGTGGCGGACCTGTTGATTGAGCAAATTGAATTTTGCGACGTGATCCTGGTCAGCAAGACCGATCTGTTGACGCCAACGCAGCAGGGCGAAGTGATGGCGCTGCTGGCCAGCCTGAATCCCGACGCCCGCATTGTGCCGATCGCGCCGGGCAAACTGCCGCTGGAGGCGGTGCTGAATACCGGCAGCTTCAGCTTTGAAAAGGCGCAGCAGGCGCCCGGCTGGCTGAAAGAGCTGCGCGGCGAACACGTGCCGGAAACGGAAAGCTACGGCATCAGCAGCTTTGTCTATCAGGCGCGGCGGCCGTTTGCGCCGGACAAGTTCTACCGCGTGATCAACGGCGATTGGGGCGGCGGCAAGCTGCTGCGCTCGAAAGGCTTCTTCTGGCTGGCGACGCGGCCGCGGCAGGCCGGGCAGTGGAGCCAGGCCGGCGGCATCGCCCATTACGGCCTGGCGGGCACCTTTTGGCGCGCGATCCCGCAAGATAATTGGCCGCAGGATCCGCAAACGCGGGCGCATATTCAGGAGAAATGGGTGGAGCCGTTCGGCGACATGCGCCAGGAGTTGGTGTTTATCGGCCAGCACTTGCAACAGGCGGCGATCGTGCGTCTGCTGGACGACTGCCTGCTGAACGACGACGAAATGGCCGCCGGCGTGGACTATTGGCTGGAGATGGCAGACCCGTTCCCTGAGTGGTAATTGCGCAATCTTCGTGTGGTAATGAGAAAAATTCTCAACAAAGTGCTTTACAGACGATACTGATAACTATTATCATCGCCTGGCAGTTCACGGAAGGCCACAGTTTGCGGCTCTGATGTGGAAGGCACGACATTGCTCACATTGCTTCCAGTGTTTTTTAAGCCAGCTCGGGTGCTGGCTTTTTTTTGCCCGCTATTCCTCGTCCGTTTCGCCGTTTTGCAGCAGCGCATGCTTTTTCAGCATACCGCGCAGCTGGTGGTAAGTGAGCCCCAGCAGCTGCGCCGCCTTGCGCTGGTTGAATCGCCCTTGCTGCAGCGCGGCTTCGATCAGCGCCTTCTCTTGCTCCAACTGCCAGTTTTTCAGCTCGAGCGGTAGCGCCGGCAACGCGCCGGCGCCTTCAGGGGCGGGCGCAAGCGGCGTGGCCTCGCGTGGTGCAAACGGGTTGATGACGATCTCATCCAGCGGGTTGTCGCTGTCGCCGTGACGATAGACCGAACGTTCCACCACGTTTTTCAGTTCGCGCACGTTGCCCGGCCAGCCGTAGTTGAGCAACGTCTGCCTGGCGCGTTCGGTAAAGCCGGGAAACAGCGGCAGTGCCAACTCACGGCACATTTGAATGGCGAAGTGCTCGGCCAGCAGCATGATATCGGGCCGGCGTTGGCGCAGCGGCGGCAGCTGCACCACGTCGAACGCCAGCCGATCCAGCAGATCGGCGCGAAACTTGCCCGCCGCCGCCAACGCCGGCAGATCGTCGTTGGTGGCGCACACCAACCGCACATCCACCCGCAGCGGCTGACTGCCGCCCACGCGTTCCAACTGGCCGTATTCGATCACCCGCAGCAATTTCTCCTGCACCAGCATCGGCGCGGTCGCCAGCTCATCGAGGAACAGTGTGCCGCCGTCGGCGCGCTCGAAGCGGCCCAGATGACGTTTCTGCGCACCGGTAAAGGCGCCGGCCTCGTGGCCGAACAGCTCGGAGTCCAGCAGGTTTTCATTCAGCGCCGCACAGTTGAGCGAGATGAACGGCCCTTGCCAACGGTTGGAGAGGTAGTGCAGGCGGTGGGCGATCAGTTCCTTGCCGGTGCCGCGCTCGCCGATCACCAGCACCGGTTTGTTCAGCTTTGCCACCTGGGAGACTTGCTCCAATACGTCGACAAAGGCGTTTGCTTCGCCCAACAAATTTTCTGGCTGTTCGTTCATGATGAAATTCGCCAATGTTTGGTGAAAATAATCACTCTACAGCAAGCGCGCAGAGAGTCAAAAATAAAGAGTTGTTGTTTTTCAATAATATAAAAGTTGGCACGGGTTTTGATTATCTCTTTGGGCAAGCTGTACGACTTAACGCGGCGCTTCAGACGCCATCAGAACCAAGAGGAAGTGAATTATGGGTATTTTTTCTCGTTTTGCCGACATCGTGAACGCCAACATCAACACCCTGCTGGACAAGGCGGAAGATCCGCAGAAGCTGGTGCGGTTGATGATCCAAGAGATGGAAGACACGCTGGTTGAAGTCCGTTCTACGTCGGCGCGCGCGCTGGCGGAGAAAAAGCAGTTGCTGCGTCGCATCGAGCAGGGCGAAAGCCAGGTAAGCGACTGGCAGGAAAAAGCCGAGCTGGCGCTGCGCAAAGATAAAGAAGACTTGGCCCGCGCGGCGCTGATCGAAAAACAAAAGGTTGCCGACCTGATCGCCACGCTGACGCAGGAGGTGGCGACCGTAGAAGAAACGCTGGCGCGCATGAAGAGCGAAATCGGCGAGCTGGAAAACAAGCTGACCGAAACCCGCGCGCGGCAGCAGGCGCTGGCGCTGCGCCATCAGGCCGCGTCTTCTTCCCGTGAAGTGCGTCGCCAGCTCGACAGCGGTAAGCTGGACGAGGCGATGGCGCGTTTCGAACAGTTCGAACGCCGCATCGACCACATGGAAGCCGAAGCGGAAAGCATCAGCATCGGTAAAAAGAAGTCGCTGGACCAGGAGTTTGCCGAGCTGAAAGCCGACGACGCCATCAGTGAGCAGCTGGCGGCGCTGAAAGCCAAGATGAACCGCTCAGAGTAAGGCGAACCGCGGCCACACACCGGAGGTGGCCGCCAATCCAGGACCCGATAAGAAGGAATAACAATGAGTGCTTTATTACTTGCCATTCCGCTGACAATTTTCGTGCTGTTTGTCGCGCCGATTTGGCTTTGGCTGCATTACAGCAATCGGCAACAGACCGGCATCCAGCTGAGTCAGCAAGAAATGCAGCGCCTGGCGCAGCTGGCGGAAGACGCCAAACGCATGCGTGAACGCATTCAGGCGCTGGAAGAGATCCTTGATGCGGAACACCCGAACTGGAGACAGTCCTGATGAGTAATACGCTGGGCAGTAAAAAGCTTTATCGCGTACCCGAAGAAGGCATGGTGAAAGGCGTCTGCGCCGGTTTGGCCCACTATTTCGACGTGCCGGTGCGCCTGATCCGCGTGATGGTGGTGCTGTCGCTGTTCTTTGGGCTGTTCTTCTTCACGCTGGTGGCCTATATCGCGCTGGTGTTCGTGTTGGACGAGGCGCCGGCCAGCCGCTTCGAAGGCGAGCATCAGAAGACGCCGCGCCAGCTGCTCGATCAACTGGAATATGAGCTGGGCAGCGGCGAGCAGCAGCTGCGTCAGGTCGAGCGTTACGTGACGTCCGACACCTTCGGCGTACAGAGCCGTTTCCGCAAGCTGTAACCCTTCTTGCGATACCCGGCCTGTGCAGGCCGGGTATCTTCGCCGCCGTTATCCCGTGAATAACCTTAATCGTCTTGTGCCGGAGGGCATTGTCATGAATAAAATCGATGTCGCGAACACCGCCAGAACGGGTGGATTTAAACGAGGAGCGGCGGCAATGTTGAAGACATTGGCTAAAGTCATCATCATAGCGTTATTGAACTATGGCCCGGCGGGCGCTGCCGGCTGGCTGTTGAAGACCGTCGGCCGCAAACCGGTGCGCTTCGTGCTGGCGCTGGTGCTGGAACCGTTGTTCCGTAAAGGCCTGAACAAGGCATTCGGGCGTTACGTGGCGGGAGAGAAAATGCCGCCCAAGTAGGGCGGCATGATATCGTTCATTCAATTCGCTGCGGTGACTTTTGTCCCCGGGGTTGCCAAATAGACCCAATTCGAACCGTTGCTTATGATTGCCTGTGCCGATGGATTTGCTGCGGTATTGGTGCAAAAAATAGCGGTGCCTTTGCAAACATTCGCAGCAGGAAGTTGAGCAAACGTCATGGAAGATAAGCTCGTGCCGAAACGACTGATGCGACTGGAGGGGCGCCACCCGGTAGTCGTTTTCACCCAGCTATAGATGGCACCTTCTTCGTCACCGGCCACAGCAGTATTGAACCATTCGGAACCAATGGGGCGCATTACGCCGCCGAGCTCTTTGGGGCCGTCGGCGATCCGTACTGCGGTATAGTTGGATTTTCCAGGCTGATATGAACAGCCGTAACTGGTGCTGATGGTCGTGTTGCCTTCAACGTCAACGTCAATGACCGAGCCAGCCCCCGATCGTGAGACATAGTAAAAATCTCCCGAGCAACGCCCGCCGAGGAAACGTAGATTGCTGGTATTGCTTTTCACGCTGCCATACTGGCAGTCGACCAAATCGATACGTGGGTTGGCTCCATCTTCTGTCAGAGCAACGTTGCCGGAAAAGTGGGTGTCCGAAATAGTACTTGGATAAGCAGGGTATCGCCAGGTCAAACTGGCTAGTCGGCAATTGCTGATCATGGCTTTTACACTGGATGAAAAGTCCATATCCTGAAGCCAGCACCCATTCATGAACACATTGAATTTTTTGCCTGATGCTGTGTGAGTAATGTTCCCTCCTCGATTAATATTTGTAGCATATAAAACACCGTATCCAGAGCTATAGACTAAGTGTTTTATCTCTGATGCCTGAACTTCATTGAGGTAAACTTCGCCAGAATTATTCATATATAATAGACAGCTGGCATTGGGATTGTTGCCGATCAATTTTTGAAGCGGGCCGGTTCGATGTTCCATATGTAGGTTTTTAAACCAAAGTCCTATTCCACCATTAACATAGATAGTCGGGCTTATCAAATTGGCTTCCCATTGACAATCTTCGAATCGTAACATGTTGCAGTGGTCATTTTGCATTGTTGATGTTAAATGAATGGGGGCAAGAAGCATCTTATTGAAGTCAGTGATGTCCAGGTAGTTATCATAATCTCCCGATGTTCTGCCGCAGCCTTGAACCTCGACGAATTTGAAGTAACTATCCTGAACCTTATCTAAATAAAGACCGGCTCCCCGACAGTAAAGAATGCTTACATTCTGGGTGTGCACATAGCTTGCGTATTTTATACTCAGTCCGCAAATCGTCTTGTTATTTCCCCTTAGCTGGAAGTTTCTGAAACTGACACCGCTATAGGTTATTTCTCCCTGAGCGGCGTCGATGGTTATAATCCCTGTTATATCAGTCTGTTCTGCCAAGTCTTGTCCGTTGTAGACGAGCACGGCACGACCGTTGTAACTGCTTTCACCGTAAAGGGAAATTCCACTGTTGGCTGGAAAGATGACCGGTGTTTTAATATTCCAATAGCCGCTTGGAATCTTTACGGAGCGTTCACCTCTGATCAGTGCAATGTTTTGAATCAGGGGGCCATTATCGTCAAGAGTAAGATCACATCCCCCGTCGTATAAAGAAAGCTGGGTTAAGTCATTACGATACCACGCTGCTGGGGATTGATTGACTTTAAGCGTCGAATAGCCACCGTCGTCAATAGCATTTACCGCGTTGGTGTGTCCTGTAAATACACCACCACCTTTACCCTTTCCTTGATAATACTCGGTTAAGATTATGCGTTGACCGTCATATTCTGGTTGGGTGTTTTTAAGTGTTGCCATCGAATTTATAATGGTCAGGTCGCGCTCGAAATTAATTGTGCTCATCGGATTCTCCGGTTAATATTCGTATTGACATAAACGTTTTGATGAAGGGGTTGTATCGTTAGTACGAGTGATTGTGATTATTCCTGTGGGGGTAATACTATCTCGTCTTTGTATAGGGGGCGATATTAGGTTGCTCGGCTATGTCTTACACAAAGCGTTGTCGGTTAAGTTGAGAAGGTGGCAATTTTCATCTGTGGCAAATCTCACTCTGCTTGTGGCTATAATAGTGAGCATAGGCCATGTGGTTAGCGAAGTGTTACCGTGTAACTGCATGTTTTAGTGAATAAAAGGATGTGACTCCAGGCAAAATGAAACGACTGCAAAATGAGTTAACCTCGCTGGTCAACCGCGGACTGGATCGCCATCTGCGCCTGGCGGTGACCGGCCTGAGCCGCAGCGGCAAAACCGCCTTTATCACCGCCTTCGTCAATCAACTGCTGCATGTGCACAGCGGCGCGCGCATGCCGCTGTTTTCACCGGTGCGCGAAGAACGCCTGCTGGGCGTCAAGCGCATCCCGCAGCGCGATCTCGGCATCCAGCGTTTCACCTATGACGAAGGGCTGGCGCAGCTGTACGGCACGCCGCCGGCCTGGCCGACGCCGACGCGCGGCGTCAGCGAAATCCGGCTGGCGCTGCGCTACCGCTCCAACGACTCGTTGCTGCGCCATTTCAAAGACACCTCGACGCTATACCTGGAGATCGTCGATTATCCGGGCGAATGGTTGCTGGATCTGCCGATGCTCGAACAGGATTACCTGGCCTGGTCGCGCCAGATGACCGGGCTGCTGCAGGGGGAACGCGCCGAATGGGCCAAGCCCTGGCTTGAGCTGTGCAAAACCTGCGATCCGCTGGCGCCGGCCGACGAAAATCGGCTGGCGGCGATCGCCCAGGCCTACACCGATTATCTGCTGCGTTGCAAGAGCGAAGGGCTGCACTTCATTCAGCCGGGCCGTTTCGTGCTGCCGGGCGACATGGCCGGCGCGCCGGCGCTGCAGTTTTTCCCGTGGCCTGACGTGGCCGCGATCGGCGAGTCGAAGCTGGCGCAGGCCGACAAACACACCAACATCGGTATGTTGCGCGCTCGCTTCAATTACTACTGCCAGTCGATCGTCAAGAACTTCTACAAAGAACATTTCGTCCGTTTCGATCGGCAAATCGTACTGGTCGACTGCCTGCAGCCGCTCAACAGCGGCCCACAGGCATTCAACGACATGCGTCTGGCGCTGACTCAACTGATGCAGAGCTTCCATTACGGCAAACGCACGCTGTTTCGCCGCTTGTTCTCGCCCACCATCGATAAACTGATGTTCGCCGCCACCAAGGCGGATCACATCACCGCCGATCAGCACGCCAATCTGGTGTCGTTGCTGCAACAGCTGGTGCAAGAGGCGTGGCAGAATGCGGCGTTCGAAGGCATCAGCATGGATTGCGTCGGCCTGGCCTCGGTGCAGGCGACCGAGAGCGGCATCGTCGATCATCAGGGACAGCGTATCCCGGCGCTGAAGGGCAACCGCCTCAGCGACGGCGCGCCGCTGACGGTGTTCCCCGGCGAAGTGCCCGCCCGCCTGCCGGGGCCGGCGTTCTGGCAGAGCCAGGGGTTCCACTTCGATGAATTTCGTCCGCGCGCCATGAGCGTGGACACCCCGTTGCCGCACATCCGCCTGGATGCGGTAATGGAGTTTTTATTGGGAGACAAATTGCGATGAGCGAGCCGATCAAACCGCGTATCGATTTTGACGAGCCGTTGCAGCCGCCGCAGGAACCGGCGTTGCGCGCCGGCGTCGCTTTCGACGCCGAGCAGGCGGAAAGCTTCTTTCCGGCGGCGCCGGAGCTGCAGCAGGAGGAGGAAGAAGGGCGCGCCGAGGGCATCATCAACGCTGCGCTGAAGCCGAAACGCAGCCTGTGGCGCAAAATGGTGACCGCCGGGCTGGCGCTGTTCGGCGTCAGCGTGGTGGCGCAGGGCGTGCAGTGGGTGCATACCGCCTGGGTGCAGCAGGACTGGATCGCTATGGGCGGCGGCGTGGCCGGCGGCCTGATCGTGTTCGCCGGCGTCGGTTCGGTGGTCACCGAGTGGCGGCGTTTGTATCGGCTGCGCCAGCGCGCGGAAGAGCGCGACGTGGCGCGCGAGCTGTTGCACAGCCACGGGCTGGGGCAAGGGCGCGAATTCTGCGAGAAGCTGGCGCGCCAGGCCGGGCTGGATCAGGGGCATCCGGCTCTGCAGCGCTGGCAGGCCTCGCTGCATGAAACGCAAAACGATCGTGAAGTGGTGGAGCTGTACGCCAAACTGGTGCAGCCGGTGCTCGACAACCAGGCACGGCGCGAAATCAGCCGCTCCGCCGCCGAGTCGACGCTGATGATCGCCGTCAGCCCGTTGGCGTTGGTGGATATGGCGTTTATCGCCTGGCGCAACATCCGTTTGATTAACCGTATCGCCGCGCTGTACGGCATCGAACTGGGTTACTTCAGCCGCATTCGTCTGTTCCGGTTGGTGCTGCTCAATATCGCTTTCGCCGGCGCTTCCGAGCTGGTGCGCGAAGTGGGCATGGACTGGATGTCGCAGGATCTGGCGGCGCGGCTGTCGGCGCGTGCGGCGCAGGGCATTGGCGCCGGGCTGTTGACAGCGCGGCTGGGCATCAAGGCGATGGAACTGTGCCGCCCGCTGCCGTGGCTGGAAGGGGAAAAACCGAAGCTCGGCGATTTCCGCAGCCAGCTGATCGGCCAGTTGAAAGATACGCTGAAAAAGGGCGACGGCAAGGCCAAATAACCCCGCGACGGCGCTCTCAGGAGCGCCGTTTTCTGAGCGGCGCCGACGCCGGACGTAATCGAGACTTGACGACAGTCGATCCCCCTGTGATTGCGTGATAAATCTCTGCAAAATTAATTATGGTTGTGATAACTCTCTGTTTGTAGGCTAAAATGACGCCGATGCTGTTATTCACTTGCGTTTAAAATCAGCAGCCACGGCAATAAATCAGAGTTCTGTCAACTTTTGCTGACAGATCGCTTCTACCGCCCGGTGCGAGGGAGTATCATCATCGCTAACGATCCCCGCACCTGCAGAGATAAGGCCAACACTGATGCGTTTGGAAGTATTTTGCGAAGACCGCCTCGGTCTCACTCGAGAATTACTCGATCTTTTGGTATCGCGCAGCATTGACTTACGTGGCATCGAGATCGATCCCATCGGCCGCATTTACCTCAATTTCTCCCAGCTGGATTTCGATACTTTCCGCGCGCTGATGGCGGAGATCCGCCGCATCGCCGGCGTGACCGACGTGCGCACCGTCAGCTTTATGCCTTCTGAACGCGAGCATCGCGCGCTGCGTGCGCTGCTGGAGTCGATGCCGGAGCCGGTGTTCTCTATCGATATGAAGGGCAAGGTCGAGCTGGCCAACCCGGCGGCGCAGGCGCTGTTCAGCCTGAGCGAAGACAAGATCCGCAACCAGACCGCCGGGGCGCTGATCGGCGGCTATAACTTCAGCCGTTGGCTGGAGAGCGAGCATACGGCGCCGCACTCAGAACGGGTGGTGATCCGCAGCCAGGACTTCCTGATGGACATCACGCCGATTTATCTGGAGGACCAACAGCAGCAGCCGGCCGCGGTTGGCGCGGTGGTGATGCTGAAGTCCACCGCGCGCATGGGCCGCCAACTGCAAAATCTGTCGGTGAACGATGATACCGAATTCGACCACATCGTCGCGGTGAGCGCCAAGATGCGTCACGTGCTGGAGCAGGCGCGCAAGCTGGCGATGCTTGATGCGCCGCTGCTGATCGTCGGCGATACCGGTACCGGCAAGGATATTCTGGCCCGCGCCTGCCACCTGCGCAGCCCGCGCGGCAAGCAGCCGTTCCTGGCGCTGAACTGCGCCGCGCTGCCGGATGACGTGGTGGAGAGCGAGCTGTTCGGCCATGCGCCGGGCGCTTATCCCAACGCGCTGGAAGGCAAGAAAGGCTTCTTCGAGCAGGCCAACGGCGGTTCGGTGCTGCTGGACGAGATCGGCGAAATGTCGCCGCGCATGCAGACCAAACTGCTGCGTTTCCTCAACGACGGCACGTTCCGCCGCGTCGGTGAGGAGCATGAGGTGCACGTCGACGTGCGCGTGATCTGCGCCACCCAGAAAAACCTCACCGAGCTGGTGCAGCGCGGCGAATTCCGCGAAGACCTCTATTATCGTCTCAACGTGCTGACCATCACCATCCCGCCGCTGCGTGAACGTCCGCAGGACATCATGCCGCTGACCGAACTTTTCGTGGCGCGCTTCGCCGATGAACAGGGCGTAGCGCGGCCCAAGCTGGCGAGCGATCTGGGCAGCTTCCTCAGCAAATACGGCTGGCCGGGCAACGTGCGCCAGCTGAAAAACGCCATCTACCGCGCGCTGACGCAAACCGAAGGCTACGAGCTGCGGCCGCAGGATATCGTGTTGCCGGAGTTCGAGGTGGAGATGTCGTTGGGTGACGAGGTGCTGGACGGCTCGCTGGACGACATCAGCAAGCGTTTCGAGCGCTCGGTGCTGACGCGCCTGTATCGCACCTATCCCAGCACCCGCAAGCTGGCGAAGCGCCTGGGCGTTTCCCATACCGCCATCGCCAACAAGCTGCGTGAGTATGGCCTGAGCAGCCGCAAAGGCGGCGCCGAGGGGGAAGAATAAGAAAGGCGCCTTGCGGCGCCTTTAGCGTGTTTCCAAAGCCGGCGAACGCCGGCTTTGTTATTTCAGCGCTGCCAGCGCCGCGTCGTAATCCGGCTCGGTGGTGATTTCGTTCACCAGCTCGCTGTACAGCACGTTGTCCTGGCCATCCAGCACCACGACCGCACGCGCGGTCAGGCCCGCCAATGGACCTTCGGCGATTTCAACGCCGTACGCCTGTTTGAACTCGGCGCCGCGCAGGGTGGACAGCGTGACCACGTTGCTCAGGCCTTCCGCGCCGCAGAAACGAGACTGCGCGAACGGCAGATCGGCGGAGATGCACAGTACCACGGTATTATCCAGGCCGCTGGCCAACTGGTTGAATTTACGCACAGACGTCGCGCAGACGCCGGTATCGATGCTTGGGAAGATGTTCAGGACTTTGCGTTTACCCGCGAAGCTGCTCAGCGCTACGTCTGACAGGTCTTTGGCAACCAGCGAGAAGGCCTTGGCCTGTTCGCCCTGCTGTGGCAGTTTGCCCGCTACGCTGACCGGATTGCCTTGAAAATGTACTGTCTGAGTCATTGCTAGATTCCTTTTACAGGTGTTTATACAAAGGGTATGAACCTGATGAAACGGCGCGCCGGCGACGGCTGTTAACATCAGGTTCACACCCTGACGCCAGTTTATGACAAGCGGGGCGGATTGGATATCAAAGTTTGCTAAATAGTTGTATATATTAGGCTGTTCTATAAAACATCACCGGCGCATCAGCCTGCCTGGATGCGCAGTTTTCGCTCAGGAGCCGTTATGAGAGACATGCGTTTTTACCCGGAAGCCTGGCCGCTGCACACCGCCTTCGTGATCGCGCGCGGCAGCCGCACCGAAGCCAGGGTGGTGGTGGTCGAAATCGAACAGCAGGGCGTGCGCGGCGTCGGCGAATGCACGCCGTATCCGCGCTATGGCGAGAGCGAGGAATCGGTGATGACGCAGCTGGCTGAGATGGCGCCGGCGATCGCGCAGGGCATCACCCGCGAGCAGCTACTGACGCAGATGCCGGCGGGCGCGGCCCGCAACGCGCTGGACTCGGCGCTGTGGGATCTGGAGTGTCGTCTGCACGGGCAGAGCCTGTGGCAGCGCAGCGGCGTGACGGCGCCGGCGCAGATCCGCATGGCGCAGACCGTCAGCATCGGTACGCCGGAAGCGATGGCCTTCGCCGCGCGTGAGCTGGAGCGGCAGGGCGCCACGCTGCTGAAGATCAAACTCGACGATCACTATATCAGCGAGCGGCTGGTGGCGATCCGCGCCGCGGTGCCGCAGGCGACGCTGATTGTCGATGCCAATGAATCCTGGCAGGCGGAAGGGCTGGCGGCACGCTGCCAGCTGTTGGCCGATCTCGGCGTGGCGATGCTGGAGCAGCCGCTGCCGGCCGGTGACGACGCCGCGCTGGAGCACTTTATTCATCCGCTGCCGATCTGCGCCGATGAGAGCTGCCACACCCGTGCCGATCTGCCCCAGCTGGCGCAACGCTATCAGATGGTCAACATCAAACTGGACAAAACCGGCGGCTTGACCGAGGCGTTGGCGCTGGCGCAGGCCGCGCGCGAACAAGGATTCGCCATCATGCTCGGCTGCATGTTATGTACGTCGCGGGCGATATCCGCCGCCTTGCCGCTGGCGCCGGCGGCGCGCTTCGTCGATCTGGACGGCCCGACCTGGCTGGCGCGAGACGCCGAACCGGGCCTGACGTTCGAATGCGGGGCGATCGTCGATATCGCCCCGTAGGGATTAATCCGGGTAGGTCAACAGCTCGATCATCGCGTCGATGTAACGCTCGCTGGCGGCATCGGCGGAGATCGGCGGGAATTCGGCGGTGATGCACGGCAGCGACAGATCCGCGCACCAGCTGCCGAACGAGCCGGGCGTTTCATAACCGACGCTGGTCACCAGCGGCAGCTCGAACTTGTGCGACAGCCAAACGCCGAGCCGCGAGCTGGCGGGATCTTCGATGCAGGCCAGCGGCTCATGGAACGACACCACCCAATGCGGCTTCAGGCGATGGATCAGATGACACAGCGCCTGGGTTTCCGGTTCGGAGCCGGGGCGCCCGCCGGTGGAGAGCCTGACGTCGCGCACCGGCGCTGCGCTGTTCCAGCGATAGACGGTGTCGCCGGAGCGCCAGTTGGCGGCCGGGAAGTTGCGGTTCAGATCGACGCCGTTGGCATTGGCGCGCAGCCCCAGCTGGCAGCCGTCGGGGTTGACCGCCAGCACCACGTGGTGGCGCAACTGTTTGGGGGCGATGCTGCGCAGCGCGCAGGACAGGGTTACGATGGCGGCGCTCTCATCGCCGTGGGTGCCGGCGATGATCAGCCCGGTTTCCGGGCCGCTGACCGCCGCCGGGAAATAGAGCAGCGGCGCGCCCAGCAGCGAGCTGCCGTAGTTCTCTCCTGCGACGGCCAACTGGCCACGTTCACTGCGCGGTCGATGTTCGGTCATGGTGTTGTCCCTGAGTTAAAGGCCGAGAGTCATTGTCATTTTATTCAGTGTATTACGCTTTGAGACATCTTTCCCATCGCAATTGTGCGGCGTTTGCGCGATCTGTGATGCGGTAGCGGCGAAAACGCCAATTAAACCGCACCTGGCCTGAGGCTGTTGTTATACTAACGGCAGAGCTAAGCCAATCACCCGCAAGAGGATTTAACATGCCAGTAGCCAGAATCATCGCCAGCTATAGCGAAAATGAAAATGACACCATCACGCTGCTGTGCGGCGTAGACGCTGAAAACCAGATCCGTCAGGGGGAATGGTTCGGCGTGGTGAAAAATGACGACGGGCGCGGGGACGAATCGAACTATCCGTTCACCCTGCATATCGATTACCAGAAAGATGCCTTCTATCTCGACTACGGCTACGACGACGCGGATGCGCGTCAGCTGCAAAAAACCGATATCTCGGCTCGTCCGCTGGCTGAGAAAGGCTTTTTCACCGTGTTCGATGAAGAAGAGGGCGAAGAGTTCAGCTACCGCATCAACAGCATCCACCTGTACGACTGACGGTCGCTGCCGCAATCCCACTCGTGCCGCCCTGCGCCGCACGGGTTTTTTATCGCCTGAATCGCACTTTTTGCAACTTCTCGCCCGTGAGCGCTAGGCCTGACGGATCTTGTGCTATATGATAAAAAATTCAGATGGTTAACGGGGGACAAATCATAATGACGGGAAAAAAAATGCAACGGGGTTTTCGTTTGGCGCTCTGCGCTGCGGCGATCGGCGCCTGTATGAGCAGCGCCATGGCGGCGCAGGTTCCCCCGGGCACCGCGCTGGCGGACAAACAGGAAATCGTGCGCCACATTAAAGACGAACCGGCCTCGCTCGATCCGATCAAAGCGGTTGGCTTGCCGGAGGCTCAGCTGGCGCGCGATCTGTTCGAAGGGCTGGTCAATCAGGACGCCAACGGCAAAGTGATCCCCGGCGTCGCCACCCGCTGGCAGACCAGCGACAACCAGACTTATATCTTCCATCTGCGTAAAGACGCGCGGTGGTCAAACGGTGACCCTGTCACGGCAAAAGACTTCGTCTACAGCTGGCAGCGGCTGGTAGAACCGAAAAATTTGTCGCCGTTCGCCTGGTTCGCGCAGCTGGCGGGGATCCAGAACGCCGAGCAGATCATCAGCGGCAAACTGCCTGCCGATCGCTTGGGCGTATCGGCGCCGGATGACTACACGCTGAAGGTACAATTGGACAAGCCGGTGCCGTACTTCGTCAGCCTGACGGCCAACTTCAGCCTGTTCCCGGTGAACAAGGCGGTGGTGGAAAAATACGGCAACGATTGGACCAAGGTCGGCAATCTGGTGGGCAACGGCGCGTTCAAACTGCAGGAACGGGTGGTGAACGAGAAGCTGGTGCTGACGCCTAACGACCATTACTGGGATCATGCGCGCACCGTGCTGACCAAAGTGACCTTCGTGCCGATCAACCAGGAATCCAACGCCACCAAGCGTTACCTGGCGGGTGACATCGACATCACCGAATCCTTCCCGAAAAACATGTATCAGAAGCTGCTGAAAGATATTCCGGGGCAGGTGTACACCCCGGATCAGCTCGGCACCTATTATTACGCGTTCAACACCCAGCGTGCGCCGACCAACGACGTGCGGGTGCGCCAGGCCTTGTCCTATGCCATCGATCGCAAGATTATCGCGGAAAAAGTGCTGGGCACCGGCGAAAAACCGGCCTATCACTTCACGCCGGATGTGACCGCCGGGTTCAAACCCGAGGCGAGCTTGCTGCAACAGCAGCCGCAGGCGGAGCTGGACGCGCAGGCCAAAGCGTTGCTGCAGGCGGCCGGTTACGGCCCGAACAACCCGCTGAAGCTGACACTGCTGTATAACACCTCGGAGAGCCACCAGAAGATCGCCATCGCCGTAGCCTCGATGTGGAAGAAAAAGCTCGGTATTGACGTCAAGCTGCAGAATCAGGAGTGGAAAACTTACATCGACAGCCGCAACACCGGCAATTTCGATGTGATCCGCGCCTCCTGGGTGGGTGACTATAACGAGGCGTCGACCTTCCTGTCGCTACTGACCTCCACCCACAGCGGCAATATCGCCAAGTTCAAGAATGCGGACTACGACAAGCTGCTGGCGCAGGCGGGGCGGGAAACCAACCCGGCGGCGGTGACCGCCGATTACAACAAAATGGAACAGATCATTGCCGATCAGGCGCCGATCGCGCCGATATACCAATACACCAACGGCCGCCTGATCAAACCCTGGGTAAAAGGCTACCCGATCACCAATCCGGAAGACGTGGCCTATAGCCAAACGATGTATATCATCAAACACTGAGTGGGTTTATTTACCGCCCCCGCGCAATGCGGGGGCGTTATTTTTTTTCGGCGGCGAAGCCACGAGGCTAATTAATTTTCCCACGCGATAAACCCCGTTTAATAATAAACAGGGTTGCCATCATCACATTAATATTGTCTATTTCAGAGCGCGGTTACGCTTACAGACAGTCCCGCATGGCGTCCACCACTACGCGGCCGCTCATATCGGTCTGAGTAATGCGGTAGCTGGTGGGATAAGAACGGCGGGTACTGAAACGATCGTGGACGGAGACCTTGCCAATCTGCAGGCCGGCGGCGTTTTTCACCACGAACTCACTGATCTCTTCCTGGCCCTGGTTTTGCAAATGAATATTGCTGATTTTTTCCAGCGTATCGCTGGCGTTTATTTTTAAATGGTCGCGTAACATAACTACCTCCTCGTAGTGAGAAAAGTATATGCCCCTAAAATTTGCGCTGAAACAGCTTTGTGTTGATTTATTATTATCATTTTGAATTAAAATTGATAGCAATATGTTAAGTCATAATAATAACGGCATTACCAGCGCTTTATCGGTGATATTGTCTGATTTATCGGCAAGGGTTTATTTCATTGCCGTTATTATTAGTCTGCATTAATGGGAAACAGCGCGTGCATGGCCGCCGGAGCCGGAAAGACGCAGGCGACGTTGTGCCCACAGCCGGGTACGATCGTTAACCGATGCGGCTTATCCGGCGCCAGATAGCGCCGGTCATAGTCGGCATAGGCCAGGGCGCGCTGCAGCCGATAGGGACCCTGTAGCTGGGCTGCGCAGGATTTGTCGAGTATCCGATAGTAGGCGCCCGGCGCGGTGCCGGTATCATCGGCGGCGGCCAGATAGGTGATATCGGCCGCCGCATAGCGCTGGCGGGCTGCGTCGGCGGTGCGTTGCAGGTGAGCGGGAAGTGCTTCCGGACCAAATTTCCACTGGTTAGCCTGTGGACACTGGCCGGCGTCCAGCGTTTGCCAGCGGAAGCGACAGGTTGTTTCACTGCCGCAGTTTCCCCAGCTTGTGGGCAGAGGGCGCAGGCGATCAAAATAGAGCCAGCTGCCGGGATCGGCCACCACATAGCGCAGACGCACTCCGCTTGGCGGATGAGCAAAGCCGACATAATGTTGCACGAACTGGGCGCCGGCGGAAAAACCGGCCACGGTGATCGACTGCAGCGATGGCCAACGCCGTTTCAGATCGGCCAGCAGGTTATCCATGGCGTTGAACGAGCCGGTTTTCCCACCCTTATCCAAACCGCCTGCGATCCACGAGCCGCAGCGCCAGAGAGCGTCACCGTCTTGCGGCTGGGGCAGACCGGCGGAATGGCAGTGGACGGCGAGTTTCACCGGCACCTGGAACAGCGGGGCGACCAGCAAACTGTTGTCTCCCGCTCCCTGCGCGGCATCGATCGCCGCTTGCAATGTCTTGGCTGCGTCGCGTGGATGCCCGTGCATCACCACCAGCGCGGTATGCGGCTGGAGGGATCGAGCGCGAGCGACAAAATAAGGCAGGGAACCCGCCGCCGTCGGCGCGTGGTAGGGCGTGGCGAGACGTTCTAACACCGGTTCTGCGCGAACCGATTGGCCGAACAGCAGCAGGGTGGCCATGGCGATGCCGCGCAGGCGGCGCAGCCTCGTCAGGTTCGGCGCAGCACCGTGCGCATTTGTCTCAGGACTTCCCGGCATCGTTGTTCCTCACGCGCGCGTTGATAGTAGCGATAAAAGGCGCGTTCCGAACTGAGGTTACCCGCGCGTGCCAGCTGCCTGAAGGTCAGGAATGCCAGGCTGAACATAATCATAATAAATAATAGGCCGGGGAACAGCAGCTGCCAGCCGTCGGTGATGCGCGCATTAGGCAGATAGCGGAGTGAATGGGGCGTAATCAATACCCCTAACTGCTGCAGTCCCCATTGAGTTAAAGCGGGGAACAGCACCAGCAGCGTAACGAACACCAAATACAGCAAAAAATAGCGGCAGGAAAGCAGGAAACGTTTGAAAGCGTTATTGGCGCTTGGCCGCAACACGAAGCCTGCGGGCGTGGTGCGCAAGATTTGCTGGCGGCCACCGGTGAAACGATAGCGTTCCAGCGCCGCTACGCTGTCCGGTAACGCCAACAGCAGCTGCAGCGCAGTGAGGCTGGCGCTGCTGTTGCCGATATAGTCGCGAAAGCGCAGCAGGCGTATGGGGGCGCTTTGGGGCTTCTCGACGGATTCGAGCAGGTTTAGCAGCTTATCGTGGTTTTCCCGCCGAATGCGGAAGGGCGTTTTGACCACGGCGATAAACAGCGTAATGACGGTCGGTAGGACGATTTTCAAGATATCTGCGGTGCTGATTTGTAACATGCGAGTTTCCTCTCGGGCTGTCTTGCGTTCCTGGCAGCAGAAGTATAGACCACGCTTATGGGACAACATGAAAACTGGCGTTACAGCTTGGCCTTTGATCTCCAAGGCGTTAACGCTAGACTCAGCAACATAAGCAAGACTGAGGGGATAAATGAATGGATGTGATTGAGGGGAGTGAGCTGCAGGTCGCCGATGCGGTTTACGCCTACCAGCTCGACGGCAAGGGCGGCGTCACGCCGATCGAGCGGGATGACAAGATCACCTGCGATGCGCCGTGCTGGCTGCATCTTGATTACGCGCACCCGGCCAGCGCCGAATGGCTGAGCACAACGCCGCTGCTGCCGGACTCGGTGCGTGAAGCGCTCTCCGGCGAAAGCTCGCGGCCGCGCGTCAGCCGCCAGGGCGAAGGCACCATGATCACCCTGCGCAGCATCAACTTTAATGCTAATTCCCGGCCGGATCAGCTGGTCACCATCCGCGTATATATCACCGATAAGCTGATTATCTCCACCCGGCACCGCAAGGTGTATTCCATCGATCAGGTGGTGAACGATCTGCAAAGCGGCGCCGGGCCGACCAACAGCGGCAGCTGGCTGGTGGAAATTTCCGATGCGTTGACCGATCACACCAGCGAATTTATCGAGGATCTGCACGACAAGATTATCGATCTGGAGGACGCGTTGCTGGAGCAGCAGGTGCCGGAGCGCGGCCAGCTGGCGCTGATCCGTAAACAGCTGATCGTGCTGCGCCGTTACATGGCGCCGCAGCGCGACGTCTTCGCGCGGCTGGCCAGCGACCGCCTGCCGTGGATGAGCGATGACGATCGTCGCCGCATGCAGGATATCGCCGATCGCCTGGGACGGGGATTGGACGATCTGGACGGCAGCATCGCGCGCACCGCCATCTTGTCCGACGAAATCACCACGGTGATGGCCGACGCGATGAACCGCCGCACTTACACCATGTCATTGTTGGCGATGGTATTTCTGCCCACCACTTTCCTGACCGGGTTGTTCGGGGTCAACCTTGGCGGTATTCCGGGCGGCGGTAATCCTTTCGGTTTCGCGGCATTTTGCCTGATGCTGGTCGGATTGGTGCTTGGCGTCGCCTGGTGGTTGAAGCGCAGCCGCTGGCTGTAGGCAAAAATGACGAAAACCCGGTTAACATTGAGCAATATCAACATTTAGCCGGGGTAAATGGGGCATGATCTCTCTCGCAGGTGAATGCAACGTCAAGCGATGGGCGTTGCGCTCCATAATTGTCTTACTTTCTTATTTTTGAATTACTGCATAGCACATTTGATTCGTACAATGCCGGTTTAATCACCGGCATTTTTTTATTCGATTTCCTTCTTCTTCAGGCCGCGCTTTCATCCCAGAAGCTGGCTTCAATCTTGTGCCCATCCAAATCACGGACAAAGCAGCCGTAGTAAGCCTCGCCGTAATGCGGCCGCGAACCGGGCGCGCCTTCATCGACGGCGCCGGCCAGCAGCGCCTGGCGATGGAATTCATCCACCTGTTGCTTACTGGTGGCAAAAAAACCGACGTGCGTGCCATTGCCGGGCGAGGCCGGCCGGCCGTCGATCGGCACCTGTAGCCAAAACTCCGGGTAGTCGCGGCCGTAACCAATGGCGCCGGGATGCTCCAGCACGCGTCGGCAACCCAAAGCGGCCAGTGCACGATCGTAAAAGGCGGCGGCGGCCTCGAAATCGTTGGAGCCCAGCGAGACGTGGGACAGGCAGGGGGTGATATTCATTGCGCGATCTCCATATGACTGTATAAATAAACAGTATAGGGTAAAAACGGCACTGCCCAGTAAATTTTGCGCAAACTGTGAACAGGATCGAGATCGTCGGGAAGGGGAAATGTCGCCGCTCGCAGGATGGCAAGCGGCGAGGGGGCTTATTTGATTTCCAGCACGTTCAAACGTTCTGGCGCAGGCGCCGCGTCGTCCGAGTCTTCCGGCTGCCAGCCGACCGGCTGCATCGGGATGTCTTCGCGATCGAAGGCCAAATCGCCGCCGTCCACCACGGCGCTGCCGTGGTGAATGCCTTTGAAATCGAACAGGTTGATATCGCTCAGGTGCGAAGGCACCACGTTCTGCATGGCGCTGAACATGGTTTCCAACCGGCCTGGGTAACGCTTGTCCCAGTCGCGCAGCATGTCGCCGATCACCTGGCGCTGCAGATTAGGCTGCGAGCCACACAGATTGCATGGAATGATCGGGAACGCTTTGGCGATCGAGAAACGCTCGATGTCTTTCTCGCGGCAATAGGCCAGCGGACGGATGACCACGTGTTTGCCGTCGTCGCTCATCAGCTTGGGCGGCATGCCTTTCATCTTGCCGCCGTAGAACATGTTGAGGAACAGCGTCTGCAGAATGTCGTCGCGGTGGTGGCCCAGTGCGATCTTGGTGGCGCCCAGTTCGGTGGCAGTGCGGTACAGAATGCCGCGGCGCAGGCGCGAACACAGTGAACACGTGGTTTTCCCTTCCGGGATCTTGTCTTTAACGATGCTGTAGGTGTTTTCTTCGACGATCTTGTACTCCACCCCCAGGCTTTCCAGATAGGCGGGCAGAATGTGCTCCGGGAAGCCGGGCTGTTTCTGATCGAGGTTCACCGCCACCAGCGAAAAGTTGACCGGCGCGCTTTGCTGCAGATTGCGCAGGATCTCCAGCATGGTGTAGCTGTCTTTGCCGCCGGACAGACAGACCATGATGCGGTCGCCTTCTTCAATCATATTGAAATCGGCGATCGCTTCGCCCACGTTGCGGCGCAGGCGCTTTTGCAATTTGTTCAGGTTGTACTGCTCTTTTTGGCTAACGGATTGCTTTTCTGACATTTAAATCGTGCTCATTCTCAATGGGGGGCACTAGGGGCATGGCGTTATAGACCGCGAGTTTACCATTCAACCGGCCGATTTTGATCATTATTCATCATCCAGCCGCCACGCACCCGACGCGAGGCCTGTATGGTACGGATTGCGCGCCGGAATGCCAGCAGGTTTTGTTGCTGCGATTTACGTCGGCGGTAAAAGAACAGGGCGCGAATTGCTCGCGCCCTGAGGGCGGTTACTCAGCGGCGGACTTTTCCGCCTTGCCGGCCAGCAGGCTGAGGAAATCGTATTTCTCCTTCAGCTCTTTCTCTGCGGCCTGATACAGCGCGCTGGCCACCTCCGGCTGCTGCGCGTTCAGGCGACGGAAACGCTGCTCGTTCAGCAGTGTTTCAGCCAGGCTGCTGTTCGGCGGGCGCGAATCCAGCGCCAATGCGGCCTTGCCCTCGGCGCTGCGGCGCGGATCGAAGCGGTACAGCGGCCAGAAACCGGTGGCGGTCAGCTGTTTCATCTGATCGTGGCTGAGCGCCAGATCGTAGCCGTGCTCTTCGCACGGGCTGTAGGCGATGATCAGCGACGGCCCCGGATAGGCCTCGGCCTCCTGAATCGCTTTCACCGTCTGGTTAAGCTGCGCCCCCAGCGAAATCTGCGCGACGTAGACATGGCCGTACATCATCATACTGACGCCCAGATCCTTGCGCGCCTTGCGCTTGCCGTGCTCGCCGAACTTGGTCACCGCGCCCAGCGGCGTGGCTTTCGACTGCTGGCCGCCGGTGTTGGAGTAGCACTGGGTGTCGAGCACCAGCACGTTGACGTTCTCCGTCAGGCTGAGCACGTGATCCAAACCGCCGAAGCCGATGTCGTAGGCCCAGCCGTCACCGCCGATCAGCCAGATCGATTTATCCACCAGGTAGTCGGCGTCCGCCGCCAGCTGGCGCGCATCTTCACCTTCAATACTCGCCAGCAGCGCGCGCAGTTCGGCGATTTGCTTGCGGCGCGGCTCCGGCGCCACGTCGGCCATCTGCAGGGCGTTGACCAATTGCTCCGGCAGCTGCGGCGCCAGTGCGTTCAGCAGACGCAGCACTCGCGCGCGATGTTGATCGACCGTCAGGCGGAAGCCCAGGCCGAATTCGGCGTTGTCTTCGAACAGCGAGTTGGCCCACGCCGGCCCGCGCCCTTCGGCGTTGGTGGTGTACGGCGTGGTCGGCAGGTTGCCGCCGTAGATCGACGAACAGCCGGTGGCGTTGGCGATCAGCAAACGGTCACCATAGAGCTGGGTCAACAGCTTGATGTACGGCGTTTCGCCGCAGCCGGAGCAGGCGCCGGAGTACTCGAACAGCGGCGTGATCAGCTGCGAGGTGCGAATGTCGATGCGCTCCAGCTGCGCCGGATCGATTTCCGGCAACTGCAGGAAGAAGTCATAGTTGTCTTTCTCCGCCGCCAGATTATCGAGGCGCGACGCCATGTTGATGGCCTTGATTTCCGGGTTCTGGCGATCTTTAGCCGGGCAGACCTCGACGCACAGGTTACAGCCGGTGCAATCTTCCGGCGCTACCTGCAGCACGTATTTCTGGCCGCGCATATCGCGCGCTTTCACATCCAGAGACTGCAGAGAGGCGGGGGCGTGTTCCATCTCCGCCGGCTGCACCACCTTGGCGCGAATGGCGGAGTGCGGGCAGGCGGCGACGCAATGGTTGCACTGGGTGCACAGGTCGGGCTGCCAGATCGGGATCGCTTCGGCGATGTTGCGCTTTTCCCACTGGGTGGTGCCCACCGGCCAGGTGCCGTCCGGTGGGAAGGCGGAAACCGGCAGAGCATCGCCCAGCCCGGCCAGCATCGCGGCGGTAACGGTTTTGACGAAGTCCGGCGCGGCGTCCGACACCACCGGCGGGCGCATCGGGCTGCTGGCGTCTACCGGCTGCAGCGGGATCTCGGTCAGCGCGGCGCGGGTGGCGCCCAGCGCCTGCCAGTTGCGCTCGACGATCTCCTGGCCCTTGCTGCTGTAGCTGCGCGCGATGGCGTCCTGCAGCTGTTGCAGCGCCACGTCGCTCGGCAGGATCTGCGTCAGGTGGAAGAACGCCATCTGCATTACGGTGTTGATGCGCGCGCCGAGCCGGCATTCGCGCGCCAGCTTGGCGGCGTTGATGATATAGAAACGCGCCTGGCGTTGGTGCAACAGCGCCTGAACCTCCTGCGGCAGGCGCGACCAGACCTCATCGGCGCCGTAAGGGGTATTGAGCAGGAAGGTGCCGCCGGGCTTCAGGCGTTCGACCATCTGGTACTTATCGATAAACTGCAGTTGGTGGCAGCCGACGAAGTCCGCGTGGCTGACCAGGTAGGCCGAATTGATCGGCTGCTCGCTGACGCGCAGATGCGACACCGTCAGGCCGCCGGCCTTTTTGGAGTCGTAGACGAAATAGCCCTGGGCATACAGCGGCGTGGCGTTGCCGATGATTTTGATGTTGTTCTTGGTGGCCGAGACCGAGCCGTCGCTGCCCAAACCGTAGAACAGCGCTTCCAGCGAGGCGCGCTGCGGCAGGATTTCGTCGCTCAGCGGCAGCGAAAGCCCGGTGACGTCATCGAAGATGCCGACGGTAAAGCGTGGTCGCGGCTGCGGCAGGGCCAGCTCGCGGAATACCGCCAGCGCGCAGTCCGGGCCGAACTCCTTCGACGACAGGCCGTAGCGGCCGCCGATCACCCGCGGCAGCGTGGCGCGCTCCCCCCGGCTGTAGGCTTCCGCCAGCGCGGTCATCACGTCCAGATACAGCGGCTCGGCCAGCGCGCCCGGCTCTTTGGTGCGATCGAGCACCGCGACGCTGCGCACGCTGTCCGGCAGCGCGCCGAGCAGATGCTGGGCGGAGAACGGCCGGAACAGCCGCACCTTGAGCACGCCGACTTTCTCGCCGCGGGTCAGCAGGGTATCGATCACTTCTTCGCAGGTGCCGGCGGCGGAACCCATCACCACCACCACGCGTTCGGCCTGCGGGTGGCCGTAATAGTCGAACGGCCGATAGCGGCGGCCGGTGAGGGCGGCGAAGGCTTCCATGGCGTCGATCACGTGTTGGCCGGTGGCGTCATACCACGGGTTGGTGGCTTCGCGCGACTGGAAATAGGTGTCCGGGTTGGCGGAAGTGCCGCGCACCACCGGATGATCCGGCGACAGCGCCCGGCTGCGGTGCGCGTCGATCGCCGCCTGCGGCAGCATCTGCCGCAGCGTATCGTCGCTGAGAGGCACAATCTTGTTGATCTCGTGCGAGGTGCGGAAACCGTCGAAGAAATGGATAAACGGCACGCGCGCGTTGAGGGTGGCGGTCTGCGAGATCAGCGCGAAGTCTTGCGCCTCCTGCACGTTGCCGGCGCACAGCATGGCGCAGCCGGTTTGGCGCACCGCCATCACGTCCGAATGGTCGCCAAAAATGGACAGCGCGTGCGTGGCCACGGTGCGCGCGGCGACGTGCAGCACGAACGGCGTCAGCTCGCCGGCCAGTTTGTACAGCGTGGGGATCATCAGCAGCAGACCCTGCGATGAAGTGAACGAGGTCGACAGCGCGCCGGTTTGCAAGGCGCCGTGCACGGTGGCGATCGCGCCGCCTTCCGACTGCATTTCCACCACCCGCGGAATATCGCCCCAGATGTTTTGCCGGCCATCGCCGGACCAGGCGTCCGCCTGCTCCGCCATGGTGGAGCTTGGCGTGATAGGGTAGATGGCAATCACTTCGTTGGTGCGATAGGCCACGGAAGCGACTGCATTATTACCATCTGTAGTTATCATCGGCGTTACCTTTTCATTGCTCACAAAGCCGCGAAAGCGCACTTTCGCAGTAATGGAAAAAAGTCTAACAGAGGGGGCGAACGTGGCTTTATCGCGTTTGTGTGGCGGGTGATAAATCGTCAAAGGCGTATTTCCTCGCCGATTAGGGGCCGGCGGCAATAAATTGTTTTCACCGTTTAAAGACAATTTATTTCCGGCGCGTCATAATTGCGCATCGGCAAATTGACAGAAGAAAACCATGAGCGCATTTATGTATTTGACGATGGCGATAGTCGCGGAAGTGATCGCCACCACCATGTTGAAAGCCTCTGAGGGCTTTACCCGCCTGTGGCCGTCGCTGCTGGTGGTACTGGGCTACGGCGTGGCGTTTTGGGGGCTGTCGATGGTGGTCAAGAGCATGCCGCTGGGCATCGTGTATGCGATTTGGTCGGGCATGGGGATTGTGCTGGTGTCGGTCGCCGCGGTGTTCGTTTATCAGCAAAAATTGGATTGGCCGGCGATCGTTGGCATGGGATTAATTATTGCCGGCGTGCTGGTGATTAATTTACTGTCGAAAGCCTCGGTGCACTGAGTGTTATTTTAATGTAAAAAAAAGCCGGCGTGACAGCAAGTCGCGCCGGTTGAAGAATTCAGTCATCATTCACTGAAAATAGTGGAATGCTAATTACTTAGCGCCGCCAGCATAGACACAAATATCGTTCTCTCCGGTAGCAAAAAATGCGCCGCCGCAATGAAAGCACGCGAAGATAATTAATACCGCTGTCGCGGGAAAAACTTCCTCGATGGCCGCGGTGACGTTATCACTTTTTTGCGTGCGGCCAGTACCTGACAGCGAGTGGCGCCGTCACGGAAATATTCTGCAAACAAAATAAATGTTCGGCCGGCGCAAAAAAACGACAAATAATGGCTGGAATATATTTTCATTATTTATATATCGAGCTAGATTAAACAAGTTTGCATCAAAGATAGCGAAACGTGTCCGCCAAGTGACGCGCGTTATCAGCAATGGCGATTTTACACAGCGCAGTTCCGGGTTCAGGAGTGGGATAATGACGACATCAAAATGGCTGCTTGCCAGCGCCGTGCTGCTTTTAGCCGCCTGCAGCAGCAATAACGAAGAGCCAGTACAGCAGGGCAACAGTGCCAGAATCAATACGTTGCAGACCAGCGCCGGTTGCGCGGCGGTCGGCGGCGTTACCACCATCGCGCACAACCTGAACGGTGAAGCGCTGCGCATGTGCCAGATGCCGAACGGCAAGCAGTGCGAAGAACGTACGCTGGCCCTGGGCAGCTGCGCCGGGTAAGCCCGCGGCGCCTGGCCTGCAGGATCAATACACCCAATCGCGCAGGGTATAAATAAGCGTGTGGCCGCTGCCGGTGAGCGTCAGCTGCTGTGCGTTTAGCGTCACTTCGGCGCCGTTTTCCAGCACGGTGCCAATCACCCGATCCCAGCGGTTGCGCTGCTCATCAGGGCACAGCTTGCGCGTGGTGGCCAGCGATTTCACCGTCAGCACGCCGTCGCGTAATTGCCCCTGGCCGAAAAAGCGGTTGCACATCGTGCCGGAGACATGCAGGTTCTCGCCGAACTCCAGATTGAGCAGGCCGCCGCCCGCCGGTGATTTTGCCGTTTCGCCATCCACGCTTTGCAACACGAAGTTGTGATGCAACAGATCGCCTGGCGTGACGGCCGCGTGTGGTTTCATGCTGCACCCCGCTAAGGCCAGCGCCGCAAGGGCGGCTACCGTTGTTTTTCTCATCGCGTTCTCTCAAATAAACAGGGCGCCGCAAGGGCGCCCCGAGGTTACGCTCAGGCGTTCAACTGGTTCGGGCAGGTTTCGCCACGATCCAACTGGCTGATGTTCTGCAGCGTGGTTTGTGAAATGCTGGTCAGCGCCTCTTCGGTCAGGAAAGCCTGATGGCCGGTAAACAGCACGTTGTGGCAGGCCGAGAGGCGGCGGAACACGTCGTCCTGAATCACATCGTTAGACTTGTCCTCAAAGAACAGATCGCGTTCGTTCTCGTAGACGTCCATCCCGAGGGCGCCGATTTTTTGTTGCTTCAGCGCATCGATGGCGGCGGTGGAATCGATCAGCGCGCCGCGGCTGGTGTTGATCACCATTACGCCGTTTTTCATCATCGCAAAGGCGTCGGCATTCAGCAGATGGTGGTTCTCCGGCGTCAGCGGGCAGTGCAGGGTGATCACGTCGGATTGCGCGTACAGCGTCTTCAGATCGACATACTCCGCGCCCAGTTCCAGCGCCTGTTCGCTCGGGAACGGATCGTAGGCCAGCAGTTTCATGCCGAAGCCTTTTAGAATGCGCATCGTCGCCACGCCGATTTTACCGGTGCCGATCACGCCGGCGGTGCGATTGTGCATGTTAAAACCGATCAGCCCTTCCAGCGAGAAGTTGGCGTCGCGGGTACGCTGATAAGCGCGGTGAATACGGCGGTTCAGGCACATCATCATGCCGACCGCGTGTTCTGCCACGGCCTCCGGCGAGTAGGCCGGCACGCGCACCACCTTGATGCCCAGTTCTTTGGCGGCGTCCAGATCGACGTTATTGAAACCGGCGCAGCGCAGGGCGAGAATTTCGACGCCCAGCGCCGCCAGTTCTTCGAGCACTTCACGGCTGCCGTCGTCGTTGACGAAGATACACACCGCCTTGCAACCGGCGGCCGTTTTGGCGGTTTTTTTACTGAGTAAAAAGTCGAAGAATTCCAGCTCATAGCCAAATTGCTGATTCACCAGTTCGAGGTATTTACGGTCATACTGTTTGGTACTGTATATCGCCAATTTCATCGTGGTTTCTCCACCGTGATTTTGTGATCAATTTAACAGATTTTAGTAAATTCGACAATTGGTTAGCCCGTTTCGACATGGCCGAAATCGCTGCTGCAAGGCTGCGATGGGGCTGGATACGATGGAGGGAAGACGACGGTGGCGACAGGCGGCAAAAAAATCCCCACGGGGGTGTGGGGAATGGCTTCTCTAGTACACAGTTAGCTAGCAGCTAAACTTTTATTAGAATGGTTGCAAGACTATTAATCATCAATGGTAACAACAATAACAAAAGTCTGAAAACTGTCCTGTTTATGTGATGTATATGTAACGAAAATCTACAACCCCGCACACGTTTGCGCCAAAAAGGTGCAAATCGCTTCTGCGAGCCCGCTCGGCTTCACCCTATGTCAAATTCATGCCATCATTATTGTCAATTCAGGCATAGACTTAACCAATGCCTAACTCAGGAACGAAGCAATCATTTAATGACCAGGCGATTGAAAGTATTCATAGGGACGGTGGCGGGCTGCGCAATCCTGGTGCTGGCGTTGTGGCAAACCTTGCCGCGCTGGCTGCCGGGGGTGTTATCGCATTGGTTGCCGGCGGGGAGCCGCCTGGAATTGCAGGGCAAATTGCACTGGCGCCAGGGCGGCCTGGCGTTGGCGGGGGCGCGTTTCACTGCGCAAGATTGCCTGTTGGCCAACGTCGGGCCGACGCGGCTGGCTTACCGCCAGGGCCGCTGGCAACTGTCGAGCGATAAGGTCAGCGTCGATAGCGCCTGTTTGTCAAAACTGCCGAGCGGCGACGCCAACAGCGCGCCGCTGGCGCTCGATCAGCTGCAGCAACAGCTGCCGCAGCTGGATCTCACCATTAATGACCTGACGCTCATTCCCTGGCAGCGCTATGCCGGCAAGCTGCAGCTTTCCTCCGGCCCCGACGGGCAACGTCTGCATTATCGGGGCCCGAATCTCAGCGCCGAGGCGCAGCTGGATGAAAAACAGCAGCTGACGTTGCAGAGCCTGACCGTGGTTCCGCCCAACAGCGCACAACCGCTGCACCTCGCCGGCAAGATAACCATCCCGTTGGATCTGGCCAGCCTGCCGACGCAGGGCGCGTTGCAGGGGGAAATGCAGACCGCCTATCTGGAAAAACCGGTATTGCTGGACATGCGCTGGCAACAGCAGCAGGGCGTATTGACGGTGAGCGAGAAAGGCGACGATCGCCCGCTGGCGGTGTTGCCGTGGGAAGTCTCGCCGCAGCGGGTCAGCATCAAGCAGGGCGAGTGGCGTTGGCCGTACAGCGAGCAGCCGTTGAACGGCGGGCTCAGCATCGCGCTGCACGATTGGAGCAAAGGGCTGGATGAAACGGAGATCAGCGCGCGGCTGAACGTGATCACCGCGGGTCACAACGGCAAGGGCAATGCGGTGCTCACCCTCGGGCCGGGCAAGGTGGGGTTGACCGACAGCGATCTGCGCTTCCAACTGACCGGCCAGGCCAATCTGGCCGACTTTTCCACTACCGCGTCGATCCCGGGTGTGATCGGCGGCAGCATTCTCAACCCGACGCTGGTGCTGCAGCCCGGTTCGCTGCTGCGCCTGTGGGGCAAGGTGACGCCGGAAATGACGCTGGAAGAGGCGCGTTTGCCGCTGGCGGGCGTGAAGGTGACCGCCGCCGGCATCACCGGCCGCCTGCAGGCGATTTTGAGCGCCAGCGACAGTTACTGGGGCCGCTTCAAGCTGCACCTAGACGGCCAGGCGCAGGATTTCTGGCCGGACAAGGGCAACTGGCAATGGCGTTACTGGGGCAATGGCCGCTTGCCGCCGCTGCAGGCCGCCTGGGACGTCGCCGGCAGCGGTCGTTGGCGCGACAGTGAGTTGGTGCTCGACAAACTTTCCACCGGCTTCGATAAGTTGAAGTACGGTCTGGTGACGGTCGCCGCGCCGCGCCTGAGCCTCAATCAGCCGCTGCGCTGGCGGCGTGATGAACAAAGTCCGCAGTTCAACGGCGAGCTGCAGCTGGCGGCGGATAAGGTCAGCTTCAGCGACGGCGGCTATCTGCCGGCGCCGGTGCTGGCGCTGCAGGTAAACGGCCGTTCACCGGACAGTTTCCAGCTGCAGGGCAAACTGCAGGCGCAACAGATTGGGCCGATCGCGCTGCGCGGCCGTTGGGACGGCGAACGTCTGCGCGGCGAAGCCTGGTGGCCGAAACAGTCGCTGAAGGTGTTCCAACCGCTGCTGGCGCCGGATCTCAATCTCACGCTGCGCGACGGCGAGTTTTACGCGCAGTCGGCGTTTTCCGCCGCTCGCGAACAGGGGTTCGAGGCCGGTGGCCACTGGGTGGTGAAAAACGGCGGCATGTGGCTGAAGGACGGCGAGATGAGCGGCCTGGATTTCATCCTGTCGTACCGGTTCAAGCAGCATCAGTGGCAATTGGGGGCCAAACAGCCGGTGTCGCTGCGCATCAAGTCTTTCACCAACCTGTTCGAGATGCAGAATATTTCCGCCGATCTGCAGGGCACCTATCCTTATAGCGAAAGGCAGCCGCTGACGTTGAGCAACGTCGGCGTGGACATGCTCAACGGGCATATCAGCCTGTCGGCGCTGCGGTTGCCGCAGCATGACGCCGCGGTGCTGAAGCTGGACAAGGTCGATCTCAGCGCGCTGTTCACCGCTCTGAAACCGAAGCAGTTCGCCATGTCCGGCCGGGTCGACGGCGAACTGCCGCTGTTCCTGAATCACCCGAAATGGCTGGTGCAAAACGGCTGGATCGCCAACGCCGGCACCCTGACGCTGCGGCTGGACAAAGACATGGCCGACGCCATCGGCAGCAATAACCTGGCGACCGGCGCGGCGATCGACTGGCTGCGCTACATGGAAATCAACCGTTCGCACGCCCGGGTCGATCTCGACAACCTGGGCGAGCTGACGCTGAGCGCGCGCATCGACGGCATTAACCCGCAGAAGAGCGCCAAGCGCGAGGTGATCCTGAACTATCGCCATCAGGAAAACGTGTTTCAGCTGTGGCGCAGTTTGCGCTTCGGCGACAATTTACAGGAGTGGCTGGAGCAGGCCCTCTCACAACCTGGGGAACAACAATGAAAATCATGAGTGTGTCGGCGCTGGCAGCGGTGCTGTGCGTTTCGCTGCTGAGCGGCTGCGTGCCGCGCATCGAGGTGGCGACGCCGAAGGATCCGATCACCATCAATATGAACGTCAAGATCGAGCATGAGATTCATATCAAGGTGGATAAGGACGTCGAAAACCTGCTGAAAACCCAAAGCGGTCTGTTCTAGGAGCCGACATGAAAAAACGTTATGTGTGGCTGGCCGGCGCCGCCTGGCTGTTCAGCAGCGTGGCGATGGCGCTGACGCTGGATGAGGCGAAGCAGCAAGGGCGGGTGGGCGAAACCCTGAGCGGCTATATTGCGCCGGTGAAACAGGATGCGGAAACGCTGGCGCTGGTGAAGCGCATCAACGCCGGCCGCGCCGAGAAGTATCAGGAAGTGGCGGACGGCAACCATATCGCCGTCGACGAAGTGGCGCGCATGGCGGGGCAGAAGCTGGTGACGCGTGCGCAGAGCGGCGAGTATGTGCGCGGCATCAACGGCCAGTGGTTGAAGAAATAAAAAAAAAGCGCGCCGTCTGGCGCGCTAAATGATACGGATAGATGATTATTATGAGGGTAGTGCAGGTTTGACAGGACTTGCCTTTTGTCCGGCAGGGGCATGGCGCCCCTGCGCAGGGTCTTAGGCAGCAACCACCTGAGACAGGGCCGCTTTGGCGTCTTCCTGTGCTTTGGTCGCCACTTCCGGGCCGTAGGCGATACCTTCCGCGAAGACGAACTCCACGTCGGTAATGCCGATGAAGCCCAGGAACAGACGCAGGTAAGGTTCTACCAGGTCGGTTGGGGTGCCTTTATGGATGCCGCCGCGGCTGGTCAGGATCACGGCGCGTTTGTTTTTCACCAGGCCTTCCGGACCGTTTTCGGTGTAGCGGAAGGTCACGCCGGCGCGGGCAACCAGATCGAAATAGTTTTTCAGCTGGGTCGGGATGTTGAAGTTGTACATCGGTGCGGCAATCACGATGACGTCATTGGCCTGCAGCTCGGCGATCAGCTCGTCCGACAGCGCCAGCGCTTCTTGTTGACGCGGGGTCAACGGCGCATCGGAAGGACGCAGCGCGCCAACCAGTTCGCCGTCCAGCACCGGGATTGGCTGTGCGGCCAGATCGCGTACGGTGATGGTGTCGCCGCTATGGGCGTTGCTCCATTGCTCTACGAAGAAATCGGCCAGTTGGTTAGACTGAGAGTAGGTCGCCAGGATGCTTGATTTCAGAACCAATACGTTGCTCATCGATAATTCCTTACGTTGTGACAGTGACATCAGGACTCAGCGTCCCTTGCATGAAGTACATGCTATTCACATTTCACCAACAGTGATAGCGCAATATTTCGAGATCTTCGTTCGATTTTATTGAATGACATGCCGAGGTTTTGCTCGCGGAAGTAGGGCGAAAAAGCCGTTTGTGATAGGCTGTGCGGCTAAAGCAAAAAAATCGCTAAAAAAACATTAAACCGTTGCTAAGCCTGGTCTTGGCGGCGAAGAAACAAGGAACACCGAACGTGAAATCTCCGCTCGAGGCACTGCCGGCCCAACTGGGCGAGCTGATGCTCCGCGATCAACAACGCCTGCGTCGTCGCCTGCAGGGCGCACGAAAAATCAAAAATCCCGATGCCCAACTGGCGGTTGCCGCCGAAGTGGAAAGCGACATCGCGGCGGCGCGGCAAAAAGTGCTGGCGCGCGCCGCGTCTTGCCCGCGCATTACCTATCCGGAAAGCCTGCCGGTCAGTCAGAAAAAGCAGGACATTTTAAACGCTGTCCGCGATCACCAGGTGGTGATCGTTGCCGGGGAGACCGGTTCGGGGAAAACCACCCAGTTGCCGAAGATCTGTCTGGAGCTGGGGCGTGGGGTGAAAGGGCTGATCGGCCACACCCAGCCGCGCCGCCTGGCGGCGCGCACCGTCGCCAACCGCATCGCCGACGAGCTGGAAACCCCGCTCGGCGGCAGCGTCGGTTACAAGGTGCGCTTCAACGATCAGGTCGGGGAAAACACCCTGGTCAAGCTGATGACCGACGGCATCTTGCTGGCGGAAATTCAGCAGGATCGCCTGCTGATGCAGTACGACACACTGATCATCGATGAAGCGCACGAGCGCAGCCTCAACATCGACTTTATTCTCGGCTACCTGCGCGAACTGTTGCCGAAGCGCCCGGATCTCAAGGTGATCATCACCTCGGCGACCATCGATCCGCAGCGCTTCTCGCGCCATTTCAACAATGCGCCGATCATCGAGGTTTCCGGCCGCACTTACCCGGTGGAGGTGCGTTACCGCCCGGTGGTCGACGACGGCGACGATACCGACCGCGACCAGCTGCAGGCGATTTTCGATGCGGTGGACGAGCTTGGGCGCGAAGGGCCGGGCGACATTCTGATCTTCATGAGCGGCGAGCGCGAGATCCGCGACACCGCCGACGCTCTGAACCGCCTCAATTTGCCGCACACCGAAGTGCTGCCGCTGTATGCGCGCCTGTCGAACAGCGAGCAGAACCGGGTGTTCCAGTCGCACCACGGTCGCCGCATCGTGCTGGCCACCAACGTGGCGGAAACCTCGCTGACGGTACCGGGCATCAAGTATGTCATCGATCCGGGCACCGCGCGCATCAGCCGCTACAGCTTCCGCACCAAGGTGCAGCGCCTGCCGATCGAGCCGGTGTCGCAGGCTTCCGCCAACCAGCGTAAAGGGCGTTGCGGCCGCGTGTCGGAAGGGGTGTGCATCCGTCTATATTCCGAACAGGACTTCCTGTCGCGGCCGGCGTTTACCGATCCGGAAATTCTGCGCACCAACCTGGCGTCGGTCATTCTGCAGATGACCTCGCTGGGGCTGGGCGACATCGCCGCGTTTCCGTTCGTCGAAGCGCCGGATAAACGCAACATTCAGGATGGCGTGCGCCTGCTGGAAGAGCTGGGGGCGATCGCCACTGCCGACAATGGCCACTATCAGCTGACGCCGCAGGGCCGGCAGCTGGCGCAGTTGCCGATCGACCCGCGTCTGGCGCGCATGGTGCTGGAAGCGCAGAAGAGCGGCAGCGTGCGCGAGGTGATGATCATCACCGCCGCGCTGTCGATTCAGGATCCGCGTGAGCGCCCGATGGACAAGCAGCAGGCCTCGGACGAAAAACACCGCCGCTTCGCCGACAAAGACTCCGATTTCCTGGCGTTCGTCAACCTGTGGGATTATCTGCAGGAGCAGCAAAAGGCGAACTCTTCCAGCCAGTTCCGCCGGCTGTGCCGCAACGATTTCCTCAACTACCTGCGGGTGCGCGAGTGGCAGGATATCTATACCCAGCTGCGCCAGGTGGTGAAAGAGCTGGGGCTGCCGATCAACAGCACGCCTTCCGACTACCGCAGCGTGCATACCGCGCTGCTGACCGGCTTGCTGTCGCACATTGGCCAGAAGGATGCGGACAAGCAGGAATACACCGGCGCGCGCAATGCCCGCTTCTCGATCTTCCCCGGCTCCGGCCTGTTCAAGAAGCCGCCGAAGTGGACCATGGTGGCCGAACTGGTGGAAACCAGCCGCCTGTGGGGGCGCATCGCCGCGCGCATCGAACCGGAATGGATCGAGCCGCTGGCTCAGCATCTGGTGAAACACAGCTACAGCGAGCCGCACTGGTCGAAGTCGCAGGGGGCGGTGATGGCCAGCGAAAAGGTCACGCTGTTCGGTTTGCCGATCGTCGCGGCGCGCCAGGTCAATTACGGCGCCATCGATCCATTGCTGTGCCGTGAGCTGTTTATCCGCCATGCGCTGGTGGAGGGGGACTGGCAGACGCGGCACGCCTTCTTCCGCGACAACCAGAAGCTGCGCGCCGAAGTGGAAGAGCTGGAGCATAAATCGCGCCGCCGCGATATTCTGGTGGACGACGAAACGCTGTTCGGCTTCTACGATCGCCGCATCCCCAACGACGTGGTTTCCGGCCGTCATTTCGACAGCTGGTGGAAGAATGCCGCCAAGCAGCAGCCGGATCTGCTGAACTTCGAAAAAGAGATGTTGATCAAGGATGGCGCCAACAAGATCAGCGCGCTGGACTACCCGAACTTCTGGCATCAGGGCAATCTCAAGCTGCGGCTGAGCTACCAGTTTGAACCGGGCACCGACGCCGACGGCGTGACGGTGCACATCCCGCTGCCGATCCTCAATCAGGTGGAGGAGCAGGGCTTCGAGTGGCAGATCCCCGGTATTCGCCGTGAGCTGGTGATCGCGCTGATCAAGTCGCTGCCGAAACCGGTGCGTCGCAACTTCGTGCCGGCGCCGAACTACGCCGAGGCGTTCCTCGGCCGCGTAACGGCGCTGGAATTGCCGCTGCTGGACGCGCTGGAGCGTGAACTGCGGCGCATGACTGGCGTGACCGTGTCACGTGATGATTGGCAGTGGGATCAGGTACCCGATCACCTGAAGATGACTTTCCGCGTGGTGGGCGAGAAAAACCAGACGCTGCGCGAAGGCAAAGACCTGGCCGCGTTGCGCCTGCAGCTGAAAGAGAAGGTGCAGGAGACGCTGTCGGCGGTGGCCGACGATGGGCTGGAGCAGAGCAACCTGCATGTCTGGAGCTTTGGTCAACTGCCTACCTTTTACGAGCAGAAGCGCGGCGGCTATTCAATGAAGGCTTACCCGGCGCTGGTAGATGAAAAGGACAGCGTGGCGATCCGCCTGTTCGACAGCGAAATCGAGCAGCAACAGGCGATGTGGCAGGGCACGCGCCGCCTGCTGTTGCTGAATATTCCCTCACCGATCAAATATCTGCATGAAAAGCTGCCGAACAAGGCCAAACTGGGGCTCTATTTCAACCCGTACGGCAAGGTGCTGGAGCTGATCGACGACTGCATTTCATGTGGCATCGACAAGCTGATCGCCGAACACGGCGGCCCGGTCTGGCAAGAGGAAGGCTTTGCGCGCCTGCAGGAGCAGATCCGCGCCGAGCTGAACGACACGGTGGTCGAGGTGGCCAAACAGGTTGAGCAGATCCTGACGGCGGTCTTCAACATCAACAAACGGCTGAAGGGGCGGGTGGACATGTCGTTGGCGCTGGCGCTGTCGGATATCAAGACCCAGCTCAGCGGCCTGGTCTACTGCGGTTTCGTCACCGGCAACGGATGGAAACGCCTGCCGGACACGCTGCGCTATCTGCAGGCGATCGAGCGGCGGTTGGAAAAACTGGCTATCGATCCGCACCGGGATCGGGCGCAGATGCTGCGGGTGGAGCAGGTACAGCAGGCGTGGCAGCAGTGGTTGAACAAGCTGCCGCCGAAGCGACAGCAGGAGGAAGAGGTGAAGGCGGTGCGCTGGATGATCGAAGAGCTGCGCGTCAGCCTGTTCGCGCAGCAGCTGGGCACGCCTTACCCGATTTCCGACAAGCGCATTTTGCAAACTATCGAGCAGCTTTCGGGTTAAGCTCGGGCGCACCGGCCGGCAAGCGGCCGGCGCACCACAGGCTCAACAGGCCGCACAGCAGCAGCGTGGCGGCCAAATCCTGCCCGCGCGCCGCGATCGTCAGCCCCAGGCCGATCAACAGATAGTACAGCAGCCCGAATAACGCGCCGGCGGTGCCGAGTTGCTGCCGGTAGCGGCTCAGCGCCTGGCTCAGCACATTCGGGATAGCCAACCCGAACGCCAGCATCACCAGCGCACAGGGCAGCAGCATCCACAGGCTGTATTGCCACCAGAACAATGCCACGCCGCTGGCCACCGCCAGCAAACCGCCCAGCAGGATCTGACGTTTGGCGCTGATGCCGCGCGCCAGCAGGTGGCGGTTCAACAGCGCCCCCGCCAGGCTGCCGAGCGCCAGCATCACACCCGAGTAGCCAAACTGTTGGCTGCTCAATCCCAGCTTTTCGAACATAAACGGCGCCAGGCTGAAGTAGCTGAACACCATAATATTGAAGCTGGCGACCAGCAGCGCCGAACACCAGATGTGCCGATCGCGCAATATCGTCGCCAGGGCAATGCCCGGCGCGGCGGCCGTTGCGGTTTGCCGCGGCCGCGTTTCCGGCAATATGCCGTAACTCCACAGCAGCAGCACCAGCGCCCAGGCCGCCTGCGCGGTGAAAATCGCCGCGCTGCCGCCCCAGACGACCAGCGCGCCACCGGCGAGCATTCCCAGCAGCGGGCTGATGGAGAGCGCGATGCCGACCAGCGCGAACATGCGCCCCAACGCCGGGCCTTGATAGACATCACGCAGCATGGTTTGCGTGACGATTGAGCCGACCGCGGCGCCGAAGGCGATCAGCGCACGGGCGGCCAGCAACAGCGTGAAACTGCCGCTCAGCAGGGCGAGGCCGGCGCCGACCAGATAGAGCGCCAGACCGGCCAGCATCGCCGGACGGCGGCCGAACCGATCGCAGAAGGTTCCCCAAAAGGCGACGCCGAGGGCGAAGGCGAAGAAATAGATGGATAACGTCTGCCCGGCCTGCGCGGCGCTGATGCCGAAGTCGCTGCGGATGGCGGTGAGCGCCGGGCTGTACAGCGTTTCCAGGATCTGCGGCGTCATGATGGCGGTGACGAGCAGCGGTAAAGATAAGCGTTGCATGATGCAGGGGCTCCCTAAATGTTAAGGCGTCAGTATAGGGAGTCGCGTTTTGTTCGATTACAATCATCCGGACAAAAAACAACAGGTATAGGACAATCTGATGGCGCTGATTCAACAGCATCACCCGTTCGACCCGGATCGGCTGCCGGCACCGGCTCTCGGCATCGCGGCGGAACTGGTGGAGCACGACTCCGGGCTGCATTGGCATCAGCGTTCGCAGCTGCTGTATGCGCCGCAGGGGTGCATGACGGTCACGTTGGCGCAGCAGTGGCTGATTCTGCCGCCGACGCGCAGCGTCTGGATACCGGGCGGCATTGCGCATCGGGTGCAGCTGCGTGGCCGCGTCGCGTATCGCTCGCTGTATTTCGATCCGGCGCTGACGGCCGCCATGCCGCCACAGGCAGCGGTGCTGGCGGTAAACCCGCTGTTGGCGGCGATCGTTGAGCGCATCGCGCACTGGCCGCTGGACTATGCGTTGGCGCAGCCCCAGGCGCGCGATTTGCTGGCGGTGCTGATCAATGAGTTGGGTGAGGCGCAGCGCGAGAATACCCAGTTGCGGCTGCCGCAGGATAAGCGACTTGCCGCCTGGCTGGCGACGCTGCCGGAGAGCGACGAGTTGCCGGCGTTGGCGGCGTTGGCGCAGCGTTTGCATCTGCACGCCAAAACGCTGACGCGGCTGTTTCAGCGGGAAACCGGCCTGAGCTATCAGCAGTGGTGCCAGCAGTGGCGGCTGATGCGCGCGATCGAACTGCTGGCGTCGTTGCCGTCGGTCAGCGCGGTGGCACAGCGGTTGGGGTTTTCCAGCGACAGCGCGTTTATCGCTTTTTTTCGCCAGTTCACCGGCACCACGCCGCGGCGCTATATGCAAGGGGGGCTGAAAAAGCACAACGGCGCATAATGCGCCGTTGAGAGAGGGTTAGTTGCCTGCCGCCAGAGCGTCCAGCGCGTCGCGGATGCCGGGCACTGCCAGGGCGCGGTTATCGGCGCGATAGCGATCTTTCGCCGCCGGCGCCGAGCTTTGGATGGCGATCAGCTGCCAGCCGTCGGCGGTTTTCAACAGCAGCGGTGAGCCGCTGTCGCCGGGCAGGGTATCACACTGGTGCGACAGTACGCCTTGCTGGGCCCAGCCGGTGACCTTGCAGTTTTGGTGGCTGTAGAGATCATCCAGATGATCCTCCGGGTAGCCCGCCTGAGTGATCAGCCGTTTGGCCTGTTTCAGGGCCTGGGTCAGCGCCTTGCTGTCGCCTTGCCACAGCGGCAACGGTGCGATCGGCAGCGGCTTTTTGTCTTTCAGACGGATCAGCGCAAAATCATAAGCGGCCGCAGCGGGCGGGACAATCCAGCCATCGCCGTCCGGCTTCAGCTTTTTGCCCAGCTTGCTGTCGACCAGGGTCTCGATATTGCCGGTTTGATACTGCCAGGATTTATCGCCTGCCACAAAGCGCAGAGCGATGGCTTTATCCAGTTGCCCGGGCGGCGCCAGCACGCAGTGGCCGGCGGTCAGCGCCAGGTGCGGGGAGATCAGCGTGGCGGTACACAGATTGCCGCTGGCGGTTTCGACCTGGCCGATGGCTTGCCACGGCTGGGCGGCGGTATCCGTGACCTTGATTCGTTCATCTTTGCCGAAAAACAGACGCGTTTGCTCGGCCTTGGACGGGCCGTCGGCGCGTGCCGCCTGAGCAGCGATGAGCGGGAGTGAGCACAGCAACAGTAAAACGGATATGCGCATAGATCTCTTGCCTGACAAATACGGATCATCCATAAACACACTGAATGCTAACTATAGACTGATTTAGCAGCCATGTGGATGGGCAATAATTGATTTTTCAATAATTTCCCGCCGGCAACGCGGCAGGCTACAGGTAAAAAAAGACGGCGATCAGTCCGCAAAGGATCAGGGCGGTCAGAACGATCTCGAACAGGTAGCGGCGCAGCATCAATGAGAACCCCCCGATGAAAAAACACCCGGCGAACCGGGTGTCGTACACGTCAAGCCTGAAGCGGTGAGGGGACCCTCACGTCATTACGCTTTTTTGTGGCTGGTTTTCTTGTGGTGCTTTTTAGCCGCCTGGGCTTTCTGCGCCGGGGCTTTCTTCACGGCTTTTTTGTGATGCTTCTTGGCCGCCTGCGCTTTCTGTACCGGCGCTTTCTTGCCGTGGTGTTTCACCTGAGCTTTAGCCGGCGCAGCGGTGGCGGTGGTTGCGGTAGCCGCAGGTGCGGTGGTGGCAGCCTCGGCAGCGAAAGCCACGGAAGACAGACCCATTGCAGCGGCAACAACCAGAGCTAATACTTTTTTCATCGTAGAATCCTCAACATGACTTTTGGGTATCAACCCCACTGCGGGGCCGTTGAAATGATAGTAGGCAAACGGCGCCCGGCTTTCCGTGAGTGATTGGTTTCGGCATGTAACCTAATGTACAGGGCGACGGCGACGAGGGGATTGCTGCTATAATGACCGCCAGGCGCGATAAAAGGGATTTAAAATGAACGAGATAGTGATTCGTTGTGGCGTGACCGAACAGGGCGAGGTGCCGCTGGCCTATGAGGACTGGGGCGATGAGGCGCATCCGCCACTGCTGCTCATCATGGGCATCGGCGCGCAGCTGTTGCTGTGGCCTGACGACTTCTGCCGCGCCCTGGTGGCTCAGGGGTTTCGGGTGATCCGTTATGACAACCGCGACGTCGGCCTTTCCGGCAAAACGCAGGCGCAACGCACGCAGCCGTTGTGGCTGCTGATGCTGCGCGCCCAGCTCGGTTGGCAAACGCCGGTGCCTTATACCCTGGCGGACATGGCGACGGACGCGGCGCATCTGCTCGATCATTTACGCATCCCGCAGGCTCACGTACTGGGCGCTTCGATGGGGGGGATGATCGCCCAGGTGCTGGCCGCCGAATACCCGCAGCGCGTCGCCTCGTTATGCATCTTGTTCTCCAGTACCAATCAGCCGCTGTTGCCACCGCCGGCGCCTTCGCTGCTGTGGCTGTTGGTGCGCCGGCCGGCGGCCGATTTGACGCTGCAGCAGCGCCACGAGGGAATGAAGGTCTTCCTGCGCGCGCTCGGTACCCGGTTTTATCCGCCGGAGGAGGCGGAGCTGGATGCATTGGTGAATCGGTTGTTGAAGCGGGGCGTGGATCCCGAAGGCGTGCAGCGGCAACTTTCCGCGTTGCTCGGCAGCGGCGATCTGCGTCGCTACAGCCGGCGCATAGCCGCGCCGACGCTGGTCATTCACGGCGATCGCGATCGGCTGGTGCGCAAGGCCGGCGGGGTGGCGATCGCTCGGGCCGTCGCCAACGCCAGATTGCAGATTATGCCGGGCATGGGGCATGACCTGCCTGCGCCGTTGAGGCCGCAGCTGGCGGCGATGATCGCCCGTCATGCACTGGGATGAGAGGCCGGAATGCCGGCGTTTTTTGCTATTTTAGTTACAACATACCAATGGTGGGTGGCCACCCGCCACTCTGTAGCCAAGGCGATGTCGGCAAAGAACGTGCGTTATGAAGCATTATCCGGTCTAGCAGGCGGGAAAATGGCGCGGCAGGGCCGCGCCAGGGGAGATTACAGGTAGCGGTTTTCCAAATGCTGGCGGAAGTAGCGTGGGTTGAGCGCTTCGCCGGTTGCGTTGGCGATCAGCGTCTCGGTCGGGAAACGGCTGCCGTGGCGCCAGATGTTGTGCTGCAACCAGTGGAACAGCGGCTGCAGGTTGCCGGCGGCGATATCTTCGTTCAGCGAAGGCAGGGCCTGACGCACGCTGTGGAACAGCTGCGCGGCGTACATCGCGCCGAGGGTGTAAGTCGGGAAGTAGCCGAAGGCACCGTCGGTCCAGTGAATATCCTGCATGCAGCCGTTGCGGTAGTTGCCGATGGTGTCGAGGCCGAGGTAAGCACTCATCTTCTCATTCCACAGCGCCGGAATGTCTTCCACTTCAATGTCGCCTTCGATCAGCGCTTTTTCAATTTCGTAGCGCAGGATGACGTGAGCGGGATAGCTCACTTCGTCGGCGTCGACGCGGATCAGGCCCGGTTTAACGCGCTGGTTGAGGCGAATGAAGTTGGTCTCTTCCAGCGCCGGCTGTTCGCCAAACTGCGCGGTAACCAGCGGACGCAAGATTTTCAGGAATTCATTGCCGCGCGCCAGCTGCATTTCGAACAGCAGGCTCTGCGATTCGTGGATAGCGGTAGAACGGGCCAGGGCGACCGGCTGGCCAAGCAGATCGCGCGGCAGGTTTTGCTCGTAGCGGGCGTGGCCGGTCTCGTGCACGATGCCGAGCAGCGCGGTCAGAAACTCTTTCTCGTTGTAACGCGTGGTGATGCGTACATCTTCCGGCACGCCGCCGCAGAACGGGTGGGCGCTGACGTCGACGCGGCCATTGTCGAAGTTGAAACCGAGCAGTTTCATCACGCTCAGGCTCAGCTGACGCTGGGTGTCCACATTAAACGGGCCTTGTGGCGCCTGGCAGGGCTCATTAGCTTGTTTGGCCACCACGCGCTGCAGCAGATCCGGCAGCCAGGTTTTCAGATCGCCGAAGATGCGGTCGAGATCGCTGCTGCGCATGCCTGGCTCATACAGGTTGAGCAGGGCATCATAACGGCTTGTGCCTGCCGCCTGCGCGCGGATCTGCGCCTCTTCCCGGCTGAGCTTGACCACCTCGCGCAGGTTGTCGGCGAAGCCATCCCAATCGTTGGCCGGGCGCTGGGCGCGCCAGGCGTGTTCGCAGCGCGCACCCGCGAGCGACTTGGCCTCTACCAGCGACGCCGGCAGCAGCACGGCGTCTTCATATTGGCGGCGCATCTCGCGCAGGTTGGCGCGGTCAAGTTCGTCCAGCGTCTCTTGCTGCGCGCGATCCAACAGCGCGCCGGTGCTTTGTGCCGTTAAAATCTGGTGCTGCAGTACGCTCAGCTCGGCCAGCGCTTCGGAGCGCGCCTTGCTGCCGCCCGGTGGCATCATGGTTTGCATGTCCCAACCGGCGATGGCGGACAGGTGGCCGAAACGCGACAACCGGCTGAACAGGGCGCGCAGGTGATCGTAAGCAGACGTGTTGGAATGTGCAGATGTCATTATTATTCGGCTCCAATGAGAAGGTCTGGCGGCATTATGCCAGATCGGCTTTTAAACTGAATGTCGGCTTTACCGGCCAGCAGAAACGGAAACTGGCGCCGCCGAGCGAACTGCCTTCGACGAACACCTGCCCCTGGTAGGCGACGGCGATGGAATGGACGATGGCCAGTCCCAACCCGCAGCCGCCGGTAGCGCGATCGCGGCTGGGGTCGAGACGGACGAAAGGTTCAAACACCCGTTCACGCTCTTCCGGCGGAATACCCGGCCCGTCATCCTCGACCTGCAAGCAGGCGAGGTCGCCGTCAAACCACAGGCCGACGCGCAGACGCTGTTCGGAATAGCGCAGCGCGTTGTTGACCAGGTTGTCGAGCACGCGCTCCATCAGGCGCAGATCGACGCCGCCGAAGTCGCCGACGTGTGGGATATCGAGCTGGATGTCACGTTCCTGATGAATAAGACGGATATCATCGACCTTGTCCTCAAGCCATTTTGGCAGATCGATGGGTTCAATGTTTAACGCAACCTGCGGACGGTCCAAACGGGCATAGGTCAGCAGCTCGTCGATCAGCGACTCCAGCTGGCCGATATCGCGGTTCAGCGCCTGCTGCTCGCTTTCAGACAAATTATCGCTCATTTCGAGCCGGTAACGCAGGCGCACCAGCGGCGTTCGCAGCTCGTGCGCGATGCCGTCGATCAGCTGTTTCTTGCTGGCGATCAGGGTGTTGACACTGTCGGCCATCTGGTTGAACGCCACGCCGAGCCGGCTCAGGCTGGAGGTGGGATCGAAGTGGGTGCGCTCATCAAGATGCCCGGCACCGAGTCGCTGGGCGGCGTTTTCCAATTTGAGCAGGTCTTGCCAATGCGGCCGCATCCACAGAAACACCGGCAGCGCCAGCGACATGCCGATAAACACCAGCAATACCAGATCCAGCAGGCGCATTTGGTGCAGGTAGAACAGATAAGGAATGGGGCCGACCACTAACACGTAGTGGCTGCGCGGAATGCGCTGCATAAAGGTGTACTGATCGTCGAGGGCGATGATTTCCCCCAGCCGCAGCCGTTTTTTCAGATCCTCGCTCAGCGCCTGTTTGCCGAGCGGTTCGATATGCAGTTTGAACGACAGATTGAGATCCAGCGTGGCGATGGTCTTGTTCCAGTCCTTCAACGGGATTTCGCGCAGCTCGCTGCGCATCAGGTACAGCGAACTTTTCATCAGATCGTCCATCGACTGGCGGCCGGCGCGCTCGGCGGTTACCTTGTACACAAGGCCAACCAGCATCGCCATCACCAGAAAACAGACGAACAGCAACAGGAAGAACTGGACGAAAAGTTTTCTCATTGTTGCACCGATGCCCAGGCGTTAGGGGCGAACAGATAGCCTTTATTGCGCACGGTCTTGATGCGGAACGGTTCCAGCGCGTTATCGTACAGCTTGCGGCGCAGGCGGGAGATCGCCACGTCGATGCTGCGATCCATGCCGTCATAGCTTACGCCGCGCAGGTTTTGCAGCAACGCCTCACGATCCATAATCTGCCCGGCGTGGGTCGCCAATTCCCACAACAAATCGAAATCCGAGGTGGACAGGGTGATCGTTTCTTCGCCCAGCGTGACCTGCCGGTTGACCGGATCGATGCACAACAGCCCGAAATGCAGCGCGTTGTGCTGGGTGAGCGGCTGAACCGACTCTTCTTTCGGCTGCTGGCTGTGTTGGCGCAGGTGCAAACGCAGGCGGGCCAGCAACACCGCCGGCGGCGTGGTTTTCAGTATATAGTCGTTGGCGCCCATCTCCAGCGACAGAATATGGTTCATGTCGCTGTCGAGCGAGGTGAGCAGCACGATCGGGCCGGGGAAGGTAGGGCGCAGATCGCGGCACAGCGTCATGCCGTCTTTGCCGGGCAGCATGATGTCCAGCAGCACCAAATCGGGTTGCTCGCGCTCAATGCGCGCCTGCGCGCTGTCGCCGCGCGGTTCGATCAGCACCTCGATGTCGTGTTTGCCCAGATAGGCGGCGATCAGCTTGCCGACTTCAGGATCGTCTTCCACAAAAACAATTTTATGCATATGCCCGTGTTTTAATAAGAAAAGCGGATTTCAGCATAGCGCGGCCTACAGCGATGCGCCATGCGGATCTTTGCCTCAGCGTAGCGGCCGCCCGCCGTCGACGCCGTGGGTGCGGCCGGTCACGTAACGGCTCTCTAGCAGGTAGTTCACCAGATTGACCACTTCGCTCTCGCCCGGCGCGACCTTCATCAGCGATTTCGCCAGCGCTTGTTGGCGGTAGGCTTCATCGTCGCCCGGATTGAAGATGATCAGCGCCGGCGCGATGGCGTTGACCTTCACCTCCGGCGCCAGCTTGCGGGCGAACGATCGGGTCATATTGTCCAGCGCGGCCTTGCTGGCGGCGTAGGCGATATGTTTGTCGCTGCCTTTTTCCACCACGTAGTCGGTCAGATGGATAATGTCAGCGCCTGCCTGGCCCTGGCCGGTCAGGCAAGATTCGAGCAGTTGGTTGAGCAAATAGGGCGTATAGACGTGAATTTGCAGCATCGCCGCCATCACTTGCTCCGGCGGCACTTCCGCCGACTCGGCCTGCCAGGCGCTGGCGTTGTGGATCACCGCGCGCAATTTGGGCGCCACCTGCCGCACCTGGTCGGCGAAACGGTAGATACCTTCGTGCGTGGAAAAATCGCCTTGAATACAACTGGCGCCCAAGGCTTTCAACTCGGTCATCGCCGGATATTCGCTGCGATAGGCGATGATGACGGGAACGCCGCGCTGGAGAAACGCTCTGGCGAGCGCCAGCCCGATGCGCCGCGCGCCGCCGGTTATCAGCACCGGGGCAGAGTTGGGGTGTTCCATTGATTAAAGCTCCTGGACAGACTGGCAAACAATAGGGGAATTATGCCATCATACGGCGGAAAGTCGTTAAAGCTTCGCATGATTATCCATTTCTGGATGTAAGATCCCCAATGCGTTTCAGGTTGCCGCCCGGCGGCGGCTTGAAAGACCACGGGTTAACACTGGCCATGAGAGGAATGAGGGGATGAACAGCAATCACCTTGCATCCATCGCGCGCAGTGAGAAAATCTGTTTCGACTATATGGATTTTCTGTCCGCATCGTGCAGGAAGCACTGGCGCTTTGTTGATGCTATTTATGGTGTGATGCCGATCTTCGGCATGGTGTTGAAATCGCGCGTGACCACGTCACAAACGCGCAAAGAGCAGTTGAAAGAGCTGGCGCTGCAAGTGGTGTCGACACAGGTCAGCGATGAAACCAATATCGTACGCCTGATTGACCTGGCGCAGCAGCAGGGCCTGACGGTGTTTGATATTCAGTTGCCCTATGCGCTGGAAGCGCAACAGCTGGCGGCCATTCAAAAAGAGTGCGAGGAAGGCATTGCGATCGCCCTGGTGGGTGAGCGCATGACCATCACCATTCCCCCTAAAAGCTGACCGGGTGTACCGCCCCGGCCGCCCGTTCATGGTTAGGCAATTGACTTACCGCGATGGCCTAACCATGAACGTGATGTCTCAAGCCGCATGACGGCCGGCGTCTAGAGCTGGGTCCCGGCATTCGGGCCGGAGCGCAGGGTATAAATACTGTCTATATGAATTAACACCGCGTACTTCGGCGGCTTCATCCCATTTTTTTCCGCAAACGTCAACGCATCGTCAAACGGCTTGCCCGCCAGAAACAGTTCGGGCGTGCCAACGAAGCGGTAACCGTCCAGCGCCTCGCGATCGATGATCACCACGGCCATTTTCGAGCCGGCCTTGATGTTTTTCAGCGTTTGGCCACCGGTATTTTCGTTGTAAATCAGCGTACGGTCATCATAGAGGCGCAAAGAGCGCTTGGGGCCGATATCGGGAACGCCGTTCGGGCTGCTGGTCGCCTGCACAGGCAGCTGTTTAGCCAACATCTTCTTCATCTCGTCATTCAATTCATTCATTACAGATGACCCTCAGATTGGTGTGTCACTTTTAATGCAAGGTAGCGGAAGCGTTGGCCGCCGGCGCGCAGACGCTGGTTTCCGGCAGCCGGTGTTCGCGCAGCAAGTGCAGGGTTTCAATCCTGAAACGCAGCAGGTGCCGTTCGGCGATCTGCTGCATCTGTTCGCACAGCGACGTATCGTCCAACAATTGCTCGATAGCGACTCGGGCCTGATGAACATGCAGCTCGACGCCGCGAAGAGGCTTCTGCCGCAGGCGCAGATGGGTAATGTTGTTGAACGTGACGATCAGTGCGGCAAGGGCAGACTCGAAAATATTCAGCGCTTCAAATCTGGCGGTATATTCCGCGTTCAGCCAGGGCTTCTCGGCGATGATCGCCTGAGCCCCCTCCAGCGCCTGTTGATAGCGCGCCATCGCCAGGCGATCGCGCCGCTGATTGAATGCCGTGTTGCCCTCAGCGATCCGTGCTTCCCAAGCGGCAAACAAGGGTAATGCGTGCAGCAGTTTTTCAGCCATGAAATGCCTTCCATTTTCAGCCTGTCTAAACCCGCCTCCTGACGCCTCTCGGCAGGGGGGCTCGAGCCATACCGTCAATCACAATTGATAATGATAATTAATTGCATTTGAGATCGCAAGAGGAGCCACTGACGGATTAATCACGGGGAGCGGGGTAAGAGGAAGGACGAGCAAATGAAATGCGGCTGACGGGCAGCCGCATGGGCAGGCGATTTTAGTGCAACATAAACCAGCCGGCAGGCAGCGTGGCCACCAGCAGCAAGAAGATGCTGCTTTTTTCCAGGCGATTGAGCAGATTGATATCTCGATGGCCGCGGCGGGCATACATGAACACCAACAGCCCTGGCGCATACAGCAGCACCGACATCAGCAAGTGCATCAGCCCGGAAGCATACAGCAGCCACAGGCCATAGACGCAGGCGCCGGTGGCGGCGAAGATCAGGCGTTTGTCGCGGCGGCGGTAAGCCACCTTGAACAGAAACGCGCCGACCAGGAAGTAAGGCACCAGGATCATCTCTGACGCGATGGTCAACAGCGAGTTGTAGTTGCTGCCGGTCAGCCAGATCAGCACCAGCGCCAGTTGCACCGCGATGTTGGTCAGCCACAGCGAAGAAGACGGGGCGTGATGGCGGTTCTGCTTGCCGAACACGCGCGGAAACGCGCCGTGCTGCGCGGCCAGCAGCGGCACTTCCGCCGCCATGATGGTCCAGCTCAGGTAGGCGCCGCACACGGAAACGATCAGGCCGGCGGCGATGAGCACGTCTCCCCACGGGCCGATCAGTTCTACCATCAGCACCGCCATTGACGGATTGCGCATCTCGGCCAGTTCGCTGCGCGGCACCACGCCCAGCGACAGCAGCGTGACCATCAGGTACACCGCCAGCGCCGACAGCACCGCCAGCATAGTGGCGCGGCCCACGTCTTTCTTATTGCGGGCGCGGGCGGAAACCACCACCGCGCCCTCCACGCCGATAAACACCCACAGGGTGATCAGCATGGTGTCCTTGACCTGTTCCCACACCGGTTTGCCGAGGGCGATGCCGTTGAAATCCAGTGTGAACACGTCCATTTTAAAGGCGATTGTCGCCAGAACGGCGAACATCCCCAGCGGCAACAGCTTGGCGAGGGTGGCTGCCAGATTGATGCTGGCGGCGGTTTGCACGCCGCGCAGCACCAGCGCGTGCACGATCCACAGCAGGGCGGACTCGGCGATCAGTGCCTGCCAGGTATTGCCGTCACCGAGGATAACGTTGCCGCCGCGATCGGTAAAAATGCTCAGCGCCGCGAACACGATCACCAGATACGAGACGTTGGCGATCACGGCGCACAGCCAGTAACCCCAGGCGGAGCAGAAGCCCACCAGTTCGCCGAATCCTTCTTTGGCGTAGGTGAAGATGCCGCCGTCCAGATCCGGACGCAAACGCGTAAGCAACAGCATGGCGAATGCCAAAAACAGAATGCCGACGCCGGTGATCCCCCAACCCAGCAGCAGCGCGGCGGGGCTGGCGACCTGCGCCATGTTTTGCGGCAGACTGAACACGCCGGCGCCCAGCATCGAGCTGAGCACCAAAGCGGTTAGCGCGGTAAGACCGAGTTTTTTTTCCAATGACGGATCCTGAACGCAGAATAAACAACTGGAAGGGAACTGCTTGGCGGCAACAATGTATTAACAACCACTGCGCGAATAGACAATAGCCCTAAAAATTGGCGCAAATTCTACGGAGGGATGATTAGAGATGCAATGATTGAATATGCGGAATTTACAAAAAACTATTCAACGCGCGATGGAAAAAGCGGCAATAAAAACGGGCAGCTCAAGGGCTGCCCGATGGTAAACCTAAAAACGTGTTTTATTTGAACAGATCGGCGCTGACGGTCAGGTTGCCGCCGCTCTTGTTCTGCCACTGGCGGGTGACGTGGTAGTACTTGGCGCCTTTCTCGGCCGCGCGTTTCGCCACTTCGGTGGAGACATCGGTCATGCTGTTGAAGTGGCCGGTGAAGGTGACGGAATCGAACGGCACCATCTGCGCGGCGGTCACGTTGTTCACTTCCTGGATCTTGGTGCCGTTAGGCAGCGTGACGGTATAGCGTTGGCCGGTAGAGGACTGGGTTTCGAAGAAACGGCCCACTTCGCGGCTTGGCGAACCGGAAGACGCGACGCCAGGAATTTCGACTTTTGCGGCCGCGGCGCCGCCGGCAGCCAGGGCGGCGCGGCCGGCGTCAGAATCAGCCGGAATGGCGTCCGGGCTCTGCACGCGGCGTTTCGGCGCATCGGCCTTATAGATATAGGCGGTGACGAACTGGTTGCCGCCGGAGTTGGCGTCAACCTGGCGCACGATGAAGAACGAAGCGGCGCCTTTTTTCTTCGCTTCTTTGGAGATGGCGTCGTTGATGTCCGGCTGGCTGCGGTAGAAGCCGCTGACGCTCACGGTATCGTAAGGCTCCAGCAGGTAGGCTTCCTCTTTAGGCAGTTCGTTCACGCCGTTAAATACGCGGTATTTTGGTGTTTTGCTCACTTCTGGCGCATCTTTATGATAAAGGTCTGCGGTGACGCGCCAGTTGCCGCCGTTGTTGCTGTTGTTGCTGTCCTGGATATAGAAGGAATCGGCACCCAGTTTATCTGCACGGCGGGATACGGCGTCGACGGCTTCATTGATGGCATTGAAGCGGCCGGTAATCGTGATGCGATCAAACGGCTTCAGCGCCGCTGCTTTCTCAGGAGTTAACTCTTGCGCCGCATGAGCAGACAGCGCGGTGAGTGATAACAAGGCTGACGCGATGATCGTGGTCTTCAGCTTCATAAAAAATCCTTTCGCCTAGCGCATTAACGTTTATAACGTACTGAACTGTTTAAGTGTAATTCAGCCGTCGATTATTACATGTAATTCTGAAAACTGTCTCAGCATTTTATGTTATCCCGTGCGACAAATCGCCGATGGCGACGCGGGTCGCACGGATGGCGCCGCCGTCATAAGTTTCCATAATAACGGCTTTGGTGTCATTAATGTTAATTATTCACAAAATGATAACTTTTATGCTTCTACGCCGCGCGCGGCCATAAATCGTTACGCCGGGCGTAAACCTCTTGTCACGCAGAATGTGCTGTTCTGTATGGATTTTTTCACTGTAAATTGCGATTTGTCATATCGCGCGCGGCGTTTTTATGTAAAAACAGGGATGAATGCGTAAGCAATTATGGATCATCGACCTTATTTTCAGTAGGTTATAGTTGGCGCCTGAAATCAGTGCGGGCAAGTTAACGCAACGCTCGCCGGCGGCGCCGTGCTATGGGCAGGAAAATAATAAACATCATCCAAGACAGGTGAGAAGGGAACATTATGCGTATTGGTGTACCAAGAGAGCGGTTGGCCAATGAAGCCCGGGTCGCAGCCACGCCGAAAACGGTGGAACAACTGCTGAAGCTGGGTTTTACCGTCGCGATTGAACGCGGGGCGGGCAAACTGGCCAGTTTTGAGGACGTCGCCTATGAAGCCGCCGGCGCGGCGCTGGTCGACGAAAGCGAAGTGTGGCAGTCGGATCTGATCCTGAAAGTCAACGCGCCGCAAGACGACGAGATCGCCTTGATGCGTGAAGGCAGCACGCTGGTCAGCTTTATCTGGCCGGCGCAAAACCCCGAATTGATGGCCAAGCTGGCGGCGCGCAACGTCACCGCGCTGGCGATGGACTCGGTGCCGCGCATCTCGCGCGCCCAGTCGATGGACGCGCTGAGCTCGATGGCCAACATCGCCGGCTACCGCGCGATCGTCGAAGCGGCGCATGAGTTCGGCCGTTTCTTCACCGGCCAGATCACCGCCGCCGGCAAAGTGCCGCCGGCCAAGGTGATGATCATCGGCGCCGGCGTGGCCGGCCTGGCGGCGATCGGCGCCGCGGGCAGCCTCGGCGCCATCGTGCGCGCCTTCGACACCCGCCCGGAAGTGAAAGAGCAGGTGCAGAGCATGGGGGCGGAGTTCCTCGAGCTGGATTTTGAAGAGGAAGCGGGCAGCGGCGACGGCTACGCCAAAGTGATGTCCGAAGCCTTTATCAAGGCCGAGATGGCGCTGTTCGCCGCGCAGGCGGCGGAGGTTGACATCATCGTCACCACCGCGCTGATCCCGGGTAAACCGGCACCGAAGCTGATCACCAAAGAGATGGTGGCGTCGATGAAGCCGGGCAGCGTGATCGTCGATTTGGCGGCGCAAACCGGCGGCAACTGCGAACTGACCGTGGCCGACACCATTACCGTGACCGACAACGGCGTGAAAATCATCGGCTATACCGATCTGCCGAGCCGCTTGCCGACCCAATCTTCGCAGCTGTACGGCACCAACCTGGTCAACCTGCTGAAGCTGCTGTCGAAAGAGAAAAACGGTGAGATTGACATCGATTTCGACGATACGGTGATCCGCGGCGTTACCGTGGTGCGCAGCGGTGAAATCACCTGGCCGGCGCCGCCGATCCAGGTCTCGGCCCAACCGAAAGCGGCGCCCGCCGCCGCACCGGCCGCCAAACCCGAAGCCAAACCGACCTCGCCGTGGCTGAAGTATGGCCTGATGGCCCTGGCGATCCTGCTGTTCGGCTGGCTGGCGGACGCGGCGCCGAAAGAGTTCCTGTCGCACTTTACCGTGTTCGCGCTGGCCTGCGTGGTCGGTTACTACGTGGTCTGGAACGTCAGCCACGCGCTGCATACCCCGCTGATGTCGGTTACCAACGCGATCTCAGGGATTATCGTGGTCGGTGCGCTGCTGCAGATCGGTCATGGCGGTTGGGTGAGTTTCCTCTCCTTTATCGCCGTGCTGATCGCCAGCATCAATATTTTCGGTGGGTTCACCGTCACTCAGCGCATGCTGAAGATGTTCCGCAAGAACTAAGGGGTAACAAATGTCTGGAGGATTGGTTACAGCTGCATACATTGTTGCCGCTATTTTGTTTATTTTCAGCCTGGCGGGCCTGTCGCGTCATGAAACGTCGAAGCAGGGCAACCTGTTCGGCGTCGCCGGCATGGCGATCGCGCTGATCGCCACCATCTTGGGGCCGGATTCCGGCAACGTCGGCTGGATCATCATCGCCATGATCATCGGCGGCTCGATCGGCGTCTATCTGGCCAAGAAGGTCGAGATGACCGAAATGCCGGAGCTGGTGGCGGTGCTGCACAGTTTCGTTGGCCTGGCGGCGGTGCTGGTCGGCTTCAACAGCTACCTGGATCACGGCGCGCCGATGGAGCCGGTGATGGCGAATATCCATCTGACCGAAGTGTTCCTCGGCATCTTTATCGGTGCAGTGACCTTCACCGGGTCGATCGTCGCTTTCGGCAAGCTGCGCGGCATCATTTCTTCCAAACCGCTGATGCTGCCGAATCGCCACAAGCTGAACCTGGCGGCGCTGGTGATCTCGTTCCTGTTGCTGGTGGCGTTCGTGCGCACCGACAGCGTGGGCTGGCAGGTGATAGCGCTGCTGCTGATGACGGCGATCGCGCTGGCGTTCGGCTGGCATCTGGTCGCCTCGATCGGCGGCGCCGACATGCCGGTGGTGGTGTCGATGCTCAACTCTTACTCGGGGTGGGCGGCGGCCGCTGCGGGCTTCATGCTGAGCAACGATCTGCTGATCGTCACCGGCGCGCTGGTGGGTTCTTCGGGGGCCATCCTGTCTTACATCATGTGCAAGGCGATGAACCGTTCGTTTATCAGCGTGATCGCCGGCGGTTTCGGCAGTGACGGTTCATCCACCGGCGACGCCGAAGAGATGGGCGAATACCGTGAAACCACGGCGGAAGAGGTGGCCGAGCAGTTGAAGAACTCCACCTCGGTGATCATCACCCCGGGCTACGGTATGGCGGTGGCGCAGGCGCAGTATCCGGTGGCGGAAATCACCGAAAAACTGCGGGCGCGCGGCGTTAAGGTGCGTTTCGGCATTCACCCGGTCGCGGGGCGCTTGCCGGGCCACATGAACGTGCTGCTGGCGGAAGCGAAGGTGCCGTACGACGTGGTGCTGGAGATGGATGAAATCAACGACGATTTCCCGGATACCGACACCGTGCTGGTAATTGGCGCCAACGACACGGTGAACCCGGCGGCGCTGGAAGATCCGCGCAGCCCGATCGCCGGCATGCCGGTATTGGAAGTGTGGAAAGCGCAGAACGTGATCGCGTTCAAACGCTCGATGAACACCGGCTACGCCGGCGTGCAGAACCCGCTGTTCTTCAAGGAGAACACCCAGATGCTGTTCGGCGATGCCAAAGACAGCGTGGAAGCGATTTTGCGGGCGCTGCAGAAGTAGAATTGGGCAACCAAAGAAAAACGGGCCGCTTAGCGGCCCGTTTTTTATGCACGAAGGTTAATCTTCGTCGTCATGCTCGTCATCTTCATCCGCCTCGATCGGGCAGTTGAAGTTTTCCGGTTTAATCACCAGCAGGTCGCATTTCAGATGATCGATCACATGTTCCGCGGTGTTGCCGATAAAGGCGGCTGAAATGCCGGTGCGGCCCAGGGTGCCCAGCACCACCACGCCGGCCTGCAGATGTTCGGCCAGATCGGGGATCACCTCTTCCGGCAGGCCTTTTTCCACGTGGGTGAACTCTTCCTTAATGCAGAATTTCTGCCGCAGCGCCTTCATGGCGATCAGATGCTGGCCGCGAATGGCGTCGTTGTAAACGCTCGGGTCGAAGTCGGGCAATTCGATGGCGATGTTGATCGGGGTCACGGGATAGGCACCGACCAGGTGAACCTCGGTCTGGTTGACGTTTTGCGCCAGTTCGACGGTTTCTTGCACCAGTTTGATATTGAGCGGGTCGTGATAGGGTTCTTCGCTGGCCAGATTGACCGCCACCAGCGCCTTGCCGCCTTCCGGCCAGGGCTGGTCTTTCACCATCCATACCGGGCAAGGGCATTTGCGCAGCAGGTGCCAGTCGGTGGGGGTAAAGATCACCGACTCCAACCGGTCGTGCTGGTGCGCCATTTTCAGCAGCAGGTCATGTTGACCGGACAGGACTTCCTGAATGATGGCTTCGAAGGGGCGGTTATGCCAGACCACTTTGATTTCGATCGGCACGCCGTCGTTGAGATAGAAGCGGCACTGCTCGTTGATCCAGGCGGCGCGTTGGCTGATCACACCTTGCCGCATCGCCGTTCTTTCATCCGGGGAGAGCAGGGTCGTCATTTCGTAAGAGAAGTCATAGATGGGCAGGAAGGCCTTGATGCGCCCGCCGTTCCGTTTTACCAGGTACACGGCGCGGCGCAATGCCGGCTGATCGTCCTGATTGGGGTCAATAGCCACCAGAAGATTCTGATACTTCGCCATAGGGCCTCCTTACAGCTGAAATCAACAGTCTGTTAATTTACAGAGTAACCCAACATTGAAAAACAGAACAACAACGGAAGCGTGCCGGATCAACAATTTCGGTGAAATGTTGATCCGGCGGGGGGATCAGGCGTTGACGGTCACGTTGATGCGCGGCGTACCGGCCAGCACCGACAGCGCGTCGGCGTTTTCGATGGTGATGTATTTGCCTTTCACGCTGAGGATTTCGCTTTTCTGGAAGCGACCCAGCAGGCGGCTGATGGTTTCCACCGTCAGCCCAAGGTAGTTGCCGATGTCGCCGCGGGTCATGGTCAACCGGAACTCACGTGGTGAGAAGCCGCGCTCCGCAAAGCGGCGCGACAGGTTGTAAACGAACGCCGCCAGGCGCTCTTCGGCGTTTTTCTTCGACAGCAGCAGGATCATGTCCTGGTCGCCTTTGATCTCGCCGCTCATCAACCGCATGATTTGCTGACGCAGGTTCGGCATTTTGCCGGACAGATCGTCGAGGGTCTCGAACGGGATCTCGCACACCATCGAGGTTTCCAGCGCCTGAGCGAAGCTTGGGTGCTTCAGGCCGCCGATGGCGTCGAAGCCTACCAGGTCGCCCGCCAGGTGGAAGCCGGTGATCTGCTCATCACCTTGCTCGGTGATGGTGTAGCTTTTGATGGTCCCGGAACGGATCGCGTACAGCGATTTCAGCTCGTCGCCGGCCTTGAACAAAGTCTGGCCTTTCTGGATGGGCTTCTTCCTCTCGATAATGTTGTCGAGCTGGTCCAGCTCGTGAGCATTGAGGGTGAAAGGAATGCACAGCTGGCTGATGCTGCAGTCCTGGCAATGGATCGCACAACCACCAGACTGGATACGACGAATCACGCGTTTTTCCGGGATCATAGATTACGCTCATTCAATAATTGATATGAGTCAATTTTAACATCTTTTGCTGCAGCTGATAAGGGTGGCATTAGCATGAATAGGGGTATTGTGTGCGAATTTTGCGCACACATGCCGCCGATTATTCTGTATCGGACTGAAGTTATGAGTATTATTTGTGACTTATGCGCTCTATTCACACAAGTTATTAATAGTGCCCTGCGGGCACGAGCGCGGCGTTGGGCACTGTGCTTTATTAAGCAGCGCCAAACAATGGCGCTGGATAAGCCGATCGCAGCGGCTACAGCAAACTTTTCGGCAGGTAGCCTTCATGCTGCAGCAGCCACTGCTTGCGCTGTACGCCGCCGGCATAGCCGGTCAGCGCGCCCTGCGAACCGATCACTCGATGGCAGGGCACCACGATGCTGATCGGATTTGAACCGTTGGCCATGCCGACGGCGCGCGAGGCGGTCGGACGGCCGATGCGTTGCGCCAGCTGGCCGTAGGTCAGGATCTCGCCACAGGGGATTTGGCGCAGCTGTTGCCAGACGGTGCGCTGGAACTCGGTGCCGGCGGTCATCACCGGCAACCGATCGATAATGCTCAGTTCCCCGGCGAAATAGCGCTGCATGGCGTCGGTCAGCCCGCTGGGATCGCGCTGTTCGCGCAGGGTGAACCGATCGGCGCGGTAGTGGGTGTTCAGCAGCTTCATCAGGCGCGCTTCGTGATCGGTCCAGTCGATCGCCCGCAGGCGCCCCTGTTCATCGGCAATCAGCACCAGTTCTCCCACCGGCGTGGCGGTACGATCAATCAAAAAAGTCTGCATCTGGCTCACTCCTCAGTTTAGTGTGGCGATTATCGCATGAAATGGGAGGGAGCGATGGCGGATTTCGGACATGCTGATGGGCAACCGCAGGGTTGCCCGAATAGCCGGCTTACGGTAAGGCGGGGAGTTATTGTACGATAAATTTATAAAATAAATTTATAAGTCATCAAGACAAGTTGTGTCTTGTTTATTATTTCAGCAGGCAGTAACGCTTTGTGCTTACTTATAGCTGATAGTCACGCGCTTTAAATGGGGATCGTTATTCACCAACTCACTGCTGACGGCAGAAACTAATTCTTTTGGCATCTCTTTTAACGAAGAGGATATATACCCGTTCTGATATTCCGTCACTTTACCGAAGCAGCTGGAGATAAGCTTTTCATCCTGATGTTTGACGGTGCAGGCCGGCGTGGTAATGGCGCCGGTGAAGCGCACGACGCCGGAGGCGACCTGGCTGCCGGAAAGCGGTTTTGCTTGCAGAGCGAAGGGCAGAATGACCAATGCGCTTAATACGGCTAAGTAATGGTTCATATGCTGTTCCTTTCAGAGTAAAAAAACTGCCAATTAAAAAACAAGCGCGCTTGCTTTCATCAAATAAGCTATTTCGCCTGGAGAAATAAAAACGAATGGGCAAAAATCCTACTGCCCGCATTCAATGAATTTGATAATAGGGAGGTAGGATGAGTAAAACCATGATTTGGATCATAGTGAAGACCGGTTAATGATTTCAGGCGCGGGCGGGATAACAGGCTGTGATCGTTCTCTCAGGAAAGTCAGTCAAGGGCGGGCCGTTTTCGTCCCCGTTGCGCGGCGGCAGCAACGGGGGCGAGAGCGGGATTACAGCATGCCGCTGCTGCCGCAGATGCGGATCTTTTCCGCCACCACTTCTTTCATCGCCAGCTTGCCGGGGACGATGTATTTACGCGGATCGTTGGCATCCGGGTGCTGTGAAAAGTAGCTTTTTACCGCATCGGCGAAGGCGATTTTCAATTCGGTGGCTACGTTGACCTTGCAAACGCCGAGCGAGATCGCGCGCTTGACCATCGCTTCCGGAATGCCGGAGGCGCCGTGCAGCACCAGGGGGACGTCCACCTGCTCGCGGATCAGCGCCAGGCGTTCGAAGTCCAGCTTCGGTTCGCCGTGGTACAGGCCGTGGGCGGAACCGATCGCCACCGCCAGTGAGTCGATGCCGGTGGCGGCGACAAACTCGCGCGCGGCGGCCGGATCGGTATAGAAGCTGTCCGCCATATCGACGATCAAATCGTCTTCCTGCCCGCCCAGGCGGCCCAGCTCCGCCTCCACGCTGGCGCCGTAGCGGTGGCACAGGGCCACTGCGGCGGCCACCTTGGCGATATTCTGCTCGAACGGCAAATGGGAACCGTCGATCATCACCGAGCGGATGCCGCTTTTTACCTTGTGCTCGATGTCGTCCAGCGCTTCGTGATGATCGAGATGCAGCGCCAGCGGCAGATCGTAGCGGTGCGCGGCCGCCTGGCAGATGCCGATCAGGTAGTCGGTGCCGGCATAGCTGAAGGTGCCGGGCGTGCCGGCCATGATCACCGGCGAGCGCAGCTCGGCGGCGGTCTCCGCCACCACCTGCACGGTTTCCAGATTGTGGACGTTAAACGCCGGAACGGCGTAACCCTGGCGCTGCGCCTTGAGCAGCATGTCTCGGTTGGCTATCAGATACATGGGATCTCCTTACAGCTCGAGGGAAGGAAAACGGTAAATCGTCACGCCTTTCACCACTCGGTTGACCTCGCCGGTCGGGCAGGGGTTATCCGGGGTCAGCCCCAGCGCCAGCGAACTCTCGAAGGCCAGCATCTGGCTGAACAGCAGATACGGGAACAGCAGCCAGATATCGTCAGCGGCATCGTGCATATGCAGCAGGGCATCGGCGAGAGGTTGGCGTTCGCCGGTCAACCCAACCAGCTGCATTGCCAGTCCGTCGCGCTGCAGTTCGTTCCACAGGTCGCGGTCATACTGGCGGGCATAGTCGTGGTGGGAGAACATCAGCACCACCAACGTCTGGCCGTCGACCATAAATTTCGGGCCATGGCGCAGGCCGAGCGGCGAGTCGTAGCGCGTAACGATGCGGCCGGCGGTCAGCTCCAGCATCTTGAGCGAAGCCTCTTCGGCGAGGCCGGTAAAGCAGCTGCCGCCGAGGGTGATATAGCGGCGGAAACCGCTGGCGGCCAGTGCCTTCACCTGCGGCTGCAGCGTTTCGCGCAGTGTGCGGCAGCGCTGCACCATGGCGTGCAGCGGCGCCTGGGCGGCCTCGAGTGAAGCCGGGCCGAGCAGCAGCGCGGCGCTCAGCATCATGCAGCTGAAGCTGGAGGTCATGGCGAAGCTCTGATCGTTGGCGCCCTGCGGCATTACCAGCGAGCAGACGTTGCCACGCTGATGCGCGTACTGCGCCAGCCGGCTGTCCGGGTTGCACACCAGCATCAGATGATAGCTTTCCGGCAGCAATTGATCGGCCAGCTCCACCGTCGCCACGCTTTCCGGGCTGTTGCCCGAACGGGCGAAGGAGACCAGCAGCGTCGGCCGGTCAGGGTCGAGATACTGTAGCGGGTTGGCGACAATATCGGTGGTGCCGTAAGCCACCACGTCGCGGCCGGTGCGTTCGCGCAGCCAGGGGGCCAGGGCGCGGCCGGCAAATGCCGAACTGCCGGCGCCGCACAAGACGATTTGCAGGCGCGGATTGGCCAGCAGCGGCGCCAGGAACGGCTGCCACTGCGCCTGTTGATTCTGCAGTTGGCGGTGCAGCGCCGCCCATAAATCCGGCTGTTGCCAAATTTCTGCGGCGGTATGCCAGGCGTTGCGCTGCTTCAGCCAATTCGTCTCGTAAGAGAAATACGCGTTCATGATGACAGCTCCTTAAAAAGCTTCGGTTAACGGTCGGCGATAATCACGTCGATCCCTAAATGGTGCAGCGCCTGCAGATAGTGTTCAGGAATGCGGCTGTCGGTGACCAGGCGGTGGATCTGGCCGATGTCGCGGATCATGCAAAAGCTGGTGCGGCCGAATTTGCTGGCGTCGGCGATGGCGATGACTTCGCGTGCCACCTCGCACATCACCCGGTTCAGCTGCGCTTCGCCCGGATCCGGCGTGGTGATGCCGCTCGCGAGATCGAAGCCGTCGACGCCGAGAAAAAGCTTGTCGAACCGATACTGGCGCAGCTGTTGTTCGGCGGCGGGGCCGTAAAGCGACCAGGCTTTGCGGCGCACGCTGCCGCCGACCACCATCAGGTCGATCTCCTCGTTGTTGGCCAGTTCGAAGGCGATGTTGAGCGCGTTGGTCATCACCACCAGATCCTTTTTCCCCGCCAGCTGCGGCGCCATTTGGCTGGTGGTGGAGCCGGAGTCGAGGATGACGGCGTCGCCGTCTTCAATCAGCGCCGCCGCCGCGCAGGCGATGGCGTGTTTCACGTCGCGATTGATGCGGCCCTTGTCCTGCAGCGGGCGGTCGAAGGCGAACTGTTTGTTCAACATGGCGCCGCCGTAGGCGCGCACCGCGCAGCCGTGCTTTTCCAGCTGGCGCAGATCGCTGCGGATGGTGACGCTGGACACCGAAAACTGCTGGCTAAGCTGCTCCACGCGCACCGTGCCCTCGCGGCACAGCTGGTCGATAATTAATTCCCGGCGTTTTGCGGTATTGATCATTAATGCAGACTCCTGATTTACCTGTAGCCGTGCCCGACCGCGGCTTAATAAGCCGCAGCGATACCGACCGGAGCGCTTTCAGTTGTTCGTGGCGAATTACAGCAAACGAAACACTGAAATGCAATCGATTAATTTTAAAATATCTATATCTATCAGTTGTTTATATTTGATTTTGCTTTCGGTTTAGCGGCAACCGAAAGCGGTGTTAACGCAAAGTGAAAACGGCAAATTCGTTATTTTTCAGTCGCCAATTCCCAGCGCTTATTCATTCAGTCTATCGATGCCGAAAGCCGCAGCGATCGCTCGACAACCGCCGGGCTTTCACTGTTTTTTTATGCCGGCGCGCTTAAAAGCGCTGCGCCGCGCACGCCGCTGCTGTCACCGTGCACCGGCGGGAACACCGCCGCCGGTTCCACGCCCGGCAGCAGCCAGCGCCGCATCGCCGGCGGCAACAGCCGATACAGCTCGCCGACGTTCGACAACCCACCGCCCAGCACGAAGGCATCGACGTCCAACAGCAGTTGCAAACCGGCCAGCGCGCTGGCCAGGATGTCGACGTACATGGTCATCAGCCGTTGTGCGAGCGCATCACCGGCACGATAGCAGGCGACCAGCGCCGGCACGTCGGCGGCCGGATGGGCGTAGTGGCGGCTCAGCGCCAGCAGCCCGCTGCCGGAGACGTAGCGTTCAAAGCAGCCGGTCAGCCCGCAGTTGCAGCCGAACAGCGGCAGATCGTAACGCTGCGCCAGCTGGGCGGAGATCGGCATATGCCCCCATTCGCCCGCCAGCCCGTTGCGCCCCTTGTGCAGTTGCCGGTTCACCACCAGGCCGCCGCCGGCTCCGGTGCCGATGATGGCGCCGAACACCAGCGGCAGGTGCGCGGTTTGCGGCGTGCTGGCTTCCGACAGCGCGAAGCAGCGGCAGTCGTTCTCGATGGCGATAGGTCGCGCCAACGCCTGCGTCAGGTCATCCGCCAGGCAATGGCCGGTCAGGCAGGGCACGTTGACCGCTAACTGACGGCGGCTGACGGGATCGGTGATCCCCGGTAAACCGATGCCGATGCTGCCGCGCGTGTGCAGTTCGCGATCCGCCTGCTCGGCCAGCCCGGCGATGCAGGCCACGAACTCGCCGTAATCGCCGGTTGGGGTGCGCACCCGCTGGAGCAGCACCTGATTGAGCCGGCGATCGTAAGCGGCCATTTCAATTTTGGTGCCGCCGATGTCGAAGCCGTAACGCATCTCTCTCATCGCCATGCTTTAGGCTCCGCTCAGGGTGACCACCGCCGCCTCGCGGCGTGCGCGTTCGGCGGCGAACACCATCAGGTGGCTCTCCAGCGCTTCCGCCGGGCCGGCCAGCACCTGGCTCGGATCGTTGGCGCGAATGGCCGCGATAAAGTGCTGCATCAGGTAGTAGTCGCCGCCGCCGTGGCCGGCCATGGCGTGCAGATCCTGGCCGGCGTCGGTGTCGTAATGCGTTTCACCGTCGTCGAGGAACGAGGTGATGCGGATATGGCGGCCGTCGCCCTCCAGGCAGCCGCGGCTACCAAAGATGCGGGTGTGCCGATCTTCGTGGCGGGTAAAGGCCGTCATGGTGAACGACGCGGTGCGGCCGCCGGCGAACTGCATGTTGACCACCTGATGGTCGACCACGTTATTGTCGCAGCGGTAGACGCAGCGGCCGTAAGGCCCGTCGCGCAGCGCCGCCCGCAGCGTCGTCTGGTCGGGCTCTGGCGTCAGCACGCGCAGAAAACCGGGCGTGGCTTTGTGATTGTCGCCCAGATAGATGCGTTTGGCGGAATAGGGGCAGTTTGCCTCTACCGCGCAATCCAGGCAGTTGTCCGCCGCGCCGGCCGGTTGGTTTTCCTGGCGGAAATGGCGCAGGTTGCCGAAGGAGCTGACCTGTTCGCAGGGCTGCTCCATCACGTAGCGGATCCAGTCGATGTCGTGGCAGGATTTCTGCAGCAGCATAAAGGCGGCCTGCCGATCGTTGCGCCAGTTGCCGCGCACGAAGGAGTGCGCCTGATGCCAGTAGCCGACCGGTTCCAAATGTTGCAGGCTGATGATGTCGCCGATCGCGCCGTCGCGCAGCAGCTGCTTGAGCTTTTGGGTATAGCGGGTGTAACGCAGCACGTGGCCGACCGAGAAGATCAGCTTTTGGCGCGTCACCTCGGCGACGATGGCGCGGCACTCGTCGGCGTCCGGCGACAGCGGTTTTTCCAGCAACATGGCGTAGCCCTGGCGGGCGAAGGCCAGCGCCGGCTCCAGATGCATCTGATCCTGGGTGCAGATCAGCACCGCGTCGGCCAGCTTGCCGGCGCCGGCGGCCTGACGCCAGTCGGTGAAGACGTTTTCCGGCGCGATGGCATGCTGCGCCACGAACGGCTCGCGGTAGGCGTCACGCGGTTCCGCTACCGCCACCACCTGCATCAAATCGGGATGCGCCAGCGCATAGCGCGAGTAGATTTCACCGCGCGCCCCGGCGCCGACCACCAGCACCCGCACCGGGCGATGGGCAAAGCTGTTGGGTTGTGTTGACGACATTGCTGGATACTCCGCTGTTGTTATTTGAGGTTTTGGCCGCTGAGCTCGTCGAACAAATGCGCGCGCGTCAGATCGAATGCCAGATGAATGTTTTCGCCGAGGCGCGGCTCCCAATCCGGCAGCGACGCCATGCGCAGCACGAAGCGCAAATCGGCCAGTTCGCAATGCAGCAGCTCTTCGTTGCCCATGCGCTCGATAGTGACGATCTGCGCCGGGAAACAGTTGGCGCTGCCGGGTGCACACAGCCGCAAGGACTCCGGCCGGATGCCGAGACACACCCGCGCATGCGGGTAGTCCGCCAATTGCCGTTGCAGCGCAGGCGGCAGATCGAGCTGGTGCTGCAGGCCGATACGCAGCCGCACCGTTTGGCCGTCGCGCACGATCGCCAGATCGTGCAAATTCATCGACGGGCTGCCGATAAACTCGGCGACGAAACGGTTGGCGGGGTGGTGGTACAGGTTGATTGGTTTATCCACCTGCATGATGGCGCCGCGGTTCATCACGCAAATGCGATCGCCCATGGTCATCGCCTCGACCTGATCGTGGGTGACGTACACCATGGTGGCGGCGGCGCCTTCCTGCTTCAGTTGGTTGTGCAGTTCGATCAGTTGCACGCGCATCGACACCCGCAGCTTGGCGTCGAGGTTGGACAGCGGCTCATCGAACAGGAACACTTTGGGTTTGCGCACGATGGCGCGGCCGACCGCCACCCGCTGGCACTGGCCGCCGGAGAGCTGGCCCGGCTTGCGCTGCAGCAGATTGGTGATCTCCAGCTTTTCCGCCGCGTCGCGCACCCGGCGGTCGATCTCGGCCTTGCTCTCTTTGCCGATCAGGCCGAACGCCATGTTCTTGTACACCGTCATGTGCGGGTACAGCGCATAGTTCTGGAACACCATGGCGACGCCGCGATCCTTCGGCATGCTGTCGTTGACGCAGCGATCGTGGATCAGGATCTGCCCCTCGCTGACGCTCTCCAGCCCGGCGATCATCCGCAGCAGGGTGGATTTGGCGCAGCCGGACGGGCCGACGAACACCATGAATTCCCCGTCCTCAATGTCCAGATCTACGCCGTGCAGCGCGTGGAAACCGTTGGGGTACACTTTTTTAACGCTGTTTAACTGAATTCCGGCCATGTCGTTTACCTTGTCTGCGCGTTAGCCTTTCACCCCGGCGCTGGCGATGCCCTGGATGAAATAGCGTTGGAAAATAATGAACAGCATCAGCATCGGGATCACCGCCATCAGCGCCCCGGCCATCAGCAACGGGTATTCCACCCCGGCGCGGCTGGAGAGCGAGGCCAGCCCAACCGGCAGCGTCAGCTTCTCGGTGGTGGTATTGACGATCAGCGGCCACATCAGGTTGTTCCAACTCCACAGGCCGTTGATGATGACGCAGGCGATAATGCCGGGCCGGATCAGCGGCAACATGATGCGCCAGAAGATGGCGAAGTAGCTGTAACCGTCGATCAACGCCGCTTCCTCCATCTCCTTCGGCACCGCCAGGAAGAACTGGCGCAGCAGAAAGGTGGCGTAAACGCTGAAAATGCCCGGCAGCACCAGCCCGGTGATGCTGTTGACCAGCCCCAGCTTCTGCACCACCAGGAATTGCGGGATCAGAAACGCCTGGCCGGGCACCATCAGGATCGACACACACACCAGAAACACCGCGTCGCGGCCGCGAAAATGCAGGCGCGAGAAGCCATAGGCGGCCAGGGTGGCGATCGCCATCTGCAGGGTGACGGTGAAGAAGGTCGCCAGCAGCGAGTTGAGATAAAAACCGGCGAACGGGATTTCGTGCATCACCCGGCCGTAGGCCTGCAGGCTGGGATGCGCCGGCAGCAGCGTCAGCGGGATCTGAATGCTCTCGGCCTGGGTTTTCAGCGAGGTCACCAGCATCCAGATAAAAGGCACCACCGAGGCCAGCGCCGCCAGCCCCATAAACAGGTACACCAGCGTTTTCTTGCTTGCGTTCATGTGCAGCTCCTCAGCTGACTTTCAGGCGCTTGCCGATCGCCATTTGAATCAGGGTGATCACCAGCGTGACGGCGAACAGCACCACGGTGATGGCGGAGGCGTAACCTTTTTCCTGCAGGTAAAACGCGTACTTGTAGAACAGGTTGGTGACGGTCATCACGTCGTTTTCCACCAGTGCGCGGTCGAACATCAGGAACACCACGTCAAAGACTTGCAGGATCTCGATAAAGCTCATCACCGACACGAAGAACAGCGTCGGCACCATCATCGGCAGCGTGATGCAGAAGAAGCGCCGCAGGGTGCCGATGCCGTCGATGTCCGCCGCTTCGTACAGCTGGCGCGGAATGCTCTGCAGCCCGGCCAGCAAAATGATGATCTTCAGCGCCAGCGACGACCAGATGATGATGATGGACACGCTGATGCGCACCACGTCCGGATCGGACAGCCAGGCGACCGGCGCAATGTGCAGCAGGCCCAACGCCTGATTGATCAGGCCGAAATCCTTGTTGAACAGCCATTGCCACACCATGGCCACCGCCGCTGGCATGGTGACCGCCGGCAGGAACAGCAGGGTGCGCAGCAGGCCTTTGCCGCGGATGTTCTGGTTGAGGCCAATCGCCAGCAGCAGCGACAGGCTCAGGCTGATCGGCACGCAGACCACCACGTAAAACAGGGTGTTGGCGGCGGCAGTGTAGAAGTCGTCGTCTTCAAACAGGTTGAGATAGTTATCGACGCTGATGCTGCTCCAGCGCATGAATTGGTTCAGATCGGTAAAGCTGTAGAAAATGTTCTGCAAAAAGGGGATCAGGTAAAACACCGTCACCCCCAACAGCAGCGGCAGGATCATCACCCAGCCCCAGAAGCGTTCGGCGCGTTCGAGCCGATTGAGCGCGGGGCGGGCGGTGCGCCGGGATGGTTTCAGGGTGACCGTAGCCGTTTCTGCCAGCGACATGTTGCCATTCCTCACCTATGACGTTCAGCGTGGGTCCACCGCGGCGCGCGCTCGGGGCAGCGCGCTGCGGCGGGGCGATTACTGCTCCATGACGCGCGCGATCTTCTTGACCGATTTGTCCATTTCCTGTTTGGCGTCCGCGCCCATAAAGATCTTCTTCAGGCTGGCGATCCACATGTTTTGCCACTTCGGCGTATTGGTGCCGGCGGTGGGGTAAGCCTGGGTCACTTCCAGGGTCTGGATGTAAGGCGAGACGTCGACTTTCTGAATCTGCTGCGCCCAGACTTTGGCTGCCGTCTTGTTGGCCGGGATCACCACCTTGGCCAGCTCCGCCTGTGAGGCCTCGCTGCTCATGAAGGCGATATATTTCCAGGCGGCCTGCTTGTGGGCGCTTTTCGCCGACATGGCGAAGGCCAAACTGTGGGCCACGCCGGACTGGCGTTCAATTTTGGGCATCATCACCACGCCGATGTGGTCGTTGATCAGCGGGTTATTGGCGAACGGCGCCGCCAGCCAGGAACCGGCATAGACCATCGCGGCGCGGTTGGACTGGAAGATGTTCTCGGTTTTGACTTCGCTCATCTGCTGGGCGCTTGGCATCAGGCCGTCTTTCATCATGCCCTGCAGCTGCTGATAGACCCAGAGGGATTTGTCGTTGGCGATGTCGGTGGGCTGGCCATCTTTCGGCACGATGTGATTGCCGTTTTGGAACAGCAGGTTCATGTAACTGTCCTGACCGTCGATGCTGAGATCCATCACCAGCGGGAAGGCGGCGCCTTTCAGCCCGTTTTTCAGCGCGGCGGCCTTGCTCTTCAGATCGTCCCAGCTCCAGTCGCTGGTGGGATAGCTGACGCCGGCCTGATCGAACAGTTTTTTGTTGTACCACACGGCGATGGAATCGACGTCGCGCGGGATGGCCATCTGTTGGCCGTCGTACTGATAGGCTTTCACCGAGCTGGCGACCACGTCGTCCAGTTTAAGGCCGCTGTCCTTAATATAGGGCGCCAACGGCTCCATAATGCCGTTTTTGGCGTACTGCACAAAATAAGGCATATTGATCCAGAATATATCTGGCGCTACGCCGCCGGCGGCGGCGGAATCTAATTTAACGAAATATTGCGCTGAGGGAGTTAATTCTATTTCTATTTTTATGTCCGGATTAGCCTGTTCAAAGCGCTTGGCAATCTCCTGTTCGGCGGGTAATTGGTTTCTGTCCCAAACGGCATAGCGTAAAGTTATTTTATCTGCGGCATGGAGCAGTGTAGGTAATAATAATGCGCTGGCAAGAATAGAATGCGCCAGCAGGCGGCCGGTATTCTTTATTGGTGACATTGCTTTCCCCTCGGTGAGCGACGAATAGCGTTTTTCGCAACGTAAATTCTTTCTATCCCTTAACTTTCAATGTGTCAATACACCCCCAAACGCCCAAAAATGGGGCGACAATGTTTCGTTGTTGTTAAAATCGAAAGGCTTTTACGGCCAAGTGAAAGGTGTTTTCGTTCACATTTCATTAACTTTTTGGCGGGGGTTATCCCCGGTGGCGCGGCATTTAGCGGCCTTCGCAGGCATAGGAATAACTGATAACCCTTGCACCATAATGGGGATTAAAAACATTTTTATTGTGCAAGCTTCAGCTTCTTTCATTTTTGTGATGCAAATAAACAAAAAAATCTTGCTGGGGCTGTCCGAGGAGGGTACTTGGACGTTTTTTATTGCCGGCTATTGTTTGTGGCGATAAAAGACGCTAGCCTGAATCCCACAACATTTATTCATCCAAAATAAAGAGGGCGAAATATCATGCGCCTGTCTCTGGTATTTACGCATTGCCTGGAAAAAGTATTTCATCGCCAAAATATTCCGCCCATTGCCGTGGAAAATCGGCTGAGCGGGTTAAATAACGAGGTGCTGTCCTGGCAGGCGGTGTACTGTTTGCAAACCCCGGGTAACGAGACTCGCCATGAGCTGTGTTATCAACTCGACGGGCCGCTGGCGGAGTATATCAGCGTGCGCCAGGTGCAATCGGTGCCGAGCGGTTTTCCCTGTTATCGCGAGACCGATGAGAATTACCTGACCACCGAGCCGGGCTTATTTCCCGATCCGCTGATACCGCTGCCGCAACGGCGTTTTTTTGCCGCCTGCCGCTATTATGGCAGCCTGTGGTTGACCCTGACGCCGCCGGCCGACGCGCAACTGGCCGGCGACTTTCCGTTGACCCTGCGGCTGCTGGATGCCCAGAGCGGCGAGGCGCTGGCCGAGGCCACACTGACGCTGCATCTGGTGCCCGCGGCGTTGCCGCCGCAAACGCTGTTGCACACCGAATGGCTGCACACCGACTGCCTGGCGGATTACTACCGTTTGGCGGTGTTCAGCCCGGCGTACTGGCGCGCGGTGCGCAACTTTGTGCGCTGCGCGGTGCAGGCCGGCGTCAATATGCTGCTGACGCCGCTGTTCACGCCGCCGCTGGATACCGCCGTTGGCGGCGAACGTACCACGGTACAGTTGGTGAGGGTGACACATTCGGCGCACGGGTATGGCTTCGATTTCAGCCGTCTGGCGCAGTGGGTGGCGTTGGCGCAGGAAGAGGGCATCGAGCACTTCGAAATCGCGCCGCTGTTTACCCAATGGGGCGCGGCGCATGCGCCGAAGATAGTGGTGGAGGTGCAGGGCGAGACGCGAACGCAGTTCGGCTGGCACACCGATGCGCAGGGCGAAGCGTATCAGCGTTTCCTACAGGCGCTGCTGCCGGCGTTGACCGCCTGGTTCCGCGAACTGGGGCTGGAACGGCAGGTATGGTTCCATGTTTCCGATGAGCCGACGTTGGACAACCTGGCGGCCTACCGGCGCGCCAGCGCCGCGCTGCGTCCGCTGCTGGATGGCTTCCGCACCTTCGATGCGCTGTCGGATTTCGCGTTTTATCAGCAAGGCCTGGTGGAAACCCCGGTCGTTGCGACCGACCACCTCGAACCTTTTATCGAACACCGGGTGCCCGGCCTGTGGGCCTATTACTGCTGCGTGCAGAAGACTGAGGTCGCCAATCGCTTCTTCGCTCAGCCTTCGGCGCGCAACCGCATATTGGGCGTGCAGCTTTATCTGTACCGCATCGCCGGCTTTCTGCACTGGGGATTCAACTTCTATAACAGTGCCCATTCGCGTGAACGCATCAATCCGTACGCGGTGACCGACAGCGGCCATGCGTTTCCCTCCGGCGATCCGTTCGTGGTCTACCCCGGTGAGGATCTGCAGCCGGTGGAGTCGCTGCGCCTGCGGGTGCTGCACCAAGGGCTGCAAGACATGCGCGCGCTGCAGCTGCTGGAGAGTTTGACCGATCGGGCGACGGTGGAAGCGCTTATAGAAAGTGAGCTTGGCATGCGCATCACCTTCAAGCGTTATCCGCACCAGGCCGGGCCGCTGCTGCGCCTGCGCGACGCGGTAAACCGCCGAATCGAAGCGTTGCTGGCGCCGATGTGAAGGCAAGTGGGGGCGAAAATGCGTCTTTCGCTCCCAATTCGCCATTACTTTGCTATACCTGATAGTCGATGGATTCACTTTATTGTCATGTAACTGACATGTCAGAGTCACGGCTCTGGCTTAAGTTTGCAGCGACTACGTCAGGAGATAACGCGATGTTCAGCCTGGATTCTCTGTTGCAAGATGCATTTCCACACCGCAATACCCCCGCCTGGCAGCGCAGCCTGCTAAGAACCCTTCTCTTCGAAAAAGAATTCAAACAGTTCGCCGCCGATTATCCCCATCTGAAAGGGCTCGATCTGATCGAGCAGGTGGTGGACTACTTTAACCTCAGCTGCGAGCTGGTGGACGGCGATCTGGAAAACATCCCGAGCCAGGGGCCGGTGGTGCTCGTGGCCAATCATCCGATCGGCTCGCTCGACGGCTTGGTATTGCTGCGCGCCGTTGCCGCGGTGCGCCCGGACGTGAAAGTGGTGGCCAACCAGCTGCTGACCTACATTGAACCGCTGCGCAGCCTGTTCGTGCCGGTGGATAACGTCGCTTATAAAACCAGCCGCAAACAGATTGAAGGCATGCAGCAGCAGCTGGACAACCAGGGTGCGCTGATCCTGTTCCCGGCTGGCGAAGTGTCGCGCATGAGCCCGAAAGGCATCCGCGACGGCCACTGGCATACCGGTTTTCTGCGCCTGGCCGCCAAAGCGCGCGCGCCGATCGTGCCGATCCACATCAGCGCACGCAACAGTAACCTGTTCTATTTTACCTCTCTGGTCTACCGGCCGCTGTCGACCTTGCTGCTGGTGCGCGAAATGTTCCAGCAGCGGGGCGGGCGCATCAAGATCCGCGTCGGCGGCCGCGTGCCGTTCGCCAACTGGCACGACGGCCACACCAGCGCCAAGGATCTGGCGGAGCGTTTTCGCCGCCACGTTTATCGTCTGGGCCAGGGCAAGCCGGGGCTGTTCGCCAGCGAATCGCCGATCGCGCTGCCGGAAGATCGTCTGGAGCTGAAAAAGGCGCTGGCGAACTGCGAACGGTTGGGGGTAACGCCGGACGGTAAAACCATCTATCTCTATCGTCGCCATGACGAAGCGCGTACGCCAATCCTGCGCGAGCTGGGGCGCCTGCGCGAGATCGCCTTCCGCGCGGTGGGGGAAGGATCCGGCCGCCGCCGCGATCTGGACAGCTACGACGACGATTACTACCACCTGGTGCTGTGGGACGAGGAGGAGCTGGAGATCGTCGGCGCCTATCGCTTTATCCCTACCGCCGAACAAATTGCGCGCAAAGGGCTGGAAAGCATCTACAGCAACAGCCTGTTCCATTATGACCGTGATATGGAACCGATCCTGGCGCAGGGCATCGAGCTGGGGCGCAGCTTCATTCAGCCGGCCTATTGGGGCAAGCGCGGGCTGGACTATTTGTGGCTGGGCATCGGCGCCTATCTGTCGAAATACCCGCAGTACCGCTATCTGTTCGGCCCGGTGTCGATCTCCGGCGGTATGCCGCTGGCAGCACGTGATTTGCTGATCGCCTTCTATCGGCTCTATTTCTCGCCGGATCACGCGTTCGCGCAGTCGCGGCGGCCTTATCCGGCGTCGCTGCCGCAGGTGCTGGCGCAGTTTGCCGGGGACAACTATCAGGAAGATCTGGTGCGGCTGAAGAGCCTGCTCAGCAATATCGGCTGCTCGATCCCAACGCTGTACAAGCAGTACACCGAACTGTGCGAGCCGGGCGGGGTACAGTTTATCGATTTCGGCACCGATCCGGCGTTCAACAACTGTATCGACGGGCTGGTGTTGGTGGATACCACGCGGCTCAAGCCGTCGCGGTATCAGCGTTACATCGCGGTGCACCAGCCGCAGCCGGCCGAGACGGCATGACTACAGTCTGACTCATGCCTTTTTGATCTAAGCACGACCTTGGGGCCGGCGACGGGATAGCGCTACGATAAACGTTTTGCTTTCCACCGCCGGAGCCCGTCATGCCCCATTCGTTTATCCCGCCGTTATTGTCCGCCGATGAACCGCCCGCCGCCGCCGTTGAAACCCCGCGCGGCAAAGCGCCATTTTTGCTGCTGTGCGATCACGCCGGTAAGGCGATACCGCAATCCCTCGGGGATCTCGGCTTACCGCCGGGGGAGATCGAGCGCCACATCGGCTGGGATATCGGTGCGCTAGGCGTATCGCGCCATCTGGGCCGCCAACTGGACGCCACGCTGATTCATCAGCGTTACTCACGGTTGGTGATCGACTGCAACCGAGCGCCCGGCATCGCCAGCTCGATCCCGCATTTGTCTGAACTGACGCCCATCCCCGGCAATATCGGCATCGACGCTGAACACGCGCTGGCGCGTGAGCGCGAGGTATTTTTGCCGTATCACCACGCCATCGACGAGCATCTGGGGCAACGTCAGCTGCGCGAACTGCCGACGGCGGTGATCGCCATGCACAGTTTCACACCGGTGTTCAAAGGGGAATCGCGCCCCTGGCAGGTGGGGTTGCTGTTTAATCGCTACCCGGAATTTGCCCGGCTGTTGGCCGAACTGTTGCGCGAAGAGGGGGATTTGCAGGTGGGGATCAACGAACCCTATGCGATGACCGACGCCACCGACTACACGTTGCCGGTGCACGCGGAACGGCGCGGGTTGCCTTACGTCGGCATCGAAATTCGCCAGGATCTGATCGCCGACGAACGCGGGCAACAGGCATGGGCGAAACGTTTCGCGCGCCTGCTGCCGCAGGCCTGGCAACGCTGGCAAATTTGACTTTAGGAATATTCCCAGAGATGATAACCATAAGGAATACATAAGACGTCATTAGAAAAAAAGTCAGGAGAGACGTGTGGAGCACAGCGATAACGGACTGTTTATCAAACGGGAGCGTTTTGAAGTTCTGGCGATTCTGCGTGAAATTTGCAAACAACGCACGCCGCTGCGCGTAGAAAATCAGCAGCACCGGTTTCAAAGTCTGTTATTGAGCGTCGGGCCGGACAATATCGTGTTTAGCGGTGAGGAAGCGGAAAATGCCATCGACGGCGCCTGCACCATCGTGATTGAAAGCCACGACGCCAAAATCGAGTTTTCCGTCGGTCAGGCAGAACTGACCGAACATCAGGGCGTCCAGGCCTGCTCGACCCGGCTGCCACAGGAGTTGGTCTACATCCAGCGCCGCCGCCAGTTCCGCATCACCACGCCGCACTGGCGCCAATTCTTCTGTACCGGCGAATACCCGGACGGCACGCCTTATGAGCTGCGGATCCACGATCTGTCCGCCGGCGGCGTCGGTTTGCGCTTCGATGGTCCACTGCCGGATTTCTTCCAGCCGGGTCTGCAGTTCAAGAAAGCGGTGTTGGATCTGGGCAGCTACGGCAGTTTCAAGGTCAATATGGAGCTGGTGGTGGTCAACGACGATCAGGAAACCGACGATAACGACCAGGTGGTGCACTTCTCGCGCCTGTCGTGCCGTTTCCTCAAGCTGGGGCTGGCGATGGAGCGCAAAATTCAGAGCGCGGTGTTCGCCTTCGAGCTGGATTTCAACAAAAAGAAAAAACGCTGATATTTATCAGGGGCGGGCATGCTGCCCCTGACTCTCCACAGGTCTTACGGTTTTAACGCCCGCAGGCTGCCGATCTCTTCCCAACCGAAATGCGCCGCTTCGGCCAGCACGTCGCACACTTCGCCGCCGGCGGCAACCACGGCCGCGTCGAGCGCCGCGCCGCGCAGCAGATGGCTCACCAGCAGTGCGGTGAACAGATCGCCGGTGCCTTTGACCGCCGATTTGACCTTCGGATGGGTAAAGCACTGCGCTTCCTGCCGGGTGACCAACATTAAACCCACTTCGTCTTCGTGCTGTGCCACGCCCGGCGCGCTGGTGACCAGCACCCATTCGGTGGTGTCGTTCAACAGGGCCTGCGCGGCGCGTTGCGTCTGCTCCCGGCTGCTCAGAGAGCGGCCGCACAGCTGCTCCAGTTCGAAGCCGTTCGGCGTCAGGCCGTTGGCCAGCCGCAGGAACGGTGAACGATAGCAATTGACGATGCGCTCATCCACGTAGATCCCTTCGCCGTAATCGCCCATCACCGGATCGATATAGATCCTTATCTGCGGATTGAGGGCGCGCACCCGCTGCAGCCAGTTGGCCAGAATATGGCACTGCATCACGTCGCCCAGGTAACCGACGATCACCGCCCGGGTGCGTTTCATCACGCCGCGGGCGATCAGATCGTCGAGAAAGCCGCCGAACCACTCGCCGGAGATGACGCCGCCATGCGGCTTGCCGTAATAGGGCGGGCAGCCGAACAGCACGCTGGGCACCTGCAGCGCTTCCAGCCCCTTTTTCAGCAGGGCACGGTAGGCGATACCGTTGCCGACGCTGCCGTAAACCACCTGAGATTGAATGCTGATCACGTCGATGGACGGTGATCGCAAGGGTGAAGCCTGTTGCATGAGTTACATCCTTGGTTCGTTATTATCCAGCCAGCGGGCGAACACCTGCCGCGCGCGCTGTTCCAGCTGTGCGCCGTGGCGCGCCGCCTGTTCGCGCAGGCTCTGGGGCGCGAAGCCGGCCAGCTCCAGCTCGCAGGCATGGCCAATCAACCAGCGTTCGATATCGCGGTGATCCGCCTCCAGATGGAACTGCAGACCGAGCGCGAACCCCTGATAGTCGAAAGCCTGATGCGGGCAAATCGCCGTGCCGGCCAGGCAGCGGGCGCCGTCCGGGATCATGAACATATCGCCGTGCCAATGCAGCACCGGCGTATCGGCCAGCGGCGCCAGCACCGAGTCGTCTTGGGCCGCGAGCGTGGTCAGCGGAGCGAAGCCGATCTCTTTAACGCCGAGCGAAATCACGTCGGCGCCCAGCGCCTGGGCGATCACCTGCGCGCCGAGACACACCCCGAGGGTCGGCCGCCGCTGCGCCAGGCGCTGTTTGACCAGCGCCAATTCATGGTCGAGAAAATCATAGCGCTGCTCACCGGAAAAGTGCCGGGCGGCGCTGATCGGCCCGCCGAGCACCACCAACAGATCGGTCTCTTCATTATTGATAGCACGAATATCATCGCGACCGGCATCGTAATAGTCGATCTGATAGCCGCGCAGCGAGAGCAGGGAACCGAGAATACCCAGGTTTTCAAAATTGACGTGTCGAATGGCGACGGCTTTTTTCATTGTTTAACCTCGTGAGCGTGGGTGAACGGCGTCAGCGCCAGCGACTCGCCCAGCACCGTGATGCCCTGCGCGCCGCTCTGGTAGACGATGCGGCGTTCGCTGACCTGGCTGAGCTGCACCTGATAACCCTGCGCGGCCGGGAACAGCGCGCACGCCTGCTCCAGCTGATCGGCTGCCCAGGGGGTGAACATCTCCAGGCGGGCAAAGGCTTTTCCTGCATACTGAATGTCGAGCACGTAATGTTTATCCATGGAACCCCTTACTTTTGGCCGCGGAAGCTGCTAATCTTATTTGAACTAGTACAAAAGGATTTATGTATGGGTTTATTGTATGCAAAAGGCGGCGGCGCTGTCCAGATTGCCGAGCAGATCGCCGCACGCATCAAAGACGGCGCGCTGCGGCCGGGCGAGCTGTTGCCGCCGGTACGCCAACTGGCGGCGGAGCTGGAGGTCAATCCGAATACCGTCGCCAGCGCTTATGCCCGATTGCGCGATGCCGGCCTGGTGGCGACGCGCGGGCGGGCGGGAACGGTGGTGCTGGAGCCGCCGCTGGCGGCGGTGAGTGCGGCCTATACGCCGCGTCAGGTGCCGGCGGGAATGTGCGATCTGGCCAGCGGCAATCTGGATGCCGCATTGTTGCCGGCGTTGGCGCTTGGCGCGGCGGAGGTGTTCCCGCAGCAAAATGGTTATGACATCAGTGGCGATCTGCCGGTATTGACTGGTCTGGGACGCGAGTGGCTCAGCCGCCAGGGCGTCACGCTGGGGGAACCGGCGGTGTTCTCCGGCGCGCTGGACGCGATGGAAAAGGCGCTGCGCTGCCATGTGCAGCCGGGTGCGGCGGTGTGGGTGGAAGATCCCTGCTGGCCGCCGCTATTGACGCTGTTGCGCCATCTGCGTCTACGGCCGCTGCCGCTGGCGGTAGATGAACAGGGCTGTCGGTTGCCGGAAAGCGGGGCCGCCGGCGCGGTGATCCTGACGCCGCGTGCTCACAATCCGACCGGCGCTTCGCTCTCTGCGCAGCGCGCGCAACAGTGGCGGCGTTTTCTGCACGACAACCCGCAGTGTCTGGCGATCGTCGACGACTTCTGGGGGCCGCTTTCGCAGCAGCCGCTGCATCTGCCGTTCGACGGCGATCGCGGCCTGTACGTGTTGTCGCTGAGCAAGTTTCTCAGCCCGGATCTGCGCATCGCGCTGGCCTGCGGCAACCCGACGTTGCTGCAGGCGATGCGCGCCGATCAGTACATCAGCGAACGCTGGGTCAGCCATATCTTGCAACAGATCGCCGCCAGGCTGTGGAGACAGGCCTTGCAGGAAGGGCAACTGCCGCGGGCGCAACAGGCATATCAGGCCAGAAGGGATGAGCTGGTGCAGCGGCTCAATGCATTGAATCACACGGCGCTGGCGGTAGGTGAAGGGTTGCATCTGTGGCTGCCGGTGAGGTCGGAAAGCGCCGCCGCGCAGCTGATGGCGCAGCGGGGGTGGTTGGTGCAGGGCGGTGAGCCTTTCCGCCTGAAGGGTGGCCCGGCGCTCCGCGTTAGCCTGGCCAACGTGGTGCCGGCACAGCTGGCGCCGCTGGCGCAGGATCTGTCCGAAGCCATGCGGGCCGAGGCGGCGATCAACTAAGCCGGCGTCAGGTTTTCCTCCGCCAGCCGCTGTAGCGAGGTTAGCCGGGCGGTCGGTTCGGCGATCGGCGTGTCGATGATGAACTCGTCCACGCCGTACTGCAGCTGCAGCTGCGCCAGTTGCTGATGCACCTGCTGCGCGGTGCCGAGCAGAACATGACTTTCTCGCGGCTCGATGCGGTAGTCGGTGGCGCCGGCCTGTTGCACGAAACTCTCGGCCTGCGCCAGGCTGCCGACGGTCACGCTCTGCTCACCGGCGACGTGCACGCGGTATTGCTGAATCTCCGCCGCCAGCGCCGCCGCCTGCTCCGGGCTCTGCGCCACGATCGCCGCCACCGCCAGCAGCCCCTTGCGGCCGCCGCTGTGTGCGGTGTAGTGCTCCAGCGCTTCTCTAATGTCTTGCGGATTGCCGTTCAGATGCGCGGCGAACACGAAGGCCCAGCCGGATTCAGCCGCCAGCGTCGCGCTCTCTTTACTGGCGCCGAGCAAAAAGCGCTGGGCGGCGTGCGGCGGCAACGGCGTGGCGCTCAGGCCCGGTTCGGCGTCGTCGTTCAGGTAAGCGGTCAGCTGCGACAGCTGCTGCGGGAAGGCCGGTTTGTTTTGCCGGTCATGGGCGGCCTGCAGCGCCTGGGTGGCGAGCGGCAGCCCGCCGGGCGCTTTGCCCACCCCGAGATCGACGCGCCCTGGCGCCAGCGCCGCCAGCAGGTTGAAGTTTTCGGCTACCTTGTAGGCGCTGTAGTGCTGCAGCATCACGCCGCCGGAGCCGATGCGAATGCGCGACGTTTGGCCGAGCAGATAACCGATCAGCACCTCCGGCGACGGGCAGGCGAGCTGCGGCGTATTGTGGTGCTCCGCTAACCAGAAACGCCGATATCCCCAGCGTTCCGCCTGTTGCGCCAGATGCAGCGTGCGCGCCAGCGCCTGCGCGGCGCTTTCCCCTTCGGCGATCGGACTCTTTTCCAATATGCTCAAGGCATAAGCCATTTTCCCGCTCCTTTCCTCATCAGATATGCCTGACAAATACCATGCGGGCGGCGCACGCCTTAATACTGATTGGCGATAGGATATTCCATTGATCCAAAACGGATTTGGATATGCGCAGAACGGTAAAGTGCCGCGATGTTACCCCTCGAGCCAGGCCTTCAGACGAATGGCGTCACGGTAGTGGCCGTAGCGCGGCTGCGCGCCGAGCAGGATCATCACCACCGGCTGCCCTTTGATGGTGGTGCGCATCACCAGGCAGTGACCGGCCTCGTCGGTAAAGCCGGTTTTCTGCAGCTGGATCTTCCAGGCGGGGTTGTTGATCAGGCCGTTGGAGCTGCGGTAAACCAACTGGCCGTGGCCGGGGCGCACGATCTGCTGCTTGTCGGTGCTGAAGCGGCGAATCGACTGATAGCGATAGGCGTGATTGACCATCTTCAGCAGATCGTTGGCGGTCGCCACATTGCGCGGCGTCAGCCCGGTCGGATCGTAGAAGCGGGCGTGTTTCATGCCGATGGCGCGCGCTTTCTGATTCATTTTCGCCACGAAGGCCTTGCGCCCGCCGGGATAACTGCGGCTCAGCGCGGCGGCGGCGCGGTTCTCCGAAGACATCAGGGCGATGTGCAGCATGTCGCGGCGGCTGAGCACCGAGCCGATGGTCAGGCGCGAATGGGTTTTCTTCAGCAGATCGCGATCGGCGGCGGTGACTTTGAGCTTGCTGCCCATCGGGCGTTTGCTGTCCAGGGCGACCATGGCGGTCATCAGTTTGGTGAGCGAGGCGATCGGCAGCACGCGGTTCGGCTGCTTCTGATAGAGGGTCTTTCCGGTGCGTTGATTGACGACCAGCACCGATTTGGCATTCAGTACCAGCGGCGGCGTGGCGGCATGCACGGGCGCCAAAACGAACAGCAGGCTGAACAGCAGGGCGGCGCCGAAGCGCCGGACAGGCAGACGGAGAAAAGCGTGAGATAAAAGCATAACGGCGGCAATAGTGACCCTAAGTGATTAAAAAATATCAAAAGAGTCTGCCGGGCAAATGTGAAGGAAATAGGGCGATAATCGCTCAAACTGTTACAACAATCCCTTTTGCCGCAGAGTGAAGCGGGTAGCCTCGTTCAAATCGTAGTCCGCGAGACGCTCGCGCGGCACCCAGGCGTAATCATCGAACTCGTCGTTGATCGTCACGTCGCGGTTGGCGGCATGGCAGTCGAAAATCAGGTAAATCATGTAGATTTGCTCCCGGCTGCCGTCGGCGTAAGTTTTGATGCGCACGTCATCGCGGAAAGTCCAGGGCGTGATATTGTCGAGGATCAGCGCGGCGCCCAACTCTTCGCGCACTTCGCGTCGCAGCGCCTGTTCTATTTGTTCACCCGGCTCGACGCCGCCGCCGGCCAGTGCCCACTGGCCGGGAAACACGCCCTTGTGCGCCGCCATTTTGCACAGCAGGAAGGCGTTATCGTTTTCAATCAGCGGGCAGACAATGATGCGTTGGCGCATGGAGGACTCCTGTCAAAAAACAAACCCGCAGCGTAACAGGTTTGGCGGCGCGGAACAGGCGGCAGGATCGCGTTCTGCGCGATAGCGAAAATTTTTGTTCCGCAGCGGTTATCGTCCTGATAAAGGCGTAATCTACCAGAACTGTGAATTCACCGAAGAGGGAGCTTTATGAATTATCAGGTGGTGCCATTTTGGTTTTACTCCGTCAAGGTTCTGCTGGCGGTGTTGGCCGCGATCGGCTTGGGGCTGTGTGGCGTTAACGCGGCAATTTTTTACTGCCTGCTGCTCGGGGTTGTGTGGCCGGTCGCCGTTTCGATACGGCTGCATCAACTGACGGAAAAGGGTCTGGCGATGAATCCCCGGCGGGATTCGCACTGGATGGTCTATGTGCAGGGCATTCCGGTACAGGAAACCCGTCAGGTGTTAACCAATCCTTGTTTTGCCCTGGAATACCCGATGCAGATCTTTTTTCTGCGCGCCTTCGCCGGTAAAACCGTATTGCAGACGGCGCTGTTGCTGCTATTGATCACGCAGTTGGCGGCGGCGACTTATCTGTGGGTAGCGTTGGCCGGCGCGTTGTTTGGCGTTTGGCTGGTGTACAGAACCGTCGACAGCGTGCGCGCGTTGCGCGATGTGGCTCGGCAACGCTGGGTTAGCGAGCAACTGGTGACCGCACATGACACTGTCTGGTATCGGGCGGCGTTTAACGGCCGTAAAGATACTGTGGCGGCGCTGGATCGCCTGTTGACGTGGTGAAAATATGAATGAGCAGGAGCAAGCCGGTCAGCTTGCTTTTGCGTTTTGTTCCTCAACCTGGCGTCAATCAGTAGTGTTATTGAATATCATTTGCAATCATTTCTGGTCAGGATAAAGAAGAAATTTTCACCTGTCACGGAGATGATGAAAAATGCCTAATGGAATAAAACCCTTTGTTTTGATGACTCTTCTGCTGCTGTCGGCCTGCCACAGCGCGCCGGTCAGCCAGCCCCCTCAAGACGCCACGGCGACAGCCCCTATCGATGCCACCAAATCGCTGTTCCCGCTGGGGAACTATTCGCAGTCTGTCGATAAATGGTTGCCGCCCGGTCCGCAGCGGCGGGTGCCCGTGATGGATGCCGCCACGCAGCAACGTCATTTTTCCGCCCTCAAATCTCACTATTTTGGCATGGGGCCGAACGATGAATCCCCCTGGAATCCGCATTACATCGCTGCCGTCCTGAACCGCGAAGCGGAAAACCACCGTGATGCCGCAATGGATAAATACCTTGGCAGTGTCTCCTGGGGGGAAAACTTCAGGACTCACACCGACCGCTGGAAACAGCAAGTCAGAGATAACGCTTCTACGGGCATTAGGCAGGTTTATCATTCTTCGGCCCGAGGCATTGCGGTCAGGGAGACGCTGGTCAGGATCCTGCCGACGGACGATCCGGCTTATGACGACCCTCGCCTGGCTGGACAAGGTTATCCCTTTGATAATTTGCAGGATTCATCTATCCGCCCCGGTACGCCGGTATACGTTATTACGCAAAGCCGCGATAAACGCTGGAAATACGTCATGTCGCCTACGGTGATCGGTTGGGTGCATAGCGAAGACATCGCGGCGGCGGATCAGCGGTTTGTCTCCGAATGGCTGGCGCTGGCGGGGAAAAATCTGGGGGCATTCATTAAACAGCCGGTTTCGGTGCAAACGGGCGGCCAGTTTTATTTTACGGCGCGCCACGGCACGATTCTGCCATTTTACCGTCACCGACAGGGCCTTTTTGTGGTCGCCGTGCCGGTACGCCGAGAGGATGGCCGCGCACAGATGCATCGTGTCGTTGTCAAGAAGGGGGAATTTGCCGCCATGCCGTGGAAAATGACGCCCGAACATTTTGCCGTACTGATGCGGTCAATGAGCGGCAGGCCTTATGGCTGGGGGAACTATAACTTCAATAATGACTGCTCCGCCGAACTGCGCAGTCTGTTGATGCCTTTTGGCCTCTTTCTTCCCAGAAATTCCGCCGCGCAGATACAGGCGGCCACCCGGGTGGTTGATCTTGCTCAAGCGAACACCAGTGAACGGCTGCACTATCTCAAAGATCACGGCAAACCCTTCACCACGCTGGTTTACATTCCGGGCCATATCATGCTGTATATCGGCAATGCGCTCGTTGACGGCCAGGTCGTGCCGATGACGTACCAGAATATCTGGGGGCTGCGCCCGGCAGATTCAAAGCGCCGCAGTATTATCGGCGGCGCAGTCTTTTTCCCGCTGCTGGCGACCTATCCTGAAGATGCGAGCCTGATGTCGCTGGCTGGCAAGGCGCAGTTCAAACTGGGATTTATTGAATAGCCCATTCTTTAGTTGATAAAGCGACCGCGAATGCGGCCGCTTTTTGTGCAGCGACAAATCGAACTGCGCTAATTGCCTAGCCGGCGCTGGATAATTTTATCGTGCTCATCCGTCAGGTTAGCGTAATTCCAAATAAATAATCCGCCAAGGTTAAAGTCCAAAACCTGATCGATAAAGTAATTTAAATTCCAGTCGGTCAATCCTTTGGTCGTCAGGGCCAGAATGCATTTTTTATTTTCGGCCCCGTTCGCCAACGATTGTTTTAATGCCGGGATAACATTAGCGAGAATATCGTCATTGCTCCACATCGCTGCCGCATAACAGTAATGGATAAAGCGGTCGCATTGGTCTGATTGAATGATTTTTCTGACTTTCTCGTTGAGCTTGTTGCCATTTTCCGTATTGGGGTGGTTGTAAGAATAACCGGCAATAAAACCAAAGCTGGTCTCTTTCCCGGCCTCTTTTAGCCGTTTCATGGCTTCGATGACCCGTTCGGTGTTCATATTGCATTCGTCATCAAAATCGACGCCATCCCAGCCCCGATCGACCGTGGCCGCGACGATCCTCAACACTTCATCCCCATTGGCCGGCTTTTGCTGCGGGGAGCATCCGCCTCCGCCGTAAACCCATAGCGTCTTTCCGTTAAAGCCGGGAAGCGTATTGGGTTTGTTTTGTTTTTCCGGGCTCCATCCTGGCTGGGCTGAGGTGCCTGTGGTTAAGCCATCAAGGTTGGTTACCATGCCGTACATCATGACATCGAACGCTTTATGCGGTTGGCCAGCCAGAGACTGGCTCCATCCGCCCGTAATAAACTTGTTCATTGTCGTTATCTCCTTATTGAGCGTGTTCCTTAAATGAATGTGTCTTGCATGATGGAGGGTATCAGCTGCTATATTCATTTAGCCATTGTGCGGTTGCTGAACGGGCAAGGGATGAAAACTTTTTTAAATGAAATGACGTTTTTATGACGAAAATATTAATGAGCAAGAGCGTTGAAAATCATTAACGCCGATAAATAAAGATTGTTATAACAGAGGGGACGGTCTTGGGTTAACGGCAACAGGCAGGATAAGGCGTTATGGTGCAACGGTTAGCGGAAAAGATGCACAAGCTTGATTTCGATGATGAAGTGACCGGGCTGATCTACGGCCATGTGTTTCGTTCCGGTGAGCCGCCGGTGCGCCTGAACTCGCAGCAGATCTGTCAGGCCTACCAGGCTTTGCCGCCCGGCGACGGCTTTGTCTGGCTGCACCTCAATCTCAACCACGCGGCGGCGGAGAAGTGGCTGAAAAACCATTTCGCCATTTCCGATTTTTTCTTCCATGAAATTCGGCACGGTTCCCACACCACGCGCATCGAGCGCCAGGGCGACGATCTGTTCGCGGTGCTCAACGACGTGATTTTCCACCCTGAGGACAGCAACCCGGAAACGGCGACGCTGTGGCTCTATTGCTGCCGTGGGCTGGTGGTCACCGTGCGTCACAAACCGGTGCGATTGATTGAACGGCTGCTTGGCCGCCTGACGGCGCTGGAGCTGGCATCGTCTACCGAGCTGCTGGCGCACCTGCTGGAAGAGCAGGAGGACGTGTTGGAACAGGTGGTGCGACAGGCTAACCAGTATGTCGATACCATCGAGGATCGCCTGCTTACCCGCCGCGTCAAACGCAACCGCGCCGAGCTGGGGCGCATGCGCCGCATGTTATTGCGCTTTCAGCGCCTGTTGGCGCCGGAACCGGCCGCGCTGTTTCGCCTGTTGAACCGGCCGCCGGCCTGGCTGAGCCGCGAGGTGGTGCAGGATCTGCGGCAGTTTACCGAAGAGTTCACCGTGGTGTTGAACGATCTCGCCAGCCTGACCGAACGCATCCGGCTGCTGCAGGAAGAGCTGGGCGCCAAGCTGATGGAGCAGAATAACCGCACGCTCTACACCCTGACGGTGATCACCGTACTGGCGTTGCCGATCAACATCGTCGCCGGTTTCTTCGGCATGAACGTTGGAGGGATACCGCTGGCCAGCAATCACCACGGTTTTATCCTGCTGGTGTTGCTGGTCGGCAGTTTTACGCTGATCGCCGGTTATCTGGCGTTCAGGCGCAGGGACGAGTCGTAATTACAGGCGGGCGCGGTACTCTTCTTCCAGCCGGGTATGGGTGCTCCAGAACGGCTGCGGCGCCCGATCGTGCAGACGATCCAGCAGGATATCCAGATGGGTGTGCCAGCCGCCGGCGACGCTGAGCATCTCGTCGCGGTTGGCCAGGCGCCGGTGGGTGACCGTCAGCAGCACCGCGTTTCCCTGTTCCGTCAGCTCGAAGGTCACCTCGGAAGGGCGGCCCTGATCCTGTTCGGCCCAGGTAAAGCTCAGCAGGCGCGGCGGGAACAGGCAGGTGATGTGGCCGCGGTTGCTGACGCAGCCGCCGTGCTGTTTGTACTTGGCCGGCGGTGGCTCGTGCTCGCCCGCCAGATCGGAGTTGCGAAACTCCAGCTCCAGCGGCGCGCCGTTTTCCAACTTCATGGCGCCGGCCGCCAGCCAGGTGGCGCGCTTGTCGGATTCGGTCAGGTAAGCCCACACCCGCTCGATGGGGCCGGGCAGCAGCCGCTGGATGCGCAGCGTGCCGGGTTCGATAATCATGCCGTAATCATTCATGGTTCACTCCTTGGGAGGAAGCTGTTCGGGCTGCAGCAGCGCCTGTTCGAGCGCATCCAGCCGTTCAGTCCAGAAATGTTCATAGGTTTGCAGCCAGTGCATGGCCTGCGCCATAGGCTCGGGTTCGAGCCGGCAGATATGGTTTCTTCCTTGCACGGTGCGTTGCACCAGGCCCGCATGTTCCAGTGCTTTCACGTGCTTGGAGGCGCCGGCGAACGACATCTGCAGCGGCGCGGCCAGTTCGCCGATGCTGCGCTCACCGCCGGCCAGCGCGCGTAACATCGAGCGGCGGGTCGGGTCGGCCAGCGCATGAAAAATGGCGTCCAGCTGTGAGGAAGATAATTCAACCATATGGTTGAATATAGAACAGGCGGGCTAATATTCAACCGTTTTGTTGAATATTTTTTGCCCCGGCGAGAAACCGGGGCGAGGATCAGGCGCCGGCGTGCGCCAGCAGGGCGTTCAGCAATACGTCGGCGCCGGCGGCGGCCCAGGCGGGGGTGATATCTTCCCGCTCGTTGTGGCTGATGCCGTCCACGCAGGGAATGAAAATCATGGCGGTCGGAGCGACGCGGTTAAGGTAACAGGCATCGTGGCCGGCGCCGGAAATCATGTCGCGATGGCGATAGCCCAACGCTTGCGCGGCATGACGTACGCTGTCGATGCAGCTCCGATCGAAAGCGACCGGGGGATACTGGAAGATGCGCTCGGCGCGCGCGGTCAGGCTGCCGTCGTTGACGGTGTTCACCGCCGCCAGCAGGCGCTGCTCCATCTGCTCCAGAATTGACTCCTCTGGATGGCGGAATTCGACGCTGAAAAAGACGCGTCCCGGCACCACGTTGCGTGAATTGGGGGTAATTTGCGCCATGCCCACCGTGGCGCGCGCGTCGGGCGCGAAATCCCAGCCGATGCGATTGACCGCCGTGACCAGCGTCGCAAAGCCCAGCAGGGCGTCGCGGCGGCGGTCCATCGGCGTGGTGCCGGCATGGGCGCTAAAGCCGACGACCTCCAGTTCATACCAGCGCTGCCCTTGTGCGGCGGTCACCACGCCGATGTCGAGATGCTCCGCTTCCAGAATCGGCCCCTGTTCGATGTGCAACTCGAAGGCGGCATGGATCGGCGTGCCGCCCACCGGGTGCTCGCCGGCGTAGCCGATTCGCTCCAGCGCCTCGCCGAGGCTGACGCCGTGCTCGTCGCGGCGCGTCAGGCCGTATTCCAGGTCGAATACCCCGGCGAACACGCCGGAGGCGATCATCGCCGGCGCGAAGCGCGCGCCTTCTTCGTTGGTCCAGTTGATCACTTCAATCGCGCGTTCGGTGACGATCTGCCGATCGTTGAGGCTGCGAATAACCTCCAATCCGGCCAGCACGCCGTAGATGCCGTCGAAACGGCCGCCGCGGGGCTGCGAGTCGCCGTGAGAACCGGTGACGACCGGCGCCAGCTCGGGCCGCGTGCCTTCACGGCGCAGGAACATGTTGCCCATCCGATCGACGCGCACGCTGCAACCGGCCTCCAGCGCCCATCGGCGCAGCTGGTCGCGCGCCTGACGATCCTCTTCGCTGAGCGCCAGGCGGGTGACGCCGTTGTCAGCGATGGCGCCGAACTGCGCCATCGTCTGCAGGCTTTGCCACAGGCGCTCGCCGTTGACTCGATACGTCATTGATCTTCTCCCGGCGTTTTAGCGGTGTAGCGGAAATCGCAGCAGGGAGCGCCGGACATGATGGTCTGGCTGCGCTGCAGTTCAACGTCAGGCGCATAGCCGACGATAAACTGGCTGTCGCGAGCGCAGGAGAGCAGGTGGCCGATCTCCCCAAGCCCCATCTCGTGATACATCTCGGCGTAGCGGCAGCGGGTGACGTTATAGTCGAAGTGCTGTTCGTCCTGATTGATCACCTCGACGCGCAGCGCATCGTCTTTTTCCCACAGGTACTGCAAGGCGGCGAAGCTGCGCAGATCCGCGCCGTTCGGTTCCTGGGCGGCGAACTGTTTGCCCGCCTCGATGGCGGCATTCTCGATGGCCTCGCCGATCACCGCCTGGGCGCGCGCCTTGCCGATTTCACGCACCAGGATCTGGTAGATCGGTTTGATGATCTCCGCCTCGATTTTTCTGCGGGCCAAAATGCCCAACTCGTTGTTTGCACAGCTCATCGCCTTGCTCCTCTTGATTTATTGTGGTTTGGCGCCGCCCAACACGGTTTGCGGCTGCCATTTGCCGTCAACCACCCGATACAGGGTGAAGCTCGGCTGTTGCAGGTTGCCCTGCGCATCGAAGGCAATGGCGCCGGTCACGCCCTGATAATGTATGGCGCGCAGTTTCGGCAGATAATCGGCCGGGTTGGCCGAGCCGGCCTGTTCGATGGCGGCGATCAGCACTCGGGTGGCGTCGTAGGCGAAGGGCGCATGCAGTTCGATGTGGGTGTGGTAACGATCGCGGTAGGCTTGCTCAAACGCCTTGCCGCCCGGCATCTGTTCCAGCGGCAGCCCCGGCTCCAGCGCCACCACGCCTTCACCTTCCTGCTGCGCCAGCGTCAGGAAGGTTTGGCTGACAAAGCCGCCGGCGCCCATCAGCTGCGCGTTCATGCCCAGCTGTTTCAGTTTGCGCGCCAGCGGCGCCGCCTGGGAATCTACGCCGCCGAAGAAGATCAGATCGGCGTTTTTGCTGCGCACGGTGGTCAGCACGGCGCTGAAATCGACGGTCTTGTCATCGACGTATTCACGAGCGACCGGCTGCACGCCCTGGGCCTGCAGCGATTTGATGAATTCGTCCGCCAGCCCCTGGCCGAAAGCGGTGCGATCGTCTATCACTGCGATGCGCTTGGCTTTCAGCGTCTTCACCGCATATTGCCCGGCGTAGTTGCCGCCGTCGTCGTCGTGGCCCATCACGCGAAAGCTGGTGTCAAAACCTTGTTGCGTATAGCCGTGACCGGTGGCGACCGGCGCCACCTGGGCGATGCCGGCCTCGTGATAGATGCGCGCCGCCGGGATGCTGGTGCCGGTGTTCCAGTGGCCGACCACGCCGGCGACGCCTTCGTCGACCAAACGCTGCGCCACGGCCACGGCGGTGCGCGGATCGGACTGGTCGTCCTCGGACACCAGTTTGAAGGTGACCGGTTTGCCGTTCAGCGTTGGTTTCTGCGCGTTAGCGTCGGCGATCGCCAGTTGCGCGCCGTTTTCGAGATCTTTGCCGATGCGCGCGGAAGGGCCGGTCAGCGGCCCGGCCAGGCCGATCAGAACGGTGTCGGCCGCCAGCGCCGGGAGGCTAAGAATCATTGTCATGGCAGCCAGCGCCAACGGTTTGATGCGAATGTTATGTTGCATGTCATACTCCTGGTGCGGTTAAAAGAAACAACGGTTATTCACCCAAATAGATCTGTTTGATTTTTTCATCGTCCAGCATGTCGGCGGAACGGCCGCTGTGGCTCAGGCTGCCGCTGTCCAACACGTAGGCACGATCGGTGGACGCCAGCGCCAGGCGGGCGTTCTGCTCGACCAATAGTAGCGTGACGCCGTCACTGGCTAACTGCTTGATGACCGTGAAAATGGCTTCCACCACAATCGGCGCCAGCCCCATCGAGGGTTCGTCCAATATCAGCAACCGCGGGCGGCTGAGCAGCGCGCGGCCCATCGCCACCATCTGCTGTTCACCGCCCGAAAGTAGCCCGGCCGGTTGGTGCAGGCGCTCGCTCAACCGCGGGAAGGTGGCGCACACCCGTTCGAAATCTTGCCGCACCGCCGATTTGTCGCGCCGCGCATAGGCGCCGAGCTGCAGGTTCTCCCGCACCGTCAAACGGGTGAAAATGCCGCGTCCCTCCGGCACCATCACCAGCCCCCGTTGCAGCAACCGGTGCGGCGGCACGCCGCGAATCGAGCAACCGTCGAACAGGATGTCGCCTTCGAACGGCTGCAGGCCGGTCAGCGCTCGCAGGCTGGAGCTCTTGCCCGCGCCATTGGCGCCGATCAGCGTCACCTGTTCGCCGGCGTTGACCATAAAATCGATGCCTTTGACCGCATGAATGCCGCCATAAGACACTTTGAGTCGTTTAACGCTCAGCAGGGTTTCAGACATGCGCGCCACCTCCCAGATAGGCCTGAATGACCGCCGGTTCGCGCCGCACCTGCGCCGGCTCGCCTTCGGCGATCGCTTTGCCGTAATCCAGCACCGTCAGCCGATCGCACAGGCCCATCACCAGTTTGACGTCGTGTTCGATCAGCAGCAGCGTTTTGCCGCTGTCGCGGATGCGCAGCAGCAGCTCGCGCAGCGCTACTTTTTCACCGGCGTTCATGCCGGCCGCCGGTTCGTCCAGCGCCAGCAGCCGGGGCTCGGTCGCCAGCGCGCGGGCAATCTCCAGACGGCGTTGGTGACCATAGGCGAGATCGCCGGCGCGGTAATGGGCGAATTGGCTGATACCTACGTACTCCAGCAGCGCATGAGATTTATCGCGCACCGCCTGTTCCTCCTCTTTCGCGCGCCCGTGGCGAGCGATCGCCGCCCACAGGCCGTTGCGGGTGCGCACGTGGCAGCCGACCATCACGTTTTCCAGCACGCTCATTTCGTTGAACAACCGCAGGTTCTGGAAGGTGCGGGCGATGCCGGCCTGCACCACTTTGTCGATGGCCTGTGGTTTATAGCGCTGGCCCAACAGGCTGAACTCGCCCTCGTCGGCGCGATACAGGCCGGTGATCAGGTTGAAGCAGGTGGTTTTGCCGGCGCCGTTCGGCCCGATCAGGCCGTAGATTTCCCCCTGGCGGATGCTCATGCTGACGTCATCCACCGCCGTCAGGCCGCCGAAACGTTTGCTGACGTGATTTAAAGCGAGCAGCGGCGTCATGCGGCGTTCCTCCTGGCATGGCGAGCCGGCCATAGGCCCGCCGGGCGATACAGCATCACCAGGATCAGCGCCAGGCCGTAGAACAGTTGGCGGATGATTTCCGGGTCGATCAGCACCTGGCCGAACAGCGCCTGCTGCAGCGGCCCCATGCTGCTGCGCAGCAGCTCCGGCAGGGCGGCCAGCAGCAGCGCGCCCAGGATCACGCCGGGGATGTGCCCCATGCCGCCGAGCACCACCATCGCCAGTACGGCGATCGATTCCTGCAGGGTGAAGGATTCCGGCGACACGAAGCCCTGAAACGCGGCGAACAGCGCGCCGGCCACGCCGCCGAAGGTGGCGCCGATGGCGAAGGCCAGCAGCTTGAAGTTGCGGGTGTTGATGCCCATCGCCCGCGCGGCGTCCTCGTCTTCGCGGATTGCCGTCCATGCGCGGCCAATGCGCGAATTCTGCAGCCGCAGGCTGATAAACAGGATCGCCAGAAGCAGCGCGGCGAACAGGTAGTAATACAGGTACAGGCCGGAAAAACGCACGCCGAACCACTCATGCATGCCGGAAAACTTCAGGCCGAACAGGCTGACCGGATCGACGCCGGAAATGCCTTTGGGGCCGTTGGTGAGGTTGACCGGGCGATCCAGGTTGCGCATCAGAATGCGCACGATCTCGCCGAAGCCCAGCGTGACGATCGCCAGATAGTCGCCGCGCAGCCGCAGCGTCGGCGCGCCGAGCAGGATGCCGCACGCCGCCGCCAGCAGCGCCGCCAGCGGGATCAGCCACAGCATCGACAGGTGCAGTCCGTCGGGGAACCACTGCAGCAGCAGCGGGAACTGCTGCGTCAGATGCGGTGACGACAGCAGCGCGGCCAGATAGGCGCCAACGGCGTAAAAAGCGATAAAGCCCATGTCCAGCAATCCGGTCATGCCCACCACGATGTTCAGCCCGAGCGCCAGCATCAGGTACAGCAAGGCGAAGTCGACAACGCGCACCCAATAGTTGCCGCCGGCGGCGCCCGCCACCCAGGGCGCCAGCAGCAGGGCGAGAATGAACAACGTCAGCCCCAGCCCGGCGCGACGCGGCGTGGCCAGAGGAGCGGAGGGAGTCAAAACGGTCATCGTGATGTCCTTATGCGCGCGTGGCGATGCGTTCGCCCAACAGCCCGGAGGGGCGGAAAACCAGCACGGCGATCAGCACCAGAAACGCGAACACGTCCTGGTAGTTGCTGCCGAACACGCCGCCGGTCAGCTCGCCGAGATAGCCGGTGCCCAGCGATTCGAACAGCCCCAGCAGCAATCCGCCGAGCATCGCGCCGCGCAGGTTGCCGATGCCGCCGAGCACGGCGGCGGTAAACGCCTTGATGCCGGGCAGAAAGCCCATCGAGAAACCGGCATTGCCGTAGTTGCTGGCCATCATGATGCCGGCCACCGCCGCCAGCGCGCCGCCGAGCGCGAAGGTCAGAACGATGATGCGGTCAGGACTGATGCCCATCAGGCCGGCGACCTGCGGGTTTTCCGCCGTGGCGCGCATGGCGCGGCCGAAACGGCTGTGTTCGACCAGCAGCCAGAGGCCGGCCATCACCGCTACGGCCACCGCCAGCGTGACGATCGCCGTGCCGGTGATCACTGCCGGCGCATGTTCGGCGCTGCCTGCGGTCAGGGCGATGGGCGTCATCGGCAACAGCTGCGGAAACATCAGGGGATTGCGTGACCAGATCAGCATCGCCAGGGTTTGCAACAGCAGCGAGACGCCGATGCCGCTGATCAGCGGGGCCAGGCGCGGTGCATTACGCAACCGGCGATAGGCCAGACGCTCGATCGTCATCGAGGTGATGGCGCAGACCGCCATGGCGAACAGGGCTGCCAGCAGCAGCGTGGCGTAAGGCGATAACGCGGGAAAGTGGTGTTGCAACACGTTTATCGCCGACAGCGCGCTCAGCGCCCCGACCATCAGCACGTCGCCGTGCGCGAAGTTGATGATGCGCAGGATGCCGTACACCATGGTGTAGCCGAGCGCGATCAGCGCATAAATGCTGCCGAGCATCAAACCGTTGACGGTTTGCTGTACCAGCGTATCCATAAGGAGAGTCCGGAGATAATGAGTCAGAGGCTCACAGTAGAGAATTTAAAAAAATTGTAAAATACGGAAAAATACTTTCTTATACAAAAAACGAGTGATTTTAATGCGTTGATTTTTATGTATATTGAATCCATTCCTTCAGTGTCGATTTCCCAAAAACAGTCAATATATGAAAAAAACAGAACAGTACGATGAGCCATTGCCGATGCTGCCGAACGATCCGCCGCTGCGCGCCGTGCGGGCGTTCGAAGCCATCGCGCGCCTGGGTGGCATCAGCGCGGCGGCTAACGAGCTGATGATCTCGCCTTCGGCGGTCAGTCATCAACTCAAAACGCTGGAGGCATTTTTGCAGATGCCGTTGACCGAACGGCAGGGGCGTAACCTGGTGTTGCGCAGCGAGGGGCGGGAGTACTACCGTTCGATTCGCTCGGCGTTCAACGTGCTGCGGCAGGCGACCGAACACGTGCGCGAGCAATCCGCGTCGCGGCAGGTGACCATCAGCCTGATCCCGCTGTTCGGCATGGGTTGGTTCATTCCGCGGCTGCGCGGTTTCCTGCGCGAAAATCCGGATATCGACATCAATGTGGTCTACGCCAACCACCGCAATTACCTGAGCGACGCCGCCGATCTGTCGATCCGCTTCGGGGTCGGGCAGTGGACCGGCTATCGCAGCGAGAAGCTGATGTCCGGCAAAATGGTGCCGGTGTGCAGCCGGGCATTCAGTAAACTGCACGGTCTGCTCGATACGCCGGATCAGCTGGCGACGCTGCCGCTGCTGCACGACGAGGAACGCAATACCTGGATGCAATGGTTTCAGCAGGCCGGTGTCAAGCGCCCGCTGCGCAGCATCGGCCCGATGTTTGAGGACGGATTGTTGACATTGGCGGCGGTGCAGGCGGGGCTAGGGTGCGCGTTGATGCGTGAACCGTTAATCGCCCAGTACCTTGAAAGCGGTGAGTTGATCAAAATGTTCGATCTGCCGATCGATGACGGCCGCGATTATTACCTGTGCGCTCGGCTGGATAGTGAGCTGTCGCAGGAAGGCGAAAATCTGCGGCAGTGGCTGCGCCGTGAGGCGGCGGCTCAGAACGCCGGGGCATAATCTACAACCAACGCGTCTTTCAGCAGGTGACGGCTTTGCAGTAGAGTGCCGGTTCCTCTGTAGCGATAAGGTATGACGATGCTGTTCGATTTAAACCAGCACGCGGCCGAACTGCCCGAGGCCTGGCGCTCTGCCGTGCTGGGCCGCGTCGGTGCGGCCAACATCAAAGTGCTGCGCATGGATGCGCGCAGCATTGCGGATGAAATGCATGATTACAGCGAAGGGTTGCTGGTGATCAGCGGCCACCTGCGGCTGCAGGTGGCGGGGGAAGAAGTGGTGGTGCGAGCCGGTCAGCTGTATCAGGCCGCGGCCGGCGTGCCGCACCGCGTGTTGCCGGGCAGCGAAGGCACGCTGGTGATTGTCGATTTGCCGGAGGATTAAGTGCTGCCCAGGGCCCTGAGCGCCACGTTTACCGCCGCCAATAACCGCGCTTCTGTGACGCCGTCACGCGCCTGAATCGACAGGCCGTGCAAGAAGACGGCGAAATAGTCCCCCAGGCTGTCGGCGTCGGTGCCGGCCGGCAGTTCGCCGGTTTGCACCGCCTGCCGCAGCCGTTCGACGATCTGCTGCGTGCGCTGCAGCCGATGCTCTGCCAGCCAGGCTTTGAGCCCGTCGTTTTCTGCGCTGACGCTGGCGGCGGAGGAGACCACCATGCAGCCCTGCGGCAGATCCGGCCGGCTATAGAGCCGCACGGCATCTTCCAGCAGGCGTTTGATCGCCGGGCGAATGCCGCTTTCCTGCGCGAAGGCGCGATCGGCAAAGCCGCCTTCCTTGGTTTCGTAACTGGCGATCGCCTCGCGAAACAGCTGCTCTTTGGAGCCGAACGCTTTGTAGATGCGCGCGGAAGCAATACCCAACTCCGCCACCAGATCCGACATCGAGGTGCCTTCGTAACCCTGCCGCCAGAATAAGTTTCGCGCCTTCAAGAGCGCCTGTTCGCGATCGAACTCGCGCGGTCTGCCTGCCATTCGCTGCTCCAATTTACCTGCCATTCAGCGACATAGGATCGCTTAAATCGGCGGGAATACCAATGCCTTTATAAATTTCGCTTGCGGTCGCCGCGCTTTGCTCCTATTGTTTGTCAATCAACAACCAATAGGAGTTTACGATGAAAACCCTCAAAGGTCCAAGCCTGCATCTCGCGCAGTTCAGCGATGAGACAGCGCCGTTCAACAGCTTGCCCGCCATTGCCGAGTGGGCGGCGCAGACCGGTTTTAGCGCGTTGCAGATCCCGGCCTGGGATCGGCGTTTATTCGACGTGGCCACCGCTGCGCAAAGCCAAACCTACTGCGACGATCTGACCGGTATGTTGGCGGAGCATGGGTTGGTGGTCAGCGAACTGACCAGCCATATTTTCGGTCAACTGATGGCGGTGCACCCGGCTTACGATGCGCTGTGCGACAGCTTCGCGCCGCCGGCGCTGCACGGCAATCCGCAGGCGCGCGGCGAGTGGGCGCGGCAGCAAATGCTGTTGGCGGTAAAAGCCTCGGCGCGGCTCGGGCTCAGCGAACTGGGCACCTTTTCCGGTTCGCTGGCCTGGCCCTATCTGTTCCCGTTCCCGCAGCGCCCTGAAGGATTGATCGACGCCGCGTTCGACGAACTCGCCAAACGCTGGCTGCCGGTGCTCAACGCCTGCGACGAGCAGGGCATCAACCTGTGCTACGAAATTCACCCGAGTGAAGATCTGCATGACGGCGTGACCTACGAGATGTTTCTGGAACGCGTTGGCCATCATCCGCGTTGCCGGGTGCTGTTCGATCCGAGCCATATGGTGCTGCAGCAACTCAACTATCTGGAGTTTATCGATATCTATAAAGAGGTTATCGGCATGTTCCACGTCAAGGACGCCGAGTTCAACCCGACCGGCCGTCAGGGCATTTACGGCGGTTATCAATCCTGGATCGATCGTGCCGGCCGTTTCCGCTCGCTGGGCGACGGCCAGGTCGATTTCAACGGCATTTTTTCCCGTTTGACGCAGCATGGCTATCAGGGCTGGGCGACGCTGGAGTGGGAATGCTGCCTGAAAAATCCGCAGGACGGCGCGCGCGAAGGCGCGGCCTTCATTCGCGATCGCATCATCCATGTCACCGACAAAGTGTTCGATGACTTCGCCGGTGCGCCGGTCAATCTACAGCAGATCAATGCCTTGCTCGGCATTCGCTGAGCCAGTCCATCACAGGGAGTCACCCCATGAAACAACAAGAGAACGAGATCCTGTTGCAGGATCTCGGGGCGGAACACGTCTATACCCAGGTCAATGGCCAACGTATCCACTGCGTGATAGCCGGTGAAGGGCGGCCGGTGTTGCTGATCCCCGGCTGGCCGCAAACCTGGTACACCTGGCGCCATGTGATGCGCGCCTTGGCGGCGGCCGGTTTTCAGGCGATCGCCGTCGATCCGCCGGGTATCGGCGACTCTGACAAGCCCGCTGGCGGCTACGACACCGGCAGCATCGGTGCGGCGTTGCACGCGATGATGGCGCAGCTGGGCCATCAACGTTACCAACTGGTCGGCCACGACATCGGCATGTGGATCGGTTACGCCATGGCGAGCGACTTCCCGCAGGCGGTGGAGCGCCTGGTGCTGACGGAGGCGGTGATCCCCGGTCTGGCGCCGCCGCCGCCGATTTTCGTCGCGCCGGAGGAGAACATCTTCCTGTGGCATTTCATGTTCAACCAGCTGGCGGATTTGCCGGAAACCCTGACCCAGGGGCGCGAACGGGAGTATCTTGGCTATATCTTCAACCGCTGGTCCTATCGGCGCGATCGGGTGGCGGCTGAGGTCTATATCGCCGCCTATTCGGCACCGGGCGGCCTGCGCGCCGGATTCGACTATTACCGGGCGATCCCGGAGACCGTTCGCCAGAACCGAGTGCGCGCCGCCACGCCATTGACGATGCCGGTGCTGACCGTGGGGGCGGAGCACGCCACCGGCGACGCGCCGCTGACGACGCTGCAGGGCAATGCGCACGATCTGCGGGGCGAAACGGTCGCCGGCTGCGGCCATTTCATCACCGAGGAGTGTCATGAGGCGTTTATCGCACTGATTACGCCGTTCCTGGTGGGAGAACAACATGCCGCTTGATGAACGCATCGCCGCCTTTTTGGCGGCCTCGGCCGACGCGCCGCCACCCGCGTCGTTGGCGGACATGCGCGCGGCCACGGAAACCGGTTTACGTCTGCTGCAGGGCGAAGCGGCACCGAGCGGCGGCGTCAGGGACTATAAGGTGGTCGCCACCGATGGGCACCGGATTGCGCTGCGCGCCTATCTACCGGCGGGGGAAAGGCGCGCTGCCGCACAACCGGCGATGCTGTTCGCCCACGGCGGCGGCTGGTGCCTCGGTTCGCTGTCGCTGTATGACCAGCCCTGCCAGGCGCTGGCTAACGCCACCGGCCGGGTGATCCTGTCGGTCGACTATCGTCTGGCGCCAGAGTATCCGTTTCCGCAGCCGCTGGAAGATGTCTATCAGGCGCTCTGCTGGGTGGTGCAACAGGCGCCGCAGTTGGGGATCGACGCGCAGCGCCTGGCTGTGGGGGGCGACAGCGCCGGGGGCAATCTGGCGGCGGCGGTCTCGCTGCTGGCGCGGGATCGCGGCGGCCCGCATATCGAGCGCCAGCTGCTGCTGTACCCGGCGCTCAGCCGCGAAATGGCGACGGGGAGCTATCGTGAGTTTGCCGAGGGGCACTTTCTGACGCGCGACGCGATGGTATTTTGTTGGCAGCAGTATCTGGCTCAGCGGCGCGAACCCTACGGCGAACCGCTGCACGCCGCCACGCTGCGCGGGTTACCGCCGGCCACCATTCTGAGCTGCGAATATGATCCGCTGCGCGATGAGGCCGAGGAGTATGCGCAGCGGCTGCGCGAGGCGGGCGTGGCGGTACGCTGCGAACGGTTGCCGGGCGTGGTGCATGCCTGCATACACATGCTGGGGCTGACCCCGGCGGCGCGGCGCCTGTTCGAGCTGGCCGGCGAGTAAAAAAAAGCCCCGCAATGCGGGGCGTTTGGCTATTCATCCGACGTGCGATTAACGGCCGGCGACGGTGACAAAGCGCGTTTCCAGGTAGGACTCGATCGCTTCGCTGCCGCCTTCGGTGCCGTGGCCGGAGTCCTTCACGCCGCCAAACGGCGTTTCCGGCAGGCCGAAACCGATGTGGTTGATGCTCAGCATGCCGCTCTCCACGTCGCGCCCCAGCGCATTGACGGTGGCGATGTTGCGGCTGTAAGCGTAGGCGGCCAGCCCGTACGGCAGACGATTGGCTTCGGCGATCGCCTCGTCGTAGGTGGCGAACGGGCGCAGCAGGGCGACTGGGCCAAACGGCTCTTCCGACATGGCGCGCGCGCTCAGCGGCACGTCACGCAGCACCGTCGGCTCGAAGAAGTTGCCTTTGCCCGCCACGCGTTTGCCGCCGGTGCTGGCCTTCGCCCCGTGGGCGATAGCGTCCTGCACCAGCGCCTCGATATTGTCGACGCTGCGGCCCAGCACCATCGGGCCCATCGTCACGCCGTCTTCCAGCCCGTTGCCGAGCTTGAGCTCACGCACCGCGGCGGTGAATTTCTCCACGAAGGCCTCGTAAACGCCTTGCTGGATCAGGAAGCGGGTCGGGGCGATACAGACCTGGCCGGCGTTGCGGAACTTCGACTGCGCCAGCTCTTTGGCTGCCGCGTCGAGATCGGCGTCGTCAAAGATCAGCACCGGCGCGTGGCCGCCCAGCTCCATGGTGGCCTTTTTCATATGCTGGCCGGCCAGCGCCGCCAGATGTTTGCCCACGCGGGTGGAGCCGGTGAAGGAGATCTTGCGAATGGTCGGATGCGGGATCAGGTATTCCGAGATTTCCGCCGGGGTGCCGTACACCAGTGCGATCACCCCGGCTGGGATACCGGCGTCGGCGAAGGCTTTGATCAGCTCTGCCGGTGAGGCCGGGGTTTCTTCCGGACCTTTGACGATGATGGAACAACCTGCCGCCAGCGCGGCGGACAGCTTGCGCACGATCTGGTTAATCGGGAAGTTCCACGGCGTGAAGGCGGCCACCGGGCCGACCGGCAGTTTCAGGGTTTGCTGCTGCACGTCGCGGGCGCGGGACGGAATGATCTGCCCGTAGGTGCGGGTGGCTTCGCCGGCGAACCAGTCGATAACGTCGGCGGCGTTGAGAATTTCAATCTTGGCCTGCGCCACCGGTTTGCCCTGTTCCTGCGTCATGATGGCGGCGATGGTGTCGGCGCGTTCGCGCAGCAGCGCAGCGGCTTTGCGCCAGAGGTTAAATCCGCGCTCGGTGGCGGCCAGCGCCAGATCGAGATCCTCTGTGGCGGCGTGCGCCACCTGACCGATGACCTCGTCGCTGGCGGGGTTGGTGACAGGCAGGGTTTTCCCGGCCAGCGCGTTGCGCCATTGTCCATCGATATACAGTTGAGTATCCGGATACATTGTTGCCTCTTGTTTACGGAGTGGTCAGGGGCCGCTGAGTTTTGCGATGCGGCGCGTCTGAATGGGACAGGGACCTTAACCCTACGCCGAATGGCGGCGATCGTCCAGGCGAGGGGCACGAAAGGACCAGGGCGGCTACTCAACCGGCGATGTTTTGGCTATGCTGAGCAGATTGTCAGCACGGATGAGGAGGTCTGGTGCAAGGGGTTCCACAACAGTTTCCGTTCGAGAAGGACTGCGCGCAGTTCCGGCATTTGTCGCATCTGCCCGGCGTCGAACTCTATCAGGCGCACATTGAGCGCTATGCCTTCGAGCCGCATACCCACGACGCCTTCGCCATCGGCACCGTAGATACCGGAGCCGAGCGTTTTCGCTATCGCGGGGCGCAGCACCTGGCGGCGCCGGGCGCGCTGGTACTGATGAACCCGGATGAGCTGCATACCGGCGAAGCCGAAACGCCGGGCGGCTGGTGTTATCGCATGCTCTATCTGGCGCCCGAGGCGCTGGAGCAGCTGTCCGGCGATCGGAGCCAGTGGTTTACTGATGCGGTGCGTCACGATCCGCGGGCGGCGCAGCGCCTGTCCGCCATTCTTGCCATGCTGTGGCAAACCGAGGATCCGCTCACGCTCGACGGCCTGCTGTTGGAGGCCGTCGAGTTGCTGCACCCGCACATCCGCACCGGGCAGCGAGAGAAAGCCGAGGCGGCGCACCGTTTCGAGGTGGTGAAAAGCTACCTGCACGATAATTACGCCGAGGCCATAACCCTCCACCAACTGGCCGATCTGGTCTCGCTCAGCCCCTATCATTTCCAGCGCAGGTTCAAGGCTGAATATCATGTCTCGCCGCAGCAGATGCTGATGGCGATCCGGTTGTCGCAGGCTAAACGCATGCTGGAGCGCGGCATGCCCGCCGCACAGGTGGCGGCGGCGGCGGGGTTGACCGATCAGGCGCACCTGACGCGCGCGTTCGCTAACCGTTACGGCGTCACGCCGGTGCGTTTCCAGAAACAGGTGAAATTGGGCTAAAACAGCAACCTGCTACAATAATTCCTCCCCGCGTTTTCGCTACTCTGCCGCTGTCTTGTCGGGCGGGTTGGCCGCGCCGGCCGTTTGTCGGAGTCGTTATGTTCATTGGCGTTGTGTTTGCCCTGGCCGCCGGGCTGATGTGGGGACTGATTTTCGTCGGCCCGCTGCTGGTACCGGACTATCCCGCCGCGCTGCAGTCCACCGGGCGCTATCTGGCTTTTGGGCTGATTACCTTGCCGCTGGCCTGGTTTGATCGTCGTCGTCTGCGCAAGCTGCGGCGCCAGGATTGGTGGGAAGCGCTCAAGCTGACGGCCATCGGCAATCTGCTGTACTACCTGTGCCTGGCCAGCGCCATTCAGCGCACCGGCGCGCCGGTCTCGACCATGATCATCGGCACCTTGCCGGTGGTGATCGCCATCTGCGCCAACCTGTTTTACGGCCGGCACGACGGGCGCCTGGCCTGGGGCAAGCTGGCGCCGGCGCTGCTGCTGATCGTCTGTGGATTGGCGTGCGTGAACGTCGCCGAGCTGCGCGGCAATGCGGTATCGATCGACGGCTGGCGCTATCTCATCGGTCTTGGGCTGGCCGTGTTGGCGGTGGCATGCTGGACCTGGTTCCCGCTGCGCAATTCACGCTGGCTGCGGGAGAACCCGACGCAGCGGCCGGCCACCTGGGCCACGGCGCAGGGGCTGGTGACGCTGCCGCTGGCGCTGCTGGGCTATCTGGCGGTCTGCGGCCAGCTGGCGCTGAGCGAGCCGGCGTTCGCCTTGCCGTTCGGCCCGCGCCCTGAGGTGTTTATTCCGCTGATGCTGATCATCGGCGTGTTCTGCTCCTGGCTGGGGGCGCTGTGCTGGAACGAAGCCAGCCAGCGGCTGCCGACGGTGTTGGTGGGGCCGCTCATCGTGTTCGAAATTCTGGCGGGGTTGGCGTATACCTTTCTGCTGCGCCAGGCCTGGCCGCCGTTGCTGACGCTGGCGGGCATCGTCTGTTTGATCGCCGGCGTGGTGTACGCCATGCGCATCAAGCCGCAGCCGGTGGTGGTGGCGTTGGAGGACAAGCCGAGGTGACGCCCGCCGCAGCGGCGGGCGCGGGGGTTAACGCTTGCTGTGGTGAATGATCTCTTCGGCCACGTTGCGCGGCGCTTCGGCGTAGTGGCTGAATTCCATGGTGTAGGTGGCACGGCCCTGCGACATCGAACGCAGGGTGGTCGAGTAGCCGAACATCTCGGACAGCGGCACCTTGGCGCGAATTTCCTTGCCGCCACCACCCGGGATCTCTTCCATGCCCTGCACCAGACCGCGGCGTGAGGAGAGATCGCCCATCACGTTGCCGGCGTAATCCTCCGGCGTTTCTACCTCCACCGACATGATCGGCTCCAGGATCACCGGATCCGCCAGACGGCAAGCTTCCTTGAAGCCGAAGATCGCCGCCATGCGGAACGCCTGTTCCGACGAGTCGACGTCATGGTAAGAACCGAAGGTCAGGTGCACCTTGACGTCCACAACCTGGTAACCGGCCAGCACGCCGTTGTTCAGTGCCTCGAGCACGCCTTTTTTCACCGCCGGGATAAACTCGCCCGGAATGACGCCGCCCTTGATCTCATCGAAGAACTCGAAGCCTTTGCCGGGTTCGTTCGGCTCGACGGTCAGCACCACATGGCCGTATTGCCCCTTGCCGCCGGATTGGCGCACGAACTTGCCTTCCACATCGGCCACCCGTTTGCGGATGGTTTCGCGGTACGACACCTGCGGCTTGCCGGTGGTGGTCTCCACCCCGAACTCGCGGCGCATGCGATCGACGATAATCTCCAGGTGCAGCTCGCCCATGCCGTAGATAATGGTTTGGCCGGATTCCTCATCGGTGCGCACGCGGAACGACGGATCTTCCGAAGAGAGGCGCTGCAGCGCGATGCCCATTTTCTCCTGGTCGCCCTTGGTTTTCGGCTCGATCGCCTGGGCGATCACCGGCTCGGGGAAGGTCATGCGCTCCAGCGTGATGATGGCGCCGGGATCGCACAGCGTATCGCCGGTGGTGACGTCCTTCAGGCCGACGCAGGCGGCGATGTCGCCTGCGTGCAGCTCGTCGATGTCCTTACGATCGTTGGCATGCATTTGCACGATGCGGCCGATGCGCTCCTTTTTGCCTTTGATCGGGTTGTAAACGCTGCTGCCTTTGGCCAGCACCCCGGAGTAGACGCGCACGAAGGTCAGCTGGCCGACGAACGGATCGGTCATCAGCTTGAACGCCAGCGCCGAGAACTTTTCGTTGTCGTCGGCTTTGCGGGTGATGATTTCATCGTGTTCGCCGTGGCCTTCCATCGGCGGCACATCGAGCGGCGAGGGCATCAGCTCGATCACCGCGTCCAGCATGCGTTGCACCCCTTTGTTGCGGAACGCCGAGCCGCACAGCATCGGCTGGATTTCACCGGCGACGGTGCGCACCCGCAGCCCGTGGACGATCTCCTCTTCGCTCAGCGGCACCTGGTTGAGGTATTTCTCCATCAGTTCTTCCGAGGCTTCGGCGGCGGCCTCAATCATGTTTTCACGCCATTCCTGCGCCGAATCGCGCAGCTCTGCCGGGATCTCTTCGAAGCTGAAGTTCATGCCCTGCGAGGCCTCGTCCCACAGAATGGCCTTCATCCGCACCAGATCCACCACGCCGCTGAAGCGGTCTTCGGCGCCGATGGGGATAACGATCGGCACCGGGTTGGCTTTCAGGCGCTCGATCATCATTTTGCGCACGCGGAAAAAATCCGCGCCGATGCGGTCCATCTTGTTGACGAACGCCAGCCGCGGCACCTTGTACTTGTTGGCCTGGCGCCAGACGGTTTCCGACTGCGGCTGCACGCCGCCCACCGAGTCGTAAACCATCACGGCGCCGTCCAGCACGCGCATCGAACGTTCCACTTCAATGGTGAAATCGACGTGCCCGGGGGTATCGATGATATTGATGCGGTGCTGCGGATAGTTATGCTGCATGCCGTTCCAGAAGCAGGTGGTGGCCGCCGAGGTGATGGTGATGCCGCGCTCCTGTTCCTGCGCCATCCAGTCCATGGTCGCCGCGCCGTCATGCACTTCACCCAGCTTGTGGCTGACCCCGGTGTAAAACAGAATCCGCTCGGTGGTGGTGGTCTTGCCGGCATCGATATGCGCGGAGATGCCGATATTGCGGTAACGTTCGATAGGGGTGGTGCGAGCCATAATCAACCTTTCTTAGCCGCGTGAAGGAGAGCGGCTTAAACAGCATGGATAATGGTGATAATCCTCATAGGGTTATCCGTCGGATCGCAGAGCCTCGCTCTGGTCACAAACTAATCGTAGTTGAAGGCGTTGTTTTTTTTAAGCGATGGCTGTGATAGATGAAAGTTTGCACGCAGGCGAAAAAAAGGCCCGTAACGGGCCTGTTGTCGAGCGGCGCGTTCGCCGCTTATTTGCGTCCCAGCAGGAAGCCGAAAACGATGCCGACCGCCGCCGCAACGGCCACGCCGGCCAGCGGGTTGGCTTCCACCTGCGTTCTTACGCTGTCCGCGGCGTCTCGGGCGGCATAGCTGGCCTGGGAGGCGTATTTGCGCGCCGCGCCGCGCACCTGATGCTCCGGCGAATCAACGGCTTTGCCGAACGCTTCTTCTACCGCGCCTGCGGCTTCATTGGCTTTGTCTTCCGCTTTTCCAAACATGCTGCTCTCCTGTTCCTTGTGGGATAATGAACCCTAAGCCTAGCAGGCAAACGACGTTTTTTGCAGCATTCTGTGCGTTATAAGAGCAATCCGAGCAGAGAAAAGTCTTGTCGGGCGCGCGGTGACGGCTTCACCCGCGCGGCTTTTTGTGTTCTATTGGCTAGCGGTTTAACCGGGTACCGTTACCCTTTGACCGATTCGTTGAGTTGAAAGGACTCCCCATGTCAGTACTGCGTATTCTGGCGCTGCTCGCCGCGACTGCCGCCGCGTTGCCCGCTCAGGCCAAGCCTGCGCTCCACGGGGCGGCGGCCGGGAACGGCATTCGTTGGCAATCTTGTCTCAACAGCGGCTTTCAGCGCTGGTTCGATGAGCCGCCGCCGCCGGGGCTGCGCTGCGGCTATCTCGAGGTGCCGCTGGCGTACGCCACGCCGCCCGCTCATACCGTGCAGGCGGGCGAACAGACCGTGCGCCTGGCGCTGACCCTGCTGCCCGCCACCGGGCCGAAAAAGGGCAGCGTGGTGACGATCAGCGGCGGGCCGGGCCTGCCGGGCATCAACCCCTATTTAGGCAACGACGCCCACGTCGCCAGGCTGCGTAAATCCTACGACATCATCGGTTACGATCCGCGCGGCGTCGGCCAATCGACGCCGAAAATCTCCTGCCAGCTGGCCGAAGGTGACGAACTCCCTGAACCGGACGACAACGACGTGGCCGGCGCGGAGAACCAGACGCGGGCCCTGATTGCCGCCTGCATCAAACAGACCGGCGCGGACGTGCTGCAACATATCGGCACCGACGAAGCGGTCAACGATCTGAATGCGATCCGCCACGCGCTGGGCGAGCCAGGGCTGACGGCGGTGGCGTACTCTTACGGCACCAAGGTGGCGGCGCTGTATGCCGAGCGTTTTCCGAAGAAAACGCGGGCGCTGGTGCTCGACGGGGTGGTGGATCTGGCTGAGGACGATTTCACCCAGCGGCTGAACCAGGAACGGGGTTTCCAGCAAAGCTTCCTGCGCTTCGCCGCCTACTGCGGTAAAACCGACAGCTGTCAGCTGGGCGGCGGCGCCAATCAGGCGCTGCAGCGCTATCACGCCTTGCTGCGCAAGCTGCACGAGCAGCCGTTCGTCACTGCGGCAGGCTATGAAATCTCCGCCGACGACGTGTTGACGGTCACGCGTTCGCTGCTGCTGTGGCCGGAGCGCTGGCATGAGCTGGCCACCGTGCTGCGCCAGCTCGATGCCGGCATCGCCGGGCAGCAGGTTTCCGATCTGATCGACGAAAGCTATTCGCCGGATGCCGATGACGCCCTGAACGTCATCACCTGCGCCGACGTCGCCAACCCGACGGCCGATCCGCAGCTGTTGCGCCGGCAGCGGCAGGAGATCAATACCGCCGCTTTGTATGCCCACTATCTGCCGCTGCACGAATACCCGCTGGAAATGTGCGATCTGTGGCCGTACCGCGGCAAAGATCGGCCGCACACCCCGGTGGCGTCCGCCGCGTTGCCGCCGCTGCTGTTCGTCGCCCAGCGCTACGATCCGACCACCCCGTACCGCAACGCGCAAGTGATGGCCACCGCCTTTAAAAGCCCGCTGATCACCCGCGAACGCGACGGGCATACGCTGGCGCTGAACGGCATCGACAGCTGCGTTGACGAAAGCGTGGTGGATTATCTGCTGGCGCCGAAAAAGCCGCGCCGCGACAAGATTTGCCGCTGAGAAGGCCGGGGAGCAGCCCGGCCTTAAGTGAGTCAGCCGGCGAAAATATGCGCCTGGCCCATCACGTTGAGAATGACCTGAGAACCAGGCTGCAGGCCTTCGCGGCTGACGGTTTTGATCTCGATTTGCGCGCCGCCGGCGACCATCCGCAGGTTGAGCGTAGAGACGAAGCCGGCGAAATCAATGCCGGTGATCACCGCCTGGCCGCGCTGCGCCGGATCTGACAAGCCGATTTGAATCTGCTCCGGGCGCAGCATGATGCGCGCCGGGCCGCTGCGTTGGCGATCGTCGACGGCGATGCGCCCCAGTGCGCAGTCGGCCCAGCCGTGCGCCAGTTCGGCGGTCAACACCAGCGTTTCTCCAAGGAAGCTGGCAGTCGGTTCATCGACCGGGCGCAGATAAAGATCCTGCGGCGCGCCCACCTGCGCCAGCCGGCCATTGCGCATCACCGCTACCTGATCGGCGAACGACAGCGCCTCGCTCTGATCGTGGGTGACCAGGATCGACGCTACTTTGGCCTCCGTCAGCAGTTCGGCCACCGCTTTGCGGGTGGCGGCGCGCAGGCCGGTATCCAGCGCCGAGAACGGCTCGTCCAGCAGCATCAGCCGCGGTTGCTGCGACAGAGCACGCGCCAATGCGACCCGCTGCTGCTGCCCGCCGGACAGTTCATGCGGCCACAGGGCCGCCAGACGGCGATCCAGCGCCACCATCTCCATTAACGCCTCGATGCGATGCTGTTTCTCGCGTTTGCTGCCCTTGAGGCCAAAACCGATGTTGCCGGCGACGGTAAAGTGCGGGAACAGCGCGCCATCCTGCGGAACGAAGCCGATGCCGCGCAGGTGTGCAGGCACCCAGCCGCCGCCGTTGCCCATGGCTTGCCCCTGCAGCAGGATCTGGCCGCCGTCGGGGATTTCAAAGCCGGCGATGATGCGCAGCAGAGTGGTTTTGCCGGAGCCGGAAGGGCCGACGATCGCCGTGCGGCTGCCGGCGGTAACCTGCAGGTCAATGTGTTCCAGCACTCTGATGGCGTTGTAAGATTTTCCGATACCGTGCAGTTCGAGCGTGCTCATAGTCCCGCCGTGCGTTTAGATTGAGAATAAAGAAGCCAGGTGAGCGGCAATGACAGCGCCACCATAATCAGCGCATAAGGCGCGGCGGCGACGTAGTCGATCTCGCTGGTCAGCGCCCAGAAGCCGGTGGCCAGCGTGCGAGTGCCGTTCGGCGCCAGCAGCAGCGTGGCGGTTAGTTCATTGGCGATCGCCAGGAACACCAGCGCAGCGCCCGCAGCGGCGCCCGGCGCCGCCAGCCGCAGCGTGGTACTCCACAACGCCTGCGCCGGCGATTTGCCCAGGCTGCGCGCCACGTTTTCCAATTCCACCGGCGCCTGTGCGATACCGGCGCGCAGATTGATCAGCGCCCGCGGCATAAACATCAGCAGATACGCCAGCAGCAGGGTGATTTCGGTCTGGTAAATCGGCCGGAAGCTGTGAATGGTGATGGTCACCAGCGCCAGCGCCACCACGATGCCGGGCAGCGAGCTGGTCACGTAGTTACAGCCTTCCAGCACCCGATACAGCCGGGCCGGATAGCGTACCGACAGCCAGGCCATCGGAATGGCGCACAGCGTGATCAGCAGCGCGCCGGCGGCGGACAGCGACAGCGTTTGCCACAGCGCGGGCCACAGCTCGGCGTTGCGCCACACCTCGAATCCACCCAGCCACAGCCAGCGGGCCAGGGTGATGAAAGGCACGCCCAACGCCAGCGCAGTCAGCGCGATCGGCAGCAGCAGCGCCAGCGCGGCGAGCGGCGGCGAAAGGCGGCGCGGCGTTTGGCTGCGGGCGCTGCCGGAACCGACGCGGGCATAGCGTGCGCGGCCACGACTTATCGCCTCAAGCAACAGCAGCCCCAGGCAGCACAGCACCAACACGCCGGCCAGCATGTTGGCCGCCGGGCCGTTGAAGGTCGACTGGAACTGATCGAAGATCGCGGTGGTGAAGGTATCGAAACGGATCATGGCGTACAGGCCATACTCCGCCAGCAAGTGCAAAGCGATCAGCAGCGAGCCGCCCCAGATCGCCAGCTTCAGCTGCGGCAGCACCACGCGGAAAAACACCGCCGGCGGCCGGGAGCCGAGTGAGGTGGCGACGTCCTCGATACCGGGATCCAGGCGGCGCAGCACGGCGGCGGCCGGCAGGTAGATAAACGGGAAGTAAGCGAGCACCGAGATGAAAACGCCTGCGCCCAGGCCGTGCATCGACGGCACCAGGCTGATCCAGGCATAGCTTTGCACGAAGGCCGGCACCGCCAGCGGCGCGGTCGCCAATACCGCCCAGAGACGGCGGCCCGGCAGCGTGGTGCGTTCGGTCAACCAGGCCAGGGCCACGCCCAGCACGGCGCAAATCGGCAGCGTCAGCACCACCAGCAACAAAGTATTCAACAGCAGTTCCGCCACGCGTGGGCGGAAAACCAGTGCTTTGACCGTTTGCCAGCCGGTTTCAACCGCCACGCCGATAACGAATCCCAGCGGCAACAGCGCCAGCAGCGACAGCAACACGGCGCTGACCACCACGATCGCCCCTGGCCGCGGGTGACGGGGGACAACAGAATAACGCCGCGCGGTCTGCGCGGCGTGGGTACTCAGGTTTGACATAACGATCAAAAACTCTCGGTTTGCCGGCGGGCCTTACAGCAGGCCGGCCTTGGTCATCAGTTCGACAACTTTCTTACTGTTCAACTGCGCGGCATCTACCTTCGGCGCGTCCAGATCTTTCAGCGGCACCAGTTTCGGGTTGGAGGCCGCGCCGACGCCGACGGCGTATTCGAAGGCGTTGTTGGTGCGCAGGATTTCCTGGCCCTGTTTGCCGGTGATCCACTTGATGAACGCCTGCGCCTGCTGCTGATGCTTGCTGGAAGCCAGCACGCCGCCGCCGGAGATGCTGACGAAGGCGCCCGGATCTTGATGTTTGAAGTAATACAGCTTGATGTTGTTGCTGTTCTCGCCGGTTTTCGCGCCATCCACGAACGGGTAGTAGTGATAGATCACGCCGCTGTCGATCTGGCCGGCATTGACCGCTTTCATCACCGTGCTGTTGCCTTTATAGGCGGTAAAGTTGGTTTTCATCGCTTTCAGCCAGTCCAGCGTGGCTTTCTCGCCTTTCAGCTCCAGCAGCGCGCTGACGATCGCCTGGAAATCGGCGCCCGACGGCGAAGCGGCCCAGCGGCCTTTCCATTCCGGCTTGGCCAGATCCAGCAGTGATTTCGGCAGCTGCGCGTCGCTCAGTTTGGCCGGGTTATAAACAAATACGGTAGAGCGGGCGGCGATGCCGATCCAGCGGCCGTGGCTTGGGCGATATTGTGGTTCCACCTGCGCCAGCGTGGCGGCATCCAGCGGGGCGAACAGCTTGGCGTTATCCACCAACACCATCGCCGGGGAGTTTTCCGTCAGAAACACGTCGGCAGGTGAAGCGCTGCCTTCCTGTACCAGTTGGTTGCCCAGCTCGCTGTCGCCGCCGTTGCGCAGCGTCACCTTGATGCCGGTGTCTTTGGTAAATCCGTCGACCCAGGATTTCACCAGATTTTCATGCTGGGCGTTATAAATAACGATGCCCTGGTCGGCGGAGGCCGCCTGAGCGCCAAAGGCCAGCATCATCGAGGAGGCGAGCAGGGCGACGGGACCGAGAGATGAAATACGCAGCTTCATGCAGTTATCCTTTTTAGCGTTCGAATGAAGAAAACGAATATCGCCTGGCGAGCGCAAGCAGGCCGATTTTAGCCAAGAACATCAATAATGATAGTGAAAACGATTCGTATTAAATTATTTTTGACGATCGCTCACAAAATGAATTGCCCTAAGGATAAGTTAAGCTTCGGCTGGAATAATCTGTATTGATTGCCTGAATTTATGTCACCGCCGGTTCACGGCGTTCCTGACGGCAATGCCGGTCTCCGCGTTTATCCTCGTGTTTTTCATCGTTCTGTTGCCAGTACTTCTTTGATAATGAAAGAAATTCAACACCGCTTTTGGTTATGACTCATAGCGATTAATGATTTAATTTATTCCACTGCCTCATTGCATATTAAACGCGATAAAACACTAATCAGGGATATCGACGTGAAATATTCATTTAATGGCAAGAAACTGGCTGGTTTAATCCTCCTGGCTTTTAACGCTACGGCTGCCCATGCCGCCGAGGTGCCGGCAGGCGTTAAACTGGCGGCGGTGCAAGAACTGGTGCGCGCCAACGGGTATGAACCGGCGACGCTGGATCCAAACCTGGCCGAAAGCAATGTGGAGTTCTACATCTTCAACGATCTGTTCGAAGGCTTGTTGCGCGTCGGAAAAGACGGCGAAGTGATCCCGGCACTGGCGCAGACGTGGGAGCATCAGGGCAACGTCTGGACTTTCCATCTGCGGCCGCAGGCCAAATGGTCGAACGGCGATCCGGTGACCGCCGACGATTTCGTTTACAGCTGGCGGCGCCTCACCGATCCGAAAACCGCCTCGCCGTACGGCAGCTATCTGGCTTCGGCCTACGTGCTGAATGCGGCGGCGATCAACGCCGGCAGCAAACCGCCGAGCGAGCTGGGCGTCAAGGCGCTGGATGCGCACACTCTGCAGGTGACGCTGTCGGAGCCTAATTCCTATCTGCTCAAGCAACTGGTGCATTTCCCGGTTTTGCCGGTTAACCGCAAGGTGGTGGAGCAGTACGGCAAAAACTGGACGCAGCCAGCGCACTTTGTCGGCAACGGGGCGTTCCGCCTCAGCCAGTGGGTGGTGAACGAAAAGGTGGTGGTGGAACGTAACCCGCAGTATTGGGATAACGCCAATACCGTGCTCAACAAGGTCACCTTCTTGCCGATCCAGGGCTTCCCTGAAGTGGCGCGTTTTCGCGCCGGTGAGGTTGAATTGGGGTATACCACGCCGCCGGAGCTGTATCAGCAGCTGAAAAAAACGCTCGGCGAGCAACAGCTGGTGACCTATCCGCTGCTCTCCACCAGCTATTTCGCCTTCAACAACCGCCAGGCGCCGTTTAACGACGTGCGGGTGCGCCAGGCGCTGAACCTGGCGCTGGACAAAGAGATTATCGCCGGCAGAGTGTTGGGATACGGCCAGCAGCCGGCCTGGACCTTTACCCCAACCGGGGCGGGCGGCTATAGCCTGCAGCCCGGCGCCGCGGCCGGTTTGACGCCGGAACAACGCCACGCCCAGGCGAAGCAACTGCTGGCGCAGGCCGGTTTCAACGCCGAGCATCCGCTGCGCTTTACCGTGTTGTACAGCAATGACGCCACCATCAAGAAGATCGTCATCGCCGCCGCCGCCATGTGGAAAAAAAACCTCGGCGCAGAGGCCACCTTGCAAAGCCAGGAGCGCAAAGTCACGCTGGACAATATCAACCGCGGGCAGTACGGCGTGGCCTTTACCCGCTGGCTGGCGGATTACAACGATCCGTCTACTTTCCTGAACGTGTTCCGTTCCGACAGCAGCGAGAACAGCCCCAAATACCGCAATCCGGAGTACGATCGCATTCTGCATCAGGCGACGGCGGCGCCGACACCGCAGCAGGTACAGCAGTATTTCCAGCAGGCCGAGGCGGTGCTGGCCGTCGATACGCCGGTCGCGCCGGTGTACTACGAGGCCAACGCCACGCTCATCAAACCTTACGTGAAGGGGATCGACTTTACTCGTCAGGGCGCCTTATACGATAAAAACGTCTACATTCTCGAACACTGAAAAATAAAAAACGGCTGATTTATATCAGCCGTTTTTATAAATGGCCGTTTAATTAACATTATCCTAAATACTCCATAAACGACGGGCAATCTTTTCTTCCCGCCGGATAAAACAACGCCTATACTGCGCCGGTAGTTTATATGCAGTATCTCGTTTGGCGAGGCTCCTATACAAACACAGGTTACTGATCTGACGACATCGAGAGATGCCCAAGGTTAAGACAGGCTTTATCGGATTAAGGTTCAGCCCAAAGTAACTTCCGAGCAACAACTCGGATACGTTGTATAGTGCTAAAACCTGGACGCGGAGATAGGCAGTCTGCACTCCCTCTGTGGTTACGCCCCTATGCGATTCGCTGTTGAAGTTCACAACAGAAATAGGGACTGACAAAATGATCAAGTCACATCAACACTCTTCTTCTCCGGCGCTGAACGCGACTGAAACTCTCGACGAGACTTCGGTCGCCGGTTATATGAACGCCGATTTTATTACCGTTCCCGCAACGATGACGGTCAATCATGCCCGGGAATATTTACTTTCGCAGCTCAAAACGGACGAAATTCCCAGCCGGGTATTTATTACCGCGGACGATTATCATCTGCGCGGCACACTGTCGGTGAAAAAACTGTTGCAGTGCGAAGAACAGGATAAAGCCGTCGGCGTAATGATGGATTACAGCTATTTCCAGGTTTCACCCGACGATGACCGCAACGACGTGGCGCATCTGCTGGGCAAAGGCGGTTTGGACGTGGTGCCGGTGGTGGCCAATAACACGCTGGTCGGCGTACTGGGCGAGCGCGAGATCGCCCGGCTGGTCGAGGATGAAAACACCGAAGACGCGCAGCGTCAGGGCGCGAGCCTGCCGCTGGACAAGCCTTATCTGGAGACCAGCCCGTGGGCGCTGTGGCGCAAACGCTCGGTGTGGCTGCTGATGTTGTTCGTCGCTGAAGCCTACACCGGCAACGTGCTGAAAGCGTTCGAAGATCAGCTCGAAGCGGCGATTGCGCTGGCGTTCTTTATCCCGCTGCTGATCGGCACCGGCGGCAACAGCGGCACCCAGATCACCTCGACGCTGGTGCGCGCCATGGCGCTGGGAGAGGTCAGCCTGCGCAACCTGGGCGCGGTGATCCGCAAGGAGGTCACGACCTCGCTGCTGATCGCCGTCACCATCGGCCTGGCGGCCTGGGTGCGCGCCTGGATCATGGGCGTCGGCATGGAGGTGACGCTGGTGGTCAGCCTGTCGCTGGTGGCGATCACCGTGTGGAGCGCCATTGTTTCGTCGATCATCCCGATGCTGCTGAAACGTCTCGGCATCGATCCTGCCGTGGTGTCGGCGCCGTTTATCGCCACCTTTATCGATGGCACCGGCCTGATTATTTATTTCAAAATCGCCCAGCACGTTTTGGGTATTTAAACCGCTCCGCCCGTAAAGGGCGGAAATGTGACAAACCTGAGGAGGACGTTAAAAATCATGGACGCCGACCAACCCCGATATTTAACGCAAGGGGATTTTATCGATAACATTTAACCTGAGGACAAAATAATGGGAAACATGACTATTTTTATGGGATTCCTGGCAATGATCAGCTCACTAGGCCTGTTGGCGGCCTATATGAGCACCAAATGGGATGATTGATGAACGCTAAAGATCCGCCTAGATGCATCCTCCCCGTAACCGCTATTTATTATGGGGAGGATTTAGCGGCGCGCTGAACGCGCGGCCTGATACGGGAGTTGATAATAATGACGATTCTTATTCTGGGGTTGCTCTACGCCATTTTAATGATTTCGGTGGGGGTGAATGAGATTTATTTTTATTCCACCGGAAAATCCAATTTTCTTACTAGCCTCATGCTGACTTTCTCTGGCAGTATGCTGCTGATCGCCTTTGTCTGGCAATTATCCTCTAAAGTAAAAAAATAAATCACCGTCCGAATGTGAGCAGCATCATGCAAAATGAAAAACAGGCCGTGGCCAGAAACTCGATGATCGCCAGCGGGTTGCTGGCCACGGGCAAATTCGTCGCCGGCATTTTTACCGGCAGTATTGGCCTGATATCCGAAGGGATCCACTCTTTCACCGATTTTATCGCCACCAGCATCACCTGGCTGGCGGTGCGCATCAGCGATAAACCCGCCGATGACGATCACCACTTCGGCCACGGCAAGGTGGAAAACCTGGCGGCGCTGTTCGAGGTGTTGCTGTTGCTCGGCGCCGCCGGTTGGATCGTCTACGAGGCGGGCAGCAGCCTGCTTGGGCAGCCGCATGAGATCGTCGCGGCGCCGGTGGTGATCGCGGTGCTGCTGATTTCCATCTGCGTCGATTTTTTCCGCGTGCGGGCGCTCAACCGCGTCGCCAAGGCGACCGACAGCGCGGCGCTGGAGGCGGATGCGCTGCATTTCTTCTCCGACATGCTTTCGTCCGGCGTGGTGCTGCTGGGCATGGTGTTTGTGCTGCTGGGCTTTGGCCGTGCGGACGCCATCGCCGCGCTGATCGTCGCCGGTTTTATCTTTGTCGCGGCAATCAAACTGGGTAAACGCTCCTTCGACTCGCTGATGGATGCCGCCCCGGCCGGAGCCACCGAGGCGATTCGCGCCACGCTGGACAGCTTCCCGGCGGTGCTGGCCTGCGACAGCGTGCGTATTCGCAACGCCGGCGTCGTACTGTTTGTCGAGATCACGGTGGCGGTGTGCCGCACCTTGCCGCTGGAGCGCATCGATGCGCTCAAGCGAGAAATCGTCGAACGACTGCGGGAGCTGTATGCCAAGGCGGAGTTTACCGTCATCGCGGTGCCGCAGACACGCAGCGACGAAGACATGGCGACGCGCATTCGGGCGATCGCCGCCAATCACGGCGCGCAGGTGCAGAACGTCACCTTGCAGCAGTTGCCGACGCACATGGCGATCGGCATGGATCTGGCGGTGCCGGCCAACGCCAGCGTGGCGCAGGCGCATGATATCGCCACGGAGATAGAAGGGATCCTGCGTCAGGCGATCGGCGAGGACACCGAGATAGAGACCCATCTGGAGCCGCAGACGCCGCACTGGCTGGCCAGCGAGGATGTTTCCGCCGCCGAGCTGGCCGATATCCGGCTGATTTTGCAGTCGGCGCTGGAGCAGGGGGATAAGGTGCAAGACGTCCATAACATCCGCGCGCGCAGGACCGACGGCGGCATCATCGTCAACTTCCACTGCCGGGTGTCGCCGGCGGTAACCATCGCCGCCGCGCACGATGCGGTCGATCGGGTCGAGCGGCGGCTGCGCGCGCTTTACCCGGCCATCACGCGCGCGATAGGGCACGTCGAGCCGATCAAGCCCGGCGTTTGAATCAGCTCGGCCAATTGCGGATAGAGCGCCGCGTTGGCCAGCAGCAGCGGGTTGCCGCGTCGCAGCCCGTTGTGGTGCATAAAGTCATTCGCCACGCCGCCGGCTTCGCGCGTCAGCACCAGCCCAGGCAGGCTGTCCCAGGCGTTCATATGCGGTTCGTAATAGCCCAGCATGCGCCCGGCGGCCACCTGGGCGGTCATCAACGCGCCGGAGCCGCTGCGCACGAACATGCCGCCCGCCTGCAGCAGGCGACAGAGAAAACCGCTGAATTCCGCCGCCGAGGCACGCGGTGATATCCCAACGCCCATCACGCCATCCGCGACGCTGCGCCCGGCATGCACGCCGATCGGTTCCCCGTTGAGGAAAGCGCCTTGGCCGCGGCAGGCGCGGAACATCTCGCGGTGATTGGGATCGTAGACCACGCCGATCGTCGGTTCACCGTCGATCACCACGCTTATCGCGATACACCAGGTATGCAGCCCGTTCAGGAAGCAGGCGGTGCCGTCGATCGGATCGACGACCCAAAGGCAGGTGGCGTTATCGCCGCTGCTGCCGCTCTCTTCGCCGAGAAACCCATCCAGGGGAAACCGACGGTTGATCATACGGCGGATCAGCGCCTCGACTCGGCGGTCGGCCTCGCTGACCACGTCCTGCAGCCCCTGTTTAAACTCGACGGCCAGACTTTGCCGGCGTTGATAAAAGCTGAAGGCGAGATCGGCGGCGGCGCGGGCGATCTCACGCGCGAAGCGGTAGCGCGCCTCGATGTCCCGTGGGGAAAGTAACGTCATGGCAGGCAGTATTCCAAACAAAGTTTAGTGTGCAGGGTGCCATAGTCAGATGACAATACGGTGTCTATTCCTGCTTGATTTCAGGCTTGATTTGATTTATTTACTTTACTGTAAAGTAAATTTAATTATTAAACGTACCATCAAAGCATCCGTCAGCAAGATAATCAGAGGGGTCAGGCATGCTAGCGCATTTTTTCATCTTTCGACCGGTGTTTGCGGCCGTGCTGGCCATCTGCATTATGGCAGCGGGTGCTCTGGCGCTCTGGACATTGCCGATTGAGCAATATCCCGACATCGCGCCACCTGGTGTCACGGTGACAGCCAATTACCCCGGTGCTTCGGCCAAAACGGTAGAGGACAGCGTGACTCAGATTATCGAACAACAAATTAAAGGCATCGATGGCCTGTTGTATTTCTCATCAACCAGCAGTTCGGCGGGCCAGGCTCGCATCAGCCTTAGCTTCGAACAACAAACCGATCCGGACATTGCTCAGGTTCAAGTGCAAAATGCGGTCAATCAAGCAACGTCGCGATTGCCGCAAGAAGTGCAGCAGCAAGGCATCACTGTGACTAAATCGCAGGGTGATAGCCTAATGGTGGTTGCCTTGTACGACACGCAAGGCCGTATGGACAGCGTTGATATCAATGATTTTCTGGTCAGTTCGCTGCAAGATCCGCTGAGCCGGGTGGATGGCGTCGGGGAGACGACGGTGTTTGGTGCCCAATATGCTATGCGCATTTGGCTCAATCCGATCAAACTGAGCGGCTATGGTTTGATGCCGTCTGACGTGCAGGTCGCCATAGAAGCGCAAAATGCCCAGGTCACCAGCGGTGAGATCGGAGCCTTGCCTACGATAGAAGGCCAGTCGTTGAACGCGACCGTGACCGCACAATCGCGGCTGGAAACGCCGGAACAGTTTGAGGATATTATTCTGCGTACCAATACCGACGGTTCGGCGGTGTATTTGCGCGATGTTGCTCGTGTTGAAATCGGGGCGGAAAACTATCAAAACCAAACGCGCCTCAATGGTCACCCGGCGGCGGGTATTTCGATTCAGTTGGCTTCCGGCGCCAATGCGCTGGAGGTGGCAGAGCGGGTACGGGCCGAAGTGAATCGCAGGGCCCCGCAGTTTCCACCGGGGTTGCAGGTGGCTTATCCACGAGACAGCACGCCGTTCGTACTGGTTTCCATTGAAGGCGTCGTACAAACGCTGTTGGAAGCGATCGCGCTAGTGATTGTGGTGATGTATCTGTTTTTGCAAAATTGGCGCGCCACGTTGATCCCCACCATTACGGTACCCGTAGTGTTGCTCGGCACTTTCGGTGTTTTGGCGCTGTTGGGTTACAGCGTAAACACCTTGACACTGTTCGCCATGGTGCTCGCGATCGGCCTGTTGGTAGATGACGCGATTGTGGTGGTTGAAAATGTTGAGCGCGTGATGGAGGAGGCGCAATTGCCACCGCGCGAGGCGACGTTGCTTTCGATGCGGGAGATCAATGGCGCTCTGATCGGCATCGCGCTGGTACTTTCGGCGGTATTTATTCCAATGGCATTTTTCGGCGGTTCAACCGGGATGATCTACCGACAGTTTTCCATCACGCTGGTCGCGGCTATGGTGCTGTCGGTTTTAGTTGCGTTGACCTTGACGCCGGCACTGTGTGCCGGTTTGCTGAAACCGCCGGTGCACCGGCCGCGCCGCCGTTTTTTTCGCGGCTTTAACCGCCTGGTGGAATACGGGCAGCGGCGTTATGGACTGGGATTGAACCATGTGATGGCGCGCAAGGGGCGTTTTTGCCTGTTGGCGCTGCTGCTGGTTAGTTTCATGATCTGGCAATATCTGCGTATGCCTACCGGTTTTCTCCCGGTTGAGGATCAGGGCTCGGTAATGGTCCAGTTTTCTCTGCCGCCAGGTGCCCCGATGGCCAGAACGCAACAGACTGCTGACGCTATCGCCGACTATTTCATGACCGCCGAGCGGGACAACCTGAATGTAATCTTCATGGTTGTCGGGCGCAATAACGCCGGCAGTGGTCAGAATGTCGGTATGGCGTTTGCCGAACTGAAACATTGGTCGCTACGCAGTGGTGATGAAAATAACGCGCAGGCGATTATTAGCCGCGCCAATCGCCATTTCAAAAGCTATCGTGACGCGCAGATCAATGTGTTGTCGCCGCCGGCGGTGCGCGGGTTGGGGCAGTCCAGTGGATTTGAATTGTGGTTACAAGATCAAAACGGCGTCGGGCATGACGCGCTGCAAGCTGCTCAGAGGCAGGTGATTGCCGCCGCTACCGAAGATCCGTTGTTAACGGCGGTGCGCATAAACGGCCTCGAAGATAAAGCGCAATTGCAGGTCGATATCGACCAGCAAAAAGCTAGCGCACAAGGGCTGCAGCAGGCTGACATCACCAACACGCTTTCTGCCGCATGGGGAGGCGCTTATATTAACGATTTTATCGATCGCGGCCGCGTGAAGCGGGTCTACATGCAGGGGGATGCGGCCTGGCGCTCGGCGCCGGATGATATCGATAGTTGGTTTGTACGTGGTGAAAGCGGCAGCATGGCGTCCTTTGCCAGCTTCGCGACTACGCGTTGGCTCTCAGGCCCACAAATCCTTCAGCGCTTTAACGGGCTGTCGGCCACGCAGTTACAGGGGGCGGCAGCCGAGGGAGAAAGCTCCGGCACCGCGATGGCGCGTATGCAGAATATCATCGGCGATATAGACGGCTACCGCCTTGAGTGGAGTGGGCTCTCATATCAGGAGCAATTGGCCGCCGGGCAAACACTGATGGTGTATCTAGCTTCGGTGTTGTTCATTTTCCTCTGTCTTGCCGCGCTGTATGAGAGTTGGTCTATTCCGTTGTCTGTGATGCTGATCATTCCCCTCGGGATTATCGGATCCGTTGTTGCCGCACGCCTTGCGGGGTATGAAAACAATATTTACTTCCAGGTGGGAATGTTGACGACGATTGGTCTGGCGGCAAAAAACGCGATCCTGATCGTCGAGTTTGTTGAAACACAGCTAAAAACGGGATCCGCTTTGTTGCAGGCGACATTGGAAGGGGCGCGATTGCGTCTGCGGCCCATCGTGATGACTTCATTGGCGTTTGTCGCTGGTGTAATCCCGCTGGCGCTTTCTGTCGGTGCCGGGGCCGCCAGCCGGCGCGAAATCGGTATTGCTGTGATAGGCGGCATGATTTCTGGCACACTGCTGACATTATTGTTCGTACCGCTGTTTTTTGTTCTGACTAAACAAGGATTGGCACGACTTAAAGCGCGAAAATGAGCCTCTGGGCAGGGGAGATAATATGATCAACCGTCAACCGGGAAGGCCGATGAAGGCCAGGCCACGGATACTGGAAACCGCCAGCGTTCTGTTTTTGCAGCAGGGTTTGGACATCTCTTTGGACGAGATAGCCAACGAGGCGGGAACCACCCGTCAAACCTTATATAATCATTTCCCGAGCAAGGATGCCTTGGTGTTGGAGACGTTCAACCATCTTATCGAAAAGATGCAGCCGCCAATTGCCACCATTCTGACACAGGAGAGTGTGGATTTACCGCAGGTGTTGGCACGTTTCGCCTCGGTGGTTCAGGCGCATTTTTTCAGCGTTGAGAACGTGCATTTTCAGCGGTTGCTGGTGCAACTGCTGTTGCAGAAACCTGAGTTGTACGCCACGTTGCGCGAACGCAATGCCGGGCGAGTGCTTCAGGCGTTAGTGAGGATATTGGAACAGGCGCGGCAGCATGGGCAAATCCAATTTGTCCATGCGCAGCCGCAGGCGATGGCATTTCTGGGCGCGGTTATGGGGTATCCGTTGCCCGCGGTTTTGCTATCCGACCAGTGGCCGACGCCGGAACAATTGCAACACATGACCGAAGCGGCTATCACCGCGTTTCTTTTGGCCTGGCAATATTCGCCGTCTGCCATTACCGAATAACGAAAGAGAACGTGAGCCTGGTGCTTTGTTGCATATGTAGAGCCTCGGCTGGTATCGCCGCCCGCCAAAACGCCAGCCCGCGCGGATTATCTTGGCTGACCGACAGCGACCAACCGCCGGGATGCTGCGCGAACAAGGCGCGGGCAGCCTGTTGTCCCAGCCCGTTGCGTCGCCATTCGGGCTTGATGTAGAACTCCGCCATTTCGACGGTGGCGCTATCGAGACGCCTGACCAACGCGAACCCGGCCGTTTGCCGATCGCTCAACATCAAATAGGGGTAGCGGCCGGCCTCGCGCCAGTAGAGCGGCAAATAGGGGTAATCCCCATCGACGCCCAGCTCGCGAAGGCAATCGGACAGCATGGCCGCCAGCAGCGGGCGCTGCGCGAGTGAGGCTTGCTCAAGGGAAAATGCCATGTCGCACTCCGTCAAAAAACAGGCCGCCGGATGGCGGCCTGTCAAGGTTAACCCAGACTCAACCGGGCGGTGATGTCGGCAATCTCGCGGCGCCAGCGCGCCTGAAGCTCCGGTTTTTGATGCTTCGGTTTACGCGCCAGGTCGGCCTCCAGTTTGCTTTCGAGGGCAAACAGGGCGGTCAGCAACGCCTCTTCGCCTTCCAACTGCGGGTTTGGCGTCGGGGCGTCTGCGTTGGCCTCGTGCGCCGTCGGCAGCGCCGGCGTTTCGCCCGCCAGACGCTGGTACACCGGCGCCAGATCGTGCCACTCCTCCAGTTTTTGTTGGTCTATCAGCCAAAAGCGGTTGCAGCTCTGTTCGATCAGCATCCGATCGTGGGTGACCAGCATGACGGCGCCGGGGAACTGACGCAGCGTTTCCGCCAGCTCCTCTTTGCCCGCCATATCCAGGTGGTTGGTGGGCTCGTCCAGCAGCAGCAACGAATGGTTGGCCAGCGTCAGGCCGACAAACAGCAACCGTGAACGCTCGCCGCCGCTCAGCGAACGGATCTGCTGATGGTGGCGCAGGTAAGGGAACCCGGCGCCGATCAGCGCCATTTTCCGCTGTTCCTCGGTCAGCGGCGCAAACTGCGCCAGCGCTTCGCTCAACGTGTCTTCATCGTGCAGCTGTTGCAGGCTCTGATCGTAATAGCCGATGCGCACGCGCGGATGGAACAGCGCCGGGCGCTGCGTTTGTTGCTGATACTCGCGCCACAGCAGGCGCAACAGCGACGATTTGCCGCAGCCGTTGCGCCCGACGATGGCGATGCGATCGCCGCTTTTCACGCGCAGATGTTCCAGGCTGAACAGCACCGGCGCATCCGGCGCCGGGCGCACCGCCCAGTGCGGCAGCGCCAGCAGGCGATCGGCGTCCAGCGCTTCTCCCTGCAGCCGCAGCCGCCAGGGGCTGCCGGCGGTCAGGGTGGTCTGTTCTTCCTTCAACCGATCGACGCGCTTCTCCATTTGCTTGGCCTTGCGCGCCAGATCTTCGTTGTCGTAGACCTTGCCCCAGGTCGCCAGGCGCTTGGCGCTTTTTTCCACCCGATCGATTTCCTTTTGCTCGGCGTGGCGCCGCTGTTCGTCCGCGGCGTCCTGTTCCGCCAGCGCGCCGCGTGCCGCAGAACAGGGCAAACGGAAGAACTGCAGCGTTTTGTCGCGCAGGATCCAGGTGCAATTGGTTACCTGGTCGAGCAGGTAGCGATCGTGCGACACCAGCACGAAACTGCCGGTCCAGTTACGCAAGAACTGTTCCAGCCACAGCAGCGTGGGCAGGTCCAGGTGGTTGCTGGGTTCGTCGAGCAGCAGCAGATCGGGTTGGCGGATCAGCGCGCGCGCCAACAGCAGCCGCGTATGCTGGCCGCCGCTGAGAGTGCCGGCGGTCAACGTCCAGCTCTCTGGTTCAAACCCCAGCTCGGCCAGTAGCGCTTCGCAGCGCCAGCGTTCGCTGAGGTGTTGGCCCGTAGGCAGCCGCGCCAGAACCGCATCCAGCAGGGTACTGGCGTGCAGCTCCGGCGGCAGATGTTGCTCAATGCGCGCCATCAGACATTGATGTGACAATGTCACCGATCCGGTGTGCGCAGGCAGGTCGCCGCTGAGAATTTGCAGCAGGGTGCTTTTGCCGCAGCCGTTATCGCCGATCAAACCGATGCGGTCGCCTTTTTTCAGGCTGAAGGAAATCTCGCTCAGCAGGACGCCGAACGCGTTGTCGTAACCGACAGATTGTGCAGACAGTAATGTGCTCATTGCTTACTCAAGAGTTACAGGCATGACAATGCCTATCGTCAAACATTGCTGACGACAACCCGGTAAGCCGGAGGGAAGATCCTGGATTTAGTAAGCTTCGCTCAAGCTGGGTTATCGCAGCGCGATACCGGTAATGCTTGAGCGGCGACGATTACCAAAGAAGTGTGAGTGAAAAACCAATTCACACGTCAGCATAGTAAGTCTCCTTTTATTGGTTGCAGGTTAATCGGTGGCTGGATTATAGAGCGCTTCATGCCGTATCGCCAGTGTAAAAGCGCCTGAATAATCAGCAAGCTAAGGCGAGCGCGGGTGCGTGGCACACAATGGGAATAATTACTGTATTTCGGCCGACATTAAGCAGCTATTATAATTAGCGTTTATGGTTAAGCGACGGTTCATCCGCCGCCTGTTCGTCTGTCTATCAGATAATGATGCTGAGCACTGAATTTATGTTAAAGCCTCGCCCGTTCCTGCTGTTGTTATTATTGCTGTTGGGTATGCAACTGACGCCGTTCGCCGCCGTCGCCGCCACCCAGGATGATCCCGCCGCCGAAAGCGCGCCCGATCCCGCTACGCAGTTGAAAGCCGCGCAAAAGCAGTTGGACAGCATGAAGCAGCTGGTTTCCAAAGCGACGACCGACACCCAGCTCAGCAAACTGCGGTTGGCGACGGACGATCTGGTCGCCGGCATGGACAAACTCGCTACCGATCTGCAGCCGGTGCAGGAAAAACTGCAGGCGCAGCTGGACGTGCTGGGGCCGGCCCCGGCGGTCGGCGCGCTGCCGGAAACCCCGGCCGTCGCCCAGCAACGCAATGCGCTGAACAACAGCAAGAAGCAGCTGGACGATGCGGTAAAACGCGCGCAGGCCATCAAGACCAGCGCCTTCGACCTGGGCCAGCAGATCAGCGATCTGCGCCGGGTGGCGTTCAAAACCCAGCTGGCGCTGAACACCGGCAGCATTTTGGGCGTCAAATTCTGGACGCCGGTGGTGCAGCCGTCAGCGGATGACGTGCAGCGGCTGGACCAGTTCAATGCCGAGATGAAAGCGGCCTGGGACGCCAGTTGGCAGGACGAATGGCGTTACGGTTCGCTGGCGCTGCTGGCGCTGGCGGTGATCGTCTGGTCCTGGGGGCGTTATTTCTCCGAGCGTTTCCTCGCCTGGGTCAGCATTCGCTTCCTGCCGGACGGGCGCCTGCGCCGCAGCTTCATGGCGATCGTCACCGTGGCGGTGACGGTGATCACCACCTCGATCGCGCTGAATCTGCTGTATTACGTCTTTGTCCGCGTGCAGCCGCTGCCGGTGATGCTGGAAGACTTCGCCGAAGGCTTTAACCGTCTGGGGATTTTCTGCGCGCTGATCGCCGGGTTGGGGCGTGCGGCGCTGTCGCTGAATCGTCCGTCGTGGCGTTTGGCTGCGCTGGACAATGAAGTGGCCGCCGGGCTGCGTTACTTCTCGCCGCTGCTGGCCGGTCTGGCGCTGGCGTTCGGCACCGTGGAGCTGATCAACAACGTCGTCAGCGCCTCATTGGCCACCACCATCTTCGGCAATGGCCTGGTGGCGGGGCTGATCGGCATGGTGCTGCTGGCGGCGCCGCTGCGCGGCCAGCGCATTCGTCGCCGTCTGGAGCAGCAGGGCGCGCACCTGGAAAAACGCACGCTGGTCGGCGGGCTGGTGCACATCGTCACCCTGGTGTGTTCGGTGGTGATCCTGCTTTCCCTGCTTATCGGCTACATCGCCTTCGCCCGTTTCCTGACCTACCAGCTGATCTGGGTGGTGCTGGTGCTGATGGCGTTCTACTTCATGGTGCTGTTCGCCACCGACCTGTGCGCCGCGCTGTTTTCGCCGCAGACCGTCAGCGGCAAGATGCTGAAGAAAACGCTCAGCTTCAAGGATCGCCATCTGGAGCAGATGTCGATCATCACCACCGCGCTGGCCAAATGTTCACTGTTGCTGTTGATGATCGTCGCGTTGTTCAACGGCTCGTTTGGCAGCACCACGCCGGGCTCGCTGATGGAGAAAATCGTCTCCATCCTGACCGGCGAAGGGCTGCAGCGTTTCAACATCGTGCCCGGCAACCTGCTCAACGCCGTGATCTGCCTGGCGATCGGCATCTACATTCTGCGTGCGGTACGGCGCTGGCTCGGTTCTGAGCTGTTGCCGAAAACCATCTCGGACGTCGGCATCCGCGCCTCGCTGGTGACGCTGTTCAGCAATATCGGCTATGTGCTGGTGATTCTGATCACCCTGGCGGCGCTGGGCATCCAGTGGAGCAACCTGGCGTGGATCGTCAGCGCCCTGTCGGTCGGTATCGGCTTCGGTTTGCAGGAGATCGTGAAGAACTTTATTTCCGGCCTGATCCTGCTGACCGAACGCCCGGTGAAGGTCGGGGATATGATCGGCATCGGCGGCGTGGAAGGCGACGTGCGGCGCATCAACGTGCGCGCTACCGAAATCCAGCTCAGCGACCGTTCCACCATGATCGTACCGAACTCGCAGCTGATCTCGCAGAACGTGCGTAACGCCACCATGGGCAACGCGCAAGGCGTGGTGACCATCGCGTTGACGTTCCCGACCTCGATCGATCCGGAGCAGGTGCGCAATATCTTGCTCAGCGCCTATAACGAGTACGAAAACATTCTGGACACGCCGGCGCCTTACGTGCGCTTCAGCCAACTGGGGCCGGACGGCATTATCCTGAGCGTGACCGGCTATGTGCCGAGCCCGCGCATGGTCGGCGCCACCAAGAGTGAACTGCTGTTCAATATCCTCAAGCTGCTGCGCGCGCAGGAAGTGAGCCTGTCCAGCCCGCAGGAAGTGGTATTTATGAAGCAGCAGGCGACGCGATATCAGGCCAATGAAGAGGAGCACTCCTCCTAGTGCCGGTTTGAGGCGGCGGGCCGTTAAGCGACGGCCCGCCGAGCGCGGCTAGTACATCGATGGTTCTACCGATTGCGAGCAGTCGCTGTTGGCGCTGGATTTGGTGCAGGTGTAAGGTTCATTTGGCGATGTCGAAGGTGCATTCGATGGGCCGCCGCCTCCGCCGATACAACCGCTCAGCATCAACGTCAAAAACACGAGAATTATCTTCTTCATCTCACCGTCCTCCATTGCGATTCCTCCTTTAAGTATATGCCGGGAAAGCGAACGGCACCGCTTGCCGCTGCGAACTATACTCCCTGGATGCCGTATCGATGCTCAACCTCGGCGAATGAGGGGAGAAAGATGCAAACCGACGACGATTTGACTCGCTTTGCCGCGCAGGGCGCGCCGCCGTTGCCGCCCGGTTCCAGGCAGGGCTTTGTCGAACACGACGGCGCGCACATCTGGTATGCGGCCTATGGCGCTGCTCCGACGCTGATCCTGTTGCACGGCGGCCTGGGCCACAGCGGCAACTGGGGGTATCAACTGCCGGCGCTGCTGGCCGCCGGGTATGGCGTGCTGGTCATCGACAGCCGCGGGCACGGGCGCAGCACGCGCGACGCGCGGCCATACCGTTACGCTCGGATGGCCGATGATCTGTTGGCGGTGATGGACGCGTTGCAAATACCCCACGCCGCGCTGGCGGGCTGGAGCGACGGTGCCTGCGTCGCGCTCATCGCCGCCCATCGGGCGCCCGAGCGGGTGGACGGCGTCTTTTTCTTCGGCTGCAATATGGATGCCAGCGGGGTTAAACCGCCGCCGTCCAGTCTGCTCGTCGAGCGTTGCTTTGCGCGCCATGCGCAGGACTATGCCGCCTTGTCACCGACGCCAGAGGATTTCGCTCCCTTCGTCGCCGCCGTAAGCCTGATGATGAGCAGCCAGCCGAACTATACCGCGCAGGAATTGGCGGCCATTCGCGTGCCGGTGACGGTTGCGCACAGCGAACACGATGAGTTTATCCGCGCCGAACATGCCGTCTACCTCAGCCATAGCATCCCCGGCGCTCGTCTGGTGACGCTGCCGGGCGTCAGCCATTTCGCGCCGCTGCAGCGGCCCGCGCTGTTCAACCGCGCGCTGCTGGATTTTCTCGCCGATGTGATGCCGCCGCCGGCGCAAAGAAAACGGGTGCCAAACGGCGCCCAAGGCATGACAGGTTAGAAATCGACCGTCGCCTGCAGGCTCAGGCTGCGCGGTTCACCCTCAATCACGCGTAAATTACCGGCGCTGGAGGCATAGTACTCGCGGTTGAACAGGTTTTTCACATTCAGTTTCAGCTGGGTATGTTTCCCAAGCAGCTTGCTGTCCCAGGCGACAAAGGCATCCGCCACGGTATAGGCCGGCATGGTGAAACTGTTCTCCGGATCGCCGGCTCGGCGACCGACGTAGCGCGCGCCGCCGCCAATGCGCACCTCGCCGGGCACCACCGGCAATGTCATGCGGCGGCTGAGGTACAGGCCGCCCATGTTGGTTGGGGCGTTGACCAGCCGATTGCCGACGTTGTCCGGGTTGAGGTTGTCTTCGACAATTTCGGTCTTGTCGTAGCTGTAGTTGGCGGTGAGATCCCAGTTGCGCGCCACTTCCCCGTTCAACTCCAGTTCGACGCCGGTGGAGCGCGCTTTGGGGATGCTGCGGGTCACGCCGTTGATAAAGATCGACATGTTGCTTTCATCAATGCGATAGAGCGCCAGCGTGGCGTCAAACGCCGGGGTGATCTGCCATTTTCCGCCCACCTCATAGGTGGTGCCGGTTTCCGGCGTGGCGACGTCGCCATTGTCGTCTATGGCGGTGGACGGCGTGAACGAACGGCTGTAATTGCCGTACAGCGACAGGCTCGGCGTCAGCTTATACACCAACCCCGCCTGCGGCAAAAGCTGGTCGTCTTTGTCATTGAGCGTATTTTTTGGTTTCTGGAAACCGTTGCTGTTGTTCTGGTAATACGACTGATAGCGCGCGCCCAGCACCGCGATCCATTGATCGGTAAGATGAATGCTGTCCTTGGCGTACAGGGAACGGCTGAACAGCGTGGCGCGCAGGTTGCTTGACGCGTCGCTGTAGGTGGTGCTGTCGGTGACCGGCGTTTCGCCATACACCGGATCGTACATGTTGAAGGTCTTCGAGACCTTGCCGCGGTAGGAATAGGCCTTGTAGGTCTGATTTTTCTCGTAGTCCACGCCCAGCAGCAGATCGTGCTGCATGCCGAACAGCTGCGGCGAACCGGTCAGATCCCAGGAGTAATAGTGGGTTTGATGATTGAAACCGCGGTTGGCGTCGGCGCGGCGCGAGACGATGCCGGTCGTGGTGTCGACCGCGGTGGCGCGCACTTCGTTGCTGTCGTAACGGCGTTGCAGCCAGGCGTAGTTGAAGCGGGTCGTCCAGATCGGATCGAGCGCGTACTCATAATGGGCGCTCAGACGTTTGTTCTTGCCCCAGGCATGGTTCGCGTAGTCATCCAAGCGGCGGTTATAGGGCACATCGACCGGTTTGCCGTCGATAAATGCGGTGCCGCGATCGTAAGGAATGTCGTACTTGTATTCGCTGTAGGCGATGTTAAAGGAAGCCTGGTCGCCGAACCAACTGAGCGAGGGGGCGATCAGCGTGTGTTCGTCGCTGCCGAAATTGCGCCAGTAATCTGCGTGCTGGCGGTCGGCGATCAGGCGAAAGGCGAAGCCGCCGCCCAGCGGACCGGTCACATCGACGCTGCCGCTGCCGCCGCCAAAACTGTTGGTGGCGCCGCTGATGCGGGTGTTCCAGTCGTACTGCGGTTTTTTACCGATCAGATTGATGACGCCGCCGGGGCTGAGGATGCCATACAGCAGCGAAGCGGAACCTTTCAGCACTTCGACGCGATCGGTGGTGGCGTCCATGCTCAGCCCTTGGTTGCTGCGCACACCGTCGATGAAGACCGAGCCGTCGGAGTTAACCCCGAACCCGCGCTTGACGAAGCCATCCTCCGTGCCGCCGAGCGTGTTGCCCTGGGTGACGCCGCTGACGAACTTCATCGCCTCATTGACGCTTTTGACCTGGAAGTCGTCAATGACCTGAGAGGTGACGACGCTGACCGATTGCGGCACCTCGGCGAGCGGCGCGGCGGTCTTGCCGGCGGTCGAGGCGGTGTCGGCGCTATAGCTGCCTGAAGGCTGGGCCGCGGCGGTCACCGTAATGGATTCCTCCGTTTTTGCGCCGGGCGCGGCGGCGATCGCCAGCGCGGGGAACAAACCGGCAATCAGGGGCAGCGTGCGAAGAACGTGATTTTTATTTCTTTTAGTGGGGGGGCGAAGAACTGACTGGTGCATATAATTCCATGAAAAAATAATAAATAGTAACGATTATCATTATAATTATCATTTATAGATTTTGAATAGAGGGGAATGCCGGTATCCCTTCATTGCACGATTAAATTTTGCCATTAGGGAAAAAGACGGCGATTTTGCCGGTAAAAAGTCGGATGGATGGCAATAACGATCGCAGTGACGGGAGGGGCGCGGCAGTTTGTTCGCCGGAAGGGTGATTCCTGTCAATATATTGATACACAAATATATTTTCCCTTGATGAATAAACAGGTGTCCGGGCAGGCAAAACTGGCAATAATAGGCGGGTCGGCCGTTTATCTTCGCCTCACCGCCGACGGTTGTGACGCGAACAGACTGTCACTTTATGCTAGCGGAAGTCTCTGGATCCAAGATGCAAACCACCTCGTTGTCTGATACCCGGAAAATCTGGCCCGCGCTCATCATTTTTTTGTTGGTGTTCACCCTGTGTCTGCTGGGCATCGTGAGTCGTCCCGGCAGCTTTCTGGCGATATTCTGGCCGGTGAACGCCGTACTGCTGGCCGTTTTGGTGCGTCGGCCACAGTGGGCTACGCGGGCCGGCTGGGGCATGGCGGTGCTGGGCTATCTGGCGGCGGATCTGTTGACCGGCAGTTCGCTGCAAAAGACGCTGCTGCTGAACGTCGCCAATCTGACCGGCGTCGTGGTGGGGTATCTGTTGTTCATGCGGCTGTCGCCGCCGGCGCGCATGTTGCAACGCGGCACGTCCAGCATGTACCTGTTCGGCATCTGCCTGGCCGCCGCCGCCGCGACCGGCGCGGTGGGCGCCGTAACTTCGCAGTGGCTGTTCGGCAGGCCCTATTTGACCTCGCTGGCGCTGTGGTTCTCGTCCGAGTTCACCAATTACGTCACGCTGATGCCGTTTATTCTGGCGTTTCCCGGCGATTGGCGACGTCGCCTTGCGGCGGCCGGCACCATGTTCACCCAGCGCAGCCAATGGCCGCGGGCGGGGCGAAAACTCACGGTGTTGGCGCTGCTGTTGCTGGCGGCGGTGTGCAGCGTGCTGATCGGCGGCCCCGGGGCGGTGATCTTTCCCATGCCGGTGCTGCTGTGGCTGGCGATGTCCTTCTCACTGTTCTGCACCATGATTGCGGTGCTGATCTATGTGCTGTGGTGCCATCTGGCTATCGATTTCGGGCTGTTGAGTTCGACGCTCGACATGAAGGTGTTGCAAAACGCGGTATCGATGCGTTTGGGCATCGCGCTGCTGGCGCTGGGGCCCATCGCCGTGGCCAGCATGAACTATGCGCGCAATGCGCTGCTGCGCACGCTGGAGCACGTGGCGAATCACGATGCGTTGACGCACGTGCTGACGCGCAATGCGTTTATGCAGCGCGGCGAACGGTTGATAGACCAAAAGGGCGAGCTGGTGTGCGTCATGATGCTCGATATCGACTATTTCAAGTCGATTAATGACCGTTTCGGCCATGCCGGCGGCGATCAGGCGCTGATGGCTTTTACCCGCGCGATCGCCGCCGATCTGAGCGTCGGTGACCTGTTCGGCCGCATGGGGGGCGAAGAGTTCGCCATCGTTTCGACGCTCGGCCAGCCGCAGCAGGGATGGCAATTGGCCGAACGCCTGCGGCAACGCATTGAGGCGGAATCGATCACCATGCCGGCCGGCCATCCGCTGCAGATCACCGTCAGCATCGGCATGGTGACCTGCCCGGGCGGTTCCGGCCACAGCCTGGCCGACCTGCTCAAACTGGCTGATCTGGCGGTATACAAAGCGAAAAACGCCGGCCGTAACCGGGTCGCCACGCCGGAATCGTCTCCGCCGGCCTGTCACGGCCGCTGAACTTCCGATCCGTGCTGCGTGCCTGCGGTCTAAACTGGTAAGGGACGCGGGCATTTCCGCCTGCGCCGAACCGACTGTCCTTAATCAGACAAGAGGATGCCAGAATGAAATACGTAGACGGGTTTGTGGTGGCGGTGCCGGCCGCCAATAAGGAGGCTTATCACCGGTTGGCGGCGGCGGCAGCGCCGCTGTTCAAAGAGTTTGGCGCCACGCGCATCGTGGAGTGCTGGGGCGATGACGTGCCCGACGGCAAGCTCACCGACTTTCGCGGCGCGGTGAAGGCGCAAGAAGGTGAAGTGGTGGTGTTCAGCTGGATAGAGTACCCCTCCAAAGCGGTGCGCGACGCCGCCAACGAGAAAATGATGAACGACCCGCGCATGAAGGCGCTGGGCGAGATGCCGTTCGACGGCAAACGCATGATCTTCGGCGGTTTCGCGCCGATCCTCGATGCGTAAAGGAGGCGCAGATGGCCAGAATTACGCAACATCTGTGGTTTGAAAAAGACATGGAAGCGGCGCTGAATTGCTATGTCGCGTTGATCCCCGGTTCGTCCGTGAACTGGTTTTCCGACCTGCCGGCGGATACGCCGAGCGGCCCGGCCGGCAGCGTGAAACTGGCTTCTTTCACGCTGGGGGACCAGCGCTACGCGGCGATCGAAGCCGGGCCGCTGGATCCGTTCAATCACAGTTTCTCCGTGATAGTGGAATGTGACGATCAGGCTGAAGTCGACAGGCTATGGGATGCGTTGAGCGAGGGCGGCGAGGCGGAGCAGTGCGGCTGGCTGCGCGATCGCTGGGGGCTGTGCTGGCAAATTGTGCCGCGACGCCTGACGGAGTTGATGAACGATCCCGACGCCGCCCGCGTGCGGCGGGTAACGGAAGCGATGCTGCTGATGGGCAAAATCGACATCGCCGGGCTGGAAGCGGCGGCGCGGGGTTAGCGGAAAGAGAACGAAGGAGAGAAAGGATGCACCGAGAACGGCACAGTATTGAACGCATCGGCTGGCTGCGGGCGGCGGTGCTCGGCGCCAACGACGGCATCGTTTCAACGGCCAGCCTGCTGCTGGGCGTCGCGGCGGCCAACGCCTCACATTCCGCGCTGATGATCGCCGGCGTCGCCGGGTGGGTGGCCGGCGCAATGTCGATGGCCACCGGCGAATATGTGTCGGTCTCGTCGCAGGCGGATACCGAAAAGGCCGCGCTGGCGGAAGAGCAGGCGGAGCTGCTTGAAGACTACCCGGGGGAGTTTCGCGAACTGACGTCAATCTACGTGCATCGCGGTCTGGATCCGGCGCTGGCTCGGCAGGTGGCGGAAAAGCTGATGGCGCATGATGCGCTGGAGGCGCACGCGCGCGACGAACTGGGCATTTCCTCCGCCACCCGCGCCCGGCCGCTGCAGGCTGCGTTGGCGTCGGCCCTGAGTTTCTCCCTCGGCGCGCTGTTGCCGCTGCTGGTGGCGATGTGGGTACCGGTCGCCTGGACGCGGCCGGCGCTGGTGGCGTCGGCGCTGATTTCCCTCGGCGTTCTCGGCGGCATCGCCGCGAAAACCGGCGGGGCGCCGATCTTGCCGGGCGTGGCGCGCATCCTCATCTGGAGCGCACTGGCGATGGCGGTTTCTTCCGGCGTCGGCCTGCTGTTTGGCGTGACGGCCAGTTAACGTCGCGCTTGCATCAATCTATTGCACCTCAAGCTCAGAATTTATCATTTGTCAGCCGCCGGCGTTCGCGGCAAGGTGACGGCAACGCCAACATCAGTCAGGGACACTTATGCAGAAATCACAGATCCTATCGTGGGTCGCCCAGCATCCGCTGTTGCAACGAATGGTCGCCCTCGCGCCGATCACCTGGTTCAATCCGCGAGCGACCACGCTGGCCGCAGGGCTGCCCCACGTCGGGTTGACCGCCGCCGACGTTGCCGACGCCGAGCAGCGCCTGGCGCGTTTCGCGCCTTATCTCGCCGCGGCCTTCCCGGAAACCCAACCGACAAAGGGGATCATCGAATCCGAGCTGGTGGCGATCCCCGCCATGCAGCAGGCGTTGGATCGGCGCTATGGGCAGGCGTTGGGCGGGCGTCTGCTATTGAAAAAGGACAGCCATCTGCCGATTTCCGGTTCAATCAAAGCGCGCGGCGGCATCTATGAGGTGCTGACGCACGCGGAGAAGCTGGCGCTGGAGGCGGGGCTGCTCCAGATCGGTGACGACTACGCCCGGCTGTGTTCCGACGCGTTTCGTCAGTTCTTCCGTCAGTACCGCATCGCCGTCGGATCAACCGGCAATCTGGGATTATCCATCGGCATCATCAGCGCCCGCCTGGGATTTGATGTCAGCGTGCACATGTCGGCGGATGCGCGAGAGTGGAAAAAACAGAAGCTGCGTGACAATGGCGTGACGGTGGTGGAATACGCTGACGATTACGGCGTGGCGGTCGAGCAAGGGCGCCAACAGGCGGCGAACGATCCGAATTGCTTCTTTATCGACGATGAAAACTCGCAAACCCTGTTCCTCGGCTACGCGGTGGCGGGCGGCCGCCTGAAGCGGCAGTTTGCCGAACAGGGTATTGTGGTGGACGCGCAGCATCCGCTGTTCGTGTATCTGCCGTGCGGCGTCGGCGGCGGGCCGGGCGGTGTGGCCTTTGGCCTCAAGCTGGCGTTCGGCGATCACGTTCACTGCATTTTCGCCGAACCGACCCATTCCCCCTGCATGCTGCTCGGCGTCTACAGCGGGTTGCATGACGGCATTGCGGTGCAAGATCTCGGCATCGACAACCGCACGGCGGCGGACGGGCTGGCGGTGGGGTGCGCCTCCGGTTTTGTCGGCCGGGCGATGGAGCGCCTGCTGAGTGCATTTTACACGCTGAGCGACGAAGAGATGTTCGCGTTGCTCGGGTTGTTGGACAGGCACGAGCATATCCAGCTGGAACCCTCCGCCCTGGCGGGCATGGCCGGGCCGTGGCGCATGGTGGCCAATGCGCAACAGCTTAGCGGGCAAGGGGTGAGCGCGGAAAGCCTGGCGCAGGCGACGCATCTGGTGTGGGCGACCGGCGGCGGCATGGTGCCGCCGCCGGAAATGGCGAAGTACCTCGCCGCCGGGCAGACGGCTGAGTAAGACGCAATAAAGTAAAAAGGGGCGAACATCGCCCCTGATTGGTCTGCCGTGCGGTTAAAGCTGTTCGCCGTTGCTGGCGATCACCCGGCGATACCAGTCGAAGCTTTTCTTGCGCGAACGTTCGAGCGTGCCGGTGCCGTCGTCGTGTTTATCGACGTAGATAAAGCCGTAGCGCTTGCTGTACTCGCCGGTGGTGAACGATACGCAGTCAATGCAGCCCCACGGCGTATAGCCGATCAGGTCTACGCCGTCTTCAATCACCGCTTTTTTCATCTCTTCGATATGGGCGCGCAGATAGTCGATACGATAGTCATCGTTGATCTGGCCGTCCGCTTCCACCTTGTCGAAGGCGCCGAAGCCGTTCTCCACGATAAACAGCGGTTTCTGGTAACGTTCATACAATACGTTCAGCGAGTAGCGCAGCCCGACCGGATCGATCTGCCAGCCCCAGTCGGAGGCTTTGACGTGCGGGTTCGGCACGTTGCCCGGGAAGCCGAACATGCCGTCGCTGCCTTCCACCGCGTTGGCCTGCAGCGCGTTGCTCATGTAATAGCTGAAGCCGATGTAGTCGGTGCAGCCCTCGCGCAGGATCTGTGCGTCCTGCGGCTGCATCTCGATCTTCAGCCCTTTGCGTTCCCAGTCGCGCAGCAGATAGCTTGGGTAGTAGCCGCGCATCTGCACGTCGGTGTACAGATAGCGCTGGTGCATCGCCTCCACGGCGTACATCACATCGTCCGGCTTGCAGGAATAAGGGTAGAACGGCACGCAGGCCAGCATGCAGCCGATCTTGAACTCCGGGTTGATCTGATGGCCGAGTTTGACCACCTGCGCGCTGGCGACGAACTGGTGGTGCAATACCTGGTACAGCGCCTGTTCCGGGTTGTCTTCCTGGGTGTAGTCCACGCCGGAACAGCAGTAGCCGAACAGCGGGTAGCGGTAGTTGCTCTGGTTGTTGATCTCGTTGAAGGTCATCCAGTACTTCACCTTCTCGCGGTAGCGGCGCATCACCACTTCGCTAAAGCGCACGAAAAATTCCACCACCCGGCGGTTTTTCCAGCCGCCGTAGGTTTTCACCAAATGGTAAGGCATTTCGAAGTGCGACAGGGTGATCACCGGCTGGATGCCGTATTTCAGCAACTCGTCGAACAGATCGTCGTAAAACTGCAGGCCTGCCTCGTTTGGCGCTGCTTCGTCGCCGTTCGGGAAGATGCGCGTCCAGGCGATCGAGGTGCGGAAGCATTTGAAACCCATCTCGGCGAACAGCGCCACGTCCTGTTTGTAGCGGCCGTAGAAGTCCACCGCTTCATGGTTGGGGTAACGGTAGCCGTCGAGCACGCCGTCGGTCATCACGCGATCGACGCCGTGCGAACCGCCGGACAGCACGTCGGCGATGCTTGGGCCTTTGCCGCCCCGATCCCAACCGCCTTCAACCTGGTGCGCGGCGACCGCGCCTCCCCACAGAAAATCTTTCGGCAACTGTTTCATCGTCAATGTCTCATCTTATTTAATGAAGGGTAATAACGTTCGCATTGCCAATAGAGTAACAAGACCGAAAGAAATGTCACGATATAACAAATCGCCGTACAAAGTGATTTGTCACAATAAAAAAACAGCCTGTTTTATTTTGCCGAATTAATATGCCCAAGCCGTTTGCCGATGGTTTCAATAATGTAAAGCACGGGGATCTGCGTGGTGATATTGTGATGGCCGCCGATCAAATGCTGTGGCACGTGGTAGGAGAGATTAAAGTCCGCCAGCCGCGCCAGCGAAGAGGTTTCGTTGTTGGTGATGCTGATGATCTTGCAGTGGTGCAGACTGAACTGGCTCGCCAGCCGCAGGATCTCTTCGGTCTCGCCGGAGACTGATAACATGATCGCCACCGCGTTTTTATACATATCGCTGTTGACGGGATAATAAGGATCGTCGATATGGGTGCTGAATTTCCCGACGTTGGAAAAGAAACGCGCGCCATATTTCCCCAAGGCGCCAGAGGTGCTGATGCCGACGAAAATAATCCGCTCGGCGGTGGCGATATGGTGCGCCGCTTCATCGAGTAACTGATTAAATTCGTCGTTGCTGACGCTTTTAAAAAAGCTGAGAATTTCGCCGATGCCGGAATCGACCGGCGGCGCATCGCTTTGCTCCAGATACAGTTTGAAACGGATGCGAAATTCTGAATAACCGTCGCAACCCATTTTTTTGCAAAATCGCAGCACGGTAGTGGTGGATACGCCGGCGGCCTCGGCCAGCTCGCGGATGGTCATGTACATCACTTGATTTTTGTGTTTGCTGACGTAGTTATAAACCATCAGCTCCAGGGCGTTGAGCTCGGCGATTGCTTTATGGGTAAACATGAGTCGATCCGGCGGCTGAAAACGGGACATTTATCTGCGGGTTACCATAGCAAAATTCGCTGCCGCCGACACTGCCGAACAAAAAGAAAAGCCGCACCAGTCAGGGGCGGCCCAGGGTTCACGACGAACAAATTAAAGCAAAACGTTCCGGAAGACATGCCATGAAAACGCGTTTCATCACACAGGGTTAGCATAGGCCAGCTGATGCCGGCGGCAAAATGCCGGTTTCTGCTTTCTAAAGCCAAAGCGCGGCAAAGGCTATGGCGCCTCGGGCTTATCTTCGGACCAGCGGGCGGCGTTGACATCCACCTTACCCGGCAGCAGCCCGATGGCGGTGAATTTATCCGCCAACTGCTGTTGCTGTCTGAACACCTCCGGCGACATGCGCTGGCTGCCGAACGGCATGCGGGCGATGGCTCTGGCCCAAATGGCCTGATCCAGACCGGTGCTCTGAGCGAGGATCGCCGCCGCTTCCTGTGAATGCTCGTTGGCCCAGTCGCTCAGCGCGCCGAGCTGTTGAATCACCTGTTTGGCGCTGTCCGGGTAGGTTTCGGCAAAGCGGCGGCTGGCGAGATAGAAGGTGTAGTGCGGCACCAGGCCTTCCGCGTCTTTCAGCAGGCGGGCGTTGGCGCGGGTTTCCACCTCGGCGTAGTAGGGATCCCAAATCACCCAGGCGTCGACGCTGCCGCGCTGGAAGGCGGCGCGGGCATCGCTCGGCGGCAGATAGACCGGCGTGATGTCCTTGTAGCTCAAGCCGGCCTGTTCCAGCGCGCTCACCAGCAGGTAATTGACGTCAGACCCTTTGTTCAACGCCACGCGTTTGCCTTTCAGATCGGCCACGGAGCGGATCGGCGAATCCTGCGGCACCACGATGGCTTCGGTTTTCGGGCTGGGCGGCGAATGCGCCAAATAAACCAGATCGGCCTTGGCGGCTTGCGCGAAGGCCGGCGGCGCGTCGCCGGTCGCCGCCAGATCGATGCTGCCGACGTTCAACCCCTCCAACATCTGCGGGCCGGCGGGGAATTCTATCCAGCGAACCTTGACGCCCTGCGGCTCAAGGGCTTTTTCCAGCGTACCGTGGTATTTCAGCAGCGCAAAAATGTTGGCTTTCTGGTAACCGATGGTGATTTGTTGCGGTTTCTCCTGCGCGCCGGCCGGCAGGCTAAACAGGCCCAGCAGCAGGGCGGCGATCAGCGGCGTTGTGAGTTTTCTCATCCTGATTTTCCGATAGGCGAAGTGAACAATAGCGATACGCGCTGGGCGTAACGCCATGAAACGGCATTCAAATTTTCCTGCGGCGGGATAAGGGCGATGATAATGAGCGGCGCAGTGGCGTGTAAAGCGCCCGCTTATGCTGAATAATGCCTTGCTTAGCCATAAATGAGCTTAAGCGGGAGAAGGGGATCTCTACGCTATGCCGCGTCACGCTCGCGCGAACGCGCCAGCAACGGCGGCACCAGCAGATACAGGGCGGCGACCAACGCCCAGACCAGGCCGGGCCAGACATCGCGCGTGGCGGCATACAGCGCCGTCGCCACCAGCGGCCCCGCGACACCGATCAGGCTGCCCATGCTGGCCAGCGTCCCTTGCAGCTCGCCCTGATGGTCGTCGTCCACCTTTTGCGCCATTAACGCCTGCAGCGCGGGCAGCGCCATACCGCCCGCCGCGAAGAACGGCAGCAGCGCAAAGGGCGCCCAGCCGCGCGTGGCGATCGATAACAGCACCAGGCCCAGCGCGTCGGCGGTCAGGCCGATCAGCAGCGCCTTGCGTTCGCCGAGCCGCGCGACCAGCGGGCCGATGGCGAAGGCCTGCGACAGCGCGTGGCAGGCGCCGTAACCGGCCAGCGACAGGCCCGCCACCATCATGCTCCAGCCGAAACGATCCTGGCCGTATAAAATCCACAGCGTGGCCGGCGCCTGTGAAACCAGCGCCATGATCAGGTAAATGCCGGCCAGCGGCAGCAGGCCCGGTTTGCCGTGCAGCCGTCGCAATGACGAAAAGGGATTAAGGTGGATTTTCTCGGCGGCGCGGGTGCGGGGTTTACGCGATTCCGGCAGCAGGAAAAACGCCATCGCCAGGTTGAGGGCATTCATCGCCGCCGCCGCCAGGAAGGGCGCATGCAGATGCCACTCGCCCAGCGAACCGCCGAGCAGCGGGCCGACGATAAAACCGACGCCGAACACCGCGCCCACCAGGCCGAAACGCCGCGCGCGCTGGCCGGCAGGAGTAATATCGGTAACGTAAGCGGTGGCGACCGCCATGTTGGCGCCGGTGATGCCCGCCAGCAACCGGCCCAGATAGAGCCAGGCCAGCGTCGGCGCGAACGCCATCAGCAGGTAGTCGGCCGCGGCACCGGCGAGTGAAATTAACAGCACCGGCCGCCGGCCGAAGCGATCGCTCAACGCGCCGAGGATCGGTGAAAACAGGAATTGCATCAACGCATAGGCCGCCAGCAGGGCACCGTAATGCACGCTGCCGGCGTCAAGACCGCCCAGCGAGCGCAACAGCGCCGGCAGGATCGGCATGATCAGACCGATGCCCACTGCATCCAGCAACACCGTCAACAAAATAACCAGCATAGGTTTTTTCAAGATTGTGACTCTAACAGTGATAGAGTATAGAGTATTCCATAGTCACCCTATCAGTGATAGAGAGATGAGCGAAAAAAATACTGCGATACGTTTAACGCGTGAAACCGTCCTGCGCGGAGCGCTGGCGCTGCTGAATGAAATCGGCATCGATGCTCTGAGCACCCGTCGCCTGGCGCAACATCTCGGCGTGCAATCTCCCACGCTCTATTGGCATTTCAAGAACAAAGCCGAGCTGTTGAAAGCGATGGCGGAAACCATCATGTTGGATCACCGTGAAGAGCTGCCCGCCGATATGGCCTGGCAGGATTGGGTCGTCACCAATGCGAGCAATTTCCGTCGGGCTCTGTTGGCTTACCGCGACGGCGCGCGTCTGCATGCCGGCACCCGGCCGCAGGAGCCGCAATTCGCCATTATCGAGGCCAAGGTGGCGCTGCTGTGCCGGGCGGGCTTGACGCCTGAACGCGCGGTGAATTTGCTGTTCGCCGTCGGGCGCTTCGTCGTAGGCTGGGTGCTGGAAGAGCAGCAAATGCAGCCGGACGATACGCTGAATGACGCCGATCGCCAGCGTTACCCGCTGCTGTGCGAAGGCTGGGAAACTTTGCAGGATAAGGGCGCAGACGCGCTATTCGAAGCCAGCGTGCGGCTGTTGGTCGACGGTGCCGAGGCCGCGTTGACGAACGCCAATAATCACGGGGCGCAATCATAAAACCGGGCTTATCTATCGGAAATTTATAGAAAATACCCACTTTTCGTTAAAGCCATGGCGGCTACATTCCCTTAACATTATCAAGTCTTTTGATGATAATTATTAGCATGCTGCTCAATTATTCGACGCAGTGATGTTACGGATTAAATCCGTTTGTTTAAGGGAGAGTTTCACCATGGAAATCAATGTTAATGGCCGGGTGGTTCCACTCGGCGATATCTCGCCCGAGACCCCGCTGTTGTACGTGTTACGCAACGATCTGCACTTGAATGGCCCCAAATACGGCTGCGGCCTGGGGGAGTGCGGCGCCTGCACCGTTCTTATCGACGGCGTCGCCGCTCGCTCCTGCTCAATGCCGCTGGCCGCGGTAGGAAGCAAGTCCGTCACCACGCTGGAAGGCCTGGGCACGCCGGAAACGCCACACCCGGTGCAGCAAGGATTTATTGATGAGCAGGCGGCGCAATGCGGCTACTGCGTCAACGGCATGATCATGACGTTGGTCGCGCTGTTCGAACGTGAACCCGAGGCGGACGAACAGGCGATCAAGAAAGAGCTGGCCTACAACCTGTGCCGCTGCGGCACCCATCTTGAGATCTTGCGTGCCGCCGAACGCGCCCGCGCGCTGCTAGCTGCTCGGAGGCAAGCATGAGCCGCCTCGAACTGACCCGCCGCCAGTTGTTGCAGGCCGGTGGTGTGGTGATGGTCAGCAGCCTGCTGCCCGCGCCGTTTAACGCCTTCGCCGCCGAGCCCGCCCCAACGCCTGCCGATCTGCCGCTGGACAGGGTAGACAGTTTTATCAGCCTCACCGCCGACGGCCGGGTGACGGCATTCAACGGCCACGTCGATCTCGGCACCGGCATTCGCACCGCGCTGGCGCAGATCGTCGCCGACGAAATTTGCGTGCCGTTCGAGCACGTCACGATGATCCTCGGCGATACGCAACGCACGCCGGATCAGGGGCCAACTATCGCCAGCGCCACCCTTCAGGTGACGTCGGTGCCGCTGCGCCAGGCGGCGGCGCAGGTGCGGCATATGCTGACGGCGCTGGCGGCCAAAGCCTTCGAGCTGCCGGCCGACCAGCTGACGGCGGCGGCGGGGCAAGTGTTTGTGACCAAGCACCCGGGGCGTTCCTTGAGCTATGCGCAGCTGGCGAGCGGGCAGAATCTGCACGTGGCGCTGGATAAAAATGTGCCGCTGAACGGTGAACAGCAGAACCGCTATGTCGGCCGCGCCGTCGCCCGGGTCGATATTCCGGCCAAAGTGAGCGGCGCGCTGACCTACGTGCACGATCTGCGTTTGCCCGGCATGCTGCATGGCCGGGTGGTGCGCCCGCCTTACGCAGGCGCCGACAGCAGCGCGCCGCTGGGCGGCGGCCTGTTGTCGGTGGATGAAAGTTCGATCGCGCATCTGCCGGGCATCGTGAAACTGGTGGTGATCAACGATTTCATCGGCATTGTGGCCGAGCGCGAAGAGCAGGCGATCGCCGCCATGCGCCGGCTGAAAACCGAATGGAAACCCTGGGCCGGCCTGCCGGACCTGTCGCCGGAGGCGCTGCCCGCCGCACTGGAAGCCAACCCGAAAACTGACCGCGTGCTGCGCGACGATGCGGGCACGGACGCCGCGCTGGCATTGCTGCATACCGAAGTGCGGGCGGACTATGTCTGGCCTTACCATCAGCACGCCTCGATCGGCCCTTCCTGCGCAGTGGCGGAGGTTAAAGACGGGCGGGCGCAGGTGTGGTCCGGCACGCAAAACCCGCACGATCTGCGTAAAGATATCGCCACGCTGCTGGAATTGGCGCCTGAGCAGGTGCATATCACCCGCATGGAGGCCTCCGGCTGCTATGGCCGCAACTGCGCCGACGACGTCTCGGCGGACGCGGCGCTGTTGGCGCGTGCGACCGGCCGCCCGGTGCGGGTGCAGCTGATGCGCGAACAGGAATCCGGCTGGGAGCCGAAGGGCACCGGTCAGTTGATCCGGGTGCGCGGCGGCCTCGACGCGCAAAACCGAGTGGCGGCCTACGAGTTGAAAACCAGCTATCCCTCCAACAATGCGGTGACCTTGCCGCTGGTGTTGACCGGCAAGGTGGCCAACCGGGCTGACGTGCAACAGATGGGCGATCGCACCGCCATTCCGCAATACGAGTATCCGCACATGCGGGTGATTTGCCAGGACGCCGCGCCGATCGTGCGGGCCTCGTGGATGCGCGGCGTTTCGGCGCTGCCCAACGTGTTCGCCCATGAGTCCTGGATCGACGAGCTGGCCTGGCGTGCCGGCGAAGATCCGATCGCGTTTCGCCTGCGTTACCTGAACGATCCGCGCGCGGTGGCCTTGATTGAGGCCCTGAAGCGCCAGGCGAACTGGCAAGACGGCCCGGCGCACCGGTCGCGAGCCGCCGGCGCCGAAGTGGTGAGCGGCCGCGGCTTCGCCTATGCGCGCTATTTCCACAGCAAGTTTCCCGGCTTCGGCGCCGCCTGGGCGGCCTGGGTGTGCGATCTCAGCGTCAATCGCCTTTCCGGGCAGATCACGCTCGATAAAATCTTCGTGGCGCATGATTGCGGCCGGATGATCAATCCGGCCGGGGTACGCCATCAGGTGCACGGCAACATTATCCAGTCCGCCAGCCGGGTGCTGAAAGAGTTTGTGACCTTCAACGCGTCGGGCGTGACGTCATTGGACTGGGGCGGCTATCCGATCCTGCGCTTCGACGAATTGCCGCAGATCGATATCCAGCTGATCGACCGCCCGGACGAAGCGCCGATGGGCGCAGGAGAGTCCGCCTCGGTGCCGAGTGCGGCCGCGATCGGCAACGCGCTGTTTGACGCCCTCGGCGTGCGCCTGCGCGAGGTGCCGTTCACACCGGCGCGGGTGCTCGCCGCGCTGCGCGCTCAGGCCGGCCATTAACCCCCCGTAACGAACAAGGACAGCAAAGATGAGTAAGATGAAAAAAATCGTCGGGTGGGGTGGCGTCACGGTGATCGCCGTGGTGGTCGCCGGCGTGGTCGCCAGTTGGCAGCCGGAGATTGCGCCGCTCGCCGCCGATGCGACCCACAGTTTCAGCGAGGCGCAGATCGCGCGCGGCAAAACGTTGGCCGATCTCGGCGACTGCGCCGTGTGCCACACCCGTGCGGGCGGCGAGCGCAACACCGGCGGGCTGGCGATGGAGATCCCCTTCGGCACCATTTACACCACCAACATCACGCCGGACGTGGAAACCGGTATCGGCAGCTGGAGCTACGCGGCGTTCGAACGCGCCATGCGCCACGGCGTCGATCGCCAGGGCCGCTATCTCTATCCGGCGTTTCCCTATACCGCCTTTACCCGCACCCGCGACGACGATCTGCAGGCGCTGTATGCCTATCTGATGTCGCAGCCGCCGGTCAAGTACCGGCCGCCGGCCACCGATCTGCACTTTCCGTTCAACATTCGCCAGGGCATCTTCGCCTGGAACCTGCTGTTCCTGACGCCGGGGGCGTTGCCGGAACAGTCAGCCCAAAGCGCCGACTGGAACCGCGGCGCGTACCTGGTCGAAGGGTTGGGGCACTGCAGCGCCTGCCACTCGCCGCGCAACGTGCTGTTCGGCGAGAAAACCGGCGGCGAGCACCTGGCCGGCGGCGTGGCGGAAGGCTGGACGGCGCCGGCGTTGACCGGCCGCTCGCCCGCGCCGCTCGCCTGGTCACAGCAGGATCTGGTCGATTTCATGCGCACCGGCTACTCGGCCAACCACGGCGTCGCCGCCGGCCCGATGGCGCCGGTGATCGAAGAAGGGCTGTCGCGCTTGCCGCAGGCCGACCTGCAGGCGATCGCCGTCTATCTGCGCAGCTATCATCCGGAAGCGGCGGCGCAGGCCGCGGCGGCAACCTTGAACGCTCAGGCGGAGCGCCAGGTCGAGCCCCTGAGTTCGCAAGGGGCGCGGCTGTTTTCCGGCGCCTGCATGGCGTGCCATGCGCAGGAAAAAGGCGCGCAGATGGCGGGGGTGCGCCCGTCTCTGGCGCTGAATACCAACCTGTTCGCCGAGGCGCCGGACAACGCCATTCGCGTGGTGCTGGACGGCATACAGCGGCCGGCGAACGCCGAGCTGGGCTATATGCCGGGCTTTCGCCATAACCTGAATGACGCGCAGATCGCCATCCTGCTCAACTACCTGCGGCAGCATTACGCCGGTCAGGCGCCGTGGCCGGACCTGGCGGCGCAGGTCGGCCGCTTGCGCGCCGAAACCGCGCAGAAATAGCCGCCGGGGGCTGGACAGCCACGCCGCGTTGGCGACAATAGAGCTTTTCACATGGACAGAGGCAGTAAAATGAATACGTTAGACGCAATCCGCCAGCGCCGCGCCACCAAGCAGTTCGATGCGCAGCACGTGATGACGCTCGAAGAGAAAAAAGCGTTGCTGACTATCGCGCTGCAGGGCGCGCCCAGCGCGTTTAACCTGCAGCACTGGCGCCCGCTGCTGATCGAAGATCGCTCGCAGCGCGAGAAAATTCGCGAGGCGGCGTGGGGGCAGGCGCAGGTGACCGACGCGTCGATGCTGGTCGTGCTGTGCGGCGATCTGTCGAGCTGGGAGTCACAGGTAAAAACCGTCTGGGCCGAGGCCGCGGAGCCGGTGCAGCAATTCATGATCCCGGCCGTCGATCAGTATTATCGCGGTAAGCCGCAGGTGCAGCGCGACGAGGTGATGCGCAGCAGCGGCATCTTCGCCCAGACGCTGATGCTGGCGGCCAAGGCGCAGGGCTACGACTCTTGCCCGATGGACGGTTTTGATTTCGACGCGGTGGGCGAGATTATCAATAAGCCGGCGCATTATCAGATCGCGCTGATGGTCGCTATCGGCAAGGCGGCGGGGCAACCTTACCCGCGCATCGGCAAGCTGCCGTTCGACGAGGTGGTGAAAACCGACCGTTTTTGACCCGAGCGATGAATGACAAAAGGGAAGGCTTACGCCTTCCCTTATTTTTTTGTGACGCACAGTTCGTTCCAGTAGCTGAAACGGATGCGCCGTTGCAGGCGGTGATGCCACATAGAACACTCCTTCTACCCTACACGGTTTAAATAAATAGCACCGCGCCGGGCACAAGGCGAATGCCTTATTGTGCATAGCTTGCCCGTCGGGCGGGATTAACCGATTTTACCGGCCCGGTGCGCGGCGGGCTGCCATCGCCAGCCGAAGTTCATGCCCGCCGCCGCGCCGAGAATGGCCAGCGTGCCCAGCAGCTGCAACAGGCTGAGACGGTGCCCGAACGCCGCCCAGTCCACCACGATCGCCACTGCCGGGTAGATAAACGACAGCGCGCCGACCAGAGCGGTGGGGATTTTCTGGATCGCGCCATAGAGCAACGTGGACATCAACCCGGTATGCACCAGGCCGAGGGGCGCCAGCAGCAGCCAGTCGAACGAATCTGCGGGAAGGTGGGCCAGACCGGCGAACGGGGCCAGCGCCAGCGCGCCGACGGTCAGCTGAATCAACACGATCAGCTGCGGCGGCAGCGCGGCCAGCTGTTTGACGATCGCCGCCGCCAGGGCGTACATCAGGGCCGCACCGAGCGCCAGCGCCACGCCGAACAGATAGTCGCCATCGCCGCCACCGCTTTGCCGGCCGGTGACGATCAACACCATCCCGGCGAACGCCAGCAGAAGCCAGCCCAGCCGATTAGCCGTCAGTTTTTCGCCGAACAGCAGCGCTCCCAGCGCCACCAACATAAACGGTTGAACATGGTAGGTCACGGTGGCGACAGCGATCGAGGCATGCGCATAGGCGGCAAACAATAGTATCCAGTTGAGCACCAGCGCGAGGCCCCCCAGGACGGCGAACGCCAGCTGCCGCCGGTTGATGGCGCCTGATTTCAGTTGCCCAAGCGCGGCGCAGGTGGCCAGCATCGCCAGCGCGCCGAACGCGCAGCGCCAAAACACCACCGTGGTGGGCGGCTGCCCTAAAACGAGTACCGGCCAACCGACGGTGCCGGAGATCGTCATGGCGAGGATCATTTGCACTGCGCCGCGCGTTTTCGTTTTCATGTCGTTTCCCTCGCGGCCTGACCGTGCTTGTGGTGAAGTCGCTTAATCATTAAAATGAACAATCGAACATTATGATGAACATGGCTGACGATGTTCGTCAAGTTGAACAATTGAATGGTATAACGAACAATGAGCGAGAGCCTAATGCAGAACATCACGCCGATTGGCCTCTTGTCGGCGGCAATCCGCCGTGAGCGGGAGCGATTGAATCTGTCCGTTACCGAACTGGCGAAGCGCGCGGGTATCGCCAAGTCCACGCTGTCGCAGCTCGAAGCCGGCAGCGGCAACCCCAGCCTGGAAACGCTGTGGGCGCTGGCGATGGCGCTGGACGTGCCGGTCAGCCGGTTGATTTCGCAGCCTAGCAGGCCGGTGCAAGTGATCCGCGCCCATGAGGGAACGCCGGCGCTGTCGGAGCAGGGCAACTACGCCGCCACGCTGTTGGCCACTTGTCCACCGGGCGCGCAGCGCGACATTTACCGGCTGCGGGTGCAACCCGGTGAAACGAAATGCTCGCGGCCGCATCCGCCGGGCACCGTCGAGCACGTGATCATCAGCAGTGGACGGGCGCGCCTTGGCCCGGCGGATCAGCCGCTGGAGCTGAGCGCCGGCGATTACATCAGCTACTCGGCCGATCGCGAACATGTATTCGAAGCGCTGGAGCCGGAGACCACCGCCGTCATGTTGATCGAGCAGGGCTAGCACGGCGTTGACGGTTCGTTTATTGAAAATGATTCTCAATTATATTAGTGTGCCCGCCTGTTTTGACGCCGGGACGGACGTATGGCCCGGTGTCGCTGCTTAACGCCCTTCAAGGACCGAAGATGAAAATCGCTATTCCTTCCATACTGTTACTCGCCGGTTTGACGGCGACGCACCCGGCCACCGTGTTGGCCGCTGCACCGCCCGCCGCGGCGGATCAGGGCCAGAACGACACGGCCAACAACGATTTCAGCTTCGTGCGCTATCGCGCGGATTATCGCGTTAACGCCAACGCCACCAACGTGAAGACGGAAAGCTACGAGGTGCTGCTGAAGACCAAGGCGGCGATCGAGAAATTCAGCCAGATCCGCCTGAGCTACAGCGAGAAAATGGAAACGCTGGAGGTGGTCGCCGCCTATACGCTGACCGCCGACGGCCAGCGCCACGACGTGGCGCCCGACCGCATCTACACCCAGGAGAGCTACTCCAGCGCCACGGCGCCGCTGTATGCCGACCGCAAAGTGCGCGTCATCGTGTTCTCCAACCTGGCGCCGGGATCGCGCGTGGTGTATGAGCTGCGCCGCACGCAAAACACCCCGTATTTCCCCGACTATTTCGGCCTGTGGGAGACGTTCAGCGTTTTCGATCAGTTCGACGACGCCGAAGTGACCCTGCAGGCGCCGGCCAAGCTGCCGATGCATATTTTCACCCGTGGCGTGGCGGGCGGCGACCAGCCGCAGATCCGCGGCGGACAGGCTCACTGGCGCTGGCATTATTCACGCAGCGCGCCGATGAAGGCGCAAAACTGGGCGGCGGACAGCTGGACCTTCAGCCCGACCATCATGGCCAGCACCTACCGCGATTGGCCGCAGTTGGCCAAGGCCTACCAGCTGAAGGCCGGCGCGGCGGCAAAGGTGACGCCGGGCATTCAGGCGCTCGCGGACAACATCACCGCCGGCATCAGCGATCGGCGCGAGCAGGCGGAGGCCCTTTATCGCTGGGTGGCGCAAAACATTCGCTACGTGGCGGTGTACCTGGGCAACGGCGGGCTGGAGCCGAATTCGGCGCAGAGCATTCTCGATAACCATTACGGCGACTGTAAGGATCACGTGGTGATCCTGGAGGCGCTGCTCGCCGCCAAGGGCATCGAAAGCTCGCCGGTGCTGATCGGCATGGACGAAGGCCCGATACTGCCTAACGTGCCGCTGCTCGGCCGCTTTAATCACGCCATCACCTACGTGCCGGAGTTCAATTTGTACCTGGACTCCACCAACCCCTGGGCGCGGTTCGGCCAACTGCCGGAGGGCGATCTGGGGGCGCCGGTGCTGCTCACGCGCGACGCCAAACTGGCGCGCACGCCGGGCAGCGACGAGCAGCCGGTCAAGAGCGCGTTGAGCGTCGATTTCGTGTTCGACAGGGCGGGCAATCTGCAGGGGGAGACCGAGCGCCGGCTGAGCGAAGTGGAAGAGATTGACCTGCGGGGCTACTTCTCGCAGATCAACCGCCAGAACCGAGCGCAGGCCGAAGCGACGATCATGTCCGCATCCGGCATCGACGGCAGCGGCGAGGTGGCGATGAACAGCGATCCGCTGGATCTCAAAAAGCAGTTCGGCTATCGCTTCCGCTTCAAGGCGGACGACTACGTCGATTTCGGCGTGGTGGGCGGCATGACCTTGCCCAACCCGCCCGGCGGCAAATCGTTCCGCACGCTGTATACCACCACGGCGGCGCCGGGCAACGAAACCCCGTTCTACTGCAGCGCGCAGCGCTACGACGAAACCTACCGCCTGCAGCTGCCGGCCAACGTGCCGATTATCGCCATTCCGCAAGACAGGCAGTTCCGCAATGCGGCGGGCGACTATCGCGTGGCGTGGCGGCGCGACGGGCAGCAGGTGACCGTCAATCACCGCCTGCAGGTGAACGCCATTCGCGGCAAGGAAGCGCTGTGCCAGGCGCAGGATTACCCGGCGTTCCGCGAGCTGTTCCAGCAGGTGCGGCGCGGTTTCCGCGGCCAGGTGGTGTACGGTGAATTGGCCAACGGCAAATAGGCCGCTGCCCCGTCGCGCGAAGCGGCGGGGCGCACGCCTCAGTTGAACTCGCTAGCGACCTCGGACCACAGGCTGACGCGGCAACCGCGCGCCGCGAAAGAATCCATCTCGCGCTTGATGCCGCCGCTCTCTTGCCAACCCGGCAAGTCGAGCACGATCAGCTCATCCATCGCCGCCATGAACAGCGCGTCGATCGGCGCCCACAGCGTGCCGATGGCGGTTTTGTCGAGATCTTGCAGACAGAGATTGATCGGATGCGACATGCTGACCTGGCTAAAAACGGCGTTGCCGGCGCGCACGATAGCGGCGGCGACGTCGTTGCAGGCGATAAAGCGTTGCTGCACGACGTTGGCGTCGGCGTGGCTGTAGGGGCAGGCTAAAAATATTTTTCTCATTAGCGTTTGTTCTCTCAATAATTGTTGTCAGGGACGAAAAAAGGGCGCAGCTTCCCCGTGAGGCGGCGCCCCGTTTATTTTTATGGCTTAGGGATAAATTCAGCGAGCGGCGGCGGCGATGGCCGTCGATTGCCTTTGCGTCTGTTCTTTTTCCAGCAATTCAGCCTCCGGCACCGAAATTTTTATGGCGATCAGCACGGCGATCATGCCGCCGAGGAATTTGCCCATCATGATCGGCAACACCAGCGAAGGTTGGAAGTTGGCGGTAAACGCCAGGTGATCGCCCAACGTGGCCTGCGCGCAGATGCCGAAGGCCACGCACAGCACCTTATCGCGCGCCCGCATGCCTTTGAACAGGTGATAAACGGCGATGATATTGGCCAATACCATAATAAAGCCCAGCGCGCCGGTATCCGATAAACCGAGCTTTTTACCGATGAAATGCATCGGCTTGCGGCAATAGCGCTGGAATAAATAACAAATGGGGAATGTGCCCGCCAACATAATGCCGATATAACCGGCAATCTCGATAGCGCGGAATAATTCGTCTTTGTCGGCAAATAACGGATCGAACACCCAGCCGCCGAATACCTTTTTAAACACGCCGGTGAAATGTTCGATGATGCATAACGCCAATACCAGCTTGATAAAGGCATCCGCCGCCTTGCCGAAGATCAGGAACCCTTTCACCATCGCCGCCGGCCGCAGCTTCAGCCCCAGCGCCAACAGGAAGCACAGGGCGAACAGCGGCGACAGCAGCCGCAGCGCCTGCAGCAAGTCCAGCTGCAGATAGTGCGCGGCGGGCGAGGTGGTGGAGATGATCTCCCTGACCGGCAGGTTGTTGAAGGTGATGGTCACCAGGGCGATCAGCACCGCAAACGGAATGCTGATCAAGCCCGCCATGGCCCCTAACGCCAGATATTTATGGTCGTCGCGGTTCAGCATGATAAGCCCGACCGGGATCAGGTAGACGATGCTGGCGCCGGAGGTGTAACCCACCAGCATGGCGACGATCCACATATCGCGGTTGGCGGCGATGGCGTCGGCCAACTGGTAGCCGCCCATGTCCACGGCGATCACCGCCAGCGCCGCGATCGAGGCGTCGGAGCCGAGCGCCGAGAAGAAGGGGCCGATGCTGTACATGATCAGGTAAGAGATGATCGGGATCGCGGCCATGATGCCCGCCTGGGCGAGAAACACCGGGCCGATGGCATGAATGCCGTTGACGAACTCACGCCCCAGCTCGCCTTCCGGCTTGACGATCGACGCCAACGCGCCGATCAGGGTGCCGGCCATGATGATATAGATGATGACATTACCGAACTCAGCCATGGTGTTCCTCCTGCGGTGAACGTAAGCCGCGCGAGCGCGCGATGATTTCCTGATAGCGGGTAAACCAGACCCTCATATCGACCTCGGCGGGTTCCGTCACTTCATAGCGGCTGAGCACCTTGAGCGGATGTTCCATCCCCAATCCTTTACGCGCCAGCAGCGCAACGCCCTGGGCGGTGATCTCCTTATTGGCGGGAGAGACGATGCGCTTTTGGATCAGGTTGGCGAGAAACTGCGTGAAGTAACGGTTGGCGGACAGACCGCCGTCCACCGAAATGCTGTCGCCGATCGGTTTCAGTTTATCCATGGCGTTGATCACCTCGGCGGAACGCATGGCGATGCCTTCGAGGATCGACTGCAGCAGATCCTTGCGCTCGGTTTCCAGCGACAGGCCGGCCCACATTCCGGCGGCGGAGCGATCCCAGTACGGGCAGGCCAGCCCAGAGAGCGCGGGCACAAAGGCCAGGCCGCGCGCGATGGCCGGCTGGGCCGGAAAATCGCCGAATTCATCGAAATCGTTGAACAGGCCTATCTTTCTCGCCCAGTTAATGGCGGAGGCCGCGTTATAAACGCCGCCGTCCAGGCCATACACCGGCTCGCTGCCGGGCAGCTTCCAGCACAGCGTGGGCAACAGGCCGGACTCGCCGGCGTCGATCGGGCGCGGCCCGGTGATCGCCTGTAAAAAGGCGCCGGTACCGAAGGTGATCTTCATCTGCCCCGGCTGATGGCAGCCGTGGCCGTAAGTGCCGGCAAACTGATCGACGATGCAGGCCGTCAGCGGCACCGGCTTGCCGTTGAGCGCGACGTCGCCGAAGTGGCCGATGTTGTCTCTGACCTCGGGCAGGCTGTCGATCGGTACGCCGAACAAACGGCACAGCTCCTCGTCCCACTGCAGGGTATGAATGTTGAACAACGAGGTGCGCGAGGCCGAGTTATAGTCGGTGAGGTGCCGGCCGCACAGGTGGAACAGGAAGAAAGCGTCCATGGTGCCGAGCCGCAGGCGGCCGCGTTGCGCCAGCTGCCTGGCCCCCGGCGCGTTGTTCATCAGCCAGCCCATCTTGCTGGCGGAGAAGTAGGTATCGAGCGGCAGGCCGGTTTTCGCCATCACCAGCGGCTCGACGCCTTCGCGTTTCAGGCGCTGGATCTCCGGCTCGGTGCGCTGATCTTGCCAAACGATGGCGTTGTACAGCGGCAGGCCGCTGTCGGCGTCCCAGGCCAGCAGGCTTTCGCCCTGATGCCCTAAACCGATGGCATCCACCATGTCGCACTGGCTGAGACAGCGGCGGATATTCGCCAAAATCTCCAGGGCGTCGTGTTCCACCCAGCCCGGATTGGGGGTGATCTGCTTGTGCGGCATGCTGGCCGGCGAATGGTGCCTGCCGTCTTCGCCGAACACCACGACCCGGGTGCCGGTGGTTCCCTGATCAATCGCGGCATAACGTTGATTCATCATTGCTTCGCTCTCTTATAGGTTTTGTTTTTTTATTGTGCCTGGTGTTGTTTGTGTGACTGTTTTAATAATCTATCTTCAATTTCACACATTAAAGCAACATAAATCACAAGATAAAATAACCCCGCGTGATCGACCTCATACTTTTTGCTTATCACCGCCTTCTGCGGCCTTTTTTTGGGAGTTGTGTTGTTTTTACCATTTCAAATGCGGTTATTGTGTGGTTTTATTGTGGTTATCACATCAAAACGGGACATCAGCATGATGGAAGAACAAACGGAGTGGGACATTGTCGTGATTGGCGGCGGTGTGGTCGGGTGTGCGGTATTCCGCAAATTCTGCCTGATGGGCGCCCGTACGCTGCTGTTGGAAAAGGGGGGCGATATCCTGTCCGGCGCCAGCAAAGCCAACAGCGCGCTGCTGCATACCGGCTTCGATGCGCCGAGCGGCAGCCTGGAACTGCATTGCATGCAGGCCGGCTACCGGGAGTTTGTCGCCATCCGTGAACGGATGAATTTGCCGCTGTTGCCTACCGGCGCGTTGGTGGTGGCGTGGGACGAGCAGCAGCTGGCGGCGCTGCCCGCGATCGTGCAGCAGGCGCATGACAACGGCGTGCTGGACGTGGCGCAGATCGACGCCGCCGAGCTGTATCGCCGTGAGCCGCGGCTGGCGCCCGGCGCGTTGGCGGCGGTAGAGGTACCGGGAGAGAGCGTGATCGATCCCTGGAGCACGCCGCTGGCGTACCTGACGCAAGGCGTCAAACACGGCGGCGACTATCGCTTCAATACCGAGGTGACCGGTGCCGAACGCTTGTCGACCGGCTGGCGGCTAACCAGCAACCGGGGCGAGTTTCACGGCAAAATCGTCATCAACTGCGCCGGCAATCAGGGCGACCGGGTAGAAAGTTTCTGCCATCAGCCCGAGTTTGAAATCCGCCCGCGCAAAGGGCAGTTCCTGGTGTTTGACAAGGCCGCCGCCGGTCAGGTCAACGCCATCATCTTGCCGGTGCCGACGGCGATCACCAAAGGGGTGCTGCTGTCGAAAACCATCTTTGGCAATTTGCTGCTCGGGCCGACCGCCGAAGAACAACAGGACCGCGAGACGGCGACGGTGGACGAAACCAAAATGCGCGAGCTGATCGAACAGGGCACCCGGCTGCTGCCCACGCTGGCGAATTACAGCGTGACCGCCAGCTATGCCGGATTACGCCCGGCGACCGAACAGAAACACTACCGCATCCAGCACTATCCCGACCGGCAGTGGATCTGCGTGGCGGGCATTCGCTCCACCGGCCTGACGGCGGCGCTCGGCATCGCGCAATATGTGGAACAGCTCTATCGCGACCAGTTTACGCCGTGCTTCACGCCGACAACGCCGCAGACCGTGCATTGGCCGCAGATGCCGATGCTTGCCGACTATGCGCTGCGCGATTATGCGCGCCCGGACAACGGCGGCATCGTTTGCCATTGTGAGCTGGTGACCCAGCGGGAGATAGAGGCGGCGTTCGATTCCGCCGTGCCGCCGGAATGCATCGGCGGGCTGCGGCGCCGCACGCGCGTGATGATGGGGCGCTGCAACGGTTTCTATTGCAGCAGCCGGGTGGCGGAAATGGTGGGCGATCGTTTTGGCCAAACGCTGGCCGTAGGGAGCATTGATGAAAACTGAGTATCAGGTGGCGATTGTCGGCGCAGGGCCGGCCGGGATTGCGGCGGCGACCGCGCTGCGGCAGGCGGGTATCGAGGATGTGGTGATCCTGGAGCGGGAACAACAGGCGGGCGGCGTGCCCAGGCACTGCCGACATCCCACCTTCGGGCTGCAGACTTTTTACCGGCCGATGCTGGGGTCCACCTATGTTGATAAGATACTGGCGCGCGCCGGGCAGGTAGAGATCCGCACCGGCGTGACGGTGCTCGCCATCAAACCAGACGGTGAGCTGACCATCACGGACCGCCGTGGCGTCAGCACCTTGAAAGCGCAGCGGGTGATCCTGGCGACCGGCGTGCGCGAGACGCCGCGTCATCCGCGCCTGGTGAGCGGCCTGCGGCCACAGGGCGTGCTGACCGCCGGCGCGCTGCAGCAGTTCGTCTATTTGCGCAGGCTGCAGCCGGGCAAGGCGCCGGTGGTGGTCGGCACCGAGCTGGTCAGCTTCTCCGCGCTGTGGACGCTGCGCAACGCCGGCGTGCGCGCCGTCGCCATGATTGAAAGCGGCGGCAGGCCCGTCGCCTGGCGGCTGAGCGCGCTCTATGCGCGCCTGATGGGGGTGCCGATCCACTACTATTCGCGGGTGACCGACATTGCCGGCCGCGATCGGGTCGAATCCATCGAGGTGGAGAATCGCCAGGGAGAGAAACGGCGCATCGCCTGCGACAGCCTGATCTTCACCGGCCGCTTCACCGGGGAGTATACGCTGATCCGCCAGAGCCACCTGGCGCAGCGGCCGGAGAGCGGCTGCCCGCTGACCGATCAGTTCGGCCGCTGTTCCGACGCCGCCTATTTCGCCGTCGGTAACATGCTGCACCCGGCAGACATGGGCGACCAGTGTTATCAGGAAGGGCTGCACGTCGGCGAAGCCGTTGCCCGTTCGCTGCAGCGCACGCTGCCGCCGGCGCGGCAAATCCTGCCGGTGCGGCATGACGAGCGGATCCGCCTGACCGCGCCTGCCAACGTGGCGCTGATCGGCAAGCCCACCTCGGTCACGATCAATATGCGCGTGGAACAGCCGGTGTCCGGTTCGGTGGTGGTGCGGCTGGGGGAGAAAGTGCTGTACCGCAAAACGCATCGCTGCCTGCCGGAACGGCGGATCCTGCTGCGCAACATCGCCTTGCCGCCCGGCGGCGAGCGTGACGCGCTGCACATCAGCATCGAACCCGCCGGATGAACGGCGGCTACGGCTTGCGTCTAACGCCCTGAAACCCGTAGTATTCCGTCAGTTAACGCCGCGAGTCTCGGCGGAAGCAGTCACTCTTACTTAAGGCAGCGAGTGTAATGTGAATGGATATCTCTAATTCCGTGGAAAGGCGCAATGAAATACTGGCGCTGATCCAGGCCAATGGCCGGGTTTACGTGAATGAGCTGGCGGATAAATTCCAGGTTTCGCAGGAAACCATTCGGCGCGATCTGAACAAGCTGGAAGACTATCGGCTGATCAAGAAGATCCACGGTGGCGCGGTCAGCAGCCAGTTCAAGTTCGAGCATGAATTCAATGAGCGGGCCAAAATCGCCGAGGCTGAGAAGCGCGCCATCGCGGAGAAAGCGGTGACGCTGATCCAACCGGGCGATACGGTGTTCGTGGATTTCGGCTCCACCACGCTGGAGTTCGCTCGGCAGTTGGCGACGGTGGATCAGTTGACGGTCATCACCAACTCGCCGCTGATCGCCAACGTCTGTCTGGAAAATGACTCCATCGACGTGGTGCTGATCGGCGGGCAGTTCATCGACTCCAAAATGGCGTGCCTGGGCGCGATCGCGTTGAATAATATCGAAGCGTTTTTCGCCGATTACGCCATTATCGGCGCCGGTGCGGTTAATGTGCAGACCGGGGTGATGGATCAAAACGTCAATGAGGCGGCCATCGCGCGCAAAATGATTGCGCAGAGCCGCAAGTGCATTGTGCTGGCCGACGAAAACAAGCTGCGCGGGCATGCGATGACGCTGGTGGCCAAATGGCCCGAGGTCGATTATCTGGTGACCTCCGACAGCGGTAATGCATTGGAAGGATTGGTTTTCCCCGCCAACGTCAATGTGTTGGTGGCGCAGGTATAAAGGGGAGAAGCCTTTCTCCATGTGGAGAAAGGCTCAAACCGTTTCCGTCAGGCGATATCGACCGCGCGCACCTCTTTGGATCTCAGCTTCACGCGGATTGGCACCGATTTGTACGAAGGCGTACCGCTCTCCTCATCGATGTAATGCAGCGGCACCAGCACGTTGGCTTCCGGGTAGTAGGCGCCGACCGATCCGGCCGAGATGTTGTAGGCGATCACCGTGATGCCTTCCAGGCGCTGGGTGCTGCCGGGCAGCGCCGTTTCCAGGTCGACCACGTCGCCATGCTCCAGCCCCAAACGTTGCATATCGCTGTCATTCATAAACAGTACGTCGCGCCGGCCGAAAACCCCGCGATAGCGGTCATCCAGGGCATAGATGGTGGTGTTGTACTGATCGTGGCTGCGCAGGGTGATCAGCCGCAGCGTATCTTGTTCCGCCGCAATCTGGTCTTCGTGCAACCCGCTGAACACCGAAAACATCGCTTTGCCCGTCGCCGTCGGCCACTGGCGTTCTGTCGGCGGCAATGGCATGCGAAAACCGCCGGGTTGGCGAATGCGCGCGTTGTAATCGTCGAAGCCCGGTATGGTTTTTTCGATCAGATCGCGGATCACGTCGTAATCCTCGACCAACTCATCCCAGGGCACCTTGCTGGCGGGCATCACCGCTTTGGCCATGCCGGCCACAATGGCGGGTTCCGAACGCAGGAGTTCCGACGCCGGTTTTAATTTGCCGGACGAGGCATGCACCATCGACATCGAATCCTCCACCGTCACCGATTGCCGTCCGCCGGCCTGCAGGTCCAGCTCGGTACGGCCCAGGCAGGGCAGAATGAGAGTTTCTTTCGCCACCAACAGATGGCTGCGATTGAGTTTGGTGCCGATATGCACGCTTAACTCCAGCGCTTTCATCGCCGGGAAGCTCTGCTCGGGGTCCGGCAGCGCCACGGCGAAGTTGCCGCCCAGGCAAATCAACGCTTTCGAAGCGCCGTCGATCATCGCCTGCATGCATTTCACGGCATCGTGACCGTGGGCTTTGGGCGGCGTGAAGCCAAACACCGTTTCCAGCTTCGCCAAAAATTCGGCCGAGGGTTTTTCGGTGATGCCGACGGTGCGGTTGCCCTGCACGTTAGAGTGGCCGCGCAGCGGGCAAATGCCGGCGCCCGGTTTGCCAATGTTGCCGCGCAGCAGCAGCAGGTCAGCGATCAGGCGCACGTTGGCCGTCCCTTTATTGTGCTGCGTAATGCCCATGCCGTAGGTCACGATGGTGGCGTTGGATTTCGCGTAAGCGGCGGCGACCTGTTCCAGATCCTGACGCGTCAGACCGCTTTCCGCCTCAATGGCTTCCCAACGGGTGGCCCGCAGATCGGCGTCGAAAGCCGTAAACCCTTCAGTGTGCTCAGCAATAAAGGCGTGATCCAGCGCATTGCCATGCTCATCATCCAACTGCAGCAACGCTTTGGCGATGCCTTTGAGCGCCGCGGCATCGCCGCCGGCTTTGACCTGATAGTAGGTTGAAGCGATCGGGGTCGAACTGTAGGTCGCCATTTCGATGACGTTTTGCGGATCGGTGAAACGTTCGAGCGCCCGCTCGCGCAGCGGGTTAAACACAATGATCGGCACTTTTTTGCGCGCCAGCTCATGCAGCGTGCCCATCATGCGCGGGTGGTTGGTGCCCGGGTTGTGCCCGATGGAAATAATCAGCTCCGCGCTGTCAAAGTCGTCCAGCGAGACAGTGCCTTTGCCGATGCCGATCGACTGCGGCAGGCCAACGCTGGTCGGCTCATGGCACATGTTGGAGCAGTCGGGAAAGTTATTGCTGCCAAATTCACGCGCAAACAGCTGGAACAGGTAGGCCGCTTCATTGGACGCCCGGCCGGAGGTATAAAATTCCACCTGTTCCGGCGGCAGCGTCTGCAAGACGGCGGCGATGCGTTGGAACGCCTCGTCCCAGGCCAGCGGGCGCAGGGTGTCCGTCCCGGCGTCATAAAACAGGGGCGTGGTCAGACGGCCGTAGTCCTCCAACTGATAATCGGTTTTTTGCAGCAGTGAGGTCACGGTATTTTGCGCCAGGAATTCGGGGGTCACGCGCTTGCTGGTCGCTTCCCAGGTCACGGCTTTGGCGCCGTTTTCGCAAAACTGAAAGGTGGAGCGATGCTCTTTATCCGGCCACGCACATCCCGGGCAGTCAAACCCGTCGGGCTGGTTGGTACGCATCAGCGTCACCGGCGCTTCCAGGGTATCCATCTGTGTGCGCACGGCGATGGCCGTCGCTTTCAGCGCGCCCCAACCGCCGGCGGGCCCATCGTAGGGATGGACACCGGGTACTGCTCGTCTTTTCGCCATTGTTGATTGCCTCCGACACCGCTTACGATAAATGCAGGTGATTGATTTAAAATTAATATTGTCGTTATCGTCTAAGAAGGAAGGCAGACGCCGTCGTCAAACGCGAGCCTGTCGCTTCAGTATAGATGAGTAAGAAAGGGCGCAGCGGCAGTCAATGCGGGGAAGTAGCGGCCCGTCTAACCTGAGGCGGGCCGCAGGGGCGTTACTTTTTCACCACCAGGCCCACGCCGCGGCCGCGCGGATCGGACGCGGTTTCCGGCGTGCGGCCATCGATGCGGATGACCTGAATATCCCCCATGTTCCAGCCCTGGTTTTCGAGGGTGTAGCCCATGGCCTTCAGCTCGTCCGCCGGTTTGCCGGTCAGCGGCGCAAAGCTGTCATAGTAGACGGTGTCCTTCGGCAACAGCTGATGGTGTACGCGCTGGGCGGCGACCGCCTGCGCCAGCGGCAGGTGGTAATCGTAGAGGTTGTTGATCACCTGGAAGATCGAGGTGAAGATGCGCGAACCGCCCGGGGTGCCGATCACCAGGGTGACGTCGCCGTCGCGGGTGATGATGGTCGGGCTCATCGAGGAGAGCATGCGTTTGCCCGGCTCAATGGCGTTGGCGTCGCTGCCCACCACGCCAAAGGCATTGGCGACGCCCGGTTTGGCGCTGAAGTCGTCCATCTCGTCGTTGAGCAGGAAGCCGGCGCCTTTGACCACCACGCCGCTGCCGAAGTCCCAGTTCAGCGTATAGGTATTGCTGACGGCGTTGCCGGCGGCATCGACGATCGAGAAATGGGTGGTTTGGTGGGTTTCCAGCCCCGGCCGTACCTGCTCGGTCGGTGAGATCGCCTGCGGATTGATCTCGGCGGCGCGTTTTTGCAGGTAATCAGGGGCGATCAACTGCGCTTCCGGCACGTTAGTGAAATCCGGATCGCCGAGGTAGTCGGCGCGATCGGCGAACACGCGTTTTTCGATCTCCGCCAACAGGTGGATATAGCGCGCCGAGTTCAGCGGCACGCCCTTGAAGTCGGCGGCGCGATCTTCTTTTATCCCCAGCAGCTGCGCCAGCGCGATGCCGCCGGAGCTGGGCAGCGGGGCGGTATACACGGTGTTGCCGCGCCAGCTGATGCGCATCGGTTCACGCCATTTCACCCGGTAGTCGGCCAGATCCGCCGCGCCGATCAGCCCGTTGTCGCGCTGCATTTGCGCCACCAGCAGGCGGGCAGTTTCGCCGTGATAAAAATCGTCGGCGCCCGATTTGGCGATGCGCTCAAGGGTGGCGGCCAGCTCCGGCTGTTTGAACACCGTGCCGGGCTTCATGGCGCCGAAATAGTCGCCGAAGTTGGTTTTACCGGCGAACAGCTTGTTGGCGTCTTCACGGTACTGATACTGCTGATCCGCTACGGTGAAACCTTGCCGGGCGTAGCCGATCGCCGGCGTCAGCAGTTCGGCCCACGGCAGCTTGCCGAAACGCTTGTGGGCTTCCCACAACCCCAGCACGGTGCCCGGCACGCCGGCGGCGCGGCTGCCCACCAGGCTGAGATTTTCGATCACTTCGCCTTTCTCGTTCAGATACATGGTCTTGCCGGCGGCCTTGGGTGCCACTTCGCGGTAGTCGAGAAAATAGGGCTTGCCGTCGACATACAGCGTCATAAAGCCGCCGCCGCCGATATTGCCGGCTTCAGGGTAGGTCACCGCGAGGGTAAAGGCGGTGGCGACCGCCGCGTCGACCGCGTTGCCGCCGGCCTGCAGAATGTGCGCGGCGACCTTGGCGCCATACTGATCCGGGGCGGCGACCGCGCCGGCGGTCAGATCGGCGGCAAAGGCGGCGGGAACGGTGCAGGCAAGGGCCACGCTCAGCGCTATCGTTTTCAATAAACCGGCAGACATAGAAGATCCTTTTAGCGATGTTCAGTTATCAGGTGAATTCAACTAATTATTTTTTAAACAGCAGGTTAGCGCGTTTTCTTCGGGCTGTTGCGGCGCTTTATTGAAGGTAGCAGCGGTCAGGCGGGGTCGCCTGACCAGAGTAGCAAATCGTGACGTGACGCGTTATGCGCCGGCGGGCAATGCCGACTGCAGCCATTGGCAGAAGTGACGGGCGAGCGGATTGTGTTCGCTGTCGCGATGCAGCAGCCACGCCCAGTTGGCGCCGCGCACGCGTTGCTCGGTTAACGGGTGCAGCAACCCGGCCTCACGCGCGTGTTGCGCCAGCAGCTGACTGACCAACGCGATGCCGAGGCCGTTGCAGGCGGCGTCCAGCAGCAGACCAGGATCGGAGAAGTTCAGCCCGCTGTCGCGTTGGCCGACGTGCGCGCCGCCCGCCACCGTCCAGTGGCTCCAGTCCATCTCGCGTTCGCCGTGCAAGGTCACGCGCTGCTCCGGCGCCAACGCCAGCAGGCTGGGGTGGCAGGCGGGATAGAGCCGGTCGGTACAGAGAACGTTAAAGGTGCAGTCCGCCTGCGCGCTGAGATCGTCGCGGATCGCCAGATCGATGCTGTCCGTCGCCATATCCGGTGGCTCGAAGCTGGTGAACAGCCACAGATCGATCTGCGGATGCCGCTGGTTGAACTCGCCCAGCCGCGGCGTCAGCCAGTGGCGGGCAAAGGCCGGCGTCGTGTTGACGATCAGCTGGTTGGGTTTGCGGTACTGATCCAAACGGCGAATGCCGACGGCCAATTGTTGCAGCATCACCTGCGCGGTGCTGAACAGATCGTGGCCGGCGTCGGTCAGCGTTACGCTGCGGCCGGTGCGGAAGAACAGCGGCTGTTCCAAAAACGCCTCGAGGCTGCGGATCTGTTGGCTGATGGCCGACTGGGTCAGGTGCAATTCTTCGGCGGCCTGATGAAAACTACCCAGGCGCGCCGCCGCTTCGAAACCGCGCAGGGCGCTCAAGGGGGGCCAGTGTTTTAACATTATCGATAAGCCTGTCTAATCAGATATCCGCTAAATATATCGTTTGTCGCGGTGGCGAGGGAAGACTAGTATGAGATTCAAGTGCCGGAGCGTAAAGATCTCGGCTAACTATTTGAATTTAAATTAATTAAAAGAGGTTGTTTATGTCAACGCGTCGCACCTTTATCAAGCAGCTTTCGGCGGTGGCCGGCGTCGGCTTGACGGCATCGTTGGGCTTTCCATTACGCGGTCACGCAGAAGCTGCGCTTAATCCGGCCTGGCGGATGCCCGACGAAGGGGAACCTCAGCTGCGGGCGTTTCTCGCCTTCGGCGCACAGCGTGTGATTTGGGGCGGGTTCACGGCGGACGTGCAGGCAGCGCAGGGGCGCATCGCCCGCGCCATCGCCGAGTTTCAGCCGCTGACGGTATTTTGCCGCGCGCACGAACGGCAGCTGGCGGAGGCCACCTGCGGCAGTCAGAACGTCAGCTATGTCGTCACCGAGCTGGATGACATCTGGATGCGTGACATTGGCGCCAATTTCGTCGTCAACGACGCCGGTGCGCTGGGCGCGGTGGATTTCAACTTCAACGGCTGGGGCGATAAGCAGCGGCATGCCAGGGATGCGCGTCTGGCGGCGTTCGCCGCCAAAAAATACGGCGTCGCTCAGCCGCGCCGCAGCGCGCTGGTAGGCGAAGGCGGCGGTATTGAGGTGGATGGGCGCGGCACCGGCATCATGACCGAGAGCAGTTGGGTGAATGCAAACCGTAATCCAGGCTGGAACCGCGATCGGGTGGAGCAGGAGCTGAAGGCGATGCTCGGCCTGCGCAAAATTATCTGGCTGCCGGGCATTAAAGGCCGGGACATCACCGACGCCCACGTCGATTTTTATGCCCGTTTCGTGCGGCCGGGCGTGGTGGTGGCCAACCTGGACACCGATCCGGCCTCTTATGATCATGCGGTTACCCAGGCGCATCTGGCGATCCTCAAGGCAGCGACCGACGCCGACGGCCGCAAGCTGCAGGTGCATACGCTTTCGCCGCCGCTGGCGCCGCGCGACAGCCGTTTCAGCCGTAACAATCCGGACTTTGCGGCGGGCTACATCAACTATTTCGTCATCAACGGCGCGGTGATCGCCCCTGAATTTGGCGACCCGCAGGCGGATAAGGCGGCATTTACGCTACTGTCGGCGCTCTATCCGCAGCGCAAGGTGGTGCAGTTGGAGATCGACGCCATCGCGGCCGGCGGCGGCGGCATTCACTGCGTGACCAGCCAGCTGCCGGTGCATGGCAAGCCAGAGCAGTGAATGTTCAAAAAATGCGCGCACGGTTGTTTGTCGCCATAGGCTGTGGTTGGCTGAGTGGAAACATAAGGAGGCCATCATGAACGACTCACCCTTGAGCATTCCCACCTGGTATCGCGATCCGCACGCAGAGCAGGCCATGGCCGAAGGCCATGCACCTATCTGGCGGCATCTGCTAACTCTGGTGCCGGAACACGAACTGTCCGGCGTCAGGGTGCTGGACTTCGGCTGCAATCAGGGCGGTTTTCTGCGTCTGTTGCACCAAATCCGGCCATTTCGTGAAGGGCTCGGCGTCGATATCGCCCGCCAGTCCGTCGAACACGCCAATCGCCTGAAAGGAAACCTGCCGATCGATTATCAAACCGACACGCGGCTGACAGGCTGGGATGACCATTTCGATATCGCCTTCAGCCATGAAGTCATCTACCTGATCGAAGATATCGCGCAGCATGCCGCCGATATGCTGCGGGCGCTGAAACCGGGCGGCGTTTACTATGCGGTGACCGGTTGCCACACCGACAACCCGCTGTGGCCGCAATGGCGCGCAAGGGTCGCTGAACAGACGCATACCGTGGTGCAGGATCGCTCGCTGGACGACTATGCGCGCATTTTCTCCGGCGCGGGGTTCCAGGTCTCTGCCCGCAGGCTGGGTTTTTCCGGCTTCGTGCCCTATGAGCCGGACGGTTGGATGCCGAATATCGCGGCGGCGATCGACTACTATTGGCACACCAAAACGGTGTTCAGATTGGCGAAGCCGTAAAAAACCGTAGGTACGCGAGGCTGTTGGCGTAGGCGCCTGCGCGATGATGAAACATGGGCAGACTGCCATCCTGAATATCATGGGGGGAGCTATTGCTTTTATCTCACGGTGTTGCTCTAAAAAATCCTGGTATCTGTGATGAGGCAGGTAGGCGGGGGATTTTCCATGGATCTTGTCCACCTATCCAATATGTGGACAACCTGTGATATTCTTTCGTCCCTGACCCCATTCAATGTGGAACATCACGATGAGTAATGACGCGGATAATAGCGGCTCACAGGTGATTGCCCGGGCCGCCACCCTGCTGCGGGCGCTGGAAACTCAACCGAAGGGCATGACCATCTCTCAATTGTCCCGGGAAACGGGGCTGCCACGCACCACCGTACACCGTTTGGTCACCTCGCTTGAATCGCAACAGCTGCTCATCATGGGCAGCGGCGGCGTTCAATTAGGGCCGGCGCTCGCCCGCCTGGCGGCTTCCGCGCATACGGATGTGATCACCCTTGCAAAACCGGCGATGGAAACGCTGGGCCGCCGCACGCGTGAAACCGTCGATTTGTGCGTTTACCGCGGCAGCCACGCGGTATCGGTAGGCCAGTTTGTTTCCGATCAGGAACTTCGCGTCGTATCAGCCGTTGGCACCGCCTTTCCGTGTCACTGCACGGCGCATGGCAAAGCCATTCTGGCCGAGCTGCCTGACGAAAAGATTGCGGATCTGCTTGGCGGCCAGCCGGATGTCAGAACGGATAATACCCTCAGAACCGTCTCATCCGTACTGGAGGACATTCGGGAAACCAGGATCCGTCGTTACGCCATCGATCGCGAAGAGCACGCTCGCGGCGTCTGTGGCGTCGGCGTTTATCTCAATATCGGCGTCAACGAGCTTTACGCCATATCCATTGCGGTTCCGGCCATGCGCTTCGAGGAAAAGTTTGACCATCTGCTCGGTTCGCTGATGCAGTGCAAAGCGGAAATCGAGGCGATGCTGGCATAACAAGCCGGGGCGTTTGGCCCGGCAGACGCTAAACGCCGCATGGGCAAGCATGCCTCGCCCCCGGCGCTGCGTTGGCGAGGGGAAGGCGGCAGTCAGCTGTTGCCGAACCGGGCATAAATTTCAGGCAGGAAACGGCCGAGCGAAGAAAACTCCGTCATATCGTGGACGGCCATTTCATAAGCAAAGCCTTCCAGCGACGCTTTCGTCATCCCCGCTTTTGTGATGTATTCGCGGGAGCGTTTTCCGCCGTCCGGGAACTTATCGAATCTATCCCAGGATTCATGCGTGCCGATCCAGTAACGGTTGACCATTTCCATCCCTTGCGGCGTGTCGCGCCCCAGATGAATCATCAACACCAGCGGCGTTGATTGCGCATCATAAGGCGTGATGATGCCGCTGGCGTTAAAGGTAAAGCGATGCTTTTTGAGCAACTCGCTCTCGACGCCGAAGCTTTCCGGCGCATTAAAATGGATAACGCCGTCAAGATAGTTATCGCCAATGTACTCGGTAATGTGGTTCGGGTTGCCGTACAGCCGCTCAGCGTAGGACAGACGGGTATCCGCCAGACGCTTGGGATCGACAACCGAGTTGTGGATATGAGCATGCGGGAACCACAGATAATAGCGTTCGCTCTCGATCGGGTGCCAGCAGAACCACCACTTGAACATCTCCGTGGTCACGCCCGGAAAAATATGGCGGCTTTGCGCATACGCGCAGGGACCGCCATCCTCAACGACGGCGTAACCCGATACCGGAAACTCGTCAAAACGTTCCAATAGGGTTTTCAGGCCCGCTTTCGTGGGTTGAAGAATGTGTTCTTTTGCCAACGGCCCCTGTTCCAGCGCGCGGATCATCTCTACGGGCGCATCCAGATTGCTGTCGAAGAACTCGGCGTAGGGCTTGCCCTGAATGCCTTTCTCATTGATCTTCAAGCGTTTCTGCATCGGCACCTGATAGTAGGAAATCAATGACTTATCGAGCGATGCGCCCGCATCAGTAAACGCGCCTTTCCGCGCCGCCGCCGGTAGGGCGGATGATGGTGCCGCCATGGCGGAAGACAGCAGGGATTGAGAAAGCAAGGCGCCGCCAGCCAACAGCGGAATGCGCTTGATGATATTACGACGTGAAATTTCTTTACTCATGAGATCCTCACTTAGGTTGTCGCCGACTTGACGGCAGCGAGATGTGGTGTGGTTGATATTGATTCTGATATATCCGTATGATGGATAATTTATCCAAATAGTGGTCATTATTCTGTTGCCGGATGTGGGCGATGTCAACGCTCATTGAGTGACAAAGCGCATGGATTGCCAAAAAGCGCCTGCCAGCCATTGCAGGTAATAACTGGGGGGTTGCCGACGTTGGCAGGGTAGGGTTGACATTCGGTTTACAGTTTGCACGTTGACATGTTGGGCAGAAGCCTCAAGAATATCGTCCGTATTATGGATACTATATCCGTATATCGGATATTTGGTGAGGCACTCTATGCGTGAATTAAGAAAAATGGCGGCGTTTACGCTCTTGGCCGTGGCCTGTCTGACGATCATGGTCGGTTGCGTGATCGTTCCCGGTTTGACGGAGATCGCGAGCCAGTTGGGCACGCCTTCCGCGGCCAGTTGGCTGGTCACCGTGCCGTCGTTGGGCGTGGTGATATTTGGCCCCTTCGCCGGACGTTTTATTGACAAGGCGGGCGCTTACGCGGCGCTCAGCTGGGGGCTGCTGTTGTATGGCCTGCTTGGGGCGGGAGGGCTGTTGCTTCGCGGCTTTTGGCCGGTGATGCTCGACCGCCTGCTGCTTGGCGGCGCAACGGCGATCGTGATGTCAGCCGGCACCGGTCTGATTTCTGCTTTTTACAGTGGGCAGGCGCGCTTGAAAATGATCGCTTCGCAAGGCATGTCGATCGAGCTGGGCGGCGTCATCTTTCTGTTTATCGGCGGGCTGTTGGCGACACTCGGCTGGCGCTGGCCCTTCCTGTTGTATCTTGTCGCCTGGGTGTTGCTGGCGATGCAGTTGCTGTTTGTGCCCAAACCTCAGTCCGATGTGGGCGAATCAGACAACGTTCAGCGCGGTGATGCCATTTCCACCGGCGCCGGCAGATTAACAGCGGTCTATTTTTCCGCTGTGCTTTCCATGATCTGTTTCTTCACCGGGATCATTGTCATCCCGCAGCATTTCCACCACATGAATATCGGGGCGGCGCAAACGGGATACTTCCTGTCGTTTATCTCGCTTATCGCCGTTTTTGCCGCCGCGCTGATGCCCAGGTTGGTGGCTTTACTCAGAGAAAACGGCGCGCTTGGCGCGGCGTTTGTCTGTTATGCCGCAGCGCATCTGCTCTTCGCCTCTGCGCACGGCACTGCGGCATTTGTTGCCGGCGGCATTCTGATGGGATGCGGGTTCGGCTTCTCGGTGCCGTTGGTTAATCATATGACCGTAGAACAAAGCTCCCCCCGCTCCCGGGGGCGAAATCTGGCCTATTTATCGATGGCGATTTTCTCCGGCCAGTTCTTGTCATCCTTTATGGCGTTCATTCCCGGCAGTTCATCCGCCGTTTTCCTGGGAGCGGCGGGTATCAGCATCGCCACGGTTTTGGCGCTGACGCTTGCGCGCAGATTAGGGTAAACCCACCGCGCTGCGCGTTTTCCAGCCCGAAAAGATTTTACGCAATCCTTACGCAACCCTTTCAGAAGCGCATTGCGGCATTCGATATATTGAGAATAGTCATTCTCAATAGGATCGTATTGCAATGCAGAGGAAAACGCTTTTAGCGCTGGGGCTGTCGCTGTTGCTGGCCGGCTGCGACGGACAAAACGCCGGCGCGCCGGCGGGCGCAGGCGGTGAGCGGGAGGTCGGCGTGGTCACGCTGCGCGGCCAGTCAGTGACCCTGAACAGCGAGTTGACCGGCCGGGTCAACGCCACCATGACCTCCGACGTGAGGCCGCAGGTCGACGGCATCATCAAGCAGCGGCTGTTTACCGAAGGGACCGAGGTGAAAGCCGGGCAGGTATTGTATCAAATTGACCCCGCCAGCTATCAGGCCAGCTACGATCAGGCCGCCGCCCAGTTGAAAAACGCCCAGGCTACGGTGCAATCCACCCGGCTCAAATCGCAGCGCTATGCGGTGCTGGTGAAAGAAAACGGCGTTTCCAAACAGGACGCAGACGACGCCAAAGCCGCGTATCTGCAGGCCGTGGCGTCGGTGGCGCAGTATCAGGCGGCGCTGGAGACGGCGCGCATCAATCTCGGCTATACCCAGGTGCGTGCGCCGATCGCCGGGCGCATCGGTATCTCGTCGGTGACGCCGGGCGCGCTGGTCACCGCCGGCCAGACCGATGCCTTGGCCACCATCCGCGCGTTAGATCCGATCTATGTCGATCTGACCCAGTCCAGCGCCCAGCTGCTTAAACTGCGGCGCCAGCAGGCGGCGTTACAGCGTGGCGCGGTCACGCCGGTCGCCATCAAGCTGGAGGACGGCACGTCTTATGCCCACGCCGGCAAGCTGGAGTTGACCGAGGTGGCGGTGGATGAGGCCACCGGTTCGGTCACGCTACGCGCGGTGTTCCCCAACCCCGAACATGAGCTGTTGCCCGGCATGTATGTCCATGCCACGGTGGATAACGGCGTCGATCCCAAAGCCATTCTGGCGCCGCAGCAGGGCATCACTCGCAACGCCAAGGGCGAAGCCACCGCGTTGGTGGTGGACGAGCAAAACAAAGTGGCGCAGCGCACCGTCAGCGCCGAACGGGTGGTGGGCAGCAACTGGCTGATCGGCAGCGGGCTGAACGAAGGCGATCGCCTGATCGTCGAAGGCACCAGCAAGGTGACGATCGGCGCCGCAGTGAAGCCGGTTGAAGTCTCGGTCGACAAAAACCAACGCGGGGAGCAGTGATATGGCGCAGTTCTTTATCCGGCGGCCGGTGTTCGCCTGGGTGATCGCCATCATCATCATGCTGTGCGGCCTGATGTCGATCAATTCGTTGCCCATCTCGCAGTACCCGGACGTGTCACCGCCCCAGATTTCCATCTCCGCCACCTACCCGGGCGCGGACGCGGAAACGCTGGAAAACAGCGTCACCCAGGTGATAGAGCAGCAGCTCACCGGGCTGGATGGCCTGCTGTATTTCTCTTCGACCAGCAGCTCCAGCGGCTCGGTCAGCATCGACGTCACCTTTGATCAGGGTACCGATCCGGATATCGCGCAGGTGCAGGTGCAAAACAAAGTTCAGCAGGCGGAAAGCCGCTTGCCGAGTGCGGTCACCGCCCAAGGCGTGACGGTCAAGAAATCCCAGAGCAGCTTTCTGCTGATCGTCGGGCTGTATGACGAGACCGACAAGGCGACGATGGCCGACATTTCCGACTATCTGGTCAGCAACCTGCAGGATCCGCTGTCGCGCATCGAGGGCGTGGGGGACGTGCAGGTATTCGGCTCGGAATACGCGATGCGCATCTGGCTGGATCCGACCAGGCTGGCGAGCTATGCGCTGATGCCTTCTGACGTGCAGACGGCGATCGAGGCGCAAAACACCCAGGTGTCCGCCGGCAAGGTAGGCGATCTGCCGGCCGCCGCCGACCAGCAGCTGACCGCCACGGTGAAGGCGCAGTCGCGGCTGCAAACGCCGGAACAGTTCCGCAATATCATCCTGAAAAGCGACAGCAGCGGTGCGCTGGTGCGGCTGGGCGACGTGGCGCGGGTTGAACTGGGCAACGAAGACTACTCCGCCAGCGCGCACCTCAACGGCCACCCGGCGGCGGGGATCGCGGTCAAGCTGGCGGCGGGCGCCAACGCCCTCAACACCGCCAAGCTGGTAAAGGCCAAGGTGGCGGAATACCAAAGCGCGATGCCGCAGGGTTATAAGGTGGCCTACCCGAAAGACAGCACCGACTTCATCAACATCTCGATCGAGGAGGTGGTGAAAACGCTGTTCGAAGCGGTGGTCCTGGTAGTGGTGGTGATGTTCGTGTTCCTGCAAAACCTGCGCACCACGCTGATCCCGACCATCACCGTGCCGGTGGTGTTGCTGGGCACCTTCGGCGTGCTGGCGGCGTTCGGCTACTCGATCAATACCCTGGCGCTGTTCGGCATGGTATTGGCGATCGGGCTGTTGGTGGACGACGCCATCGTGGTGGTGGAAAACGTCGAACGCGTGATGCGTGAAGATAAGCTGCCGCCGCGTGAGGCGACGGAGAAATCGATGCGCGAAATCACCGGCGCACTGGTCGGCATCGCGCTGGTGCTGTCGGCGGTGTTTCTGCCGATGGCGTTCTTCGGTGGTTCCACCGGGGTGATCTACCGCCAGTTCTCGATCACCGTCGTCTCCTCGATGGTGCTGTCGGTGGTGCTGGCGTTGACGCTGGCGCCGGCGCTGTGCGCCACGCTGCTGAAAGCGTCGCATGAAGAACAGACCGACAAAGGGCTGCTGGGTAAATTCAACCGCGGTTATAACCGGCTGCAGGAGAAGTACGCCGACAAGGTCGGCGGGGTGATCCACCGGCCGACGCGCTATCTGCTGCTGTACGGCCTGCTGCTGATCGCCACCGCCGTGATGTATCTGCGTCTGCCGACCGGTTTCCTGCCCAATGAGGATCAGGGTTCGGTGATGGTGCAGTACACCTTGCCGGCCGGCGCCACCAATGCCCGCACCTCGGCGGTGAGCGAGGCGGTCACCGCCTATTTCCTCGAGCAGGAAAAGGCCAACGTCAGCACTATTTTCACCATCAACGGCTTCGGTTTCAGCGGCAGCGGGCAAAACGCCGGCATGGCGTTCGTCAGCCTCAAAGACTGGAGCCAACGCGGCGGCAGTGAAAACACCGCCGACGCCATCGCCAAGCGCGCCATGGCGCATTTCGCCTCGCTGCGCGACGCCCAGGTGTTCTCCATGAGCCCGCCGGCGATCGACGGCTTCGGCCAGTCCGACGGCTTCACCTTCGAACTGCAGGCCAAAGGGGCGACCACCCGCGCCGAACTGCAGGCGATGCGCGATCAGATCGTCGCCGCCGCCGCCGGCAATCCGTCGCTGTTGGCGGTGCGCGCCAACACCTTGCCGGACACGCCGCAGCTGCAGGTGGAGATCGACAGCGGCAAACTGCAGGCGCTCGGCCTGAGCGCCGGCGACGTCAACAGCACGCTCAGCAGCGCGTTCGGCAGCACCTACATCAACGACTTTATCGATCGCAACCGGGTGAAAAAAGTCTATATGCAGGGCGACATAGCGTATCGCGCCAAGCCGGAAGATCTCGACAAATGGTTTGTGCGCGGCACCAACGCGGCGGGCGACAGCAGCATGACGCCGTTCTCCGCCTTTGCGTCCTCGCACTGGATCTACGGGCCGGAAAACCTGTCGCGCTATAACGGGCTGTCGTCGTTCGAGATCACCGGGCAGGGCGCCGCCGGCGTCAGTTCCGGCACGGCGATGAGCGAGATGGAGAAACTGGCGGCGAAGTTCTCCGCCGGCAGCAGCTATTCCTGGAGCGGGCTCTCCTATCAGGAGCGGCTGACCAGCGGCCAGGCATCGTCGCTGTACGCCATTTCGCTCATCGTGGTGTTCCTGTGCCTGGCGGCGCTGTATGAGAGCTGGTCGATTCCGTTTGCGGTGATGTTGGTGGTGCCGATGGGCATCGTCGGTTCGCTGCTTGCGATCACGCTGCGCGGGCTGGAGAACGATATCTACTTCCAGGTGGCGCTGCTGACCATCGTCGGTTTGTCGGCAAAAAACGCCATTCTGATCGTCGAGTTCGCCGAGGAAATGCACCAGCGCGGTGAAACGCTGATTGGCGCGGCGGTTCACGCGGCGCGCATGCGCCTGCGGCCGATCCTGATGACCTCGCTGGCGTTTACCGCCGGGGTGCTGCCGCTGGCGGTATCCAGCGGCGCCGGCGCCAACAGCCGCATCGCCATCGGTACCGGCATTATCGGCGGCACCCTTACCGCCACCGCATTGGCGATCTTTTTCGTCCCGCTGTTTTATGTGCTGGTGCGCCGCATGTTTACCCGTCGGCCCGCCAACTCGCCGTCGCAGGCAGGAGAATAACGTGTTGCAACGAGTCATGATGTTAACTTTACCGCTGCTGCTGGGCGGGTGTCTGTCGCTGGATCCGCACTACCAGCGCCCGGCGGCGCCGGTGCCCGCCAACCTGCCGCAGGGCGAGGCCGCCGGCAAGCAGGCGTTGAGCTACCCGGACGTCGCCTGGCGCGACTATGTGCAGGACGCCAGGCTGCGCCAGGTGGTGGCGATGGGGCTGAGCAGCAGCCGCGATCTGCGCGAGGCGATCGCCAATATCGCCTCGGCGCGCGCGCTGTACGGTGAGCAGCGGGCAGCGCTGTTGCCGACGATCAACGCCACCGCAGACGGCAGTCGCGGGCGTTCGCTGACCGGCAACGGCAATGCCACCGCCATCAGCCAGAGTTACGAAGCGCAGGCCGGCGTCAGCGCCTTTGAGCTGGATCTGTTCGGCAAAAATGCCAGCCTGTCGCGGGCGGCGTTCGAAACCTATCTGGCGAACTCGGAGGCGGCGAAAAGCACCCGCCTGACGTTGATCGCCGACATCGTCACCGACTGGGTGGCAGTGGCGGCCGAGCGCAGCAATCTGGCGGTGGCGCAGCAGACGATGGAAAGCGCCAAACGGTCGCTGGAGGTGACGCGCAAAAACCAGCAGCACGGCATCTCGTCGCAGGTCGACGTGGCGTCGGCGGAGACCGTTTATCAGCAGGCGCGATCGGACGCCGCCAGCTATGCGACCAACGCCGCGCAGGCGAAAAACGCGCTGGATTTAGCGGTGGGGCAAAGCGTGCCGGAAAACCTGCTGCCCGGCGGCATCGACGCGCTGGGCGGGATCATGCGTGACCTGCCGGCCGGGGTTTCTTCGCAGGTGCTGCTGACGCGGCCGGACGTGCTGCAGGCGGAGCATAACCTGAAATCCGCCAACGCCAATATTGGCTCGGCGCGGGCGGCGTTCTTCCCGTCGATCAGCCTGACCGCCAGCGGCGGGGTAGGCAGCGGTGAACTCTCGTCGCTGTTCAGCCATGGCGCGGGCGTTTGGTCATTCGCCCCGAGCATCAGCCTGCCGATTTTCAGCGGCGGCTATAACACTTCGCAACTGAACTACAGCAAAGCGCAGAGAGATCTGTATGTCGCCACCTATGAGAAAGCGGTGCAGACGGCATTTCAGGAAACCGCCGACGCGCTGGCGCGCAAAGCCACGCTGCGGGAACAGCTGGCGGCGCAAACCGGCTATGTGGGGGCGGCGCAGCAATATTATCGTCTGGCCGAACTGCGCTACCGCCAGGGCGTGGACAGCTATCTGACCGTGCTGGACGCGCAGCGCACGCTGTATACGGCGCAGCAGTCGCTGATCGCCGCGCAGCAGACGGCGTACGATAATCAGGCGACCCTGTATAAAGTGTTGGGCGGCGGGGTTGCCGCCGAGCGGCAGGGGGATGGCGTCATCGCCGACAAGACGACGCTCAGCCGCTAACCTTCGACCGCGCGCGCCGGGCGTTTGGCTGCGCGCGTTTTTTATGGAAAGTGTAAAGAAACGGAAAACCCGCGCGGCGGCCCGAACTCGCCGCGGCGGGCAGAGTCAGACAGGTAATCGCACTCACTTTTTCTTCATATCGGCTCGAGGTCGTCATGGCAGAAGACATTCAGCAACAGGTCATTGCGCTTATCGCCGCCTTCAACGCATCAGGGCGGCTGCAGAAGGGCGTGGCCATCACCCCGGAAACCGAGATTAACACCGTGCTCAATCTGTCGTTCAGCGACTCCAACACGCTGATGCGCCGCTACTTCGACACCTTCGGCGTCGACAGCGGCAACTATAACCACGAGCTGTATTTCCAGCCGCCGAGCAATACCGGGCGCTGGTTTTCTCCCTCCGCCTGTAAAGAGCACACTCGGCCGCTGTGCGTGTCTATGCTGGTGCGCTCCGCGCGCGCCAAACGCTGGCTGTACGACATCCATTTTCTGATCGAGCAGCTCCGTTAGCGCCGCATTACTGCTCCAATACCTCAGCGAACTTCGCCAGCCACTGCGGATGCGCCGGCCAGGCCGGGGCGGTGACCAGATTGCCGTCGACGTGCGCCTGATCGATGCCGATCTCGGCATAATGACCGCCGCCGAGCCGCACCTCCGGCGCGCAGGCCGGGTAGGCGCTGCAGGTGCGGCCTTTCAACACTCCGGCCGCCGCCAGCAGCTGCGGGCCGTGGCAAACGGCGGCGATCGGTTTTTTCGCGGCGTCAAACGCCTGTACCAGCGCGATCACGTCGGGGTTCAGACGCAGGTATTCCGGCGCCCGACCGCCGGGGATCAAGAGCGCATCGTAGTGCTCTTCTTTGGCGGCGGCGAAGTCGGCGTTCAGGGTGAAACGGTGGCCGGGTTTCTCGCTGTAGGTCTGCGCGCCGTCAAAATCGTGGATCGCGGTCTGAATATAGTCGCCGACGGCTTTGCCGGGGCACACGGCGTCCACCCAATGGCCGATCATCTGCAATGCCTGAAACGGCACCATGGTTTCATAATCTTCGGCGTAGTCGCCGACCAGCATCAGGATTTTTTTCTTGCTCATGATCACAACTCCTGCAGGAGGGGGAATGCCTAAGGTATAGCCCAGCGCCCCTGGGAATGCGAACCGCAAAGCGCCTATCTATACTCGTGATACTGCGGCGCTTTCTCGCCGCTCAACCCCAGGGAGGATCCCCGATGCTGAATCTGGCTACCTTGCTTGAAGAAAGTGCGCGCACCTGGCCGGAACGGCCGGCGGTGATACAGGACGATATACCGCTCAGCTATCGGGCGCTGAATGAAATGGCCAACCGGGTGGCGAATTTACTGGTCGCGCGCGGCGTGCAGCCCGGTGAACGGGTGGCGCTGGCCTGCCCCAATCGGCCGGAGTTTCCGGCTATCTATTACGCCATTCTCAAAAGCGGCGCGGTGGTGGTGCCGCTCAATATTCTGCTTAAGAGCGCAGAATTCGACTATTACCTGGCGGACTCGGCGGCGGTGGCGTTGTTTTGCTTCGAAGGCAGCAGCGGCCTGCCGTTGGGGGAAGAGGCGCTGCAGGCGGCGGCGAAGGCGGAGCAATGCCGTGAGGTGTTTATCATCGGCGATCGGCTGCCGCTCGAAGGCGAACGTTTCAGCGCGGCGATAGCCGCACAGGCCACCGAGTTCGCTTCGGCCGCGACGCTCGAAAGCGACACGGCGGTGGTGCTGTATACCAGCGGCACCACCGGCCGCGCCAAAGGGGCGGAGTTGACCCACGCCAACCTGGTGCTTAACGCGCTGGGATCGGTGCGGCTGTTCGACGGCTCGGAAACGGATCCCGATCGCCATCTGGTAACGTTGCCGCTGTTCCACACGTTTGGTTCGACGGTGCAAATGAATGCCGGATTTTCCGCCGCCGCCACCCTGGTGCTGGTCGAACGCTTCGACGCCGCGCAGGCCATCGCGCTGATGCAGCGGCACGGCATTACCTTTTTTGCCGGCGTGCCGACCATGTATTGGGCGTTGTTGAATGCGCTGGATGAGCATACGGATATCGAGCGCCTGCGCAGCACGCTGCGTATGGCGGTGTCCGGCGGGGCCAGCCTGCCGGTGCAGATCCTGGAGGATTTCTCGCGCCGCTTCGGCGTCAACATTCTCGAAGGGTATGGGCTGTCGGAAACCAGCCCGGTCGCCACCTTTAATCATCCGCACCGCGTGACCAAACCCGGCTCCATCGGCCAACCGATCTGGGGCGTGGAGGTTCGTTTGCTCGACGTCACCGGGCAACCGATCGACGGTGTCGATCAGGTGGGAGAGATCGCGGTGCGCGGCTACAACATCATGAAAGGCTATCTGAACCGTCCCGAGGCGACGGCGGAAGTGCTGGAAAACGGCTGGTTCCGCACCGGCGATCTGGCGCGCCGCGATGCCGACGGCTTCTATTTCATCGTCGATCGGGCCAAGGACATGATCATTCGCGGCGGGTTCAACGTCTATCCGCGCGAGATTGAAGAGGCGCTGATTCGCCATCCGGCGGTGTCGTTGGTGGCAGTGATCGGTGTCGAGCATCCTTCGCTGGGTGAAGAGATCAAAGCGGTGGTGGTGTTGAAAGAGACGGAGGAGCCGATCGAGGAAGAGGCGCTGATCGCCTGGAGCCGGGAGAGGCTGGCGGCATACAAGTATCCGCGCATCGTCGAGTTCGTCGAGCGTTTGCCGATGACCAGTACCGGTAAGGTGTTGAAGCGCTGTTTGCGCTGAGGAAAATCCGGCCTGCCGGAGCAGGCCGGGATACGGGCATCAACCTGGGTAGATGCCGCGCTCTTTACGTGCGGTCAGGATGCGCTCACAGGCCACGATGTAAGCGGCGGTGCGCAGGCTGCACTCTTTCTCGGCCGCCTTGTTCCAGACGTGGACCATCGCGTCGGTCATGATCTTGTCCATACGCTCGTTGATCTCGGACTCGCTCCAGAAGTAGCTCGCCATGTCCTGCACCCACTCGAAGTAACTGACCGTTACGCCGCCGGCGTTACAGATAACGTCCGGAACCACGGTGATGTTGCGGGAACGCAGAATGTCGTCCGCTTCTGGGAAGGTTGGGCCGTTAGCCCCTTCCAGCACCAGTTTGGCGCTGAGGATTTCGGCGCGCTGGCGGGTGATCTGGCCTTCCAGCGCCGCAGGGATCAGGATGTCCATGTCGACCGACCAGAACGCTTCGCTCTCGATCTCGCTGGCGCCAGGGAAGCCGGCGATCTGCTTGTGCTTGGCCTGGTATTCGGTCAGCGCGGCCAGGTCGATGCCGTCGGCGTTGAACAGGGTAGCGGAGTGGTCCTGGATGGTGACGACGCGCGCGCCGACGCCGACGAACAGACGGGCCGCTTCGCTGCCCACGTTACCGAAGCCTTGTACCGCCACTTTGGCGCCTTCGATCTGCACGCCCAGACGCTTGGCCACTTCGCTGCCGGTGACGAACACGCCGCGGCCGGTCGCTTTCTCACGGCCCAGGGAGCCGCCGAGGTGGATGGGTTTGCCGGTGACCACGCCGGTGATGGTGGTGCCGTGGTTCATGGAGTAGGTGTCCATCATCCAGGCCATCACTTTGGCATTGGTGCCGACGTCCGGCGCAGGAATGTCTTTCTGTGGCCCGATGATGAAGCCGATTTCACTGGTGTAGCGGCGGGTCAGTCGCTCCAGTTCACCTTCAGACAGTTTGAACGGGTCGACGCGGATACCGCCCTTGGCGCCGCCGTACGGCAGGTTGACCGCGGCACACTTGATGGTCATCCAGGCGGACAGGGCCATCACTTCGTTCAGATCGACGTCAGGGTGGAAGCGGATGCCGCCTTTGCCCGGCCCGCGCGACAGGTTGTGCTGTACGCGGAAACCTTCGAAGTGACGGATGGTGCCATCGTCCATCTGCAGCGGGATATCGACAATCAAAGCGCGCTTAGGGTGACGCAGCGTATCAACCCAGCGTGACAGGTCACCGAGGTAAGGGGCGACGCGATCGATTTGTTGCAGATATGTAGCCCAAGCGGTGGTGCTGCTGTCTGAAGCGTAGGATAGCTTTTCCATAACCAACCTTTATATATTAGAGGTATTTATTTCGTTTAACCGTGGATTAGCAAGCGCATAACACTTTGCGACGCTAAATTTACCACTAATTATGCCGGTTGTTAGCCCCCCTCTCATCGGGCCAGCGGACGGTTTTTCGCCGCCTGCAGAGCGGTAAATGAATAGTTAATTACTTTTTGTCGGCGGTGAGCGATCACATGCATAATTTATGCATATAAAGCGCATAAAAACCCTTTTTATCTATTTTTCAGAAGCTTGAATGTGATCAAAAAGTTTCATTTTATTTAACTGCCATGTTGACAATGGCATTTCCCCTCGCCAGAGTTAAATTAATGTTAAAACGGCTCCGGCGTCGTTTTTTTGTTGCACAAGGGAAAGTATAACCATTTGATATTGTAGTGTTTACCCACCACGCTCAGGCTTTGTACGCCAAACGTGGGCGATACGACGGCTCACGAGAGCATTTTCTTGGCATCCATTATTATTACCTCCCTGTCACAACGGGGCGGGCAGCGTTTGGTCTCAATTTTTTTGCCGGTTAGAGCGCCCGCGGGCGTTTCATTCCTGCTGCAACCGCGCATCGGTTGCTTAATCGCCTTAACGACGGACAGGTAACACCATGACAAAAAACCACTGCGATCGGCTGAACCCAGGTTCAGCCGAGGGGCCTCACTGTGCCCAAACCTTGCAGCGCGGGCTGAGTGCGCGCCACATTCAACTGATTTCGATCGGCGGCGCCATCGGCACCGGGCTGTTTATGGGCTCCGGTAAGACTATCGCGCTGTCGGGCACCTCCATCGTGCTGACTTACGCCATCGTCGGCTTTTTCATGTTTATGGTGATGAGAGCGATGGGGGAGCTGCTGCTCACCCGGCTCGATTACCGCTCGTTCGCCGATTTCGTCTCGGAATACCTGGGGCCGCGCGCCAGCTTTTTTCTCGGCTGGTCCTACTGGCTGAGCTGGGTCGTGACCTGCATTGCCGACGTGGTGGTGTGCGGCGGCTACGTGCAATATTGGCTGCCAGACGTCTCGCCCTGGTTGCCGGCGCTGCTGACGCTGGGGTTTCTGTGTCTGTTCAACATGCTGTCGGTCAAGATGTTCGGCGAGGCCGAATTCTGGTTCGCGATGATCAAGGTGGTGGCGATCGTCGCGTTGATCGCCACCGGCGCCTGGATGGTGTTCAGCGGCTGGACTTCGCCGGACGGCGTGACCGCTTCGCTGCATAACGTCACCGATCCCGCCATTTTCATGCCGCACGGCATCTTCGGCTTTTTCGCCGGTTTCCAGATCGCCATTTTCTCCTGCACCGGCATCGAGCTGCTGGGCACGATGTCGGCGGAGACCAAAAACCCCGAGAAGGTGCTGCCGAAGGCGATCAACGCGATCCCGGCCCGCATCATCGTCTTCTACGTGTGCTCGATGCTGACCATTATCGCCGTCACCTCATGGAGCCACATCTCACCAGACAGCAGCCCGTTCGTGATGCTGTTCGAGCGGGCGGGGCTGCCGGCCGCCGCCGCAGTGATCAACTTCGTGGTGCTGACTTCGGCGATGTCCTCGGCCAACAGCGGGGTGTATTCCAGCACCCGCATGCTGTACAGCCTGTCGATGGAAAAGCATGCCCACGGTCAGTTCCGCATTCTGTCGCGCACCACGGCCATTCCGATCCGCAGCCTGCTGTTTTCCTGCTTCTGCATGGTGGCCGGCACCTTGCTGCTGGTACTGGTGCCGAACGTCATGACGCTGTTCACCATCGTCTCTACCGTGGCGGCGATCCTGGTGGTTTACAGCTGGGGCATGATTTTGGTTGCCTACCTGGTGTATCGCCAGAAGCGACCGGATCTGCACGCCGCTTCCCACTTCAAAATGCCGGGCGGGGTAGCGATGGCCTGGCTGACGCTGGCATTTTTCGCCTTTACGCTGGTGCTGATGGTGTTCGATAGCGATACGCTGATCGCGTTGTGCAGCATGCCGCTGTGGTTTACCTCGCTCGGCCTGATCTGGCGCTATCGGGTCCGCGACAGCGTGGCGCGCGAGAGCTACGTGTTTTATCGGCGCGGCGCCGAGGCGGAATAACCGGCGAAGGATACGCCGCTTGCCGCCGCTCCGCTCGGCAAGCGGCGGCAACTGCGGTATGCTAAGCGGCTGAACCGCAAACCAAACCGGGCTATACGGAGACCCCCAGCGTGCCGAACTCTTCTTCTCAACTCGACCTTTTGCGATCGGTCGCCGACGGCATCGCCGCGCTGTTTTTCCCGAATGCGGAAGTGGTGATCCACGATCTGGCCACCAACAAGATTGCCTATCTGGCGAACAACCTGTCGAAGCGCAAACCGGGCGATGACGCCGGGCTGGAAGACTTCGAGCTCGATGGCGGCGCCGGCGTGACCGGCCCCTATGAAAAGCTGAACTGGGACGGCAAAAAGATGCGTTCGGTGAGCATCGCCGCGCGCGACGAGCAGGGCAAGCCCAGCTATCTGCTGTGCATCAACCTGAGCACCGCGATGTTCGAGGACGCCCGCAATGCGCTGGACATGTTTTTATCGGTCACGCGATTACAGCCGCAGCCGCAACAGCTGTTCAAAGACGACTGGCAGGAGAAGATCAACACCTTCCTGCATGACTGGCTGCGGCGCGAGAACGCTGCGCTCGGTGCGCTGAGCCGCGAGCAGAAACGGCGGCTGGTCAGCGATCTCTATCATCAGGGGGCGTTCAAGGCCAAAAGCGCGGCGGATTACATCGCCAATGTGCTGTCGATGGGGCGCGCCACGGTGTACAAACACTTGCGGGAATTGAAGCAGGAGTAAAGGCGGCGAGAAAGGCGGAAGAAAGGGGCGGCGATGGCCGCCCCTTGTCGTTACCAGCGGTAGTTGACCGAAGCGATAATGCTGCGGCCGCTGCCGTAGAAGCAGGCGTACTCGCCGCTGCACGACGAAACGTATTTCTTGTCCGTCAGGTTCTGCACGTTGAGCTGCAGCGCCGCGCCGCGCAGCGCCGACGAAGCCTGACCGAGGTCATACTTCACCATGGCGTCGTACAGCGTGTAGTGCGGCACATCGTACTGACCGGTGGCGTCGGCCGGCGCATCGCCGATGTAACGCACGCCGCTGCCGACGGTCAGGCCGTTCAGCGCGCCGCTCAGGAAGCTGTAGCTGCCCCAGGCGGACGCCGCGTGGCGCGGGATGCCCGCCGGGCTGTGGCCGATTTCGTCCGCCGAGTTGGAGTCTTTGGTTACTACGTCGGTGTAGGTATAGGCGGCGGTCAGCTTGATCGCCGGCGTCGGCTGCGCGTGCACTTCCGCCTCAATCCCCTTGGATTTCACCTCGCCAATCTGCTCATAGGCGGAGGTGAGACGGTTATAGGACGCCACGTTGCGTTGGGTAATGTCGAACCAGGAGAGGGTCAGCAGGGTATTGCCGCCCGGGATCTGGTACTTCACGCCCACCTCAGTCTGTTTGCCGGTGGTCGGCTTGAGCGGATCGGCGCCCGGCGCGCTCGGATACAGGTTAGGATCGAACGAGGTGCTGTAGCTGACGTACGGCGAAATGCCGTTGTCGAAGGCGTAGAGCAGGCCCGCGCGGCCGGTGAACTGGGCATCGTTGTAGGTCTGCTCTTTACCGCCGACGGTGCGATCGCGGGTGTTGACCTGCGACCAGTCCTGGCGGCCGGACAGCAGCAGGTTCCAGTTATTCCACTCCAGCTGATCCTGCAGATACACCCCGACCTGATTCAGCGTCTTCAATTCGCTGGAAACCAGCGTCAGCGCGCTGCCATCAATGCTGGGGCGAACCGGATTGGCCCAGTCGATCGGGTAATCGTTGCCGAGATCGCGATACATCTTCGAATCGCTATGGCTGTAGCGGTAATCCAGCCCGCCCAGCACGGTGTGCTTCACCTCGCCGGTATCGAACAGGCCCTTCAGCTGGTTATCCACGCCAAACTCGTTGGTCATCTGCGTTTCATGCTGCGCCCTGCGCGTCACGGTGTGGTCGTTAACGTCAGAATTTACGTTATAGACCAGATATTTATAGTCTTCATCGCGGTGAGTGAAGCGCAGGTTCTGGGTAAACGACAGCGCATCGCTGAAGTTGTGCTCGAGGCTGTAACCGATCGACGCCTGCTCGCGCCGCGATTTGTTGAAGCTGGGCTCGCTGACGTTGAAGTCGTAAGGTACATAGCCCACGCTGGTCGAGAACAGCGTGCCGGCGCGCGGCAGGAAGTTGCGCGACCCGGCTTTCGGATCGTTCTGGTAGCTGGTCAGCAGCGTAAAGCTGGTGTCTTCGTTCGGCAGCCAGGTGAAGGCCGGCGCGATGGCCACCCGTTGCTGCTTGCTGTCTTTGACGAACTCGTGCTCGGTTCTGGCGATACCGTTCAGGCGATAGAACAGGGTGTTGTCGTCGTTGAGTTTGCCGCCGAAATCGAACGCCGTTTCCGCCAGATGGCGGTTGCCGGTGCTGAATTTGACTTCGTGAATGCTCTGGGCGGTAGGGCGTTTACTGGTCATCACCACCACGCCGCCGGGGCTGACCTGGCCGTACAGCACGCCGGCCGGGCCGTGCACCATCTCCACGCGCTCCAGCAGCCAGGGGTCGATCTGCCCGGCGCCGCCATTTTGGCTCGAGAGGCCAAAGTGCAGGCCGTCGAGCAGTTTGGGCGCATAGCGGAAGCCGCGGCTGATCACTTCGTCATTGCGGTTGGAGTTGCCGCGGTAGGTGGTGATCACCCCGCTGGTGTAGTTCAGCGCGTCGGCGACCGACGCCGGCTCCTGGTCGTTCATTTGCTCGCGCGTGACCACCGAGATGGACTGCGGCGTCTTGCGCAGAGAGGCGGCGGTCTTGGTGCCGGCGGCGCTCTCTTTGGCGACGATCCCTTTGACCGGCGCGGTCACGCTGTTTTGCGCGTCGGCGGTCACCAAAATCGTTTCGTCCGCTGCCGCAGACGCGTGTTGCGCCAAGGGCAATAACGCCAGCGCCGATCCCAGCAACAGACGCCTGGCGGACATCGCCTCCGCATTCCCGTTAGCTATCCCTTTGTTTTTAATCTTCATTATCTCTCCTGCATACCTGCGTTGTGTGTTATGCCACCCTGATAAACCCCGAAATATCGGCGAGTGGTATTCACCCGTCGACGCGGAGACGCCGTATGTGCACGACGGTAAAAATCCGACAAATAGTATTGAAAATGATAATGAGTATCAATACGATTGTCAGGTTTTGTAAAAATCACTCATGTTATGTAAGGGGCACTATGGAGTTTTTGCCGGAAAAGAGGCCAGACAACGGTCATGAGGGATTGGCGGCGCAATGGCTGCATGAAGAGGTGGCGGGGCAATCCGCGTGGTGGCAAAAGGTTGCCGCGCAGGGCACGCCCATCGTCGACGCGCTCGACGAACGCCACGTCAAAATGACCTGGCTATGGCGCGACCCCGCCGGCGATGAACGGCACTCGCCGATATGCCGCGTTTACGCCGATATCAACGGCATTACCAATCACCACAGCACGTCCCCCAGCAGCCTGACCAGGCTCCCTGGCACTGACGTTTGGTACGGCTCGGCCGTTATCGATCGCCGCTGGCGCGGCAGCTACAGCCTGATCCCCATTACCGAGCGAGATCTCCCCCCCGTCTTCAGCGATGACGAAACGTTACGCGACCGCCAGCAGCGTGCCTGGTGGGTATCGCTGTTCCCGTTGGCGAGAGCCGATCCGCTGAATCGGCTCTCGCTGGGGCCGTCTCATCGCCCGCGGTCCGTATCCCTGGCGCAAGGGCCGGATGCCGACGATCAAAGCGCCTGGCAGGCCGCCGATCGGCCGCTGGATGAGGCGCGGCTACAGCTATTTCAGTGGCACAGCGAACGGCTGGGTAACCAGCGGCGCGTTTGGCTGTATGCCAGCGGCGACGCGGCGGTGAAAGCGAACCGCCCGCTGGTGCTGCTGCTCGACGGCCAAAACTGGATCGAAAGGCATGCGCTGCTGCCGGTGATCGAGAACGAAACCGCAAAAGGGCAGTTGCCGCCCGCGTGCTGGTTGCTGATCGATGCGATCGATGGTGAATACCGGGAAAACGAGCTGCCCTGCAACGCCGTCTTCTGGCAGGCGGTGATCGACGAACTGCTGCCGCAGGCGCAGCGCCGCGAAGCGTTCAGCGAGACTGGGGCGCGCACCGTGGTCGCCGGCCAGAGCTACGGCGGGCTGGCGGCGTTATACGCCGGTTTGCACTGGCCAGAGCGCTTCGGCCACGTGCTGAGCCAGTCCGGCTCCTTCTGGTGGCCTACGGTGCAATTTGTGACCCAGTTCGAAAAACGCCACGAACTGGAGGAAGGCTGGCTGATACGCCAGGTTCGGCAGCGCAACGCGGCGGCACCCAAGCTCACCGTGATCCAACAGGCCGGCGATCGGGAGGCGGACATCGAATTCGTCAATCGCCAGATGCACCAGGCGCTGACGGCGGCCGGGCACCGCGCCGAATACCGCGTGTATTCCGGCGGACATGACGCGCTCTGCTGGCGCGGCGGTCTGGTGGACGGCGTGCGCCGGCTGCTTTCCGCAATGAAGTAATCCCACATTTTGACAGACAGGTAATGAAAATGACTCAGGAACAACAAAACCCGTTCGATGACGAAAGCCTCCGTTTCTCCGTGCTGGTCAACGCGCAGCAGCAGTATTCGCTGTGGCCGCAGTTTGCCGATACGCCGCAGGGGTGGCGCGTGCTGATGGGGCCGGCGTCGCGCGGCGAGTGCATCGACTACATCGAAACGCACTGGCAGGACATGCGGCCGGCGGCGCTGAAAGCGGCGGATGCGGCGCGTTAAGCGCCTGGCAGTCAATCGATATATTCCGTTTGAGGGAAAGGACAGACACCATGTCAGAAACGCTTTCTTTACCGGATACTCAGGTCGAGTATCGGGATTATCCGCTGGTTGCTGCGCAACCGGGGATCTGGATCGCCGACCAAATCGCGCTGCGCCGCAACAGCTTCGCCGTGGCGCACTACACCGAACTGCACGGCGCTATCGATCGTTCGGCGCTGGAGCGCGCGATCCGTCAAGGGCTGGCCGAAGCGGATACGGTTCAGGCGCGATTCTTTGAGGCGCAGGACGGCCAGCCGGTGCAGCGTTTACCGCTGATAGCCGATCCCGCACGCGTGCAGGCGCCGGAGTGGTTCGATTTCAGCTCCCGGCCGGACGCCGAGCAGGCGGCGCTGGCGCTGATGAACGACGATCTGGCGCAGGATCTGCCGGCGGACGGCGAACGGCCGCTCTATCGCCATTTGGTGATCCGCGTCAGCGCCGATCGCTGGTTCTGGTACCAGCGCTTTCATCATCTGACCCTGGACGGCTTCAGCTTCGAGGCCATCACCCGCCGGATCGCCGATATCTATCGCGCGCTGCGTCACGGGCTGTCGCCGGCGGCATCGCCGTTTACCCCGTTCGGCAAGGTGGTGGAAGAGTTTGAGCAATGGCAAACGTCGCCGGCGCGCCGGCGGGCGGCCGAGTTCTGGCAACAGCATCTGCGCGATTTGCCGTCGCCGCTGTCGTTATCGACGGAGAGTCGGGAGGTTGAACCGGGCACCCGGCCGCTCAAACAGGCGCTGGTGCTGCCGGAATCGCTGTTTGACGAAGCGCTGCGCGATGGCGCGCTGCAGTCGCTGCAACCGGCCGATATCGTCACAGCGGCGCTGGCGATGTATCTGGCGCGCATGAGCGGCGAAACCCGTTTTTCACTCGGTTTTCCTTTCATGCGCCGTATGGGCTCCCAGGCGCTGGCGGCGGTCGGCCCGGTGGTTAACGTGCTGCCGCTGCTGCTGAATGTGACGCCGGAGATGTCGCTGGCGGACGTCTGTCAGGCGACCGTGGCGCAAATCAAACAGGCGCGCCGCCATCAACGCTATGAAGCGGAGCAGATCAAACGCGATCTCGGCCTGGTTGGCGGCCATCAGGAACTGTACGGCCCGGTGATCAACGTCAAGGTTTACCACAGCGCCTTGTCTTTCGACGGGCAGGCGGCCGTTACCCATACGCTGGCGATGGGGCCGGTCGACGATCTCGAGTTTGAGATCGGCTTTCGCAACGGCGTGCTGACGCTGTCGTTGGTGGCCAACCCGGCCAAATACTCGCCGCGCACCTTGCATCACCACGCGGAGCGCATCGGCCATTGGCTGCAGCAACTGGCGCGGCAGCCGCACCAGCCGAACGGTCAACTGGCGTTGATCGGCGAAGGGGAGTTAAAGCAGCTCGCGGCCTGGGGGCGCGGCGCGCATCTGACGCCGCCGGCGGGCATGGTGTCAATCATGGACGCTTTCCAGCGCCAGGTTGAGCGGCAGCCCGAGGCGCTGGCGGTGGCCTGCGGCGATGTGCGCCTCAGCTACCGTCAGCTTTCCGAACGGGTGATGCAGCTGGGGCGAGTGCTGATCGAAAGCGGCATCGGCGCGGAAGACGTGGTCGCCATCGGCATTCCGCGCTCGGTGGACACGCTGGTCGCGCTGTTCGGCGTGTTGGCCAGCGGCGCGGCCTATATGCCGCTCGATCTGGATTACCCGCGTGAACGCCTGGCGCTGATGTGCGACGACGCGCGACCGGCGATGTTGCTGACCCACCGCGCTACGCAGGCCAATATGCCGGATCTGCCACAGGTATTGTGCCTGGACGACGCAGCGTGTCTGGCGCGCTGCGCGGCCGCCGAAGCTGCGCCGATAACGGATGCCGAACGGCGTGCGCCGCTGAACGAGGCGCATCTGGCCTATATGATTTACACCTCCGGTTCGACCGGCAAACCCAAAGGCGTGATGTCCACGCACCGCGGGCTGCTGAACCTGTTCCTGTCGCATCAGGCCTCGCTGTTTGGCCCGGCGATCGAAAAATTCCAGGCTCGCCATGGGCGCCGCCTGCGCGCCGGCCATACCGCTTCGTTCTCTTTCGACTCCTCCTGGGAACCGCTGTTCTGCATGATGATGGGCAGCGAACTGGTCATCTTCGATGAGGAACTGCGCCGCGATCCCTGGGCGCTGCTCGAACAAACCCAACAGACGCCGATCGATCTGCTGGACATCACGCCGTCATTCTTCTCGCAACTGGTGGACTGCGGCCTGCTGAAGGGGCAGTTCCCGCTGCCGGCATTCGTGATGATCGGCGGCGAGGCGGCAACGCCGACGCTGTGGAACCTGATGCAGCAGCATCCGGAGGTGGAGATCCACAACTATTACGGCCCGTCCGAATACACCGTTGATACCCTCGGCGCGCCGGTCACGGCCGCCGAACAGCCGGTAATTGGCCGTCCCCTCGCCAATACCGAAGTCTGGCTGCTCGACGGCCGCCTGCAGCCGGTGCCGATCGGCGCGGCGGGCGAGCTGTACATTTCCGGCAAAGGCATCGCGCGCGGGTACCTGCGGCGCCCGGATCTGACGGCGGCGCGCTTTGTCGCCAATCCGTTCGCCGAAGGCGAGGTGATGTACCGCAGCGGCGATCTGATGCGCTGGAGCGCGGAGGGCCAGCTGGTGTTCATTGGCCGGACCGATCACCAAATCAAGGTGCGCGGCTTCCGCGTCGAGCTGGGTGAGGTGGAAAGCGCCTTGGCCGCCTTGCCGGACGTGGGGCGGGCGGTAGCGATCGCCGAGCCGATCGGCGCCACCTATCGTCTGATCGGCTATTGCTCGGTGCAGGATGACGCGCGCCGTGCCTCACCCACGCTGCAAAGCGAACTGCTGGGGCAGCTGGCGCAGCGTCTGCCGGATTATATGGTGCCGGCGATCCTGGTGGTGATGCCGGAGCTGCCGCTTAACGTGAATGGCAAGATTGACCGCCAGGCGCTGCCCAAACCGCAGGAGACGCTGGCGCAAAGCATTCGCGAGCCGGCCACCGAGCAGGAAAGGCTGATTTGCGGCGCGATGGCGCAGCTGCTGGGGATGGATCGCATCGGCGCCGACGATGATTTCTTCGCGCTCGGCGGCGACAGCATCTCGGCGATGGGGCTGGGCACCGCCCTGCGGCGCAAAGGGTATCTGCTGCGGCCGCGCGAGATCTTCGCGCTGCACACCCCCGCGCGCATGGCGCAGGCGATGCAGCCGCTGGCCGTAGACTCTCAGGCTGCGCGCAGCGTGCAACAAGGCCCGATCGACGGGCTGCCGATCCTGCATTGGTTTGCCGAGACGGGCGATATGCATCGTCGCTTCGCGCACGGCGTTTTTCTGCGCGTGCCTGCCGAGCTGCAACCGGAACAGCTGCGTTATGCATTGGAGCAGTTGCGTGCGGCGCACCCGGCGCTGGGCGCGCGGATCCGCGAGGGGCAGTTGGTGGTTGAAACCGCCGCCGGCGGTGAACTGATGCAGGTTCATAACGTATCCGGTGAGCTGGAGTTAGCGGCGGAACAGGCGTTTGATGCCGCACTTGACCATCTCGAACCGGCTGCCGGCGCCATGATGCAAGGCATCCTGTTGCAGCGCGACGGGCAGAGCCTGGGGCTGGTGCTGGCGATCCATCACCTGGTGGTCGACGGCGTTTCCTGGCGCATCCTGCTCGACGAGCTGAGGCAGGTGGCCGACAGCGCCATGCAGGGGCAGCCGATCACATTGCCGCCGGAAGAAACCTCGCTCTATGAGTGGTCTGCACGCCTACGAGCCGATGCTGAACGCCGGGAAGCCGAGTTGCCGTTCTGGCGGCGGATGCTGGCGGACGGCGCACCGCGTTTGGGGCGACGCGCGCTGGATCCGCTTGGCGATCGCACCGGCGACGTATCGGAAAAACGCACGTTGCTCGACAGCCGGCTGACCGCCGCGCTGCTCGGCACATTGCCGCAGGGATATCGCGCGCAGGTTGAAGAGATCATGCTGTGCGCGCTGGCTCAGGCCTGCCGCCGCCGTTTCCAGGCCGCTTCGCTGCGTTTCTCTCTGGAGTCGCACGGCCGCGCAGAACTGGACGACGGACTCGATCTGGCCCGCACCGTCGGCTGGCTGACGGCGGAGTATCCGCTGCACATTGAACTGCATGACGCTGAGCACAATGAGGCCGTGCGTGCGGTGAAACGGGCGACGCGAGCGGTGGCCGATCGCGGCGTCGGTTATGGCCAGCTGCGTTATCTGCATCCGCAGCGTGACGAACTGGCGGCGCTGGCACAGCGCAATGCGCCGGAGATCTTGTTCAACTACCTCGGGCGTTTCAGCCAGGATGAGGGGCACTGGACGCCGCAACGCAGCCAAACCCGCTTCCGCGACGCCTTCGCCGTGGCACAGGATGCGCAACAGGCGCTGTCATATGGCCTGGAGGTGAATATCTTTGTCGAAGAGCGGCGCGACGGCGCCTGCCTGGCGATCAACTGGAGCTGGCTGGAGGCGATTTTCAGCGAGAACGACATTGCGCAGCTGCACAGCGGCATCGAGCAAGCGGTGCGTTCACTGTGCGAGTTTGCCGAGCGTCATCCCGAACGCGCGGCGGCAACGTTGGTGGCGACCGAGATCGCCCAGCCGAACGTTGACGATGAGACGGTGCGCGCCTGGGAGCAAGAGTGCGGGCCGTTGGCCGCGGCGCTGCCGCTGTTGCCGTTGCAACATGGCCTGCTGTTCCATGCGCAGACGGCGCAGCAGGGCGGCAGCTATAACTCGCTGACGCGCCTGAGCCTCTGCGGCGAGCTGGACGAACATCAACTCCAGCAGGCGCTGAATGCGGTGATCCGCCGCCATCCGCAACTGGCCGCCCGGTTCAACCGCGAGGGCGAACCGCTGCAGCTGATACCGCAGGAAAGCCATTGGCCGCTGGACAGCCACAGGCTGCCGCCGCTGTCCGCCGAACAAGAGATGCAGGCGCTGAATGAGCTGGAGCAGAAAGAGCTGCAGCGCGATCTGTTTAACCAGCCGGGCGCGATGCTGCATGCGCTGCGGATCAAACACGGCGATAGCGAACGCTACACGCTGTTCCTTAACGCGCACCATCTGATTGTCGACGGCTGGTCGACGCCGGTGGTGCTCAACGATCTGATGCTGGCCCTGCGTGAAGGCGAGCAGGCGTTGCCGCCGCTGCGCTCGAACTACGCCGATATCGTGCGCCGCCTGACCGCGCGGGATGCCGACGCCTCGCGCCGCCGCTGGCGTGAGACGCTGCAGGATGTGCGCCCGACGTTGTTGTTCGGTGAATCGCATGACGATAGCGTGCATGAGTTGGAAATGACGCTGCCGCCGGCCGAGGAAAGGCGCTTGCTGACCCTGTGCCGCGAACGCGGGCTGACGCTCAATACCCTGATGCAGGGCATCTGGGCGCTGCAGCTGGCCAGCTGTTGCGGCCATCAGGACGTGGTGTTCGGCTCGCCGGTTTCCGGCCGCTTTGGCCAGATAGAAGGGATTGAGGAACACGTTGGCCTGTTCAGCAACACGCTGCCGGTGCGGGTTCGTCTGCAGCATGACCGTTCGTTGACGGATCAACTGACCGAACTGCAGCATCGGCAGATTGAACTGCTGGAGCACGACGACTTGGGCTTGGGAGAGATCCAGCATCTGGCCGGAGCGGGCACGCTGTTCGACACGCTGTTGGTGGTGGAAAACTACCCGGACAACGACGCCTTGCTTGGCGGCGCAGGTTCCTTGCGCTGCGATGCCATCCGTAACAAAGGCTATACCCACTATCCGCTGACGCTGCTGGTGCTGCCGGGCGAGCGCCTGCGTCTGCTGATGGAGTACCGCGATTCGGTGCCGCAGCCTGAACGCTTCGCCGCACGGCTGATGGCGCTGCTGCAACAATGGATAGCGCAACCGGATCTGCTGCTGCCGCGCTGGCAATTGCAAACGCCGCAGGAGCAGGCGCTGGTCGCGGCGGTCAACCGCACCGGGCAGGCGGTGGCGGACACCACCTTGCATCAGGCGATCGCCGATCAAGCGAGGCGCACGCCGGAACGCATCGCGCTGCAGGACGCCGGGCACAGCCTCAGCTACCGTGACATGCAGCGCCAGGCCGCGCTGTTGGCCGAACGGCTGACGGCGGCCGGCATTCAGCCGGGCGATATCGTCGCGGTGGCGTTGCCGCGTTCGGTGCGCCTCAGCCTGGCGCTGACGGCGATTGTGCAGACCGGCGCCGCCTGGCTGCCGCTGGATACCGGCTATCCGGACGAGCGGCTGGCCTACATGGTGGAGGACGCCAAACCACGGCTGATCGTTACCGAGAGCGCGTTGGATGCCCGCTTCGCCGCGCTGGCGCCGACGCTGCGGTTCGATGCGCTGGACGACAGCGGGCGCGAACCGGCACCGCGCCCAGCGGCGAGGAGCGGCGATTATCCCGCCTACGTGCTGTATACCTCCGGCTCTACCGGGCGGCCGAAAGGGGTGGTGGTGAACCACCGGGCGATCGTCAACCGCCTGTTCTGGATGCAGCATGAGTATGCGCTTGATGCGCAGGACGTGGTCCTGCAGAAAACGCCGTGCAGCTTCGACGTTTCCGTTTGGGAGTTCTTCTGGCCGCTGATGGTCGGCGCGCGCCTGGTGATGGCGCCGCCGGAGGCGCACCGCGATCCGCAGGCGCTGACGACCTTGATCGACGACTATGGCGTGACCACGCTGCATTTCGTTCCGTCGATGTTGGCTATCTGGGTTGAGGCGCTGAACGAACGGGCGCCGCAGCGCGCCGCCGCCAGCCTGAAACGCGTGTTCTGCAGCGGCGAAGCGCTGTCGTGTGAACTGGCTTCCCGCTATCAGGCATTGGTTGCCGCGCCGCTGCATAACCTGTATGGCCCGACGGAGGCAGCGGTCGATGTTACCTATCAACCGGCGTCCGGCGAGGCATTGGCGGCGGTGAGCGGCGCCGGCGTGCCGATCGGCAAACCGGTCTGGAACACCCAACTGAGCATTCTCGACGCCATGCTGCGGCCGGTGCCCGTCGGCTGCGCCGGCGATCTCTACCTGCGCGGCATTCAGCTGGCCGACGGCTATCTGCATCGGCCGGGATTAACGGCGCAGCGGTTTGTCGCCGATCCCGCCGGCAACGGCGCGCGCATGTATCGTACCGGCGATATCGCCCGCTGGCTGGAGGACGGCAGCGTCGAGTATTTGGGCCGCAGCGACGATCAGCTGAAGATCCGCGGCCAGCGCATCGAGCTGGGCGAAATCGAGCAGGCGCTGCTGGCGCAGCCGGGGGTAGCGCAAGCGGCGGTGCACGCCATCGAACTGGGCGAGGGCGCGACGGGACTGGGCGGCGCCGATATGCGGCAGCTGGTCGCCTGGCTGATCGCCCAACCGGGCGTGACGCTGGATACCGCCGTACTGCATCAGGCGCTGGAGGCGCGTTTGCCGGCGCATATGATGCCGGTCAGCTATGTCATGACCGACAGCTTCCCGCTCAGCGCCAGCGGCAAGCTGGATCGCAAGGCGTTGCCGCGGCCGCAGCTGAACCCGCAGAGCGGCCGCGCGCCGCACAGCGACAGCGAGCGCCTGCTGGCGGCGCTGTTCGGGGAACTGCTGGGCCGTGAAAACGTGTACGCCGACGACGACTTCTTCGCACTGGGCGGCCACTCGCTGCTGGCGATGCGTCTGGCGGCGGAATTGCGGCGGCGCGTCCCTCGGCCATTGACCGTCGGGCAAATCATGTTCGCCCGCAGCCTGGAGAAGATGGCGCACCTGCTCGATGACGCGCAGGCCGCCAACTCGGCCGAAAGCCGCGGCGTCGGCGAATGCCTGCAGCTGCGGGCCGGCCAAGGCCCGGCGTTGTTCTGTCTGCACCCGGCTTCCGGTTTCGCCTGGCAGTACTCGGGGCTGAGCCGTTATCTGCCGGGGAGCTATCCGATTATCGGGCTGCAGTCGCCAAGGCCGGATGGTGCCATCGCCACCTGCGAAGACATTGAGCAGATGGTCGATCGTCATCTCGCCACTCTGCGCCGCCTGCAGCCGCAGGGGCCTTACTACCTGCTGGGCTATTCGCTCGGCGGCACGCTGGCGCATTCGATGGCCGCGCGCCTGCAGCAGCAGGGTGAGGAGGTGGCGTTCCTCGGCATGCTGGATACCTATCCGCCGGAAGGCCAGGACTGGACCGGCCCCACCGAGGAGGAGGCGCAGAAGGAGGTGGCGCAGGAGCAGGCCGAGTTTATGGCGGAAGATCATGGCGATCCGGCGCTGATGGCGGAGAAGGCGGCGATGTTTGACAGCATTGTCGCCAACTACCGCGACGCGGTGCGCCTTCTTTCTCAGGCGCGCAGCCGGCGTTTCCACGGCACGGCGACGCTGTTTGTCGCCGACCGGACGCTGCCGCCAGAGATGGATATCAACGCCGTGTGGGCGCCGTATCTGGATGGGCTGATCTGCCATCACCAAGGCTGCGAACACGCAGACATCCTGTCGCCGGCCTCGCTGGAGACGCTCGGGCCGCTATTGCATGAGTTGCTGACGCGGCAATACGGGTTGGTATAACGCAACCGGGCCGGGGCGTGCGCCCCGGTCCGTACTAAAACATGATATGCAGGACACTATGGCCAGACCTTCTTTTTTTCTTGATTTCAGTTTGCTGAGAAGCAATGCGCATTTTCGCGCGATTTTCTGCGCCCGCATGCTGTCGGTGTTTTCACTCGGCATGCTGGCGGTGGGGGTGCCGATTCAGATCCAGGCGATGACCGGCTCCACGTTGCAGGTGGGGGTGGCGGTGGCGCTGGACGGGGTGGGCATGTTTATCGGCCTGATGCTGGGCGGGGTACTCGCCGATCGATACGATCGCCGCAAGCTGATCCTGTTCGCGCGCGGCACCTGCGGGCTGGGTTTTGTCGCCCTGAGTCTTAACGCCTTCGCCCCGGCGCCGTCGCTGTGGGCGCTCTACCTGCTGGCAGCCTGGGACGGATTCTTTGGCGCGCTGGGCATGACGGCGCTGATGGCGGTGATCCCGCTGCTGGTCGGGCGTGAAAACCTGGCGGCGGCGGGGGCCTTGAGCATGGTGACGGTGCGCATCGGCGCGATCCTGGCGCCGGCGCTGGGCGGGATTATCATCGTGTTCGGCGGCGTCGGTCTCGCCTTCGCCGTCGCGGCGGCCGGGACGCTGGGCACCCTTGTGCCGCTGGTGCGCTTGCCGACGCTGCTGCCGCAGCAGCAGGAGCCGGAACACCCGCTGCGCGCGCTCGCCAGCGGCTTCCAGTTTGTCTGGCGCAATAAGGTGGTGGGTTCGGTAGTGCTGCTGGGGATGTTGATGAGCATCGTCGGCGCCGTCAGGGTGCTGTTCCCGGCGCTGGCGCAGAACGCTTACCACGTCGGGGCCTCCTCAATTGGCCTGATGTATTCTGCGGTGCCGCTCGGTGCGATGCTGGGCGCGCTGACCAGCGGTTGGGTGGGGCGTTTCTCTCGCCCTGGCGTGCTGATCCTGGCCGCCGCTATCGTCGCGTTCACCGCCATCGCATCGCTGGGGCTGTTCAGCCATCTGGCGCCGGCGCTGTTGGCGCTGGTGTGCTACGGCTATGCCAATGCCATCGCCTCACTTCTGCAGTTCATGCTGATCCAGAGCAACACGCCGGACCATCTGCTGGGGCGGGTGAACAGCCTCGGCACCGCACAGGATGTGACCGGCGATTCGATCGGCGCGCTGGGGCTCGGCGTTCTGGGCAGGGTGTTCACCCCATTGATGAGCGTGCTGTCGTTCGGTGCGTTCGCCGCAGTGCTCGGCGTGCTGGTGGCCTGCAGCGTGCGCACGCTGCGCCAGTGCCGGCCGGCAGACGCGTTGGTCGAGCACGATGAACCCGCGCCGGCAACCTCAGCGGCGGCGGACAATTAACCCCTTATGGCACCGGCGCTTCCGGCCGGTGCTGTTCCCCCCAGTGGCACATCATGTCGATCACCGGGATCAGCGAACGCCCGCGCTCGGACAGGCTGTACTCCACCTTGGGCGGGATCTGCGGATACTCCTTTCTCACCACTAGCCGATCTTTTTCCAGCTCTTTAAGCGTCGAACTGAGCGTCTTGTACGAAATGGTGCCGATACAGCGCTGCAGTTCGTTGAACCGCAATACCGGCTTATACAGCGCCAGCCAGTAGAGAATAATCATTTTGTATTTGCCGTTGATCACCGACAGCGTATAGCCATAGCCGGTGTCTTCGAGGCTGATGCCCGTTGGGCTGCAGCGGGATTCTGCGGTCATTTACACTTTCTCCAGGGTAAGTATGTGTCGTGAGTGTGCGTATTTTACATTCTGTCAGCATACTCTAAGATGCGTCGAAACACCTGACTGGAGAACTCAGTATGAAAACCTTGGTGGTCGTGACCCATCCCGATATGGCGAACTCGGTGGTCAATAAACGTTGGCTGGAGGAACTGCGCCGCTATCCGGCGCTGTATACCGTGCACGAACTGCATCAGGCCTATCCGGACTGGCAGATCGACGTCGCCAAAGAACAGCAGTTGATTGAAGCCCATGACAACATCGTGCTGCAGTTCCCGATTTACTGGTTCAGCAGCCCGCCGCTGCTGAAAAAATGGCTGGACGACGTGCTCACCTACGGCTGGGCCTACGGTTCCCGCAGCGGCTATAAGATGCAGAACAAGAAACTGGCGCTGGCGGTCACGGCGGGCGTGCGCGCAGAAGATTACGCGCGTGAAGGGCGTTATCGCTACTCGCTGGAGGAAATCTTCCGGCCGTTTGAAGTCACCGCCGGTTACGTGCGGGCCGACTATGCTTCGTTCTTTGCCTTTTACGGCAAGGAAGCCGCTTCGGACGGGGCTGCAGAGCAGGTTCAGCAGCACGAGCTGGACAGCAGCGCGCAGGGCTATCGGGCATTTCTCGCCGCCCTGAATTAACGACACGCCCCGGATGCGCCTGATAGTGCTGTTGCGAATGTCCGAGTTGGCGGTGCCGGGTTTTGAAATGACTATGCTGTGGCACGAACGATCGCATCGGGATCCCGCTCACCAGCGGCTGCGAGAACATATCGTGCGTTCAGTGTGAGCGGAAACAGCGCGGGAAATTACATGAACAGGAAGCGGTCGGCCAGCGGAATGCCACGCTCAAGGCGCGGTGGCAACGCGTCGTCACGATCGTCAGGCTGGGCAGCCTGTGTTGCGGTGTCTTCGGCTTTTTCGATCATCAGCTCGCCGAGCAGGGCCAGAAAACGAGTGATCTTTTGCATATTCCCTCCGGAGCAATGATTAACCTGAGGATGATAGTAATCGCCGCCTAACCGAATGGGAAAAACTTAAAACTCATATCCTAAGAACCGGATCGCATATCGCCTGACCGGGCGACGGTTATCCATCGCCCGGTGAGTCGCTTAGAAGGTGACGTTAACCTTGGCCCACAGGGTGCGGCCCGGTTCATTCACCGCGCTGTTGGCCGAATAGCCAAAGGCGCTGTTGCCCGCCAGGTTGAGGTGCTCGCTGTAGGTCTTGTTCAGGATGTTATCCAGACCGGCGCTCAGCTTGACGTTTTTATTCACCTTGTAGGCAGCGTTGGCGGAGAGCACGCCGAAGCCGGCGCTTTCGGCAAAGTCTTTGCCCACCACGTTGCCTTCGTTGATCGCCACGCGGTTTTGGCTGCTGACCAGACGCCACAGGCCGGTGCCGCTCCAGTCGCCGTACTCGTAGGTCAGCCCCAGGCGCGCTTCCAGCGGCGGGATCTGCGGCAGCGGGCGGCCGTCGCGGGTGTTTTTACCCCAGGAGTAGGCCAGGCTGGCGTCGGTTTTCCAGTGTTCGCTCAGCTGGTAGCCCATGCCCATTTCACCGCCCATAATGTTGGCGTTGACGTTATCGGCCTGGCTGAGGCGCGCGTTGTGCGGATCGTATTTGAACAGGATGAAATCATCGACCCGGCCCAGGTAAGCGGAGACCCAACCGTTGAAGCGCTTGCCGTTGTACTGCGCGCCGATATCGAGTTGCGTGGTTTTCTCGCTCTTGACGCTGGCGAACGGATCTTTGCTGCCGTTCGGACCCAGCTTCGGCGAGAACAGCTCCCAGTAATCCGGGAAACGCTCGGTATAACCGACGCCGGCGTACAGCATCAGCGGCAGCTCGGCCAGCGTGTGCTCAAGGCGCATAAAGCCGCTCGGCAGGGTGTTGGAACGCTCCGCATCGCCGCCGTTGCGGAAGTTCTCTACCAGGGTGCGATCGAGACGCGCGCCGCCGATCAGCTTATCCTGCTCGCTGGTGGACCAGGTCAGCTCGCTGAATGCGCCGTAGCTGTTGAACTGGGCGTCTTTTTCCCAACTGCCGCGGCTCATGCTGCGGTGGGTGTTGGTTTGGGTGTCCAGGCCGCTTTCCAGCTTCACGTCCTGCCACTGCCAGGTGCCCATCACGCGGCCGCCGACGGTGCGGCGATCGAGCTGCATCGTCATGCCGGAGGACATCATATGCCCGCCGTGGCCGCCCATGCTCATGCCGCCATGGCCACCGTGGCCGCCCATGCCGCCGCTGCCCGGCGAGCGCAGGGTGACGTTGTCCATCACGTGGTTGGCGTAGTTGTAGTAGACCTGCGCTTCCAGCTTATCCAGCACCTCGCCGATGTTGGATTTTTCCACCCGCATGCCCAGGCTTTCGCGCTTGAACTGCGAACCGTCCATGCTGCGGCCGGCATAGCGCGCTTCGCCGTTGCCGCGTCCCATAGTCACTTCCAGCAGCGTGTCGGCATCCGGCGTCCAGCCGAGCGCCAGATCGCCGTTCCACTTGTCCCAGCGCGACGGCACGCGCGTATGGGTGCCGTCCTGATAGTCGTTGGAACGGGATTTGTTGGCCATCACCCGCAAGTAACCTTGCTCGGCGCCGAGGCTGGCGTCGATATTCTCGTCCCAGCGGCCGTTGGAGCCGGTCAGCACGCTGGCGTTGCCTTTGACGCCCGGCTTGTCGAAGCGCGGGCGTTCACGTTCGAAACGCACGGTGCCCGCCGACGATCCCGGCCCCCACAGCACCGTCTGCGGCCCTTTGGTGATGGTCAGCAGATCGAAACTTTCCGGCGAGATGTAAGAGGTGGGCGCGTCCATTCTCGATGGGCAGGCGCCCAGCATTTCCGAACCGTCGGTGAGGATCTTCAACCGCGAACCGAACATGCCGCGGAACACCGGATCGCCGTTGGTGCCACCGTTGCGGATCTGCGAAAAACCGGGGATGGTTTTCAGATAGTCCGAACCGTCGCTGGCGGGCACCGGCTGACGCGGGGTTTTCGGTGACGTCACGATGGTCAGCGGAGAGTAGAGCGGTGCGGTGACGGTGATCACGTCGCCATCATTAACCTGTGCGTCGGTAGGGTGCTGATGCGCCTGCCCCGCGTGGCCTGCCAGCAGGAACAGCGGCATGGCGGTGGTAATGGCGCGGGTGGCGGCGTTCTTTTTATAAGCGGGTTTAAACATCATCTTTCCTTAAGCTAACTTTTTCCATTATTCTCCGGCGATTTATTCAGGCGTGGGGAGGCCTGGCGAAAATCACCATCGGAAAATACGGGGGGTTAATTCCCTCTACGTGGAAATAACCGGGCTAATAATGTCGTCTCGATGCATAACCATTGGGCGAATTAATTCCGCCGGGTTGAAGCGATCAACGGCAATACAGAGAACGGCAATGGGCTTATTGTTAAATCAGAGGAAAGAGACGGGCGGCGCGCGCGGCTGTAATTCGGTGTGAACAACGTGGGCAAACAGGGGAACGAGATAATGAGTCGGCGGCGGGCGCGAGGCCAGAGATTGAGACCAGAACAGCGGGGCGTGGCTCACGTCCAGCAGCGGCGCATGCAACAACAGCACACAGTAGCCGCAGGCGCTGTCGTCCATCATCATCGCCATGTTGTGGTGGCCGCCGCCGTGCTGCATCAGCGGCTGCGCGGCTTTTTCAGGTTCAGGCAGCGGCGAGTGCATCTCGTGATGTATCGGCATATCCATGCCGCAATCCGCCATGACGGTCGTTCCAGCACTTCCGGCGCGTACATGCTCCAGGGATCGCGAGATCACCGGCGCAATGAACAACATCAGAATGGCAAACATCCCTAACCAGGCGGCGGCCCGATTTCGCGATGCATGGGGCTGAATTAACGACACAATCAACCTAAAAAAGGGTTAACACAGGGGAGGGAATTGTACTGGTTTATGTCGAAATGTTAAAACCTTTTATTTCTGGTCAACGGCCTGTTGATGAATATATTATCGGATAAGCGCGTTAATTTTGACCAAAGGCTATTTTTATTGCGCCAATAACATAACGGGGAAAATATTAATGACGGAAGAACTGGCGAGCATGATTATTCCGCTTTATGACGAACATGCCGCCGCCTGGGAACGCCTCAGACCCACCGCGCTGTTTGAGCGGCCGTGGCTCGACCGCTTTTTACAGCTTACCCCGGCCAATGCACGGCTGCTCGATCTCGGCTGCGGCAATGGCGCGCCGATCGCCGCCTATTTTATTGAACAAGGGTATCGAGTCACCGGCATCGACGGTGCGCAGGCGATGATCGCGCGCTGCAGGCAGCGTTTTCCACAGCAGGAGTGGCGGCAGATGGATATGCGCCAGCTGAATCTGGCGACAAGATTCGACGGCCTGCTGGCCTGGGACAGCTTCTTCCATTTGGCGCGCGACGATCAGCGCCGCATGTTTCTACTGTTCAGACGGCACGCCAAGCCGAATGCCGCACTGATGTTCACCAGCGGCCCTGAAGACGGCGTGGCGATCGGCAATTTCGAAGGCCAGCCGCTGTTTCACGCCAGCCTGGCGCCTGAGGAGTATACGCGCTTGCTGCAGGAGAACGGCTTCCGCGTGGTTGATCATGTGGTAGAAGATCCCGCCTGCGGGGGAAGAACGGTCTGGTTGGCGCAAAGCATTGAGTGACAATGTCACGTGCAGGTTCTTCGGAACCTGCACGTTAACGTTATTTAGCGCTGATGCGCCAAACGGTGTTGCCCACATCATCCGCAATCAGCAGGGCGCCAGCCTTATCGACCGCTAATCCAACCGGTGCGCCATAGAGTTCCTTCTCGTCGTCGGAGACAAAGCCAGTGACCACCGCTTTGAGTTTACCGACCGGCTTGCCTTGCTCAAACGCCACGTAGCTGACCCGATAGCCGTTCAGCGGCGAACGATCCCAGCTGCCGTGCTCGCTGACAAAGGCGCCGCCGCGATAGTCGGCCGGCAGAGCGCTCGCGGTGTAGAACAGCAGCCCCAGCGGCGCGACGTGCGAGCTGAGAGCGTAGTCCGGCTTGATGGCTTTCGCCACCAGATCCGGCCGCGCCGGCTGTACCCGACGATCGACGTGCTGGCCGAAATAGCTGTAAGGCCAGCCGTAGAAGCCGCCGTCCTGCACCGAGGTCAGGTAGTCCGGCACCAGATCGGCGCCGATCTCGTCACGCTCGTTGACAATCGCCCACAGCTTGCCGCTGTGCGGTTCCCACTGCAGCCCGGTCGGATTGCGCAGGCCGCTGGCGAAGATGCGGCTGGCGCCGGAGGCGGTGTCCACTTCCAGCACGGCGGCGCGACGGTACTCTACGGCTAGGCCGTTTTCGGTGATGTTGCTGTTGGAGCCGACGCCGACATACAGCTTTTTACCGTCCGGGCTGGCCAGCAGGGCTTTGGTCCAATGATGATTGATGGTGTCCGGCAGATCGGCCAGCTCTTTACCCGGATCGCTGATGCGCGTTTCGCCCGGCTGATAGGCGTACTGCATGATATTGCCGGTGTTGGCCACATACAGGGTGTTGCCAATCAGCTGAACGCCGAACGGAGAATCGAGCCCCTCGAGGAAGACATGCTTTTCCCAACTGCCGTCGGCGGTTGGGCGCAGCAGGGTGATGCGGTTACCGCCTTTTCCCCCTTTACCTGACTTGCCCTTAACCAGCCCGGCGATCAGCTGCTTGGGGGTGCTGACCGCTTCGGTGCCCGGCCCGTTGGCCTCCACCACCAAAACATCGCCGTTGGGCAGGGTAAGCAACTGACGCGGGTGCAGCAAACCGTCTGCCACCTTGTCAATTTTCAAGCCTTCGGCGACTTTCGGCATCTGGTTTTGCTGCCAGCCTACGCCCTTTGGCACCTGCATCGGCGGCATCAGGAAGTCTTGCGCCGCCGGCAACGCCGGATCCGGCCCCATTTGTTGTTCCGGCGAAATGACGGCGCTGTTATCGCAGCCGGCCAGCGCCAGCACGGCCGAAAGCGCAATCGCGATGGATGATAGCTTCATGAAAACCTCCTTATTTTGCGCGGGCGCTCACGGCCAGCAGAATGTTGGCGAAGCTCAGCAGCGCGACCACGATCGCAGACAGCACCAGACCTTGCGGCACCACGGCATACGCATCCCGGCTATGCACGAAAGCGTTGATAATGGCAAGAACGATGCCCAACAGATTCAGCCAGAAATGGAGCTTGACCGATGAGCCCTGTAGCCGGCCGCTGCCGAACCACACCTGTACCAGGTTAATCAGCCGGGGAATAATGGCAAAAATCAGGCCGATGGCGATCAGCCAACTGGCACCATTGACCCATTGAATATTCGCCGTGCAGGCATAGATGATGTCGAAAATGAGCGCCGCGGTAAAAAATCCGTAGGGTATCGGATTGAGCCATTCATAGACGGCCACCGCGGCCGCTGAAGGCCTTGCTGTCGTTTGCGTGGTCATACGGTTATCTCCATGAAAAATGATAGATAAAAAAGGCGTTGGCCCCTTAAAGCTTTGTTCAGATTCACCGATTTGAACAATTTTGATTCTCATTTTTAGCATGCGATGTTAAAACCGAAACCATCACTTCGGCATTATCAATGGCTTAGCAATATCAGGAGGCAAGGCATGAGCATAGAACGCGTTCAGCGTTTTCTGGCCGAGCACGCACCGGAGACGACGGTGATGGTGCTGGCAAAGAACACCGCAACGGTGGCGCTGGCGGCAGAAGCCTTTGGCGTGGAGAGCGGGCAGATCGCCAAGACGCTTTCGTTTCGCGTTAACGACGATGTGGTGCTGCTGGTAATGGCGGGAACCGCCAGAATCGACAACAAGAAGTACAAGCAATTCTTTGGCGTAAAGGCACGCATGCTGCCGACGGAGGAGGTGGAGGCGCTGACCGGCTATCCGCCCGGCGGCGTTTGCCCCTTTGCCGCACCGGCAACGGTGAGAGTTTACTGCGATCGCAGCCTGTGCAGCTACAGTGAAGTGCTTCCGGCAGGCGGCAGCGATAATTCAGGCGTGAGAATTGCGCCGCAGCGGCTGGCCGGCATCACGGGAGCGGAGTGGATTGACGTGACGGGGTAACTTTAAGTGACGATGTCACAATTACGTTATGTTAAATCCAGTGCGTTACCTCGCAATTAACATGCTGTTTTAACTGGAAAAAATACTAGTCCATCGGATTGTGGCAAACTGCCTCGATATTGTGGCCATCCGGGCCGATCACAAATGCCGCATAGTAGTGGGCATGGTAATGGGGCCGTAAACCGGGCGCGCCATTGTCTTTGCCGCCGGCGTTTAGCGCTGCGTGGTAGAACGCATCGACCTGCTCACGGCTGCTTGCGACAAATGCCAGGTGCAGATGCGCCGGCTTTTCGTCGGTTTGAAACAGGCACAATGACACATTACCCCGATCGGGACAAAGTTCGACGCCATAGCCGGGCTCGCCTTCAGCGACGATTTTTACACCCAGCGGCGCCAGCGCATTGAGGAAAAACGCTTTGCTTAGGGCAAAGTCGCTGACGCCAAATTTCACATGATCAAACATGGAGAGGCTCCTGGAGCGAGGAAGAATGTTTCCATTCAGTATAGCCAACGCCGTGGTGGGCGCCGAAAGCAATGAAACGCGCGCCAATGCGCATTTGGCGTGCAAATACTGCCCGCTTAAATGACGCGTTTGGGAGAAATCTGCAGTATCGTAGCCGCCACGTTTTATCAGATTTCACGTAGCGCGATCAAAAAAGCAGGGGGTTTTTGGCCAATACCGGCAGGTATGCGCCATTGGAAACCATGCCCGGTCATCATTATTAGAGTGGAAAATGTCAGCGCGCATCATCACTATCCCAACGATTGATATATTGCTGGAGGTTGAAAGTCTGCCGGCGTTGGATAGCTTGAATGACAGGATGCGTGACATGGGATATACGCCGCGTGGCGAGAACGGCATTGCCGGCAGGCGTTACGACATCAAGGGAAACGGCAAACGCACGCATCACGTGCATGCATTCATTGCGGGAAGTGAACAGGCGATCTGACATTTGGCGTTCAGAGATTATCTGCGCAAGCATTATGATATTGCTCAGCAATACAGGGCAATCAAATACCAGGCAGCAGAAGACTGCCGGCAAAATCCAGCGGCTTATGGCCGGTTGAAAGACGAATTTATTCAACGGCACGAGCAGTTGGCGCTGGCCTGGTTGGCCACAGGTGAAACCCCATGAATCATGGCCTGGACGGCATAATCCACATACCTGCACCTAGGTGCGCATAATGTATATTATGTTAAATTGAATTGCTGGATACGCACCGGGGTTATCCTGCCCGTCCTTTCTCACCTCACCTTCAAGGCCTTATCAGGCTGATATCCTTTTTTATGTTTAAGCTCATCTATCAACCCATCTCAGTTTAACCCTTAGTCGGCGTACCTTGATGAAACCGCATCTGCCAACCTGCCTTGGCTGTCAGAAGCCAAATCGATGAGCGTTCGGTGCAACGAACGGCGTGGCCCTGCGCGTCACGCTGAAAACTTTTATACGTCAGCAACACGGCGCCTTCGCTGATTTGCGCCAGCTTAAAACCTTGGGCAAAAATCTGCGGATGTTCAGTTTCCATTTCCAGCGCCGCAACGGTTTGGCGTTTGTCATAACGCAGCCCTGAACGACCAATCTCTTCAAAGTCTTCATGCAGCAATGCCGCGACGCGCCGCGGATCGCGCCGCACCGGCGGCTGATGCAGTTCAACCTCAAGCGCCTGGATTTGGCTGTGCCACTCTGCAAAATGGGTCAAAATACCCTCCTTTTTGATCGCGCTACATGAAATCTGGCAAACTCCGGCAGTCCAAATCTGCACCAGAATGACACTCGTGAGACCTGATTATTCCCAGGACTCCTTCTCATAAGGCTTTTGCCAGTTCTTTTCCGTGACGGGCACAAGTTCCCCGTTGAACGTGTAGGTGCAACAACGGCATCTCACCGGCACATCCTCTGCGGTAAATGCCGGGTTCACTTTCTGCAGTATCCCGCGTTCATCGACACACAGTCCGCTGTAATAGCTAGATTCACCACAGCAGACATAGCTCCGCCAGTTTTTACGGTGCAGCGCCACCAGGTAAAAAATGGGTGCTGGTTTGTCCAATCGACTAACCGCTTCGCTATGTACTTCATTCCAGGGTTGGCCCACTTTACTGAGCAGAAATTGAAATAGCGGCGTGTAATCCATGCCATGTTGTATCCGCCCATGCATGCTTTCACGCAGCGGCAACTGCTCATCATCCGCCTGTTTGCCATGGCGTCCCCAACGGTATTCACCACCGCTGGCGATGGGCCCTTTGGATGTAACACTTTCTCTTCTATAGAGTTTTTTCTTTATATCGCGACGAGTTCTCATCAAAACCCCAAAGTGACATCGTCACAAAAAAGACAAATCTCACGCCAGTTTTTCCCCCAAATGCGACCGCCGAACCCGCAATTCCCCGTGCCGCCAGATCCAGCTGAAAGCCGGCGGCCATCAGCCTGTCGCGGTAGCCTTCCATGCGCAGTAAATGGCTGCTTTGCGTGTCCGGCCCCTTCATAGCAGCGCCATATAACCGCGAGTTTGCAGCTGTTTGGTGACCATAAGGCTCGCCGGCCAAAACCGGCGTACCCTCCTTTTCCCTACCGCTACGCCATTACAACATCCACTCGATAGGCAGCCAGCCGGCCACGGTGAGAACGATGCGTTTTACCCAGCCGGCGCCGGGTTCTTGCTGGTGCACCTCGGTGTGACCGTCTTCGAAGGCTTCGTTCCACACCATTTTGCCCTTGGGCGTCAATGTCGGCCGGTAGGCGGCGTACTCGAGCGGGCCATCAAACAGTTGGCGGGTGTCGGCCGCCAGCGTCGGGCTGTCGATCAAAAAGCCCATTTCGCAGTTCAGGTGCGCCGAGCGCGGATCGAAATTGAACGAACCGATAAACACCCGCTTATCGTCTATGGCGAAGGTTTTCGCGTGCAGCGCCGCGCCGGACAGCCCCAGCGGTTTGAGCTCCTTGCGCCCCGTCGGTTGGCCGGCGCGCAATTTCAGCTCGAACAGCTCGACGCCCGCCTTCAGCAGCTCACGTCGGTATTTGGCGTAGCCGGCATGGACCACCAGCACGTCGGTGGTGTTCATCGCGTTGGTCAGCACACGGATGGATTTCCCCTGTTTGGCAAGCGATTCAAAAAAGCTCGCCCCTTCCCGGCCCGGCACGAAATAGGCGGAGACCAGCTCCAACTGCTGGTTGACACCGCCGATGATCTTGCTGAGCTGCGTCACCATCAAACGATCGCGCGAAGCCTTACCCAACCCTTTCGCCGGATCGTCGGCCACCAGCTCGACCTGGGTGAATTCCGGCTGCACGGCGCCATCGCGAAAGCGCACCGCACTGGTTTCCAGCTGCACCGCCAGTTTGCGGGCCCGGTCACTGCTTTCGGTCGCGGTGGCCTGCGTCAGGAAAGCAGAAAGATTGCCTTCGCCTCGGATAATTTGCTCAACGCCAAACACCGAAGCGCTGTTCCAGTAGCGATCGAAGACCTCGGCGGTTTCCGCCACCACGTTACCGACGCTCAACACGTCGAGATCGAGGAAATAGTTTTCGTCGCCGACCTGGAAATACTCGTCGCCGATGTTGCGGCCGCCGATGATCGCCACCGCGCCATCGACGATATAAGACTTGTTATGCATGCGCCGGTTCATGCGCATAAAGTCAAAGGCGTAGCCGGCCAACTTCGGCGTGCGCACGGTTGATGGGTTGAACAGACGGATCTCGACGTTTTCCTGGGCGTTCAGCGCCGCAAGGGTCTCGTCCATGGCGACGCCGTTATCGTCCAAGAGCAGCCGCACGCGCACGCCGCGCTGGGCGGCGTCATACAGGGTTTTCAGCAGGATCTGCCCGGAGGTATCGTTATGCCAGATGTAATACTGGGCGTCGATCGACCTTTCCGCCATTCGCGCCAGCGCCAGGCGGCTGGCGAATGCATCGTGGCCGCTGACCAGCGGCACCACGCCGCTCAGGCCGGGATGCGCCGCCATCAGTTCGGCGGCTCGCGCCGGCAATAGCGCGGCAGGATCCGCCGGCAACGCCGCCTGCGGTGAACGTTGGGAAATATCCGGCAAACGAAAGAGGACTCTTGCCGCAATAATGGCGATCGTCACGGCGAGAATCAGATACACGACAATTTTTATCACGGGACGCGGCCTCGGAAGTTGACTGCTTTGCTTTATACGTCATTAGGTTGCTTCAATCTATAGGAGAAGCGCGCTATGCCATAAGGCTATAGCGTAAAGCGCGAAGGCGAAACGCCAAACAGTTTTTTGAACGCCACCGAATAGGCGCTGTGACTCTCGTAACCGCTTTCGAAGGCGGCGTGGATGATCGAGTTGCCGGCCAGCAGCAGCGGAATGGACGACAGCAGCCGCAGGCGTTGTTTCCACTGGCCGAAGGTGATGCCGGTTTGTTGGCTGAAATGGCGTTGAAAGGTCTTTACGCTGATCGACAGTGAATCGGCCCAGGCCTCAATACCGCGTTCGTCGGCCGGTGTGATGACCAACTGCCGGCAAATTTCGGCCATTCTCGCCTCTACCGGCCAAGGCAGATGCAGCGCCAGCTGCGGCTGCAGGCTCAGCTCCTCCAGGAACAGCGCTCTGAGCAGCGCATTGCGTTTGGTCTCCGCCCCTTCAGGCGCCAGCGTCGCCAACTGGGCGATCAGTTCTCGCAACAGCGGTGAAACCTGTAATACGCCGTCGCGCAGCGGCAAACACGCGGCGGTGATTTCATCGACCAAAATCCCGTAAACGCAGATGTTGCTCTGCATGACGATCTGATGTTCTACCCCCGGCCGCAACCAAACCGCGGTGGTGGGCGGCACGATCCAGCGACCGCTGCTCGCCTCGACCGCCATAACGCCCTGTTGCGAATAGAGCAAATGACAGCGTTTATGCGAGTGGTAAGGAATGATGAAGCCCGCCGGATAGTGTTTCACCAGCCCCGTCACCTCGAACGAGGAGTTTTCGTGGCTGCTGAGGTCAATGCGTTTCGTTTCGGCGTTGTCGACTTCGAATCCCATGATCGTTTGTCCCTTTTGATAACGCGAATGTCTTTTATTTGATAGAGGGAGCGCATGATCCTCCATATAGTGACGTTCTCGCAAGCCACACCAGGGGCCTTATGCGAAGAAACTCACTATTTACACCAAAATTTCATCGTTCTGCGTAAAACGGAGGCGATGACGTTGCGCATGCGCTGCGCGATGGCGGCTCGTTGCGGGGGCGACGCGGCCGAAAGTGATGGAGAGGGAAAGCGCGGTGGCATAATCAGGAGGTGTACGCATCAATCAGCAGGTAACTCGGCCTGGGGGACGGCTTACTGCTGAAGGGATAAGGAGAGCGCCTAGGCTCTCCTCCATCCAACGTTGTTATCTCATCAACGGGCCAACTCGGCGCCGTCCAGCTCGGAAATCGCCAGACAAATCACTTCCGTGATGGCCTGTACCGTATAAGCGGTATTGGCAGGAATGATCAACATCTCATGGGGTTGCAACGTCTGATCGTCAACCTTCAGTTCACCGCTCAGCACCATCAGTTTCACCCAGCCCGGATGAAAACGCGCCGGTTGCCGGCTGCCCGCATCCAGTTTCAGCAACGCCGTATGGCCAGGCGTCTCCCGTTTCAAAATGTGAAAGTGTACCCCATCGTAAGGCATGTTTTCGTAATGCAGTGACGCCAGTGTTCTCTTATGCATGGTAAGTGTCCTCGTGACCGGTGAGTAGCTGCTCCGCCTTCGGTCGCCGTAGAAACGATTGGCGGCTGTCCCTACCGAAAGCACAGGCTCGCAGCCTCTTGGCGAACGGATTAACTGTCGTACTTGCAGCGGCCCGATCGACCGCCGTTTCATGCCTAACCTGCCTCAGGCATGCTAATAAATATATAAGAGCCTCGCCGACGGCGCAAAAAACCGCTGCAACGTTGAGCGCATAACGGTGTTAATCCGTAGCCGGAAAGATTATCCAGCAGCCCGATCAGTGAATCGCGCCGGGCGGTAGCCGTGAGGAATGGCGGGATTAACGCCGTGCAGCAGCTCGTCGCTGACCAGCCGACCCAGCGTCGGAGCGCACATCACGGCCGGATGCATCACCGCCACATAGAGACAGGTGGCGCCCAGCGACCCGAGAATGGGATAACCGTCGCGCGGCCTGGGGCGCAGCCCCACCGAACACGTCTGCAGCTGCAATGGCGCCGAGCCGTGCAGGCGGCTTTGAATCGCCGATTGCGCGTCCTCTTCCACGTGTTTGACATTGCCGCCAGCGGGATAATCCTCCGCCGCGAGCAGATCGCCATTTTGCGCATGACGCACTTCGATGTCGTCGCCCGCAATCAGCGTGTTCACCGCCTGCGCCGCCGCGTGATAGCGCAATAAAATTGCCGGCGACGCCTCGATCGGCAACGAGAATTCGCTGCCGTCCAGCAGCGCCGAGATCCCCGTACCGCAGGCGAGCACGACCCGTTCGGCGGCGATCGCGCCCTCATCGGTAACGATGCCGGTTATCTGCCCACCGGCTTCGCGCAGAAATCCGCTGACCGCACGTCCCAGAAGCAACTCGCCGCCCAAAGCGCTTACCCGTTCGAGCAGCCGCTGTGTCACCTCTTGCGGATCGACCGCGCCATCGCGCGCCGCAAAATAGGCCTGGCTATCGGGCCGCCCGAGCGCCGGCTCCAGCGCCATCACCTCGGCTAAGGACAGACGCCGATTGTCGGGGTTTTGCGTAGCCGGTGCCTGACCATAGCTGAGCGCGCCGGACCAATTCACCCACAATTCCGGGATCTCCTGCGTCAGGCGCATCCAGTCAGCCACGATCTCGCGCCGCAGAAACGCGTCGGGAGCGCCGTCAGGTACGCCTTCGCTGATCCAGCCGAACGAGCTGCCTGTGGCCCCCGCCGCAGGATACGCCTGCTCAACGACGATAACGCGCTGCCCCTGACGCGCAAGATGATAGGCGATCGATGCCCCGACAATCCCGGCGCCCACGATAACAATGCGTGATGATGTTCCATTCATTAATGATGCCCGTGCCTCATTTCAAATGTTGTCGCCAAAGCAGCCATGCCGCCAGACAGGCTACCCCGCCGCCGCAGGCCAGCACGGCGTAAGACGCGCCCCAACTGTGGGTGGTATCCATCACCACGCCAAAGGATAACGGGGCGAACGAACCGATGCCGAACCCCAGCAACGATCGCCAGCCCATCACGCTGCCAAGCTGTTGCGGCGGCACGTTGTCCGCCATCGCAGCCGACAGCACGCCAGAGTCGCCGAGGATGAAGAAACTGCCGATGCTGACGAGCAGCAGCGTCCAGCCCGGCCCCCAGTTCGCCGACCACCCCATCAACAGCGAACCCAATGCGCCGGCGGCGCCCATAAACATCAGCACCGATGCGCGATTGAAATAGTCCGAAACGGTGCCGACAATCAATGTAGCCACCATGCCAGCCAGGTGGATCACCGCCGCGACGATCAATCCGGCGCTGAGCGGATCCAGAGAGAAGCCGCTCAACGCCTCGCTGACCAGGCTGGGCGCCCAGGCCCAGTTGCCGAGCAGCTCCCAGCTGTGGGCGATATACCCGATCAGCAACAGCAGGGTCGCATAGGTGATAGCATAGCTTTCACGTTTCGTCTTCCTCCCCAGCGTGCGCGGTTGCGGTTCCCGATAACCGACCAGGGCCAACGATCCCGCCAGCGCTCCCAGTAACGCACCGGCGGCGCACAGAGAAAACGCCACGCCGGCGCCCCAGCGCATGGCGCTCCAACCGGCGATGAAAACCGACAGAAAATACCCCAGCGAACTGGCCGCCAGCACCATGCCGATGGCATAACCGCGCCGCGCCGGACCGTTCATCCCCATCGCCAACAGCAGCGCCGGCGTATAAGCCCCGCCCTGCGTCAAACCGACGAAGGCCATCAACACCAACGCGCCGAGATAAGAATGGGCAAATACGGCGAACAGCATCAACGCAGCGGCGCCCAGCCAGGAGAACAGCAGATAAACCCGGCGGGCGCCCAACGAATCACACCACCAGGAGGCCACCAGCAACGCCAGGGCGTTGGTCAGGCTGAACACCGTCTGCACCGTGCCGGCCGAAGCGGCGTCGAGCTGCCACTCGCTCCTGATGGTCGGCAATGCGCCAGCGAACATCATGGTGCCCAGGCAGAGGCCTGCCCGGCTTACGCAAAGCAGAAAGAAAGCTCGCATCTCAGCGCCGCCTCCCTGTCCATCGATGGGTGAGGATGACTCGACTAACACGGATAACTGACGGGACGAAACTTAACATGGCGCACTCGGCAACGCGGGAAGGATGCGCCATAATAATGAGCAAAATCAATGGCCGACAAACGATCTTTTCTCCCTCATTTGGTTGAGCTAAACTCAACCTATGAAGCGACTTTATTCCCTGCCGCACCTGCCCGCTTTCGAAGCCGCCGCCCGTCTTGGCAGCTTCAGCGCCGCTGCGGATGAGCTGTTTCTCACCACCGGCGCGGTCAGCCGCCATATTCGCAGTCTCGAAGCACAGCTGGGGATCACGCTGTTTTATCGCGCGCACAAGTCCGTGCGGCTGACGCCGGCCGGTGAGAATTTTTCGCGCACCGCGTCTCGGGTGATAAGCGAATTGTTTGCGGCGGAAAGCGCGCTGAAAGCGAGCGCCGGCCGGCAGCGGCTGGTAGTGCACAGCCTGCCGACGTTTACCATGCACTGGCTGATGCCAAAGCTGGCGGCATTCAATGAGATTCATCCGGGGATCGCGGTTGATATCACCACCAGCACCGGCGCCGTCGATCGCAATACGCCGTTTGACGTGGCGATCCGGCGCGATCCCGCGCACTTCTCCGGGCTGAAGGCGATCCCTTTCCTGCAGGAAGACAGCTTGCTGGTCTGCAGCCAGAGCTATTTGCGCGCCATGCCGGTCAGTGCGCCGGACAAGCTTGGCGAGCATACCGCCATCCGCATTCGCGCCCGGGAAGATTTATGGCATAGCTGGCTGAATACCTACCCGACGGCGCTGGGCGCCTCACCGCCGCCGCTCACGCTCGACCATACCTTCGCCGCCATTCAGGCGGCCGAAGACGGCCTGGGGCTGGCCGTCGTACCTTACCTGTTCTGCGCCAAACATCTGTCGTCCGGTCGGCTGGTGTCGCCTTTCCCGGCGTTGACTATCCGAACCGGCGTTTACTCCCTGCTGCTGCGCGATCGGGACGATGAGATCGTGAGAAAATTCGCCGCCTGGCTGCAGACGTTCCAGGCCTAAGCGCCGTATTGGAAGCGCACCGCGTTAACGGTATTCTCAGGCGTGGAGCGTCAGCCCTTTTATCGCCTTATCCACCGCTTTCTTCGGCCCGCGCAGCGCCAGGCCGACCAAATCCAGGTTGTCCGCGTTTTCAGCGAGAAAAACCTGCCGGTTGGCTTCATCGTGCCCGGTCGAGAACATGGCGTGCACATAGGGGATCAGCGTCAATTCCCGTTCCAGCCCTTTACGATGCGCATTTTGCAGGCCCGGCAGATCCGCGGCGAAAATCAGCATCGGCTGCCCGGAAATGCCGCCGTAGCGTCTGCCTTCCGCATCCACGTAACATTCGCCGATGATCTCCGGGGCCGCAGCGGCGATCCCCGTCGCCAGAAAGGCCACCACGTTCAGCCGCTGCCAGGTTTGCAGATCGTCACGCACGATAAACGCTATCTTGGTATCAAACATGTTTCGCTTTACTCCGTTGTGCTGTTAAAAGCACATCATCGGCGATGAACGAGTCAGCGGTATAGAACGTTTGTGCACTGGCGTTGATAGGCCGCCGGCGATAAACGGTAGGCGCGCCGGAACCAGCGTCCCAAATGACTCTGGTCGGCAAAGCCTACCTGCATGGCGACCTGCGCCGGCTCTTCCCCCTGCGCCAGTAACAGTCGCGCGGCACGCAGCCTCAGCCGGATCAGGTAAGCATGCGGCGACTGGCCGAAAGCGCGGGTGAATTGGCGAGTCAAACGGAAACGATCCAGGCCGCACTGAAGCGCAAGTTCCTCCAGACTGGGATTATCCGCCATGTGCTCGTGCAAGTAATCCCGTAAACGATTCATCTCAATCAAAGCGTCATCGCTTTGGGACGTTGGCCTGACGCGTATATGCCGCGCCAAAAGCGTCAGCAGTTGGTCCAGGCTTTGATCGCGCGCCAGCCGGCCTTCCCTCTGATGCAACGCAAAAAAAGCCTGTTGTATCGCGGTCGCCAGCATCGGATCGTCGGTCAACGTGCTGTGGAAGGCGCCTTCCAGCACTGAGGCGTCCCCCAATCCGCGGCGCTGCATCGCGTCGGAGACCCAGCGCTGCGGCAGATAAAGCATCGCATAGGTAAAACCTTCGGCCTGCGGCGCATGGCCATCGTGCACCGCGCCCGGCTCGATCAGCATGGCGCGCCCCGGCCGGCTGGTATGCAGCGAGCGGTGGCAATTGAAACGCTGCAAGCCCTGCTGCGTGACGCCCACCAGCATTTCATCATGATCGTGAGGATCGTAGGCATGCCCCTGAAAGTGGGCGTTGACGCTCTCAATACCGGTTTCGTCATCGCGCCGCAGTTCGAGCCAGTCGGTATGTTGATGATTTGACGCCATGCAATAAATCCGGAGTTCTGCTCACAGGAAAAGAAAAAACAGCTTACCCTGAGACCGCCACCGTTGCACGCTCACAGCTCGCAGATGGCATAAGTGCCCTTTCCGGCCGATTTCGCCTGATACATTGCGCCGTCGGCGCGGGTCAGCAGCATCTCCTCCGTCACATCGCCGCGTGGGGAAATGGCCGCGCCGATGCTGGCGGAAAGCCGCACCTTCTGCGGCCCGATCTGCGTAATTTTGGCCAGTTGCGCCAACACGTTTTCGCAAAATTCGCTGACTTCGCGCCGCGGATCCGTCAACGGCCACAGGATCACCGTGAACTCGTCACCGGCCAGGCGCGAGACGCTGTGGTGCTCGCCGGCGCAGGCGCTGAGCAATGTGGCGAATGTCTTCAGGATCGCGTCGCCGAAGTCATGACCATAGCTGTCGTTAAGGGTTTTGAACCCGTCGAGATCGATAAACAACAGCGCCATCTGCCGCTGATGGCAACAGGCCTGCAGCGTGCCCGACAGCCGGCGCAGAAACGCGCGGCGATTGGTCAATCCGGTCAGCATGTCGTGGGTTGCGTCATATTCCAGCCGCTGCTGCAGCCGCTTCAACTCGGTAATGTCCATCGACAGAATGTAAAACCCCTGCGCTTCGCACGGCACCAGCGTGGTGTGGATCATCAGCAACCCCTTCTGGGTCTGGAGCTCATTCTCGAAACTCACCATTTCGCCCGCGAGGGCCCGTTCGATCATCGGTTTTGCTATCCGATAAACGCTTTCCCCCATGAAATCGCGCACCGTCATTTCTCTGAGACTGGACTCCTCCAGCCCGAACCAGGTTTTGTAGGCGCTGTTGGCGAACAGGTAGCGTTCATTGCCGTCGATCTGGCTGATTAAGGCCGGCATGTTGTCGGTAATGGCGCGCAAACGCTCCTTCTCTGCACTGAGCTGACATTCGGCGAGCACCCGGGTTTCAATCTCTTCGTTGAGCTTCTTGACGACCACGTTCAGCTCTCGCGTGCGGATTTCGACGCGTTGTTCCAGCTCGTGTTGCAGAGCGAACAGATCGGCCTCCGCCGCCTTGCGCTCGCTGATATCGACGATAACCGAAATGAAATGGTCCGGTTTGCCGTTAGGCAGCCGATTGAGCGCCACCGTCAGTTCCACCCATACAATCGTGCCATCGGCGCGGAAATAGCGTTTCTCCAGCGAGTAAGTGCTGATCTCGTTTCTCAGCAACTGCTGCAATTTTTCCAGATCGGTGTTGAGATCGAGCGGATAGGTAATGTCCTGAAAGGTGCGATCCATCAGCTCGCGCTCGGAATAGCGCAACATTTCGCAGATGCGCGGATTGACCCGCAGCCAATACCCCTGCAGCGATACCAGCGCCATCCCTACCGCCGCCTGGGCGAAGGTCTGTTCGAACAGGGCTTCCGAGCGTTGCAGATTGGACTTCAGGTTTTCGGTATAGACGTGGCGTTCAATGCTCTGCAAATACTCCTCCACCACGGCGGCGAAATCGTGCAGGTCGGCCAGTTGTTCCGGGGAAAACGGCTGCGGCCGGCTGTCGATAATGCACAGGGTACCGAGCGGCAACCCGTCGAGCGACAGCAGTGGCTGCCCGACGTAAAAACCGATCCGCGGCCCGCCAATCACCAGCGGATTATCGAAAAAGCGCGGGTCTTTGGCGGTATCGGGCACCACCAGCGCTTCGCGTTGCAAGATAGCATGGCCGCAAAACGAGATATTGCGCGGCGTTTCCCGGGCATCCAGACCGTAACGCGATAAAAACCATTGGCGATCCCGGTCGATCAGTGACACCAGCGCGATGGTCACGCCGAAGTATTTCGCCGCCAGCCGCGTGATGCGATCCAGTTTTTCCACCGAGTTTGAATCCAGCACGTTCAGCGAATGCAATACCGACAGGCGTTCGGCTTCATTTTCGGGGAAGCAGGGTTCGAGCATGTTGTCTCCCATTGTGTCACCGACGGCCCCGGCATAGCCGGCGTGAGTCCGTTCAGCGTTTCCGTCGGTTAGCGGCAAATATCCTTGTCCATCATAGACTCACTCAGTATCAATCCGATTGCGCATTCTCGCCAACTTTGCCGGGCGTTGCGTTTGCCACCGCGCTGCGCTACAGTCGTTCACAAGGTGATGGTGTTCCACCTTTCCCAACCGCCGCGTTCGCTCGAACCGGATGATGACGCCTGATATACAACTTCGCTTTATTTTTTAGGCAGGTATGTCAGGAGTCGCTATGAATGAAATCTCACGTTTTACCCCTTTTCTGCCCCAGCCTGATCTCACCGTGCGGGAAATGCCGCTGTACGTTTTCGGCCATAAAAATCCCGACAGCGACAGCATCTGCAGCGCGCTGGTGGTCGCGGACTGGCTCAATCACCTCGGCAAACCGGCCGTGGCTTTTCGCCTTGGCGAATTGACGCCGGAAACCCGCTACATACTGGCCGCCGCCGGCGTACAAGCGCCTCCGCTGCTGAAAGGCGATCTCCGTGACCGTAAAGTTTGGCTGGTCGATTTTACCGACATCGAACAAGGGCCGGACTCATTGCCCGACAGCGATGTGGTCGGCGTTATCGACCATCACCGGCTGGGTACGTTAATCACTCGCAACCCGCCCGATGTCTGGGTTCGCGCCGTCGGCTGTTGCGCCACCGTGATCCTGCAGATCCTGGCGGCGGAAAGGCCGATGCCGCTTTCTTCCGCCCAGGCCACGCTGCTGCTGGGCGCCATCCTGAGCGATACCGTCGCGCTCAGCGCCCCGACCACTACCGAGCAGGATCGGTTGGCCGCCGAACGGTTACGCGCAATTGCTCATGTCGACGATGACGCCTTCACCGCCGGGCTGCTCGCCGCCAAAACCGATCTCTCGGGGCAATCCGCCGCGCAGTTGCTGCACCGCGACGCCAAGAATTACCGCATCCAGAGCGTCTCGCTGCTGCTGTCGCAGATAGAAGTGTGGACCATGAGCGACATCGATCCTCTGTTGCCCGCACTGCAACAGGCGCTTGAACACGCGAAGCAGGAAGCCGGGCTGGAGATGGCCGCGCTATTGGTCACCGATATCACCTGCCGTCGCTCCACCCTGTATTTCTCGCCGAACCGGGTGATCGACATTCGTCAGGTGTCTCTGCCCGGCATGACGAGCCGGAAAAAAGAGGTTTTACCGTGGTTAACCCGCCAGATCGCTAACGCAGGGAGATAAGTCATGCCGCTCTACCAACATGCTTTACTGCTGGTGCAGGATGAACGCGACGGCCGGCTGCTGTTGCATCATGCCGAACGCCTCAATCAGCAGATGAATACGCGCATTACCGTGGCGCACATCAGTGCCGACTATGCCGAGCTGGACTACCTCAGCGATTCGCTGACCAAAGATCGCCAGTCCAGCGAGGTGATCGCCGCCAAGGCCATGCTCAGCCGTCTGGTGGAGGACTGCTCAATCCCCCTGGAGGTACGCGCAATTGTCAGTATCCATCGCTTCAAAGACGTCGAAGCCCTGATTGCCCGCGAAGGCGTCGATCTGTTGCTGTTAGGCCATCAGAACCGTCCGTTCGGCGTCTTTTCCTCCTTCGGCTTCGAGTTCATTAACCATTTGTCCATCGACGTGCTGATAAAGCATGTGCCAACTCCCTAGAATGAGGTGACTACCCATGAGCTATGAGATTGAAAACGTAACCGCCAGAGAAATCTTGGATTCGCGCGGCAACCCGACCGTCGAAGTCGAAATGAGCGCGGCGGGCGTCGTGGCCCGGGCTTCGGTCCCCTCCGGCGCCAGCACCGGGTCGCGCGAGGCGGTGGAGCACCGCGACGGCGATCCGCACCGTTTCGGCGGCAAAGGCGTACTGGAGGCGGTGCACAGCGTCAAAACGGCGATCAATGAGGCGCTGCGCGGGGTGGATGTGCGCCAACAAGAGGAGATTGACCGCCGGCTGATCGCGCTGGACGGCAGCGAGAACAAGAGCCGATTGGGGGCCAACGCCCTGCTCGGCGTTTCTCTGGCCGCCGCCCGCCTCGCGGCGCAATTGTCTCAGTTGCCGCTGTATCGTTATCTGGGCGGCATCGGCGCCAACCTGCTGCCGGTGCCCTGCATGAATATCATCAACGGCGGCGTGCACGCCCGTTGGCAAGGGGCGGACTTTCAGGAGTTTATGATAGCCCCTCTGGGCGCGCCGTCGCTGCGCGAGGCCGTGCGCTGGGGCAGTGAAGTCTATCAGGCGCTGCGCCAAATCCTGTTGGAACAAGGCCTGTCGGTCGGCGTCGGCGACGAAGGCGGTTTCACGCCGGCGGTCGCCTCAAACCGCCAGCCGCTGGAGCTGATCGTGCAGGCGATAGAGAAAGCCGGCTACCGACCGGGAGAAGATATCGCTATCTGCATGGATCCGGCCTCGAGTGAATTCTACGCCGGCGGCAAATACCGCCTGCGCAGCGAGAACCTCGAGTTGGACGCAACCCAGATGACGGCCTATTACCAGCGGCTGGTGCAGGATTTCCCCATTGTGCTGATTGAAAATGGCTTGGCCGAGGACGATTGGGCCGGCTGGCGTATTCTGAGCGACGCCCTGGGCGATCAGGTAGAGCTGGTCGGTGACGATCTGTTCGTCACCAACGTGAAATATATCCAGCGCGGGATTGATGAACGGTTGGCTAATGCCGCGTTGATCAAGCTGAACCAGATCGGCACCCTGAGCGAAACCTTCGCCGCCGTGCAGCTTTGCCAGGCGAACGGCTGGGGCGCCTTTATCTCGCACCGCAGCGGCGAAACCGTCGACAGCTTTATCGCCGATATGACGGTTGCGATGCGAGCCGGCCATGTGAAAACCGGCGCGCCGTGCCGCGGCGAGCGCATCGAAAAATACAATCAGCTGATGCGCATTGAGGACCAATTGGGCACCGCGGCGGTATATGCCGGGCGCTCCGCCTTTAAACGCCGCTAATCTGTGCAGGCCGGCCACGCACCGGCCAACTTTTCATTTTTGACCTGGCATAACCCCGCCACGCCGGATCCCAGCAAGGTAAGTCGGGTCGCCAGCAATGCTTCTCGCTGTTCATTCAGCGTGACCAACATCCGCTCGATTTCCGCCAGACGGGTCTCGACGCCCTGTATCAACCCATCCTCATAAGCGCTGCCCTGCAGCGCCAGCACGCGTTGGATCGCCTGCAGCGAAAAGCCCAGATTCTGGCCAATTTGGATCAGATGCAGCCGTTCCAGCGCGCTTTCGCTATACACCCGATATCCGTTAACGCCGCGCACCGCTTTGGGCAACAGACCCTGCTGCTCGTAGTAGCGTATCGCCGAGGCGGCCACGCCGGCCCGTTCCGCCAATTCTCCGATCTTCATGCCCTATTGACCTTAAAGTTAACTTTAAACCTAGTATAGCGCCATTCCCCTGCGACAGGAGCGCAAACCCGATGTTTACCCCACTGACACTGCCCAACGGCAGCCGCCTGACCAACCGTTTGGCCAAAGCTGCGTTGGAAGAAAATTTGGCCGATGAAGGCCAACTGCCCGGCCCCGCGCTATGGCGCTTGTATCGCCACTGGGGTATCGGCGGCGCCGGTCTTATCATCACCGGCAACGTGATGATCGACGGCCGCGCCATGACCGGACCCGGCGGCGTGGTGCTGGAACAGGATACGCCGCTCGCCTCATTCGAAACCTGGGCCAAGGCCGCGCGCCAGGAAGGCGCGCAGGTTTGGATGCAGCTCAGCCACCCGGGCCGCCAGGTAATGGCCGACATGGGCGGCAACGCCTGGGCGCCCTCCGCCATTCCGATGGCCATGGGTAAGTACAGCAAAGCGTTCGCGCAGCCGGAAGCCATGAGCGAAGCGCAGATTGCCGAGGTGATCGCCCGCTTTGCCGCCAGCGCGCACGCCGCCGAACGGGCCGGGTTTACCGGCGTGCAGATCCACGCGGCGCATGGCTACCTGATCTCTCAGTTTTTGTCGCCGTTGGCCAACCAGCGCAGCGATCGTTGGGGGGGCGAGCTGGCAAATCGCGCCCGCCTGCTGCTGGAGGTGGTGCGCGCGGTGCGCAAACGGGTCTCGCCAGGTTTTTGCGTGGCGGTAAAGCTCAATTCCGCCGATTTTCAGCGCGGCGGCTTTTCGCCGGACGAAGCCCGGCAGGTGTTGCTGATGCTCAACGAACTGCCGGTCGATCTGGTGGAGTTATCGGGCGGGAGCTATGAAAGCCCGGCGATGCAGGGCGAAACGGCAGACGACAGTACCCTGGCGCGTGAAGCTTATTTTCTGACCTTCGCCCGCGATCTCGCCGCAGTAGCCCGCATGCCGGTGATGACCACCGGCGGCATCACCCGCCCGACGGTGGCGCAACGGGTGCTGAACAGCGGTGTCGCGGTGGTCGGTATCGCCACCGCCATGGCGGAAATTCCCGATCTGCCGCGCCGCTGGCAAACCGGCGAAGCCCCTCATGCGCTGCCCACGCCGGTAAAATGGCGCGACAAAACGCTGACGCTGCTCGCCCGCATGGCGCTGATCAAGCGCCGCATGCATGCTCTGAGCCGCGATCGGACGCGCAACGTGCGTTACTCCCCGCTGTGGTCGCTGCTCATCGATCGGTGGCGCACCCGCCGCACTCTGCGGCGCTATCATGCCTGGTTACAGCAACGTTAATGACCGCGGCGCCGGCAGACATGCCGGCACCGCACAAAAATCCCGCTGTTTTGATCGCGCTACGTAAAATCTGCAAGAAATCACCACTCTGGATACTGCGCTTTTAACGCTCGATTGCTTATATTCATCACAAATTTTGTGTATATAACCGCTATAGGACTTAAGGTGGTGAATAGATGAAAATAAGCCGCTATTTTCTATTTATGTTATTAATCGGAAATTCACCTTAATAATAAATGCATTAAAGAAGCAGCCAAAGGAAAGCAGAAAAGGATTTTTACGCAATGTTAAAGAAATGTTGTTTTCTGCCGGCAAAATCAACGGTCAACAAATCAACAACATATTGATGAGCCTAAGAAAAAACTAAACAATTCAAAACAAAATCGGCTATTGAGTCCCAGGCGAAAAAGCCATATATTGGTCGCGCTTTTCACAAGGCAGTTACTTTTCTAATTCATTAATTCAATCGTTGCGTCTTGAGACCTTCGGTTGTAGGAGAGATATGATGACGGATAAAGTCCGTATTGATACTTTAGTTGCAAACTCATTAAACGGAAACAATGAAACCTATTTGGCGCGTCAAGCCGAATTTGAGTCAAATGTTAGGAGTTATCCGCGCAAATTGCCGTTGGCAATTGCGAAAGCCCAGGGCGTTTGGATCACTGATGTTGAGAATAATCAATATCTTGATTGCCTGGCCGGGGCGGGAACGTTGGCTCTTGGACATAATCACCCCGACGTCCTGCAAAGCATCCAAAATGTCATTACCAGCGGCTTGCCGTTACATACTCTCGATCTCACGACCCCGTTGAAAGATCGTTTCTCCGATTACCTGCTCTCTCTGTTGCCTGGCGAAGGCAAAGAGTATTGCCTGCAGTTCTGCGGCCCGTCCGGCGCCGATGCGGTGGAAGCCGCGCTGAAGCTGGCGAAAAAGCACACCGGCCGTTCCGGCGTGATCAGCTTCTCCGGCGGCTACCACGGCATGACCCACGGCGCGCTGTCGGTCACCGGCAACCTGTCGCCGAAGGCGGCCATCAACGGCATGATGCCGGAAGTGCAGTTCATGCCTTATCCGCATGAATACCGCTGCCCGCTGGGTATCGGCGGTGAAGCCGGCGTCAAGGCGCTGACCTACTACTTCGACAACCTGATCAACGACGTGGAAAGCGGCGTGCGTAAACCGGCCGCGGTGATCCTGGAAGCCGTTCAGGGCGAAGGCGGGGTTAACCCGGCGCCGGCCGAGTGGCTGCAGCGCATCCGCAAAGTGACCCAGGAACACGGCATTCTGCTGATCATCGACGAAGTTCAGGCCGGTTTCGCCCGTACGGGCAAGCTGTTCGCCTTCGAACACGCGGGCATCGAGCCGGACATCATCGTGATGTCGAAAGCGGTCGGCGGCGGCTTGCCGCTCGCGGTGCTGGGCATCAAAAAAGAGTTCGACGCCTGGGAACCGGGCCACCACACCGGCACCTTCCGCGGCAACCAGCTGGCGATGGCCACCGGCCTGACCACCCTGCAGTACCTGAAAGAGCATAAGGTCGCCGACAAAGTGGCCGCTCAGGGCGAGTGGCTGAAAGGCAAGCTGGCCGAGCTGCAGAAACGTTATCCGGTGATCGGGCACGTCCGCGGTCTGGGCCTGATGATCGGCATCGAGATCGTCAAGCCGAACGAAGCGCAGGATCACATGGGCTGCTACCCGGCCGATGGCGAGCTGTCCGCGTTGCTGCAGAAGAAATGCTTTGAATCCGGTCTGATCCTGGAGCGCGGCGGGCGCAACGGCTGCGTGCTGCGTCTGCTGCCTTCGCTGCTGATCACCAACGATGAGCTGGGTATTTTCCTGGATAAATTTGAGCAGGCGCTGTTGGCCGCCGGCGTCAAGCCAGTCTGAGTGGAGCGAATGACCGCGATGTCCAAGTTAAACCCGATTCTGGCTTCCTCGGCGCACAGCGCCGAGGCTTACCGCCAGGCGATCGCACAGAGCAGTGAAGCCGTCGTGCAGTGGCTGCAGCAGCCTGAGATGTATCAGGGCAAAAGCGTTGCCGAACTGCGCGAGCGCATCCAGCTCGACTTCACCCCGCAAGGCCTGGGCAACCAGGCGGCGATCGAGCGCGCCATCGAGTACTTTTTGAAAGACAGCCTGTCGGTGCACCACCCGCAATGCGTGGCGCACCTGCACTGCCCGAGCCTGGTGATTAGCCAGGCCGCCGAAGTGCTGATCAACGCCACCAACCAAAGCATGGACTCCTGGGATCAGAGCCCGTCTGCCACGCTGATCGAAATGAAATTGATCGAGTGGCTGCGCGCCCAGGTCGGTTACCAGCCCGGCGACGCCGGGGTATTCACCAGCGGCGGCACCCAGAGCAACCTGATGGGGCTGATGCTGGCGCGCGATGCGTTCTTCGCGCGTCAGGGCCACTCCGTGCAGCAGGACGGTCTGGTGGGCGATCTGCGCAAGCTGAAAGTGTTCTGTTCTGAAAACGCCCACTTCTCGGTGCAGAAGAACATGGCGCTGATGGGCCTCGGCTATCAGTCCGTCACCCTGGTGAAAACCGATCGCTTCGCCCGCATGGACGTGAACGATCTGGCGGAAAAACTGGCGCAGGCGAAGGCCAACGGCGAGCAGGTAATGGCGATCGTCGCCACCGCCGGCACCACCGACGCCGGCGCGATCGACCCGCTGCGCGATATCGCGCGGCTGGCGGCGGAGCAGAAAATTTGGGTGCACGTGGACGCGGCCTGGGGCGGCGCGCTGCTGCTCTCCGAGCAGTACCGCGACTACCTGGACGGCCTGGAGTTGGTGGACTCCATCACTCTGGACTTCCACAAGCAGTTCTTCCAGACCATCAGCTGCGGCGCCTTCCTGCTGAAAGACGCGCGCCATTATGAACTGATGCGCTATCAGGCGGCCTACCTGAACTCCGAGTTCGACGAGGCGCAAGGCGTGCCGAACCTAGTCTCCAAATCGCTGCAGACCACCCGCCGCTTCGATGCGTTGAAGCTGTGGATGGGGCTGGAAGCGCTGGGGCAGAAGCAATACGCCGAGATCATCGATCACGGCGTCACGCTGGCGCAACAGGTGGCGCGTTACATCGCCGACCAGGAATCGCTGGAACTGGTGATGCAGCCGCAGCTGGCCAGCGTGCTGTTCCGTTACCGTCCGGCGCAGCTGGCGGCGAAAGGCGACGCGGCGGTCGCCCTGTTCAACCAGCGCATCGGTGACGCCTTGCTGGAATCGGGCCGCGCCAACGTCGGCGTGACCGAGTTCGATGGCGTGACCTGCCTGAAAATGACGCTGCTGAACCCGATCGTGACGCTGGAAGACATCAAGCTGTTGCTGGCGCTGGTCGAGAAAACCGCGCAGCAGCTGCCGGCGTAACGTCGTCCCCCTGCCTGTAAAGCCGATAACGTTTGTTATCGGCTTTTTTATTGCCCATCAGAGAACAAGTGGCGCAGCGCTTACGCTGATATACTGCAGCAAACGCCTTCCCTTATTTCCAGCGCCACAGGATAAACGCATGACCGACCCGGATTTCAACCTGCTGATCGCGCTCGACGCGCTGCTGACGGCGGGCAGCGTTGCCGGCGCGGCGCGCCGTCTCGGTTTAAGCGCCTCGGCGATGAGCCGCACCCTCAGCCGACTGCGCGCGGCCACCGGCGATCCCCTGCTGGTGCGCGCCGGCCGTCATATGGTGCTGACGCCCTATGCCGAAACGCTGTGCGAGCGGGCGCGGCACGCGACGTTCGAAGCGCGCGCTGTGTTGCGCCCGGCGCAGGGAGCATTGGATCCCGCCGCGCTGGATCGTACCTTCACGCTGCGCGCCAACGACGGCTTCGTCGAGGCCTTCGGCCCGGCGCTGATCGCCGCCGCTGCCGAACAGGCGCCGCGGGCGCGGTTGCGCTTTGCGCCCAAGCCGGAGAAAAGCGACCGCCCCCTGCGTGAAGGGCTGGTCGATCTGGAGATCGGCGTGCTGGGTGACATGGGCCCGGAAATCCGCCTGCAGGCGCTGTTCCGCGATCGCTTCGTCGGCGTGATGAGAACCGCACATCCGCTGGCGCAGCAGCGCGAGATCGGCGCCGCCGACTACGCCGCCTGCGGCCACGTGGTGGCCTCGCGCAGCGGGCGCATCCTCGGGCCGGTAGACGCCGCGCTGGCGGAGCTGGGGCTGGCACGCCATATCGCCGCCGTGGTGCCGAGCTTTCCGGCCGCGCTGGCGGTGGCGCAAGCCTCGAACCTGTTGGCGTTGCTGCCCGCCTTTTTCCTGCAGGCTCAACCTGCCGATGGCACGCTGCGCGTCTTCGAGCTGCCGGTAAGAACGCCGCCCATCACCGTCTCGCAGATGTGGCATCCGCGCCTGGACGCCGAGGCGGATCACCGCTGGCTGCGGCAGCTACTGCTGACGGTCTGCCGCCAACGCGTGCAGGAACCGCTTTGCGAATAGTGACAATGTCACTAAATTTTGCCCTGCTGATGTCGAGTGCTCCAGCCGACGGCAAAACCCCCATAGCCTGAGGGTTGTTCCCCCTCGTGCGATGGGAGAACATAGTATTCACTATGCCTGACTCAGTGAAACGCCCATGACGCTTCCCCCTCTCTGGCCGGTGTTCGACGGCCATAACGATCTGCTGCTCAACCTGTGGCTGCAGCATGACGACGATCCGGTCGCCGCCTTTTATTCCCGCGTCACGCCGGGCCACCTCGATTTCTCCCGCATGCAGCGCGGCGGATTCTGCGGCGGGCTGTTCGCGGTATTTATTCCTCCGGTCAGCTATATCGCCCAGATGCGTAATCAAACGCCGGAGGAGGCGCAGGCCGCCTTCGATCCGCTGGCGATCGCCGAACGGCAGATCGCTATCCTTTATCAGCTGGAACAGGCTTCTCAGGGGCGGCTGCGCATCTGCCGCACCGCCGCCGAGATAGAACAGTGCCGCCTCAACCGGCAAATGGCCGCGGTGCTGCATATCGAAGGTGCCGGCATGCTCGATGCGGAGCTGACGCAGTTGGAGGCCTTCTACCGGCTGGGCGTGCGCAGCATCGGGCCATTCTGGAATCTGCCGAACGCCTTCGGCACCGGCGTCAGCGGGCCGTTCCCCGGCTCCCCCGATACCGGCCCCGGCCTGACGCCGGCCGGCGAGGCGCTGCTCCGCGCCTGCAACCAGCGCCGCATCATGATCGACGTCTCGCACATGAACGAGAAAACCTTCTGGCAAACCGCCGCGCTGAGCCGCGCACCGCTGGTCGCCACCCACTCCAACGTCCACGCCCTCTGCCCGCAGCCGCGCAACCTGACCGACGCGCAGCTGGAGGCCATCGCCCAGAGCGGCGGGATAGTCGGCGTCAATTTCGGCACCGCCTTCCTGCGCGCTGACGGTAAACGTGACAGTGCAACAACCGACCTAACAGAAATTGTTAAACACGTTGAGTATTTGATCGCTAAACTTGGTGAAGATCGCGTGGGATTTGGCTCTGATTTTGACGGGGTCAACGTACCGCAACCGTTGGAGGACGCCGCCGGCCTGCCGCGCCTGACGCAAGCGCTGGCGCAGGCCGGGTTCGATAACCGGCTGCTGGAGAAGCTGACCTGGCGCAACTGGCTGAACGCGCTCGCCGCCACCTGGGGTGAATAACCCAGTTACGCTTTAAAGGTTGCGATCTTCGTCACATTTCGCCAACATTGGGCCGGCCTAATGCGAAAATTTCTCATTGGGCTCGAACTATCACGATGCATGTAAAGGAGCACCGCTATGACTACCTGGACTAAACCTGAGTTTGTTGACCTGCGCCTGGGGCTGGAAGTGACGCTGTACATTTCCAACCGTTAATCGCCCGTCTGCCCGCCTTTCGCGCGGGCATTTCTTTCCTTCTTTTTCTGGTTCAG
>NZ_JBJNOJ010000009.1:0-281232 GCF_052166695.1 Serratia sp. CY76391
GTCAAGCGTTTATTTCGCTTTCTTCTCGCTGACCCGGCGGCTTGTCAGTCGTTGTTCCCGGTCAGTGGAGGCGCATTATAGGGAGTTCTCGGCAGGCCGCAACCCCTAATTGCAAAAAACTTTTCAAGCGCGGATTTTTTCGGCAAAACGCTGGCCAAACCCGCGTTTTTGTCACTTTTCGTACTGGATCTGGCTAAATTCCTGGGCGAAACGATCGACCTGCTGCCAATCTGTGTACTCCACTTCCTTACTGGTATCCGTTTCACCGCCCGTCATACGCATAATAAATTGAATCATGATGCGGTCGAACCAACGATAGCGCGGATACCGCAATGCGCCGGCAAACACCGCGCACTGTTTTGGCTGCCACGGCGAGGCCAGCAGGAACTTGCGGGTATAAGCGTTGGTTTGCGGCGAGCGCTTTTCCGGTTTACGCGCGGTCAGGTTCACGGCGAAGAAGGCGCTCGGCATCCTATTCAGCTGTTCGGCATGGCGCTTAACGAATTTATCCAGTACCGGATTAAAGTGCCCGTAACGGATAGAAGCACCGATCATCACCTGCTGGTACTGACTAAGGTCGACCTGTTCCGCCTGCAGCAGATCAATCACCTCACAACGCAGCGTGTCCTGCAACTTGCTTGCTATATAAGAAGCGATAGCACGTGTTTGCCCGTCACGGCTCGAATAAAGTATCAATGCCTTCATGGCATACTCCTTATATCAGGCTCACTCACGCCAAAAAGTTGGCGTGAACAGCACCAGCAATGTAAACACTTCCAGGCGCCCGAACAGCATCGTCACCACCAGGATCCACTTGGCCGCCGCCGGCATCGTGGTGAAGTTATCTGCCACCACGCCCAGGCCGGGGCCAAGGTTATTGAGTGTTGCCGTCACTGCGGCGAACGCGGAAAAATCGTCAACGCCGGTGGCAATGATCGCCAGCATGCTGACGATAAACACCAGCGCATAGGCGGAGAAGAATCCCCACACCGCTTCCAGAATACGTTCCGGCAGTGCGCGATTGCCCAATTTGATGGTATAGACCGCGTTGGGGTGCACCAACCTCTTCAACTCTCGCGAGCCCTGCAGGTACAGAAGCAGAATACGGATCACCTTCAGGCCGCCGCCGGTCGAGCCGGCACAACCGCCGATGAACGCCGAGCACAGCAACAACATCGGCAGGAACAGCGGCCACTTGGCGATGCTGTCGGTCGTAAAACCGGCCGTGGTCGCCATCGATACCACCTGGAAGAACGCCTGATTGAGCGTTTCCATACCGCTCTTATAGACGCCATGTCCCCAGAGCACCAACGTGCATACCACCACCAGCGTCAACTGAACGAAGATGAACATGCGGAATTCAGGATCGCGCCCGTACACCTTCAGACTACGGCCGCTTAGCAAAGCGAAGTGCAGGCCGTAGTTACAGCCGGAAATCAGCAGGAACACGGCGATGATGGTGTTGATAGTCGGACTGGCGTAATAACCGATACTGGCGTCGTGGGTAGAAAACCCGCCAATGGCGATGGTCGAGAAACTGTGGCCGATGGCGTCGAACACCGACATCCCGGCCCCCCAGAGCGCCAGCGCACAGGCGACGGTCAGCAACACATAGATTAGCCACAGGGTTTTGGCTGTTTCGGCGATGCGTGGACGCATCTTGTTATCTTTCAGCGGCCCGGGCATTTCCGCTCGATACAGCTGCATGCCGCCGACGCCAAGTATCGGCAGTATCGCCACCGCCAACACGATGATCCCCATCCCGCCCATCCATTGCAGCATTTGGCGATAGAACAGGATGGCCTTCGGCAACGAGTCCAGCCCCACCAGCGTCGTTGCGCCGGTAGTCGTCAATCCCGAGAAGGATTCAAAGAAGGCGTCGGTCAGCGACAAGTTGGGCCGTTCCGAAAACAGGAACGGCAATGCCCCCACGCTGCCCAGCACGGTCCAGAACAGCACGACAATCAGGAAGCCTTCACGGGGCTTCAGCTCGTGTTTCTGTTTGCGGTTCGGCCACCACAGCATCAGCCCGATGGTCAACGCCACGAAGAAGGTTTGGCTGAACGCGCGCCCCGCCCCATCGCGGTAAATCAATGCCACCAGGCCGGGAATAAACATCGTCCCGGAGAACAGGATGACCAGCAGACCAACGATACGGGTTATGGCGCGAAAATGCATTTCAGCACGATCCTTAGCAATTCAATTGGGAGGAATTATTGCGAAATGGGGGTTAATTGCAAATTACCGCGACTGAGATCACGCAATTTATTCCCAAACAGTTCGACCTCGGTGGCCGGCAACGCCAGATGCAGCACGACGGCGGCGCCGTATTCGCCCTGCAGGATCCGACCTGCGGTTTGCTGCAGCAAGTTCTCCACCAACGCCAACTGCGCATAGTCGCACTGCAAGATATATTCGGCTTCCGGCACCTTTTGTGCCAACGCCAACTGCTTCAACGCCTGTTGAACACCGTTGCCATAGGCTTTCACCAGCCCGCCGGTGCCCAGCTTGACGCCGCCATAGTAACGAACGACCACGGCGGTCACTTCACCGATGCCGCTCCCCATCAGCTGCGCGAGGATCGGTTTGCCGGCGGTGCCCGACGGCTCTCCGTCGTCTGAGAACCCCAGTTGCTGCGAGTCATCGGGGCTGCCGGCGACGAAAGCCCAACAATGGTGTCGCGCCGCCGGATGCTCATCCCGCACCTGCTGAATAAACGCCTTTGCCGCTTCTACCCCGCTGGTCGGCGCCAGCAGGGTGATAAAACGGCTCTTCTTTATTTCTTCGGTAAAGCAGGTGGCTTCCGCCGGTATCGGGTAAGGCCGCATCAGGCCAGGTTCAGATCGCGCGTCATGTTCTCGATGCGCTTTTCGTGGATCACGATGTTGTCTTCGATACGGATGCCGCCATACGGCTTCAGCGCATCGATGCGATCCCAGGCGAAGTGCTGCTTGAATTCACCGCTGCGCCACGGTGCCAACAGAGACTCGATGAAGTACAGACCTGGCTCAATGGTCAACACCATGCCCGGCTGCAACACGCGGGTGCAACGCAGGAATGGATACTTGGACGGCGCCGGCAGATGGGTGCCTTGCTCGTCCTGCATAAAGCCGGCGGCGTCGTGCACCTGAAGGCCCAGCGGATGGCCCAGCCCGTGCGGCAGGAACGGCGTGGTAATACCCGTTTCAACCATCGCCTCTTCGCTGAGGCCGTTCACCAACTTGTGATTCTTGAGCAGCTTGGCGATGCGCTGATGCATTTGCACATGGTAGTCGGTATAGCGCACGCCGGGCTTGATGGTGTCGATCAGCGCCAGCTGTTCACCATTGAGATCTTTCACCAGGTGGGCGAACTCGCTGCCGCTTTGCGCCGCGTAGGTGCGGGTCAGATCGGCGGCATAGCCGTTATATTCCGCGCCGGCGTCGATAAGGAAACTCAGGGGTTCGGCCGGCGGCTGATGATCCAGCTTGGTGTAGTGCAGTACCGAAGCGTGTTCGTTCAGCGCTACGATGTTGTCGTAAGGCACGTCGGTATCGCGGTGGCCTGTCGCCGTCAGGTAGGCCAGGTTGATGTCGAACTCGCTCATACCGGAGAGGAACGCCTCATGCGCCGCACGATGGCCGGTTACCGCCGTCTTCTGCGCTTCGCGCATGCAGGCCAGCTCGTAGCCGGTTTTGATAGAACGGTGGAAATCCAGGTAGTTCAACACCGCTTTCGGGTTGATGTTTTCAGAAGAAATGCCGAGATCGCGTGCGCGCTGTTGCGCATAACCGATATAGCCCACGCGCTCGCGCTGCGGCGGAAGCTGCTGGGCGATGGCGTCGGCGTTGGCCAACGGCATCAATTCAAGGGATTTGGTCCAGAAACTGTCCGGCAGCGGCTCTACGCTGTGCCAGTAGTCGACCGGGGAGTAGAACCACAGCTTCGGCTTATTGACACCGTCGATCCACAACCAGCAGTTCGGCACCGACGTCACCGGCACCCAGGCTTTGAAATGCGCGTTCACTTTGAACGGATAGCTATGGTCGTCCAAAAATACCTTTTGCAGCTCACCGGAGTGAATCAGCAGCGCATCCAACTTGTTGCGCTCCAGCACTTCGCGCGCGCGTTTTTGCAGCTCTGCCAGGTGGTCGTTATACAAAGAAGCCAGCGTTTCCATCACAGTACCCTTATGCCTTAGCACGAAAGAAGTCATCTTAACACAGCGCTCCGGCGCACCAACCTTATCGCGTTGGGCATGCGGAGCAGCTCGCAATTCCCTGCAAATGCCGTTACATCCGCAGTTTAACCATTAGCCAGCCGGCCAGGCCGAGCAACGCTATCGCCAGCGCCCACAGGCCATGGTGTTCCAACAACACCGCGCCGGCCGCGGCAACGCCCGCCAGACACTGCTGCAGAAAGCCGCACAGCGCCATCGCATAGGCGCCGTGCTCTTTGGCGTCGCTGACCGCCATCGCCATGCTGTTGGGAAACAACACCGCCTGGCCAAAAATGGTCAGGCAATACAGCGCGATGAACAACGCCATACCGGAAAGGCCGGCCAGAATGCCGCTCCACCACAACAGCAGGATCGCCGCCGTCGCCAGCGCCACGATACCGCTGCCGGTTTGCATCAGTGTTTTCCCGCCGACACGCGCCACCGTGCGGTTCACTGTCAGCGCCCCGCTGAAGTAGGCGACGCCGATCACCAGCCCCAGGGCACCGAACGCCGTGACGTTGAGACCAAAACCCTGCTGCATGACGAACGGACTCACCTCCTGCAATGTCACCGTGGTGGCGAAGCCCAATCCGCCGACGCAGGCCGGCCAGAAGAACCCCGGCCGCCGCAGGATGGCAAAGTAGGTTGCCGCCATCGCCGGGCTCACGCCCCCTGCCCGTCCCGCCTCCAGCGGCAGCGTCGCCATCAGCGCCAGAATGATCAAACCGGTGGCGCCCATCAGGACGAAGCCCATCTGCCAGTGCGAATATTGGCTGAGCAGGCCGCCGATAAACTGCCCCCCGCCCAGCGCGGTGATGAAAGCGATGGAGAGCACCGACAGACGGCGCGCCAGCTCATCACCGCTCCAGTTATCCCGCACGATGATACGCGCAATGATCGCCGCACCACCGGCACCCACACCTTGCAGCGCACGCAGCGCCAGTAATTGGGTACCGTTGCTGCACAGCGCCAACAGTCCGCTGCAGCCAATGAAAAGCAGCAGGGAAAGCGTCAGCGGCGCTCGGCGGCCAAAGCGATCGGCAGCCGCGCCCCAGAACAGCACCGGTAAGGCAGCGCCGATGACGAAGATCGAAATGGACAGCTCGGTGGCGCGCCGGCTCATCGCCAGCTCGCGCATCACCGTCGGCAGCGAAGGCAGATACACGGTCGTCGCCATCTGCGCCATAAACACCAACAGACACGCCAGCGTCATGGTTCTGGCGGGAATGCTCCATAAGCCGCTGCGTTTGACACAAACCGCCTTAGTCATGCCTAACCTCGTCTGAATGATCAATCGCTGCAGGCAAGTGTATGAGGGCCGACAACCACCAGCAAATGCCGATAGCACATAAAATATAACTCCGTTTTAAATCAAAACACTAACTTGGTGAGATGTGATCAGACCAGCAAATATGCAATCTCTCATTTGCATATTTTTAACATAAAAACCACACTCCTCTTCATCTGGTCATACCAGATCATACGCTGATTCAGGAGATAGACATGCTCTACCAAGGCGAAACATTACAACTGCACTGGCTCGATAACGGCATTGCCGAGCTGGTGTTCAACGCATCAGGCTCGGTCAACAAGCTGGACACCCGCACCGTCGCCAGCCTGGGCGAGGCGCTCACCGTGCTGGAAAACCAGCCTGAGCTCAAGGGGCTGCTGCTGCGCTCCACCAAAGCCGCATTTATCGTCGGCGCCGATATCACCGAATTCCTTTCTCTGTTTGCCGCACCGGCTGAAAAGCTGCACGAGTGGCTGGTATTCGCCAACAACGTCTTTAACCGGCTGGAAGATTTGCCGGTACCGACCATTTCGGCCATTAACGGCTATGCGCTCGGCGGCGGTTGCGAATGCATTCTGGCGACCGATTTCCGCGTCGCCTCGCCGGACGCGCGCATCGGCCTGCCGGAAACCAAATTGGGCATCATGCCGGGCTTCGGCGGTTCCGTCCGTCTGCCACGCCTGCTGGGTAACGACAGCGCGCTGGAAATCATCGCCGCCGGCAAAGACGTCAGCGCCAAAGACGCGTTGAAAGTCGGCCTGGTCGATGCGGTAGTGGCGCCGGAAAAACTGGCCGAAGCGGCGCTCAACATGCTGCAACAGGCGATCGACGGCAAGCTGGACTGGCGCGCCGCGCGTCAACCTAAGCTGGAGCCGCTGAAACTCAGCCCGATTGAAGCGGCGATGAGCTTCACCACCGCCAAAGGCATGGTACTGCAGACCGCCGGTAAACATTACCCGGCGCCGATGACCGCGGTGAAGACCATTGAAGCCGCCGCCAAGCTGGGCCGCGATGAAGCGCTGAAACTGGAAACCGCCAGCTTCGTGCCATTGGCCCGCTCCAACGAAGCGCGCGCGCTGGTCGGCATCTTCCTTAACGATCAGTTCGTGAAGGGCCAGGCGAAAAAGCTGGCCAAGAATGTGGATGCGCCAAAACAGGCGGCGGTGCTAGGCGCCGGCATCATGGGCGGCGGTATCGCTTACCAATCGGCGCTGAAAGGCGTACCGGTGATCATGAAGGACATCAGCGACAAGTCGCTGACGCTGGGCATGAGCGAAGCGGCCAAGCTGCTCAACAAGCAGCTGGAGCGCGGCAAGCTGGATGGCCTGAAAATGGCGCAGGTGCTGTCGACCATTCAGCCGACGCTGGACTATGCCGGCATCGAGCGCGCGCAGGTGATCGTTGAGGCGGTCGTCGAGAATCCGAAAGTCAAAGCCGCCGTGCTGTCGGAAGTGGAAGGCCTGATCGGTGAGGACACCGTTCTGGCGTCGAACACCTCAACCATTCCGATTAATCACCTGGCAAAATCGCTGAAGCGCCCGCAAAACTTCTGCGGCATGCACTTCTTTAACCCGGTGCACCGCATGCCGCTGGTTGAAATCATCCGCGGCGAACAGACCAGCGATGACACCATCGCCAAAGTGGTGGCCTACGCCAGCCGCATGGGCAAAACGCCGATCGTGGTGAACGATTGCCCGGGCTTCTTCGTCAACCGCGTGCTGTTCCCGTACTTCGCCGGCTTCAGCCTGCTGCTGCGCGACGGCGCCGACTTCCGTCAAATCGATAAAGTGATGGAAAAACAGTTCGGCTGGCCGATGGGCCCGGCCTACCTGCTCGACGTCGTGGGCATCGACACCGCGCACCACGCGCAGGCCGTGATGGCCGCCGGCTTCCCGGATCGCATGAGCAAAGACTACCGCGACGCCATTGACGTGATGTTCGACAACCAGCGCTTCGGTCAGAAAAATCAACTGGGCTTCTACCGCTACAGCCAGGACAGCAAAGGCAAGCCGCGCAAGGACAACGATGAGCAGACCGATGCGCTGCTGGCCGAAGTGAGCCAACCGCGCCAGACCATCAGCGACGAAGAAATCATCGCGCGCATGATGATCCCGATGATCAACGAAGTGGTGCGTTGCCTGGAAGAAAATATCGTCGCCAGCCCGGCCGAAGCCGATATGGCGTTGGTCTACGGCATCGGTTTCCCTCCGTTCCACGGCGGCGCGTTCCGCTACCTGGATACGCTCGGCACCGCCAACTACGTTGAGCTGGCCCAGCGTTACGCACACCTCGGCGCCCTGTACCAGGTGCCGGCCGGTCTGCGCGCCAAGGCCGAACGCAATGAAAGCTACTACCCGGTGGCGACACCGCTGTCCGACGTCGCTACCCGCCAACCGGCATGAGGTCATAAAGATGGAAAACGTAGTTATTGTTGATGCCGTACGCACGCCGATGGGCCGCTCCAAGGGCGGCGCATTCCGCCAGGTACGCGCCGAAGATCTCTCCGCTCACCTGATGCGTGAAGTGCTGAGCCGCAATCCGGCGCTGGACGCCGCCGAGATTGATGACATTTACTGGGGCTGCGTGCAGCAGACGCTGGAACAAGGCTTCAACATCGCCCGCAACGCCGCGCTGCTGGCCGAGATCCCGCACCGCGTGCCGGCGGTGACCGTCAACCGCCTGTGCGGCTCTTCGATGCAGGCGCTGCACGACGCGGCACGCGCCATCATGGTGGGCGACGCGCACATCAGCCTGATCGGCGGCGTGGAACACATGGGCCATGTGCCGATGAATCACGGCGTGGATTTCCATCCGGGCCTGAGCCGCAGCGTGGCCAAGGCCGCCGGGATGATGGGGCTGACCGCCGAAATGCTGGCCAAGATGCACAACATCAGTCGCCAGATGCAGGATGAATTTGCCGCCCGCTCCCACCAGCGCGCGCATGCAGCAACGCTGGCCGGTTACTTTAAAAACGAGATCATACCGACCAACGGCCACGACGCCGACGGCGTGCTGACCCGTTACGATTTCGATGAAGTCATTCGCCCGGAGACCACCGTCGAAAGCCTGTCGGCCCTGCGCCCGGCGTTCGATCCGGTCAACGGCACCGTCACCGCCGGCAGCTCCTCCGCCCTGTCGGACGGTGCTTCCGCCATGCTGCTGATGAGCGAATCGCGCGCCAAAGCGCTCGGTTTGAAGGCCCGCGCCCGCATCCGCTCGATGGCGGTCGTCGGCTGCGATCCGTCCATCATGGGCTACGGCCCGGTGCCGGCCAGCAAGCTGGCGCTGAAACGCGCCGGTCTGAGCGTGCAGGACATCGATCTGTTCGAGCTGAACGAAGCGTTCGCCGCCCAGTCGCTGCCGTGCATCAAGGATCTGGGGCTGATGGACAGCATCGACGACAAGATTAACCTGAACGGCGGCGCCATCGCGCTCGGCCACCCGCTGGGGTGTTCCGGCTCCCGCATCTCGACCACCCTGTTGAACAACATGGAACGTCGCGACGCGCAGTTCGGCCTGGCGACCATGTGCATCGGCCTGGGCCAGGGTATCGCCACCGTGTTTGAACGCGTTTAGCTGTGTCTATCTTGGGATGACCGCGTCACCACTTCAAATCGCGGCATCCCGCCAAGTTTAGTTGCCGTTCTTCCCGCCTGTCAGGGGCGGGTTTTTTATGCCTGAAATTTGCCGACGCCCAAATAAAAACGGGGCGACCCTCGGCCACCCCGTTCACTGCGCATCGCCTGTGTCAGATAAACGAAAACGCGTCGCCAAACATATGCGCTTCCAGCGCGCCGCGCTCGGCGCAGAAACGCTCGCGGGCGATTTTCGCCATCTCGAAACGCCCGGCGATGTAAATGTCATGCTCCGCCAGCGTGCCGAAATCCTGCAGCACCGCGCTAAGCACGGTGCCGCTGCGGCCACGCCATTCAGCCTCCGGCTGCTCGACCACCGGGATCACCTTCAGATTCGGATGCTGCAACGACAGCGCTTCCAGCTCGCTCAAATCGTACAGGTGCTTCAGCTCACGCCCGCCCCAGTAGATTGAAATGTCGCGATCCGGCTGCTGCTCCAGCGCGGTCAACAGGATTGAACGCGCGTAAGAGAAACCGGTGCCGCCGGCGATCAGCACCAACGGACGGCTGCCCTCTTCCCGCAGCCAGGCGTCGCCATGCGGCACGTCAACGGTGATCGCCTGCTCTTTCAGGATGCGATCCATCACCGCCATGGCGTACAGATTCAGCTCCGAAGCGCCGATATGCAGCTCGATGTAATCTTGCTGCGTCGGGGTTGATGCCAGTGAGAACGGGCGCTTGTCGCGCTCATCCATCACCACCATCAGATATTGCCCTGCCTTGAAAGAAAACGGCTGTTCGGGCACCAGACGTACCCGATAAACCGTATCGGTAATGGCCTCTACCGAGGTCACTTTACAGCTCAATATTGTCATGCGTTCCCTCTGTCGGGTCATCAATGCAAAGCTGAGAACAGGGCCTGACGCTATAACGTCGGTTCCCTGTCACTGAAGATTGCGAGCTCATCCCAGATTTCGTCGACGCGCGCACGTACCTTTTCATCCATCTGAATCGGACGGCCCCATTCGCGATCGGTTTCACCCGGCCATTTATTGGTGGCGTCCAGCCCCATCTTCGAACCCAGGCCGGAAACCGGCGAGGCGAAGTCCAGATAGTCGATCGGCGTATTCTCCACCAGAACAGTATCCCTTGCCGGATCCATTCGTGTGGTGATCGCCCAAATCACGTCGTTCCAGTCGCGCGCATTGACGTCATCGTCACAGACGATAACAAATTTGGTGTACATAAACTGCCGCAGGAACGACCAGACGCCCATCATCACGCGTTTCGCGTGGCCGGCGTACTGTTTTTTCATGGTCACTACCGCCAGGCGGTACGAGCACCCTTCCGGCGGCAGATAGAAATCGACGATTTCCGGGAACTGCTTTTGCAGGATCGGCACGAACACTTCATTCAGCGCCACGCCCAGGATCGCCGGCTCATCCGGCGGCCGGCCGGTGTAGGTCGAGTGGTAGATCGCGTTGCGGCGCTGGGTGATGTGGGTGACGGTGAACACCGGGAACTGGTCGATTTCATTGTAGTAACCGGTGTGGTCGCCGTAGGGGCCTTCCGGCGCCATTTCACCCGGCTCGATATAGCCTTCAAGCACGATTTCGGCGCTGGCGGGCACTTCCAGATCGTTGGAAAGGCACTTGACCACTTCGGTTTTGTTGCCGCGCAGCAGCCCGGCAAAGGCATATTCAGACAGGGTATCCGGCACCGGCGTGACCGCACCGAGGATGGTAGCGGGATCGGCACCCAGCGCCACCGCGACCGGGAAACGCTCGCCCGGGTGCGCCTGGCACCACTCCTGATAATCCAGCGCGCCACCGCGATGCGACAGCCAGCGCATGATCACTTTGTTCTTGCCCAGCACCTGCTGGCGATAGATGCCGAGGTTTTGCCGTTCCTTATGCGGGCCGCGGGTCACCGTCAGCCCCCAGGTGATCAGCGGCGCAGCGTCTTCCGGCCAGCAGTGCATCACCGGAATACGGCCCAGATCGACATCGTCACCCTGCCATACCTGCTCCTGACAAGGCGCGGATCCCAGCACCTTGGTCGGCATGTTCAGTACCTGCTTGAACTTTGGCATTTTATCGAACAGATCGCGGAAGCCTTTCGGCGGCTCCGGTTCTTTGAGGAACGCCAGCAGTTTGCCGACTTCGCGCAGCGCGCTGATGTCTTCCTGCCCCATGCCCATCGCCACGCGATTGGCAGTGCCGAACAGGTTACAGAGCACCGGCATGTCATACCCTTTCGGGTTTTCAAACAGCAGTGCCGGACCGCCCGCTCGCAGGGTGCGATCGGCAATCTCCGTCATTTCCAGGTAAGGATCGATCGGCTGGCTGATGCGTTTTAGTTCCCCTCTCTTCTCCAGCAACGAGAGGAAATCGCGTAAGTCACGGTATTTCATGCTGATCATTATAACGGCCAGTGGGGAGGGCATTATAAGCCCTCTTCACGGTTGTTGCTGCAATTTTGTTAACGCCGCCCGCCGCCGGGTGGCCCTCAGCCGCAGTTGAACGGCACCAGCGCAGCCAGCGCGCGCGTATCCTGATATTCACGCGTCTCCTCACCGTGGCGGAACACCTTGAAGCCCTGCCCATTAGCGCTGAAGTAACGCAGCGCATTGCCTTCAACGTGCAGCAGGCTACCTTCACGCAGCGCCACCACCGACTCGCTTGGGTTGACCGCGCAGAACTCCGCCAAGCGCTCGTCACGGGTTTCGCCCATGTGGCCGCTGATATGCGCGTCGATGTAGTGCGGGTTGATCTGCACCGGGAACAGCCCCAGCGCCGGCAGCACCACGCTGCAGCGCACCGGCATGTCATTGGTAGTGCGAATGCTCGGCGTGGCCACGTTGCAACCGGCGCTCCAGCCGACGTAAGGCACTTCACGCTCGCGCACCGCGCGCTGGATGGGCACGATCAGGCCTTGCTCGTGCAGCATTTGGTTCAGCAACCAGGTATTGCCGCCGCTGACCAAAATGCATTCCGCCTGCGCGATCGCCGCCGCCGGCGAAGCGGCGTGGTGGATGCTGGTGACTTCGATGCCCAGCGTTTGCGCCAGTTCCTGCGCACGCTGGTCGTAGTCGTAACGGATCAGGGCGTAAGGGATAAAGACGGCGGATTTGATGCCGCGACGCGCAATCATCGCCAGCAGTTGGCTTTTGGCGTACCCCAGCAGCTCGGCTTCGCCAGACAGCTTGCCGTTGCTCAACAGAAACAGCTCCATTTCTTTCCCTCTCGGTCAAAACGATGAATAGCGTCACAGCCGGCGGCGCAGCGCTTGCCATACTGTGACGGTAACAAATTTTTAGCCCTCTGTTATACCAGCACCGTATCGATAAGTGTGTGACCCCTCGCTAATAGCCGCAGATTCATAGAGATAGGTGATGTTACACACTGAAACTTGCATCACTATGTATCCGGAATAGCTTTTGATATGCTTACCGGCTGGCAGAAAGGCATGTGAAATTATGGAATCCTGGTATCTACTTTATTGCAAACGCGGTCAGTTGTTGCGGGCGCAGGAACATCTGGAGCGGCAGCAGGTAAACTGCCTCAGCCCGATCATCACGCTGGAAAAGATCGTGCGTGGTAAGCGTATCGCAGTCAGCGAACCCCTGTTTCCCAACTATCTGTTTGTGGAGTTCGATCCGGAGCGCATTCACACCACCACCATCAGCGCCACCCGTGGCGTCAGCCACTTCGTGCGTTTCGGCGCGTTGCCTAGCGTCATCCCGAGCAAGGTGATCGATGAGCTGCGCACGCACGCCAGCGAAACCTATGTCGATCCGGAAACCCCACAGCCGGGGGATACCGTTCTGATCGTCGACGGCGTGTTCGAAGGGCTGCAGGCTATCTACACCGAACCGGACGGCGAGGCGCGTTCCATGTTGTTGCTGAACCTGATCAACAAGCAGGTCAGTCAAAGCATCGACAACCGACAGTTCCAGAAGATGTAATGCAAAAGGCGCCCTCAGGCGCCTTTTTGTTGGCTCATTTTGCGCTTAGCGACGCATCGCATCGTCGTGCAGCCACTGCGCGACACGCTTGGCGAAGTAGGTCAGCACGCCGTCGGCGCCGGCGCGTTTGAAGCACATCAACGATTCCATCACCGCAGGTTGCTCCTGCAGCCAGCCGTTCTGAATCGCCGCCATATGCATGGCGTACTCGCCGGACACCTGATAAGCGAAGGTTGGCACACCGAAGGTATCCTTCACGCGGCGCACGACGTCGAGGTACGGCATACCCGGTTTCACCATCACCATGTCCGCACCTTCCTGCAGATCCTGCGCAATCTCCTGCAGCGCTTCATCGCTGTTGGCCGGATCCATCTGATAGGTCTTCTTGTTGCCGCCCTTCAGGTTGCCGCTGGAGCCCAACGCATCGCGGAACGGGCCGTAGTAGCAGGAAGCATACTTGGCGGAGTAGGCCATGATTTGGGTATTCACCAGACCCTGCAGTTCCAGACGATCGCGGATCGCCCCGATGCGGCCGTCCATCATGTCGCTCGGCGCCACGATTTCCGCGCCCGCTTCGGCATGGGACAGCGCCTGACGCACCAGAATGTCTTTGGTCACGTCGTTAATCACATAACCCTGCTCATCGATCACCCCGTCCTGCCCATGCGTGGTGTAGGGATCGAGCGCCACGTCGGTCAGAATGCCCAGTTCAGGCACCGCGTCTTTCAGCGCGCGCACCGTGCGCTGTACCAACCCTTCCTGGTTATAGGCTTCTTCCGCATGCAGCGATTTCAGGCTCGGTTCGATAACCGGGAACAGGGAAATCACCGGCACGCCAAGTTTGGCGATGGTTTCCGCTTCCTTCACCAGCAGATCGATCGTCATGCGCGATACGCCCGGCATCGAGGCCACTTCTTCCTGGCGGTTGCTGCCCTCCATGACAAACACCGGATAAATCAGGTCATTGACCGTCAGTTGATTCTCGGCCACCAGGCGGCGGCTGAAGTCGTGACGGCGCACGCGGCGCATACGGCGACCAGGGAAGGTGCCCGGAAATGCATAGCTCATAGTTTTCTCCTAGCTCAAACCAGCCGGAATAGCCGGCGGGCGTTCTCATCGGTTTTTTGCCCCAGCCATTGCGGCTCTTCCTGTCGCCAGACGGCGACCTGATGCACGATATGGGGCAGGAAACAGGGTTCGTTGCGGCGAGATGCGGGTTTAGGCTGTAAATCCCGGGGCAACAGATAAGGGGCGTCCGTTTCCAGCAGCAGACGCTCGGCCGGGATCTGCGGTAACAGGGCGCGCAATTCCAGGCCGCGCCGCTCGTCGCAGACCCAACCGGTAATCCCGATCGACAGACCCAGCGACAGGCAGCTTGTTAATTCTTCGGCGGTGCCGGTGAAGCAGTGCACCACGGCCGCGGGCAGTTTATCCAACCACGGCGTCAGTAGCTCGGCAAAACGTGCGTGTGCGTCGCGGCAATGGAGAAACACCGGCAGTGCCAACTCCGCTGCCAGCGCCAGCTGCGCGGTGAACGCCCTTTCCTGCTGTATGGGCGTCGAGAAGTTGCGATTAAAATCCAGACCGCATTCGCCGATCGCCACCACTTCGGAGCGGGCGGCCAGGGCATAAATCTGCTCGGCGGTTTGTTCATCCCAACTGCTGGCGTAGTGCGGATGCACGCCGGCGGTAGACCAACAATAGCCCGGATGTTGCTGCGCCAATTCCGCCGCTTCGCGGCTCTCTGCCAGATCGGTGCCGGTAATCAATATCCCGGTAACGCCCGCGGCACGGGCGCGTTCCACCACCGCCTGGCGGTCTTTGGCGAATTGGCTGCTGGTGAGATTAACGCCGATATCAAACATGGTTTTTTCCAAAGCAAAAGCCGCCCAATGGGCGGCTTCGTAATCAAGATGGATCAGGGAGCTGGCGTTTCGTCACCCTCGTCTTCTTCTTCCGCCTGCGGACGACGTTTGCCGGTATAGAAGCGAGCGAAGAACACCCCCACTTCAAACAGCAGATACATCGGTATCGCCAACAGGGTTTGCGAGAACACGTCCGGCGGCGTCAACAGCATGCCGACCACAAACGCGCCGACCAACACATACGGCCGTTTCTTCTTCAGATCTTCCGGCGAGGTGACGCCACTCCAGCACAGCAGAATGATGGCGACCGGCACTTCGAAAGCGACACCGAACGCCATAAACAGCGCCATGACGAAATCGAGGTAGTTTTTGATGTCGGTGGCAATGGTCACCCCCATCGGCGCGGTCTTGGCAAAGAAGCCGAAGGCCAGCGGGAACACGATGAAGTAGGCGAAAGCCATGCCGAGGTAGAACAGCAGGCTGCTGGACACCAGCAGCGGCATCATCAGGCGGCGTTCATGCTTGTACAGCGCCGGCGCGATGAATGCCCACACCTGATACAAAATCATCGGCGCGGAGACGAACACCGAGACGATCATGGTCAATTTGATCGGCGTAAAGAACGGTGACGCCACGTCGGTAGCGATCATGCTCGCCCCGGCCGGCAGCTGCTTGAGCAGCGGCGCAGAGACCAACTGGTAGATGTCGTTGGCGAAAAACACCAGCACCACGAACACCGCCAGCACGCAAATAATCGAGTTCAACAGCCGCTTGCGCAGCTCTATCAGATGACTGATAAGGGGTTGGGTATCTTCAACAGCCATGTATTAACGATCGCCACTAGGTTGGTGAGACGCTGGGGTTTTATCCGCAACAGGTTCGACAGGTACCGGCGCGGTTTCCGCCGGCGCTTTAGCCGGTTGCGCCGCCACTGGCGCGACGGCTTCAGGTTCCGCTGCCGGTTTTGGCGCGGCGGCGGGCGCACTCGCGCGGGTTGCCGCTTCCGCCGGCGTCACGCCGTCGTGCAAGGCTTCCGGATCGGTGATCTGCGGGTTATGAATGGTGTTCGCCAGCTCTTCTTTCTCGCCCTGGTAGGTGCGTTTCAATGATTCCGCCGCGTCTTTCAGCTCATCCATCGACGCCTTCAGTTCCGGCGTCAGGTTCTGCAGGCCGGCCTGTTCCGCTTTTTTCAGGCTGTCCTGCAGCTCCTGCAGCTTCAGCTCCTGAGACAGTTCGTGCTGCACCGAGGCCGCCAGCGAGCGCAGCGCGCGGATCCAGCCCGATACTGTTCTGACCGCGACCGGCAAGCGTTCCGGCCCCAGAACAACCAGGCCGATCACCAGCACCAGCAGCAGCTCACTAAACCCAATGTCAAACACGGTTTATACCTGCTCTTTGTTCTTCGACTCTTCCGGTTTCACTTCCGGCTGCTTATCGGTAATAGGCTTGGCCGAGAAGTCAGCGTCATCCAGGCTGCTTTTCTCAGCCGTGTTGGGGGTCGACGGCGTATCGTCGCCGATCGCCTTCTTGAAGCCCTTGATCGAGGCGCCGAGATCGGAGCCCAGCGTGCGCAGTTTTTTGGTACCGAACAACAGCACCACGATCACTGCGATGATCAACAATTGCGTAATACTAATACCGCCCATTTTAATTACCTCTAATTTTAAAGGGTCTTTTAAAGCCAGCCCGCATTATAGAGCCGACTTTACCAGAGTAACGAATTAAATCAGGTGGTTCGCTTCCAGCCAATCACCCAGCATACGATGCCGGCGGCCATCATCCAGGCGGGAAACACCTCGATTTGCCCCAGCAGCAACAGCGTGCCGCTTACCAACAGTGTAGCGCCAACGCCGAACAAATAACGTGACTGCCCCTGACGAACCCGCTGAGCCTGCATCTGGTTGGTCAGCTTATCAACGCTTTGTTGCAACAGTTTATGCTGCTGCAGGCTGTCGTAAAACAGCTCGGGCAGTTCCGGCAGCTTCTCCGCCCAGAACGGCGCTTTCTCTTTCAGCGCACGCACCACGGCGGGAATGCCGACCTGATCGCGCAGCCAGCTCTCGAGGAACGGCTTGGCGGTGGTCCACAGATCCAGCTGCGGATAGAGCTGACGCCCCAGTCCTTCAACATACAGCAAGGTCTTCTGCAATAACACCAGCTGCGGCTGCACTTCCATATTGAAACGTCGCGCAGTATTGAACAGGTTCAACAGCACGTTGCCGAAGGAAATCTCCGCCAGCGGCTTCTCGAAAATCGGCTCGCACACGGTGCGGATGGCGAATTCGAAGTCTTCCACGTTGGTGTCGCGCGGCACCCATCCGGAGTCGACGTGCAGTTCCGCCACCTTGCGGTAATCGCGGTTGAAGAAGGCGATGAAGTTTTCCGCCAGGTAGCGTTTATCATCCTTGTTCAGCGAACCGACGATGCCGCAGTCGATGCCGATGTAGCAAGGATCTTCCGGATGTTCGTAGCTGACGAAAATATTACCGGGATGCATGTCCGCATGGAAGAAGCTGTCGCGGAAGACCTGGGTAAAGAACACCTGGACGCCGCGTTCCGCCAACAGTTTCATGTTGGTGCCCTGCTGTTCCAGCGTGGCGATGTCCGAGACCGGAATGCCGTAAATGCGCTCCATCACCAATACGCTTTCGCGGCAGTAGTCGGAATAAACTTCCGGTACGTACAGCATTGGGCTGCCGTCGAAATTGCGGCGCAGCTGAATGGCGTTAGCCGCTTCGCGCAGCAGGTTCAATTCGTCCAGCAGAGTTTTCTCGTACTCGCGTACCACTTCGCGCGGGCGCAGACGGCGGCCGTCCGGCAACAGCTTCGGCACCCAGCCTGCCAGCCGGTACATCAAGCGCACGTCGGCCTTGATGATCGGCCCGATATCCGGCCGGATCACCTTCAGCACCACTTCCTGGCCGGTGGTTTTCAACCGCGCGGTATGCACCTGCGCGATCGAGGCAGAGGCCAGCGGCTGCTGATCGAAGTCATCGAACCAGGTCTCCAGCGGGCCGCCCATCGCCAGCTCGATATGCTTACGCGCCAACGCACCATCGAAAGGCGCCACCCGATCCTGCAGCAGCGTCAGCTGATCGGCAATGTGCGGCGGAAACAGATCGCGGCGGGTCGACATCATTTGGCCGAACTTGATCCAGACCGGCCCCAGTTCCTGCAGCGCCAGCCGCAGACGTTCACCCAGCGGCTTGTCCTTGTGCCGATTCGGCATCCAGAACAGCAGCCGGCGGCCAAAGCGCAGCGGCAGCGTCAAACGCATTTTAGGGATCAGCTCATCCAGCCCATAGCTGAGAAAAACGCGGACGATAAAATACAAACGGCGCAGTTCGCCTGGGGTCATCGCTTGCCCTCCAACTTGTCCATGCGGGCAGACAGCGCTTCCGCGCTGCGGGCGAGTGCGTCAACTTCTTCGTTGAACCACACCACTTCCAGCGGCCCCGGCGCCAGGCGCCACTCTTCTGTCAACGCCTCCGCCATCCCCTGCTGCTGGCGCATAAAGCCGGCTTTCAGCAGCGAGGCGCCTTTTCCCAGCGCCTGTGTAATGCCTTGGGCGGCGATATCGCCGATGTAGGGCGCCAGCCACTCCGCCGGATCCCACTCCGCCAGATCGAGCAGGCCAACCAGCTGTTGCACCACCTGAATATCGCCTTCCACCGTCAATTCGCCGCTGCGCATCAGCACCGGCAACTGCTGGCGATCGCGCAGCTTCAGCAAGGAGGGAATGCGGCTACGCACGGTGCAATCGGCGCTGTCTTCAGACTGCCCCAGCACATCCACGCGCAGTTCGCTGAACACCAGCACCAGCGGCGAAGCCAACTCTTCCAGTTCGATGCGCAGCACCTTGCCCACCAGGCGTTGGCGGGCGGCTTTCATGCTGCGATCGCGAAACAGCAGGTTATTCAGCGAGGTTTCCAGCGCACCGGTCAGCAGAGGGGTAAACAGCATCGGCATCTCCCTCTCAGAACTTGAAGCCGCGATGCAGGGCGACAATCCCACCGGTCAGGTTGAAATAGGTGACGTTTTCAAAACCGGCGTTGCTCATCATGCCCTTCAGGGTTTCCTGATCGGGGTGCATGCGGATCGATTCCGCCAAGTAGCGGTAGCTGTCCGGATCTTTCACCACCAGCTCGCCGATCTTCGGCAGCACGTGGAAAGAGTAGGCGTCATAGGCTTTGCTCAGCGGCGCCAGCAGCGGCTTGGAGAATTCCAGCACCAGCAGACGGCCGCCCGGCTTCAGCACGCGGAACATCGAGCGCAGCGCTTTGTCTTTGTCGGTGACGTTACGCAGGCCAAAGGAGATGGTGATGCAATCGAAGTAATTGTCCGGGAACGGCAGCGCTTCGGCGTTGGCCTGCACGTAATTGATGTTGCCGACGATGCCGCGATCGCGCAGCTTCTCGCGCCCCATCTTGAGCATCGAATCGTTGATGTCCGCCAGCACCACCTGCCCCTGCTCGCCCACCATGCGGGAGAACTTGGCGGCCAGGTCGCCGGTACCGCCGGCCAGATCCAGCACGCGCTGCCCGCGGCGCACGCCGCTGCAGTCAATGGTGAAACGCTTCCAGATACGGTGAATACCGAACGACATCAGGTCGTTCATCACGTCATACTTTGCCGCTACCGAATGGAAAACGTCCGCCACCATGGCCTGTTTTTCGTCTCTAGCGACGGTGCGAAAACCGAAATCGGTGGTTTCCTGCGATTGATCTGCCATTGTCCTGCCTGCTATTCAGTCAATTTTGTGTGGATGAGTGTACCAGAAGCCCGGTGAATACCCCACCTCGCCACGGCCTCAGCCGTGCGAAACGAAGCCCGATCCCCCGGCGGTATCGTCATCGTCGTTCGTCTGCGGCAGCGCGGCGACATCATCGTCGTTCGCCTCTTCCGCTTCATCGTGTTGCGCGCCGGCTTGCTGCGCCAGCAGCGGGTTTATCGGCCGTTTGACCTCAACCCCCAACGCGCGGAAACCTTCAATTTGGCCGATAAGATTACCACGGCCTTCGCTCAGTTTGTTCATCGCCTGACGATAACTGCCCTGCGCCTTGTCCAGGCTCTGCCCCAACGCGGACATATCGTCCACGAACAGCCGCATCTTGTCATACAGTTTCGCCGCGCGATCGGCGATGCGCTGGGCGTTCTGGCTCTGATGCTCATAGCGCCACAGGTTGGTGATGGTACGCAGCGCCACCAGCAACGTGGTCGGGCTGACCAGCATAATGTTGTGCTTGAGCGCTTCGCTGATCAGCTCCGGCTCGCGATCGATAGCCAGCAGGAAGGCGGGCTCGACCGGAATGAACATCAGCACATAATCCAGCGAACGCAGCCCCGGCAGCTGCTGATAGTCCTTGCGGCCCAGCATGCGGATGTGGCCGCGCAGCGAGGCGATATGTTCGCTCAGCGCCGCTTCGCGCTCCGCCTCATCCTCGCCGTTGAAATAGCGCTCGTAGGCGATCAGCGACATCTTGGCGTCAATCACGACATCCTTGCCCTGCGGCAGGCGCACGATCACATCGGGCTGCATGCGGCTCTGATGATCTACCCGCACGTTGACCTGCGTTTCATACTCATGCCCTTCGCGCAGGCCGGAGGCCTCCAGCACCCGGCTCAGCACCACCTCGCCCCAGTTGCCCTGCGTTTTGTTGTCGCCTTTCAGCGCCTTGGTGAGGTTGATCGCCTCGCGCGCCATCTGCGCGTTCAACTGCTGCAGATTGCGTATCTCGTGCGTCAGCGTATGGCGCTCCCGCGCTTCCTGGCCAAAGCTGTCCTGCACCTGACGGCGGAAACCGTCCAGCTGTTCGCGCAGCGGCAGCAGTAACCGATCCAAACTTTGCTTATTTTGCTCGTCCACCTTGCGGCCGCTGTGTTCAAAAATGCGGTTGGCGAGGTTTTCAAACTGGGTGGTGAGGCGCTGTTCGCTGTTGATCAGCAGACGCTGCTTCTCCTCCGCCGCCATGCGCGTCTCTTCCAGACGGATGGTGACTTCGCGCAGCTCGGCCTCCTGCGCGCTGTTCACCTCGCGCTGGGCGCGCAGCTCTTGGTTGAGCAGCTCGCATTCGTTGCGCCAATGGTTGAGCTGTTGCAGTTTTTCATGCCCGGCCGCCAGCTGGCTGTGCAGATTGCGCAGCTCCAGCTCGCTCTGGCGCGACTGCTGTTCGTGACGCAGCAGGGCCTCCTGCCGCACGGCCGTCTCCTGCTGCGCCTGCTGCAACGCTTGCTCCAGCAACCGCAGTTCGGTTTCATGTTGCGCGTTCGTCTGCTGCACTCGCAGACTGGCGATCAGCCACCCCAACAGCATGCCGATCGCGACGCCGCCAATCCCATAAATCAGACTGGTATCCACCCTGCCTCCTGTTGCACCTTGCCGTTCCGGCGTTTCGCACGCCCATTGCCCGTCACGTTAAGGGGAGGCTGTATGGATGTCCAGCCTGATTTTGCCCGCCGCGCACAATATTGCGCTGCGCTGCGCAATTTAGCGAGAAATCAGCCCAGCCACTGGCTGAGCCACTTGATGCCGAACGCCCCCGGCGCCAGAATGCCGAACGCCCAGATCATCGCCGACGTGACGTTGGCCAGTTGGAAATAGCGCTGCGGCATGCCGCAAATGCCGCCCACCAACGGCACCACGGCGCGCAGCGGGCCGAAGAAGCGGCCGATGAAAATGCCCAGCACGCCCCAGCGTTCAAAGAAGGCGTGGCCGCGCGCCAGCAGCTGCGGATTGCGCGACAGCGGCCACATATGGGCCACGCGATCCTGATAGTGATAGCCGATCCAGTAAGAGAGCCAGTCGCCGAAAAACGCCCCGGCGGCGGCGGCGGCCCAAATCGGCCAAAAGGCGATGCCGCTTTCGCCGATCAGCGCGCCCAGCGCCAGCAGGATCACCGTGGCCGGCAGCAGCAGCGACAAAAACGCCAGCGACTCGCCGAACGCCAGGAAGAAGATGATGGGAATGGCCCAGCCTTCGTGCTGACGCACGACGTCGCTGACCCAGTTGATAACGTCATTGAGGCTCAATACGGGGCTCCTGATACGCGATGGTTCGCCGCCTAGGATAAGCCGGGGCGAGTTAAACCCCGGTTAAACACGCGGCGATTTACTCGAGGTAGAACGCCTGCAGCGCTTCGCGCTGGGCCGCGCCCAGACCGTATTCCGCTTCCAGCCAGCGGTCGGTGGAGCCGTATTGTTGGCGGATGCAGCCCAGCGCCGTCATCAGGAACTCCTCGCGCGCGCTGAGCACGTAGGCGAATTGCTCCAGCGCCGCCGCATTCAGCTTGATAGAGAGCTGATCCAGCATCTGCTCGCGGAAAGTGGCCAGCGTGGTTTCAGTCAGCAGATAGTCTTCCAGCACCGTCGCTTCGTCGGCACCCAGCGCGAACAGCACCAGCGCCGAGCCGACCCCGGTGCGATCCTTGCCGACCGCGCAGTGCTGCACGATTGCGCCGCCGCCGGGATTGCTCAGCAGCTGCGCCAACCGCTGATAGGCTGCATTGCCGAACGGCAGGCGGCGATACAGTTCCAGCATGAACGCGCGGGCGTCGAAAGCGGCCAACGTTTCGTTGGTGAGCTTCTCCAGGTTGGCGTTGACTTCGCTGCTCAGCGGGTTGGCCGGCACGTGATGATAGTCGGCGCCATTCCACAGAATATCCGGTTTGGCCTGCACTTCGTCGGCATCGCGGTAGTCCAGCACCGAACGCACCGGCACGCCGGCGAGAAAGGCGCAGTCGTTTTCCGTCAGCCGCTCGAGGGAACCGGAGCGAAACAGCAGGCCGCGCTTGATGCGGCGCCCGTCGGCCACGCCGTTGCCGCCGAAGTCACGGAAGTTAATGCCGCCGTCGAGCGGCGCAAGCGAAGGATGAAGCAGGATCTGGGCGGTCATAAACGTCCTCATTGTTTTTGTTCTGACAACGCGCGGCGGCCATCGGCGCAGCGCTGAGGAGTATCACCGTAACAGATTAGTCGCGAATGGAAAAACGGGCCGCGTCGGCGGCCCGTTCAGTCCGTTGACAAAGGAGGAAAAAGCGTGGTTTTTCCTCCTTTGTGGTTATCAGCCGAAAATCAATAAATTGATTTTCCCTGTTTGTTATCCGCTGCTTTCTGCAAACCGGGCAATGGCATGAGGTTTGTCATCAATCTCAACGGACCGCGTCGGCGGCCCGTTGAGGGAAGGCGATTACAGCAGACGGCGGGCGGCGTCCACCACGATCTGCACCGCTTTGCTTTCGGTGTTTTTCATGGTCTCGGCGTTCGGGATCTCTTGCTGGGTGCGGTTAACGATCACCCCAGCCACCATGCCGGCACGCAGCCCCTGGCTGGCGCACATGGTCAGCAGCGTGGCGGACTCCATTTCATAGTTCATCACGCCCATCGCCTGCCACTCTTCCATCGAGCCTTTAAAACGGCTAACCACGCGGCCGGAGTAGGTGTCGTAACGTTCCTGGCCCGGGTAAAAGGTATCGGAAGAGGCGGTTACGCCAATGTGGGTGGTCGCGCCGCTGGCTTTGGCCGCTTCCACCAGCGCGGTGGTGCAGGCGAAGTCCGCAACCGCCGGGAACTCCATCGGCGCAAAGTGCAGGCTGGCGCCGTCGAGGCGTACCGCCGCCGTAGTCACCAGTACGTCACCGACGTTGATATTGGCCTGAATGGCGCCGGTGGTGCCGATGCGCAGGAAAGTGCGAATACCCAGCTGCGCCAGCTCTTCCACCGCGATAGAGGTAGACGGGCCGCCAATACCGGTGGAGCAGACGATCACCGCCTTGCCGTCCAGCTCTGCGCGCCAGGTGGTGAATTCACGATGGGAGGCCAGATGCACCGGATTTTCCATCAGCTTGGCAATCTTCTCTACGCGCTGCGGATCGCCCGGCACGATGGCAAGCTGGGCCCCTTGTAAATCGTTCTTGGTGAGGCCGAGATGAAAAACGTCAGACTGAGACATACGAGACTCCTCTATGGATCATGTTTATTGGGAGGAACAAAAAAGCACTCTACTGAAAATCGCCGCTTAATTTCGTGACGACAGTCACTATGAAAAGAGAAACAAATTACATGCTACATATTTTTTGTGATTTTTATCACAAAAAAGCACTATTACTATAAGGCATCCAGAATGCACCGCTAAACCTCAGTCTAGCCGACAAACCTTGCAGCTCCCTGCCCGTTGGTTGCCGGCTGAAACTATTTAGCTCATCAATCCGAAATAACTCCATCTTATCGGTTGCTTAGGGGCAAAAAAGCCCTCTAACGCACCTTATGGCACTTACGCGGGCCAAAACGCGTAATAACATGATAAAAAGCGCTTAAAAATGCCGCAAAGCCAGATAATTAGCCGTTTTTTATCGACTTGTCCGAAAGTGCGCCACGCAGCGCCAATAATGGGTAATCTTTCCTATAGTTAATCTCAGCGCTTTTTTCTATTGCACGGAGACCGCAATGAAAACCGAACATGTGATGACATTAGAACAGGCTCAGGGGGGATTCGCCCCGGCCGCCGCGCCGTTGGCCGCCTCCGCGATTATCACCGATGAACAGGGCATTCATGCCGGGCAAACGACCATCCCTTCTCAGGGCGACGCGTTGCCGGCCTACGTCGCCAAACCCGCCGATCAGAGCGGCCCCTTCCCCATCGTGCTGGTGGTGCAAGAAATCTTCGGCGTCCATGAGCACATTCAGGATCTGTGCCGTCGCCTGGCCAAGCAGGGCTATCTGGCGATCGCGCCCGAGCTCTATTTCCGCCAGGGCGATGCCAACGACTACAGCGATATCGGCGAGCTGTTCCAGCAGTTGGTGACCAGGGTGCCGGATCGTCAGGTGCTGTCGGATCTGGATCACGCCGCGCACTGGGCTATCCGCCACGGCGGCGACGCCGGCAAGCTGGCGATCACCGGCTTCTGCTGGGGCGGCCGCATTACCTGGCTGTACGCGGCGCACAATCCGCAGTTGAAGGCGGCGGTCGCCTGGTACGGCAAACTGGTCGGCGAGAAAACGCTGAATTCACCGAAGCATCCGGTCGATGTCGCCACCCACCTGTCGGCGCCGGTACTGGGGCTGTATGGCGGGCAGGACAGCGGCATTCCGCTGGAGACGGTGGAAACCATGCGCCAGGCGATCCGCGCCGCCAACGCCGAGGCCGAAATCGTGGTGTACCCCGAGGTCGGGCATGCGTTCAACGCCGATTATCGTCCCAGCTACAACGCCGAAGCGGCGGAGGACGGCTGGCAACGCATGCTGGCGTGGTTCGCCCAGCACGGCGTCAAGTAACCTCCCCCGCATAAAAAAGGGCGCCGAAGCGCCCAATCATCACACCAGTCAATCTGTAAGCGGCGGAGCTCATCCGCCGCACGGCATCACGCGTGCTCACGCAGGCGCTGCGCCGCCAATACCATGTTGGCCAGCGACTGCCGGGTTTCCGGCCAGCCGCGGGTTTTCAGGCCGCAGTCCGGGTTAACCCACAGGCGTTCCGCCGGGATGTTCTGCGCCGCTTTACGCAGCAGCGCTTCGATCCATTCCACGCTCGGCACGTTCGGCGAGTGGATATCGTAGACGCCCGGCCCGATTTCGTTCGGGTATTCGAACTCTTTGAAGGCTTCCAGCAGATCCATATCGGAACGCGAGGTCTCGATGGTGATCACGTCAGCGTCCAGCGCGGCGATGGAGTCCATGATGTCGTTGAACTCGCAGTAACACATGTGGGTGTGGATCTGGGTGTCGTCCCGCGCCACGGCGGCGTTCAATTTGAAGGCGTCCACCGCCCAGTTCAGGTAGGCGGCCCAGTCGGATTGACGCAGCGGCAGCCCCTCGCGCAGCGCAGGTTCGTCGATCTGAATGATGCCGATGCCGGCTTTTTCCAGATCTTCCACCTCGTCGCGCAGCGCCAGCGCAATCTGCTTGGCAATCACTTCACGGGTCACGTCTTCACGCGGGAACGACCAGCACAGGATGGTCACCGGCCCGGTCAACATGCCTTTTACCGGCTTGTCGGTCAGCGACTGGGCGAATTTGGCCCATTCGACGGTGATGGCTTCCGGGCGGCTGACGTCACCGATGATCACCGGCGGCTTCACGCAGCGGGAACCGTAGCTCTGCACCCAGCCGTTCTGGGTAAACACGAAACCGTCGAGGTTCTCGCCGAAATATTCCACCATGTCGTTGCGCTCGGCTTCACCGTGTACCAGCACGTCCAGCCCGAGGCGCTCCTGTTCGACGATCGCCTGTTTGATGTGCTCTCCAATGCTGGTGCGGTAGTTGTTGCCGTCCAAACGGCCCTGTTTGAAGTCCAGACGCAGGCCGCGGATCTCGGTGGTCTGGGGGAACGAACCGATGGTGGTGGTCGGCCAGGCCGGCAGGTTGAAACGCTCGCGCTGCGCCCTGGCGCGCTCGGCGTAAGCGCTGTGGCGTTCGCTGTCCTGTGCGGTGATCGCGGCCAGGCGGCGCTCAACCTGTGGGTTATGCACACGGCTCGACTGACGGCGGGCGCGGATCGGTGCGCTGTAGGCGTCCAGTTCGGCTTGCTTCGCCGCGTCAGGCGCGTTCAGCGCCGCAGCCAGCAGCGCTAACTCGGCGCATTTTTGCAGCGCGAAGGCGAACCAGCTCTTCACTTCTTCATCCAGACGGCTTTCCACGCTCAGATCGATCGGGCTGTGCAGCAGTGAACAGGAGGAGCCAATCCACAACGGGCGGCTGCCCACCAGCGGTTGCAGCCGTTCGAACCAGCGGCTCAGATCGGCACGCCAAACGTTGCGGCCGTTGATCACGCCCAGCGACAGCAGCCAGTCTTGCGGCAATGCGGCGCTCAGCGCGGCGATATCGTCGTGACCGGCGACCAGATCGACGTGCAGCCCCTGCACCGGCAGCGTACGAACCGTATCGAGGTTGTGGCCGACGCTGTCGAAATAGGTGGTCAACAGCAGTTTAACCTGCCCCTGCAGCGCGTCATATGCCGGTTTGAAGGCGTCCAACCAGGCTTGCGGCAGCTCCAGCACCAGCGCAGGCTCGTCAATTTGCACCCACTCGACGCCGCGTTTCGCCAGCTCGGCCAGCACCTGTTGGTAAACCGGCAGGATATCTTTCAACAGCGACAGGCGATCGAACGGCTCGCCCTTCACTTTACCCAGCCACAGATAGGTCACCGGGCCCAGCAGCACCGGTTTGATGCGGTGACCAAGCGCCAGCGCTTCGTCCACTTCATCCAGCAGTTGGGTCCAACCCAGCTTGAACTGCTGGCCTTGTTGGAACTCGGGCACCATGTAGTGGTAGTTGGTGTTGAACCATTTGGTCATTTCCGCCGCGGCCGCCGGCTCGCCGGTCGGTGCGCGGCCACGGCCGATGCGGAACAGCGTGTCCAGATCGATCGAGCCATCCGCATTCTGATGACGCGCCGGCACGTTGCCCAGCAGCAGGCTGGTGGTCAACACATGATCGTACCAGGCGAAATCGCCGACCGGCACCAAATCCACCCCGGCCTGCTGTTGCTGTTGCCAATGGCGAGCGCGCAGCTCGCGGCCAACCGCCAACAGTTCTTCCTGCGTTGAGTTGCCGGCCCAGTAGCTTTCCTGAGCTTTTTTCAGCTCACGTCGTAGCCCAACGCGAGGAAAACCCAGTGTGTGATTCAAAATTGCCATCGTCATATTCCCCATTTAGCCGTCCAGATGTTTACACATCCATAATCAGCAGGTACTGTATTAACCACAAGCGCAATTTATTCACTGTCAATGTGAAGGACTCTCATGATCGAACTGAAACATTTACGGACGCTGCAGGCCCTGCGCAGCAGCGGTTCGCTGGCGGGGGCGGCGGCCCAACTTCATCAGACGCAGTCTGCCCTGTCGCACCAGTTCAGCGATCTTGAGCAACGTCTGGGCTTCAAGCTGTTCGTGCGCAAGAGCCAACCGCTGCGCTTCACCGCCCAGGGCGAGATCTTGCTGCAGCTGGCGGAGCAGGTGCTGCCGCAAATCTCACAGGCGCTGCAGGCCTGCCACGAGCCGCACCAGACCACGCTGCGCATCGCCATCGAATGCCACAGCTGCATTCAGTGGCTGACGCCGGCGCTGGACAATTTCCGCCGGCGTTTCCCACAGGTGGTGATGGACTTCACTTCCGGCGTGACTTTCGATCCGCAGCCGGCCCTGCAACAGGGCGAGCTGGATCTGGTGATGACGTCGGATATTCTGCCGCGCAGCGGCCTGCACTATTCGCCGATGTTCGATTTTGAGGTGCGTCTGGTGCTGGCGCCGGATCATCCGCTGGCCGGCAAGCCGCACATCGAGCCGGCAGACTTGAGCGATGAAACGCTGTTGATTTATCCGGTGCAGCGCCAGCGGCTGGATATCTGGCGGCATTTCCTGCAGCCGGCGGGCGTCAACCCGGCATTGAAGAACGTCGATAACACGCTGCTGCTGATCCAGATGGTATCGGCGCGGATGGGGATTGCGGCGCTGCCGCATTGGGTGGTGGAGAGTTTCGAACGGCAGGGGCTGGTGGTGACCAAAACCCTGGGTGACGGCCTGTGGAGCCGCCTGTACGCCGCCGTGCGCGACGGCGAACAGCGCCAGGCGGTGACCGAAGCCTTTATCCGCTCGGCCCGCCAGCACGCCTGCGATCATCTACCGTTCGTGCGCGACGCGGCACGCCCCGGCGCGACCGGCGCCAAAGCGTTGGCGGCCGGCGTATAAACTGCCGGCCCCCGTTTAGCCGAGCTGTTTCGGCGCCACCCAGCGGCGGTGCACCCACAGCGAAGCGACGATCACCGCCCCGCCGAGGATAAAGCTCGGCCAGTGTGGCTGCTGCTGCCAGATAGCCAGGTTGACCAACAAGCCGGCCGGCACATGCATGTTGTTCATGATGCCGAGCGTGCCGGCATCCACCTGCGTCGCGCCGTAGTTCCACATGAAATAGCCCAGCCCAGACGCCACCACGCCCAGCCAGATCAGCACGCCCCACTGCAGGTTGGTCGTCGGCAGCTGCTGCGGATTGCCCCACAGGAACCAGGCCACCACCGCCACCGCCGCCGCCCCCAGGTAGAACCAGGAAAAAGCGGTGTGCTGCGGCAAGGGGTGCACTTCCATCAGGCGCTTATAGCCGACCATGCCGATGGCGAAGCTGATGTTCGCCGCCTGCACTAAAAGCAGCCCCCACCAGAAGTGTTCGCTTAGTTGGTGATAGCGAATGATCGCCGCGCCCAGCACCGCCAGCAGCGCGCTGAACACATAGCCCCAGCGTAAACGTCGGCCGCTCAGTAAGTCGTAGATCAGCGTGATGTACAGTGGCGTCAACACGGTGAACAGCAGGAATTCGGGTACCGTCAGGTAGAGATAGGCGCGGAAGCTGAACAGATACATGATGCCCAGCTGGAAGGCGCCCACCAGCATATACAGCAGGATCACCCTGGGCTTGATATTGCGCCAACGCAGGAACGGCAGGAACACCAGCGCCGCCAGCCCGATGCGCACCAGCGCCGAAAACCCGCTGTCGACCTGACCCGCCAAATACTCGCCGATCAGGCTGAAAGAAAACGCCCACAGAATGGTGGTTATAACCAAAAGCAGCACGATGGGTTCACCCTAAAAAGACCGAAAGGGCGATTGTAACGGAAGATGGGCACCGCGTTGGCGAAAAGGCGGTTTACATTTGAACAAAATACAAACTACCAGCAAAATTTCACCGCTGGGTTAGGCTTAATAAAAAAGCGAGGTAACCATCATGAAAACGTCTCACATCCTGTTCACTCTGCTGTTGCTGCCCGGCCTGGCTGCAGCGGCCAACGGCGTAACCGATCTGCGTTCACAGCAGCAGCTTCTCAACCAAAACAGCCAACAGGCGCAGCAACAGCGCTTGTTGAACAACCGGCAGATGGATCAACGCCGCCTGCAACAGCAGCGCCAGTTCGACAATCAACGGCAACAGCTGTTGCAAACCACGCCGAACGGCGGCCAGCTGCTGCCTAACGGTAACCAGCCGCGCGATCCGTTCAACCGCACCGCGCCGGCGGTGCCGCGGGCCCCGCTGCCGGCTACGCCCGCACGCCCATAACGGTGAGGATCAGCGGCGTGGTGATCGCCGCCAGCACGGTGGACATCACCAGGCTGGTGGCGGCCGGGCCGGTGAGCGTATTGAACTGGCGCGACATCAGGTAGACATTCACCCCCACCGCCATTGAGCCCAACAGCACCACCACGCGGGTCTCCATCGGCGGCAGATCCATCATCCAGGCCAGCAGCCAAATCACCAACGGCTGCACCAGCAGCTTCAGCACGCAGATGGCGCTGCTCAGCTGCCAGCCTTCGCTGATGCGGTACTCGGCGAGCCCCATGCCGAGCACCACCAGCGACAGCGGCGCCGCCACCTGGCCGAGCATGCTGACCGGCCGATCGACGAAGTCCGGCAGCGGCAAGCCGGTCAGGCTAAACAGCGTGCCGGACAAAATGCCGACGATCAGCGGGTTGGTCAGCACGCTGCGCGCGGTTTTAGCAAAGCCCCCCAGCGTCGGCGAGCCGTTGCGCGCCCATTCGATCGACACCGTGACCAGCGTCCACAGGATCAGGCCGTTGAACACCAGCACCAGCGCCACCGACGGGATCGCCGCCTGCCCCAGCATCACGCTGGCGATCGGTAAACCGAGCATCACGTTATTGGAGAAAATACCGCCCAGCGCAAACACCGATCCGGCGACGCCATCCAGCCGGAAGAGGTGCCGGGCAACCAGGCGGCCGAGCACGAACACGATCAGGCAACTGCCGAAGAACGCGATCAACAACCGGGCATCGACCGCCGGGCGCTGCGAGAAGTCGCACATCATGCGAAACAGCATGGCGGGCAAGGCGAGGGAAAACACAAAGCGCGTCAGGCCATCGGTGATGCTGGAAGGCCATTTCCCCCAGCGAATCAGCCCATAACCCAACGCGATCAGGACGAACAGCGGTAATGACAGCACCATCTGGTGCCACAGTGACAGGATAAAGCCAGGCATCGCATTCCTTCCGGTGGTGCGGCGGCAAGGCTTGTCGTCGCAGGATTCATCGGCGCCGGATTAGAACTCCGGGCCAATCAAATCTATCCGGTCGGTGCAAATGCAGTCAACGCCCCAGTCGAGCAGCAGGCGCGCGCGATCCGGCTGGTTAACGGTATACACCAGAATGCGCAGCCCGGCGTCTTTCAACGCTGTCACCCGTTCGGCAGTCAGCGCCTTGTGGTCAATATGCAGCGAGACGCAGTCCAGGCGTTCCGTCAGCTCGCGCCAGTTGTCGTCCCAGTCCTCCAGCAGCAAGCCGCGCGGCAAATCCGGCACGGTGCGCTGCGCCGCCGCCAGCGCTTCCACCGAGAAGGAGGAGAGCAGCGGGTCGGTCTGCCCTTGCCACAGCAGCCGCGCCGCCAACGCCACCACCCGGCCGGTTTCGTCGTCGCTGCCGGTGGTCGGTTTGATCTCGATATTGGCCATCAGGCCGTGTTCCCGGCAGCGTTCCGCCACCTCCGACAGCAGCGGCAGCCGCTCGCCCTTGAAGGCCGAGCTGTACCAGTTGCCGGCGTCCAACTGCACCAGCTTATCCCACGGCAGCTCGCCCGCCACGCCCCAGCCGTTGCTGGTGCGATCCAGCGTATCATCATGCAGCAGGAAAATTTGCCCGTCCTGCGCCAGCTTGGCGTCGAACTCGATCATCTTGTGGCCGTGGCGCGCGCCGACGTCGATCGCCGCCAGGGTGTTTTCCGGCGCCAGAGAACCGCCGCCGCGGTGGGCGACAATATGAGGGTAAGGCCAGGGTCTCGTCATCAATCCATCCGTAATCCGCTGTGGGTGTCAAAGAAGTGCAGCGCCTGAGCAGGCAGCTGCAAATATAGCGTACTGCCCGCCGCCGGCAAGGTTTCATGCGACAGCCGCGCGATCACCCCGTGACCGCCCCACTGGCCGTGCGCCAGATTGTCGGCCCCCAGCAGTTCCAGCGTCTGCAGCTGCAGCGGCACGCCCTGGCTTTGCGCCACCCGCTGAATATGCTCCGGCCGAATGCCCAGCGTCAACTGCCGCCCCGCCCACTGCGGCTTGGCCGCCGGCAACGGCAGCGCCATGCCGTCCGCCAGCAGCAGCTGGCCGCCGTCGGCGCTCAGGGTGCCGGGCAGCAGGTTCATCGCCGGCGAGCCGATAAAGCCGGCGACGAACAGCGAAGCCGGCCGCTGATATACCTCGCTCGGGGTGCCGATCTGCTCCGCCACGCCCTTGTTCATCACGATCACCCGCTGCGCCAGCGTCATCGCCTCCACCTGATCGTGGGTCACGTACAGGCTGGTGGTTTTCAGGCGTCGGTGCAGCTGTTGCAGCTCCAGGCGCATCTGCACCCGCAGTTTGGCGTCCAGGTTGGACAGCGGCTCGTCGAACAGGAATACCGCCGGTTCGCGCACGATGGCGCGCCCCATCGCCACGCGCTGGCGCTGGCCGCCGGATAGCTCGCGCGGTTTGCGCTTGAGCAGCGGCTCCAGCTCCAGAATGCGCGCCGCCTCTTCCACCCGCTGGCGGATATGATCCTTGCCGAAACCGCGGATCTTGAGGCCGTAGGCCATGTTGTCGTACACGCTCATGTGCGGATAGAGCGCGTAGTTCTGGAACACCATCGCGATGCCGCGATCCTTGGGCTCCAGATCGGTCACGCGCCGGGTATCGATATAAATATCGCCGCTGGTGGTGTGTTCCAGCCCGGCCACCATGCGCAGCAGCGTGGACTTGCCGCAGCCGGACGGGCCGACCATCACGATGAATTCGCCGTCCGCCACATCGAGATCGATCTGTTTGATCACCGGCGTTTTACCGTCGTAAGACTTGGTGACCGCCTGTAGTTTTAATCCTGCCATCGTCGTTATTTCTCGCTATCAACCAGACCGCGCACAAACCAGCGCTGCATCAGAAGCACCACCGCCAGCGGTGGCAATAAAGTCAGAATCATCGCCGCCATCACCTGGTTCCACTGGGTCGGCGCGCCAGAAGTGGAGATCATGCTCTTGATGCCCGCCACCGCGGTGCCCATCGAGGCGTCGCTGGTGATCAGGATCGGCCACAGGTATTGGTTCCAACCGTAGATAAAGGTGATGACGAACAGCGCCGCCAGATTGGTTTTCGACAGCGGCAGCACGATGTCCCAGAAGAAACGCATCGGCCCGGCGCCGTCGATGCGCGCCGCCTCCAGCAGCTCATCCGGCAACGTCATGAAGAACTGGCGCAGCAGGAAGGTGGCGGTGGCCGAGGCCATCAGCGGCAGCGTCAGGCCGGTATAGCTGTCCAGCAGGTTGAGGTTGGAGATAACCTCCACCGTCGGGAAAATGCGCACCTCCACCGGCAACATCAGGGTGAGGAAAATCAGCCAGAAGAACAGGCTGCGCAGCGGGAAACGGAAATATACGATGGCGTAAGCCGACAGCACCGACACCGCGATCTTGCCGCAGGTGATCGCCAGCGCCATGATCACGCTGTTCAGCAGCAGCAACGAGAACGGCACTTTGAGGTTGCCCACGCCGCCCTGCCAGATATTGCGGATGTTCTCCCACAGGTGGCCGCTGGGCACCAGCGTCATCGGCACCTGAAACACCTGTTTGTCGTCCAGCGTGGCGGCGACAAAGGCCACATACAGCGGGAACAGCACCACCAGCACGCCGATAATCAGCATCACATGGCTGAAGATGTCCAGCCCGCGTCGATTCTCAATCATTGGTAGCGCACCTTACGTTCAACGAAGCGGAACTGGATCACCGTCAGGCCGATCACCAGCAACATCAGGATCACCGACTGCGCGGCGGAGCTGGAGAGATCCAACCCGGCGAAGCCTTCGCGGTAGATCTTGTAGATCAACGTGGTGGTGGACTGCACCGGCCCGCCCCCGGTGGCGGCGTCGATCACCGGGAAGGTATCGAAGAAGGCGTACACCAGATTGACCACCAGCAGGAAGAAGCTCACCGGCGCGATCAGCGGTAGCACCAGATGGAAGAAGCGGCGTACCGGGCCGGCGCCGTCGATGGCCGCCGCCTCCACCAGCGAACGCGGGATCGACTGCAGCGCCGCGAGGAAAAACAGGAAGTTATAGCTTATCTGCTGCCATACCGAGGCCAGCACCACCAGGAACATCGCCTGGCCGCTGTTTTGCGCATGGTTCCAGTTATAGCCCAGCCCATTGAGGAAGTGGGTGATCAACCCGAGACCGGGGTTGAACAGAAAGATCCACAGCACCGCCGCCACCGCCGGCGCTACCGCGTAGGGCAGGATCATCAGCGTGCGATAGAGGCGGCTGCCGCGCAGCACGTAGTCCACCAGCGCAGCGAAGAACAGCGAGACCGCCAGCCCGATGCCCGCCACCAGGAAGCTGAAGATCAGCGTGGTGTAGAACGAGTCGAGGTAGTAAGGATCCTGGAACAGCTGCTTAAAGTTATCCAGCCCGACAAACTGGCTGGACAGGCCGAACGGATCGAGACTCTGCACCGAATACCACAGCGCCTCGCCGGCGGGCCATAAAAAGAAGACGGCGGTAATCAGCAGCTGCGGCAGCACCAATGCATAGGGCAACCAGCTGCAGCCGAAACCGGGACGGGAAGATGACATAGCAGTTAAACCATTAATCGGGCACGGAAGGATCGGCGTGAAGACGCGAGCCCGGTCCGCCGGGCCCGCGACGCAGGGTTATTTGGTTGATGCTTCGAAGCGACGCAGCAGTACGTCACCGCGCTGCACGGCTGCGTCCAACGCCTGCTGAGGCGTTTTCTTGCCGGTCCACACGCCTTCCAGCTCCTCATCCACCACGCTGCGGATCTGCGGCATGTTGCCCAGGCGCAGGCCCTTGGTGAACGGCAACGGCGGCTTGTTCAGCATCTGGCGAGTGGCGACGTCGGCGCCCGGGTTCTTGTCATAGAAGCCCTGCTGCTTGGTCAGGTCGTAAGCCGCGGTGGTGATCGGCAGATAGCCGGTCTTCTGGTGCCATTCGGCGGCGATTTCCGGCTGCGCCAGGTACTGCAGGAATTCGGCCACGCCCTTGTAGGTGGCGGCGTCTTTGCCGTTCATCACCCACAGGCTGGCCCCGCCAATGATGGCGTTCTGCGGCGCGTTTTTCGCGTCAGCGTCGTACGGCATCATGCCGACGCCGTAGTTGAATTTGGCGTAGTGCTTGATGTCCGCCAGCGAACCGGAAGAGGCGGTGGTGATGGCGCAATCGCCGTTGTAGAACTTCTCGGTGGATTCGTCTTTGCGGCCGAAGTAGGTGAAATCACCCTTCTTGTTCATCGCTTCGAGCAGCGCGATATGCTTGACCTGCAGCGGTTGGTTGAACTCCAGCTTGGCACTGGTGCCGCCGAAGCCGTTGTTTTCACTGGCGAACGGCACGCCGTGCCAGGCGCTGAAGTTCTCCAGTTGGATCCAACCCTGCCAGCCGCTGGCGTAACCGCACTTCATGCCGGCTTCGCGCAGCTTGGCGGTATCCGCCGCCAGCTCCTGCCAGGTTTTCGGCGGCTGATCCGGGTTCAGACCGGCCTTCTTGAAGGCGTCTTTGTTGTAGTACAGCACCGGCGTGGAGCTGTTGAACGGCTGCGACAGCAGATGTCCGCTCTTGTTGTCGGTGTAATAGCCGGCCACCGTCGGCACGAACACCGATTCGTCGAAGTTGATGCCGGCCTCTTTAAACACTTCGTAGACCGGCTTGATGGCTTTGCTGGCCATCATGGTGGCGGTGCCCACCTCGTAAACCTGCAGGATCGCCGGCGCCTTGCCGGAGCGGTAAGCGGCGATACCCGCCGCCAGGCTCTGTTCGTAGTTGCCTTTATAAACCGGCACAATCTTGACGTCGCTGTGCGACTGGTTAAAGCGATCCGCCAGAGAGTCCACTTCCTTACCCAGTTCGCCTTCCATCGAATGCCAGAACGGGATTTCTGTCGCCGCCAGCGCCTGGGCGCTGACCGCCAGGGTCAATGCGACGCACAGCGTGGTTTTGCGAATAGCGTAGGTGAGCATGCCTAACTCCTGAAAAAGCTGGTGTAAAAGCGCGTGAGCGAAAAGAATCAATTCTTAATGAGGGAGTGCCCCTATAGCTTTCGAGTTGCAGCTAGGCGGCAACCTGCTGGCTCCCTGGAGCTTAGCTAACTAAGTGACAGGGGGGCAGCCGGGCAGCCAACAACGCTGCGGCTCGAAAGATGACGGGGGATAACATGCCATGCGCGGATGACAGAAAAATAACCGTTACATGACAGCCACATGACGACAAGGTGAAGTGAAGATGGCGGTTTGATGTCGGCGGCGGGCATCGGCTCCGCCGCCGCGAGGCTTACAGCGAACGGCGCAGGCGCGCGACCGCTTCTTGCATCTGCTGCTCGGTGGCGGTGGCGAACGACAGGCGGAAGGTCGAACGATCCGGGTTGTCGGAGAAGAAGTATTCCCCCGGCACGAACACCACGCCCTGCTGCAGCGTGGTGTTCAGCCATTCGGTGGCGTTGAACGGCTGGCGGAAACGCGCCCACAGAAACATGCCGCCCTTCGGTTTATCGAAGGTGATGTAGTCGCCCAGCTCCTGCTCCACCAAACCGGCCAGGATCTCGCCCTTCTGTTTGTAGGCGGCGCGGATCTTGTCGATCTGAGCCGGCAGGCGATCCAGGCCGAGATAGCATTCGACGATGCTCTGCGACAGGGCGCTGGCGTGCAGATCCGCCGCCTGTTTGATGATCGCCACTTTATGCAGCAGGAACGGCGGCAGGATCGCCCAGCCCAGGCGCAGGCCCGGCGCCAGGATCTTGGAGAAGGTCGAGGTATAGATGATGTGGTCGGTGTTGCCCAGCACCCGCTGCGACACCTGATGCAGCGTCGGGTGGCGCTCTTCGGTGAAACGCAGCTCGCCGTACGGATCGTCTTCGATGATCAGGAAGTTATGTTCGACGGCCAACTTCACCAGCAGTTCGCGGCGCGCGGCGCTGAGGGTGATGCCGCTCGGGTTGCCGAAGTTCGGCACCACGTACACGCCCTTGATACGCTGGGTTTTCAGCAGCTCGGCCAGCTCTTCCACCACCATGCCGTCGCTGTCGGACGAGACCGACATGATGTTGGCTTCCGCCAGTTCCAGCGTTTGCAGCGCCGCCAGGTAGGTCGGGCGCTCCACCACGAACACGTCGCCCGGGTTGACGATGGCGCGCATCACCAAATCCAGTGCCTGCTGAGAACCGGCGGTGACCATCACCTCTTCCGCGCGAGCGGTGACGCCGCGCTCGGCGCACAGCGCGCAAATGCGCTCACGCAGCAGCGGGCTGCCCTCGGTCAGGCCATACTGGAACGCGCTTTTCGGCTGTTCGGTGATCGCCTGCTGGGTGGCAATGCTCAATCCTTCGAAATCGAACAGCGCATCAGAGGGGATGCCGCCCGCCAGCGAAATGACGTGTTCCATCTTGCTGTGCTTAAGCAATTCACGGATGGCCGAACTTTTTACGTTAACGATGCGCTGCGCGAGTAACCCTTCTGTCTTCATTTCTTCTTCTCGTACCTGATTATTTTAATTCGTAGGGGGGCGGATTAACCGCCCAGATACGCCGACCTCACTGCTTCGTTGGCTAACAATGCAGCCCCCGTATCTTCCAACACCACGCGGCCGTTTTCCAGCACATAACCGCGGTCCGCCAATTTCAGCGCCTGATTGGCGTTTTGCTCCACCAGGAAGATGGTCATGCCCTCTTCCCGCAGTTGCTGAATGATGTCGAAAATCTGCTGGATGATGATGGGCGCCAGCCCAAGCGAAGGTTCGTCGAGCAGCAGCAGCTTCGGCTGGCTCATCAGCGCGCGGCCGATGGCCAGCATTTGCTGTTCGCCGCCGGACATGGTACCGGCGCGCTGGCTTCGGCGCTCCAGCAGGCGCGGGAACAGCGTGAACACCCGTTCGATGCGCTGTTGATACTGCTGGCGATCGGCGAAGAAGCCGCCCATCGCCAGGTTTTCTTCCACCGTCATGCGCGAGAAGACGCGCCGCCCTTCCGGTACGATCGCCACCGCTTCACGCATGATGCGCGAGGTTTGCCACTGGGTGATGTCCTGGCCCTGAAAGACGATGCTGCCTTCGCTGGCGCGCGGTTCGCCGCACAGGGTGCCGAGCAGCGTGGTTTTACCGGCGCCGTTGGCGCCGATTAACGTCACGATTTCGCCCTGACTTATCGTGAGACTGACCTGATGCAGCGCCTGAATTTTGCCGTAATGGGCGGATACCTGATTGAATGACAACATATTATTCTTCGCCCAAATAAGCCCGAATCACGTCCGGGTTGTTACGGATCTCCGCCGGTGTGCCCTGCGCCAGCGGCGTGCCCTGATTCACCACGTAAATGCGATCGGAAATGCCCATCACCAGCTTCATGTCGTGCTCGATCAGCAACACCGAGACCTTATGCCGATCGCGCAGCTCGACGATCAGATGATCCAGCTCGTCGGTCTCTTTCGGGTTGAGGCCGGCGGCCGGTTCGTCCAGCATCAGCAGCTCCGGTCGGGTCACCATGCAGCGGGCGATCTCCAGCCGACGCTGCTGCCCGTAGGCCAGGTTGCCCGCCGAACGGTTGGCCATCGATAGCAGGCCGACGCGCTCCAGCCACTCCGCCGCGCGCGCCAGCGCCTCGGCTTCGGCGCGGCGGAAGGCCGGGGTTTTCAGCAACCCGGCGAACACGCCGCTTTTCAGGTGCTGATGCTGCGCCACCAGCAGGTTCTCAATCACCGTCATTTCACGGAACAGCCGCACATGCTGGAAGGTGCGTACCACGCCCATACGGGCAATGGCCTGCCCCGCCAGCCCTTCCAGATGGCGATCGCGCAATTTGATGGTGCCGCCGCTCGGGCGGTAAAAACCGGTCAGGCAGTTGAATACCGTAGTTTTACCGGCGCCGTTGGGGCCGATCAGCGACACGATTTCGCCTTCGTTCAGCGTCAACGCCACATTGTTGACCGCCAGCAGCCCGCCGAAACGCATCGACAGGCCTTCCACCTGAAGTAAAGGTTGAACGCTCATGCCTGTTCCCCCTTGCCCGCGTGAATGTCCGCCGCCTGCAGCTTCAGCTGCGGCCGTTTCATCGGCAACAGCCCCTGCGGCCGCCAAATCATCATCAGCACCATCAGCGCACCCAGCAGCAACATGCTGTATTCATTCAGATCGCGCATCAGCTCGCGCGACACCACCAGCAGGATCGCCGCCAGAATGACCGCGAACTGCGAGCCCATGCCCCCCAACACCACGATCGCCAATACGAAGGCCGACTCGACGAAGGTGAAGGATTCCGGGCTGACGAAACCCTGGCGCGCGGCGAACAGCGTGCCGGCAAACCCGGCGAAGGCGGCGCTGATGGTAAAGGCGGTCAGCTTGATGCGCGTCGGGCTGAGGCCCAGCGAGCGGCAGGCGATCTCGTCTTCACGCAGCGCTTCCCAGGCGCGCCCGAGCGGCATGCGCAGCAGGCGGTTGATGACGAACAGCGTCAGCACCACCAGCAGCAGCGCCACCAGGTACAGGAACACGATGCGATCGCTCGGATCGTATTTCAGGCCGAAGAAGTTATGGAAGGTATCCCAACCGCCGTCGCGCACGCTGCGGTTAAATTCCAGGCCGAAAAAGGTCGGTTTCGGGATCTGGCTGATGCCGTTCGGCCCGCCGGTGATCTCGGTATTGTTCAGCAGCAGAATGCGCACGATCTCGCCGAAGCCGAGCGTCACGATCGCCAGATAGTCGCCGCGCAGCCGCAGCACCGGGAAACCGAGCAGGAAGCCGAAGGCGGCGGTGACGATACCCGCCAGCGGCAGGCTCTCCCAAAAACCGAAACCGTAATAGTGATTCAGCAGCGCGTAAGTGTAGGCGCCGATGGCGTAGAAACCGCCGTAGCCGAGCACCAGCAGACCGGACAGGCCCACCACCACGTTGAGGCCGAGGCCCAGCATCACGTAGATCAGCGTCAGGGTGGCGATATCCACCGTGCCGCGCGACACCAGGAACGGCCAGGCGACCGCCGCGACGATGAGCAGAGCCGCCAGCAGCTTTTGCCGCGGCGTGGTGCCGTCGAAGCTCGGCAGCACGAACGCCGGGCCGGAGACCTTTTTCAGGCCCTGCTGCAGCAGCGGGCGCAACAGCTGGAAGAAAAAGACGATGACGCAGCCGATGCCGATCCACATCCAGCGCACTTCCGCCGCGCCGTGCACCACCAGTTTGGTGCCGTCCAGGCTGAGCTGCATGCCCATCAGGAACGACGCCATCACGAACAGCACCGCCGTGGCGATCAGCGCATTAAGCAGATTGAGTTTCATACTTTCTCAACCTCCGGACGCCCAAGAATGCCGGTCGGCATGATCAGCAGCACCACGATCAGCAACGCGAACGACACCACGTCTTTGTATTCGGTGCTCAAATAAGCGGAGGTCAGCGCTTCCGCCACGCCCAGCACCAGGCCGCCGATCATCGCGCCGGGAATGCTGCCGATGCCACCCAGAACCGCGGCGGTGAAGGCTTTCATACCGGCCATAAAGCCGATGTAAGGGTTGATGACGCCGTAGAACTGGCCGAGCAACACCCCGGCCACCGCCGCCATCACCGCACCGATGACGAAGGTCAGCGAGATCACCCGGTCGGTGTTGATGCCCAGCAGGCTGGCCATCTTCAGATCTTCCGCACAGGCGCGGCAGGCACGGCCCATGCGCGAATAGCGGATAAACAGCGTCAGCGCCAGCATCGCCAGGAAGGTCACGAGCCAGATGGTCAGCTGCATGGTGCTGATGGTGGCGGCGAAGCCGTTGCTTTCCCCCAGCACCCACTGGCCGGTGACCAGACTGGGCAGCGCCAGATCGCGTGAGCCCTGCGTCAGGCTGACGTAGTTTTGCAGAAATATCGACATGCCGATGGCCGAGATCAGCGCAATCAGGCGCTTGGAGTTGCGCACCGGCTTGTAGGCCACCCGCTCGATGCTCCAGCCGTAGGCGCTGGCGATGACGATCGAGACCAGGAACGCGGCGCCGATCAGCAGCCAGCCGACGTCGATGCCGAGCATCATCAGGGCGGCGATAACGATAAAGGAGACATAGCTGCCGATCATGTACACCTCGCCGTGGGCGAAGTTGATCATGCCGATGATGCCGTAAACCATGGTGTAACCGATGGCGATCAATGCATAGGTGCTGCCCAACGTTAAGCCGTTGAACATCTGCTGCAGAAAATAGAGGAGCTGCTCTGACATACTCTGAACCCTTGGCTGCGAAACCCGCCGGCGGAGAACCGGCGGGTAAAGGGAGACGGGGCCGGCAAGCCGACCCGCCGGGCGCAGCACGCTGCGCCCCACCCTAATCATTATGGCTTATTTGATCGGTGTGGACGTGCCGTTGGCATGCCACTCGAACACGCCGAACTCGAAGCCTTTCAGATCGCCCTTGTCATCCCAGGTCAGCGGCCCCATCACGGTGTCCACCGGTTTGCCGGTTTTCAGATCCTTAACGATGTCCGCCGGCTCCTGGCTGCCGCTGCGCTCCATCCCGGTGGTCAGCGACTGCAGCGCGGCATAGGTGGTCCAGACGAACGGGCCGGTCGGATCCAGCTTCTTGGCTTTCAGCGCATCGACGATCGGCTGGTTGGCGGGCACCTGATCGTAGCGTTTCGGCAGCGTCACCAGCATGCCTTCCGAGGCGGCGCCGGCGATGTTGGACAGCGAGGAGTTACCCACGCCTTCCGGCCCCATGAAGCGGGTTGTCAACCCGGCCTGTTTGGCCTGACGCAGGATCTGGCCCATTTCCGGGTAGTAACCGCCGAAATACACGAAATCGATATTCTCTTTCTTCAGGCGCGCCACCAGGGTGGAGAAGTCTTTGTCGCCGGCGGTGATGCCTTCGAACATCGCCACTTCGGTGCCCTGTTTTTTCAGGCTGTCGCGCACCGAGCGCGCCAGACCTTCGCCGTATTGCTGCTTGTCGTGCACCACGGCAATGCGCTTCGGCTTGATGTCGCTGAGAATGTATTTGGCGGCGGTCGGGCCCTGATCCGAATCCAGACCGGTGGTGCGCAGGATCATCTTGTAGCCGCGGGTGGTCAGATCGGCGTTGGTGGCCGCCGGGGTAATCATGATCACGCCTTCGTCTTCATAGATATCGGACGCCGGTTGGGTGGACGAGGAGCACAGGTGGCCGATCACGTAGCGAATGCCGTCGTTGATCACCTTGTTGGCGACCGCAACCGCCTGTTTCGGATCGCAGGCGTCGTCGTATTCCACGCCGACCAGCTTGTCGCCCTTGATGCCGCCCTTGGCGTTGATGTCGGCAATCGCCTGGCGCGCGCCGGTAAACTCCATGTCGCCATACTGCGCGACCGGGCCGGACATCGCCCCGACGATCGCCACCTTGATGTCTTTCGCCATAACCGCCTGGCTCATGGCCATCGCAATGCAACCCGCCAGCAGTGCCTTACCTGTTGTTAATTTCATCCGCAAATCCCCATCTGTCGTTGTGAACGTACCTGTTGTGTTTGCCTGCGCCCGATCGTTATTGACCGCTTTTGTTATAAGTAATAATGATTTAGGCGCTTTGTCGGCATTATTTTCTAATAAGACTTTATTTTTCATGCCATTAAACAGGAATTTTCTGCTGCAAATCAACTTCATCAGGCAGAAACAAGCGGTGTAAACAGGATAAAATTCGAATTAAATCTGCGCCGTTTACCTTGAGGCGTAGCGCGTTGTGCTGGTTAACAATCCCTTTACTAACTATTTACTCGGAAAATGCCCCGTGCAAAAAACATATTGCACAGTAATCGTACAGAAAAACTTACACAACGCTCTGCACAAGATCTATTACACTGTCGGCATCATTTAACTGCGCGGAAATTCTGCATGAAACTGACCATCGAGCGCCTGACCGCGCTGTCCCCGCAAGACCTTATCGATCTCGGTAAAATTTGGCCGCATCAGCAGCCGGAACAGTGGCAGAGCTGGTTGAGCGGCGGCAAGGCGCTGTTTGCCGCCCGCTTCAACGAGCGTCTGCTGGGCGCGGTGAAAATTGCGCTGCAGGATGACCGCGCCGAGCTGCAGGACTTGCTGGTGCGCGAAGTGACGCGCCGCCGCGGCGTCGGTCTTTACCTGGTGCAGGATGCGCAGCGTCAGCTGCCGCAGGTCGCTCACTGGCAGCTGTCGACCGCCGGCCTGGCACCGCGCGAACGCGGGGAAGTCGAGAACTTCATGCGCGCCTGCGGCTTCGCACCGCAGGGCGATCTCTGGCAAAAATGAAACGCCGGTTGGCGGCGCTGGTCTTGATTGCGCTGGGGCTGGCGGCCGCGTTCCTCGGGCGCCAGCAGGCGCTGCGCCTGGCCTCAGACTGGGATCAGCAGGTTTATGTCTGGCAGCGGGTCTGGACGCCGCAGCACGCCGATGCGCTGGCGCACAGCCGCGATCTGTTCGCCGGGCTGCGGGTGCTGGCGCTGCAGGTGCATCCACGCGAGGGCTGGCGGGAAATCCCGGCCGACCTGCGCTTATTGCAACAGGATGGCCGCCCGCTCTGGCTGGTGGCGCGCCTCGACGGCCAGCTGCCGCAGCTGGACCAAGAAGCCATTATCCAGCGGCTGCTGGCGCTCGCCCAACGCTGGCAGGCGGCCGGGCTGCACGTCACCGGCGTCGAGATCGATCATGACGCCGCCACCGCCCGCCTGCCGGGCTACCAACGCTTTCTGCAGCGGCTACGCCAACGGCTGCCCGCCGCTTTGCAACTCGGCATCACCGCCCTGCCCGCCTGGATCGGTTCACCCGGCCTGCCCGGCGTACTGCAACAGGCCGACAGTTCCGTCCTGCAGGTGCATGCGGTGCTCTCGCCGCAGCAGGGGCTGTTTGACGGCTCCTTGGCGCTGCGCTGGGTGCGGCAGTACGCCGCCGTCACACCGAAGCCGTTTCGCGTCGCGCTGCCGGCCTATGGCATGGCGCTGCTGGGATTTGATGCGCAGGGCGCGCAGGTGGAGAGCGAATCCTCGCTGCGCGTGGCCGGCAACGGCCGCGAACTGGCGGTCGCGCCGCAGCAGATCGCCGATTTTCTGCAAACGCTGGCGCAGCAAACGCCGCCCCGGCTGCGCGGCATTATCTGGTTCCGCTTGCCGCTGGCGGACGATCGGCGCGCCTGGTCGCTCGCCACGCTGCGAGCGGTGATCGAACGGCTGCCGCTGAATGTCGACTGGCAGGTAAAATTTAGGCCTCAGCCACAGCAAAACGGGCTGTATGATCTGATAATTCATAACAACGGGCCGGTGGACGCCCCGCTGCCGCAAGAAGTCATCATCCGCGCCGACGACTGCCTGGCGGCGGACGCGGTCGGCAACTACCGGCTGGAATCCGCACCGCAACGGCAACGCTTTATTCGCATCAGCGGCGATCAGCTGCGCGCCGGGCAATCCCGGCCGCTGGGCTGGCTGCGCTGCCAACAACTGACGCCAGGAGGCACCCTTGTCACACCTTGATACGCGCGCGGCACGGAACACCCGCCGCCTTCTTCCGCTGGCCATGCTGATCGGCGCCGCGCTGGCGCTGCCGCTGAACGGCTATGCCTGCGGCCCGGATTTTCCTAACCGGCTGCTGATCGACCGTAACGGCACCCTGCTGTATATGCCGGAGGGCAATTTCGCCTTCGAAGCCGGCCGGCTGGTGCCGGCGGACAGTCAGTTGCCGCACTGGCAGGCTCCGCCGCCGCCGATGCCGCCGAAACCGATGCCGCAATCGCCGGAAACGATAGCGATCGGCAAAATGCGCACCGCCAAAACGGTAGAAGAGGCTGACGCCGTCAATACGCAAGGGTTGTCCAACGCTGCGCGTCTCTATCAACTGGGCGCCGTGGCTTTCGCCAGCCACGATCCGCGCGCCGCAGACTATTTCCAGCAGGTGCTGAAGCTACCGGCCGCCGAGCAGGGCGATTGGGGGCTGCGGGCGCAGTATTCGCTGGGGCGCGTACTGATGGCGGACCACGGAACGCCGGTGAATGAATCCGGTGAAACAGCCCCCGCCGCCGAGCACCCGCCAAAAGCTGCGCTCGAACAGGCGCTGGCTGCATTCCAGCAGGTGATCGAACGGGTGAAAAACGGTACCGCCGATCCCGATCAGCTGGCGCTGAGCAGCCTTGGGCAGCAGGCGCGTATCCACCTGTGGCTGGGTGAGGTCGCCCCCGCCGCCCACCTGTACGCACAGCAGGCGGCGCAGGGCGATCCGAGCGGCGGGCAGTCGCTGCAGTACGTCTCCAGCTTCCTGGTCAATCCCGACCATTTGGACACGCTGAAGCAGGTTATCGGCGATCCGTTGATCCAACAGCTGGTGACCATTGAGCTGTTCGCCCGCAGCGGCAACCTGCAAATGGCGGATACCGACGGCAACGGCCGCTCCGCACAAATCATCAACCAGATCCTGACGCTGCTGGACGGCTCAGTGAAAAGCGGCTTCGCCGGCAGCGATCGGCTGGCGGCATTGGCTTACCGTTCGGGGCAGTACCCGATGGCGGCAAGCCTGCTGAAGAACGCCGGTGACAGCGGCCTCGCATGGTGGCTGCGCGCGAAAATGGCGCTGCGCGACGGCGACCTGAAGGCCGCCACCGCCGCCTACGCCAAGGCGGCAAGCGCGTTCCCCGCCGACGAAAGCTGGGGTGAACAGCGCAACGCCGACTTCGTTGCGGAAACCATCGTGCCCGAATGCCGGGTGGCCGGCGAACAGGCCATCCTGGCGCTGAACCGCGGCGACTATCTGCAGGCGATGGACCTGCTGTATCGCGGCAAGGCGCTCTATTGGGCCGACGTGGCCGACGTGGCAGAGCGGGTGCTGACCGTCGATGAGTTGAAAGGCTTTGTCGATAAGCACGCCCCGGCGCCGACAACACCGCTCAAGCCGATAAACCCGGACGACTACGGCGGCCAGCAGATCACGCCGGAGGTGCAGCTGCGCGAACTGCTGGCGCGGCGGCTGATGCGCGTCGGAAGAGCACCGGAGGCGCTGGCCTACTTCGATATCCCCAACTACCGGCAGGCGGCGCAGCAGTATGCCGACGAGCTGAAGGCCGCCAAGGACAAATCCGCCACACCGCTGGCGCGTGCGCAGGCTTACTATCGCGCCGCCAACCTGCTGCGTTCCCAGGGGCTGGAGTTTACCGGCTACGAAATGACGCCGGACTACGCCATCTATGGCGCCGGCTATTCCTATCTGGGGGATGCGTTCGATACTCGCGAGCTGAAGCACAAAAGTTGGATCGACAGCGCGGAAGCGGCACGCGCCAAGGCGGCGCTACCGGCGGAAGACAACCGTTTCCTGCACTATCGCTGGCAGGCGGTTGGGCTGGCGCAGCAGGCGGCCGATCTGCTGCCGCCGAAGAGCCAGGCCTATGCCGCCGTGCTGTGTAACGCCGCCAGCTGGGTTATCAAGCGCGACGCCAAAACCGGCCGGGCGCTTTATCAGCGCTACATCAACACCGGCACCCGCTACCCGTGGGCGGCGAAATTCGGCTACGACTGCCCAGCGCCAGACTTTGCCGCCGTGGCGCCATAGCGCCGAATTTCAGGCACTAAAAAGCCCGGCTTGCCGGGCTTTTTTATCGAATCTCGCATCGACTCAGGCTTCGATCGCCATTTTCAGTTTCTTCATGGCGTTCTTTTCCAACTGGCGCACGCGCTCGGCGGAAACGCCGTACTGATCGGCCAGCTCCTGCAGCGTCGACTTGTTGTCGTCGTCCAGCCAACGGGCACGAATGATATGCTGGCTGCGCTCGTCCAAACCTTCCAGCGCATAGGCCAGTTTGTCTGCGGCGTTGCTTTCCCAGTTATCTTCCTCGATGCCTTCGGCGAAGTCCGAGCTCTTGTCCTGCAGGTACAGCACCGGCGCCATCGACTGGCCGTCGCGGGCCTCGTCGTCCGGAGTCGGATCGAACGTCATGTCCTGCGCCGCCATGCGAGATTCCATCTCGCGCACGTCTTTGCTGGTTACGCCCAGCTCACGGGCCACCAGTTCCACTTCGTCCTGGTTGAACCAGCCCAAACGCTGTTTGGTTTTGCGCAGGTTAAAGAACAGCTTGCGCTGCGCTTTGGTGGTCGCCACTTTCACGATGCGCCAGTTGCGCAATACGTACTCGTGGATTTCCGCCTTAATCCAATGCACCGCAAAGGAAACCAGACGCACGCCGACTTCAGGGTTGAAGCGGCGAACGGCTTTCATCAGGCCGATATTGCCTTCCTGAATCAGATCCGCCTGCGGCAGACCATAGCCTGAATAGTTGCGGGCAATATGAGCGACAAAGCGCAGGTGAGACAGGATGAGCTGCTTAGCGGCATCCAGATCGCCCTGATAATGCAGCCGTTCAGCCAGCTCCCGCTCTTCCTCTGCCGTCAGCATCGGATAGGCGTTGGCTGCCCGGATATAGGCTTCCAAGCTACCTTGGGGTACTAAGGCTAAAGTTTGCATTTCTTTGGTCATTCAAACCCTCTCTATGAGAATACAAAATCATGCAGGTGATTATTACAGCGGGGAAATGATTGATTCTACGGCAGTTGCTGAAGCAAAAGCGGTTCCACACGCCGGGCACCTTAACATTTGCTGCAATTTTTGACCGTACTCCGCCCCAGAAGTTCACCCTTTTTTGCAAGCATTGTTGCTGACAATACGTGATGAGGGTGCAGGCCGATAGGGAATTTGTGCGCTAAGAAGAGAGGGATGGTGCTGACTTCGCTTGAGGTCACTCTTCTCCCGCAACGCGATCAAAAGCAGCAGGAGAAGAGTATACCAAAAAAATCTTACTGTGGTGTAAATCGGCGTAAATGTTGCACCGTCGCCAGCCAGGCGGCGATCCAGCCGATCATCGCGGAGATGATCAGCAGCAGCAGCGCCTCATCCCAGCCCAGCCCGTGCAGGGTGAAGGTGGTGCCGAATACCTTGGCTACCCCGGCGACCACCGACTCCAGCTGCCACACCAGCGCCCCGGACAGCACCAGCGACAGCAGCGCGCCGGCAAAGCCCAGCATCGCCCCGCCGTTGAGGAACGGCCGCAGGATAAAACCGTCGGTGGCGCCGATCAGTTTCATCACGTTGATGGTGTCGCGGCGGCTGAAGATGCTCAGACGCACGCTGTTGCCGATCACCAGGAACACCGCCACGATCATCAGCACGCCGATGATCGCCGCGATCTGGCCCGCCAGCCCGGTCAGCGCCGCCAGGCGGGCAAACCAGCTGTCATCCATACGCACTTCTTCGACGCCCTGCACCGCCGCCACGCGATCGCGCAGGGTGTTGAGGGTGTCCGAACTCTGGAAGCTCAGCTTCGGCGTGACGATCGCCACCGCCGGCAGCGGGTTCTCTTCCAGCATGTCCAGCGCGCCGCCAAAGCCCGACCAGTTGCGGAACTCGCCGCGCGCTTCTTCACGCGACAGGTAATTGACCTTCTCCACGCCGGCTTCCGCCTTGATGGCGTCGAGCACTTTCAGCGCGGCGTCGTCATCGAGCGATTTATCCAGATAGACGGTCAGCTGCGGCGTTGGATACCACTGGCTGGCCGCAGTGCTGACGTTTTTCCACACGATATAGCACACGCTCGGCAGCGTCAGGGAAATAGCGATCACCATCACCGTCAGCAGCGTCGCCAACGGCTGACGCAGCATGTCTTTGATGGCGTTCATCCAGGCGTAACGCCACTGTTCGCGCCAGCCGCCGCGCAGCGCCTTGCTCTTGGCGGTTTTTGCGTTATTGGCCATGGTGAGCGCCTCCTTGCATGCGGCCCTGGCTCAGCGTCAGGATGCGGTAATTGCGGCGGGCGATAAGCCCGGTGTCGTGCGTCGCCATCAGAACGGTCACGCCGACGCGGTTGAATTCTTCAAACAGGCGCAAAATGCCTTCCGACAACGCATCGTCCAGGTTACCGGTCGGTTCATCCGCCAGCAGCACCGCCGGCTTGTTCACCACCGCACGGGCGATGCCCACGCGCTGCTGCTCACCGCCGGACAGCTGAATCGGGAAGTTCTTCGCTTTATCCAGCAAGCCGACCTTGTCCAGCGCGGCGGAAACGCGGCGACGGATGTCTTCGGTGCTGGCGCCGGCGATGATCAGCGGCATCGCCACGTTGTCATACACCGTGCGATCCAGCAGCAGGTGGTGATCCTGGAAGATCATGCCAATCTGCCGGCGCAGGAACGGCACCTCGCGGTTTTTCAAACGGCTGATGTCGTGGCCGCCAAACCAGATGTGGCCGGCGCTGGGCCGTTCGATACCGCAAATCAGTTTCAGCAGGGTACTTTTCCCCGCGCCGGAATGGCCGGTCAGAAACGCCATCTCCGCCGGGCGCAGATGGAAATCAACCCCCTGCAGCGCTTGCCGTCCGCCCAGATAAGCTTTACTGACCTGTTCAAAGCGAATCATCCGTATTAATCCTCTCGGGCAAAAAGTGCCTCAATAAAATCGTCAGCCTTAAATGGCCGCAAATCTTCGATGCCTTCCCCGACGCCGATATAGCGGATCGGGATACCGAACTGATCGGCGATGGCGAAGATCACCCCGCCCTTGGCGGTACCGTCCAGTTTAGTCAGCGTGATGCCGGTTAAGCCCACGGCCTCATTAAATAATTTCGCCTGACTGACGGCATTCTGGCCGGTGCTGGCATCGAGCGTCAGCATAACCTCATGGGGGGCCTGGTCGTCCAGTTTTTTCATGACGCGGACGATCTTCTTCAGCTCTTCCATCAGGTGCGATTTGTTCTGCAGACGGCCGGCGGTATCGGCGATCAACACATCGATGCCGCGCGCCTTGGCGGCCTGCACCGCATCGAAGATCACCGAAGCGGAATCCGCACCGGTATGCTGCGCCACCACCGGAATACGGTTGCGTTCACCCCACACCTGCAGCTGCTCCACCGCCGCGGCGCGGAAGGTGTCCCCCGCCGCCAGCATCACCGACTTGCCTTCCGCCTGGAACTGGCGCGCCAGCTTGCCGATGGTGGTGGTTTTACCCACGCCGTTCACGCCGACCATCAGGATGACATACGGGGTTTTCCCGCTGACATCCAACGGCTGATCGACCTTGGCCAGAATTTCGGACATTTCCTCCTTCAGCTTGCCGTACAGCGCTTCGGCGTCTTTTAGCTGCTTGCGGCTGGCGTGCTGAGTCAGGGAGGTGATGATCTTGCGCGTGGTGTCCACGCCAACGTCGGCGATCAGCAGCTGTTCTTCCAGCTCGTCGAACAGGTCGTCGTCGATCTTTTTACCGCGGAACAGCCCCATAAAGCCGGAGCCGAGGTTCTGCTTGGTCTTCAGCAGGCTGCGCTTCAGGCGCGCGAAAAAGCCCTCTTTGGTCGGGCGCTCTTGCTCTTGCGCAGCGGCCGGCACGACGGGTTCCAGAGGCTCTTCTTCCGCTTCCGGCTCTGGCTCAACGGCCGGCTCAGGCTCAACGACCGGCTCAGGCTCAACAATCGGCTCAGGTTCGACGACCGGCTCAGGCTCAACGACCGGCTCGGGCTCAACGACCGGCTCAGGTTCGACGACCGGCTCGGGTTTGACGACTGGCTCGGGTTCGGTGACAGGTTGCTGCTGCGCCGCCACCTGTTCGGTGACGCTGACGATCTCTTCGGCCAGCGCTTGCGCCGCCGGATGCTCGGCCGCCGCAGGCAGATTTTCCGCGATTTGCTCGCCGGCCTGACCGTTATCCCACTCTCCCGGGGTGTCGACGGAGGCGGCAGGTTCAGATTCCTGGGCGGGGAGCTTGTCGTCCAGCTTGGCGGCGACCGGTTCAGCCGGCGTCTCCGCGGCCTGAGGTTCCGCCTGCTCTACCGACGGCTCAGGTTGCTGTTGCTCTTCTTCCTTCTCCTTCTGGCCAAACCCCAGCCAGGAGAAAAACCCACGTTTCTTATCTTTTGCCATGTTATGACTCTACTCCGTACCGAAGGCTCGCTTACCCTCCATACCTGAAGGATATATGCTGACAATAATCCGCCGAGTCTATCACTTTCCCTCGCCCAGCAACACGCATCCGGCATGCTTTCCGGCGTGAAATCAGACAACAACGTTTTACCGTTCCCCCCGACGCCCGTCACCGGTAGAATAGGGACAACTTTTCGTTAACCTCGGCGGCCCCGCGCCGCGAAAGAAACCAAACAACGCTTATGACAAGACTCTCGCCACGGGCGGCGGCCAAAAAACCGCCCCAGGCCGCAGCCGGACAGATCCGCATCATCGGCGGCCAATGGCGCGGTCGCAAACTCCCGGTGCCGAACAGCCCGGGGCTGCGCCCCACCACCGATCGGGTACGCGAAACCCTGTTCAACTGGCTGGCGCCGGTGATTCAGGGCGCGCGCTGCCTCGACTGTTTCGCCGGCAGCGGCGCATTGGGGCTGGAAGCGCTGTCGCGCTATGCCGGCAGCGCCACGCTGCTCGAATTCGAACGGCCGGTGGCGCAGCAGCTGGAAAAAAATCTGGCGCTGCTGCAGGGCAAAGGGGTGGTTATCAACACCAACGCGCTGAGCTGGCTGGCGGGCGATGGCCAACCGTTCGACGTGGTGTTCCTCGATCCGCCGTTTCGCAAAGGCCTGCTGGCGGAGACCGCCCTGTTGCTGGAGCAACGCGGCTGGCTGGCCGACGAGGCCTGGATCTATGTAGAAGCCGAGGCGGAAAGCGCCGCGGCGGACGTGCCTGCCAGCTGGCAGCTGCACCGGGAGAAGGTCGCCGGCCAGGTGGCCTATCGCCTTTATATTCGTTCGCAAGAGAAAACCGACCATGTTGATTAATCTGGGCCGCCTGCTGATGCTGTGCGTGTGGGGCTTCCTGCTCTCTAACCTGTTCCATCCGTTTCCCAAGCCGCTGAAGTATTTCATCGACGTGGCGCTGTTCTTTATGGTGGTGATGCACGGCCTGCAGCTGGTGCTGTTGAAATCCACCCAGCCGAAGGATCAGCCGATCAGCTACTGGCAAGAGGCCAAGATCTTTATCTTTGGCGTGTTCGAGCTGCTGGCCTGGCAAAAGAAACAGCCGCCCATCAAGAAGAAGTGACCGCTACGGCTGAGCGGTGAACGAGACGAAGCGCGTGCCCTGCATGTTCAACGTGCCCTGCGCGCCCTTTTCTATCGGGTTGTACTGCCATTGCTTCAGCCGCAGCTGGATGTCTTCACCGCCCTGGTTCGGGCTGAACACCACCTCGTAATTCATCGGTTCATTGACCAACGGCTCGCGCTGCGGCGCGCGGGTCTTGGTGACCGGCACCGCGCGTTTGTCGCTCACCGTCACCTGCAGACTGCGCATCGGCGCGCGATCGTTTTCCGCCTCCTGCTGCCGCTGCTTGAAGTAGCGTTGCGTGGCCAGCACGGCGATCAACGCAATCACGGCGACAAAAAATAACGGTGGCTTACTCATCGGTTTCCCATTTCCTTCGCGGCTAAATCAGCGTAAACATAGCATTCTCAAGAAAGCATTGTCGATCGTCGGCAGGCTACCTACACTGAAATGAAGAAGTGACATTGGTGACAGTTTGGAGCCGGTTGTTGCGGCTCCCTCCTACATAAGGAAGACATAATGAGTTGGCCGTTCCTTGCCGTATTCTTTTCCGGTTGGCTGTTTGTCGACGCCTCTTACCGTGGGCCGCGCTGGCAGCGCTGGGTGTTCAAACCCGTCACGCTGCTGCTGCTGTTGCTGTTGGCCTGGCAGGCGCCGGTGCTCGGCGCCGCGGGTTATTTGATCGTACTCGGCCTGCTGGCGACGCTGATCGGCGACGCATTGCTCCTGTTGCCGCGCGAACGGGTGCTGTATGCCATCGGCGCCTTTTTCCTGTCCCACCTGCTGTACACCCTGAGTTTCGCCAGCCAGATGACGTTCAGCCTGTTCTGGCCGCTGCCGCTGGCGCTGCTGGCGATCGGCACACTGCTGCTGGCCACCGTCTGGACCCGGCTGGAAGAGATGCGCTGGCCGATCGTTACCTACGTAGCGATGACGCTGCTGATGGTCTGGCTGGCGGGCGAACAATATTTCCTGCGCAGCACCGATTTCGGCTTCTCGCTGCTGACCGGCACCTCGCTGCTGCTGCTGGCCAACGTGGTTTGGCTGCTCAACCGCTACCGCTTCACCTTCCGCGCGGCGGACGCCATCGTGGCTTTCTGTTACTTCTCCGGCCACTTCCTGATCGTGCGTTCGCTCTACCTGTAGAGACCTACCGCGGGTTCGGCGCGCCGAACCCGTTTCTTCATCAAGCCAGCGCTTTCAACGTCAGAGCATCATCCGCACCCAGCTGATTGCGGTACAGATCGCCGTCGCGCGAGAAGAACGCCAGCGTGCTGCCATCCGCCCGCAGCAGGGCGATGCCGTCCGGAGCCGGGCGCCAGCCCACGACTTCCGCCGCAAACACGCTCTGCAAACACTGTTGCCGATCCACCAGCTGATAGCCGTTGGTCTCGCTTTGTTCATGCGCCAGAAACTCGATTTGGCATTGCCGTTCGCTGTCGGCCACCTGCCATTGCCCCGCCAGCGACTGCGCGGTCGGCAATGCCAAACTGCCGGCCATCACCGCACTCGTCACCATCATGCCACCCGCCGCCAAAGCGGTGCGTGCTAAAGTACCTTTCATACCGGGCTCCTGCATCACGCCCGGCCGAGACTGCGCCGGGCGTTCCGTTGCTGTGTTACACGATAAAGTCCGTGGCGACGTCTACCTGGCCGACGATTTTCACCAGGAAGTCCGGCGCCTGATGCCCGCCGATGTTCACCGACAAATCGGTCACGTTGCTGGACGCGTTGTAGCTCAGCAGCGCCTCACCAGCCGTGCCGCTGAAGTGATCGACGAAGTGGATGAAATCACTGCTATTCGCTTCTTTATTGAAGAACGACAGGTCGATCTTGTCGATCCCTTTCTGGAAGTCGCGGATCCAGTCGGAAGCACCCGGTGCGGAATCGCTGGCGGCAGAGAACACAAAGATGTCTTTGCCGGCACCGCCCCACAGTTCATCCGCCCCGCCGCCGCCGAACAGCACGTCGTTACCCGCGCCGCCTTTCAGCACGTTGTTGGCCGCGTTGCCGACGATCACGTCATTGCCGGAACCGCCAATGGCGTTCTCAATGGTCACACCGGCGGCTATCGAGACGTTGCCCTTCAGGCCGCCCACGTCGGAGAACGATTTCTCATTCAGGTTGATGCGCTGGTTAGCGGTATAACCGGAGAAGTCGAAGGTATCGTTGCCACCCGCATCCCAGGCCGCAAAGATCACTTTCTGCGAATTGCTGGTGGTGCTGAGGAAGTCACGACCGGTATTGGAGTTAAAGCCGTACACGGTGTCGCCGGTGCGGGTCGACAGGTTGGCGCCATACAGATGCTGAATGGCGGCAATGTCATCCAGCAGCGGAGCCGCGGCATAGTGACCGCCGTTGTCGCCACCGGTGTTGGTTTCACTCCAGTAGCTCATCAGGCTGAACTGGCGGGTATCTTCCGCATAGGTGACGTCGTTATAGGTCGGGTTGCCCTCACCGGCGTTATAGTCGCCCGGGTGGCTCAGGCCCAGCGCATGGCCAATCTCATGGGTGAACGTCTGGCGGCCGTAGTCTTCGGTCGCCGGATGCTTCACGTTGGATTGGTTGACGTTGTACCAGGTCTGGCCGCCCAAATCCTGGCCCTGCCAAATGGTGTTCGGCAGGAAGGCGTAGGCCTGGGTACCATAATCATAGTGGCCGGGACGATCCTGGCTGTAATTGCCGAAGGTGATATTGGCCTTTTGACCGGCCGCCACTTCGGTGAAGGTGATATTGGCGACGTCGGCCCAGGACTGCAGCGACAGCTTAGCCTGCTGCTGCTGTTCCGCGCTGAACTTGCTCAGCCCGGTATCGCCGGCGACGTTGGTGGAAGAGAACTTATAGTCCGGGAAGGAGAAGGTTAATTTGACCGGCTGGCCAAATACCTTGTAACCGTTCCAGGTTTGGTTCTCGCGGGTAATAAACAGCCCAGCTTGCTCGTTAGAAAATGAATCCTTGCCATTAATCTGAATCCCGTTACCCCGCTCATGATAATGCAGCAGGTCATCTACAGCATCGTAGCCGGTTGTCGCGGCCGCAAGGCTGGATTCAGTAATTTCAATTGCCTTTTTAGTAGATTGCATTGGTTCGATTCCACTCATTACCTGATTGATATCAATCAGACAGATAGACATAACCTCCCCGTAAGCCACGGTTAATAAACCTTAAGCTTGCTGGAAGGGGCTTATGCGCCGTTACCGGCAGTGTGTTAGGTAGAATTAATGCATATATATCAGCAAATAAGATCACCATTAAAAATGGTAATCGATTCCAATTATAGGCAGGGTCGCAAAACTGCACATAAAATAATCAACCATTTATTATCGCAACGAAAGTTTGTTATGCTGCTTTTTAGGCTTCTTTACAAAGCAAATGAAACTTGATGAGGATAAGTTGGCACCAAACTTCAATAGCAATGCGGCCTGCAGACTCAAGCGAATCATGCTGGCTTTACTCAGGGGAAAAGGTAAATTTCGCTAAAGCGTTATAGATTAATAACTCTTTATTATTAGGTCGGGCGATTTTTTAGTTTCTATAGGAATATTATTTTCTTATTTAAACTAACGGTGGCGAGCCTTTCCCCCCCAATAGGGGATAAGAAAAGCCGATAGATTAAAATCCGCATTATTCATTATTGAATGAATACCCCCTTTCTACGCTTGAACGCCGTTAGCAATAATTCTCATCCGGCGCTTGACTCTGGAGTGGACTCCAGGGTGTAGAGTCAGTTGAGCAAACCCGTTTAACAGCCCGCAGGGGGACGTTATGCACAATCAGCAAAACCATAATCATCAGGAACATCACCACGCCGAAGGCGGATGCGGCTGCAACCACAGCCACAGCAAAACTCAGCACGGCTGCAGCAGCGAGTCGAAAAACGCCGCCGCACAGGCCGAACACGCCCACCATCATCACGATCATGGCGATAGCGGCTGCTGCACCGCCGCGCCCGACGATCCGGACGAGGAAAGCGACAGGCTGGCCGCCGCTCCCCCTTCCGGCAGCCAACGTTTCAGCTGGAAAGTTACCGGCATGGACTGCCCCAGCTGCGCCAAGAAAATCGAAAATGCCGTCACCGCACTCCCCGGCGTCGACAGCGCGCGCGTGTTGTTCGCCACCGAGAAACTGGTGGTCGACGCGCAGTCCGACCTCAGCCTGCGGATCCAGGACGCGGTCGCCCAGGCCGGCTTTACCCTGCTCGGCGCTCAGACCGCCAAAGCCGCCGCGCCGAAAACCTCACGCTTCGGCGAATTCGCGCCGCTGCTGCTGTTAACCACCCTGATGGTGGTCAGTTGGGTGCTGGATCGGGTTAACCCGGAGCTGGGCCGCATCGCCTTTATCGCCACCACGCTGGTCGGGTTGGCGCCGGTCGCCGCCAAGGCGCTGCGTTTGATTCGTTCCGGCACGCCGTTTGCCATCGAAACGCTGATGAGCGTGGCGGCCATCGGCGCGCTGTTCATCGGCGCCACCGCCGAAGCGGCGATGGTGCTGCTGCTGTTTATGGTCGGCGAACTGCTGGAATCCTACGCCGCCAACCGCGCACGGCGCGGGGTGAAGGCGCTGATGGAGCTGGTGCCGGAAGATGCGCTGCTGCTGCAAGGCACGGAACGCAAACGCGTGCCGGTCGCCAGCCTGCGCCCCGGCGACGTGATTGAAATCGCGCCCGGTGGGCGCCTGCCGGCCGACGCCGAGCTGCTCAATCCGTTCGCCAGCTTCGATGAAAGCGCCCTGACCGGCGAATCGGTGCCGGTCGAGCGCCAACAGGGGGAGAAAGTGGCCGCCGGCAGCCTGTCCGTCGATCAGGCGGCGCAGATGAAGGTGATATCCGAGCCCGGCAAAAACGCCATCGACCGCATCCTGCAGCTGATTGAAGAGGCCGAGGAGCGCCGCGCGCCGATCGAACGCTTCCTCGATCGCTTCAGCCGCTATTACACCCCGGCCATTATGCTGCTGGCCGTCGCGGTGATCCTGGTGCCACCGCTGCTGTTCTCACAGCCGTGGGATACCTGGATCTATCGCGGCCTGACGCTGCTGCTGATCGGCTGCCCATGTGCGCTGGTGATCTCAACGCCGGCGGCCATCACATCCGGACTGGCGGCCGCCACGCGGCGCGGCGCGCTGATTAAAGGCGGCGCGGCGCTGGAGCAACTGGGCCAGATCCAAACCATCGCCTTCGATAAAACCGGCACCCTGACCGAAGGCAAGCCGACGGTGACCGACGTGCTGCCGATCGGCGCGCTCACCGAACAGCGGCTGCTGCAGCTTGCCGCCGCGGTGGAAGCCGGTTCACATCACCCGCTGGCGCAGGCGATCATCAACCGCGCCGCCGCAAGCGGGGCTGAGTTGCCGCTGGCGCAGGCGCGCCGCGCGCTGGCCGGCGTCGGTGTGGAAGGGATCGTGGACGGCAAGACCGTGCTGATCAGCGCGCCGGGCAAACTGGCGCCGGGCCTGCTCGACGCCCAATGGCAGAGCCAGGTAGACAAGCTGGAAAACGCCGGCAAAACGGCGGTGGTGGTGCTGGAAGACGGCGCGCCCATCGGCTTGCTGGCGCTGCGCGATACGCTGCGCGGCGACGCCAAGCAGGCGATAGCCGAACTGAACGCGCTGGGCATTCGCGGCGTGATGCTGACCGGCGACAACCCGCGCGCCGCCGCGGCGATCGCCGGCGAGCTGGGCCTCGACTATCGCGCCGGTCTGCTGCCGGAAGATAAGGTCAAAGCGGTCACCGAGCTGAGCGAACTGCGCCCGACGGCGATGATCGGCGACGGCATCAACGACGCCCCGGCGATGAAAGCCTCCAACATCGGCATCGCCATGGGCAGCGGCACCGACGTGGCGCTGGAAACCGCCGACGCCGCCCTGACCCACAACCGGCTGCTGGGCGTCGCGGAGATGATCCGCATCTCACGCGCCACCCACGCCAATATCCGGCAAAACATCACCATCGCATTGGGGTTGAAGGGGGTCTTCCTGATCACCAGCCTGCTGGGGCTGACCGGTTTGTGGCTGGCGGTACTGGCTGACTCCGGCGCCACCGCGCTGGTCACCGCCAACGCGCTGCGGCTATTGAGAAAGCGCAGCTAAGCTCTGAAACAAACACGGGCGCGGCATACCGCGCCCGTTATCATTTGGGGGAGGGAACTTTTAACTCGGCCGCGCCGCCGTTAGACGCCTTTACGCAGCAGATAACGGTATGGCACCTGTTCGGTCTCCTGCGCCACCAGCGTGTGCTCCATAAAGCGGCAGAACCCCGGGATATCGCGGGTGGTGGCCGGATCGTCGGCGATAATCAGCAGCGTTTCGCCGTTGTCCATATGGCGCACGGTTTTACGCACCATCATCACCGGTTCCGGACAGCGCAGCCCCAGCGCGTCGAGCGTCTGGTCTGCCTGGGCAAATAAGTCAGTCATGCAATTTTTCTCGTTCAAAAACGATCGGCGAACGCTCGCCGCATCTCATTAGCGCCTAGTTTACGCCGGTAGTTTTTCTGCGCAAGATGCGTTAACGTTTGCGTTAAATTTAACCATTGCATTGGTTGCGCAAACGCGTATCATGCCGCCGCGCAGCGTTTTTTGCTGTTTTGACAAGACACACTGGGTTCCCTCACCCCACTGCTAAAAAGGCTACAACATGTATTCGTTTACCGCACAGCAGCGCTTTACCGCGTTGGTCTGGCTTTCGCTGTTTCATATCGCCATCATTACCTCCAGCAACTACCTGGTGCAGCTGCCGATCACCGTTTTCGGCTTCCATACCACCTGGGGCGCCTTTACTTTCCCGTTTATCTTCCTGGCGACCGATCTGACCGTGCGCATCTTCGGCGCGCCGCTGGCGCGGCGCATCATCCTGGCGGTGATGGTGCCGGCGCTGTTCATCTCTTATGTGATCTCCACCGTCACCTATCAGGGAGAATGGCAGGGCTTTGCGGCGCTGAACAGTTTTAACCTGTTCGTGGCGCGCATCGCCGTCGCCAGCTTTATGGCCTATGTGCTCGGCCAGATCCTCGACGTACACGTCTTCAACCGCCTGCGTCAACGCAGCGCCTGGTGGGTGGCGCCGGCGGCGGCGATGTTCCTCGGCAACATCAGCGATACACTGGCGTTCTTCTTCATCGCCTTTTATAAGAGCAGCGATCCCTTCATGGCCAACAACTGGGTGGAGATCGCGCTGGTGGATTACAGCTTCAAGGTGATGATCTGCCTGCTGTTCTTCCTGCCGATGTACGGCGTATTACTGAACATGCTGCTCAAACGCATCGCAGCGCGCAGCGGCGGCCTGCAGCCGGGCTGAGTCGTGTTATTCTGGGCGGCCCTATCCTTTGGAGGCCGCTCATGACCCCAATCGTCCGCACCGCCACGCTTGAAGACATCCACCGCCTTTACCAACGCATCCCCGAATTCGGCGGCCTGCATAGCCTGGCCGATCTGCAGCGGCGCATCGGCGCCGCCCCCGCCAGCCTGTTGATCGCCGAGATAGCCGGGCAACCGGCCGGTTTCAAACTCGGTTATCAACGGCAGGAAACGGTGTTTTACAGCTGGCTGGGCGGCGTGTTGCCGGCATTTCGTCGCCACGGCGTGGCGCAGGCCTTGTTGGCCGAACAAGAGCGCTGGGCGCGGGCGCAGGGCTATCGCCAACTGACGGTCAAAACCCGTAACCGGTTCCGCGCCATGCTGACGATGCTGATCGCCCACCACTATCAGATTGTTCAGCTGGAAAAGAAAGGCGAAGTGGCTGATTATCGGCTATTACTGGAAAAAAACTTGTGACAACATCTGCCTTGCATTTCAACCTGGAATAGGTTGCGATACGACAGTGAATCCCTACCGGAAAGGAAGAAGGAAGCCCGATGCGTAAAGTAGCGAAATTGATGGGTATCAGCCTGCTGGCGCTTGGCCTCGCGGCCTGCGACGGCGAAACCAAAGACACCAAGGCGGCAACGGACGGCACGGCGGCCAGCGCGCCGGCCGGGCAGCAGGTGAGCCTGCTGGACGGTAAACTGGCGTTCACCCTGCCGGTCGGCATGGCGGATCAGAGCGGCAAGCTGGGCAACCAGGCCAACAACATGCATGTTTACGCAGACAGCACCGGCCAGCGCGCGGTGATTGTGATCCTGGGTGACAAGACCGCCGACAGCCTGGAGACCCTGGCCAAGCGCCTGGAGAATACCCAACGCGCACGTGACGCCAACCTGCAGGTGATCACCAACAAAGCGCTCGACGTCAACGGTGTGCCGCTGCGTCAGCTGGACAGCATCATCACCAGCGGCGGCGAGAAAGCCTATTCTTCCGTCCTGATCGGCTCACTGAACAACAACATGCTGACCATTCAGGTAACGCTGCCGGCGGACAATCAGCAGCAGGCGCAGACCGAAGCCGAAGGCATCATCTCCACCCTGAAGCTGAAGCAGTAATCCCACAAAGGGCCGGCTTGCCGGCCCTTTCGTTTTATGCCAGCGCCTGCGCCAGCAGGGTGATCGGATGTTCGCAGCGTTTGCTGGTGGACATTTCTATCTGCCATTTGCAGGTCTCGCAGTCGGTCACCACCAGATCCACCCCGCTCTCTTCTATCTGCCGGAACAGCGGCGCGCCGATGCCCTGCGACGTGGCGTAGTTCTCCGATTTGAACCCGTAGGTGCCGGCGATGCCGCAGCACTGCGAATCCAGCACCACCAGCTCCAGCCCCGGTATCTGCCGCAGCAGCTCCAGGGTGTAGGCGGTCCAGCCCATCTTCTCCATATGGCAAGGCGTGTGATAAGCCACCCGCAGCGGCGTGCGTTTCAGCGGCAGGCTGCGCCCCTGATTGATCAGGCGATAGAGATAGCGCGTCGCCAGCTCCACCCGATCGCGCACCGGGGTGGTGTCTACGTCCAGCAGATGAGGGTATTCGTCACGCAGGGTGAAGGTGCAACTCGACGAAGTGGCCACCACCGGAATGCCGCGTTCCAGCACCGTTTCATGCAGCGATTCGGCATTGACCCTGGCCTGCTTTTTGGCCTGCTCGATAAACCCGTTGGCGATCAGCGGCACGCCGCAGCATTTCTCGCGTTTCAGCAGCTGCACGCCGATATCCAGCGCGTTGAACACCCGGACCAAATCCTTGCCCAGCTGCGGGTGGTTATAGTTGACGAAGCAGCCGTGGAAGAACGCCACCTGCTCGGCGTAACGCTGCTGCGCCTGCGCCTGTTGTCGGTACCAGCGGCGGAAGGTGCCGAACGAGTATTTCGGCAGTTCACGCCGGTGATCGATCTTCAGCGCCTTGTCCAGCAGCTTGCGCACCGGTTTCAGCCCGGTGGCGGCGTTGACGATCGGCGCGAACGGCGTCGACAGCGATCCCATGATATCGGTGTGGCTGAGGATGGCGTCACGCAGCGTCGGCTTGCTCTGGGCAAAGTCGGCGCGGGCGCGCTGAATGATGTCGCCGATTTTGACATCGGACGGGCAGGCCACTTCACAACGCTTGCAGTTGGTGCAATATTTCAACGCCTCGTCGTACAGCGCCGGGTCTTTCAGCCGCAGCCGCTCGCCATCCGGCCCCGCCTGTTTCGGCCCCGGGTAGAGCGGGTTCACTTTGGCCACCGGGCAGTAGGTGGTGCAGACGGTGCATTTGATGCAGCTTTCAAAGCTGTGATCCTGATGCAGACTCATGCGTTTTCCTCCGCGGCGATCTGCTGCGCAACGTGCAGCGCACCGATCAATGACACGCCGGCGCCGCAGCCCTGCTGCAGCGGATCGTAGCCGCCGGCGACCGCACCGATGGCATACAGATTGTCGAACGGCATTCCCTGCTTCATCGCCCGCAGCCTGCCGTCGGTACGCACGCCAAACTGCAGATAAGGCTGTGGCGCGAACAGCTCGCGCCGGCTCCAGTCGGCGCGATCGGCGCGGCTGTGCACGTCCAGCCCGAAGATCGGTTCACGCACTTCATCGAAACCCGCCACCAGCCCGTTGCTGAAGAAGCTGCCGCTGGCCAGCACCACCTGCTGCGCCCCCAGCGGAATATCGCCGTGGTTGCGGGTATACAGGCCGGTGACGCGGCCGGCTTCACACTCGGCGCGCAGCACGCTGTCGCCAGGCATGAAAACGCCGCCCAGCTGCTGGAAACGCCGCCGCAGCGCCTGATGCAAGCGCATGCCGGGCACCGAAGGCGGCAACGTCGGCAGCAGCCGGATCGGCTTGCCGACCGCATCCTGCAGCACCGCCAGCGACGCGTCGTCCTCCAGGCCCAGACAGGCCGGCAGGAAGAGCGCCTCGGCCTCGCCCGCCAGCCGCCGCAGCTCTTCGGCCATCGGCGGCAGGCTTTCCATCAAATCCAGTACCCGGGCGATGTTCACCGCGCGGAACTCGCTGGGGTTATTGCGCAATCTGTCCAGCGCCGGCATGTGCAGATAGGCCACATCCGCCTCTACGCCGAGCTCCCGGCTCAGAGAGTCGGCGGCCATCTGCGGTTGGAAGTCGAGGAACCCTTCGATGCCGATCACCGCAATGCGCCGCCAGGGCAGTTGGCCGGTCAGCGGCAGCGTCGGGATCGCCTGCGGGCTGAGCCAGGTAGCGCGGCGCGTGCCGAGCGGCGTGATACGCAGATGGTTGTTCACCCCCTCGCCCTGCAGATTCAGCCCGCAGCGTTCCAGCAGCCGCTGCGCGGCGGCGGACAGCGCCGCCACCCGGCCGGGGCCAATCAGAGAATACGGATGCTGCGGCGCCTGTTGCGCCAGCTGCGGCAGCGCCGCCAGCGGCATCTCGACCGGCGTGCCGTCCGGCAATCTCGCCAGCAGATCGAGCGAGCCGGAGGAGAAGTAGAGCGCGCTCTGGCCGGAACTGACCACCGCACAGCGTTTGCCCTGTTCGGCCACGGCAATGGCGCAGCTCAGGCCCGCCAGGCCGCCGCCAATCACCACTACGTCAAATCGCATCATCCGCCTCCTGCTCTTTGTCTGCCTGGGCCTCAAGCCCGCATAATCCCTGATAAACCCAACTGGTAAATTCGCTCTCGCGCAGCGCATCGCCCCAGGCGATCGGCCGCACGCCTTTCCAGCGTTCGTTGAGGAACTGCGACAGCTGCGTGATGGATTGCTGCGGCGTGCTGACCTTGAAGCGCGTCAGCAGTCCGGCGGCGCGGCAGGCGCAGAGTTCACCCTGGCAGGTGCCCATGCCGACGCGGGTGCGGCGGCGCAGATCCACCAAGTTATTGACGGTCAGCGAATTGACCGCATAGCGCACTTCCCCGGCGGTCACCGCCTCGCACTCGCACACCAGGCTGGTGTCGAGCCGATCGGCCGCCGGCACCTGGCTGGCGCGATCGCCGTGCCGGTAAATCGCCGAGCCGCGGATGCTGGCGGGCAGAGAAACCACGCTGCGCACCGTTTCCTCCGCCGACTGACGGGATCCGGGCAGCGCGTCCTGCGCGGTGGTGCACGGACTATTTACGCCGAGCTTTTCACATACCTTGTCGGTGGCCCACTCCGCCATCAGGCGGTAGGTCATCAGCTTGCCGCCGGTGATGGTGATAAACCCTTCCAGCCCGTCGCGGGCGGCATGATCGAGCAGCACGATGCCGCGGCTGACATTGCGCCCGCTGGGATCGTCGTCGCTGGCCACCAGCGGCCGCACCCCGGCATAGGCGCGCAGAATGCGGGTCTGCGCCAGGGTGGGCGCCAGCAGCGCCCCCTCGCGGATCAGAATGTCCACCTCCTGCGGGGTCACCAGCATGTTGTCAATTTGGTCGTAGTCGATATGGGTCGAGGTGGTGCCGATCAGCGAGATGGTGTCGCCCGGCACCAGGATGTCGGCGTCCGCCGGTTTGCGGCAACGGTTGATCACCATGTTGTTGATGCGGTGACCGAGGATCAGCAGCGCTCCCTTGGCCGGGAACATGCGGATACGCAAATCGGCGTATTCGGCGATCTGCTGGCCCCAGATGCCGGCGGCGTTGACCACCACCGCTGCGTGCAGCTCATAGCGCCGCTGATTCTGATGGTCGTAAACGCGCACGCCCGTCACCCGATCGCCGCTGCGCAACAACCCGACCACCTGGTGGTAAGTCAGGATCTGCGCGCCGTGTTCGCGCGCATCCAGCATGTTGGCGGCGGTCAGCCGGAAAGGATCGACGGTGCCGTCCGGCACCCGCACCGCGCCAATCAGCGCCGGATTAGCCGCCGGCTCCAGCCGCAGCGCCAGCTGCGGGTCGATCGCTTCGGCGTCGATGTCGGCCTGGCGACAGGCGGCGATAAACTGTTGCTGATACTCCAGCGAGTCCTGCGGCAGGGTGATGAACAGCCCATCGGTGCGCTCGATACAGTGATGCGCGATGCGTTTCAGGATGCGGTTCTCTTCGATGCACTCGCGCGCCGACTCCCCGTCGGTCACCGCATAGCGCGCGCCGCTGTGCAGCAAGCCGTGGTTGCGGCCGGTGGCGCCGGTGGCGATGTCGTGACGCTCCAGCAAAATGCAGCGCAAGCCGCGCCGCGCACAATCGCGGGCAATGCCTGCGCCGGTGGCGCCGCCGCCGATGATGATCACATCCGTTTCGCCGCCGTCAAAATAGCTGCTCATGTCGCTCCCTCAGGATCGGTAGTTATGAGCCTATTGAGCCACGGTTATTAGGGTCTTTGTTTGATAAGGAACAAGAACGAACATGAAACGAAATAAAAATGTCCACAAAAAACCATCAATGTGATCATAATCACGATTTTTGGACGTTTTTCTATTTCATAACGTTAACGAATCGCTCAAAATCCGCCGTGGTTTCATGAAAGTGTAACAATTGCGCCATTCGTCACAGCGACACCAGGCGTATTTGTCGACAATGGCGCTCGTTATGGAACACAAAAACACCACATTCGATATCCGCTCAATCATCAAATGAACGTAAAAGGTCATATTGATGTGATAACAGATAAAGCCATCGGAGGCGCTCATGTTGAGTATTTTTAAGCCGGCCGCACACATCGCCCGTGTGCCGAGCGATAAGGTAGACCCGCTCTACCGTAAGCTGCGCTGGCAAATTTTCCTGGGGATCTTCTTCGGTTACGCCGCTTACTATCTGGTGCGTAAGAACTTCACCCTGGCCATGCCTTACCTGATCGAACAAGGCTTCAGCCGCGGCGACCTCGGCTTCGCGCTGTCGGGCATCTCCATCGCCTACGGCTTCTCCAAATTCATCATGGGTTCGGTCTCCGACCGTTCCAACCCGCGAGTGTTCCTGCCTGCCGGCCTGATCCTGGCGGCGGCGGTGATGTTGTTCATGGGCTTCGTGCCGTGGGCCACCTCCAGCATCGCCATCATGTTCGTCCTGCTGTTCCTGTGCGGCTGGTTCCAGGGCATGGGTTGGCCGCCGTGCGGCCGTACCATGGTGCACTGGTGGTCGCAGAAAGAACGCGGCGGCATCGTTTCCATCTGGAACTGCGCCCACAACGTGGGTGGCGGCCTGCCGCCGCTGCTGTTCCTGCTGGGCATGGCCTGGTTCAACGACTGGCACGCGGCGCTGTACATGCCGGCCTTCGGCGCCATCCTGGTGGCCCTGATCGCCTTCGCCCTGATGCGCGACACCCCGCAATCCTGCGGCCTGCCGCCGATTGAAGAGTACAAAAACGACTATCCGGACGACTACAGCGAAAAAGACGAAGAAGAGCTGACCGCCAAGCAGATCTTCATGCAGTACATCCTGCCGAACAAGCTGCTGTGGTACATCGCGGTCGCCAACGTGTTCGTCTACCTGCTGCGTTACGGCATTCTGGACTGGTCGCCGACCTACCTGAAAGAAGTGAAGCACTTCGCGCTGGACAAGTCTTCCTGGGCCTACTTCCTGTATGAATACGCCGGTATCCCGGGCACTCTGCTGTGCGGCTGGATGTCGGACAAAGTGTTCAAAGGTAACCGCGGCGCCACCGGCGTGTTCTTCATGACGCTGGTGACCATCGCCACCGTGGTGTTCTGGATGAACCCGGCCGGCAACCCGACCGTGGACATGATCTGTATGCTGGTCATCGGCTTCCTGATCTACGGCCCGGTGATGCTGATCGGCCTGCACGCGCTGGAGCTGGCGCCGAAGAAAGCCGCCGGCACCGCCGCGGGCTTCACCGGCCTGTTCGGCTACCTGGGCGGCTCGGTCGCGGCCAGCGCCATCGTCGGTTACACCGTGGACTTCTTCGGTTGGGACGGCGGCTTCATGGTGATGATCGGCGGCAGCATCGCAGCGGTCATCCTGCTGCTGCTGACCATGCTGAACGAGAAGAAACACCACGCGGAAATCGCCGCCAAGCGCGGTTAAGCGTCACACGACTTTTGCATGATTTAAAGGCCGCCCTGCGGCCTTTTTACTACCCTGCCCCCAACAACACGGAGAAAACGGAATGCGGACTCAAGTCAAAGCCCTGCTGACAGGGATCATTCTCGCCACCTCGATGGTCAGCGCCGCGCAGGCGGCGGACAAAGTGGTCATCGCCCACCGCGGCGCCAGCGGCTACCTGCCGGAACACACCCTGCCGGCGAAGGCGATGGCCTACGCGCAGGGCGCCGATTATCTCGAACAAGATCTGGTGATGACCAAGGACAACGAGCTGGTGGTGCTGCACGACCATTACCTCGATCGCGTCACCGACGTCGCCGAACGCTTCCCGGACCGCGCGCGTAAAGACGGCCGTTATTACGCCATCGACTTTACGCTGGCGGAGATCAAATCGCTGAAGTTCACCGAAGGCTTTGAAATCGAAAACGGCAAGAAGGTGCAGGGCTACCCTGGCCGCTTCCCGATGGGCAAATCCGACTTCCGCGTGCACACCTTCCAGGAGGAGATCGAGTTCGTGCAGGGTCTGAACCATTCGACCGGCAAGAACATCGGCATCTACCCTGAAATCAAGGCGCCGTGGTTCCACAAACAGGAAGGCAAAGACATCTCCAGCAAAGTGCTGGCGGTGCTCAAGCAGTACGGCTACACCGGCAAGAACGACAACGTCTACCTGCAGTGCTTCGACGCCAACGAGCTCAAGCGCATCAAGAACGAGCTGGAGCCGAAGCTGGGCATGGATCTGAAGCTGGTGCAGCTGATCGCCTATAACGACTGGCAGGAAACCTACGAGCAGAAAGCCGACGGCAAGTGGGCGGAATACGACTACGACTGGATGTTCAAACCGGGCGCGATGAAGAAAATCGCTCAGTATGCCGACGGCATCGGGCCGGACTACCACATGCTGGTGGTGGCGGATCAATCCAAGCCGGGTCACATCGTGCTGACCGACATGGTGAAAGAAGCGCACGCCAGCAAGCTGGCGGTGCATCCGTTCACCATCCGCGCCGATGCGCTGCCGAAGTACGTGACCGACGTGAACCAACTGTATGACGTGATTTACAACCAGGCCGGCGTCGACGGCGTGTTCACCGACTTCCCGGACAAGGGCGTGCAGTTCCTGCAGAAGCAGGGCCAGCACAAGTAATGCCAAGGGCGCCGCGAGGCGCCCTTATTATTTAATGGTTATTTCAGAGGAACATCTTGCGCAGGTAGTGCGGTACCGCATTATCGACGTTGGAGCCGATCACTTCCAGCTCCGGCAGCATGTCCTTCAGGCGCTGATGCGCGTCGCGCATGATGCAGCCCTTGCCGGCCATCGACAACATCTCCAGATCGTTCATGCCGTCGCCGAAGGCGATGCACTCTTGCAGCGTATAGCCGATGATCTTGGCCACTTCTTCCAGCGCATGCCCTTTCGACACGCCGCCCGCCATCACTTCCAGGCAGGTCGGGAACGAGAAGCTGACGTTGACCCTATCGCCCCAGCGCGCGTTGATGGCGTCTTCCACCTGCAGCAACCGCTCGTGATCTTCACAGGTGAAGTAAACCTTGCAGACGCCGTCGGTTTCCAGCAGGCCCGGCTCAAACAGCTGATATTTGAACACCGACTCCTGGAAGAACTCTTCCTGCTCCGGGCTTTCGCGGTTGGTAAACCAATCGTCGTTACGGTAGACGTTGGTGGTGATATCCGGATCGTCGTGCAGCATGCCGTACAGATCGCGGGCGATATCTCCGTCCAGGTTGTGGCTGAAAATCAGTTCGCCGGCGGTGTTGTGCACCCGTGCGCCGTTGGAGGTGATCATAAAGGCGCTGATCTCCAGGCTGTCGCGGATCTGCGCCACGTCGATATGGTGGCGGCCGGTGGCGAACACGAAATGCACGCCGCGCTGAGTCAGCAACTTCAGCGTTTCTTTAGCGTACGGCGACAGGGTATGGTCGGGAGACAGCAGCGTGCCATCTAAATCGGAAGCGACGACGTGATACATAGCGTTATGTTCTAACCTCTGATGGAGTTGTCGGCGGCAGCGCGCCGCCTAAGTGTTGAGCAAAGAAGCGCAGAATTGCGTTCAGTGCTTCGGCGCGCAGCGCGTCCCGCTCGAACAGGATCTCATGGCGTGCGCCGTTGATAACCCACGGGAGCCCCCCTTCGCAAGGGCGCCCCGCGTCTGACAGAGCCTGACAAAAAGCCTGGTGCGAACGGTTGTCGACTACCCGTTCTTCACCGGCCTGCAAAAGCAACAGCGGCGTGGTGATCTTCCCGGCCTGCGCGATAATCTGCCGGCCGGCGCGGATGCTCTCCCGCACCCAATGGTAGGTCGGCCCGCCCACCTGCAGCTCGGGGTAATCGGCATAATAACGCAGGCTGCGCCGGTAGCGCTCGCGGCTATGGGTCAACACGTTGACCACATAGGGCAACGGACGCCACTGGCCGGTGCCCACCGCGTAATAGTCGCGGATCGCCGGGCGGGTCTCCGCCCAGTCGAGAATGCGATCGGCCAGCCAACCCGGCATCGGCAACCGGATGCCGAACATCGGCGCGCAAAACGCCGCCGCGTCGAACGCCTGCGGCCGGCACTGCAGGAACTGCGCCAGGATCGCGCCGCCCATCGAATGCGCCAGCGCGAAGCGCTGCCGATAACCGCGCGATTCGACCTCGCGCAGCCACAGCTGTTCGAAATCATCCACGTAGTCGGCGAAGTTTACCACATGACCGCGGTGCGTATCCGCCAGTAAACGCCCGGAACGCCCCTGGCCGCGATGATCGACGATCACCACATCGTAGCCGCAGTGGAACAGATCGTAGGCCACCTCAGGGTATTTCACGTAGCTTTCGATGCGGCCGGGGCTGACCACCACCACCCGCTGATGTCGCGCAGAACTGAAGCGCACAAAGCGGATCGGCACGCCGTCCACGCCGCTGAATTCGCCTTCTTCGCGCTGCCGCCAGAAATCCAGCAGCGGCCCGGTGGCGAAGGCAGCGAACTGCGTTTCACGCGTTAACCAGTCATCGGAACTGAGAGTGAACGAGGTCATCGAGAGCGTTTTCCCTGTGGGGCCGGCGGAAAATGTGACCGCTGGCACAAGAAATCATACTAGCGTATTGTGATTCAATTCTGACAAAAACGGCGCCGCCTCGGCGCATTGTGGCACAAAACGACACTTTCAGGGAGCCGAAGCACCATGACCTTGGACTGGTGGTTAACCTATCTGCTGACCACGCTTATCCTGAGCCTTTCCCCCGGCTCAGGCGCCATCAATACCATGAGCACCGGCATCAGCCACGGCTATCGCGGCGCCGCCGCCTCGATCGCCGGGCTGCAGGTCGGGCTGAGCGCGCACATCGTGCTGGTGGGCATCGGTCTCGGCGCGCTGATATCGCAATCGCTGCTGGCGTTCGAACTGTTGAAATGGCTGGGCGCCGCCTACCTGGTGTGGCTCGGCATCCAGCAGTGGCGCGCCGCCGGCGCGCTGGATCTGCATGCGCTGGCGGGCAGCATGCCGCGCCGCCGTCTGTTCCGCCGCGCGGTGCTGGTCAACCTGACCAACCCGAAAAGCATCGTGTTCCTCGCCGCGCTGTTCCCGCAGTTCATCTTGCCCAATCAGCCGCAGGCCGAGCAGTATCTGGTGCTCGGCGTCACCACCGTGGTGGTGGATATTCTGGTGATGATCGGTTACGCCACCCTGGCGACGCGCATCGCCGGCTGGCTGAAGACCCCGCGCCAGATGCAGTTGCTCAACCGACTGTTCGGTTCGCTGTTCATTCTGGTGGCGGGGCTGCTGGCGACCGCCCGCAAAGCCTGACAAAAAAGGCCGGGCATCGCTGCTCGGCCTTGGGCATTTCACTGCGGTTAGCGGGTAAATATCAGATGTAACCCGAAGCCGGTAAACAGCACGCCCGCCACCCCGTCTATCCACTTGGCCAACCGCTGATAGCCGCGGCGCATCGCCGGCAGCGCAAACACCACCGCCACCAGGCTGAACCAGACGAAGGTCTCGGCGACGATCAGCAAGAACAGCCCCCAGCGCGCTCCGGCGCCGACGCTGTCGCCGACGAACAGCGAGAACACGCTGCCGAAATAGATCACCGCTTTCGGGTTGGACAGATTGGTCAGGAAGCCGCGAATAAAGCTGCGCCCGGCCTTCGGCAACGCCACCTGGGCCTCCGCCACCGGCGAAGCTTGCTGCGCCCGCGCGGAACGCAGCAGTTGCCACCCCATCCAGCACAGGTAAATGCCGCCGCCAACCATGATGATCTGATGCAACCAGGCCATCTTCTGCAGGATCAGGTGCAGCCCCATCAACGCCACGCCGGCCCACACCACGATGCCGAGCGAAATGCCGACCACGCCCATCATCGCCTCGCGGCGCGAGCGGCTGGCGGCGGTTTGCGACACGAAAAAGAAGTCCGGCCCCGGGCTCATCAGCGCAATCAGATGCACCAGCGCCACGGTGAGAAACAGCATCAGCATGATATATCGCCCTCAGTCTTCGTCATTGTCGAGATGGTCGCGGATCATCGCCATAAAGGGCGCGCCGAAACGCTCCAGTTTGCGCTGGCCGACACCGTTGACGCTCAGCAGATCGCCGGCCTTGATCGGCATCTGTTCGGCCATTTCCAGCAGCGTGGCGTCGTTGAACACCACGTAAGGCGGAATGTTTTCTTCGTCGGCGATCGATTTGCGCAGTTTGCGCAGCTTGGCGAACAGCTTGCGATCGTAATTGCCGCCGTAGGATTTCTGGTTGGCGCTGCTGCGCGACTTCAGGCTCTGAATGCGCGGCACCGCCAGCTGCAGCGCCACCTCGCCGCGCAACACCGGGCGCGCCGCCTCGGTCAATTGCAGCGCCGAGTGCATGGCGATGTTCTGGGTGATAAAACCCAGGTGGATCAGCTGACGCAGCACGCTGGTCCAGTGTTCGGTGGTCTGATCGCGGCCGATGCCATACACCGGCAGCTTGTCGTGGCCATATTCGCGAATACGCTGGTTGTTGGCGCCGCGCAGCACTTCCACGATGTACCCAAGGCCAAAGCGCTGGCCGACGCGATACACGCAGGACAGCGCCTTGCGCGCGTCCTCCAGCCCGTCGTAGCGCTTGGGCGGATCGAGGCAGATATCGCAGTTGCCGCAGTTCTCGTGCTTGCCTTCGCCGAAGTAGTTGAGCAGCACCAGGCGGCGGCAGGTTTGTGCCTCGGCGAACGCCCCCATGGCGTTCAGCTTGTGGCGCTCGATGTCCAATTGCTGCCCGGCGGGTTTCTCCTCCAGACAGCGGCGCAGCCAGGCCATGTCGGCCGGATCGTACAGCAGGATGGCTTCGGCCGGCAGGCCGTCGCGCCCGGCGCGGCCGGTCTCCTGATAATAGGATTCGATATTGCGCGGGATGTCGAAATGCACCACGAAACGCACGTTGGGTTTGTTGATGCCCATGCCGAAGGCGACGGTGGCCACCACCACCTGCAGATCGTCACGCTGGAACGCTTCCTGCACCTGGGCGCGGCGATCGTTGTCCAGCCCGGCGTGATAAGCGCCGACGCTCAGCCCGCGGCTTTGCAGGCGCGCGGTGGTGTCTTCCACCTTAGCGCGGCTGTTGCAATAGATAATGCCGCTCTTGCCGCGCTGATCCTGCACGAAGCGCCACAGCTGATCGAGCGGTTTGAATTTTTCCACCAGCGTGTAGCGGATGTTCGGCCGGTCGAAGCTGCTGACCTGCACCAGCGGGTCCTGCAGCGACAGCAGGCGCACGATGTCGCCGCGGGTGGCCTCGTCGGCGGTGGCAGTCAACGCGATCACCGGCATCGACGGGAAGCGCTGTTTCAGCTGACCCAGCGCGCGGTATTCCGGCCGGAAGTCGTGGCCCCACTGCGAGATGCAGTGCGCCTCATCCACCGCCAGCATCGCCGGCGGGCAGTGATCGAGCAGGTTGAGGAAGCTTTCCATCATCAGCCGTTCCGGCGCGATGTACAGCATCTTGATGGTGCCGTTGCGGCAACCAGCCATGACGTCCAACTGCTCCTCGCGAGTTTGCGTCGAGTTGTAGCAGGCGGCGGAAACGCCGTAGGCCAACAGCTGGTCGACCTGGTCCTTCATCAGCGAGATCAGCGGGGAAACCACCAGGGTCAGGCCGTCCATCACCAGCGCAGGGATTTGGTAGCACAACGACTTGCCGCCGCCGGTCGGCATCACCACCAGGCAATCCTGCCCGCCGATCGCGGCGTTGATAATCGTTTGTTGGCCCGGACGGAATTGCTGGTAGCCGAAGGTATCGCGCAATACCTGCTCGGCCAGCAACTCTCTGTTAATCACTGCTGCGGTTGACACACACTTCCCCATTTTTTCATCGGTACACACCCACCGGGTATGATTACATAATATCGTTCAGCATGACACCAACGCCCACCCGTGTCTGCCGGAAGTTGTAGTCGATCAGCGATTCGCCGTAGCCGCTGAACACCTGGGTATAGAAACGCACGTTGCGGGTGATCGGGTAACTCCAGCCCAGTTCCGCGCCGCCGTAGCCGCTGTTCCAGTTGTAGTGGCTGTCGACGCTGAACACGCTGTCGCCCCAGGCGTAACCGACCTTCAACCGGTAGTATCCCATGTATTTGGTGATGTCCGGGTTGTCGTCGTTGCTCGAGCTCTCCGAGAAGCGGAACCAGGGCTTGAGATCCACCTGCCAGTTGCCATTTTGCGCCATCAGCCGCGCATAGCCGCGATTCCAGCTGCGCGACGTAGGATCCGAGCGGCCGTTAGAGTGATGGTTAACGCCGATTTCAACATCGCGCAGCGTCCAGCCGGCAAAGCGGTAATCGGTCGCCCACCCCACGAACAGCTGCGGCTCGTAGTTGGTCTCGCGGAACGGCGAAGACTCGCCGCGGTTGGACAATTGCCACCAGGAGCGCTGAGTATAAGACGCGCCGAGCACCGAGTTGTCGCCGGCAATGCCCCGCCACAGCGGAAACGCCAGGCTAAGCTGGTATTTCACCTCGTCCTTGCGCGCCTTATCGGCCCAGTTGTACGTCTTGATGGCTTCTTTGTTGATATCGCTGGTGTCGGTGTACAGCAGGTAATTGGGATCGTAAGGATACAGCGTGAATGGATTATCGTGCTCCTGCAGCAGGTTGGCGATAATGCTGCCGCGCACCGCCGGCTTATCGTGAATCTGCTGCTCTTTGGCTTCCTCAGCCAATGCCAGCGCCGGCATCAGCAGCGTGGCGGAAACGATCCCTGACAAAATGCGCATAACCTCTCCTTACTCCAACGAAAAAGGGCAAGCCCGGAAAAAATCAGGCCATTTTACACACAAAGGAGGATTTACCGCAGCGCAGTCCGGTTTTATTGGAATAGTCTGGAAAGCAACAAAGGTTAAGCATAAAATCAACATTCCATTAACCTGGACTGACCAGTTAGCTCCCTTAAAACACAAAAGAAAAACGGAAACCCGCTATGTCGACCACTGCTCTGACCCTGGAAGCCGCCCGCCGCAAGATCGGCGAAATCTTTGTCTACCACATGCCGTTCAACCGCGAGCTTGGCCTGGAGCTGCGCCGCTTCGACGATGACTACGTCGAGCTGAGCTTCACCAACCAGCGCAAGCTGGTGGGCAATGCCGCGCAGGAAATTCTGCACGGCGGCGTGATCGCCGCGGTGCTCGACGTCGCCGCCGGGCTGGCTTGTGCCGGCGGCGTGCTGACGCGCATGGAACCGCTGATCGAAGAAGAGATCGCCGCCAAACTGTCGCGCATGGGCACCATCGATCTGCGCGTCGACTATCTGCGCCCCGGCCGCGGCGAACACTTCGTCGCCTCCGCCAGCGTGCTGCGCAGCGGCAACAAGGTCGCCGTCGCGCGCGTAGAACTGCATAACCACGACGGCCTGCATATCGCCACCGCTACCGCCACCTATCTGGTCGGCTGATGATTGTGTGCGGTGAGCGACTTCAGTACACTCACCGCATCTTACGTTCCCCACCAGAGTGACGTCATGGACGCAAAGCAAACGCGTCAGGGCATTTTCTTCGCCCTGGCCGCCTATTTTATGTGGGGCATCGCCCCGGCCTATTTCAAACTGATCCAGCAAGTATCCGCGGACGAGATCCTCACCCACCGGATCATCTGGTCGTTTTTCTTCATGCTGGCGCTGATCACGCTGGGCCGCAACTGGCCGAAAGTGCGCGCCGCCTGCCACAACCGCAAACGGCTGCTGTTGCTGGCGGTCACCGCGCTGTTGATCGGCGGCAACTGGCTGCTGTTCATCTGGGCGGTGAACAACCACCATATGCTGGAAGCCAGCCTGGGCTACTTCATCAACCCGCTGGTTAACGTGCTGTTGGGGATGCTGTTTCTCGGCGAACGTTTCCGACGCATGCAGTGGGTGGCGGTGGCGCTGGCGTTCACCGGGGTGCTGGTGCAGCTCTGGCAGTTCGGTTCGTTGCCGATCATCGGTCTGGGCTTGGCGTTCAGCTTTGCCTTCTACGGCCTGCTGCGCAAGAAAATCGCCATCGACGCGCAGACCGGCATGCTGATTGAAACGCTGTGGCTGCTGCCGGTGGCGGCGGGCTACCTGTTCCTGTTCGCCGACAGCCCCACCAGCCACCTGAGCGCCAACCCGTGGTCGCTGAATCTGCTGCTGGTCGCCGCCGGCATCGTCACCACCGTGCCGCTGCTGTGCTTCACCGCGGCGGCTACCCGGCTGCGCCTGTCGACGCTCGGTTTCTTCCAGTATCTCGGCCCGACGCTGATGTTCCTGCTGGCGGTCACCTTCTACGGCGAGACCGTCGGCCAGGACAAGCTGGTGACCTTCGGCTTTATCTGGGCGGCGCTGATCCTGTTCACCCTCGACGCGCTCTATACCCAGCGCAAGCTGCGCTGAGCCCGGCGCCGCCGGGTTACAGCCAGTTCTTGCGCTTGAAGTACAGGTAAGGGGCCAGGCCCGCCAGGATCATCAAGGTGATGGCGCCCGGGTAGCCGAACGACCATTTCAGTTCCGGCATGAATTCAAAGTTCATGCCGTAGCTGGAGGCCACCAGCGTAGGCGGCAGGAACACCACCGACACCACCGAGAAGATCTTGATGATGCGGTTCTGTTCGATATTGATGAAGCCCATCGCCGCCTGCATCAGGAAGTTCACCTTCTGGAACAGCGATTCGTTGTGCGGCAGCAGGGATTCGATGTCGCGCAGCACTTCACGCGCCTGCTCCAGCTGGCCGGTCGGCAAACGCGCCTTGCGCACCAGGAAGTTGAGCGCGCGCTGGGTATCCATCAGACACAAACGCACCTTCCAGCCGATATCTTCCAGCTCCGCCAGCGTCGACAGCGCGGCGTCGTATTCGTCGCCCTGATGCCCTTCCATGATCACCCGGCTGAGCTGTTCCAGATCGCTGTAGATGTTCTCTATCTCGTCCGCCAGCTGTTCAATCTTGGTTTCGAACAAATCCAGCAGCAGTTCGTAGGCGTTGCCTTCGAGCATGGTCTGGTTGCGGGCGCGCATGCGGTACAGGCGAAACGCCGGCAGTTCACGCTCGCGCAGGGTATACAGGCGGCCGTCACGGATGGTGAAGGCCACCGTGGAGTTGCCGGCGTGATCTTCCGCATCTTCAAAGTAGAAGAAGGAGTGGATATGCAGACCGTCTTCGTCTTCGAAGAAACGGGCGGAGGCTTCGATGTCGTCCAGTTCGGGACGCGTCGCCAGGCTTTGTCCCAGCTCATTCTGCACGCGCTCACGCTCGCCCTCTTCCGGCTCGACCAGATCAACCCACAGCGATGACGTGAGATCATCCGAGTCGTCCAGTTCCAGACGGGACAAGCGGCGGTTATCTAATTTAAAAGCGCTCAGCATGTGCCAAAACTCCGTGAAGGTAACGGGTGCGGACAACGCGTTGAAGCACAGAAACAGAGGGGATGCGTATCACCGATTTGTTTCAGACCATGAAGAGATCTGACTCATAGCGACGCTTTGCGGGGTCGCCGACAACCACGAAGGCTATCAGCAAAAACGGAGAGCCTTAGAAGTTATACCTGCGGCGCAGGTCAGTGAGCCAGTATCTACTGGGTGTGTCCAAGGCGTCTGTCCTCTATGATAATAGTGCGCGCATGTTACGCCGAGAAGAAAAAGCCTGTCAACACGTTAGGCGGGATAATTGCGCAACAAATCATCACGATGATCAATGGCAGAAATGGCGCTTAAACCGTACTGAAAAAGTCGCGGCGATCGCTTACCACCTCCCAGAATGTTGCTAAGATGACATCACCCTAATGGTACGACAAGCATGCGGATTTAAACGATGAAACAGATTACCGCCCATGAACTGACCGCGATGAGCGAACAGGCCGCCAGCGTGGCCCGCCTGCGCGCGCACCGCACCCTACACGAAGAGCTGAGCGACCCGGTGCAACGCCTGGCGATCGCCATGGAACCCGGCACCTATATCCGCCCGCACCGCCACCCGCAAACCTGGGAGCTGCTGACGCCGCTGCGCGGCCGTTTTGTCGTGTTACAGTTCAACGATGACGGCGTCGTGACGCAGCGCACCCTGCTCGGCGAAGAAACCAAAGTGCTGGAGATGCCGGCCTTTACCTGGCATGCGGTGCTGTCGGTCGATGCCGGCGGCGTGGTGTTCGAAGTGAAGCAGGGGCCGTATCAGGCGCTGACCGAAGAAGACTGCATGCCGTGGGCGCCGCAGGAAGGCGGCGAAGGCACCGAAGCGGTGATGCGCTGGTACGCCACCGCACAGGTCGGCGACCGCTACCCTCACTGATGGTGAACGATTGCAGGGGCTTGCCCCTGCAACGCCTCTCTCGTTAGACCGTTTCCAAACGCGCGTAGGCCGCCACCAGCCATTTGATGCCCTCGCCCGGGAAGGCGATCTGCAGCCGGCTGTGCTCGCCGCTGCCCTCCAGATTGACGATGGTGCCTTCGCCAAACTTGGGATGGCGCACGCGCTGGCCCAGCTTGTAACCGGTGTCGTTCTCGCTGATCGGCGTGCCCATGCGGCGGTGATTGACCGGGCGCGATACGCTGGCGCGCAGGCGCACTTCTTCCACGCACTCCTCCGGCAGTTCGCCGATAAAGCGCGACGGCCGATGGTAAACCTCTTTGCCGTACAGACGGCGCGTTTCGGCATAGGTCAGCGTCAGCTTCTGCATAGCGCGCGTTACGCCCACATAGGCCAGACGGCGCTCCTCCTCCAGACGGCCGCCTTCATCCAGCGACATCTGGCTCGGGAACATGCCCTCTTCCATGCCGACGATAAACACCAGCGGGAACTCCAGCCCCTTGGCCGAGTGCAGAGTCATCAGCTGCACCGCGTCCTGATAGGCGTCGGCCTGGCCTTCGCCCGCTTCCAGCGCCGCATGCGACAGGAACGCCTGCAGCGGCATCAGATCCTGATCTTCGTCCTGATAGCTGAACTGGCGCGTCGCCGTCACCAGTTCCTCGAGGTTTTCGATACGCGCCTGCCCCTTCTCGCCCTTCTCCTGTTCATACATGATGAACAGCCCGGAGTCGCGGATCACCCTGTCGGTCTGCACATGCAGCGGCATGTCGGCGGTTTCATGGGCCAACGATTCCACCAGTTCGATGAAACGCTGCAGCGCCGACGCGGCGCGGCCGGCCAACACCTTGTCCTGCATCAGCTCGCGCGTCGCCTGCCACAGCGTCAGCTGGCGATCGCGCGCCGCCTGGCGCACCACGTCGAGGGTGCGATCGCCGATGCCGCGCGTCGGGGTGTTGACCACGCGCTCGAAGGCTGCGTCGTCGTTGCGGTTGGAAATGAGGCGCAGGTAAGCCAGCGCATCCTTGATTTCCTGGCGTTCGAAGAAGCGCTGGCCGCCGTAGATGCGGTACGGCATCGCCGTCTGCAGCAGCGCCTCTTCCAGCACGCGCGACTGGGCGTTGCTGCGGTACAGGATAGCGCAGTCGTTCAGCGCCCCGCCGTTGTCTTGCCAGGTCTTGATGCGGTTGACCACGAAGCGCGCTTCGTCGAGTTCGTTGAAGGCGCAGTAGAGGGAAATCGGTTCACCTTCGCCGCCTTCGGTCCACAGGTTTTTGCCCATGCGCCCGTCGTTGTTGGCGATCAGGGTGTTGGCCGCTTTCAGGATGTTGCTGGTGGAACGGTAGTTCTGCTCCAGGCGGATGGTTTCCGCGCCGGGGAAATCTTTCAGGAAGCGCTGGATGTTTTCCACCTGCGCGCCGCGCCAGCCGTAGATCGACTGGTCATCGTCACCGACGATCATCACGCTGCTGTTGCCGCCCGCCAGCAAACGGATCCAGGCGTACTGGATGCTGTTGGTATCCTGGAATTCGTCCACCAGCACGTTGGTGAAACGTTCGCGGTAGTGGTTGAGGATATGCGGCTTGTTCAGCCACAGCTCGTGCGCGCGCAGCAGCAGCTCGGCGAAATCCACCAGCCCCGCGCGATCGCAGGCTTCCTGATAGGCCTGGTAGATGCGCAGCCAGGTGGCCTCCACCGGGTTGTTGTAAGTTTCGACGTGCTGCGGGCGCAGGCCCTCATCTTTCTTGCCGTTGATGTACCACATCGCCTGACGCGGCGGCCACTGCTTCTCGTCGACGTTCAGCGCCTTGATGATGCGCTTGAGCAACCGCAGTTGGTCATCGCTGTCGAGGATCTGGAAATCCTGCGGCAGGTTGGCCTCCAGGTGATGGGCGCGCAACAGACGATGCGCCAGGCCGTGGAAGGTGCCGATCCACATGCCGCCCTGGCTGGTGCCGATCAGATGTTCGATTCGGTGACGCATTTCCGCCGCCGCCTTGTTGGTGAAGGTCACCGCCATGATCGAATACGGCGAGCAGTTCTCCACCGACAGCAGCCAGGCGATGCGATGCACCAGCACCCGCGTCTTGCCGCTGCCCGCTCCGGCCAGAACCAACAGGTTGCTGCGCGGCGCCGCCACGGCTTCACGTTGTTTTTCATTCAGGCTGTCGAGCAGATCGGAGACGTCCATAGGCACCACTAATGGTTAAGGGAAAACCCGCCGGTGACGGGTTTTTCACTGGAAATTTATACAGAGTTCTGGCAGGGATTATAACAATGCTGTCAGCGATGCCAACTGCGAAATCTCAATATGCGGCAGCAGGCGGCTGTCGGCGGCCTGCATCAGACAGCGTTGCCGATCGTTGATCCAACAGGCCTGCAGCCCCGCGCGCAGCGCACCGGCGACGTCGGTAGTCAGATCGTCGCCCACGTGCAGGATCTGCCCGGGCTCCACGCCCAGCCGTTCGACGGCCAGGTGATACATGTCCTGGTACGGTTTGGCGCGCCCGTCCGGCCCGGATCGCAACACGAACTGGAAGTAACCGTCCAGGCCGCACTGTGCCGGATCGGCGTTGCCGTTGGTGATCGCCACCAGCGGGTAGCGCGCGGCCAGCGCCTTCAGCGTGGCGTGGGTCGCTTCCGGCACCTCGATGCGGCTGCGCCACAGCGCGAAGTTTTGCATCGCCGCATCGGCCCCGATTGCCGCTTCAGCGTCGCGCAGCCCCTGCCGGCTCAGCGCCAGATGAATGGCGCGCCAGCGCCACTGGGTGACGTCGTGGTAGATCTCCGGATCCTGCTCGCGCAGCTCCTGGCGCAGACGGTGGAAATCCGCCGACTGGAAGCCATTCAGGCCGGGATGGTAGCTCTGCAGGAAGGCCACCGACTGCTGCTCGGTTTGCCGGATCACCGGACGGTTGTCATACAGCGTGTCGTCCAGATCGAAAGTCAGCGCCGCCAGCGGGCGCAGCGGGCGATAAAAATGCATCAGGATTTCCCCCGTTTGGCGCGCGGATGCGCGGCATCGTACACGTTCGCCAGATGTTGAAAGTCGAGGTGGGTATAAATTTGCGTGGTGGTCAGGTTGGCGTGGCCGAGCAGCTCCTGCACCGCGCGCAGGTCGCCACTCGACTCCAGCATGTGGGTCGCGAAGGAGTGACGCAGTTTGTGCGGGTGAATATGGCTGTTGACGCCCTGTTTCACGCCCCATTCGGCGAACCGCTTTTGCACGTTGCGCGTCGAGATGCGCCGCCCCTGATTGGACAGAAACATCGCGTCATCCTGCGGCCCAAACAGATCGCGCATCGCCAACCAGTGTTCCAGCCAGGTGACGGCGGTGCGTCCGATCGGCAGTTTACGCTCTTTGCTGCCTTTCCCCATCACCCACACCTCGCCGGCCGCCATATCGACATGGCGGCAATCCAGCCCCACCAGCTCGGAGAGACGCAGGCCGGCGCCGTACATCACCTCCAGCATAGCGCGATCGCGTACCGCCAGCGGATCGTTGAGATCGATCTCCAGCAGTTGGTTCATTTCATCGACGTCGATATTTTTCGGCAGATGGCGACCGCTGCGCGGCGTGCGGATGCCTTTGGCCGGGTTGGCGTGCAGCACACCCTGGCTGACCAGCCAGTCGAGGAAACTGCGCAACGAAGAGAGCCGCAGCGCCAGGCTGGCGGACTGCAGGCCGGCGCGTTTGCTGCGCGCCGCCAGCATGCGCACCCGGGCGGCGTCCAGCGCCGCCCAGTCGGTGACGCCGATCTCCTGCGCCAGGCGCATCAGCGCCGCCAGCTGGCGCGAATAGCTGAGCTGCGTCAGTGTGCTGAGTTGCCGTTCTACCTTGAGATAACGCAGAAAAGCGTCCACCGGCTGCTGCAGGCTGGGCGCAATCGGCGTCATGCGCGTTCGATCCAGCGTTCCAGCAGTTCCGGCAGCATGCGCGCCAGTTGATTGAGCATTACCGTGCCCATGCCCTGCTGATAATGTTGCGTATCACGACTGCTGAAGATCACCATGCCCAGCTCGCCATCGTCGCCCAGCATCGACAGCGCTACCGAACCAATCTGGCCGATCTGTTTGGCCTGCGGCAACAGCAGCAGCAGTTCGGGGCCGTTCAGGCCGCCGAGGTAGTGTTGTTCGCTGCCCAGCCGCTGGATGCGGAACGGCTCGAACGCCGAACGCGTCAGCGCCAGATGGGTGAAATCGGAAGGCGCGCCGATATTCCAGCGCTCGGCGAACAGGCGCACCGTGGCGCCGGCCAAACCGAAGCCGCGCGCCCAGCGCTGCAGCCGGTTGAGCATGTCCTGCAAGCTGTCGGCGGTGGCCAGATCGGCCTGCAGGTGCAGCAGCCTGGCGAACAGCCCTTCGTTGGCGCTGGCCTGCTCCATCAGCAGCGTGATCTCTTCTTCCAGCCGTTCGATATGATTGCGCTGGCGGGCCAGATGCCATTCCACCAGCGAAACGGTGCCGCGCACCGGGTGAGGCACGCGCATCTGCTCAACCTGGCGCGCGTTGCGAATAAAGAAATCCGGGTTCTGCAGCAGGTACTGCATCACGGTGTCGTCATCCAGCGCCAGGCCGGCGACGCTCTGTTCTTCTACGCTTTTCATAGATGAATAAATCCGTCATAGACATGGGTTGCCGGACCGGTCATAAACAGCGGGTTGCCCGGCCCTTTCCAGCGAATATGCAGGCTGCCGCCCGGCAGTTCTACATGCACTTCTTCTGACAGCAATTCCTGTTGGATCCCCACCGCCACCGCCGCACAGGCGCCGCTGCCGCAGGCCTGCGTTTCACCGGCGCCGCGCTCATAAACGCGCAGCTTGATGTGATCGCGGCTGACCACCTGCATAAAGCCGATGTTGGCCCGTTCCGGGAAGCGTTCATGCCCTTCCAGCACCGGCCCGAGCAGCTCCACCTTGGCGGTTTTTACGTCGTCCACCTGCAAAACACAATGCGGGTTGCCCATCGACACCACGCCGCACAACACGGTATGTTCCGCCGCGCGCATGATGTAGGTCTTTTCAGCCTTGGCGGCGCGGAACGGCACCGCCTGCGGGTCGAAATTCGGCTCACCCATGTTGACGCACACCAGATCGTCGTCGGTGACGCTGAGCACCATGCGCCCGGTTTGGGTGCTGACGCGGATGTCGCGTTTGTTGGTTAGCCCTTTCAGCCGCACGAAACGCGCGAAGCAACGCGCGCCGTTGCCGCACTGCGCCACTTCGCTGCCGTCGGCGTTAAAAATTCGGTAGTGAAAATCCAGTTCGGGATCGTAAGGCGGTTCTACCACCAGCATCTGGTCAAAGCCGACGCCCAGGTGCCGATCGGCCAGCCGGCGGATCAGCTCAGGTGAAAAATAGACATTCTGTGTAACGGCATCGACCACCATAAAGTCGTTGCCCAGACCGTGCATTTTGGAGAACTGCATATCATACTCCGCTATCTGGACGCGCTATCCGTCTTGATTTTACGGCGGCGCTCGCCACCGCAAACAGGGTGTTACTGGTCAACCATCGACGGTTTTTGCTGAGAGCCAGACTGCTCCTGCTGGTTCTTTTGCACCTGATCGCCCGTTTGCACCGGCGGCTTGGCCGGTTTCTGGCTGGCGGGGTCGGCAGGCGGGAAGTAAAGCGGGCCTTTCAGACCACAGCCGGCGAGGCCGGTAACCAGAACTGCCATCAGCGCATAGCGTAGTTGTTTTTTCATTTGCATTAATGCCTGTAATTCATGCGTCCAAGGTCTCTATAATCGCAGGTGGATCATGAAAAGCAATAGGAATTGAATATGAACGACAGCGAGTTTCACCAGTTGGCCGACCAGCTGATGCTGAATATTGAAGAGACACTGGACGATTTTGACGGCGATGCGGACATCGATTACGAAACCAATGGCGGCGTGATGACGCTGAGCTTCGAAAACGGCACCAAAATCGTCATCAACCGCCAGGAGCCGCTGCACCAGGTGTGGCTCGCCACCAAGGCCGGCGGCTACCACTTCAACTACCGCGACGGCGTCTGGTTATGCGATCGCAGCGGGCAGCCGTTTTACCAACTGCTCAGCGAAGCGGCCAGCGCGCAGGCCGGTGAGGAACTGCATTTTTCCTGAGGCAATGCGGGGCTCGGCCACCGAGCCCTTGCGGCGTCAATGCAGCTGGAACTGCTGCTTCAGCGGCTGCGCGGCGCCGTCGGCCACCGTCACGCACAGGCTGGACAGCACGTTGCTGCGGAACGGGATCACCTGCGTGCGCCCGTCGAGCTGCACGATTTGATAGAACTGCGGCAGGTTGAAGTTGATGAAGCTCGAGCCGTAGGTGAAACGATCGTGCGATGAAGAGTAGAAGCGGCTGACGTCGCGCACCAGCTCCTCTTTACTGCCCTCGCAGTGGTGATACACCTCCACCCGATTCGACTCATCCAGAATATAGATGTTGAAACCCTTGTCGTCCGAGGTGTCTTCGAAGAAGAACTGGATGATCCCCTCGCTGGCGAAGCCATCCACCACCGGCGGCAGATGCACCTGATCGGTTTCCACCTTGATAGACAGGCCGTGCAGCTTGTTGTTGGAGATGGCGCCGTAAAACTCCACCGCATTCTCCAGCTTTTGCACCGATACGCTCAGGCGCTCGAAGAACAGCCCCCAGGTCTGCCCGGCGACGCGCACCGCCTTGAAGCGGCCGGGTTCCAGCCGGGTGCTGGACAGGCGCAGCTCGATGCACTCCGACACCAACTGCTGGATACGGGTGCGGATCAGGCCGCGCAGGTGCTGGCTGTAGCAGAACACTTCCACCGACTCCGGCGGCGCGGCGTCCTGATGCATTTTGCCGAGAATGGTTTTCAGCGCTTCCAGCACCGACTGCTCGCCGCTGAAATGCAGGGTGCGCACCTCGTTCCAGGAGTTGCGGTACAGCAGATCGATGCTGCCGACCAAGCATTGCTGTTGCTGACCGAAGCTGAACACGTCCAGCTTGCGGAAATCGAAGTGCACCACCTGATTGCGGAAGGCGGCGGTCGGATCGTTTTCCAGATTGACGATGATCGCCAGATGGCGAATTTCGCACGGGCTGTACAGCGCTTTCGGCGTCGGCGCCGGCAGGCGCAGCGGGAAGTGATGGGAAACGTCGGCCACCAGCTCCTGCAGCTTGGCGGTATCGCACAGGTTGCCGCTCTTGATGTGCAGGCGGGTCTGCGGCGTCAGCAGGCCATTAAAATAGGCCCAGGCCACCAGCTTGTTCAGGTAGCGGTTATATTCCAGCGGCTGATGGCTGACGATCGAATCCATAGCCGGCGCCTGATTGTACAGGTACCAGCCGGTGCGGTTGGCGCGGCCAACCGGCACGTGAATAAAGGTTAAATCGTTTTCCGACAGGTCCGGCGAAATCTGCGGGTTCACCAGCGTCACCTTGCCGGGCAGCGCTTCGAACGCCGCATACAGTTTGCGGGTCAGCACGCCGATATCCTGCGGGCTGGCGCTGACGCTGAGGTTATTGCGGCGGGCGAAACGGATCAGGTTGCGGTAGCTCTGCATCATCGCATCGAGCAACTCGTTATGCGCTTCGCGCACCCGCTCGATCTTCCAGTTGGCGCGATTGTCCAGCATCGCCAGACGCTCGTCGCTCCAGCCCCACTCGCTGACCAACTGGCTGAGGATCTCGCGCCGCCAGCCGACGCAGGCCTTGGCCAGCGACAGCTTTTCACACACTTTCAGGTAGAAACAGCGGCGGGCCAGATCGAGGCGGGTGGTGTCGTTGATGTCGGTCAGATAGCGAGTGACGCGCTCAAGCATCATGCAGTAGGCGTCGAGCCCGAAGCTGACGATCTCGCCCTGATGCAGGCGATGTTTGATGTCCGTCGCCAGCAGCTGGGTATTGGGGTATTCCCAGGAATAGGCTTCCAGCAGCAGGGTCTTCAGCACCGCCTTATAAGGCGAATCGATGCTCTTGTACAGCTGCCACAGGCTGGCGCCGAAGTACTCTTCCGCCGACAGCGAACTCAGGCCGCCGAGATCCAGCCACTCGTTCGGCGTCAGCGCGCCCTGCGCGTACAGCGACAGCACGTATTCATCGTAGTGCGCTTCTTCTTCGCCCGGCACCATGTTCCACAGGATACGTTTGCCAGCCAGGCGCACCGCGGTGCGGTAGAACTCGTCGAGCAACAGGATGTGCTGCGTCGAGCCGCAGTCTTCGCCGCCCAGGCTGCCACTTTCATTATGGCGGAAACGGTTTTCGTCGATCAGGAAGAAGCTGACTTCCACCCCCATCGAGGCGGCCCACTTCTCAAGCAGGCTGCATTTTTGCTGCAGGCGGGTGCGTTCTTCGTTGTCCAGCCAGGACTGGTGGCAGACCCAGATGTCGAGATCCGAGCTGCAGCTTTGGCCGATAGACGAGGTGCTGCCCATCGAATAGACGCCGGTGATCGGCAGCTCGCCGCTGGCCGGCTTATCAAACGGGCTGCCCCATTTGTCTTCTAAATCGTTCAGGTATTCTTGTTGAGTTTCATCAGGCGTGTAGAGGCAAATGCCGTGGGGAACGTTACCGTTCAGGTAACCCGGCATCAGCGGGTGGTGGTGGTGCAGTAAGGTGGGCAGCAGACTGTATACCCGTTGAAACGCGGGCTTCATAGCCGCCAGGGCGCGATCGACGCGTAGCTGATTGATCGCATCCAGTCTCTGCTTCAATGTCTCGATGTAGAGGTACAAGACGTCTCGCCTGATTATCCCGGTGTTTAGAAAAAAACCCGTATTCCATAAGCGCCGTTAGTGTAAGAAGAATATTTGGCGACTTATTGCTGGAAACGTGATCAATTTAACACCTTGCTGATTGACCGTAAAGGAGGTAACGCTTCACAATTATTGTAGCGCTTCCCTAAACGATTTACCCGCAGTGTTAACTGCCCCAAAGCACATCACACGTCCCTTTGATTCCGTTGTCCTTTTTCCGCCTCCGGCTTCTTGCACTGACAGTATTGGCTCTCAGTGGTAGGATGGATGGCGAAATATAAAAACGGTAACAAGCATGTTAGACAAAATTATTCGAATTGCCACCCGACAAAGCCCGCTTGCACTTTGGCAAGCACATTATGTGCAGCAACGTCTGATGGCCTGCCATCCCGGCCTGCAGGTCGAGTTGGTGCCGATGGTCACCCGCGGCGACGTTATTCTGGATACGCCGCTGGCGAAAGTCGGCGGTAAAGGCCTGTTTGTTAAAGAACTCGAGCTGGCGCTGCTGGAAGGCCGCGCCGACATCGCCGTGCATTCGATGAAGGACGTTCCGGTCGATTTCCCTGCCGGGCTCGGTTTGACCACCATTTGCGAACGCGAAGATCCGCGCGACGCTTTTGTTTCCAATCGTTTCGCCTCGCTCGATCAGCTGCCGCAGGGCAGCGTGGTCGGCACCTCCAGCCTACGCCGCCAGTGCCAGCTGCGTGAACGCCGCCCGGATCTGATCGTGCGCGACCTGCGCGGCAACGTCGGCACTCGCCTGGCCAAGCTGGACAACGGCGACTACGACGCGATTATCCTGGCGGTGGCCGGCCTGAAGCGTTTAGGTCTGGAGCAACGCATCCGCAGCCCGCTGAGCGCCGAAGAGTGTCTGCCGGCGGTCGGCCAGGGTGCGGTTGGCATTGAATGCCGTCTCGACGACAGCGTCACCCGCGCGCTGCTGGCGCCGCTGAACCATGCGGCCACCGAAACCCGCGTACGCGCCGAGCGGGCGATGAACACTCGCCTGGAAGGCGGCTGCCAGGTACCGATCGGCAGTTATGCCGAACTGGATGGCGACAGCCTGTGGCTGCGCGCCCTGGTCGGCGCGCCGGACGGCAGCCAGATGGTGCGCGGCGAACGCCGCGGCCCGGCCGCCGAAGCCGAGCGGATGGGCGTTGAGCTGGCGGAAGAGCTGCTGGCGCGCGGCGCGCGCGAGATCCTGAGCGAAGTTTATCAGGGAAATCCGCCGGCATGACCATTCTGGTAACCCGCCCATCGCCTTCGGGGGAGCTGTTAGTGAGCCGGCTGCGCGCACTCGGCCGGGTTGCCTATCATGCACCGCTGATCGACTTCGCCCCCGGCGGCGATCTGCCGAAGCTGCCGCAGGCGTTGCAGCAGCTTAGCGCCGGCGATCTGGTGTTCGTGCTGTCGCAGCATTCGGTGAGTTATGCCGATTCGGTTATCGGCCGCGCCGGGCTGAGCTGGCCCGCGCACCTGACTTATTACGCCATCGGCCGCACCACCGGGCTGGCGCTGCACCGCATCAGCAGCTTGCCGGTGGAATACCCGCGCGAACGCGAGATCAGCGAAACGCTGCTGCTGTTGCCGGCGCTGCAAAAGCTGGCGGGCAAACGCGCGCTGATTTTACGCGGCAACGGCGGCCGCGAACTGTTGGGGTCGACGCTGAGCGAGCGCGGCGCCGACGTCAGCTATTATGAATGCTATCAACGTAGCCCGGTGCACTATGACGGCAGCGAGCAAAGCGCCCACTGGCAGCGCGCCGGTGTGGATACGCTGGTGGTGACCAGCGGTGAAATGTTACAACAGCTCTATACTTTAGTTCCTGATTACTATCGTTCTTCATGGCTGCTGCGTTGCCGCCTGGTAGTAGTGAGCGAACGCCTGGCTACCCTCGCCCGGGACTTGGGCTGGCGTACGATTCGGGTAGCTGACAACGCCGATAATGACGCGCTGATCCGCGCGCTACAATAATCTGACTATGGGATGTGCCACTATGACGGAACAAAATACCCCATCCGCCCCGGTTGAAGAGCCAACCACCGCGGTTGAGAGCTCCCAGCAGCCAGCCGCTGCCAGCCGCAAAGGCAAGAACACCGGCCCGGTGCTCGGCGCGATCGCTATCGTGCTGGTCATCGCCCTCGGCGCGGGCGGCTATTACCACACGCACAAGCAGGCGCAACAGCTGATCGCCGCCAATCAGGCTCTGCAACAGCAGCTTGAAGGCGTAAAGCAGAGCCAACAGCAGGAAAGAAATGCGCTGGAAGGCCTGCTGCAGCAGCAGGGTAAAACCCTGGACGCCGCCGATCGCGAGCAGGCGAATCTGGCGCGCCAACTGAGCGAGCTGCAGGAAAAAGTGGCGACCATCTCCGGCAGCGACGCCAAAACCTGGCTGCTGGCGCAGGCCGATTTCCTGGTGAAAATGGCCGGCCGCAAGCTGTGGAGCGATCAGGACGTGACCAGCGCCGCCGCGCTGCTGAAAAGCGCCGACGCCAGCCTGGCGGACATGAACGATCCGAGCCTGCTCGACGTGCGCCGCGCCATTACCGAAGACATCAGCACGCTTTCCACGCTGACCCAGGTCGATTACGACGGCATCATCCTCAAGGTCAATCAGCTGTCCAATCAGGTGGATAACCTGCGCCTGGCGGACAACGACACCGACGAAGCGCCGATGGATCAAAACAGCAGCGAGCTCTCCGGCTCGATCGGCGAATGGCGGCAGAACCTGGCCAAGAGCTGGCGCAATTTCATGGCCGACTTCATCACCATCCGCCGCCGCGACACCAGCGCCGAACCGCTGCTGGCGCCGAACCAGGACATCTACCTGCGCGAGAACATTCGTTCGCGCCTGCTGGTGGCCGCACAGGCCATCCCGCGCCATCAGAACGAGACCTACAAGCAGTCGCTGGAAACCGTCTCCACCTGGGTGCGCGCCTATTTCGACACCACCGATCCGGCGACCAAGGCCTTCCTGGAAGAGCTGGACAGCCTGAGCCAACAGTCGATCTCGATGGATGTGCCGGATCAGCTGAAGAGCCAGCCGCTGCTGGAAAAAGTGATGCAGACCCGGGTGCGCAACCTGATGACCCAGTCCCCTGCCGCTCACCAGGAGGGTTAAGCCATGTTACGCGTGCTATTTCTGTTCCTGGTGGTGATCGCCAGCGTGGTGCTCGGGCCGATGTTGGCCGGGCATCAGGGCTATGTGCTGATCCAGACCGATAATTACAATATTGAAACCAGCGTCACCGGCCTGGTGATCATGCTGGTGCTGCTGTTCGTGGTGCTGCTAGCGATCGAATGGATCCTGCGCCGCACCTTCCGTACCGGCGCCCGCACGCGCGGCTGGTTTATCGGCCGCAAGCGCACCCGCGCGCGCCAGCAAACCAAAGCCGCGCTGATCAAACTGGCGGAAGGCGACTACAAGCAGGTTGAAAAGCTGATGACGCGCAACGCCGATCACGCCGAACAGCCGGTGGTGAACTACCTGCTGGCCGCCGAGGCCGCGCAGCAACGCGGCGATGACTTCCGTACCAATCAGTATCTGGAGCGGGCCGCCGAAGCCGCCGATACCGATCAGCTGCCGGTGGATATCACCCGGGTTCGCATCCAGCTGGCGCAGGGCGAGAACCATGCCGCGCGCCACGGCGTCGATCGCCTGCTGAACCAGGCGCCACGCCATCCGGAAGTGTTGCGCCTGGCGGAACAAGCCTATCTGCGCACCGGCGCCTATGCGTCGCTGCTGGAAGTGCTGCCGTCGATGCGTAAAATCGAACTGCACAGCGAAGAGCAGCTGCAGGCGTTGCAGCAACAGGCTTACATCGGGCTGATGAATCAGGCGATGGCGGACGAAGGCAGCGAAGGCCTGAAGCGCTGGTGGAAAGATCAGAGCCGCAAGACGCGTCACGAAGTGCCGCTGCAAATCGCGATGGTGGAGCACCTGATCGAATGCAACGACCACGAACTGGCGCAGGAGATTGTGCTCGATAGCCTGAAGCGCCAATATGACGAGCGCCTGGTGCTGTTGCTGCCGCGGTTGAAGTCCGGCAACCCCGAGCAGCTTGAGAAAGCGCTGCGTCAGCAGATGAAGCAGCACGGCGCGACGCCGCTGCTGAACAGCACGCTGGGGCAACTGCTGATGAAGCACGGCGAGTGGCAGCAAGCGGCCGACGCCTTCCGCGAAGCGTTGAAACAGCGCCCGGATGCTTACGACTACGCCTGGCTGGCCGATACGCTGGAAAAACTGCATCGTTCGGATGAAGCGGCGCAGATGCGGCGTGAGGGACTGATGTTGACGCTGAAACAGAACGGCGGCGAATAACGGCCCGCCCGGTAGAGAAAGCGTGGCCCCGGTGCCGCGCTTTTTTTGCCCGTTAGCTTGCTGAAGCGCAAAAAAAAACACTTGCCGCATGGCAAGTGTATAAAGAAGCAATCAGGTCTAGGACAACAGGGGCGGTGCCTCACTCAACGTTTTGCCCTGAGCGTGATGACGGGTTAGTCATCGTTCTCGTGGGCGATAGGCACCCTAAATCGGCTCTGCGTCATTCCCAGGGTTTATGAAGCCTAAGGCGAACATAAGAAATGGAATGAGCATCTACGCTATAGGTAATGCACTTGGCGTGCCAACTTTTATATCCAGGAAGGTCGCTATAAAAAAATCACCCAATTGATTGAAAATATTTAATTTTTATTTACCCCCTAGCTTTCTCTCAGCATGCCGTCCCCTGTCGTTCTTTACCCACGGCCGATCTGATGCTGTCGCCGCAAAACGACGACTTAAGCCAAAGCCACTTTTAATGTTTAAAATCAATGGATTATTTGTCTCAAACTGGCGACAACGTCGAACCACATTGTCGCTGAAAACCTACACACTTGCCGGTTGAGACAAAATGCCAATGTTCAGATACGCACAAACCCATGCAATGCTGCACGGGTTGGTCGCTATGCGTTTCGTCGCGGCGGGAAGAACTTACCCTCATAAACGGCGGACGTAAAAAAACCGACTTGCGTCGGTTTTTTTGAAAATGGTCAGCGAGAGAAAAATTACGCACATCCTGGATACGCGCTCTGCGGGCCGTTGCTAAAGCAACGTCGTCTCGCTTCGCGAGGCTCGAACCTCCTGCGGAGGTACTCATCCTCATAAACTGCAGGCGTAAAAAAACCGACTTGCGTCGGTTTCTTTGAAAGTGGTCGGCGAGAGAGGATTCGAACCTCCGACCCACTGGTCCCAAACCAGTTGCGCTACCAAGCTGCGCTACTCGCCGATTTGTGTTGCTCATACTACCCGATTTATCAGACCGTTGTCCATATAAATCTTATATTTATCATATATTTTGCGTGGTGCGAAGAGAGGGACTTGAACCCTCACGTCCGTAAGAACACTAACACCTGAAGCTAGCGCGTCTACCAATTCCGCCACCTTCGCACTGTCACAAAATACTGCTAAATCTTCACTTCATCAGGAAGTGGGGTGGCTAATGGGACTCGAACCCACGACAACTGGAATCACAATCCAGGGCTCTACCAACTGAGCTATAGCCACCATTACTACTTCTTCTTACTCACGCGGTAATATTACCACCGCAGCTCCTGCGCACAAACTTAATGGCGCGCCCGACAGGATTCGAACCTGAGACCTCTGCCTCCGGAGGGCAGCGCTCTATCCAGCTGAGCTACGGGCGCGTAGCGCCGTTGCGGGAGGGGATACTACGGATTTACGCCAATCCTGTCTAGTGCTTTTTCGCAGAAATGTTGCGTTTGATTACGCTTTGCTCACTCCTGCGCAGGAAAGCGCACTCCGTAGCCCCTTTTCACCGTTTATTGCCGTGTTTCTACCCGATTTTCAGCCGGATGACGTTTCTTATGCATGCCGAAAGCGAAGTAGCACAGGCTGACGCCCGCTAAGAAAATCGCCCCGACCAGCAGGGAAATCCGCGTATCCGGGTTGATTCCCATGCCGACCAGCACGCACACCAGAAAAGCGATGGTCAGATAGTTCACATACGGGAACATGATCGACTTAAAGCTGTGGTTTTTGATCGCTTCCTTGTGCGCGCGGCGGAAATAGAGCTGGCTTATCAGCACCACGAACCACGGCACCATGCCCGGCAGCACGCTGGCGCTGTAGACATAGACGAACACCTGCTCCGGATTCGGGATAATGTAGTTCAGCGCAGACCCCACCAGCAGGCAGCCGATGGTGACGGCGATGCAATTCACCGGCACGCCGCTGGCGGAAAGCTTAGTCAACGCCGCCGGCAGTTGGCGATTCTTGGCCAGGGCGTACAGCATGCGGCCGCCGCTGTACATGCCGCTGTTGCAGCCGGAGAGCGCGGCGGTCAAGACCACGAAGTTGATGATGCCGGCGGCGGCAACGATGCCGATCTTGGCGAAGGTCAGCACGAACGGGCTGCCGGCAGTGCCGATGCCGTTCCAAGGGAAAATGGTGACGATGACGAAGATCGCGCCGACATAGAAGATCAGGATGCGCCACAGGATATTGTTGATCGCGCGTTTCAGCGTCACCTGCGGGTTCTTGGCTTCCCCGGCGGTGATGCCCACCAGCTCAACCCCCTGATAGGACGCCACCACGATGCACAGCGCAAACAGGAAGCCTTTCCAGCCGCCGGCAAAGAAACCGCCGTGCGCCGTCAAATTGGCGAACCCGATAGGTTCACCGCCGTTGCCGAAGCCGAAGAAGATCACCCCCAGCCCCACCAGAATCATCACGATGATAGTGGTGACCTTGATCATGGCGAACCAGAACTCCAGCTCCCCATACAGGCGCACCGCCGCCAGGTTGGCCAGCGCCACCATCGCCACGGCAATCAGCGCCGGCACCCACTGCGGTATTTCCGGGAACCAGAACTGCACATACACCCCGATGGCGGTGATCTCAGAAATGCCGACGGCAATCCACATAAACCAGTAGCCCCAGGCGGTCAGATAACCGAAGTAGGGATTCATGTACTTATGCGCGTAAACGGCAAACGACCCGGCGACCGGCTCAAGGAACAGCATTTCTCCCATCGAACGCATAATGAAGAATACGAACAGCCCGGCGATGATGTAAGCCAGCAGCACCGATGGCCCCGCCCACTTCAGCGTACTGGCCGAGCCCATAAACAGGCCGACGCCGATGGTGCCCCCCAGAGCGATAAGCTCGATGTGCCGTGCCTCAAGACCCCGGTGTAGCCCTTGCGGTTTCTCTTTGTGTGCCATAAATCCTCAATAATTTTTCTCGGGTTGTGTTTGCCTGCCGGCCGCTGCCGGTCGTTATTGTCATTATTAAAAGAATAAATCATCCCCTGCCGATCGGACTGGCATCAACGGGTAGTCGGAGCGAAGTTACCGTGAGAAGGACATCGTTCAGCGCTGTCGCATCAGGCTTCAGCGGCCAGGGATAATTTCCGGGCGGTATCGTTTCGCATTTCGCCGCTATAAGCAAACCGCAATTTAAAACTTTATGGAATAAATGCAGCGGCGTTTAGGGCCGAGGGTTATAGATATGCGGGAGAAACGCGCAAAAGCAGATTATTGGTACAGCAGTCCGGAGCGGAACAGCACTTTCCACCCCGGATGATAGGTTACATCTTGCCGCTGTAGTAGTAGCCGACAAACTTCAACAGCTTCAACTGCCTGCCGATGCGGCTGGGTTGGCTGAGCAGGCGGTAGAGCCATTCCAGACCAAGGTTCTGCCACACCTTGGGCGCACGCTTCACATGCCCGGTAAAAACGTCGTAGGTGCCGCCCACGCCCATATACAGCGCCTGCGGATGCACCTTGCGGCAATCGCGCATCAGGATCTCCTGCTTCGGCGATCCCATCGCCACCGTCACGATAGCGGCGCCGCTGGCACGAATACGCTCGAACAGCGCCTCTCGCTGATCCGGTTTGAAATAGCCGTCCTGGCTGCCCACCAGGTTGACATTCCACTGGCTGCGCAGCTTTTGCTCGGTTTCCGCCAAGACTTCCGGCTTGCCGCCGACCAAGAAGACCGGCGTGCCTTCGCGGCCGGCGCGCTGCATCAACGCTTCCCACAGATCGGCGCCCGCGACGCGCGACACATCCGCCGCCGGGTATTTGCGGCGGATTGAGCGCACCATACTGATGCCGTCGGCGTACTTGTACTCCGCTTCATCCAGCAACGCATGCAGCGCCGGGTCCTCTTCCGCCTTCAGGATCTTTTCCGCATTCATCGCCACCAGCGTGCCCTGTTTGACCCGGCCGCCGTCGAACAGAAAGTCCATGCAATGCGCCATATCGCGAAAGCCCCACAGGCTGAAACCGCGCAGCTCATACTGCGGCACCGAAATCTTTGTTTCCATCGTTCTCATTACCCTTACAAAAGACCGTTGGCCCGAGGCGGAGACGCCAGCGCGCGGGCACGCGTCACTCTGGCCTTGATCAGCCCGGCGGTATCGAACAGCCAATACAGCAACTTCGCCAGCACCAGACAGGCGCCGAAAATGATGCAGAAGAACACCACGCGCGACACGAATGAGTCCACCCCTTCACGCGCCAACACGATCATGTTGAACACCGCGCCGAAGCAGAACCCCTGCAGAATGGCCGCCTTATAGCGGTTCGGCTCTGTTTTGCCCAGCTCATACAGCCAGTCGAACCACTTGATGATCATGCCCACCAGAATCGCGCCGAGCGGGATAAACAGCGCGCCGCCCATCACCACCAGCGAACCAATCAGCGTCGGCGAAATCGCCAGCCCGGAGTGGTTGTTCAGCACTTCCCAGGTGAAATAGTTGGCCGAGTTCAGCACCACGTCCGGCCGGCTCGGCCATAGCCAGGTTGGGATAAAGACGTAGAAATCACGCAAGATCGGCGCCAGGCCTTGGAAATCGATCTTGTCGTAATTTTGCAGCAGCAGCGCCAGGTTTTCCCACGGCGAGAAGGTATCGCGGGTCAGGTAGAGGAAGGTATAAAACGCTTCCGCGCCGCTGACGTCCAGGCTATAGCGCTTCAACGCCAGCCAGAACATGCCGACCACGCCGAATATGCCCGCCGCCGCCAGCATCCACAGCGTGATCCAGCCGCGCACGATGCCGATAAACAGGAACAACGCGAAAGCGATGATGATATTGGCACGGGTGCCGCCGACGATCACGTAGGTCAGAATACCGAACGCCACCGTCGCCACCAGGAACAAAAACCAGGCGCGCAGATCCTGCCGCAGGAAATAGACCACCAGCATCGCCGGAATGAAGAAGTAGAAGAACCGCTTGAGCGCTACGCCGGACACATCGCTGGAGAAGATCTGGCTGTAGGAATTGAGCTTGAACAGCAGGAAGCCGTTCTGCATGAAGAAGATCCCAACGGTACCGATCGCCACCAGCGCCAGCAGCACCCAGGTCATATGAGTCTCTACCCGGTTCATGGTAAACAGCGCCGCGCGCGGCTGAGTGCGGCGCTTGCGCAGCCGGGTCTTGTAGGTGACGTAATAGATGGCGTAAAACGCCGTCGCCGACAGCAGGGCGTACAGCAGAAACTCCACCGGCACCACCTCGACGTCAAACTGAAACACCAGCAGGCAGGTTAACGGGAAGCCGAAATAGAACGTCAACAAATACAGCAGCGAGAAGAAGACGTTGAAGTTAAAGCGCACGCGCCGAAACTCCTGGTAGGTCAGCGTCAGGATAAACGTCAGGCTGACCAGATAGACGACAAACAGGCCGCCGAATTGCGCCAACGTCATGAATGTTCTCCCGCCGCCAACGCCAGGGCTTGCTGCCAGCCGTCAACATAGTTCGGATTGAAGAAGGCGATCGCCTGTTTATCCACCGCCGCCAGCTGACGCTGCGCTTCGCGCACCACCGCCTCGTCCAGCGAATCGCCGTAGAACAGCACCGGCAGGTGCTGTTCCGCCAAATCCTGCCAGAACGGGTTTTGCCGGCTGAGCACAAAAGGCACGCCGAACTGAATCAGCAGGCACAGGGTGCCAATCCCCTGCTGGCGATTGAAAATGAAATAGCCCAGATCGCAGGCGCGCAGAATATTGAGGTAGTCCTCGAATGCCACCTGCTGCGTGAGCAGCTGCAGGTTTTTCTCGCCGAACAGCGGCAACCCGGCGGCGCGCACCTGCTCGATGTAAGCATCGTTATTGGCCGGATAACCCATCGGCAGGATCACGCGCACGTCGGCGCCGAACTGCTGATGAATCGCCTGCAGCGCTTCGATATGCCGATTGCTGCGATCGCCGGAGTTGCCCACCAGAATCGTCATCGGCCCGGCCAGGTTTTTCTCGACGTGAACGTCGGTCAGCGCCGGATCCATGCGGGTCGGGAAGTACAGCAGCGAGGCCGGCACCCGCGCATGGCGCTGCTGGTAGTGAATCACGTCGCCGCGAGTAGCAAACACATTCCCTACCCGCCCCTGCGCAATGCGGCGCAGCAGATAGAACAGCCGGAATTTCCAGCTGGTGGCGTCCTCATACAGATCGGCGCCCCAAATATGCCAACTGACCTGACGCGCCTTGATCTTGCCGCTCAGCAGCGCCAGCCACAGCCCCGGGTTGAACTGGCCGTGCAGGAAGAAACGCGTATCCCGATCGGCCTGGGCGCGCGCGATCACCGCCGCCGCCAGGCTTTTCTTGTCCGCGTAGGGCTCAATGTTCAGGGCGGGGAAATCTCCCAGTGTCGCCACATCCTTGGCCGCCACCATAAAATGCCGCGTCTGCTCAGCCGGCAGACGCGGCGCCAGCACGTCATTGAAGAAGCGCAGCACCGTCTGGTTATGATGCGGGATATCGGATCCCAGAACGTGAATCAGTGTGGTCATACTCGTCTACGATAGATAAGAAACACGCAGCTACAGAGCGTGAAATACACGATGTAGGTTGCCATATAGGCCTGAGCCGCCCCCAGCGCGCCGTGCCGCGGGATCAGCCAGTGTGAGAACAGCGTCAGCAGCAGAAACTGGCTGACTTCCGTCAGGATATAAAAGCGCAGCGACGCTTTGGCGATCACCAAATAGCCGAACACATAGGCCCCGACTTTCAGCACGTCGCCCACCAACTGCCAGGCAAACAGATCGCGCATGGCGACGAATTTGTCCGAGAACAACAGCCAGATGGCGAAATCACGCAGCAGCCATACCGTAAAGCTTGCCGCCGCTACCGCCGGCAGCACGAATTTCAGCGAGCGCACGATCTCCCGCGAGATGGCGCCCTTGTCCGTCAGCCGCGACAGCGTCGGCAGCAGATAGACGGTAAACGAGGCGGTGATGAACTGCAGATAGGCATCGGAAATGCTGCTGACGCCCTGCCAAATCCCCACCTCATCCCAACCGTAATGCGCAGCCAGCAGGTTACGCATCATCACGTAAGCCACCGGCAGCGTCACCGAGGTGATCAACGCCATGAGGGTGAATTTGCCAAGGTTGCCGGCCACGAGTTTGTCCCAACGCGGCGCCAGATAGCGCAGCGGCAGCGTTTTGCGCCGCCACAGCATCAGCCCGGCCGGCAACACCACCAACGCCGGCACCAGCGCCAGCCCCGCCAGCGCGCCTTCATAGCCCCCCAGCTTGAAGCACAGGTAATAAGCCACCACGCCAATCAGGCTGCCGCCGATCACCGCCAGCGCATTGCCCATCGCGTCGCGATAGCCTTTCAGCACCGCCATGAACAGGTTGGCGTAGGCGATGCCCATCTGAATGAAAGCGACGGCGCGCACCACATCGACGTAATCGGCATGCCCGAACAACCCGACGCTGATCGGTTCGGCGGCGAACAAAAACACCAGCGCCAGCAAGGTCGAAAAACCCAGCACGATGCTCGACGCGGTGCCCACCGCCAGGCGTAAACGCTGCGGATCCTGGTGGTACTCCGCCACGTATTTGGTGATACCGTTAAAAATGCCCGCGCCGGACAGCACGCCCAACACGGTGATCAACTGGCGGAAGTTACCCGCCTGCCCCACCCCGCTGGGACCAAACGCCACCGCCAGCAGTTTCACCACCAACAGCCCCACGCCGATTTTGATCAGCGTGGAGCCGGCGGTCCATATCGATGCTTTTGCCAACGACATATCAGGCAAAGAAGCTCAGGATGGTATTGATTACCGTACGCTGATTGACATCAGACATATTGTAAAACAGCGGCAAGCGCACCAGGCGCGCGCTTTCCTGCGTGGTGTAACGATCTTCGCCGGCAAAGCGGCCAAAGCGTTCACCGGCCGGGCAGTCATGCAGCGGAATATAGTGGAACACCGCCATGATTTCGGCTTCCTTCAGGTAGTCGATAAAGGCCGTGCGCTCTTCAATATCACGCAGCTTGATATAGAACATGTGCGCGTTATGCACGCAGTCGGCCGGGATTACCGGCAGTTCGATGCGGCCTGACCGGGCCAACGGCTGGAAGCTGTCGTAGTACTTCTGCCACAGAGCCAAACGGCGCTGGTTGATGCGTTCCGCCACTTCCAGCTGGCCCCACAGGTAGGCGGCCTGCAGGTCAGACATCAGATAGCTGGAACCGATGTCGCGCCAGGTATATTTGTCGACCTGGCCACGGAAGAACTGACTGCGGTTAGTGCCCTTCTCGCGGATGACTTCCGCCCGATCGACCAGGGCCGGATCGTTCACCAGCGTCGCGCCGCCTTCGCCGCCGGCGGTGTAGTTTTTGGTTTCATGGAAGCTGAAGCAGCCGATATGGCCGATGGTGCCCAATGCCTTGCCTTTGTAGGTCGACATCACGCCCTGCGCGGCATCTTCCACCACGAATAGGTTATATTTCTTCGCCAGCGCCATGATGGTATCCATCTCGCAGGCAACGCCGGCATAGTGCACCGGTACAATCGCGCGGGTTTTATCGGTGATCGCCGCTTCGATTTTGGTTTCGTCGATGTTCATGGTGTCCGGACGCAGGTCGACGAACACCACTTTGGCACCGCGCAGCACAAAGGCATTGGCGGTGGAAACGAAGGTAAAGCTCGGCATGATCACTTCATCACCCGGCTGGATATCCAGCAGGATGGCGGCCATTTCCAACGACGCGGTGCAGGAAGGCGTCAACAACACTTTCGCGCTGCCGAAACGCTGTTCCATCCACTGCTGGCAGCGACGGGTGAAACCGCCATCGCCGCACAATTTTCCGCTGCCCATGGCAGCCTGCATATATTCCAGTTCAGTGCCAACAACCGGTGGAGCGTTAAATGGAATCATGTCTACCTCTGTATAGCCAGTACGCGGTGCTTTCAATCACGGCACCCTGTCGTTGATAGAGTCGTAATGCGGCGATATTGCCTATCTGGGTCGCGACCCGCAGGCGCTGCATTCCTTGCCGCCGACACTCGGCGATCGCCGCCGTCATCAGCCTGGCGCCCACGCCCCGGCCGGATGCGCCGGGGAAAGCCGCCAACAGGCCGATGCGCGTTTCCTGGCCGCCAATGTCACGCAGGCTGACAAATCCCTCTGGCCGCCCCTGTTCGTCCAGCGCCAACAGGCACTGATGATCGAAAGTGCCCAAAACGGCCTTTTCGATCCACAAAGCATAAAACCGGCCGCTGTCATCAGGTTGATACCAGGGCGTACGAAAGCGGCTGACGGTGAACGCCTGAGCCGCCGCGGCACGCAATGCCGGGATATCGGCCTTTGTCGCCAGGCGGGAAGTCTGGGCGACGGAACCCGGTTCAACCGCGTGATCGTGCTCAAGAGCCAGAACCAGATCGACTTCGCCCTCAACCAGGCGAAATCCCAAATCAGCCAGGCCGTCCGCCAACGCAAGGTGCTGCGCGGGGACTTTGGCCTGCACCAGGGTATAAGCCGCCAGATCGGCTTCGGCAAGCGCCGGAGCCGAGGAGGAAAAGCTGAGTTTCGCGCTGTCTAGCGCGAAAAACTCGCTTTCCCACGACAAAGGCTCAATAGTGGCGTGGACGCGCATGCAGCAGATCCAGCAAATACTTGCCGTAGCCCGTTTTGGACAATGAAGTGGCGGCGCGTTTCAGCCCCTTGTCATCCAGCCAACCGTTGCGCCAGGCAATCTCTTCCAGGCAGGCGATTTTAAAGCCCTGGCGTTTTTCTACCGTCTGCACGAAGCTGCTGGCTTCCAGCAAGCTGTCGTGAGTCCCGGTGTCCAACCAGGCGAAACCGCGCCCCAACAGTTCGACGGTCAGTTCACCGCGCTCCAGATACATCTGGTTGATGCTGGTGATTTCCAGCTCGCCGCGCTCGGAAGGCTTCACCTGCTTGGCAAACTCCACCACCTGATTATCGTAGAAGTACAGGCCGGTCACCGCCCAATCGGATTTCGGTTTCTTCGGTTTCTCTTCGATCGACAGCGCACGGAAATTGTCGTCAAACTCCACGACGCCAAAGCGTTCAGGATCCATGACCTGATAACCGAACACGGTGGCCCCTTCGGTGCGAGCCGCGACGGTTTTTAATTTCGGGCTGAAAGACTGGCCGAAGAAGATGTTATCTCCCAATACCAGGCAGCAAGAATCGCCGTTGATAAACTCCTCGCCGATCAGGAACGCCTGCGCCAACCCTTCCGGCTTAGGCTGCGCAGCGTAGCTGAGATTGACGCCGAACTGTTCGCCGTTACCCAACAAACGCTCGAAGGACGGCAGATCTTCCGGGGTCGAGATGATCAAAATGTCGCGGATCCCCGCCAGCATCAGTACCGACATCGGGTAATAGATCATCGGCTTGTCATAAATCGGCAGCAGTTGTTTTGACACGCCGCGCGTGATCGGATGCAGACGCGTACCGGAACCGCCGGCCAGAATAATACCTTTCATACTTACTCCAAAACCCGCCGCACCGCCACAAAGCGACGCGGCGTTAAATTAATCTGACAACCCCAAACGCTCACCGGCATAAGAACCGTCTTGCACCCGGCGCCACCAGGTTTCGTTAGCCAAATACCAGGCTACCGTCTTGCGAATGCCGCTTTCGAACGTTTCCTGCGGCCGCCAGCCCAACTCGCGATCGATCTTGCCGGCGTCGATGGCGTAACGCATATCGTGGCCGGGGCGATCCTTCACGTAAGTGATCAGATCGCGGTAGTGCGCCACGCCCTGCGGTTTGTTTGGCGCCAGTTCTTCCAGCAGATCGCAGATGGTCTGCACCACTTCGATATTCTTGCGCTCGTTATGGCCGCCGATATTGTAAGTTTCGCCCACCACGCCTTCGGTCACGACCTGATAAAGCGCGCGCGCGTGATCTTCAACATACAACCAGTCACGCACCTGCGCGCCGTTACCGTATACCGGCAGCGGTTTGCCGGCTACCGCATTCAGGATCACCAACGGAATCAACTTCTCCGGGAAGTGATAAGGGCCGTAGTTGTTCGAGCAGTTGGTCACGAGGGTCGGCAAACCGTAGGTGCGCAACCAGGCACGTACCAGATGATCGCTCGACGCCTTGGAGGCGGAATAAGGACTGCTCGGCGCATATGGCGTGGTTTCGGTGAACAGATCGTCGGTGCCGTGCAGATCGCCGTACACTTCGTCGGTGGAGATATGATGGAAGCGGAAAGCCTGCTTCTTCTCCGCCGCCAACGGCTGCCAGTAATGGCGCGCCGCTTCCAGCATCGTGTAAGTGCCAACCACGTTGGTCTCGATAAAGGCCGCCGGGCCGTCGATAGAACGATCGACGTGGCTTTCCGCCGCCAGGTGCATCACCACGTCCGGCTGATAGCGGGCAAATACCCGATCCAGCTCGGCACGATCGCAGATGTCGACCTGCTCGAAAGCATAGCGCTCGCTGTCGGCCACCACCGCCAGCGACTCGAGGTTACCGGCATAGGTCAGCTTATCCACCACCACCACGCTGTCGCCGGTGGCCTCGATGATGTGCCGCACAACTGCGGAGCCAATGAAACCGGCACCACCGGTAACTAAAATACGTTTCAACGCCATACTCCTTTGGTATCAACAACCCATGTTTGTTTTACATCTTCCGGCCGGATGGCCTTGAACTGTTGGTGATCGACCAACATCACGATCACATCGGCCTGCTGCAACGCCTCAGCGATTGGCGTCAACGTCACATGGCCCGCCAGCGACTTCGGCAACTGTTCGACATTCGGTTCCACCGCCAGCGTTTCGCCGACGTGCCATTCGGCGATCAGGTGCGCCACTTCCACCGCCGGGCTTTCACGCAAATCGTCGATATTCGGCTTGAAGGCCAGCCCGAAGCAGGCAATTTTCACCTCGGACGCGCGCTTGTCGGTGGCGGCCAGGCAATCGGCCACCGCCGCTTTCACCCGGTCGACCACCCACAACGGTTTGCCGTCGTTCACCAGACGTGCGGTGTGGATCAGACGCGCCTGCTGCGGGTTTTGCGCCACGATAAACCACGGATCGACGGCAATGCAGTGGCCGCCTACGCCCGGCCCCGGCTGCAGAATATTCACCCGCGGATGGCGGTTCGCCAGGCGGATCAGTTCCCAGACGTTGATCCCCTGTTCGGCGCAAATCAACGACAATTCGTTGGCAAAGGCGATATTCACGTCGCGGAAGCTGTTTTCCGTCAGCTTGCACATCTCGGCAGTGCGTGAGTTGGTGACTACGCATTCCCCCTCGAGGAAAATCTTGTACAGCGCGCTGGCTCGTTCCGAGCACTTCGGCGTCATGCCGCCGATCACGCGGTCGTTTTGAATCAGCTCTACCATCACCTGCCCCGGCAACACGCGCTCCGGGCAGTAGGCGATATTCACGTCCGCCGCTTCGCCCGCTTGCTGCGGGAAGCTGAGATCGCTGCGCGCCTGCGCCAACCAGTCCGCCATTTGTTCAGTGGCGCCCACCGGCGAGGTGGACTCCAGGATCACCAGATCGCCTTTTTTCAGCACCGGCGCCAGCGATTTCGCCGCGGCTTCGACATAGGCCAGATCCGGCTCGTGATCGCCCTTGAACGGCGTAGGCACCGCGATCAGGAACGCATCGGCCGCCAGCGGTTTGGTCACCGCCCGCAGGAAACCGCCGTCGACGGCGTCCTTGACCACTTTGTCCAGATCCGGCTCGATGATATGGATCGCGCCGCGGTTAATGGTATCTACCGCATGTTGGTTAACATCTACACCCACCACTTTTTTCTTGCGGGAAGCAAACGCCGCCGCCGTTGGCAAGCCGATATAACCCAGGCCGATAACCGAAATAGTGTCAAAACTCATAGTGTCACCTGATGATTCTTTAAAGCTTCGAGGATACGCTGACAGGCATGCCCGTCGCCGTATGGGTTGTGCGCCCGGCTCATCGCGTGATATTCGCTTTCGTCCGTCAACAGCCGGGTCACCGCTTCAACAATTTTGGCCACATCGGTGCCGACCAGGCGCACCGTGCCCGCATCTACCGCCTCCGGGCGCTCGGTGGTGTCGCGCATCACCAGCACCGGCTTGCCTAACGAGGGCGCCTCTTCCTGAATGCCGCCGGAGTCGGTCAGGATCATGTAAGCGTGGGTCATCAAATAGACAAACGGCAAATAATCCTGCGGCTCGATCAGCATGACGTTGTCGATGCCTTTCAAAATGCGATTCACCGGCTCGCTGACATTCGGATTGAGATGTACCGGGTACACTACCTGCACTTCCGGGTGGCTGCGGGCGATCTCCGCCAGCGCACTGCAAATCCGCTCAAAACCGCCGCCAAAACTTTCCCGGCGATGGCCGGTGACCAGAATCAGTTTTTTGTCGGCGTCGAGGAACGGGTAACGCTGCGCCAGGCTGGCGCGCAGCGCAGCATCGCTCATCACGCGATCGCGCACCCAGAACAGCGCGTCGATCACCGTATTGCCGGTCACAAAAATACGGTTGTCCGGCAGCAGCTCGCGCAGCAGGTTTTGGCGCGAGTTCTCGGTCGGCGCGAAGTGGTACATCGCCAGATGGCCGGTCAGTTTGCGGTTGGCCTCTTCCGGCCAGGGAGAATACAGATTGCCGGTACGCAGCCCGGCCTCGACATGCCCGACGGGGATGCGTTGATAGAACGCTGCCAGACTGGTCGCCAGCGTGGTGGTGGTATCGCCGTGCACCAGCACCACGTCCGGTTTGAAGTCTTCCAGCACCCCTTTCAGCCCTTCCAGGATGCGGCAGGTGATTTCCGTTAGCCCCTGACCGGGTTTCATGATGTTCAGGTCGTAATCCGGCGTGATCTCGAACAACCGCAATACCTGATCCAACATCTCACGATGCTGTGCCGTTACGCAGACTCTTGCTTCAAAGGCCTCATCCTGGGCCAGTGCATGTACCAGCGGCGCCATTTTAATGGCTTCAGGTCTGGTGCCGAAAACAGTCAACACTTTCACAGCGAATCTCTTTTGGTCGGTTAATCGCAGGCCCCGCCTGCGAATGGGGCGCTCACGCGCCCTGCATCAGATTATTATATTATTTTTTAACTACGCGGCCGACGCGCCAAGGCAACACCCGCGCCAACCAAAGCGCCCATCGCGCCCCATAGAATCAGCCAGAATACCCGGCGCGGGCTGTCGCGTTTTACCGGCTCTTCCGGCGTACGCAAATAACGATAGGTCTGGAACTTCTCATCCAACGTCGGACCAACGTTCAGCGTCGCCAACATTGCACGATTCTGATCGTAATCCAGGTCGTAGGTCGGGCCGGAGGCCTGCAGGCCTTCCAGACGCGCCTGCAGCATTGGCCGGCCCAGCAGGAACAGATCCGAATCCGGCAACTGTTCTGCCGGGGTGTCGGTTTGCGTGCGGCTGATCCCCTGGCTTTCGGCGATTTTCAGCGCCTGCTGCGTGGTGTTCAGCTCGCGCTTGTAAACCGACTCCGCCACCGCTTCCTGACGCTTGACCTGCGCCTTCATTGAGGTGGTACGGGCGGCCCACGCCCCCTGAATCTCTTCGTTCAGGTGCAGAGCAGCGCGGTGGCTGGCGAAGGCCACGTATTGACGCAGCAGGCGATTGGCGTCCGCTGCGGTTTCCGCCGTCAGCTTCACGCCGTCGTTCGGGACTTTCTTGTCGTCGCGCGGCGTGAACAGAATGTTATTGATCAGCTCGTCGAGCAATGCCGCATCGGCACGGGCATCCCCTTCCTGACGCTGTTTGTAGTAATCGCTCTGCAGCCAAAAATCGCGACGCGTGTCGTAAGCCGCCAGCTGCATGATGAACTCATTGTACGCTTCATCCGCGATGCTCGGCTGATCGCCGGCCGTCGCCGGCAACGTGCGCACGTCCAGATTGCGCAGGAACTGCTGCTGGGAATAGTAACCGCCCAGCGCATTCACCGTGGGTTTGTCGGTGATTGCGGTCGCGCTCCACTCTTGCTTAACCAGGTAAGAAACGATCAGCGCGACCGCCGCGAACAGCACCGCAATGCCGATAATCCACGGTTTGCCGCGCCACAGGGTGCAGCACAGGCCGCGAATATCGAGTTCGTTATCCACCGCCGGGGTATGCTTGTCAGACGTTGTTTCTGGATTCATCACAGCCAAAAAGCCTCTGGTTAAGATACTTGCTTGTTATCGCTCGAACGCCGCAGCCGGCGCTTGATACGCTTAATGTACCGCGCAACCCGCCAGGCGCGCTTGATGCAGTAACCGTACAGGAAGAAAGCAAGCAAGAATAATGCCAACATAACCCACTCAGGGATAAAAGTCAGGCGTTCGCCGATCACGCCCACCGCCGCCAGCAATGCGGCCGCCAGGGTGATCAACACGAAAGCCTGCCGCGGCGTAAAGCCGGCGCGCATGATCAGGTGGTGAATATGTTGACGATCGGGAGAGAAGGGGCTCATCCCCTTGCGTAAACGACGGTACATGATTGCTATCATGTCCATCAGCGGAATAGCGATGATCCACAGCGCGGTCACCGGGTTGATCGAGTGTGCCTTACCCTGCGAGCTTTGCAGCAGCAGCCAAATGGCGGTAAAGCCGATCAGGGTGCTGCCGGCGTCCCCCATAAACACCTTATAACGTCGGCCGAGGATGCCGAGGTTGAGCAAAATATAGGGAACGATGGTGGCGATCATCGCAAAGCACCAGAACGCCAGCTCATGATGGCCGCTCAGGTACAGCAGCAGGCCCAGCGCCCCGAAGGAGACGCACGACAGCCCACCCAGCAGGCCATCAATACCGTCGACCATGTTGAAGGCGTTGATCGCCGCCCATACCGCGAACAGCGTCACCAGATAGCCGAACGGCCCCAGCAGCATCTCCCAGTCACCCAGCACATGACCGAAGCTGCGCAGATACAGACCGGCGAACACCATCATGGCGATGCCGACTAATGCCTGCACCAAGGCGCGGATTTTAACGCTGATGTCGAAACGATCGTCGAGCGCGCCCACAAACACCAGAATGCCGGCGCAGGTGAGATAAAGCTTGGCGTGCGCGATAGGTTGTTCGGAAATCCAAAACGCGAAGCACAACCCGGCATAAACGGAAATACCGCCGACCAGCGGAATCAACCCCTGATGGCGTTTGCGATAATTGGGTTTATCTACCAGACCAATACGTTTTGCCGCCTTGCGGGCAACAAAGAGAAAAGCCAAAGAAAACAGGAAAACAAATAGAATTTCAGTACTCATAGTGAGTAAGTTCACAGTTAACAGATCTCTGTAGAAGATAAGGCAGCTTACCACGGGCAATAGCTTGTGCCATCGACCCCCGCCACCTTTCGGTCATTTCCTATGACAACGGTGATTCATGCCTATTTTCTTCGCATCGGCTGACAAAACGACAGCAGCAAAGCCGACCGGCACCGGGCCGACCGACAAACAAGATGAATTCTCAATAAGTCGAGGAAACAACTTACTTTTCCATTACTGCTACTTATCGTATCCGCCAAAAGCGAAAAACGCCACGACTAGGCGTGGCGTTCAGCGAATTTTTTAACGAATTATGAGCGTTTCATCATATCGAAGAATTCATCGTTGGTTTTAGTCATCGCCAACTTATTAATGAGGAACTCCATCGCGTCAATCTCACCCATCGGGTGAATGATTTTGCGCAGGATCCACATTTTTTGCAGCTCTTCGGAAGTGGTGAGCAGCTCTTCTTTACGGGTACCGGAGCGGTTGTAATCGATAGCCGGGAATACGCGTTTCTCGGCGATTTTACGCGCCAGATGCAATTCCATGTTGCCGGTACCTTTAAATTCTTCGTAGATCACTTCGTCCATCTTCGAACCGGTATCAACCAGCGCAGTCGCGATGATGGTCAGGCTGCCGCCCTCTTCCACGTTACGTGCCGCACCGAAGAAACGCTTCGGACGATGCAGGGCGTTGGCGTCCACACCACCGGTCAGCACCTTGCCCGAGGCCGGTACCACGGTGTTGTAGGCACGCGCCAGACGGGTGATGGAGTCGAGCAGAATGATCACGTCTTTCTTGTGCTCAACCAGGCGCTTGGCCTTCTCGATCACCATTTCGGCCACTTGCACGTGACGCGAAGCCGGCTCGTCGAAGGTCGAGGCGATCACTTCGCCTTTCACCAGGCGCTGCATCTCGGTCACTTCTTCCGGACGTTCGTCGATCAGCAGCACCATCAGCACGCAGTCTGGGTGGTTGTAGGCAATGCTCTGCGCGATATTCTGCAGCAGCATGGTTTTACCGGCTTTCGGCGGTGCCACGATCAGGCCACGCTGGCCACGGCCAATTGGCGCCGCCAGATCGAGTACGCGCGCCGTCAGGTCTTCGGTCGAGCCGTTGCCGCGCTCCATCCGCAGACGGGAATTGGCGTGCAGCGGCGTCAAGTTCTCGAACAGGATCTTGCTGCGGGCGTTTTCCGGCTTGTCGTAGTTGACTTCGTTGACTTTCAACAGGGCAAAATAGCGCTCGCCTTCTTTTGGCGGACGAATCTTACCGGAAATGGTGTCACCAGTGCGGAGGTTGAAGCGGCGGATTTGGCTAGGGGATACGTAGATGTCGTCGGGACCGGCGAGGTAGGAACTGTCTCCAGAGCGGAGGAAACCGAATCCATCCTGCAATATCTCGAGCACGCCGTCGCCGAAGATATCTTCTCCGCTTTTCGCATGTTGCTTCAGAATGGAGAAGATAATGTCCTGCTTGCGCATGCGGGCAAGGTTTTCCAGCCCCATATTTTCGCCGAGAGTAATCAGCTCAGAAACCGGCGTATTCTTTAATTCGGTAAGATTCATAGTGGTGGGTTCTTAAACTCGGGGTATGTCTCGAACTTGTATCGTGAATGGTATGGCAGCGAAATGCGTGCCTGTTTACTGGACGTTCGATCACCGGGCGCAGAGCCGTCGCGGTAAGAAATGGCTTACATCGGGCGCACGCATTGACGGTTGAAGATCGAAGGTACCTTAAAAATGATTTTTGCAAAACCGTTTGATTGCCAAAACACGGGCTGAGTTCAGTTTACTTTCAACGCCAGTGATTCGACACAGAGTATAGCTTTAGATTCAAACTCTTTAGATTTAAAACTTCGGGCAAGTTCTATATGCAGTGTGGTTAAACTTAACACGCTTCTTGGCAGGCGTCTAGCGGTGAATTGAACATCACCGCCAGGCGCCTGATACTGGGCTTCCCGCCCGATTACAGATTCGCGTTCAGGAAATCTTTGAGCTGACCTTTGGACAACGCGCCAACCTTGGTCGCGGCCACTTCACCGTTCTTGAACAGCAACAGCGTAGGGATGCCACGGATACCGTACTTAGGCGCGGTAGCCGGGTTCTGATCGATATTCAGCTTGGTGATGGTCAGTTTGCCTTCGAACTCTTCGGCAATCTCATCCAGAATCGGAGCAATCATCTTGCACGGCCCACACCATTCAGCCCAGAAATCGACCAGGATCGGCCCTTCCGCTTTCAGCACGTCAGCTTCGAAGCTGCTGTCAGTCAGGTGAATAATTTTATCGCTCATGTTCTACTCCACAGGATTATGTCTACCTTGTTGGTGTAGCATTAACCAACTCAAGGTGATTTTATTGCACCGCGTTTATTTCAACGGATGTGCTTTCGTAAAGCAATAGTTAGCTGATATTCTACCACACTATGAGCAAAACACACTTGACCGAACAGAAGTTTTCCGACTTCGCCCTGCACCCGTTAGTCCTTGAAGCCCTTGAGAAAAAAGGGTTTCACAATTGCACGCCCATCCAGGCGTTAGCATTGCCGCTCACGCTCTCCGGGCGTGACGTTGCAGGTCAGGCGCAAACCGGTACCGGAAAGACGCTGGCGTTTTTGGCGTCTACTTTTCACTATTTGCTGACTCACCCGGCGAAACAGGATCGCCAGACCAATCAGCCGCGCGCCTTGATCATGGCGCCTACGCGTGAACTGGCGGTGCAAATCCACTCCGATGCGGAAGCGCTCTCCCAGAGCACCGGCCTGAAACTGGGCCTGGCCTACGGCGGCGACGGCTACGACAAACAGCTGAAAGTGCTGGAAAGCGGCGTGGACATTCTGATTGGCACCACCGGCCGTTTAATCGATTACACCAAACAGAACTATGTCGATCTCGGCGCGATGCAGGTCGTCGTGCTGGATGAAGCCGATCGCATGTACGATCTTGGCTTTATCAAAGACATCCGTTGGCTGTTCCGCCGCATGCCCGCGGCCGATCAACGCCTGAACATGCTGTTCTCCGCTACCCTGTCCTATCGCGTACGCGAACTGGCCTTCGAGCAGATGAACAACGCCGAATATGTTGAAGTGGAACCGGAACAGAAAACCGGCCACCGCATTAAAGAAGAGCTGTTCTACCCGTCCAACGAAGAAAAAATGCGTCTGCTGCAGACGCTGATCGAAGAAGAGTGGCCGGATCGCGCCATCATCTTTGCCAACACCAAGCACCGCTGCGAAGACATCTGGGGCCATCTGGCCGCCGACGGTCACCGCGTGGGCCTGCTGACCGGTGACGTGGCGCAGAAAAAACGCCTGCGCATCCTCGACGACTTCACCAAAGGCAATCTCGATATTCTGGTCGCCACCGACGTCGCCGCGCGCGGTCTGCACATCCCTTCCGTCACGCACGTCTTCAACTACGATCTGCCTGACGACTGCGAAGACTACGTGCACCGCATCGGCCGTACCGGCCGCGCAGGCGCCAGCGGCCACTCCATCAGCCTGGCGTGTGAAGAGTATGCGCTCAACCTGCCGGCGATCGAGACCTATATCGACCACAGCATTCCGGTGAGCAAGTACAACAGCGATGCGCTGCTGACCGATTTGCCGGCGCCGAAGCGCCTGTCGCGCCCGCGCGGCGGCAACGGCCCACGTCGCAACTCCGCGCCTCGTCGCGGCGGCGCGCCGCGCAACAACCGTAAACGTTCGAGCTGATCGCCATGCTCAGTTCCAGCACGCTTTATGCTGCCATCGATCTCGGCTCCAACAGCTTCCACATGTTGGTAGTGCGCGAGGTGGCCGGCAGCATTCAGACTCTGGCGCGGATCAAGCGCAAAGTGCGCCTGGCGGCCGGGCTGGATCAGAACAATCACCTGTCGCATGAGGCCATGCAACGCGGCTGGCAGTGCCTGCGGCTGTTCTCCGAACGCCTGCAGGACATTCCACGCGAGCAGATCCGCGTCGTCGCCACCGCCACGCTGCGTCTGGCGTCCAACGCCGATGAGTTCCTGCAGGCCGCCGAGCAAATCCTCGGCTGCCCGGTACAGGTGATCAGCGGCGAAGAAGAGGCACGGCTGATCTATCACGGCGTCGCGCACACCACCGGCGGGCCGGATCGTCGGCTGGTCGTCGACATCGGCGGCGGCAGCACCGAACTGGTCACCGGCACCGGCGCACAGGCAACGCAGCTGTACAGCCTGTCGATGGGCTGCGTCACCTGGCTGGAACGCTACTTCAGCGATCGCAACCTTGGGCAAGAAAACTTCGAGCGTGCCGAACAGGCCGCGCGCGAAATGGTGCGGCCGATCGCACCGCAATTGCGCCAGCAAGGTTGGCAGATCTGCGTCGGCGCTTCCGGCACCGTGCAAGCGCTGCAGGAGATCATGGTGGCGCAGGGCATGGATGAGCGCATCACCCTGCCCAAACTGCGCCAGCTGAAACAGCGCGCCATTCAGTGCGGCAAGCTGGAAGAGCTGGAGATCGAAGGGTTGACGCTGGAGCGCGCGCTGGTGTTCCCGAGCGGCCTGTCCATCCTGTTGGCCATCTTCCAGGAGCTGGGCATCGAGAGCATGATGCTGGCCGGCGGGGCGCTGCGTGAAGGTCTGGTTTACGGCATGCTGCATCTGCCGGTGGAGCAGGATATTCGCATCCGCACCATCCGCAACCTGCAGCGCCGCTACCTGATCGACACCGAGCAGGCCGAACGCGTCAGCCAGCTCGCCGCCAACTTCTCCCAGCAGGTCGCCAACGAGTGGCAGCTGGATGCGCGATGTCGCGAGCTGTTGCACAGCGCCAGTCTGATTCACGAACTCGGCCTCAGCGTCGATTTCAAGCAGGCGCCGCAACACGCCGCCTACCTGATCCGCCACCTGGACTTACCCGGCTTTACCCCGGCGCAGAAAAAACTGCTGGCCACCCTGCTGCAAAATCAGAGCAACACCCTCGACCTGTCGCTGTTGAACCAGCAAAACGCCCTGCCGCCGCGCACTGCGCAGCGCCTGTGCCGCATTTTGCGCCTGGCGATCATCTTCGCCAGCCGCCGCCGCGACGACACGCTGCCGGCGGTGCGGTTACGCGCCAATCAGGACGATGAACTGACGGTGATCTTGCCGCCGGGCTGGCTGGAACAGCATCCGCTGCGCGCCGAGGCGCTGGAGCAGGAAAGCCACTGGCAGAGCTACGTCCACTGGACGCTGCGGTTGGAAGAACAACGTTGACATGACCAGGGCGCGAACCGCGCCCTTTCTTTTTAATTCCCGCCTTTGGCCTTGGCCAGCTGGGCGCGGATATTGGCCAGATGGCTCTGCCCCTTCTGCATCCGCTCCTGCGGGCTCACCACTTTGCGCTCGGTTTCCCACGCCAAATCGTCCTGCGGCAGCTCCAGCAGGAACCGGCTCGGCTCCGGCCGCACCAGCTCGCCGTACTGACGGCGCTCGCGGCACAGGGTGAAGATCAGCTCTTTTTGCGCGCGGGTGATCCCTACATAGGCCAGACGCCGCTCTTCATCGACATTGTCTTCGTCGATGCTGCTCTGGTGCGGCAGCAGCCCCTCCTCCATGCCCACCAGGAACACGTAGGGGAACTCCAGTCCCTTTGAGGCGTGCAGCGTCATCAGCTGCACCTGATCCAGCTCCTCTTCGCTTTCGCCGCGCTCCATCATGTCACGCAGGGTGAAACGCGTTACGACCTGGGTCAGCGTCATCGGCTCGTCCAGATCGTTGCCTTCCAGCATTTCCGTCATCCAACCGAACAGCGTGTTGACGTTTTTCATCCGCATTTCGGCGGCCTTCGGGCTGGTCGAGGTTTCAAACAGCCAGCTCTCATAATCCACGCCGCGGATCAGATCGCGCACCGCCGCCACCGGCTCACGTTCCGCCTGCTGGGCGATGCCGCCCAGCCAATGGGTGAAGCGCTGCAGCGATTCCAGCCCGCGCCCGGTCAGGTGCTGGCTCAGCCCCAGATCGAAGCTGGCATGGAACAAACTTTTGTTGCGCTGGTTGGCCCACTCGCCAAGCTTCTGCAGCGTTGCCGGGCCGATCTCGCGCTTGGGGGTATTGACGATGCGCAGAAAGGCGCTGTCGTCTTCCGGGTTGGTCAGCACGCGCAGGTAAGCCAGCAGATCCTTGATCTCGGGGCGGGAGAAGAACGAGGTGCCGCCGGAAATCTTGTACGGGATACGGTTCTGCATCAGCATCTTTTCAAACACCCGCGACTGGTGGTTGCCGCGGTACAGGATCGCATAGTCGCCGTAATTGGTCTTTTTCACGAAGTGGTGGGCGATAAGCTCCCCCACCACCCGCTCGGCTTCGTGATCCTCATTGTTGGCGGTCACCACCTTCAGCTCTTCGCCATACCCCAATTCGGAAAACAGCCGTTTTTCAAACACGTGCGGGTTATTGGCGATCAGGATATTGGCCGCCTTCAAAATGCGCTCGCTGGAACGGTAGTTTTGCTCCAGCTTGATCACCTGCAGCGCCGGGAAATCTTCCTTCAGCAGCACCAGATTCTGCGGCCGCGCGCCGCGCCAGGAGTAAATCGACTGGTCGTCGTCACCCACCACGGTAAAGCGCGCGCGGTTGCCCACCAACAGCTTCACCAGCTCGTATTGGCTGGTGTTGGTATCCTGGTACTCATCCACCAGCAGATAGCGGATGCGCTGCTGCCAGCGTTCTCGCACCTCTTCGTTGCGTTGCAGCAGCAGCGTCGGCAGCAGGATCAAGTCATCGAAGTCCAGCACATTGCACGCCCGCATATGGGCGTGGTAAAGACCGTAGCAATGGGCGAACAGTTTATCGCGCTCCGAGCGCGCCAACTCTGCCGCCCGCTGGGGATCGATCAGGTCGTTTTTCCAGTTGGAGATGGTCGAAATCAGCTGCGCCACCAGCGTTTTGTCGCTTTCCAGCCACTTTTCGGTCAGCTCTTTCAGTAGCGCCAGCTGATCCTGATCGTCGAACAGCGAGAAGTTGGACTTCATCCCCAACGCCACGTATTCCCGCTTGATGATCTCCAGCCCCAGGGTATGGAAGGTGGAAATCATCAGCCCGCGCGCCTCTTTGCGCCCCAGGGTTTGCGACACGCGCTCTTTCATCTCGCGTGCGGCCTTGTTGGTAAAGGTCACGGCGGCGATATGCCGCGCCTGATAGCCGCAGTGGTGGATCAGGTGAGCTATCTTGTTGGTGATAACGCGCGTCTTGCCGGAACCGGCGCCGGCCAACACCAGGCAGGGCCCGGTAACGAATTCGACGGCTTGTTGTTGGCTGGGGTTTAATCGCATGGTGCTGGCTTGCTCGACTGTAAAACGTGGAAGGGAATTGTAGCAGAAAGCGCCGATGAGATTTAGCGGGTATAATCAGCGCAATTTTCGCATCGACAAAGGCAATACCATGGCAAAAACGGCGTGCGCCCTGCACATTCTGGTAGACAATGAAAAGCTGGCCAACGAGCTGCTGGCCAAGCTGAAACGCGGCGTCAGCTTCGACACGCTGGCACGCAAATATTCGAGCTGCCCGTCAAAACGCAACGGCGGCTCGCTGGGCGAATTCAACAAGGGCGCGATGGTGCCGGCGTTCGATAAAGCGGTGTTCAGCATCCCGCTGCTCAAACCTTACGGCCCGGTCAAAACCCAGTTCGGTTACCACATCATCAAGGTGCTGTACCGCAACTAGGGGGCCTGCGCCCCCTGCTGCGAATTACTGCGCGCCGGCGTCCGTCGCCGGCGCAGCCACCGCGGTGTCGGCCGGTTTGGCTTCTTCCGTCACCACCGCCGGCGCCGGCATCATAATGCCGTCATAGGTTTCCTGCAGCTGCTTCATGCTCATTTCCGGCTCGCCCTTCGGCTGCATCAGCACCAGGGTCGCCTCCTGAGACAGCTGCAGCTTCAGCGCCTGATTCAGCGTCTCCAGCGTCAGGCTGGACAGGAATTCCTGGCGCAGTTTCTGATACAGCTCCGGCGCGATATCCACCACCCCGCTCTGCTGCGAACGCAGGCGCTGGCTCATCAGCACGTCGGTGTCGGTGCGGGCGTAGGTGGCGAACAGCTTGCTCAGCTGATCGTTTTTCTGCGCCAGCAGCGCATCGAATTCCTCTTTCGACAGGCCGTTGTCACGCACGTTGGCCAGCTCGCGGGCGATAAAGCCCAGGCTGCCGTTCAGATTGTTGTTCGGCGTATCCAGATGGATGGCGCACTGCCCCCGCTGGTACTGCACGCGGCAGTCAAAGCCCAGATGCAGGCTCTTCTGGTCGCTTTTTTCCAGCGTCTGCTGAAGATGCCAGAACAGCGCCTCGCGGGCGAGATCGCCACGCCAGTAACGGAGCAGGCTCTGCGAATCGCGAATCGGGTGCCACGGCGAATCCCACATGATCGACAGCGTATCCTGTTTCACCTGCTCGCTGATCAGGCTCACCGGCTGCTGCGGCAGCGGCGTCAGGGTCGGCATCGGGGCCGGGGTTTCGCGTTTGCCCTGCAGCGGCGAGAACGCCTTGTTGATCTGCTCGCCCAGGCTGCGGCTGTCGACCTTGCCGACCACGAACAGCGTCATGGCGTCCGGGGTATACCATTGCTGATAGAATTTCTTCAGCTGCTCGAGATTGACCGGCCGTTTCGCCGGCTGCGCCGGATCGTGCGCCAGCAGCGTCGAGCCTTTCAGGCGGTAACGCCACCAGGCGTCTTGGGTATTGGGCGGGAAAGTGCCGACCGGATTGATGCTGGAATTCATCACCGCGTGCACCGTATGCTCGTCGATCGCCAGTTTGCCGGTGGTGTCCGCCAGCCAGGCCAGCGCTTCTTTCAGCAGGTCGGGCCGGTTGTTCGGCAGGCTGAGGTTATACATGGTGAAATCATACGAGATGATCGCCGGCGGCAGCGGCCGCTCGTTATCCACGCTCTGTTGCCACAGGGCGCGCAGCTGCGGCGCGGTAAAGCTTTCGCTGCGCGCCAACGCCAGCCGGGGCAGCAGATGGGCGAAACCGGTCTGCTGCGAAGACTCCACCAGAGAGCCGGTATTGACGATCAGCCGCAGTTCCACGCGGTCGCTTGGCCGCTGCGGCGTATCGAGAATCTGCCATGAAAACCCGTTGGCCAGCGCCCCCTGCTGCCAGGCAGGATCGGGTTGTAGTGCTTCAGCCTGCACGCTGCTACTGGCTGCCGCCAGAAGCAGCCCACCAACTATAAGATGAATTCTGGTGCCCTGCATGTGAACCCCTACTTAATGACTATCCAATTTCTTATGCAAATGCGTGTATTCCATTCAATGGAATCATAAAAATACGCCCTGAGTTTCACAGTGGGGCGGAAAGCAGAAAGTGTACCATCGTGTTAGACCGCGCGCCTTTGCGGATGTCACTCATTAGAGTGAAAAATAATAGATTGCGGGGTTTTTAATGCAAAAAATCGTTACGAGGCAGGGGAAGAAGCTCACCGGCCGCGGCTGCGGCCGGTGATTTACCGCCGAAATCAGGCGGAAGGCAGCGTTTTGTCCGCGCCGGTGTTTTTGTTGTTCAGGGTGTCTTTCAGCTGTTTCTCATCCAGTTGATTACACCATTTGGCCACGACCACGGTCGCCACGCCATTGCCCACCAGGTTGGTCAGCGCGCGGGCTTCCGACATAAAGCGGTCGATGCCGAGGATCAGCGCCAGGCCGGCCAGCGGCAGGTGGCCTACGGCGGAGATGGTGGCGGCCAACACGATAAAGCCGCTGCCGGTCACGCCCGCCGCCCCTTTGGAGGAGAGCAGCAACACCACCAGCAGGGTAATCTGATGCATGATATCCATGTGAGTGTTGGTCGCCTGAGCGATAAACACCGCAGCCATGGTCAGGTAGATAGAGGTGCCATCCAGGTTGAAGGAGTATCCGGTCGGGATCACCAGACCCACCACCGATTTCTTGCAGCCCAACTTCTCCATTTTATCCAGCATGCGCGGCAGCGCGGATTCGGACGACGAGGTTCCCAGCACGATCAGCAGCTCTTCTTTGATGTAGTTGACGAATTTGAAGATGCTGAAGCCGTTGGCGCGGGCGATGCTGCCCAACACCACCACCACGAACAGGATGCAGGTGATATAGAAGCACACGATCAGCTGGCCGAGTTGCACCAGCGTGCCGACGCCGTATTTACCGATGGTAAACGCCATGGCGCCGAAGGCCCCCAGCGGCGCCAGGCGCATGATCATGTTGATGATGCCGAAAATCACCCGCGAGAAGCTGTCGATCACGTTGTAGATCAGCTGCCCTTTGTCGCCCAGACGATGCAGGGCGAAGCCGAACAGTACCGCGAACAGCAGCACCTGAAGAATGTTGCCGCTGGCGAACGCGCCGATCACGCTGCCGGGGATGATGTCCAGCAGGAACGGAATGATGCCCTGCTGCTGCGCCTGCTCGGCGTAGATCGCCACCGCTTTGGCATCCAGCGTGCCGGGATCGACGTTCATGCCGGCGCCCGGTTGCACCAGGTTGACGATCACCAGGCCGATAATCAGCGCAATGGTGCTGACGATTTCAAAATACAGCAGCGCGATGGCGCCGGTGCGCCCCACCGCCTTCATGCTTTCCATGCCGGCGATGCCGGTCACCACGGTGCAGAAGATCACCGGCGCGATGATCATCTTGATCAGTTTGACGAAGCCATCGCCCAGGGGTTTCATTTGGGCGCCAAGATCAGGGTAGAAGTGGCCAAGCAGGATACCCAGCGTGATCGCCGTCAGCACCTGAAAATAGAGGCTCTTAAAAATTGTTGTTTTCATATGAACATCCTATGGGGGGAAGACACGCACCAGGCGGCAGTCTAAAAATCCAGCCTGTTCATTGCTTGCGCGGAAAATAACACCCACTTAACAACATGGAAATAATTTGTTGCACCCACCGTGTGGGGTTGATGTGAATTTAAGAGCTGAAACGCGTCAGTCGGGGTGCAAAGCTGAAAATTGCGTAAGCCTTTGTTTGCACTAACGCAAAAGAGGTAGATAAAGAATGGCGATTTTCGGACGAGGAAAAGTACCGGAAAGGTATCGCGACGCTCACGGCGCCACGCGGCAAAACTCGGCTTCGAACGCTTCGCGCGGCAGCGGCCGGGCGAACAGGAATCCTTGCCCACTGCGAATGCCGTGCTGCAGCAGCCAGTCGCGCTGTTCGGCGTTTTCCACGCCTTCGGCCATCACCGGCAACGCCAGCACTTCGGAGATCGAACTGACGATGCGCACCATCGCATCGTCGCCCGGCAGCCCCTGAATGAAACTGCGGTCGATCTTAATCAAATCGATCGGCAGGGATTTCAAGCGGTTGAGGTACTCCAGGCTGGAGTAGCCCATGCCGAAGTCGTCCAGCGCGATCGACAGCCCCAGGTCGTGCAACTCGCGCAGCAGTGCCAGGGCGCGATCGAGATCGTCGATGCGTACCGTCTCGGTGATCTCCAGCAGCAGCTTGCGCGGATCGATCCGATACTGCGCCAGCAGGTTTTTCAAATGCGGGACGAACGCTTCATCCTGCATTTGAATACCGGAAACGTTAACCGCCAGCGGTAGCGCAATGCCGCGTTGCTGCCAGTCCGCCAGGATACGGCAAGACTCTTCCAGCACCCAGTTGCCGAGAGGCACGATCACGCCCAGCTCTTCCGCGAGCGGGATAACGTCGGCCGGCAGGGTATAGCTGCCGTCATACTGCTGCCAACGCAGCAGCGCTTCGGCGCCGATCACCTCGTTGGACTGCATGTCGATCTGCGGCTGCAGGAACAGCGTGAAATGCCGCTGCTCGATGCCGTGCAGGATCTCGCTCTCCTGCGTCAGCCGCTTCTGCGTGCGTTCCGTCAGGCTGGGTTCGAAGAACAGGATCTGATTTTTTCCTTCGCGGTGCGCGGACATCATCGCCGAGGTGGCGCTGCGCAGCAGCTGTTCCGCGCTCTCCCCCTGATTGAGGTAGTGCGCGATGCCGATGCTGGCGTTGGGCCGCAGCGCCAGACCTTCCAGCGTCAACGGCGCATTGATCTCCGCCATGATACGCCGCGCCAGCTGCATGGCGTGGAACGGCCGCTCAATGCCCTTGGCCAGAATGGCGAATTCGGTATTGCTCAGCTGTGCCAGCACACCGTTTTCGTCGATGCAGCCGCGCAGCTTCTTCGCCAGCGCCAGCAGCAGCGCTTCACGCATCGCCGGGCTCATCACGCCAGACGCTTCATGCAGCGTCTCGATGCCGATCACCAGCAGGTTAAAACGCTCAGGGCGCAGACTGGAGGCGATATGCTGTTCCAGCAACGCGTTCAGCAATGCAGGATTCGGCAGTTCGGTCACCGGGTGGCGGGTGCTCAGGCGGCTCATATCGGCATGCGCCTTGGCCAGCGTCTGTTGATTGCGGTTGTAATTGCGCACCAGCAGGCCGAGCTCGTCGTCCTGGTGCAGCGCCGGCAGCATCAGCTGGTGATAGGGCGCTTCGTCCTGCGAGATGTTCTCCAGCTCTTTGGCCATCGCGCGCAGCGGATGCACCATCAACCGGTTCATGCACCAGGTGATGGCCACCGACAGGATCAGCGCCAGCAGCAGGTAGGTCGACAGCATGGTCGACAAAATGCTGAGGATAAACTGGTACATGCGGAACGAATCGGCCTGCAGCACCAGATAGGCCAGCGGCTGCTGGTTGGCGGGCACCCGCTCCAGCGAATAGAGCGGCACGGAAATTTGGATAGGCAGCTCAAACAGCCGGGCGATCAGCGTCGGCACCGGCCGCTCCGGCGGGAAATTGGCGTGCAGCGCCTGAAACTCGTTCGGCAACACGATATCCGCCCGGCTGAGAATGCCGACCGGCAACAGCGTGTTCAGCACCCTTTTGGCTTCCGGCACGTCCATGCGCAGCACCGCTTCAGCCAGCGGCTGGCGCACGGAGTGAGCGATATTCTCCAGTTGCTGGGCGTAGTCATCCCTGCGCTGCTGCACAAAGTGGAATAACTGGATCACGATAAAAATGCAGATCGTGACCAGCGCCACGCCGGACACTGTCGCCATCTGCTTAATCGTTAACGAACGCCTGACCCGCAAACCTGCTCTCCGTGAAATCGGGCTGAAACAAAAAAGGGGGCTGACTCTCACCCGCCCCCTCGAACCGGGCTGAGTATACTCGATCATCGGCTGTTTTTATCTGGCTATGCCGCAGGCAAAACCAAGAAAATCGCGGGTTTCAGTCTTTTCCTAAAGCGAACAAACGCGACCCGGACACAGGGTAACAAAACTCCCCGGCGTCCGACACTCCGAATCTTTCCCCTTCCGGCTACTTGAAGTCGGCGTAAGGCGTCAGCGGCTGCGGCGGCAAATCGAGATCCCCTTGCCAGCCGGCCAGGGAATAACGCAGATAAATCAACGCGTGGCTCGGCGTATAGTCCTTCGCCTGTTGAATATCGATGCCGGCGCCGAGCGTCCAGTGCGAACTGAGACGGCGTTCGACGATCGCCCGCAGGGTATAACCGACGCCGCTCGAAGAGCTGCCGTCCTCGACGGCGAACTTATCGGGCAACGAATCCGGGATCAGCCCCTGCAGCGGATAGCGGCGCTGGCTGTCGGTTTTCGAATGGGACAGCGAAACCGAACCGCCCAGCTCCCACGACCAGTTCTCGGTGCGCTGACGGTAGTTGACCGGCAGCGACAGCGACAGATATTGCTGCGGGCTGTAATAGCCGCCCTGCCCCAGCGAATAGCCGCTCAAATCCTTCTGGTAGTGCCACAGCATGGTATTAAGCCCGACGCTCAGGCGGCGATTGTCTTCGTTGATCAGCTTGTAGTAGTAACCGGCCATCAACCGCTGCCGCTGGTTGTCCGCCACGTTTTTGCCGGTAATCTGGTGCGCGCTGAGATCGGCCCAGACGCCGTTCGCCTCGCCGCGATCATAGCTGGCGCTCAGGCTGACGCCGGTGGCACGCACGCCGCCCCAGGTGATGCCGGTATTCGGGTCTTTGGCGCCGCCGAACGCCAGCAGCGAGCTGGAGATCGGCCGTCGCGAAGCCGCCAGCGTCCAACCAATGTGGTTCCAGTCGCCGCTGTAGGCCAGGCCGCCGGTCCAGTCGACCACCTCAAAGCCCATCGGCGTCGTGCCGATGTCGGCGGCCCAGCGATCGTTTTTCCAGCCGGCCGCCACGCTGGTGCCGGTGGTTTTCTGGTGTTCATCGCCGCGGCACCCTTGCGTGTGGCAGGTGCCGAAGGTCTCGTAGTATTTGCCGCTGCCGTCGGTCGAAAAGCGGCCGGCATCCAGCTGCACGGTGTCGGTGCGCAAGAAGGCACGCCCGTCATACAGCGGCATGTCCACCTGCAGCATGGTGTCGTGCGCGTTGAAGTCGGAGATGCCGCCGGTGCCGCTCGAGCGCCAGTAATCGTGATCGAGGGTGACGTTCACGTCTTGCTGTCGATACAGGTCCGCGGCGTCGGAGCGGATGCCGCGTTTCAGCCAGTCGTCGCTCGGATTATTGCGCGTCAAATAGGTGTAGCTGTCATTATCCTGCGGCAGCGTCGGCGTGATGCCGCTGGCCACCATCGCCTGGCGGTAATCCTGCTGCGCCCGCTCAGGCTGTTGCTGAGCCCGCTCCAGCCGGGCGGCGTCACGGTAAACCAGCGCCTTGGTCTGTCCGACGGGCTCCGAAACAGCCGCCGTTTTCAGTCGGTCGAAGATAGCTTCGGCCTGCTGCGGATCGCCGACCGCCCCCCAGGCGTTGGCGACTCGCCGCTGGCTGTTGAGCGAAGCGTCTTGTGGCTGCGGTTCGGTTTTAAGCCGTTGACGCGCCGCGTCCAGATCCCCCTGCGCCACATAGGCTTCGATCTCGCCCAGCTGCGCATCCGGGTTATTCGGCTCACGCCGTTTCACCCGCTGATAGTCGTCCAGCGCCGCCGCATACTCCCCGCGCGCCAGTGCCCAGTCGGCCAGCAGCAAATCGATGCGCGTGTCCGCCGGCTGCCGGCGCAGATAGGCTTCCGCCGCCGGTTCGTCACCGGCCGCCCGCAGCCGTTCGGCATGCTCGATTACCGCCTGCATTTTCAGCCGCTGCGCCAGCTCGCGCATGTTGTCGTTCCACTGTGCCGCAGGCAGCGTATTGAGTTGTGCCAGCGCCTGCCTGTCGCGATCGCTGCCGGAAAGATAGAGCGCATAGGCGTAGGTCAGCTGCGGATTGGCATGTTGGCGCTGCGCCAGCTGCCGGAACAGAGCGTCTGCCTGCTGCGGCTGCCCGGCCTGACGCAGCGCCTGCGCATAGCGATAGGTCAGCCAGACGTCGTCGGGATCCATCGGCTGAGCGCGGCGATAGATTTCCGCCGCCTGCTGCCACTGCTGCTGTGCCGCCAGCGTCTCCGCCTGCTGCTTCAACATATCGAGCCGCAGTCCGTCGAGGGTGCTGCGCAGCTTGGCCTGTTGGCTGCGCGGCAGGCCGTTGAGGTAGGCCAGCGCTTTTTCCGGCGACTGGCGCTGATAGAGATTCACCAGGCCGCGCAGCGCGCTGCCGTTGCCGGGATCGCGTCGCAACGCCTGCTGATAAAACCCTTCCGCCGCGGCGTCATCCTTGCTCGCCACCGCCACATCGCCCAGGCCGATAAACGCATCGCCGTCGCCGTCGTCGAGCTGGCGCGCCTGCTGATATTTCTGCCGGGCCAGCGAGAGATTGCCGGCCTTCAGCGCCTTGTCGCCCTCGTCGATCGCCAGCCAGTAGCCGGTGCTCTTGATCAGGCTCTGCCACTTGCCGCTGTCGTAGCCGTTCTTGTCGGCCGCCAGCGCCTGGCGAAACAGCTTCAGCGCCTGTGGGCGATTGCCGGCGCGCGAATAGGCCTGGCCGAGCGCCCCCAGCACCTCGGCGTCGTTCGGCGTCGCCGCCAGCGCCTTTTGCAATTCCGGAATAGCCGCCCGGCTGCCGCCTTTATCCACCTGCGCCAGGCCGCGCACCCGCGCCTGATAGGCCGGATCGGCCAGCAGCTTCTGCTGTCTGGCCAGCTCTTCGCGGGCGCTGGTCGCCTGATCGCCGGTGTCGAACACGCCGAGGAAGCGGTTGAGCGCCGCCACGCTCTGCGCGCTGACCGGCATCGCTTTGACCTTGTCCAGCCACAGATCGGCGGCATCGCCGCGCCCGGCCGGATCGGCAGCGATCTTCTGCAGCAGTTCATAAGCCTGCGCGTCCTGATTCTGACTGAACAGCATACGCGCCAGCGACATGCGCAGCGCCACATTGCCTGAATATTGCTGATCCAGCGCCTGCAGCTGCTTTAACGCCTTCGCCTCCTGCCCCGGCAAACGCGCCACCAGCCGCCAGTATTCCACCGCCAGATCGAGCGTCGGCGGCTCGCCGTGAAACAGCGCATCGTACTGCGCCTTGGCTTCCGGCAACCGGCCGGCGGTCGCCATCAGGCGCGCCTGCTGCAGCTTTTGCCGGGTTTCCGGCTGGGTCAGCAGCATGTTCATTTGCGCCTGGCGATAGGCGCTGGACTGCGGCGCGAGGGTTTTCAGCTTGTCCAGCTGCTGCTGCGCCAGCGCCATGTTGCCCTGCCGCAGCGCCAAACGCATGCGCGCGGCGATCACGTCCGGGTTGTTCGGATCCATCAGCTCGAGCCGGTACAGCGACTGGCGCACCAGATCGTCCTTGTTGCCGGCCTCGCCAATGCGCACCTGTTCCAGCAGCCACTGTTCCGGGGCCACGGCCTCCGCAGCGCGCGCCTGCGGCAGCATCGCCAGGCTCAGCGGAATCAAATTCAGCCAGTTTATTTTGAAGTTGTGCATTGGCCGTCCCACGAGGGTTGCAATTCACCCTGACGATTAAAGCGATAACGTTGTTGATCCCACCCCTGACCGAACAGCGTCAGCGAAGCGCTGAAATAGGCGTCGTCACCCGGCGGGTGCTCGCTGATGCGCTGCCGCTGCACCGCCAGCGCTTCAGCCTGCGTCGCCAGCATCGGCAGCACAGAAGCGGAGAAACCGACCGGGCCGTCGCCGGTGGTTTTGCCGCTGGCGGTATCGGTTTTCTCCGGCGGCACGCCCTGTTTGGCGGTGAGCTGCGCCATCGGCTGGAAGCGTGCGAGCAGCGCCGCCTTGTGCTCATCGTCGTCCGCCAGCATGCCGGCCCACAGATAAACCCGAATGGCGTCGTAGCTGCCGACGTTCGGCTTGACGGTGTCCGGCTGCCAACCGGCGCCGACCCGCCACACCACCCAATCCGGTGAGAAACCGTGCGGCGCGGTGTCCAGCCACAGCCGTTGATTGACCTCGCGCATCGCGCGCCATGGGCCGTTCAGCGCCGCAAAACGCGCCAACAGCTGCGGCGGCAGGTAGCTGGGATTCAGCCGCCAGCGATCTTCCGCCACGAACCCGACTTTGCCCGGCAGCAGCATCAGGCCCAGGCCGGGAATGTCGGCCACTTCCTCGCGGCCGATGCGTTGCAGCAGCAGCGTCCCCAGGGTTTGATAACGCCGGCTTTTCCACAGGCGGCCGGCTTCGAGCAGGTTGTAGGCGATCCACAGATCGGCGTCCGACGCCGAGTTGGCGTCCAGCACCTTCCACTGCTTATCGTCGCTCTCGCCCCACAGCCAGGCGGGCAAACGGGCGCTGAGATCGCCCGCCGCCAGATTGTTCTCCGTCCAGGTCAACAGCTGGTCGAAGGCCGGCCGGTCGTTGGCCACCAGGGCGAAGAACAGGCCGTAACTCTGGCCCTCCGACGTGGTGATTTTGTTCGGGCTGCTCGGATCGATCACCCGCCCCTGCGGGCTGATGTAGAACTGCTTGTACTGTTGCCAGCCCGGCCATTCGCAGGCCGCCGCCGCGCTGAAAGCGCACAACAGCAGCATGCCGAGCGACAGGCGTTGCAGTATCGCGTTCACCGCCGTCAATCCCGATCTTCAGGCGCCAGACGCCGCCGGCTGAAGGCCTTCAGGCCACGCCACAGCATCAGCCCCAGGATCACCACCAGCACCACCGCGAGCACCGCCAACAGAACAGGGTGGGTGGAGAGGGCATACCACAGCCGCTCCCACCACGGCAGGTGGCCGACATAGTAAACATCGCCGACGCGCAAGCTGTTGACCCCCGATTCGCGGATCACCGCCACCGAGCCGAACACCGCGGCGCGTTTGCCGCTGTCCAGCAGGGCATTGTTCAGCAACTCATAGCCGCGCGGGCTGTCCGCCAGCAGCGCCACGATGCTGCGCTGATCGTTGAACGGCGATTGCACGCCGATGATCGCCGACATTGCGCCCTCGGAGCTGACGGTGGTCTTGCTGTCCGGCTTGGCGTCCTCCGCCAGCAATTCCGCGCTCGGCAACGGCGGTTGGCGCGTCGGCTGCTTCACCCAGCTTTGAGTGGCGTCCACCAGCAGGCTGATTTTCTTGTCGTCGCGCAACGCCGGTGGAATGGTGCCGATCATCAGGATATCGTCGTCACGATCCTTGGCCTGCGACCAGTCGTCGCTCAGCGTAAAGGCCAGCGCCGGGTAGCCGGTTTGCGCGCCGATCACGCCGAGCGCGTTCAGCAGCGCGCTGACCTGCGCCGGCTGCGGTTTCTGGTTCACCAACACCAGCGTTTGCGACAGATCCGCCAGGCGGCTGAACGGGAAGCCGGCGTTGGCGAAGGCGCGCAAATCCGGCATCGCCATAAAGTGGCGATAGCCGGAGAAATCGATGGTGGACGCGCCGTCGATCACCGCGTGGTTTTGTGTGAAGGAGTAGGTTTCGCAGCGCCCTTCCGCGCCGCTGGCCAGCAGCGTGGTGTAGTCAAAGTCAAAGCGCAGCTGGTTGGTGGCGCCCAGCCGCAACGCCGGGATGCTGACGTTCCTGTCGGAGTCGAGCAGCCCCTGCGTCAGCGGCAGGCGCAGCAGCTGCGCGCCCTGCTCGTGTTCCGGCACCAGCGAGTAAGCCTGCACGAACTGGTTGTTCAGGCTGACGCTCAGCCGCGAACCGTCCTGAATGCGCGGCGCGGTATAACGGTATTTCAGGTGCATGTCGATGCCGGTGCTGCGGATCAGGAACAGATCCGGCGGCAGGTTCATGGTCAGCGAAATCGGGCCGGGTTCGATGCCGCTGGTTTGCAGCTGTTCGGCATATTGCTGCAGCTCGGCGAAGGTCATCGGCCGATCGGTGCGCACCCAGTTCGGCGCGTCGTAAGGCTGGCGCGCCGCGAGCTGTTCCACCTTGTCCACCGTCACGTTCTGGCCGCGGAACAGGATGTTACCCTGCGCGATACCCTTCACCGCAGTGATCAAATCGTTGTCGTCACGCCCCTGAATCAACAGCAGTTTGACGTACGGATTGTCGGGGTGGCTGATCATCTCCACCGTCGGGCCGTTGACCGCCGGATAATCGCGCAGGAAATCCGGGCGCTGCGAGTTGGTGGCGAACACCACCGCGTGCTGCGCCGGCAGCGCATTGTACAGCGTCGGGAAGGATTGCCCGCGCCACTGCGCCTTGCTGCCGAACCAGGAGGCCAGAATGCCCGCCGCGCGCTGCTGGGCGAGATCTGGCTGGCCGGCGAATACCATCGGCAGCGTCAGCGGCCGATTGTCGCGGCTGTCGAAGAACGGCTCAGGGAAGTGCGACAGCTCGTTTTTCACCGGCAGCGTCTGGAAACGCAGCTTCAGCGCGCTGGACTTGCTGACGTCGAGCCACAGCGAAGTGCTGGCCGGGTTTTCGCAGATGTTCTGATAATGGCCGACAAACACCAGCCGGACGCGGTTAAAATCGGTGATATAGCGCGGATCGATCGCCATCTGGATGCGATTGGGCTTGCCCAGCTGCTCCTTGGCGATCGTGGTTACGCCCATCAGCTCGTCGTTCAGGTAGACCTTGACGTGCGACTCGACCGGGATCAGCGCCGGCGACGGCGTAAATTCCAGGTCGAGCATCGCCTGCGAGACCACCTCATCGCTGCGCACGCCGAATTCGATCTGCCCGTCCGGCCGGGTGCCGCGCAGAACAAAGGTGCCCGGCGGCGGCGCTATCTGCGCGAACGGCAGCGACACGTCGCGCACCGGCGCATTCGGATCCTGCGGCGCGGTCGCCGTATCGGCCGCCGCGGCGATCGGCGGCTGGGCCGCCACGGTCGGCGCGGTGGCGGTTTCGGCCTGCGACAGGGTACTGATGCCTAAGGCCAGAGCAGTTAACCAGGTTATTTTTCGCGTCATCGTATCATCATCAATGTTGGAGCCTGTTCACCGGGCGAGTGAGCGGGCGGTTGAACTCGCAGCTAACCCACTGTTTCTTGTTGACCCAAGATCGGATCCCTGCCGACGCCGCGCGGAATAAACGACACGACCCAGGCGGTCAGCGAAGTGACCCCGACCAGCAGGCCGCGCACCAGCGGCGGCGCGTAGTCCGCCATGCGCACATAGCCGCGGAAGCCCAACGCCAGCACGTCGCGCAGGCTTTCGATCGGCCGGTCTTCAGGGAACCCGTCCTGCCACAGCGCCCAGGTATCGGCGCGGGCGAAGGTGCACTGAATGAAATCGATGTGTTCACGGGTGGAGAGACTGACCAGACGCACCCCCACCTTGTTGCCGAAGGCGCGCGTCACCACACAGGGAAAGCTGTACTCCTGCTGGCCGCGCTTGAGCAACAGCGAGGCCTTGTCGCCGTCTTTCAACGCGTTTTCCACTCGCATCTCAATGCCCACGCCGCCGTCGGAGTAATCGCGCAGCGTGCAGGGGTAGAGGTGGCCATCGGCACGCGCGATCGCCGCCGGCATGGCGATCTCCACGCGGTGCGCCTGGCGCACCTGCTTGGCCTCCACCGCCACCGCCACCGCGCCGCCGAGAATGGTCATGTTGTACAGCACCCACACCAGGCTGATGATCACCGTCATCACCTCGTCCGTCGGGCCATAGGCCAGCCGCCAGGCGCCGAACGCCAGCCCAGCCAGGTTAAGCACCACCAGGAACATGTAAGGCCGGGTGATCACCCAGTCGACGTGCTCCTCCTCCACCAGCCCGCCCTTGGCGGTCACGTTGAATTTGCCCTTGTGCGGATTGAACAGCGCCACCGTTGTCGGCCGCGCGATATACCAGGCCAGCACCGTTTCATAGATTTCGCTCCAGAACGAATGGCGGTATTTCCCCTGGATGCGCGAGTTGGTCAGGCTGGCGTGGATCATGTGCGGCAGCACATAAAGCGCGATCGCCAGCGCCGGTGCGAAGATGATGTAGGCATGCAGCAGTAAAAACGCCAGCGGCGCGGTGAGGAAGATCAGCCGCGGAATGCCCGACAGGAAGTGCAGCATGGCGTTGGCGTAGCACAGACGCTGCGCTAGTTTCAGCCCTTTGCCCAGCAGCGGGTTGTCGAGCCGGAAGATCTGCACCATGCCGCGCGCCCAGCGAATGCGCTGACCGATGTGCGCCGACAGGCTTTCGGTCGCCAGCCCGGCGGCCTGCGGAATGCGGATATAGGCCGAGGTGTGCCCGCGCCGGTGCAAACGCAGCGAGGTATGGGCGTCTTCGGTGACGGTTTCCACCGCGATGCCGCCGATTTCGTCCAGCGCGCTGCGGCGCAGAATGGCGCAAGAACCGCAGAAGAAGGTGGCGTCCCACATGTCGTTGCCGTCCTGCACCAGCCCGTAGAACAAAGTGCCCTCGTTGGGCGTCTGACGGAAGCGGCCAAGGTTGCGCTCGAACGGATCCGGCGAGAAGAAGTGGTGCGGGGTCTGCAGCATCGCCAGCTTTTTGTCTTTGAAGAACCAGCCCATGGTCAGCTGCAGGAAGGAGCGCGTCGGCACGTGGTCGCAGTCGAAAATCGCCACGAACTCGCCGGTGGCCTGCTTCAGCGCATTGTTGATGTTGCCGGCCTTGGCGTGTTCGTGGGTCGGCCTGGCGATGTATTTCACCCCCACTTCGGCGGCGAACGCCCGGAATTCGGGGCGATTGCCGTCGTCGAGGATATAGATGTTCACTTTCTCTTTCGGCCAGTCGATGCCCAACGCCGCATAGAGGGTGGGCTTCACCACCCCGAGATCTTCGTTGTAGGTCGGCACCATCAGATCGATGGTCGGCCAGGTGGCGCTGTCTTCGGGCAACGGCACCGGCTGGCGGTTAAGCGGCCAGATGGTCTGGAAATAGCCCAGCACCAGCACCACCCAGGCGTAGGTTTCCGCCACCAGCAGCAACAGGCCGCACACCAGGCTGAGCGGATCGTCCCAGTTCAGCGTGGCGGTATAACGCCACCACAGGTAACGACAGGACACGGTCAGCGACAGCACGATCAGCATCAGCGCAGGCAAACGCCCCGGCACCCGGCGCACCACCATCGCGATCCCCCACAGCAGCACGACGAACACGAACTGCGCCGACAGATCGAACGGCTGTGAAATGCACAGTATGGCGAGGATCGCCGCCAGCACGCCGACCAGAATAAACAGCGCGCGTCGCATGCCGCGGTTCATGCGGCCGAGGCGCTCTACCGAACGCTGTTCCACGCCGGCGTTTTTCAGCCGTTGCGGCAGGCTCTGCAGCCAGTCGGCATAGCGCTGCTGCAGCCGCCGCCACCCGGCGAAATAGTCGCGCGGCACCGGCGCGCGACCGCTGCGAAACAGCAGCAGCCACAGGCCCTGCAGCAGATAGCGCAGCGCATCCGCCGGGCGCGGGCGTTCGGCGGACAGATGCGGGAACCAGTAAGCGCGGCCGACGCGCACGCGCTGCCAGGCCGGTGACTCGAAGCGCAGCAGCATCCACCCCAGCGCCACCAGCAGCGTGGCGAAAAAGGCGGTCAGCGCCGACGCGCCGTTACGGCGATAGCCGCGGTAGCGCGCCTGTACCGCCTGACGCACCGGCGGTACCAGCAGCAGGCTCAGCACCCGGCTCATGGCGCAACGCCCCGTTTGAGGTTGATCAGGCACCAGTTGGCCAGCGTCAGCACTTCATCCGCCGCCAGGCTCTCGGGGCGATACTCGCCCAACGGCTGTTTGACCGCCAGCGCTTCCGCCAACGCTTCGTCGCGGTGGATCACCACCGGCAGCAGGCCGCTCAGGGTTTGCAGCCACAGCTGATGCAGATCCTGCTGCAACTGGCTGGCGGAGGAGTAGTGATTGACCAGGAAACGGCAGTCATTCGGCAGCGTCTGTTGATGGAGCCGCACCTGACAGTTGGCATCGGGGTTCAACAGCACGAACACGCTGTCGGCAAGCTGCAGCGCCTGCTGCGCCAGCACGCCGTCCCCGACCGGGACATCCAGCAGGATCCAGCGCTGCGGATCGCCGGCGATCAGTTGGCGCAGGTTGTCGCGCCAGCGTTCCGGCTGTTGCCGACACTGGCGCTGCACTTCCAGCCGTTCCGCCCCATTCAGGCGGCCAAAAGGCAGAAAGTCGAGGTTTTCACAATAGCGCAGCGCGCCTTCCTGCCAAACGCCGCCATCCCGCTCCGCGCGGGCCCAGCCGCGCGCCAGCTCGAACGGGGTGTTGAAATGCAAGCGCAGCAGATTATCCGGCGTGAAGTCGATCGCCAGCACCGACTCGCCCAGCTGCTGCAACGCCCAGGCGAGCGCCGCCGTGACCGAGGTCGTCCCCATTCCACCCCGCAACCCTTGCAGCGCGAGCACCGGCATAGATCAGTGGCTCCCCGTGGTCTGCGCCAATTCGGCCAACAGTGGCCAGCGCGTCATCATTTGCGTTAACCGCTCCTGCCGCGAAATATCGACATAGCGTAATTTCGGCAATGAAAAAGCCTGGCTGAGCGCCTGCAGGTCATCCTGGCTCTCCCCAGGCGCCGCTGCACGAAAATGGGTGGGTGCGTTATTCATTCTTCCGCCTTGGCGAAAATAGGCTATGTTAATTAACTATAGCAACGATAAAAAAAGAGAGAGGCAATAAGATGATTCTCAACAAATATTGTTGAAGAGCGTCGGAGATTTGTTATTGCCAGCGTAAAAATGGCTATCTTTAAATATAAACGCCTTTAGTCGGCTTTCAACGAAAGTAGAACACATCCTATGGCGCACTCTTTTTCTCTAGGCATTCGGCAGATTTGGGAAGAGCTGTCGGTGATGCAGGCCCCCGGGCTTTATTGGATCAATATCGACAGGCAAAGCGACGCCGCGCTGCTGTGTCGCCAGGTCATCGCCGCTCAACCGGCCACCCACAAAGCCGCCCTGATCTGCAGCGGAGACAAACCCGAGCGCCTGCTGGCCGAGCTGGCTGCGCCCGCGTTGCAGAAGCTGCCGCTGTATCAATTACCGGAGAAAAAAGCCGCGCTGACACAGTTGAACGACGATCTGATGCGCGCCCTGCGGCCGCAAAATCGCTTACTTATCCTGCTGGCCCACGCCAGCCTGTGGCAAACCTTCACCACCGAAGAGCTGCGCGAGTGGACGCGCACCCTCGCTGCCTGGCTGCGGCGGCAGGGCTGTACGCTGTTGATCCTCAGCCACGGCGGCGGCATCAATAAGCTCAAAGGGCAGCTCAGCGCACAGCACCGCATCCTGAACGGCCTGTCCAGCCTGCAATGGCAGCAGGACAGCGCGCAATACCTGGTGAACTGGTGGAGCACCGAAAACGGCATCAACGCCAACCAGCTGCTGACCTTGTATGCGGCGGAAGGCGGCTGGCAGGGCGAGGATGAAAATAGCCAACCCTCCCCCACCGCCTTACGCAGCGACGAAAGCCAGTATCTGGCCGAGCGCAGCATCCTGGAAGGCGCGCCGCCGCTGTCCGCCAACTGGCAACTGCTGGAGAGCAACGACGAACTGGCGCAGCACGGCATGCTGAGACTCTCGGCGACGTTGATTTTCGCGTTGTATCAAAGCGACCAAATCGATCATCTGGCGCACCAGATCCACACCCTGCGCCGCAGCCGCGGCAACGGCCTGAAAATCGCGGTGCGCGAGATGAGCGCCAGCCTGCGCTACAGCGACGAACGGCTGCTGCTGGCCTGCGGCGCCAACCTGATCGTGCCGCACGTCGCGCCGCTGTCGCGTTTTCTGACCATGCTCGAGGGCATCCAGGGGCAGCGCTTCTCACGGCATGTGCCCGCCGACATCGATGCGCTGCTGGCCGGGCTGCGTCCGCTGCAGCTCAAAGGCTACATGCGGCCGGAAGCGTTCAGCCAAGCGGTGCTTTCGCTGATGGGCAACACGCTGCTGCCCGAGGACGGCAAAGGCGTGATGGTGGCGCTGCGCCCGGCCACCGGTCTGCGCGCCGAACAGGCGATGACCCTGTGCCACCTGCGGCGGTTCGGCGACGTGATGACCGTGGTGCAGGGGCGGCTGGTGCTGTTCCTTTCCACCTGCCGCATCAACGATCTGGATACCGCGCTGAAGTTCATCTTCCGCCTGCCGGTGGATGAAGCCTTCAGCAACCGGGTGGTGTGGCACCAGGACGTCGATATCATTTCGGAAATCAAACGCATGGCCCAGGGGCGCTGGCAGATTTCGGCCACCGGCACCACCGGTGCCGCGCCGCGCTCCCGCGTGGCAGCGGCCGAGGTGCCCGCGGAACGGCGGCAGCCGGTCGCCTTCACGCTGCCGCTTGGCCCGCAGGAGGAACCGCATGCTGAACCTTAACGACATCGTGCAACTGATCCTGCTGTGCGCGCTGATCTTCATTCCGCTGGGCTACGCCTTTCACCGGCGTTTTCCGCATTTGCGTCAATACTGGCAAAACCTGTTGTTATCGCCGCGCTATTTGAAATCCGCCGGTTTATGGGTGCGCACAGGCTCCTCATCTCAGATTAAACGTAAGAAGCAGCCATGAATCCAAACTCGAAGACGCAATCTGATAACGCTCTGTGGCGCTACTGGCGCGGGCTGGGCGGCTGGAACCTCTACTTTCTGGCCAAATTCGCCCTGCTGTGGTTCGGCTACCTGAATTTCCACGCGCTGCCGAACCTGGTGTTCATGGCGTTTCTGCTGATGCCGATCCCTTCGCAACGCCTGCATCGCTGGCGCCATTACCTCGCTATCCCGATCGGCATCGCGCTGTTCTACCACGACACCTGGCTGCCGGGCATCAACAGCATCCTCAGCCAGGGCTCGCAGTTGGCCGGCTTCAGCGCCCAGTATCTGCTGGAGCTGATCAACCGCTTTATCAACTGGCAGATGATCGGCGCGGCCTTCGTGCTGTTTATCGCCTACCTGTTTGTCGCACAGTGGGTGCGCGTCACGGTGTTCACCGTGGCGGCGCTGGCGTGGCTCAATATCGTCAACATCGCCGGGCCGGCGGTTTCACTGCTGCCCGCCACTTCCACGGCTGCCGCCGGCGGCGCCAATCCCCCAGCCACATCAGCGCCGGCGGCGGGGGACGCTGCGCCGGCAGACAGCCTGCCGCCGACCAGCGCCAACCTGACGGCCTACCTGAACCAGTTCTACGAGCGGGAAAAAGGCCGCGCCACCGCGTTCCCGGCCACTTTGCCCGCCGACGCCCAACCGTTCGATCTGCTGGTGATCAACATCTGTTCGCTGGCCTGGGCCGATATGGAGGCGGTCAACCTGCAGAATCATCCGCTGTGGTCGAAGATGGACATCATGTTCGACAGCTTCAACTCGGCCACTGCCTACAGCGGCCCGGCCTCGATACGGTTGCTGCGCGCCAGCTGCGGCCAACTTTCGCATCATGATTTGTACCAGCCGGTGAACCAGCAGTGTTACCTGTTCGACAACCTGGCGAAGCTCGGCTTCAAGCAACAGCTGATGCTCGATCACTCCGGAGTGTTCGGCAACTACCTGAAAGAGCTGCGTGAACAGGGCGACATGCAGGCGCCGTTAATGTCGCAGGCCGGCATCGGCAACGAGCTGACGTCGTTCGACGGTGAGCCGATTTATAACGATCTGGAATTGCTGACCCGCTGGCTGGATCAGCAGCAAAAAACCGGAGACGCCCGCACCGCCACCTTCTTCAACGTCATCCCGCTGCACGACGGCAACCGCTTCGTCGGCTCCAACAAGAGCGCCGACTATCAGCCGCGCGCGCAGAAGCTGTTCGATCAGCTGAACACCTTCCTCGATCAGCTGGAAAAATCCGGCCGCAAAGTGGTAGTGGTGATCGTGCCGGAGCACGGCGCGGCGTTGGTGGGTGACAAGATGCAAATGTCCGGCCTGCGCGATATCCCCAGCCCGAACATCACCCATACGCCGGTCGGCATCAAACTGGTGGGCATGAAGGCGCCGCATCAGGGCAGCCCGCTGCAGATCAAAACGCCGAGCAGCTATCTGGCACTGTCGGAGCTGGTATCACGTCTGGTGGACGGCAAAGTCTTCAGCGAATCCAGCGTCGACTGGCAGGCGCTGACCCAGGGGCTGCCGCAGACGCCGGTCATCTCCGAAAACGACAACGCCATCGTGATGCAATATCAGGGGAAACCTTACATTCGCCTGAACGGCGGCGACTGGGTGCCTTATCCGCAATAAGCGCGGCCTCATCACCCTAAAGCGCGCCGCCGGCGCGTTTTTTTTGGGGCTTTTATAATAAAAATGGTGAAGCCGATAGACCGATATAATGTTATTAACAACAACCCGTTGAATTCCATAATTCTATTATTATTTTCATGCGAAGATTCTTAGAAAAATAACTCTTATCAGAACTTAATTAGGGAGGTAATTAAAATGGCGGACTGTGGTAGTTTTCTACTTATTAACCCTTTGATTGAGTAATAAAAAACGCCGGCGTGATGCCGGCGTGAATTTAAGCGATGACGTTCGACGCTTTACGCCCCCGGATGTTCGTCCTGATCGACCGCAAAGCAGGCCACCATCTGCTCACCGTACTGTTTTAGCTGCGGCTGCAGCTGCACACAGGTGCCGAAAGCGCGGCGGCAGCGGGCATTGAACGCACAGCCCGGCGGTGGATTCATCGGGCTGGGCAGTTCGCCGGTCAGCTTGATGCGCTCGCGGCGCATATCCGGGTTCAACCGTGGCGTCGCCGACAGCAGCGCCTGGGTGTACGGATGGCGCGGGTTGTTGAAGATCGCCTCTTTGCTGCCCTTTTCCACGCAGCGGCCGAGGTACATCACCATCACCTCGTCGGCGATGTGTTCCACCACCGACAGATCGTGCGAGATGAACACATAGGACAGCCCCAGCTCCTGCTGCAGATCCATCATCAGATTCAGCACCTGCGCGCGCACCGACACGTCTAATGCCGACACCGGTTCATCGGCGATCACCACGTCCGGATTCAACATCAGCCCGCGGGCGATAGCGATACGCTGGCGCTGGCCGCCGGAGAACATGTGCGGGTAGCGGTCGTAATGCTCGGTCTTCAGGCCGACCTTCGCCATCATCTCCAGCGCTTTTTCCCGCCGTTCGGCGGCGCTGAGCGACGTGTTGATCAACAGCGGCTCCTCGAGGATCTGCCCGACCTTCTTGCGCGGGTTGAGCGATCCGTAAGGATTCTGGAACACGATTTGGATCTTCTGGCGCCGCAGTTTCTCGGCCGAGACGTCCGGCTTCAGCAGATCCTGCCCCTGGTAATACAGCTCGCCGCCGGTCGGCACTTCAATCATCGTCAGCAGGCGGCCGAGCGTTGATTTGCCGCAGCCCGACTCACCGACCACCGCCAGCGTTTTGCCGCGCTCCAGGGTGAAGGACACGCCGTCGAGCGCCTTGACCAGCCGCTCCGGCGCGAACAGGCCCTTTTTCACCGGGTAATGCTTTTTCAGGTCAATCGCCTGCAGTAAAGGTTGATTCTGGCTCATACGGTCGGCCTCCCCGCATCATCCAGCGGTGTGTGACATTTAACCTGACGGCCGGGAATGCTGCGCAGTTCCGGCTCCTCGTTACGGCAGCGCTCGTTGGCGTACGGACAACGCGGGTTGAGCAGGCAACCGGTCGGGCGATCGTATTTGCCCGGCACCACGCCCGGCAGCGAAGCCAGCCGCGCCTTGTCGGCGGCGAACTCCGGCAGCGCGCGCAGCAGCGCCTGGGTGTACGGGTGGCGCGGCGCGCGGAAAATCTCCGCCGCCTTGCCGGATTCCACCACCTGGCCGGCGTACATCACGATGATGTGATGCGCCGCTTCCGCCACCAGCGCCAGATCGTGAGTGATCAGCAGCAGCGCCATGTTTTCGCGCTGCTGCAGATCCAGCAGCAGTTCGATGATCTGCGCCTGGATAGTCACATCGAGCGCGGTCGTCGGCTCGTCGGCGATCAGCAGCTTCGGCCGACAGGCGATGGCCATGGCGATCATCACGCGCTGGCTCATGCCGCCGGAAAGCTGGTGCGGGTATACGTCCAGCCGCGAAGCCGGATCGGGAATGCCCACCTGCGTCAGCAGGTCGATAGCGCGCTGACGGCGGGTGCGGCGGTTGCCGCCCTGATGCACCTTCAGCGCCTCCATGATCTGGTAACCGACGGTATAGCACGGGTTCAGGCTGGTCATCGGATCCTGGAAGATCATCGCCACTTCGGAGCCCACCAGCTGGCGGCGCTCTTTTTCGGAGATCTTGCGCAGATCCTGGCCGTTGAACTCCAGCTTGTCGGCCATCACCTTGCCGGGGAAATCGATCAGGCCCATGATCGCCAGCGAGCTGACGGATTTTCCGGAGCCGGATTCACCGACGATGCCGACCACCTGACCTTGCTCCACGCTGTAACTGATGCGGTCTACCGCGCGGAACGGGGTGCCTTCGTCACCGAAGTGCACCGAAAGCTTGTCTACATTCAATAACGCCATCTCTCTCGTCCTCTGTTACTGCTTGAGTTTGGGGTCGAGAGCGTCACGCAAACCGTCCCCCATCAGGTTAAATGCCAGCACCGTCAGCAGGATCGCCAGGCCGGGGAAGGTCACCACCCACCAGGCGCTTTGCGCGAACTGCAGCACGTCGGAGAGCATGGTGCCCCACTCCGGCGTCGGCGGCTGCGCACCCATGCCCAGAAAGCCGAGAGCGGCCATGTCCAGAATGGCGTTCGAGAAACCGAGAGAAGCCTGCACGATCAAAGGCGCCAGGCAGTTAGGCAGAATATTGACGAACATCTGGCGCAGCGCGCCGGCGCCCGCCACCCGCGAAGCGGTGACGTAGTCGCGGTTGACCTCCACCAGCACCGCCGCGCGCGTCAGACGCACATAGTGCGGCAGGGCGACGAAGGTCAGCGCCAGCGAGGCGTTGACGATCGACGGCCCGAATACCGCCACCAGCACCAGCGCCAGCAACAGGCTCGGCAGAGCCAGCATGATGTCGACGATGCGCATGATAATCGCGTCCACCACGCCGCCGAAGTAACCGGCCAGCAGGCCGAATATCACGCCCATGATCAGCGACAGCACCACCACCAGACAGCCGACCAACAGCGACAGCCGTGCACCGTACATCAGGCGCGACAGCACGTCGCGGCCCACGTCGTCGGTGCCGAGGATATATTGCCAGCTGCCGCCTTCTTGCCACACCGGCGGCTTGAGCAGCGCGTCGCGGAACTGGTCCGCCGGCGCATGCGGCGCCAGCACGCCGGCGCCGAGCGCGATCACCAGCATCAGAACGATGTACACCAGGCCGACCACGGCCCCTTTATTGCGCTTGAAATAGTGCCAAAACTCCTGAAACGGGGTCATCGGCTTCGGCGCACCTTTAACTGCAGACTCAGTGATTTGAGACATGAGAGCGCCCCTTATTTCTTGTGGCGAATACGCGGGTTGACCACGCCGTAGAGCACGTCTACCAGCAGGTTAACCAGAATGATCATACAGGCGACCAGCAATACCCCGCCCTGCACCACCGGGTAATCGCGGCGCTGCAGCGCGTCGATCAGCCAGCGGCCCAGCCCCGGCCAGGAGAAGATGGTTTCCGTCAGAATAGCGCCGGCCAGCATGGTGCCAACCTGCAGCCCGATCACCGTAACCACCGGCAGCAGCGCGTTGCGCAGCGCGTGGACGACGATCACTCGCATGCGGCTCACGCCCTTGGCGCGCGCGGTGCGGATATAGTCTTCGCCCAACACTTCCAGCATCGAGGAACGGGTCATGCGCACGATCACCGCCAGCGGGATGGTGCCCAGTACGATAGCCGGCAGGATCATGTGCATCACCGCGTCGACGAAGTCGCCAGGCTCGCCCCAGATCAGGGTGTCTATCAGCATGAAGCCGGTCAGCGGCTGGCTGTCGTCGAGGAATACCGTGTCGCTGATGCGCCCCGACACCGGCGTCAGGTTAAGCTGCACCGACACCAGCATGATCAGCATCATGCCCCACCAGAAAATCGGCATCGAATAGCCGGTCAGCGAGATGCCCACCGCGGTGTGATCGAAGACCGAACCGCGTTTGACCGCCGCCAGCACCCCGACCGGGATGCCCACCAGCACCGCGAAAAGCATCGCGCAGAAACCCAGCTCCAGCGTGGCCTGGAAGCGCGGAACGAACTCGCTCCAGACGGAGATGCGGCTTTTGAGTGAGGTGCCCAGATCGCCGTGCAGCACGTTGGACACGTAGGAGAAATATTGTTGATAGAGCGGCTTGTCCAGCCCCATTTCCGCCATCAGCTGCGCGTGGCGCTCGGCGGAGATACCGCGTTCCCCGGCCATGATGGTCACCGGGTCACCGGGGATCATATGGACGAATGCAAAAGTCAGCAACGTAATGCCGATAAACGTTGGGATAACTAACCCCAAACGTCGGAGTATGAACTGCAACATATCCCGAACTCTCTGTATCAATGCCCGGCAGCTCATCGTCCGCCAGGCTTATTAACGCTCACATGCCTTTGAACGATTCGACGGCCATACGCCGGAGACTGGTCAGCAGAGGCGCAAACCTGTTGCGCCCCTGCAAGTCCATTCGTGCGTCTCCGGTAAAGCGGTCGAAATCAGTCTACAGAGACATTCTCGAAGTGATGCTTACCGAGCGGATCCACGACGTAGCCTTTCACTTCCTTACGCACAGGCTCATACACGGTGGAGTGTGCGACAATCAGCGCCGGAGCCTGATCGTGCATCACCACCTGCGCCTGTTTGTACAGTTCGATACGCTTGTCGTGGTTGGATTCGGCGCGCGCCGGTTGAATCAGATCTTCAAACGGCTTGTAGCACCAGCGGGAGTAGTTGGAGCCGTCTTTCGCCGCCGCGCAGCTGAACAGCGTGGCGAAGAAGTTGTCCGGATCCCCGTTGTCGCCGGTCCAGCCCATCATCACCGTCTGGTGCTCGCCCGCTTTGGCGCGCTTGAGGTATTCACCCCACTCATAGGTCACGATTTTGGCTTTCACGCCGATCTTGGCCCAGTCGGCCTGGATCATTTCCGCCATGCGGCGCGCGTTCGGGTTGTAAGGACGCTGTACCGGCATCGCCCACAGATCGATGCTGAAACCGTCGGCCATGCCCGCTTCTTTCAGCAGCTCTTTCGCCTTGGCCGGATCGTAAGCGTAATCCTGCACCGCGTCGTTATAGCCCCACATGGTCGGCGGGATCAGGTTCTTGGCCGCCTGGCCCGCGCCCTGATAAACCGCGTCGATGATCGCCTGCTTGTTGACCGCCATGGTCAACGCCTGACGCACCTTCACGTTATCCAGCGGTTTTTTCTCGGTGTTGAACGACAGGTAACCCACGTTCAGCCCCGGCTGCTCCATCAGGTTGATGGATTTGTCCTGCTTCATGCGGGCGATATCGGCCGGGTTCGGGAACGGCATCACCTGGCATTCGTTTTTCTGCAGCTTGGCGTAACGCACGGAAGCGTCAGGCGTGATGGAGAACACCAGACGATCGATCTTCGGCTTGGTGCCCCAGAAACCGTCGAACGCCTTGTACAGGATTTTGGAGTCTTTCTGGTATTGCAGCAGCTGGAACGGGCCGGTGCCGATCGGGTTCAGGTCGACTTTTTCCGGCGTACCGGCTTTCATCATGACGTCAGCGTATTCGGCGGACAGGATGGACGCGAAGTCCATGCCCAGGTCAGCCAGGAACGGCGCCTCCGGGCGGTTCAGCACGAAACGCACGGTGTTGTCGTCTACTTTTTCGATCTTGGCGATCAGCTTCGGCATGTCCATGCCTTCAAAGTATTCGTAACTGCCGCCGGACACTTTGTGGTAGGCGTTATTGGCATCCAACTGGCGTTCGAAGGAGAACACCACGTCGTCGGCGTTGAAGTCGCGCGTCGGTTTGAAATCTTTGCTGCTCTGCCACTTCACGCCTTTGCGCAGGTGGAAGGTATAGGTTTTGCCGTCTTCGCTGACGTCCCACTTCTCAGCCAGGCCCGGCTGCAGTTCGGTGGTGCCGACTTTGAATTCGACCAGGCGGTTGTAGATCGGTACCGAACTGGCGTCGTAGGTGGTGCCGGAGGTGAACAGCTGCGGGTTGAACCCTTCCGGGGAACCTTCAGAACAGTAAACCAACGTCTTGGCCTGTACGCTGGCCGCCACGGTCAGCGCGATCAGCCCAATGCCGAATTTCAGAACCCCCGATTTACCCAAGGAACGTGTCATCGTTAGTGCTCCATTGTGTGATGTGATGTGTGTAATTGCCGCCAGACCTGTATTTTTTATTGCGTGGCCTGTGCGGTCAGCGCCCGAAGGCAGAAGGCGTACGATGAGAGGATGCCGGATGGAACGCATCGCGACGGGGACGTCTGAGCGCGTGGAATTCACTCAAACAACTCTCGCTCTTACCCCTGAGGCTATCAAGTTGCCAACTGTTTGGGGTGTCGTCAATATAACCAGTGGGGATTTACGCAGACTGTGAGAAACAGCAAACAAACATAAAAAAAACCTTTTGTTAACAGTTCCAGCATGAAAATTTATGCTAAGCGGTCATTTTTAGCGCATTGGTCTGACCCTGATAAATTTACTGGTTTTAAACTCCGCTAAAAAACCCCAAAACTTTGTTGCTGAACGATGAATATCTGAACGGTTATTTTTGTGATCGCCGTTAAAGACAGAAGGAAATGCTGAAGGATTACCCAAAAGGGTGAGTCCGATGAGCGCATTTTTCGCCGGGCAGGCCCACAATCTGTGCGGCGTAAAAAAACTTTCGGCGGTGAAAAAGCCGGGGGCGAAAGGATATCCCCCGGCAACGCACTGCAACCGATTATTGAACGCCGGCGCTGTTGCCCAGGCTGGCGTTCATGCTGTTGAGAATATCGCCGTTGTCCGCGTCGATCTCCCAGGAGAACAGGCCGCCCAGCTGCTTATCCAACACGTACTTGCCTTTGGCCTGCACCGAGCGGGCATCGTCAAAGGTGATCAGATCGCCGGTGGAAGGTTTGAACACGTAAGGCGCTTCCGCCGTGGCGTCGTAGGTGTACTGCCACTCGCCGCTCATGAACTGGCTGGCGATCTGGCGGTAGTCCACGATGCCGTTCTCCCAGGTGCCTTTGACCGGCCCGGTGGCGGTGCCGGTGAACGGAATGTTGTTCTGGTAGCCGTTCACCCCGGTCCAACCGCGGCCATACATGGCGGTGCCGACGACGATCTTGCCCGGCTTGACGCCCTGCGCCAGCAGCGCATTCACGCCGTTCACCGTGGTGTAGGCGGTGTCCGGTTTCCAGGCCGGCGCATTCAGCGCGGTCTGATGCCCCAGGTTTTTCAGATCGAAGGCGCCGTAGAAGTCGTAGCTCATCAGGAAGATGTGATCCATCGAGTTCTGCGCGACGTTGTATGCCACCTTGTCGATCTTGTCCTTGCCGGCGCTGATGGCGGAGGTCAGCTCATACTTGCGGCCGGTTTCCGCCGACAGCTGATCCAGCATCGCCCGCAGTTCTTTCATCAGCAGCACATAAGTTTCCCCGTCCTGAGGGCTGCCCAGATTCGGGTTGGCGCCTTTGCCGCCCGGGAATTCCCAGTCGATATCCACGCCGTCGAAGAACTTCCAGGTCTGCAGGAACTCTTTCACCGAGCCGACGAAGCGATCGCGCTTCACCTTGTCGCCCATGAAGAAGAACGGGTCGGACAGCGTCCAGCCGCCGATCGACGGCAGGATTTTCAGATCGGGACGCGCCTGCTTCAGCGCCATCAGCTGGCCAAAGTTGCCCTTGTAGGGGTCATCCCAGGCGGTGACGCCCTTCTGCGCTTTTTGCAGCGCGGCGAACGGATCGTGGATGGAGACTTTGAAATCCTCGCGGCCCTGGCAGGAGCGCTGCAGCGCCTGGAAGCTGCCTTCAATCTCTTTCAGGCTGTCGTTAATGCCGTTGCCGCCGCAGATCGGGATAAAGCCGTACAGCAGGTGGGTCAGGTTCTGCGCCGGGATCTTGTCGACGGTGAAATTGCGCCCGTAAACGCCCCACTCGACGAAATAAGAACCCACCACTTTGCCGGAATTCTGTTTATACGGTTTATTCTTTTCCAGCAGCGGCTCTTTCAACGGCGCCAAATGGCTGCCGTCGGTGTCGGCCACCACAATTTCAGTGGCGTCGCTGGCGGTGCAGCCGTCGGCATTGCACAATGCCACCTGCATTTGATAACGGCCGCCTTTATTCACTTTAAAATTCGCCGTACCGGAAGAACCGGTTGAAGGGCCGCTCCACGCCTCTTTGCCATTTAATAAAATCTTGGCCGTCGTGCCCGCGTCGCCATTCCATAAATTCCAGGAGACGGAAACATCGGCGGCATTTTTTACCTTCACCAGATTATTATAAGCGGTAGCCGCCTGGTCAACTTCAACGATAGCGAACTTGGTGTTACCCCAGGCGATGGTCGGCTTGCCCGGCGCGGCGGCCTGCGCCGCGGAACACAGCGTGCTGCCGATCAACAGCGCCAACAGCGGTTTATTAAATTTGCGCATAACTGATTCCTTTATTCCGAGAGGATAAACATAAAAGAGTTAATCGTCGCGATGCATTGCCGAAGCGAAATGATTCCGCAATAATCCACGAAGATTAAAATCAATAAATAGCAACAGCGTCTTTCCACGTGGCGAAATAATCATTCCCACCGCGTACATTCAGACTATAAATAAAAAAGGCGTGAAAACAAGAGCGCTATCAACGGGGTTTTATTCAGCAAGCGTGAATTTATTTAAATATGAGAAAAAGAGCCCAATGGGAATAAGGAGTGTGAATTAATTAAGCGTAAAGGATAAATATATTTCAGGAGGATGGTGGATTGACGCACGCCATAAAGCGAAGCCGACCGTATCGGAGGAGGTACTCATCCTCATAAACCGCAGACGAAAAAAAACCTGCTTTAAAAGCAGGTTTTTCGAATGGTGGTCGGCGAGAGAGGATTACGCGCATCGTTGATGCGCGCCCTGCGGGCCGTTGCTAAAGCAACGTTGTCTCGCTTCGCGAGGCTCGAACCTCCTGCGGAGGTGCTCATCCTCATAAACGACAGACGAAAAAAAACCTGCTTTAAAAAGCAGGTTTTTCAAATGGTGGTCGGCGAGAGAGGATTCGAACCTCCGACCCACTGGTCCCAAACCAGTTGCGCTACCAAGCTGCGCTACTCGCCGATGCGGGGCGCATCTTACTGCTGGCGGTTATAGGCGTCAATCACTTTTTTTCCCCTGCATTTCAAGTGGTGATAAAAGCGCCACAATACGCTGCGCCGGGGGCTGCGCAGCGTATTTTACTCAGGCGTTGGCCGGTTTCAGCGCCGGCGTCTGCGCGCGCAGGAATGGCAGCAGGAACAGCGCCGACAGGCAGGCGGCGATGGAAATCACCACGAAGAAGCCGTTCCAGTGCCAGATCTCCATCACCCGCGCGATCGGGTAGCCGGACAGCGCCGCGCCCAGGTAGGCGAACAGGCCGACGAAACCGGTCGCGGCGCCCGCCGCATCCTTGTGCGAGCACTCCGCCGCCGCCATGCCGATCAGCATCTGCGGACCGAAGATAAAGAAGCCGATGGCGAAGAAACAGCAGGCCTGCAGCAGGTAAGTCACGCCCGGCATCAGCCACAGCGCCGCCACCGACAGGAAGATACCGATAGCGAAGATCAGGTTCATCGGGCCGCGGTTGCCGCGGAACAGCTTGTCGGAACCCCAACCGGCCACCAGCGAACCGATAAAGCCACCCACTTCAAACAGCGAGATAGCCGAGTTGGCGGTCATCAGCGAATAGCCCTTTTCCTGCGTCAGGTAGAGGTTGCCCCAGTCGTTGATCGCGGTACGCACGATATACACCAGCACGTAAGAGACCGCCAGCAGCCAGATGTACTTGTTGGTCAGCACGTAGCGCTTGATGATCTCGCGGTTGCTCAGCCCCTGGCCTTCCGATTCCTGCACCAGCTCCATGGCGTCGTTGCGCCATTTGCCGACGCTCGGCAGCCCCAGGGTGGATGGCTTGTCACGCAGGCGCCAGCACATCAGCAGGCCGAGCACCACGCCGATGATGCCGGGAATGATCATGCCGTAACGCCAGCTGAAGTGCAGCGAGATAAAGCCGACCAACAGCGGGATCAGCGCGCCGCCGACGTTGTGCGAGGTGTTCCAGATCGCCCACCAGCTGCCGCGCTCGGAGCGCGAATACCAGCTGGTGAGGATTTTGGAGCACGGCGGCCAGCCCCAGCCCTGGAAGAAGGCGTTGAGGATCCACAGCGTGCCCAGCATCAGCAACGATGAGCTGAGGCCGAAGAAAATATTCAGCACCCCGGTCATGATCAGACCCAGCCCCATAAAGTAACGCGGGTTGGAGCGATCGCTGATCATGCCGGATATGAATTTCGAGCAGCCGTAGGTGATGTAGAACAGCGTGCCGAGGATGCCGACGTCGGACATCGTCAGACCCAGATCGCTCAGCATCGCCGGCATGATGAAGTTGAAGCTTTTGCGCGTGAAGTAAAACGCGGCATAACCGATGTACATGGTGCACATCAGCTGAATGCGCCAGTATTTGTAGCTGGCGTCGATCTGCCGTTGATCGGTGACCTGCGGCGCATCCGGGCGGCTTTTAAGGAAAGACCACATGTGGAACCTCAGAGGATTGAATTAAAGTGCCGCTATGATGCTCCTCGCGCGCGCAGGGGGCTTACGCCGGATTCTCGAGGCGGTTAGGAGTTTTTCCTAGTTTTGCGTTTGCGCCGGTGAAACTGTGGGCAAGATCACACTCAAACAGGCGCCCCGCTCAGCGGTGAACCGCAGGCTGCCGCCGAGGGCGCTGATGCGCTCCTGCATGCCGCGCAGGCCGTACCCCGGCTGATGGTTTTCCGCATCGAAGCCCACGCCGTTGTCGCGGATGGTCAGGGCGATCTGCGGCGCGGCGCCTTTGCGCGGCTGCAGGCGCGCATCCAGCTCCAGGCGACTGGCGCCGGCGTGGCGGCACACATTGGTCACCCCTTCCTGACACACCCGGTACAGCGTGATTTTCAGCGTTTCATCCAGCAGCTCGTCGGGCACCTGCCACTGCATGCTGCTCACCAACGAGGCGTCCTGCGGCAGCGACTCCCGCAGCATCGCCGCCACCGCCGCCGACAGCGGCAGGTTGTTCAGCGCCGCCGGCCACAGCTGGGTCAGCACATCGTGCACCCCGTCGTAGACCCGCAGCGCCAACGCATCGATGGTGTCGGCGCAGCCGATCACCGCCGGCTCCGGCGCCAGACGTTTGACGATGCTGGCCTGAGTGCGGATCACGGTGATGGTCTGCCCCACTTCATCGTGCAGCTCGCGCGCCACCTCGCGCCGGGTTTGCTCCTCCGCCGTCACCAGCGCCCGCGCCAGCTGCCGATTCTCCGCCAGCCGCAGCCGCAGTTGCTGATTCAGCTCGCGCTGGCGCTGAATGCCGGCGCCCAGCAGCAGCCCAGTCAGGCTTTGGGCCAGCAGCGACAGCAGCAGATCGCGGTGCGACTCCGGCTGCGGCGGCTCGTTGACCATCAGCGCCACGCCGTTGAGCAGCGTCGCCAACAGCGCGCCCTGCCAGCCATAGCGATAAGACATGAACACGATGGGGATCGCCAGGCAGAACGGCGCGAAACGGCGCAGCTCGGCGGCGTTAACCTGTTGCTGCAGCCAGATGCTGAACGCAAACAGCAACAGATAGCTGGCCAGGTGGCCCAGACGCAGCTCCACCGGCTTGTGGATCAGCCCCGGCTCCAGCGGCACCCAGATTTGGCGCGCCAGATAGTGCCACAACAGCAGGCAGGTTGGCGCGATGGTGAAACCGCCGGTCAGGCCGAGCAGCAGCGCGCGGGCGCCTTCGCCGCTCACCAGCTGCCAGACCAACGCCTGCAGCAAGGCGGCGATGGCGACCACCGCGCCCTGCAACAGCGGCCAGCGCCATTCGCTGTCGCTCTGCTGATGGCGCAACAGCCACGGCGAGGCCAGCAGGCTGAGCAGCACCGTCAACACCAGCACCGCCACCGACGCCCACAGCGCCGGGCCGTAGCCGAACTGATCCGCCAGCAACGCCATCAGCAGCAGGTCAGCCAGCAGGATCCCCGGCCAGAAACGGTACGGGCTCTGCAGCAAAATGCCCATGCGCAGGCCGAACGGGAACAGCAGCAGCGCCTGCCAGGGGGGGTCGATCAGCGCGGTGCCGATGCCCCACAGGCAAAACGCGCTGGCGGCGTAGATGAAAAACAGCGCCAGCTGGGTGATCAGGCGCTGCGTCACAGGTTCAGCATCCGTCTGGCCAGTTCGACGTTGTTGTTGATGCCCAGCTTGGCGAACAGGTTGGCGCGATGCACATGCACCGTCTTCGGCGACAGCCCCAAGGCGGCGGCGATCTCACGCACCTCCTGCCCCTGCGCCAACAGCAGCGCGATCTCGCGCTCGCGGCGGGTGAGCGGATCCACCTTCACCCGCGCCAGCTGCTGCGCGATTTCCGGCATCAGGTAGACACCGCCGCCGGCGACGGTGCGCACCGCGGTGATCAGATCTTCCGGCTTGCAGCGCTTGGAGAGAAAGCCGCTGGCGCCGCGTTCCAGCGCCATTTCCACCAGCGCCGGGTTATCGTGCATCGACAGCATCACCACGCGGATGCCGGAGGGAATGTCCGCCAGCAGATCCAGCCCGCTGCCGTCCGGCATCGAAATGTCGCAAATGCAGATTTCCGCCTCCAGCCCCGGCAGGCCGGCGCGCGCCTGCGCCGCGCTGCTGAACTCGCCCACCACCTGAATATCGGCCTCCAGCGACAGCAGTTGCACAAAGCCCGAACGCACAATGTCATGATCGTCGATAAACGCCACGCGCAGGGTCATGGAAATCTCCGGTTAGCAGGGGAAGTGCGCAAGTATACCGTATGCGCACACCGGAATAATTGATGAAGAGAATGTATTGGGTGAAATTACCGGGTGCGCAAGGCAGGCACCCGGCGGGAGGGATCACAGGCGGGCAGGCGCCGTTTTATCCTGCGGCAGATGGCACCAGTTGTTTTTATCCACGATGCCGCCATCAGGAGAGGTGTAGCCGAGGCAGCCGAGGATGGTGTCAAACAGCTCGACGTGGCGATGCGTTTTGCCGATGCGCTGCTGCGCCTGCAGCTGCTCAAAAGCGCCGAGGTGCTGCGGGTTTTCGAGGAACTTGTCCGACGCCCACACCATCATCGGCACGCGGAATTGCTCCGGCGGCGCCATTTCGCGCGGCGTGCCGTGCAGGTGCGTATTCTCGCCGATCGACTCGCCGTGATCGGCGGCATAGAACACGATCGCTTTCTTGTCGCGCACCTGGTCGATCACATTACTGATAAAGCTGTCGGTATACAGCACCGTATTGTCGAACGCATTGATCAGCTGCGCCTTGGTGCAGGAATCGTCCACCCCCATGCACTCCGGCTGATAACGCGCATAGCTGCGCGGATAACGCTGCGAGTACAGGTAGTGCGAGCCTTTGGTATGCAGGATCACCAGGTGCTTGCCCTTCGGATAGCGCGCCAGCGACTCCTTCATTTCGTCCACCAGCAGCATATCGTCGACCGCCTTGCCGTCGTTGCGCTTCTCGGACGCGATCATCTCGCGGAACGAATAGTTGTTCACCTCGGTGTTGTTGTAGAACCACACCTCGCTCTGCATGGCGAACAGCTCGGAAGAGAAACCCAGATCCTTCAGCACCGCGAACACGTTCTGCTCTTTCAGCGTGCGCTGCGGATTGTCTTCGGTGCCGCCTTCACGCACGAACATGCAGCGCAGCGACAGCTTAGTGGCGGTATCGCACGACTCGCCGCGGAACGCCACCAGATTCTTCTCTTTAGACAGCCGCGGCGTGGTATCGCGCTCGTAGCCCAGCATGCCCATGTGATCCCAGCGCGTGGTCTCGCCGATGATGAACACCACGTAGGTGTCGTCGATGTCCGCCGGCGGTACGTAGGTGAAGTGTTTGCCCGGATCGAACATCGTGCTCTGATCCTGGCTTTCGTCATAGCGGGTGTAGGCAAACAGCCCCAGCGCCGACAGCCAGTTGGACGGCAGATACGAGTGAGCCACCACGCCGCCGTAGCTCGGCAAATCGACGTTGGAAAGCTTCTCTTGCACGCTCTGCTCGTCGTCCAGCATGCGCAGCGGCAGCCAGACCAGCGCCACCACCGCCAGCAATACCAGCAGCGGCTTGATGCGATGACCAGGGGTTTTCAGCTGCTCTATCAGGGTATAGCGCAGGTTGTTTTTCCAGATCAGCAGCAGCGGCAAGGCGCTGAGCGCCACCATCCACAGCACGAAGTGCAGGCCAACCACCTCTTTCGACAGATCGATATCGGTGGTCATCACCGACACCACGATGCCGTAGCCGATCACCACATTGAAAAACGTCATGTAGTAGCTGGCGGCAACCGAAATCAACACCAGCAGCGAGGCGACGATGCGATAAAACAGCCGGCCGCCGAGCGATACCAGCCGCATAATGAAGAACGTAAACAGGACGATAGCGATGACTTCCGTCACCGCCGAAATAAGCTTAATTCCCTGAATGCCGTGCGCCAGCGAATCAAAACGGCGATAAAAAACGGACAGGTTTAGAAAGATGCCGATATAGATCGCTAACAATAACGATAAATTCTGCTGTGATAGCGATTTAACTTTGTTCATGTAACGCGGTGGCTCCGGGGACGGTGTAGCGGTTCTGACTCAGTCAGACACTGATTGCGGCTTCTGGTTCAGCCAACCGGCAATAAGCGTTATTTTGCGGGTAATAATCAAGAGAATTCTCACAAAACGGACAAAATTTACCGTTTTTTTGAGCGGTTTTCAGACAGGGCACGCAAGAAAATGGAGGGATAAACCCTCCATTTTTTCCAGATATCGGCAAAAATCTTACTTAACGTTCAGAGTTACATCGATATTTCCACGGGTGGCGTTGGAGTATGGGCACACCACATGCGCCTTTTTCACCAGATCTTCCGCCACGCTGCGCTCGATGCCCGGCAGCGAGATATCCAGCTGCACTTCGATGCCGAAGCCATTCGGGATTTCACCGATGCCGACGGTGCCGTCGATCTTGGCTTCGGCCGGAATTTTGACCTTTTCTTTCGCCGCGACAAACTTCAACGCGCCGAGGAAGCAGGCCGAGTAACCGGCGGCGAACAGCTGTTCGGGGTTGGTGACTTCGCCGCCGGCGCCGCCCATCTCTTTCGGCACGCCCAGTTTCACGTCCAACACGCCGTCGGAGGAGGTCGCACGGCCGTCGCGGCCGCCGGTTGCGGTGGCGTGAGCGCGGTAAACCACTTTCTCAATAGACATCGTTCATTCCTTCTTGCTGGTTGGCGAGATGACTACGGCTTCCACGAGGTAAAGCCGGTCACATATTTATCTTTTGCGATTAAATCGCGCACTACTTATTTTTGACACTTATTAACCAGTGTAGACCACCCCTGCCGTTCTTGCGTCCGGCGCTGGAGGATCAAATCTGATCGATCAGGCTGCCGCGCAGCTTTTCCAACTGCTGTTTGAGCGAGACGATCTCGTCCAGGCTGCAGTCGGTGGCGCACATCACCGCCTCGGGCACCGATTGCGCCCGCTCACGCAGCGCGCGGCCGGCTTCGGTGAGGGCAATGATCACCTGCCGCTCGTCGGTGGTGGCGCGATAGCGCACCAGCAAACCGGCGGTTTCCAGCCGCTTCAGCAGCGGCGTCAGCGTGGCGGAATCGAGGAACAGCCGCTCGCCGATATCCGATACCGTCACCCGATCGCGCTCCCACAGCACCATCATCACCAGGTATTGCGGGTAGGTGAGTTCGAGCTGATTCAACAGCTTGCGGTAGACTTTGTGCAGCGCCAGGTTGGCGGAGTACAGCGCGAAACAGAGCTGCTGATCGAGCTGCAGCAGGTTCTTCGCGTTGGGTTGTGCGGTATCGGTGCTTTTCATGTTTGTGAATATAGATAGTGCACGATGTAATCGCAAGCTATTTCTTGTGAGGTATGCTACCTTTTTTTCATGCAGAGGATGCTCGGAGGGAAAGGAAATGACGAATACGCTTGCAGAACGCGCGCGCCGCTACGCCACCAAGGCGCATGCGGCCATCGATCAGCGCCGCAAATACACCGACGATCCGTACATCGTCCACCCACAGGCGGTGATGGAGCTGGTGCGCAGCGTGCCGCACACCGAAGAGATGCTGGCGGCCGCCTGGCTGCATGACACGGTGGAAGATACGCCCACCACCCTCGGCGATATCGAAAGCCACTTTGGGCCAAAAGTGGCGGAACTGGTGCGGATGTTGACCAACGTCAGCCGCGCCGAGGACGGTAACCGCTTCGAGCGTAAAAACCGCGATCGGCGCCACAGCGCCGGCGCGTCGCCGCAGGCCAAAACCATCAAGCTGGCGGATCTGATCGACAACACCCGCTCGCTGCTGGACTACGACAGCCACTTTGCCCAAACCTATCTGATTGAGAAACAGCGCCTGCTGGAAGTGCTGACCGAAGGCGACCCGACGCTGTGGCGCCAGGCCAGCCATATCGTCGAACAGGGGCTGCTCAGATTGCAGCAGCCGCCGCACAACGTGCCGGCCAGCTGGTTTGAGCACGCCCGCCGGCGCTACCGCGAGAGCGACGCGGCCTGATCAGAAGGTCACCACCGTTTTCAACGCCGTCACCCAGGCGTCCTGCGTCTCGCTGACGCCCGCCGGGTGATGCCAGTATTGCAGGCCCGGCTGCAGCTGCAGCCACGGCGTGACGTTAACGCGATAATAGAGCTCCGCCGTCACCGAGTGGCCCGGCACCGGCCGATAGTTCGGATCGTGATAATCGCTGATGCCGCTCATCTGGTTGAGATAATGCTGATTGTCTTTGTAGCGGTCGCTCAGCTTCACCACCGAGACGCCGAGCCCCAGCCAGTCGTCCGGCCGCGCATCGAACAGCCCGCGATAGCGGATGCCGGTCGAGGTGGACCAATGCAGGTAGTTGCTGCGCTGATCCCCCAGCCCCAGGCTGTAAAACACACTCAGACCGCGGTTGACGTCGTCCGCATGGCGCGTCACCTGCTGGTTGAAACCGGTATACAGGAACCAGGTGCGATCGTGGCTGCGATAGCCCTGCGGATCGCTGGCGCCCGGCCCGCCGGACACCCCTTCATAAAGATCGCTCTGGCGCGCGTTGGTGAACAGCACGCCTAGGTTATACACCCCCGGCAGCTGGTTGACGGCGTGGGTTTTCAGCTCCAGCTCCATCGGCAACAGGAAGCCTTTGCTGCCCTTGGTGGACCAGCTCCAGGCGTGGCTGCGGCTGGGGGCGCTCGGGTTCTGTTCCATCACGCCGCCCTTGAGCGTCAGGCCATCGGTCAGTTTGTATTGCAACGTGGTGCCCCAGTAATGCACGTTCCAGTTGTACCAGGTCAACGAGTTGGCGGACTTGCCGCCGCACAGCGTCAGCGTCTGAAAATCGCAGGGGATGATCTGATCGAAATCCTGCACCTTGTTCATCATGCCGATGCGCCACTGCAGCCGGCGATCGAGGAAGGAGCGGCTAAAGGTCAACCAACCCAGCCGGGTAATCGACTGCCCGCCAAAGCTCTCCTGCGACAGATCGGTCAGGCCGACGCGCGGATCCTGCAAGCGATCGCGGGTCAGGTTGTTGTCATGGTTGCGGTTGACGATATTGCCTTCGATCGCCGCGTCCGGAATGCCGGTCAGCGCCTGCAAATCCTGGCTGAAGGTCAGCGAAAACTGGTCGATATACGACGCCTGTTTATCGTGGTTGTAACCGCCACCGGCGTTATACGACAGCTGGCTGAGGTAGCCGAGATTATAGTGGAAGCCGTGATCCTCCAGGATCGGCCTGATCCCCAGCATATCCCCCAACAGCCCGGGCTGCGGCGGCTCAAAGCCGAGCGCCACCCCTTCCCATTTGGCGGTGGGGGCTTCAACGTCCTTGCCGGTTTGCAGCGTTTCCGCCTGTGCCTGGCTACAGAGCAGCGCCAGCGCCGCCAGGGTCATGGAACGAGGTAATAAGCTTTTCATCATTATTATATTTCTCCGCATAACGGCTGACTGCGGGCAACAGCATTCCCTGGGAGAGAATTTCCCATCATGAACAGCAGCGAATAACGTTAGGTTAACGCCCGGCGCTTGCCGCCGGGCTGAAGGGTTAGCGTCGGTCTTTCAGGCTGGCGCCGTTGCTGTGGATCACATCGCGGTACCAGTAGAAACTCTTCTTGCGGCGGCGCTCGAGGCTACCGTTGCCGGCATCGTCCCTGTCGACGTGAATGAAGCCGTAGCGCTTCGACATTTCGGCCTTCGAAGCGCTGACCAGATCGATCGGTCCCCAGCTGGTGTAGCCCATCACCTCGACGCCGTCGTCGATCGCTTCCGCCACCTGCACCAGATGATCATTGAGGTAGTTGATGCGGTAATCGTCGTTGATGCTGCCGTCGGCCTCGACGCGGTCTTTGGCGCCCAGCCCATTTTCGACGATGAACAGCGGTTTCTGATAGCGGTCGTACAGCACGTTGAGCAGGTAGCGCAGCCCGATCGGATCGATTTGCCATCCCCACTCCGAGCTGGCCAGATGCGGGTTCGGCACCATATCGAGAATGTTGCCGCGCGCCGTCTCATACTGCTCCGGGTCGGCGGTGACACAGCCGCTCATGTAGTAGCTGAACGAGATGAAATCGATGGTTTCACGCAGCGTTCGCCGATCTTCCTCGGTGATCGCCACCTGAATGCCGTTTTCACGGAAGAAGCGCTGCATATAGGCCGGATAATAGCCGCGCGCCTGCACGTCGCCGAAGAACAGCCAGTCGCGGTTTTGCCGCTGGGTTTCCAGCAGATCTTCCGGCTTGCAGCTCAGCGGATACAGAATGCCGCCCAGCAGCATGTTGCCGATTTTGCCCTCCGGCACGATCTCGTGGCAGGCCTTCACCGCTTTGGCGCTGGCCACCAGCTGATGGTGGATCGCCTGATAGATGGCACTCCGGTCGCTCTCCGGCGGCAGACCGACGCCGGTGAAAGGCGCGTGCAGCGACATGTTGATCTCGTTGAAGGTCAGCCAGTGTTTGACCTTGTGCTTGTAACGTTCGAACACCGTGCGCGCGTAGCGCTCGAAGAAGTCGATGGTGCGGCGATCGCCCCAGCCGCCGTAGCGCTTCACCAGGCCGTAAGGCATTTCATAGTGCGACAGCGTGATCAGCGGCTGAATGCCGTACTTCGCCATCTCGTCGAACAGCCGATCGTAAAACGCCAGCCCGGCTTCGTTCGGCGTCTCTTCATCGCCCTGCGGGAAAATGCGCGTCCAGGCGATCGAGGTGCGCAGGCATTTGAAGCCCATTTCGGCGAACAGCGCGATGTCTTCCGGATAGCGATGATAGAAATCGATCGCCACGTCCTTGATGCCGCTGTCGCCCGCCGCGCGCGGCGTGATGGCGCCGAAGATGCCCTGCGGCTGCAGATCGGAGGTCGACAGCCCCTTGCCGTCGGCCTGATACGCGCCTTCAACCTGGTTCGCCGCTACCGCGCCGCCCCACAGAAAATGTTGCGGAAACTTGCCGTTCATCGCTTGCTCCTCAATTAGCGTAATAAAGTCAGCAGCGGCGCCTGTTCCTGCACCGGAGACAGGCCGCTGGTCAACACGTCCACGTAATCATCGCTGTTGCTGATGATGATCGGCGTGGTGGTGTCATAGCCGGCGGCTTGGATCGCCGCCTGGTCGAACTCGATCAGCAGATCGCCCGGGGCGACCCGCTCGCCTTCCCGCACGTGGGCGGTGAAATGCGCCCCGTCCAGCTTCACGGTATCGATGCCGACGTGAATAAGAATCTCCGCGCCGTCGTCCGATTCGATGCCGATGGCGTGTTTGGTTTTGAACAGCGACGCCACGCTGCCACTGACCGGCGCCACCACGCGCCCCTGCTGCGGCGCGATCGCCACGCCTTTCCCCAGCAGACCGCTGGCGAAGGTCGCGTCGTTCACCTGATCCAGCGGCACGATGTCGCCGGCGATCGGGCTGAGGATGGCCTGCTTACGGTTAAGCGGCGCGGCGGCTTCAGGCTGCGCCGCGTCTTCCGCCGGCGCAACGCCGAACAGATAGCTGGCCAGCGCGGCGAACACGAACGACAGCAGGGTGCCACCGATCGCGCCCCATACCGTGGCGTCAATGCCGCCGCCGGGGATAATCTGCGCGAAGGTGAACACGCTCACCAGGCCGAACGAGTAAACCGAAGTATGGAAGTAGCCGATCACCGCGCCGCCCAGCGCGCCGCCGATGCAGCCGAAGATGAATGGGCGTTTGTTCGGCAGCGTGACGCCATACACCGCCGGCTCAGTGATGCCGAAAATCCCGGCGCCGATGGCCGAGGCGGACAGCGCCCGCAGTTTGGCGTCGCGGGTGCGCAGCATCACGCCCAGCGTGGCGCCGACCTGCCCCATCACCGCCGGCAACAGCAGCGGCACCATGGTGTCGCGCCCCAGCACGCTCAGGTTGTTGATCATCAACGGCACCAATCCCCAATGCAGGCCGAAGATCACGCATACCTGCCACATCGCCCCCATAAAGGCGCCAGCGATGATCGGGTTAAAGGCGTAAATGCTCTGATAGCCGTTGGCCAGCAGGTGGCTGAGCCAGGTTGCCGCCGGGCCGATCAGCAGGAAGGTCAACGGCACGGTGATCGCCAGGCACAGCAGCGGCGTGATGAAATTGCGCAGCGCGCTGTGGATCACCCGGTTAAACAGCGGCTCCAGGCGGCAGGACACCCAGGCCGCGAAGATGATCGGGATCACCGACGAGCTGTAGTTGATGAAGGTCAGCGGAATGCCGAAGAAATACTCGCGCACCGCGCCCGGCTGCTGCGCCGCTTCGAAGGCCGCTATCATCAGCGGATGCGTCAACGCGCCGCCGATCGCCATGGTAACGAAGGGGTTGCCGCCGAATTTTTTCCCGGCGGTGTAGCCGAGCATGATCGGGAAGAAGTAGAACAGCGCGTCGCTGGCGGCGAACAGCATTTTGAAGGTGCCGCCGCTCTCCAGCAGCCAGCCGCAGGCCAGGCTCAGCGCCAGGAAGCCTTTCAGGATCCCCGAAGCAGCCATCACCCCGAGCAGCGGGGTAAAAATGCCGGACACCAGATCGATAAAGCGGCTGAGCAGGTTGTCTTTTTTGCCGCCCGCGTCGTCGCTCGGTGCGCCTTCGGCCAACCCGCCGACCCGATTGACAGCGTCGAACACCTCCGCCACGTGGTTGCCCACCACCACCTGGAACTGGCCGCCACTCTCCACCACCATGATAACGCCCGGATTTTTCTTCAGCGCTGCCGCGTTGGCGCGATTGTCGTCGCGCAGCTTGAAACGCAGGCGGGTAGCACAATGCACCAGGCTTTTCACATTGTCGCGGCCACCGACGCCGGCCAAAATCTCACTGGCTAATGTGTCATATTTCATACAGTTATCCTTAGACTTCGCGTTCTGCCGCTCCCCGCCCCGCGCTGGCCTGGCGCTGAGGCGAAATTCGGCGCAAAAAAAAACCTAAACCTCGCGGCCTCTGCCCCATCGGGGAACAGAAACGCGAGGTTTAGGTTTTGCCTGCCGTAGCAGTAACAACCCTAAATCGGTTGAGTTATGACGTTAACACCGCGGATTTTGCCGGGGCAAGGCTTTGCGTCGGCAAATTGCCGAACTGTGATCGCAAAGGCAAAACGGCCTCAAATGCGCGAAATAATGCATGCCGCCCTCTACCGGGATCACTGCGCCGATGATATATCGCGCGAGCGATAGAGAGGGATTAGAGGGTATCGCCCGGCTTTACGCCAAAAAAACATAAGATTAACTAACCTAATAATTCACTATCAAGCTAAAGCGAAACACGTATTTTCCAGCGGCCAATCGGCTTTTCTGGCAGTATCCGCAGCCATTAAGGCAAATACATCGCCAAACCTCATCGAATATTGTTAGCATCCCACGATATTCACCCACGCAAAAATCACCGTGCGCAATTGAATACGGCGAATAAACATCAGAATAACTAATTAAAACAACTAGACAAAAATCACACGGGGGATTATTACTGGTCAACGCTTAATCGAGAGTAGGGATGACAGTCACCATGGTGTTGCGTACTGATGTAGGACGGATTTTGATTACCGGCGCCGGCGGCCGAGTCGCCACCGCGTTTCGCCAGGCAGTGGGCGATCGCTATGCATTGCGGCTGGCGGAACGAGATCTCGCTCTGTTGCGCGATCGCCGGCCCGGCGATGAGGTCATCAGCTTCAACATCGCCGATCTCGACGCCTGCCGTGAGGCCTGCGCCAATATCGACACCGTGTTGCACCTGGCCGCCGATCCGGCTCCCGACGCCGATTTTTGCGGTTCGCTGATGGACAACAACATTCTCGGCACCTTCAATATCTTCCGCGCGGCGAAAGACGCCGGCTGCCGCCGGGTGGTGTTCGCCAGCAGCGCGCAGGCGGTGGAAGGCTACCCGCTCGATTATCAAATCCGCCCGGATGACGCGCCGAAGCCGAAAAATCTGTACGGCGCCAGCAAGGCGTTCGGCGAAGGCATCGCCGCCTATTTCGCCCATCAGGAGGGGCTTTCCGCCCTGTCGGTGCGCATCGCCAACTTCACCACTCTGAGCCGGGGCGAACAGCTTAGCGCCCGCGACATGAGCGCGTTTCTCAGCCATCGCGACGCCGCCGATCTGCTGGATCGCTGCATTCGTATCGCAGGGGTGCAATATGCGGTGGTGCACGGGGTTTCCAATAACCGCTATACGCGTTTGTCGCTGGAAGAGACCCGTCGCCTGCTCGGCTACGCCCCGCAGGACGATGCGTTCAGCCTGCTCGGCTTTGAGTGAGCGCGGCGGGGAACCCCGCCGCACGTTATCGTTTAACCGTTGGCGTAGGCCACTTTTTCGGCCTGACGGTGGGTGAACAGCACCAGCAACAGCGCCAATCCGGCAATAATCGCCCCCATCACCGGCACGAAGCTGTATCCCAGCCCGGCGGAGACTACCGCGCCACCGGCAGCGGCGCCCAGCGCATTGCCCAGGTTAAAGGCACCGATATTGACCGAAGACGACAGCCCCGGCGCTTCGCTGGCGACACGCATCACGCGCATCTGCAGCGGCGGCACCACGGCAAAGGTCGCCGCGCCCCAAATCACCATGCTGACTGCGGCGCCGATTTCACTGCGCGCCAGGAACGGGATCACCAGCATAATGACCACCAGCAGCAACAGGAAACCTTTCAGCGTCGCGCTTTCGGAGCGGTCGGCGAACTTGCCGCCGAGGTAGTTGCCGATGGAGAAACCGACGCCGATCAACACCAGCATGACCGTCACGAACAGCGGTGTCGCATCGGTGATGTGCTGCAACACCGGCGAGATATAGGTATAGAGCGTGAACATCGCGCCCGCGCCCAGCACGGTCGTCAGCAAGGCAGACAGCACCTGCGGGCGCACCAATACCGACAGCTCGCGTTTCACATCCGGACGCGCGCCGGCGCTGCCTTGCGGCAACGAGAACCACAGCCCCAGCATGGCGATCACGCCCAGCCCGGCCGTCGCCAGGAACGACATGCGCCAGCCGATGGTTTCACCCAGCCAGGTCGCGGCGGGCACCCCGCCGATATTGGCGATGGTCAGGCCCATAAACATGGTCGCCACAGCGCTGGCCTGTTTCTCCTTCGGCACCACGCTGGCGGCCACCACCGAACCGAGGCCAAAGAACGCGCCGTGGTTCAGGCTGGTGATGATGCGCGACAGCATCAGGGTGGTGTAGTCAGGCGCAACCGCCGACAGCACGTTACCCAGAGTAAAGATCGCCATCAGGAAGATCAGCGCGCTTCTGCGTGCCCGGTGAGAAAGCAGCAACGTCATCAGCGGTGCGCCGACCATCACGCCAACGGCGTAGGCGCTGATCAACATGCCGGCCATCGGGATGGAGACGTCCACCCCTTTGGCGATGGTCGGCAGCAACCCCATCGGGGAAAACTCGGTCGTGCCGATGCCGAACGCCCCCACCGCCAGGGCTAATAAGGGAAAGTTAATTTTCATTCAACAACTCCGGTTAACCGCTGCCGAAGCGCGGGAAAGTTAAGATGCCAAAAGTATGACATTGATCACACCAAAGATAAGCAGGCGGGAGGCTAAAAGACTTTTGCGATTTTGTTAAAAATCGTGGGGAAAAACAGCTGCCGACTCTATCTCAACCACGCGCCGACAGGCAATAGCCGCCGTCGCCCGAGCGCACATCGGGTTCATTCCCGCCACCTGCGGCAAGCCGGCCGCTACCGCAACTATTGAACACAGAGCAAAAGTGTTTTGTTATTGTGCGCGTTTTTAGAATTAAACGACGAAATATAATGGCCTCAGTAAAACATCAATGCCCTACGGCCCCATTCACACAGAGGGAAGCGCCATGCTTTTTGACTCGTATTCTTTAAACGGTTTATCGCTGAACAATCGCATCGTCATGCCGCCCATGACCCGCTCTCGGGCCGGCGCCGGCGACGTCGCCACCGACATGATGGCTGAATATTATGCCCAGCGCGCCAGCGCCGGGCTGATCGTCAGCGAAGGCACGCAGATCAGCCAGCAGGGCCAGGGTTATGCCTGGACGCCCGGCATTTACACCCCGGAACACATCGCCGGTTGGAAAAAAGTCACCGACGCCGTACATCAGGCCGGCGGCAAGATCTTCGCGCAGCTTTGGCACGTCGGCCGCGTGTCGCATACCATTTTACAGCCTGGCCACGCCGCGCCGGTCTCCTCCTCCGCCATCCAGGCCGACGGGGTCAAGGTGTTCGTGGATGTCGAAGGCCGCGGGCCGGAACATGGCGTGGGTGAAATGGTGCAACACTCCGCACCGCGCGCCTTAACGCGGGAAGAAATTCCGGCGATCGTCAATGACTACGCTCAGGCGGCCCGCAACGCCATCGCCGCCGGTTTCGACGGCGTAGAGCTGCACGGCGCGAATGGCTATCTGATCAATCAGTTTATCGACTCGCGGGAAAACCAGCGCGACGACGAATACGGCGGTTCACTGCAAAATCGCCTGCGTTTCCTGCGGGAAGTGGCGCAGGCGGTAGCGGACGCCATCGGCAAAGAGAAACTGGGCGTGCGCCTGGCGCCGCTGACCACCCTGATGGGCTCGCAGGACGATACCCCGGAAGCCACCTATCTGGCGGCGGCCAGCGTGCTGAACGATATCGGCACCGCTTATATTCACATCGCCGAAGCGGACTGGGATGACGCCCCGGTGATGCCGGCGGCGTTCAAAGAATCACTGCGCCTGATTTTCCGCGGCACGCTGATTTACTCGGGCAAATACACGCGTGAACGCGCTGAAGAAGCGCTGGCCAAAGGCTGGGCGGATCTGATCGGCTTCGGCCGCCCGTTCATCGCCAACCCGGATCTGCCTCACCGTTTGCAACACGGGCTGGCGCTGAATGCCCCCATCAAAGAGAAATTCTTCGGCGGCAGCCGGGAAGGCTACACCGATTACCCGGCGATCGGGTAAATATGTTCAGCCCCCCGAGCCTGCAAGTGCGGGGGGCTTCGCTGGCTTGGTAAACAGCGCTCTTCTGAATAAGCGACATAACCCAGGTTTTCAGTGTCCGCACGATAAATAAAAAAAGAAATCTAAAACCTTAAATATAAAATAATAAATTAAATATTTTCATTGCAATTTTTTATTAGAATACAAAAAAACAAAACATACAAAAACAATATAAGTTGAAATAAAAACAATGAAAAAAAAAGAAAATGAAAACGTAAAAAACAATATTAAGTGGAGATTTAAACACATAGTCTGTATTGACCGAATAGGGTTGAATATATACACGAACGTGTAAATATCTTTCTGAACAGCGCTACTGTGGCGCTGCATTGATTAAGGAAAGATCTTATGTCTAAATCACCTATTGGCACTACAGCCACGACAGGACAGAAATGCCCGGAAAGCGGCGTTTGGGAAGTGGTTGGCAAACCCTCAACTACAGCGCCAATCGCTAAAGGCAATATCATGCCGCCTTATGGCGGTAAAGGAGTCACCTGGAAATTGATCCAATACGCATAACCCGTCATCTTCAGGCCTCTTTTTCCAAAAGGGGCCTCGCAGAAAAATCCTCTTGACTCCTTATTTCATGCCCTCCCATTGCGCACCTTGCCCGCACGCATTTCGATGTTCCGCTGCAGTTCGCGCAGCCCGCCGGCCAGGAAGCAGGCTTCCGCCAGCACGAACAGCGGGCCGATGAGAAGGCCCGTCACGTCGTCCATAAACGCCGGTTTTCGCCCCTCCCAGAAATGCCCGACAAACTGAAACAGCCAGCCGATGACGAAGCCGCCGATGCCGATGCTCAACCACGCCGCCGTCGACAGCGACGCCACCCAGGCGCCGAACACGAGGCACAGCAGCAGCAACGCCAGCATCATGATGCCAAGGCGCAGGTTCAGCCGCAGGTAATAGAGCGCCGAGACGATAACCGCCGCGCAGGCCGGCGAAAATGGCAGCCCTCCCGCGCCCCACGCCGGCCGGGAGAGCAGTGCCAGCAGGCTGATGACGATCAGCGGGATGCCGATAAAATGCGTGGCGATATTGCGCGCATCGCGGTGATAGGCGGCATAAGCGGCAAGGTGATCTTCCAGACTTCGCATGTTGACCTCCGGTATGTGCGGCCTTCGTCGCCGAACGCGCGCAGCCGCAACGAGCCCAGTGCTTAGATCATAGACGATACGAATGGCAGCAAGCGCCACCGAAACGCGCTCGGCGAAAATGTTGGCTGTGACGTAAACCATTACCCTCTACTGCTGGCGCCCCCCCGCGCCGGCAGGGGCAAGTTTATGGTGATTAACAGCCCTTTGCCGGCCGGCAGACTGGCTGTTATCGTTCCGTGATGGGCAGCGCAAATCGCCTTCGCAATGGAGAGCCCGAGGCCGCTGCCGCCGGAATCGCGCGCGCGGGACGTTTCACCACGAGTGAAACGCTCAAACATCTGCGGCAAATAATCCTGTGCAACGCCAGGCCCCGTATCTTGAAACGCCAACACGATTTCCTGCGCGGTCTGTTCGAGACGAATGCACATTCGATCGCCCTGGCTGCAATAACGAAGCATATTCTCGATTAGTATGCTGAATACTTGGCCGAGTCTGAATTCATCCCCAATAAAATGAAGCGGCCCGCCCTCCTCGATAGAGATGGACATGCCCGCAGCCTCCAACTGAGGTTTGAGCCAAGCCACCCTCTCCTTTAACACGCTATTGATAGTAAAAACGTTTTTACTTAATTTCAGTTGGCCCGCACTGGCCAGAGAGAGGAAATACAGATCGTCGGTAAGGTAACTCAGATTTTTTAATTGCGTCATCACCATATTCAGCTGTTCCTGACTCGCAGGAAAAACGTCGTCTATCATGCCCTGAAGGCGGCCCATAGCCCCGGTCAACGGTGAACGCAACTCATGGGCCAACGCCACATGCGACGCTTTTATTTCGCGTTCGTATAAAGCGAGCTTATTGACCATCTCATTGAAGTTTATCGAGAACCTGATGATTTCATCAGGACACGCCTGAACCAGCTCGGCTTCGTGCTTAAAATTTCCCCGAGCCACGGTTTCCGCAACGTCGGTGAGATTGCGAAATTGGGCAGTAAGAGGGCGTGCGATGCGCACGCACATTAACGTTATCAATGGAACGACGACGATCAGAAAAATAAGCAGCCATCCCCAATTTAAAGAAGTCAGCGAAGGCGTGCTGTAATCCAGCCCCCAATACGTATCGACGATCTGATGGAACGCCTCTATGTCCAGGCTGGGGTTCTCTCGCAGCACCAAGAATCTTTCGTAAACCGATGCCGGCATTTCATGAATGACGTAAAAATACTGGGCAGCAAAAATGCCCCACATCGCCAGAATAATGGTAAAAAGCGTCACGATGGCGACGATGACGATGCGAACAGACACCCAAAACAAAAGAGATTTATTTTTCCTTTTCATGATTTGCAAAACCTATAGCCGACGCCGCGCACATTAAAAATCACGTTATCAACGCCTGCCGCTTCAAGCTTCCGTCTTAAATTATAAACATGCGTATCCACCACTCTTTCGAGCGCATCGCTTTCAGGTAAACATTTTTCAAGCAAAAACTGACGGCTTAACGGCCTCGTTGAGGCTTTCATCAACGTGCCGAGCAGGGAAAACTCGGTTAATGTTAAATCCAGCGTGAGAGCGCCGCTCGCGCTCGTTGCCACCCTCGCCACCATATTAGCGATATCCAGTTCGAGCCTTTCCCAGCGCAATATTTCTTCGCCAGCCAGCTGACTTCCGCCGCTTCGCCTTAACACCGCCTGCACGCGAGCCATAACTTCGCCAGGATTATAAGGCTTAACAATATAATCATCCGCACCATAGCGAAGAGCGCCAATTTTATCATGAGGCTCCCCCATCGCCGTGATCATGATAACCGGCGTATTCACCTTGCGCCTGAGCGCCGCCAGGATTTCAGTTCCATTCATATCAGGCAACATCACATCTAATAATATGAGATCGGGCTTCCAGCTCAACGCCGTATTTAAACCCATCAGCCCATTTCCCACCACCGCGACCTGATAACCTTCACGCTTAAGATAAGCCTCCAGCACATTTGCCGCATCGACATCGTCTTCGATGACTAGAACCCGTTTATTTTGCATCTCATCCCCCTGAAGGATCTTCGCTATTTATTGATTATTCGTTGACGGTTAATTGACAAATCATCGGCATACTCCGCCTTGCGTGAACAGTCTTATCATACCGATACACATAATAAAGAGGCTCATAATGTTAGAAAGTAAAATGATTAAAAATACGTTGGCTCTGCTGATAATATCCAGTATTTCCCCCAGCTATGCAAGTGATAACGAGAAAAGTGGAACGGCATTTACCGTAAGTTTTGGTGCGGTATCATCGCCAAAATACAGTGGTTCAAATGAACAAACCTGGGGAGCCGCACCGCAATTTCATTTCCAACAGGATAACTTTTTTGTCGATTCAATGAATGGTGCTGGTTTTCGTTTCCAAAGCGAGAACGGTTTATATTTCATTCCAACGATAGGCTATGATTCTGGGCGAACCGATGAAGATTCAGGTTGGCGTAAAGGCTCTGACGCGCTGAAAGGCATGGGAGATATTTCAGCAACCGTTAACACTGGCTTAGCCTTGGGATGGGCGGTAACGCCATGGTTGGTCTTAGAGGGAAAAGCCACCCTGCCGCTGAGTGATGGCCAAGGGATATCTTACGCGACCTCCGTCGATTTCATTCCTGTTCTGGATGAGGAGGATACCGTCGCGCTAAAAATCAGCGCATTATTTGCAGACTCTCGCTATATGAACACCTGGTACGGCGTGACCAGCACGCAAAGCGCTAATTCGGGTTACTCTCCTTATAACAGCTCGGGCGGTTATTACGGCACCGACGTAAGCCTGACGTGGGCGCATCAATTTAACGAAAACTGGGGTGGATGGGTTGGTATTAACCATACCTGGCTGGGGGATAATGCCGCTGATAGCCCTATCGTAAAACAAAAGGAGGGGACAACGGGCGTCGTGGCAATAAGCTACACGTTCTAAGCCAGTGCAAAAAACCTGAAGCCGCAAAGTGATGTTCAGAAGAGTAATGGGACTTTAAATATTCCCCACTCAACAGCTTGCTGTAATTAAAGTTTCATTACTCTTCAACCGACGATTCAAGGAAATTTGACTGATGAAGTTAAAAACTGGGGTTTTAACGCGGCTTTCAAACGTTTTAGTAACGGTTTGAATATATAAAACCTGGGGGCATTAACGCATTGCGGTAGATCATGAGAAGAGCATGACTTGAAATCACAGGTTATTGCTCCTGCTCCGTTGCCGAGTATGGCAATACCGCTTTGAATGCCGGAGCATGGCCTTTCATGACAATGAATCGCGGTGATGAATATTGATACCAGTAAAAAAATTAACGACATGGTTTTCACGATGGCCTTCCTCATTACAGCTTAACTGTCTTGAATGGTTTATTCACCAAAAAGGAAAGCATGCCAAAAAATCATCAACCCACTGTCAATCCACTGCAAAGAAACGCTCAACATGGCGCCAAAGTGAAAATACTCCGGTCTTTCACACCCGGATAGCCGGATTAAATATCAGCTAGTTATTTTTACAGAACGTAACGAACACAATCAAACCGAAAGTGGTAACCCAGTAAAACAGGATGAATTTATGTTTATAAAGATTGCCTATTACCTTTTAACCCTATCATCAACGCTTGCGTTATCCGGCTGCGTTTCGCTTTTCTAACCGTCAGAGGCCTGAATGAAGTCACTCATTTACATTTCTATTCTGTCATCCATTTTTTTACTCAGCGGCTGTTTATCCATCGGCACACATCTATTCAATAAGTAGTCGCATAATCCCCGCACAGCCAGACAATCCCATTGTCTGGCTGCAAGATCTCATATCCATCTAGGTGGGCGGTCATTTATGCCACAGACCTCGGCTAACACAGAAGAGTAAGAGAGACATTGATTGGCGGAAGATCACAGGAGTCGAACCTGCCCAGGACCGCTGGCGGCCCCAACCGGATTTGAAGTCCGGCCGCCCCACCGGGGACGAGGATCTTCCTTGGAGAAGAGGGAAGCAAGGCGCTGATTATAGCGCAGTTTGTTCGCTGCGCTAAGCGGGAAATGGCGGCCGCCGGCGATTCGGCGGCCGGGGAGCGCTACTTCAGAAAATCCTTCACGTCCAGCAAGATGAACTCGTTGTCATCCGCCATATTGGGCTGGCGGCTGGAGGAGAACGGGAAGTTGTTGTCGTTGCCGACGATGATATGGTTGGCGTCCACCACGTCCACGTTCTCGATGGTGAAGAACGGGAAGGTCAGCACGCCGTCGTTCAGTGGCTTGCGCGCCAGCTTGTTCGGATCCTGAATGTTCATCAGGTCGATATAGCCCAGTTTTTCGACCGGTTTGCCGACGTTGGCGTCCGAGAAAGCGATTTTATACACTCGCTTGAACTTGGCCACCTGGCTGAAGCAGTTGTCGGTTGGCGCGCCGGCGGCGCAGGCTTTATCCGGCGTGCCTTCGCCGTTGTCGCGCTCGATCACCAGCCCGTGGGTGGCGTCGATCATGTTGAAGTCGCCGATGGCGTTCTGGTTGTCTTCCAGCACGTACTGCCAGCTGCGGCCGGTCCAGGCCTGCTGTTTGACGTCGAACTCCAGCACCCGCAGGTAGCGTTTGCCGCCGACGTTCTCGAACTGTTCGCCATCCCACAGCGCCCCTTCCAGCAGCGGGTATAGCTTGCTGCCGTCCGGTGAGGCGGCCATGCCTTCAAAGCCTTTGGAACGCGCCACCTGGAAGTTCTGTTTGCCGTCCGGCGCGCCCGGCAGGGTCAGCGTCGGGTTGTCCGGCGATTTCACCACCTTGCCGTCCACTTTGGTGTCGAACACCGCCAGCACCTTGCCGTTCAGGTCGGCCTTGATCAGGTAAGGCCCGAACTCTTCACCGATCCATAAGGCATCGTCGGCAAACTGGAAGCTTTCCGGATCGAAATCGCTGCCGGTCAGATAGCGCTGCTCGGTGCTCTCGTTGATGATGTGGAACGGCACCTTTTTATCCGGATCGTGCAAGAACACCGTCTTCAGCGGCGCGACCGTGCCGTCTTTGAAATCGATCTTGTAGTGGTTGAGGTACAGCATCGCGTCCGGGGAGTTGGCCTTGCTGCCGAAACCGTTGTCGGTCAGCACCCAGTAAGTGCCGTCGGGCATGTGTTTGATGCCGGAGTGGCCCTGCAGCGGCTGGCCGTTGATCGGCAGGCCGATGCCGGTCAGGCGATCGGCGGATTTACCCGCCACGCTGCCCAGCTCGGTGACGCGTTTGCCGCTGGTGTATTTGCCGCTCTGTTGCAGATCGCTCGGTGCATCTTTCGGCGTGGAAACGGCGGATTTTACCGGCAGCAGCGCATGCCCGGCCAGCGTCGCCGGCACCGGCTGCGCCTCGGCCCACAGGTTGGCGCTCAGCGCCATGCAGCCGACCAGCAGCGCCAGCCGGGTTTTGGTGTTGTGCATGTCATTGTCCCTTTTCGTTGTTATCGCCCAGAAGTAAAAGCAACGTCACTATAGGGAGCGGCAATGACAGAAATATTATTCGGCGAACGCCCGCCGATAGCTGTGCGGGTGGAAGCGCCAGGTAATGGCGATCAACACCACCACCAGCAGCGCGTGGATCTGCCAGTCCAGCACGAAGCCGCCGCTGTAGTCGCGCAGCAGGCCGGAGAGGTAGGGCGTCACGCCCGCCAGCAGGAAGCCGACGCCCTGCATAAAGGCCACCAGCCGCCCGGCCGCCGCCGGCTGGTGCAGATGATCAAGCGCCAGCACCAGGCACAGCGGGAACGCGCCGCCCAGCCCCAGCCCGGAAACCAACACCCACAGCCACGGCAGCGTTTGCGGCAGGTAAATCAGGCCGATAAAGCCGATCAGTTGCATCATCAGCGCCAGCAACAGCAGCGGCCGCCGGTCATGATTGCGCGCCAGCGCCGGCAGCAGCAACGCGCCCAATACCTGGCCGAAGGTCATCAGCGCCAGCAGCGAACCGCTGGCCTGCGGCTGCCAGCCAAGCTGCATGTAATACGGCGGCAGCCAGGCGATCAGGCTGGTATAGCCGCCGTTGATCAGGCCGAAATAGGCGCCGAGCAGCCAGGCGCGCCGGTTGCGCAGCAGGCTTGGGCCACGGTGTTCGCCCGCCGCGCCCAGGCGAGACAGCCCGCGGCTGACCGGCCACCAGACCAATAGCGCCACCAGGGCCGGCAACGCCCACCAGGCCAGCGCGCTGTGCCAGTCATGCCCCGCGCTCATCAGCCATGGGGTGATCGCCGCACCCAGCCCGCCGCCGCCCATCAGCGCCGCCGACCACAGCCCAGCCACCAGCGCCATGCTTTTAAGGAAGTGATGCTTGATGATGCCGGGCATCACCGCCTGGATCACCCCGATGCCAAGCCCGCCCAGCACCGCGCTCATTAACAGTTGCACGCTGCCGGGGGCCAGTTCGCGCCAAAGCGCGCCCAGCCCGATCGCCAGCAGGCTCAACGCCACGGCGCTGCGTTCGCTGAACAGTCGGTTGATGGCGCCGCCCGCCAGCGCCATCAGACCCATCATCAGCACCGGCAGCGTGGTCAACAGCGCCGCGCCGCCAAAACTCAGCCCGGTGGCCTGGCGCAACGTCGGCAGCAACGGGCCGATCGAAGTCAACAGCGGCCGCATGTTCAGGCCGATCAACACCAGCGCCAGCAACAGAGGGTTGAGCCAGCGGCGTGGAGAAGGTGAATTAACAGAATGATTTAACAAGGTATATTCCTGGTACTGCAAAATGAAGAGTGCGGCGTCACAGCGCGATCGCCGCAGCGTTGCGTTACTGTAGGCAACGCCGCTAGTATTGGGAAATTAAATAATAAAATAGCCAACAGTGGGAAAATGAATCGTTACCCGATGTTCAATCCGCAGCTGCTGCTCAGCTTCGTCGCCGTGTGCGACAGCAACAGCTTCACCCGCGCCGCAGAGCGGGTGTTTTTGTCGCAGTCCACCGTCAGCCAGCAGGTGCGCCGGCTGGAAGAGATGCTGGGCAAGCCGCTGTTTGAGCGTTCCTCGCATCAGGTGCTGCTGACCGAAGAAGGCGTCAAGCTGTTGAGCTACGCGCGCCGCATTATCGCGCTGAATGAAGAAGCCCACGATGCGCTGACCGGCATCTGGCGCGACGGCGTACTGCGGATCGGCATGCCGGAGGATTTCGCCGTGCCCACCACCGGGCTGCTGGCGGAATTCAGCCGCGAGCACCCGCACCTGCGGCTGGACGTCGCCAGCGGCCTGAGCGCCGATCTGCACAGCGCCTACGCGCGTGAAGAGCTGGATCTGATCCTGGTGAAGCAGCGCCGCCGGCAACCGCCGCGCGCCGCGCGGCCGGAACCGCTGCTGTGGCTGGACAGCCTGGCCTTCCCGGCCATTGAGCAATCGCCGGTGCCGCTGGCGGTATTTCCACTGAACGGCCTGTACCGCGACGAGCTGTGCCAGGCGCTCGACAACCTCGGCAAACGCTGGCGCATCGGCTACAGCAGCGCCAGCCTGGCGGCGCTGACCGCCGCCTCCGCCGCCGGGCTGGGCGTCACCCTGCTGCCGGCCGGCTGCCGTCTGCCCACGCACCGGGTGCTGGGCGCGGCCGAAGGATTGCCGCCGATAGACAGCTTCGAACTGGCGCTCTACTACCGAGACGGCGCCCCCGCCGCCACGCTGGCGCTGGCCCAGCGGCTGACGGTGTTTTGCGGGTTGATATAAACGCCGGTGGACGCCGGTCATTACCAAATCGAATAGTCACCAGTGGCAAATGTCGCTGCCAACCGGCCGCTTCCTCTCCTAAATTGGGGGATGTTTTCACCCACCTCACCTCTGGATTAAGGAACCGAACGTGGAAAACCCTCAACAACCGGGCCGCAGAGCCTTCCTCAGCCAAACCGGCAAACTTACCACCGCCTGCGCGGTGATCGGCCTGACAGGCGGCATGGCGCAGGCCGCTTCGCCTAGCGGCGAGCCGTGTGCGCCAACGCCGATGACCCTGACCGATCGCCACTACTGCCTGAGCGAGGTGCGGCTGGAAGACGGCTTTGAATACGACGGCGACACGGTGATCGGCACCCGCACCGCGCTGTACACGCTTGAGATCAAAGACGGCAAGATCGCCGCCATTCACGCCGCCAACGCCGCGTTGCCCGCCGGCGTGCCCCGCTATCAGGCGCAGGGCCAGCTGCTGCTGCCGGCGTTTCGCGATATGCACATCCACCTGGACAAAACCTTCTACAGCGGCCCGTGGCAGGCGCCGCGCCCGCGCCAGGGCAAAACCATCATGGACATGATCGCGCTGGAGCAGACGCTGATCCCGAAACTGCTGCCCACCTCGCAGCAGCGGGCGGAAAATCTGATCGCCCTGCTGCAATCCAAAGGCAGCACCGTGGCGCGCAGCCACTGCAATATCGATCCGGTCAGCGGCCTGAAAAGCCTGGAGCACCTGCAGCGCGCGCTGGAAAACCACCGGGCGGACTTCAGCTGTGAAATCGTCGCCTTCCCGCAGCACGGCCTGCTGCACTCCAGGGTCGATGCGCTGATGCGCGAAGCGATGCAGATGGGCGTGCAGTACGTCGGCGGGCTGGATCCGACCAACGTCGACGGCGCGATGGAGAAATCGCTGGACGCCATGTTCCAGATCGCCCTCGATACCGGCAAAGGCGTGGATATCCACCTGCATGAAACCAGCCCGGCCGGGGTCGCCGCCATCAACTACATGATCGCCACCGTGGAGAAAAATCCGGCGCTGCGCGGCAAGGTCACCATCAGCCACGCTTTCGCCCTGACCACGCTGACGCCGGGCGAACTGGCGGAAACCGCCACCCGGCTGGCGGCGCAGCAGATCACCATCGCCTCCACGGTGCCGATCGGCAGCCTGATGATGCCGCTGCCGCAGCTCAGCGAGAAAGGGGTGTTCGTGATGACCGGCACCGACAGCGTGATCGACCACTGGTCGCCGTTCGGCACCGGCGACATCCTGGAGAAGGCCAACCTGTACGCCCAGCTGTACCGCGGCTCCGACGAGTATCACCTGTCGCGCGCCATGGCCATCGCCACCGGCGGCGTGCTGCCGTTGGACGATAAGGGCCAGCGCGCCTGGCCGAAAGCCGGCGATGCCGCCGAGTTCGTGCTGGTCAACGCCAGCTGTTCCGCCGAGGCGGTCGCCCGCCTGCCGGCGCGCAGCGCCACCTTCCATCAGGGGCGCCTGGTGGCCGGCCAGGTGAGCAAAGCTTAAGGCCGGTCCGCTGTTGTCATCATGATGGCCGTTTTTGGCCTTCTGCCAGAGTAATGAGCGGCGCAATATGGTCGCTACACACACTGGCGGAGGGCCGAAAATGTCACAGAGCGCGTTATTGATCATCGATGTCCAGCAATCATTCCAGCACCGTCCATTCTGGCAGGAGGACGATCTGCCGGCGTTTCAACAGGCGCTGACCCGTCTGATCGCGGGCTGTCAGCAACGCGGCGCGGCGCTGGTCGACGTGCTGCACGTCTCGCCGCAGGGGCCGTTCTCGCTGGCTTCGGGCCACGTGCAGCGCCTGCCGTTCCTCACCCACCAGGCGGATATCACCGTGCATAAGCATGTACACAATGCGCTGACCGAATCCGGCCTCGACGCCTGGCTGCGCGAGCGGGATATCAACCACCTGATCATCTCCGGCATCCGCACCGAACAGTGCTGTGAAACTACCACCCGGGTGGCGTCCGATCTCGGTTATCGGGTGACCTTCGTCACCGAGGCGACGCTGACCTTCCCGATGCGCCATCCCGACGGTGAAGTCTTTACCCCCGCGCAGCTGAAGCGGCATACTGAAGCCGTACTGGTCGATCGTTTCGCCCGCATCGCCAGCGTGGATGAGGCGCTGGCGCAACTCGCACAGGAGTAACCATGTCGCAGGCCGTCTATTTTCTGCTGTTGCCCAACGTGCTGTCGCTCGACGTCAGCGGCCCGGCGGAAACCCTGCGCCTCGCCGGGTCGTTCAGCCTGCGTTACCTCAGCCCGGCGCCGCAGGTCGTCTGCTCCATCGGCATGACGCTGAGCGGCCTGCAGCCGTTGCCCGAACGCCTGGAAGACGGCGCCATTCTGGTGTTGCCGGGCGTCGGCGATTCGCAGCGCTATTTCGCCGGTGAAGAGGCCGAGCAGGCCCGCCGCTGGCTGGCGACGCTGCGGCCCGATCTGCAGCGGCAGCGCATCACCCTGGTGTGCATCTGCTCCGGCGCGCTGCTGGCGGCGCAGGCCGGGCTGCTCGACGGCTATCAGTGCACCACCCACCACGACGTCATCGAACGCATCCGCCTGCAGGCGCCGGCGGCGCAGGTGAAAGAGAACCGCATCTTCGTCGAAGACCGCGGCGTCTATACCAGCGCGGGCATCACCACCGGCATCGATTTGGCGCTGCACCTGGTCCACCGCCACTGCGGCTCCGGCCGGGCGCGCGACGTCGCACGCGACATGGTGGTTTATTTCCGCCGCGCCGGCGACGATCCGCAGCTGTCGCCCTGGCTGCGTTACCGCAACCACCTGCACCCGGCGGTGCACCGCGCGCAGGACGTGATGGCCGCCGAGCCGGAAGCCGACTGGCCGGTGCCGCAGGTGGCGGAGAAGGCGCACGTCAGCAGCCGCCATCTGGCGCGGCTGTTTCGCAGCCACGTCGGCATCAGCGTACGGGAATATCATGAGCAGCTGCGGTTGGCGGTGGCGCAACAGCGCCTGCAGCAAGGGTATGGGTTGGAGAAGGCCGCGCTGGCGGCCGGTTTTTCTTCCGGGCGGCAGCTGCGCCGCGCCCAGCAGCGCCAGCGCTCGCCGCTATGACACCAGCCGGCGGGTATCCAGCCGCTGCAGGCCGACAGACAGCAGCAGGCTGCCCCCCAGCGCCACGCCGAACACCCAGAAGATATCCAGCAGCGGGTGGCCGGTAAAATCCAGGTGCCGATTGCGCATCACGTTGACGATAAGGGCGTGAAAACCGTAGATCGCCAGCGAATGGCGGGAAAATACGCTCAGCCAGCCGATCGGCTGCGGCAGACAGTGTTTCACCCACACCAGCAGCGCCACCGCCGCCATAAACACCAGCGGGCCGCTGTAGATGTAGTAGGTATCGGCGAAGTTGCCGTTGATGAACAGCTGATGCTTGGTGCCGCGCGCGATCAGCGCCACGCACAGCGCAAATCCCAACGCCGCCAACCAGCCCACGGCGCGCCCGCGCGCCTCCATCATGCCAATCGCCCGTCCGGCCAACGCATACAGCAGGTAGTAGAAGGTATCGCCGTAGATATACAGGTTAACCGGCAGCAGGTGCGCGTTGCCGAAGGCCAGCTTGTCGGTATTCGGGTTGGCGATCGCCGCCAACACCACCAGCGCGACGGCCAGATAGCGGCGCGACACCGGTTTGACGCTGATCAGCGGCGACAGCAGGTAAATCACTGCGATGGCGTAGAAAAACCACAGGTGGTAAAACACCGGCTTTTGCAGGATGCCGCGCAGCGACGGCCAGAAACCGATCTTGGTGAAGGCCGCGATATAGATCAGCGCGATGGCGCTGTAGAACAGAATGCAGCAGGCGATGCGGGTGAAATGCCGCCGGCCGGCGCTCTTTTCGCCGAAGAACAGGTAGCCGGAAATCATGAAGAACAGCGGCACCGATACGCGCGACAGTGAGTTCAGCACGTTGGCGATATCCCAGTTGTGCAACCCTATCGCCACGCCGTTGGTGACGTAATAGGTGGTGGCGTGGATCATCACCACCATCATGCACGCCATCGCCCGCAGGTTGTCTATCCAGCCGATTTTCTCGCTCAAACGCTCGCCCGATCTTGTGTCATATTGATATGTTAAGAAGAGGTTATCGGGCACGGCGTTCGGCGACAACCCAAAAGCGAAATATCAGAATGCACTTAAACAACACCTTATGATTGCGAAGGTGAACAATTGGCGGCAAAATAGCCGCCACAACTCGCTCAGTTTGCGCTTCCCGCCCTGGCAGTTCCTTTTTCTCTTTTACTATCAGTACAATAATATGAAAACGACATTACCACCTGCGGCACGTTTGGGCCGACAGGCGCTTTTATTCCCTCTTTGTCTGGTGCTGTTCGAGTTCGCCACCTATATCGGCAACGATATGATTCAGCCGGGCATGCTGGCCGTCGTGGCGGATTTCAACGCCGGCGAAGAGTGGGTGCCCACCTCGATGACCGCCTATCTGGCCGGCGGCATTTTCCTGCAGTGGCTGCTAGGGCCGCTGTCGGATCGCCGCGGCCGTCGCCCGGTGATGCTGGCCGGGGTGGCGTTCTTCATCGTCTCCTGCCTGGCGATCCTGCTGGTCACCACCATCGAGCAGTTTATCGCCATGCGTTTCCTGCAGGGTATCGGCCTGTGCTTTATCGGCGCGGTCGGCTACGCCACCATCCAGGAGTCGTTCGAGGAGGCGGTGTGCATCAAAATCACCGCCCTGATGGCTAACGTGGCGCTGATCGCCCCGCTGCTCGGGCCGCTGGCCGGCGCGGCGCTGATCCACGTCGCGCCGTGGCAGAGCATGTTTGTGCTGTTTGCGGCGCTGGCGGCCATCGCCTTCTACGGCCTGTGGAAAGCGATGCCGGAAACCGCCACGCTGCAGGGCGAGGCGTTTTCCGCCGCCAACCTGTGGCGCGACTACCGCCAGGTGCTGGGCAACCGCCGCTTCCTGTGCGGCGCCCTGGCGATCGGTTTCGCCAGCCTGCCGCTGCTGGCCTGGATCGCCCAGTCGCCGGTGATCCTGATCAGCGGCGAGTCGCTGTCGACGCTGGACTACGGCCTGCTGCAGATCCCGGTGTTCGGCGCACTGATCCTCGGCAACCTGACGCTGGCACGCCTGACCGGCAAAAACAGCGTGGAGCGCCTGATCAAGCTGGGCGCAGGCCCGATGCTGCTGGGGCTGTTGATCGCCGCGCTGGCAACCCAGTTCTCCAGCCACGCCTACCTGTGGATGACCGCCGGCCTGAGTCTGTACGCCTTCGGCATTGGCCTGGCCAACGCCGGGCTGTACCGCCTGACGCTGTTCTCCAGCAACGTCAGCAAGGGCACAGTGTCGGCCACCATGGGCATGCTGAGCATGATGGTGTTCACCATCGGCATCGAGCTGGCCAAGGTCGCCTACGTCTGGGGCGGCAGCGGGCTGTTCAACCTGTTCAACCTCATCAGCGGCCTGTGCTGGCTGACGCTGGTGGCGCTGTTCCTCGCCAAACGCCGCAACGGCGACCCCACGCCTCAGCCGAACGGCGCGGCGTAAACGCGACGATAAAACGCCGGTCCGGTTTCCCGACCGGCGTTTTTTATGCGGGTTCAGCTTAGCAACCCCCACAGTGCATACCCCGCTCCCACCACCGCCACCGCCAACAACAGCAACGCCGACAGGACAGAGATCGCCCGCCGCGCGCGCTGCAGCGCCGTTCCCGACAGCAGGGTGATATAGGTCAGCAAAATGGCGAAGTCCGCCAGCACCCACAGCGCGGTCAGCAGCGTCAGGCTGACGCCGATCGAGGGGGTAACGGCGATGAACTGCGGGAAAAAGGCGACGAAGAAGATAATGTCTTTGGGGTTGGCGATGCCCACCAGAAAACCATTCAGGATCGCCGAGCGTTTTTGCGGCGGCGCAACGGGCTGCGCATCGGGGGCTCGCGCGGATAAATCCTCATACAGCGAGACGATCGCCATACGGCCAATAAACAGGCAACCCAGCAGGCCTATCCACTGCAGCAAGCGCATATCCACGGCAAACAGCCCGGTGATAATCAGCGCGGCGACGCCGATCAGCAACAAGGAGGCTCCGTTGCTGCCCAGCGCGGTCAACAGCGCACGCCGGGCGCCAAAGCGCGCCGCGGTGTTGGCCACCATCGCCACCACCGGCCCCGGCGCGGCGATCAGCAACAAAATGGCGGCGAAATACGCCGCCAGCAACGACAGGTTCATCTTTATTTCACTCACATTCAGTCAGTTGGCGTCGCGCCATTATCATGCCGCCGCCCCCGCCTTGAAAAAGGAGTAATCCTGTCGTTTACTGTGAATCAGACTCATTATTAGAGACGCCGCGATGGCCAGTTCCCTTCCGCCGCTTTACGCCCTGCGCGCCTTCGAAAGCGCCGCCCGCACCGGCTCGTTCACGCTGGCCGCCGAGGAGCTGCATCTCACCCCGAGCGCGGTCAGCAAGCACATCAAAACGCTGGAGCAGCACTTCGGCTGCCGGCTGTTCCAGCGCAACGGCCCGCGTATCGAGGTCACGCCGCAGGGGAAAATCTTCGCCGCCGAGCTGCAGCAAGGGTTTGGCCGCATCGAGCAAGCCTGCGAGCTGTTCAGAAGCCACCGCGATCTGCTGCGGCTGAAGGCGCCCTCCACCCTGACCCTGCGCTGGCTGCTGGACTGCCTGAGCCGGTTCCGGCAAACGGCGCAGGCGTTCGAGGTGCAGGCAGCCAGCGTCTGGATGGACATCGACAGCGTGGATTTTTTCAGCGAACCCTACGACTGCGCCATCCTGCTCGGCAACGGCCATTTTGGCGCCAATACCGCCGCCGCCAAGCTGTTCGACGAATGGCTGATCCCGATTTGCGCCCCCGCGCTGCTCGCCGACGGGCAGCGGGATCTCGCCGCCTGCCCGCTGATCCACCCTTCGCCCGATCGGCGCGACTGGCGGCGCTGGCTGCAGAAAAGCAGCATCGCGGCCCCGATCGATCTCACGCGCGGCCAGGTATTTGATTCGCTGGAACAGGGCAACGCGGCGGCCATCGCCGGGCACGGCATCTCGATCGGCGATCTGGCGCTGAGCCTGCGGACGATTGAGGAGGGATTATTGGTGTTGCCTTGTGACGTCGCCGTGCGCACCGGCGACGGTTACTATCTGGTTTGGCCGGAAGAATCGGCAAAACGGCCGCTGATCGAACGTTTACAGGCGTTTCTCACCGCCCAAACGCCCGACGTCAGCCGGGCCGCCGTCAGATTTATCGGGTAGGGGACTCGCTGCCGAACAACCCGCCGTCGCGCAGCAGATGCTCGTTGCCCTTGCGGCGGGTAAAGCCGCTGCGATCGAAGAACTCCAGCACCTGGATCGCCAGCTTGCGCCCGACGCCGAGCCGATCGCGGAAATCGGCGGCGTTGGCGCCCCCGCGCTCCGCATCCAGCTCGCGGATCAGCGCCGCGAACTGATCGATGCGTCGGCTGAGGTAGTAGCGATCCACCACCACCGCCGTCACATGGCCCAGCTGAGCCGCCTTGCGCAGCAGCGCGCGCACCCGGCTCTCCTCTTCGCCCAGCTCGCTCGCCAGATCGCGCACCCACCACGGTTCGTCGCCGAACAGCGGTTCGATGCGCGCCCACAGCGGCGCCTCTTCGGCGCTGAACGCCAGGCCGTGTTCCGGCAGGTGCAGCCAGCCGCGCGTATTGCGCAGCGCGCCGGCCCGCAGCAACCGATCGATCATCATAAACACCAGCGTTTCCGGCTGCTGAGGCAGAACCATGCGCCGCAGGCGGGCGCGCCCTAAGCCCAGCTGATCGGCGTGCTGTTGGTGGTACTCCGCCAGCACCTGCAGCAGGCGGCTTTCCGCCTGTTGCACCTGATCCTGCGCCAGCGCCCGGTCACCGACGATCAGCAGATCGCGGTTCGCCAGCAGCTCGTTCAGGCCATCGTCCGTCAATTGACGCGCCCAGGCGAACGCCGCCAGCGACAGCGCGCCGTGCGGCAATTCAAGCGCCAGCGCCTGCGCATCGTCCTGCGCCTGCGCCAGGGCCTGCAGCCATGCCAGATAGTCCGGCTGACGCTTGCCGCGCTTGGGCGCATTCAGCCTGAGCACCCGAGCCGCACCCAGCGTTTGCCGCGCGCCGATATCGCGCAGCACCAGCCGATCGTTCTGCGCCAACCACAGCGGACGATCGAGGATCAGTTCCGCCAGCCCGTCGTTCAGCAAAGAAATGCGCCCGGTGATGTGGCTGGCGGCATGGTGCAGATGCAGCGGCTGCCAATGGCGGATCGGCCGATCCGTCTCCAGCGCCACCAGAATGCGTTCCGCCGCTTCGTGCGGACGCTGCGCCAGCAGCCAATCGCCGCGCGCGACCCGCTCTTTATCGACATCGCCGCTGATGTTAAGCGCAATGCGCTGCCCGGCCTGCGCCTGCTCCACGGTCTGATTCTGGGCATGCAGGCCGCGCACCCGCACCGGCGCGTCGGCGCCGGTCAGCCACAGCGTATCCCCCACCTTCACCCGGCCGCCGAGCGCGGTGCCGGTCACCACCAGCCCCGCCCCTTTGACGCTGAACGCGCGGTCTACCGCCAGGCGAAAACGGCGCGTCAGCGCATGTTCAGCGGGCGACAACGCCAGCAAATGCGCGCGCAGCGCCTCGATGCCCTCGCCCGCCGCCGCTGCGGTCACGAACAGCGGCGCATCGGGCCAGCCCTGGCGCGCCAATTCGTCGCGCACCTGACCGCGCACCTCATCGATACGCGCCGCCTCCACCCGGTCGGCCTTGGTCAGTACCACCGTCAGCGCCGGGCGCCCGCTCAGGCGCAGGATCGCCAGATGCTCGCGGGTCTGCGCCATCACGCCGTCGTCGCAGGCCACCACCAGCAACGCATGGTCGATGCCGCCGACGCCCGCCAGCATGTTGGCGAGGAATTTCTCGTGGCCGGGCACGTCGATAAAGCCCAGCACCCGGCCGTCCGGCTGCGGCCAGTAGGCGTAACCCAGATCGATGGTCATGCCGCGGCGCTTTTCTTCCGGCAGGCGATCCGCGTTGATCCCGGAGATCGCCTGCAGCAGGGTGGTTTTGCCATGATCGACATGGCCGGCGGTGGCGATGATCATGATGCGCTCAGCGCTGCGATCAGCGCCCCTTCCTGTTCCAGGCAGCGCAGATCCAGCCACAGCCTGCCGTCGCCGAGGCGGCCGATCACCGGCTGCGGCAGGCGGCGCCAGCGTTCGGCCAGCGCTTCCAGCGTCGCGCCGCGGCCGTCGCGCGGCGTGAAGGTCAGCGCATAGCTGGGCAGGCGATCCACCGGCAGCGAACCGCTGCCGATCTGCGACCAGCAGGGTTCGGCGCGCAGCTCGAAATCGGCGGTGAACCGCGGCGTCAGCGCCGCCAGCAGCCGCTCGGCCGCCTGTTGCATCTCCTGCTGCGGGCGGGTCAGCAGCCGCAGCGTCGGCAGCTGCTCAGCCAGTTTTTCCGGCTGCAGATAGAGCTGCAGCGTGGCCTCCAGAGCCGCCAGCGTCAGCTTGCCGACGCGCAGCGCGCGTTTGAGCGGGTGCTGCTGCAAACGGGCGATCAGCGCCTTTTTGCCGACGATGATGCCGGCTTGCGGGCCGCCCAGCAGCTTATCGCCGGAGAATGTCACCAGATCGACGCCGGCGGCCAGCAGCCGCTGCGGCATCGGCTCGGCAGGCAGGCCGTACTGCGCCATATCGATCAGCGAGCCGCTGCCCAGATCGGTGGCGGTCGGCACGCCCTGTTCGGCCCCGAGCTGCGCCAGTTCGGCCTCGTCGACCGCCGCGGTAAAGCCCTGAATGCTGTAGTTGCTCGTGTGCACTTTCATTAACAAGCCAGTCTGCTCGTTGATGGCCTGGCGGTAATCCTTCAGATGGGTGCGGTTGGTGGTGCCGACCTCGACCAATTGACAGCCGGCCTGGCGCATCACGTCGGGAATGCGGAACGCGCCGCCGATTTCCACCAGCTCGCCGCGCGACACCACCACCTCTTTGCCGGGGGCGATCGCCGCCAGCATCAGCAACACCGCCGCCGCGTTGTTATTGACGATGCAGGCGTCTTCCGCGCCGGTCAGCCGGCACAGCAGATCCGCCACCGCCCGATCGCGATGGCCACGCCCGGCGCCGTCCAGATCGTACTCCAGCGTCACCGCCTCCCCCATCACCGCGTTCACCGCATCCTTCACCGGCTGCGCCAGCAGGGCGCGCCCGAGGTTGGTGTGCAGCACGGTGCCGCTGAGGTTGAACACCGGCAATAACGCCGGGCGTTGCTGCCGGGCCAGCTCGGCCCGCAGCGCCTGCGGCCAGTCGCCGCACCAGGCCGGCAAGCGTTGCCGTTGTTTGATCGCGTCGCGCGCCTGGGCCTGCAGCCGGCGCAGCAGTTCGCCGATCAGCGTCTGGCCATGCTGCGCCACCAGCGGTTCAATCGCGGGTTCACGCAGCAGGCGGTCGATGGCGGGCAGTTGGCTGTAAAGAAGGTGGGATTCAGTGCTCATGGTCGCTCGGTTTTCAGTTTAAACGTATCGGCATAGCAAAACCCCGCCGCGGCGGGGAGAAAAAACTCAGGGCGGCGCCGTGCGGGCGAAGCTTTCGCGGGCGAACAGGCGTTCGGCCAGCTTGACCAGCGCCGGGCGCTCGACGCACCAGTTGGGCAGGATGCGGCGAAAATTGAGGTAGCCCAGCGCGCAGCCGGTGGCGATATCAGCCAGCGTCAGCCGCTCGGCATTGAGCCACGTTTTTTCCCGCGCCAGCGCCTCCAGGGCGTCCAGGCCCTGCGTCAGCTTGTCACGCTGGCGCAGCATCCAGTTTTCGTCCTGTTTTTCCGGCGCGCGCCGGCTTTCACGGAACAGCGTCGCCGCCGCTTCGGTCACGCCGTCCGCCAACGCCGCCACCTGGCGAACCCGCAACGCGGCGGCGCGTTCGGCCGGCAAAAACGCCGGCTCCACCGCCAGCAGCTCGAGGTATTCGGCCACCACCGGCGAGTCGTAAAACACCTCGCCATCATCGGCGATCAGCACTGGCACCTTGGCGAGCGGGTTCAACTCCTTCACCCGGCTGCCGGGCTCATACGGCGGATCGTTGACGAATTCGAACGCAATCCCCTTCTCCAGCAGCATCACGGAAATCTTGCGCACAAAGGGGCTGGTGTAACTGCCGATAAGCTTCATCCGGTCTCCTCCGCTTCGTCCTGGCTGCGGCGTCCTTACTTCACCGCCAGGGTATCGATAATCCGCTGCACCAGCGCCTGATGCACTTCCGGCGTTTTGGCCGGCGACAGCATTTGCAACGTCACCACCCGCTTGTTGAACACCGTCAACACCAGGGTGGAGACCACCTTTTGCCCGTTAACGGTCTGTTCGGTATCCACCCGGCGAAACTTCTGTTTGCCGACGCTGAAGTTCTCTTCTTTGGTGGTCTGGATATTCTGATAGCGTTCGGCCAGCACCGTGATGGCGCTCTGCGTCAGCTCTTTCAGCATTTTGTCGCTGGTGTTGAGCTTCATGCCGTCCGGCGGGATCACTTCGGACGAGACCGCGCTCTGGCGCGACTTGCCGTCAAGGAAGCGCTGAATGGTGGAGGTGCTGTCGTTGATGATGCCGCTGTTCAGCGTTTGATCGCTAAAGCCCGGCGGCAGCTCGAAGGTGATCTTGCCCTTCTGCAGCGACACGTTCAGCCCCGGCGGCGCGGGCGGGGTTTCTACCGGCGCAGGCGGCGGCGGTGGCGCGGGCTGCGTCACGGTCGGCTTGGTGTCCGGCGGTGGCACCGCCGGTTTGGTGTCGTCTTTGTTGTCGCAGGCCGCCAGTCCAACCGCCAACACGGCGACCGCGGTCAGTTTTGCCAGGGTGTTTAACATCGTGGTTCCTTTCGCTTGGCGCGTTATGGCCTAAACGTAGCAACTCGCCCGGGCGATTGCCAGAAGCCCGTTCTGAAATTGCTCATCCGGCCCCGCGCGAACGGGGCCGGGCGGTTACTCCGCCGGGAACAGGAACGGATTGATGCTGCTGCGGCCGAAGCCTTCTTCTTCCATACGGGCGTCCAGCACCAGCGAAGCCAGATCGTCGGCCACCGCTTCGACCTGCGGGTCTTTTTCCTGATAGAGGATCTTCAGGTAAGTGCCGCAGTCGCCGCAGCTCTCCGCCTTCACCGCCGCCTGCTCGCTGTCCAGCGACCAGTAGTTGAGATCGCGAGTCTGCTCGCAGTTGCTGCACTTCACTCGTACCACGTGCCATTCGCTTTCGCACAGGTTGCAGTGCAGGTAGCGCAGGCCGTTGACGGTGCCGATGTGCACCATGCTGGAGACCGGGATGCTGCCGCACACCGGGCAGAACTGGCGCTGCTCGCCGTATTCGGCGCGCGCCTTGCCGGGGATCAGGCTGGCCATCTGCGCCCAATAGAGCGACAGCGCGGCCCAAAGAAACGGCGCCTTCTCGCTGCCTACCTTGCCGAACTCGCGGTTGAGCAAGGCGTCGGCCATCAGCTCCAGCTCGTGCGCCGAGGCCTTCTCCAGGTTGTCCAGCACCGCCAGAATGTGTTCCGGCGCCTGCGGGCGCAGCTCGGCGATCAGCGATGTCAACAGCTTGCGCCAGTGCTCGCTGCGCGGGAACACGCTCAGATCGAGCGGCGGTTTGCCGCTGGCGGCGCCCTGCGCCAACGCTTCGCTCAGATCGAGCGCCAGCGGGTTATCGTGCAGCGCATGCTGCTGCGCCTGCGCCAGCTCGGCGGCGAAGTTCAGGTAGTCGCCCAGCGGGTTGTCGACAGCCAGCTGACGCAGACGTTCGGCGCGGCGGCTGTACAGGCTTTTCAGGTTGGCGAAAAGTAACGGCGGGATGTTCTCCGCCGTTGTGGACTTCTCACGCTGTGCCCCTAACTGCTCTTTAGGAACGATGCGGATACTCATCAGGGTTTATCTTCCTGTCGTTTCTCGCGGACCTCACGGTACCAGCGCGGATGATGTTTCTTGGCCCAGGCCGCCGGCACCCAGCCTTCCACCATCGCGGTAATGGTGCCTTTTACCCACAATGCGGCGTAAATGTGCACCATAATCACGATGATAAGGCCGACCGCGGCCAGCGAATGCACCAGCAGCGCGATGCGGATCAGCGGAATGGAGAACGACGGCGCAAAATACGGCCGCCAGATCACCACGCCGCTGGCCAGCAGCAGCACCAGGCTGATAATCGCCGCCCAGAACACGCACTTCTGGCCGAAATTATAGCGCCCGGTATCACCCACTTCCTCGTTCATGGCGATTTTGTGGATGTTCTTGGCCCAGACGATATCTTCCCGGTTGATCAGGTTGTGCTTCCAGTAGCGCAGGAACATCAGCAGGAACGCGGCGAACATGATCACCCCGACAAACGGGTGCAGAATGCGCGCCAGCTGCGGCGTCCCGAAGATGTTCATCAGCCAGTTGAAGGAGGGGAAGAAGAACCCCAGCCCGCTGATGGCGGCGAACACGAAGCAGAACGCCACGATCCAGTGGTTGATGCGCTCCGGCGCGCTGTAACGCTGAATGGGCTTTTCCTTTCTCATTTGCGCGTCTCCTCGTCGTGCGACTCGTCGTGCTCGTCCTCATCTTCGACGCGGTTAGGCCCGACGCCGACATAGTGGAACACGCTGGCCGCGAAGGTAGCGGCAAAGCCGATGGCCGCCAGGGGTTTCCACACGCCCTTCCAGAAGGTCACCGCCGGGCTGATGCTCGGGTTGTCCGGCAAACCGTGGTACAGCTGCGGTTTGTCGGCGTGGTGCAACACGTACATCACGTGCGTGCCGCCCACCCCCGCCGGATCGTACAGACCGGCGTTCTGGTAACCGCGGGTGTTCAGCTCGCTGACGCGATCCGCCGCCACCTGCTTCATCGCTTCCTTGGTGCCGAAGTGAATGGCGCCGGTCGGGCAGGTTTTCACGCAGGCCGGTTCCTGGCCGACGTCCACGCGGTCGACGCACAGGGTGCACTTGTACACCCGGTTGTCGTCCTTGTTCATGCGCGGCACGTCGAACGGGCAGCCGGCGATGCAGTAGCCGCAGCCGATGCAGTGCTCGGACTGGAAGTCGACGATGCCGTTGGCGTACTGAATGATCGCGCCTTCCGACGGGCAGGCCTTGAGGCAGCCCGGATCGGCGCAGTGCATGCAGCCGTCCTTGCGGATCAGCCATTCCAGCTTGCCGTTTTCCTCCACCTCGGAGAAGCGCATCACCGTCCACGACTTGGCGGTCAGATCGGCGGGGTTATCGTACACCCCGACGTTGTGCCCCACTTCGTCGCGGATGTCGTTCCATTCGGAACAGGCCACCTGACAGGCCTTGCAGCCGATACAGGTGGTGACATCGATCAGTTTGGCCACTTCTTCCTGGTGGTCACGGGCGCGCGGCGCCGGCGTGAAACCATTGGTGGCGGATTTACGAATGATGTCTTGAGATTGCATGGCCATAATTCGTCTCCGTTACACCTTTTCCACGTTGACCAGGAACGCCTTGAACTCCGGCGTTTGCGTATTGGCGTCGCCGACGAACGGCGTCAGCGTGTTGGCGATAAAGCCTTTCTTCGCCACCCCTTCGTAACCCCAGTGAATAGGGATGCCGATGGTGTCGACTTCCTGGCCGTGCACCTGCAGCGTGCGAATACGCTTGGTCACCACCGCCTTGGCCTTGATGTAGCCACGGTTGGAGCTGACTTTCACGGTGTCGCCCTGCTTGATGCCCTTCTTCTCCGCCAGCTTTTCGCCGATTTCCACGAACTGTTCCGGCTGGGCGATGGCGTTCAGCCGCGCGTGCTTGGTCCAGTAGTGGAAGTGCTCGGTCAGACGATAGGTGGTGCCGACGTAAGGGAACTTGTCGGATTTGCCCATCGCCGCCAGATCGTCCTTGAACACGCGCGCCGCCGGGTTGGACACCACGTTCGGGTGCAGCGGGTTGGTGCCGAGCGGCGTTTCGAACGGCTCATAGTGTTCAGGGAACGGCCCTTCCGCCATCTTGTCGGTGGCGAACAGGCGGCCCATGCCTTCCGGCTGCATGATGAACGGCCCGACGTCGCTGCCCGGCGCGGCGGTGCTGTAGTCCGGGATATCGGCCCCGACCCACTTGGCGCCGTCCCACTCCAGCAGCTGGCGTTTCGGATCCCACGGTTTGCCCTGCGGATCCGCCGAGGCGCGGTTGTACAGAATGCGGCGGTTGAGCGGCCATGCCCAGGCCCAGCCCAGCGTATTGCCGAGGCCGGACGGATCGGCGTTGTCGCGCCGCGCCATCTGGTTGCCGGCCGGCGTCCAGCTGCCGGCGAAGATCCAGCAACCGCTGGCGGTGGTGCCGTCGTCGCGCAATTGCGCGAACGAGCTGAGCAGTTCGCCTTTTTTCACCAGCACTTTGCCGTCGGCATCCAGCAGATCCGCCAGCGCCTTGCCGTTGTTCTCCTGCGCCACCTCTTCCGGCGCCGGGTTGTCCGGCGTCAGGTAGTCCCAGGTCATGTTCAGCACCTGCTCCGGCACCGCGCCACCGTCGCGCGCATACATCTCACGCAGGCGGCTGAAGATGCCCGCCAGGATCTCGCCGTCGTTCAGCGCTTCGCCCGGGGCGTCCGCGCCTTTCCAGTGCCACTGCAGCCAGCGGCCGGAGTTGACGATCGAGCCGTTCTCTTCGGCGAAGCAGGTGGACGGCAGGCGGAACACTTCGGTCTGGATCTGCGAAGGATCCACCTCGTTGAACTCGCCGTGGTTCTGCCAGAAGTTGGAAGTCTCGGTGTTCAACGGATCGATGGTCACCAGGAACTTCAGCTTGGACAGCGAAGCCACCACCTTGTTTTTGTTCGGGAACGACGCCACCGGGTTAAAGCCCTGGCAGAAGTAGCCGTTGACCTTGCCCTGCGCCATCATTTCGAAGTACTGCAGCACGTCGTAGCCTTTGTCCCACTTCGGCAACCAGTCAAAGCCCCAGCTGTTGTCCTTCTGCGCCTTGTCGCCGTAGAAGGTCTTCATCATGCTGACGAAGAATTTCGGGTAGTTGCCCCAGTAGTTCACCTGGCCCGGCAGCAGCGCCTTCGGCGTGTTGGCCTTCAGGTAGGTCTCGAGATCGGTCTGTTTCTCCGACGGCAGCGTCAGGTAGCCCGGCAGGCTCTGCGACAGCAGGCCGAGATCGGTCAGCCCCTGGATGTTGGAGTGGCCGCGCAGCGCGTTGACGCCGCCGCCCGCCATGCCCATGTTGCCGAGCAGCAGCTGGATCATCGCCATGGTGCGGATGTTCTGCGCGCCGACCGAGTGCTGAGTCCAGCCCAGGGCGTACAGGAACGACGCGGTTTTATCCGCCACGCAGGTTTCGGCGATGTATTCGCACACCTTGAGGAAATCGTCCTTCGGCGTGCCGCAGATGTTGCTCACCACGTCAGGCGTGTAGCGGCTCACGTGCTGCTTCAGCAGGTTCCACACGCAGCGCGGATCCTGCAGCGTGACGTCGCGCTTGGCGAAGCCGTTCTCGTCGAACTGGTAGTTCCAGGTGGTTTTGTCGTACTTGCGGTTTTCCGCGTCGTAGCCGCTGAACAAGCCGTCTTCGAAGGCAAAGTCTTCCCGCACCAGCAGGCTGGCGTTGGTGTAGGCCTCGACGTATTCGCGGTTGAACTTGTTGTTGGTCATCAGATACAGCAACACGCCCGACAGGAAAGCGATGTCGGTCCCGGAGCGGATCGGCGTGTAGAAGTCCGCCACCGATGCGGTTCGGGTAAAGCGCGGATCGATCACGATCAGCTTGGCATTGTTGTGTATTTTGGCTTCCATCGCCCAGCGGAACCCCACCGGATGCGCTTCCGCCGCATTACCGCCCATGACGATAATCAAATTCGCGTTCTTGATATCAACCCAGTGGTTGGTCATCGCACCGCGACCAAATGTTGGAGCAAGACTTGCTACCGTTGGTCCGTGTCAGACACGCGCCTGGTTGTCTACGGCAAGCATGCCGAGAGCGCGACTAAATTTTTGCGACAGAAAACCGGTTTCGTTGCTGGCGGCCGAAGCGCACAGCATGCCGGTGGTCAGCCAGCGGTTGACGGTAACGCCCTGGTCGTTGGTTTTGATGAAGTTGGCGTCACGGTCTTCTTTCACCAGCTTGGCGATGCGGGTAAAGGCGTCGTCCCAGCTGATGCGCTGCCATTTGTCCGACCCTGGTGCCCGGTATTCCGGGTACTTGAGACGGCTTTCGCTGTGGATGAAGTCAACCAGGCCGGCGCCTTTCGGGCAAAGCGCGCCGCGGTTTACCGGGTGATCCGGATCCCCTTCGATATGGAAAATGCTTTCTTTGGCGTTTTTGGCGCCATCACCAAGGCTGTACATCAACAGCCCACAGCCGACGGAACAATACGTACAGGTATTACGGGTCTCGCGGGCGCGCAGCAGTTTGTACTGCCGGGTTTCCGCCAACGCCACTTCGGGGGCAAAGCCCAGCGCGGCCACCGTCGTTCCTGCCATACCGCCAGCGCAGATCTTAAAGAACTGCCTTCTGCTGACCTGCATGGGGGTCTCCTTTACTCTCGATTGTCACATTGTTCAAATGCGCCTGCCCGCTAGCGCGGCAAACGCGAATGTCACTGTTGTTATGCTTGCTACGAACGCCGGCCATATTACCACAGCGTGCTTGTGGTTGTTACACACTCGTGCTCATTCAGTGAACGCATTGGCACATTTCGATACATTTCGGCGTTGGCGCTCCCTACAGTATAGAGAGTAACCAACGTGCCGGGGCAGCGGTTCGACGTGGCCCCCCAGCGCCCTCTTCTATCAGCATGTTAACGCAACGATTTGTTCATTAACCACACAATTCACAGGGCATTGATAATCATTTTCAATATCATTTAATTAACTATAATGATCCGACTGCTTACGCGGTGCTCGCCCTTTGCGCCGCCCATACACCACTGGAGATGATGATTATGAGTTATTCACTGCCATCCCTGCCGTACGCTTACGACGCACTGGAACCGCATTTTGACAAGCAGACGATGGAAATCCATCACACCAAACACCACCAGACCTACGTCAACAACGCCAACACCGTGCTGGAAGCCTACCCTGAGCTGGCCAAATACAGCGTTGAAGAGCTGATCCAGGATCTGGACAAAGTGCCTGCCGACAAACGCACCTTCATGCGCAACAACGCCGGCGGCCACGCCAACCACAGCTTCTTCTGGAAAAACCTGAAAACCGGCACCACGCTGGGCGGCGATCTGAAAGCGGCCATCGAGCGCGATTTCGGCAGCGTTGAGAAATTCCAGGAAGAGTTCGAGAAAGCCGCAGCCACCCGCTTCGGTTCCGGTTGGGCCTGGCTGGTGCTGAAAGACGGCAAGCTGGCCGTAGTGTCTACCGCCAACCAGGACAGCCCGCTGATGGGCGAAGCCGTCGCCGGCGCTTCCGGTTTCCCAATCATCGGCCTGGACGTGTGGGAACACGCTTACTACCTGAAATATCAGAACAAACGTCCTGACTACATCAAGGCGTTCTGGAACGTGGTCAACTGGGACGAAGCGGCCGCACGCTTCTCCGCGAAGAAGTAATTCGCCCCCGCTGATGAAGATGCCCGCCGCCGGCGGGTATTTTTTTGCCTGAAACCCGCTAAAGTTTGACCACTTCCTGCCGATGGTTTGTTCAATTGACGTTCGCCCGGAGAAGGAAAAACGCTATGGCGGCATTGCAAGCATTGGCAGGAAAGTTCACTCATCTCACCGTAGGTAAAAAGCTCGGCCTCGGCTTCGCGCTGTTGCTGCTGTTGGCGGTCGTCATCGCCGGCACCGGAGCGCAATATCTGCACATCATCGAATCCCGCGCCGATCGCATCGACTTCAGCAACCGGCTGAACGAGGAGATCAACCAGGCCAAATACAACCGCGCCATGTACGGCCAGACCTACCAGCCGGAGTATCTGCAGAACAACCGCGCCAATATTGAAAACGCCGTCAAACTGATAGATCAGGGACAGGCGCTGGACTGGGACGCCCAAAGCCGCAAGGATCTGCAGCGTCTGGTGACGCTGATCGGGGAATATCAGCAGCAGCAAAAGGTCTTTGAGCAGGCGGTGGCGGCGAAAGACGCGGTGCGCCAGAGCTGGAACATGTCGGAAGTGCAGGCCAGCCTGAGCCAGGTGGAGCGCCAGCTGACCAACGGCGATCTGCAGCTGGCCTTCATCCAGCTTAACCAGAAGCTGACCCAGGTGCGCTACGGCGCGCGCGGCCTGCTGCTGAGCCTGAACAAGGAAACCGAAGCGCCGCTGATGGCGGCCATCGACGACGCGCGTGACGCGGCCAACGCCCTGAGCCGCCGGGTCAGCGACGCGCAGCGCCCGCAGCTGCAACCGCTGCTGGCCGCCCTGGACGATTACAAAAACCGCATCGCGGCCTACCTGCCGGCTTATGAACACGAACAGCAAATCAGCCGGCAGCTCGGCGAACGCGCACAAGCGATCGGCACGCTGGTGAACGCCTTTATGCAGGACGAGCTGGTGCAGACGCGCAACAACATCAACCTGGCGCAGCTGCAGATGGGCGTCACCACCCTGATCGCCATCATCGCCGGGGTGCTTATCGCCTGGCGCATCACGCTGCAGATCACCCGTCCGCTGCACAGCACGTTGGCGATGGCGGAGCGCATCGCCAACGGCGACCTGCGTCAGGCGCAGACCAGCACCCGCCGCGACGAGCTGGGGCAGCTGCTGAACGCGGTGGCGGCCATGAGCCAAAACCTGCGCACCATGATTGAAAAGATCCAGATGGGGGTCAGCCAGGTCTCCACCGCCTCGGCGGAAATCGCCGCCGGCAACACCGATCTCTCTTCCCGCACCGAGCAGCAGGCGGCGGCGGTCGAGGAAACCGCCGCCAGCATGGAGCAGCTGACCGCCACGGTGAAACAGAACGCCGACAACGCCCATCACGCCAATCAGCTGGCCACCGACGCCTCGCAGACCGCGCAGCAGGGCGGCAAGCTGGTGGAAAACGTGGTCAGCACCATGCGCGATATCTCCAGCAGTTCGCAGCGTATCGCCGAAATTACCACCCTGATCAACGGCATTGCCTTCCAGACCAACATCCTGGCGCTCAACGCCGCGGTGGAAGCGGCGCGCGCCGGCGAACAGGGCCGCGGCTTCTCGGTGGTCGCCAGCGAAGTGCGCAGCCTGGCGAGCCGCAGCGCCCAGGCGGCGAAGGAGATCGAAGGGCTGATCGCCGAATCGGTCAGCCGGGTGAAAACCGGCACCGAACTGGTGGAAAGCACCGGCAATACCATGGAGCAGATCGTCCGCTCGGTCACCCACGTGCGCGACATCATGGCCGAGATCGCCGCCGCCTCCGATGAACAGACGCGCGGCATCGCCCAGATTGGCCAGGCGATCGTCGAGATGGACCATACCACCCAGCAGAACGCCGCGCTGGTGGAAGAGTCCGCCGCCGCCGCCGATTCGCTGGAAGAGCAGGCGGAGATGCTGCTGCAGAGCGTTTCGGTGTTCCGTTTGGCGGAGCAGACCGAACCCGCCACCGTGAAAGCCGCCGCGCCGAAAGCGCCGGCCGTAAAACCCGCGGCCGCCAACGCCGCAGCGGAAGAGAACTGGACCACCTTCTGACGCCCTCAGGCGAGGAATATCCGTTCCTCGCCCTATCTTTGTGGCAACAGGTGGGTCGCGACTCCCCAATTCAACAAATTAAAACCGGAGGCAGTCGCATCAAGCATTGCGTAGCCGCAATTGCGATGACCGTATCTGCGAAGATCCTCCTGCGGGTCAGCCCCTTTAAGCCACCAAATCAGTGCCTGCAGAGCATGGCCGTGCGTAACAACACCAAGCGTTTGATTTTGTCCATCGACAGCCAGATCGGACAGACAAGCCATCAGGCGCCAGGCAACCTCATAAGCACTCTCCCCTCCCGGCGCCGACGCCTCTGCCTTACCGGCAAAGAGGCACTGCGTCGCTTCAGGATAATCGCGCATGGCCTGCGCATAAGATAACCCTTCCAGTCGGCCAAAATCTTGCTCCTGCAAACGCTCATCCATTTGCACAGTGCAGCCACATCTCTCAGCCAACGTCTCCGCCGTCGTAAAAGCCCGACCAGCCGGTGAACTGATCAACGAAGTGACCGATAACATTTGCAAGCGAGCGCCAAGCCCAGCGATTTGACGTCGCCCCTCTTCTGTCAGCGGACTGTCACTTCGCCCCTGAATAATCCCCGAGCGGTTCCATTCTGACTCCGCATGCCTCAATACAATGAAACGCATGGTTTTTTCTCGACGATAAAAGCCTAAATATAGACAGGAAAAACACATCCTTCCGTACAGGTAAACGCCGGGTAGTGTACGGGAACAACTCAGGCTATGCTGAGCCCTTAACGCGAGACACGGAGGCGCACATGCATCACCCAGACGTTTACATCGGCAGCATTCAACCCTATGAAGGCGGGCGCCCCAGCGCCATCGCCAAACGCCAGGTGGATGGCGCCATCCGGCTCACGCCGCTCGGCCTGGAGGGTGACGAACAGGCCGAAAAAAGCTACCACGGCGGGCCGGACCGCGCGCTGTGTCACTACCCGCGCGAGCATTACGCCCACTGGCGCGAGCAGTTTCCGGCGCAGGCCGAGCAGTTTTGCGCCCCGGCCTTCGGCGAGAATATCTCCACCGAAGGGCTGACCGAACACAATGTGTTTATGGGCGACATCTTCCGCTGGGGCGAGGCGCTGATCCAGGTCACCCAGCCGCGCTCGCCGTGCTTCAAGCTCAATTATCACTTCGCCATCGAGGACATTTCGGTGCTGATGCAGCAAAGCGGCCGCTGCGGCTGGCTGTATCGGGTGGTGTCGCCGGGCGCGGTCAGCGGCGATCGCCCGCTGGCGCTGGCGGCGCGCAACAGCGACGTGTCGGTCGCCGAAGCCATCGCCATCGCCTGGCATATGCCGTTCGACGCGGAACAGTACAGCCGCCTGCTGGCGGTGGCCGGCCTCTCCGCCAGCTGGAGCAAGACCATGCTCACGCGGCTCGCCGAAGGGCGCCTCGAAGATTTCAACCGCCGCCTGCTCGGCCGTTGAAAACGGCGGCGGAAAAGATGAAAAACGTGCGCCGGATGCCGCGCTAAACATTTTCTTCCGCTTATACTGTAGCCGCACGTTTTTTCAGCCAGGAGCCAGGTATATGACCACCCCGACCCATTCGATTCATCACGCCGCCGCCGAAGGCTATCAGGCCAATGCCGATCGCTATGTGAAAGGCCGGCCGGATTACCCGCCGGAAATCGCCGTCTGGCTGCGTGACGTCATCGGCCTGCACGCCGGCATGACGGTCATCGATCTCGGCGCCGGCACCGGCAAGTTCACCCCGCGCCTGCTGGAAACCGGCGCGCAGGTGATCGCCGTCGAACCGGTGCCGCAAATGCTGGAAAAACTGTCGGCGGCGCTGCCGCAGGTGAAAACGCTGGCGGGCACCGCTGACGCTATCCCGTTGCCGGACGAGTCGGTGGATGCCGTGGTGTGCGCCCAGTCTTTTCACTGGTTCGCCACGCCGCAGGCGCTGGCGGAAATCCAGCGCATTCTCAAGCCCGGCGGCAAACTCGGCCTGGTGTGGAACATGCGCGATGCGCGCGTCGGTTGGGTGCGTAAACTGAATCAGATTGTCGATAGCCACGAAGGCGATGCGCCGCGTTTCTATACCGGTGAATGGCGCAAGTTCTTCCCGTTCAAAGGCTTTGAACCGCTGCAAGAGCAGGTGTTTATGCTGGGCCACCGCGGCGCGGTAGAGGACGTGATCTACAACCGGGTGCGTTCAACCAGCTTTATCGCCGCGCTGCCGCCGCAGCAACAGGAGCAGGTTATCGATCGGTTGCGCCAGCTGGTGGCGGAAGAAGAGGAGTTGCGGGGGCAGGACACGGTCACCGTGCCCTATCAGACCAAGGCGTATTTCACCACCAAGGTCTGACGCCCGGGGTTCAGAACGCTTTCTTGGCGTAACCGGTGACCGCTTTCAGGCCCATCTCGCGGCCCAGCGCGGTCATCGGGTGCACCACGATCAGCCCGCGTGCGCTTTTCTTCAGCGCGCCCATATCGGCCTGCTCTTTCTTGGTGATTTCACGGCTGAACGGCAGCTTGCTCAGCTTCTGCGCTTCGGCGCTCAGCTTCTCGCCGCGCACGTTTTTCAGGCGCTCGATCTCCGCCGCCAGCTTCTCTTTTTCTTTGGTGTGCTGCGCGATCAACTCAGGGTTGCCCTGTTGGATCACGGTGGCGTCTTTGTGGTTCAAGGCGTCCAGCAGGTCGCTCAGGCGCTTGATCTCTGCCTTTTCTTTCTCTTTCATGGTCTCTGGCCCGTTGTGCCCAAAATGGCACGCTAATCAATGATACCGGCATTGTAGCAAAAGGCGCGCGCCGTTACCCGTCCTGCGCAATGCCGGGCGGCAGGCCGCTCATCTCGCAGGCTTTGGCGCCCAGCCGGGCCAGCGCCTGGGTGTAGCGCGCGTTGAACGGGTAACAGCAGGAGAGACGCAGCGCGTTGCGGTAACGCCCGCTGGGCGAATACAGGGTGCCCGGCGTCAAACAGATCTGCTCCTCCAGCAGCTGATGGAACAGCGCCACGCTGTCCACGCCGGGAGGGAATTCGACCCAAAACACGAAGCCGCCCGCCGGCTGCGTGGCCAGCGTGCCGCGCGGGAAATGCCGGGCGATCAGCGCCCGTGCCTCGTCCACCTGAGCGGCATAGCGCTTGCGCAGGTTGCGCAAATGGTGATCGTAGCCGCCGCTCTCCAGGAAGGTCGCCAGCGTTTCCGACAGCAGCTGCGACTCTGACATCGACGACACCGCCTTCAGCTTGCGCAACGCCTCATGGAAACGGCCGCCGCAGATCCAGCCGACGCGAAAATCCGGCGCCAGCGTTTTGGTAAAGCTGGAGCAAAACAGCACCCAACCGTCGCGATCGAACGCCTTCACCGCCGGTGACAGCGCGCCGCCGAACTGGATCTCGGCATACAGCCCGTCTTCAATCAACGGCACCTGATGATCGTTCATCAGCCGCGCCAGCCGCTTTTTCGCCGCCAGCGGCATGGTGCAGCCCAGCGGGTTTTGCACCGTCGGCATGGCGATCACCGCATTCAGCCGCTTCTCGTTCAGCAGCAGCTCCAGCGCGTCCAGCGACAGCCCCAGCTGCGGATCGGTAGGGATTTCCAGCGCTTTCAGCCCCAGGCTGGCCAGCAGCGGCAGCAGATAAAAGTAGGTCGGCGACTCCAGCCCGACGCAGTCGCCCGGCTGGGTGGTGACGCGCAGCGCCAGCTGCAGTGCCTCCATGCAGCCGTGGGTCAGCACCACGTCGCCCGGCTCCAGCAGCATGCCCAGCGTCATCGAACGGCGGGCGATCTGCTGACGCAGCCGCAGGCTGCCGGGCGGCAACGGGTACTGCCCGATCAGATCCGGCTGGCGGCGCAGCTGAGAGGACAGCATGCGCCCCAGCTTGCCGCCGGGATAGAAATAGCTGGTCTGCGGGCAGGCCAGCGCAATGTTGGTGAAGGCCGGGTTCTGCTGGGCGGCGAACACCGTATCGATCAACGCCAGCACGTCGTCCGCCGGCGGCTCGATGCGGCCGCTGGGCGCCGAGGCCATCTTCAGCGCCGGCAGCGTGCTGCGGACATAAAACCCCGACTGCGGCCGCGCTTCGATCAGCCCGCGATCCTCCAGCGTGCGATAAGCCGACACCACGGTATTGATGCTGACGCGATGGGTTTGCGCACAGCGCCGCACCGAAGGCAAGCGGTCACCGGGCTGCAGCGTGCCGCGGCGAATGGCTTCGGCCAGCGTATCCGCCAGCTGCAGGTAACGGGTATCCGGGGTTTCATCGAGCAGGGTCACAGTTTCTCTCCAGGCAATGGGTACAGTTTACATTTTGCACAACTGTAACCATGACAATAGCCGATTTGTGGTTCTGTCACCATCCCATCGCAGCGATTATGCTGATCCTCTCGTTATCACCGTCATTTTCAAGGAACCTGCCATGCTGGACTCCGCCTTTGTCAGCTACGTCACCGTCATGTCGATCACCCCCGGCCCCAACAACCTGCTGCTGGCCTCGTCGGGCGTTAACTTCGGCCTGCGCCGCACCCTGCCGATGCTGTTCGGCATCTGCGTCGGTTGTGCGGTACAGCTGGCGATCATTATCCCGCTGCTGGCGCTGGCGCTGAGCTGGGCCGGCGTCATCCGCCTGCCGCTGGCGGTGATCGGCTGCGCCTATCTGCTGTGGCTGTCATGGAAACTGTTCCAGGCGGCCTCGCCGGACGCCAAAGAACAGGCGCAGCCGATGAGCCTGCTCAGCGGCGCGCTGTTTCAGGCGATCAACCCCAAGGCCTGGCTGATGGTGATCAACGTGGCGATCCTGTTCACCCCGCGCGAAGGCGCCACTTTCGTCCATACGCTGTCTATCATCGCCGGTTTCGCGCTGCTGAACTTGCCGTGCGTGCTGCTGTGGGCGGTGTTGGGCGACCGGTTGCGCAACGCGCTGCGGGTCACCTGGAAACTGCGCGCCTTCAACGGCGTGATGTCCGGGCTGATGGCCGCCACCGCGCTGTGGTTGCTGTTCGACGAGTGGCGCGCGGCCTTTGCCTAGCCGCGGCCGAGAGGAGAAAGCCGGGAGGGTTGCTTGGCGCCGATGCCGGCGATCAGGTCGGTAATGGACAGCACCATGGTGGAGCGCACCATCTGCTGATAGCGCTGGCGCTGCATGGCGATCAGCGCTTCATCCGCCTCGCCCGGCTGCAGGAAGGTCGGCACCGGCGGCAGCGCGGCCACGCAGTGCAGCTCGCCGAACGGCCCGAGGATTTCGTCGTCGACGAAGCGGTATTCCGAACCGTCGTGGTTCAGCTCTTCGCGCATCGCCATCAGCAGTTCGGCGTCTTCATATTCGTGGCGGGAGATCACCCCCAGCCCGTACATCAGCTTCAGGCGCACCGACAGCTCCCCCAGCGGGCCGCTGCCGGACAATAGCGGTTCGACGGCATATTTCACCGCATAGTCGTCCTTGCGAAATACCTGCACCACCAGCACGTTGAGCGCTTCCGCCAGCAGCTCTACCGCTGCGATCAGGAAGCTGCGCACCGTTTTGCCCGCGTTCAGCTTTTCCAGAACCTGGTTTTCAAATGCCTGTGCTTCTTCCATCGTCGCTTTTCGAAAGGCGTGGGGAGGGCCGTCGATGCCGAACTCGGGTTGCAGGAGCGCAGCAAGCTGCGCTCGGGTGTTCATCATCACGATTCTACTTGTGCATGGCGTTATACACAGCAACGGCCTGTTCTACAACCTCGCTTTCCACCGGCAGGCCGGAAATTTGCGCCAACGCGGCTTTCGGCCCGATCGTGTTCAGCAGTTCCGCCAGTTCCTGCGCCTGCGGATCCTGTTCGCTGCGGTAACTCATGGCGGCGGCGATGCCCTGGATCAGGTTGGCATGCGGCAGGCCGTATTCCAGCGTGCCCAGCAGCGGTTTGATCAGGCGATCGCCGGCGCTCAGTTTGCGCAGCGGCTGGCGCCCCACGCGCTCGACGTCATCGTGCAGATACGGGTTTTCGAAGCGGCCGAGAATTTTGTTGATGTAGGCGGCGTGCTTGTCGGCGTCGAAGCCGTAACGCTTGATCAGCACCGCGCCGCTCTCTTCCATCGCTCCTTTCACCACGCGGCGGATCGCCGGGTCGAGAATGGCGTCGCGAATGGTTTGCAACCCGGCCCGTTGGCCGAGGTAAGCGGTGATCGCGTGGCCGGTGTTGAGGGTGAACAGCTTACGCTCGACGAAGGCCATCAGGTTGTCGGTCAGCTCCATGCCGGCGATCGCCGGAGGCTGGCCTTTAAACTGCGTCTGATCGACGATCCATTCGCTGAAGGTTTCTACCGTCACTTCCAGCGGATCGCTGCTGTCCGCCGGCGGCACGATGCGGTCGACCGCCGAATCGACGAAGCCGACGTGCTGCTCAACCCATGCCTGCTCGTCCTGCGCCAGCGCGGCGAACACGTGCTGCTTCAGCTGGCTGGTGCCGCGTACCATGTTCTCGCAGGCGATGATGTTCAGCGGCTGCACATTGCCCTGCTGATGGCGCAGCACCAGCCCTTTGGCGATCGTGCCGGCGATTTTGGCGAGAATTTGCGGGCCCACGGCGGTGGTCACCAGATCCACCTCGGCGATCAGCGCCACCGCGGCTTCGCTGCCGCTGTTGACGGCGCTGACGTTGGTAACGCTCTCTACGCGCTCTTGCTCGCCCACCACGTGCACCTGGTAGCTTTTTCGGCTGTTCAGCAGATCCAGCACCGTTTGATTGACGTCGGCGAAGGTCAGCTCAACGCCCGCGTCCGCCAGCAGCTTGCCGATAAAACCGCGGCCGATGTTCCCTGCGCCAAAATGTAATGCTTTCATAACCCTACCTTCTTAATGTCGAAGGGTGCAGCAAGCTGCACCCTTGAAAATGATTCTGTTATCCGGCTTTTTTGCCACCGAGCAGGTCCAGCACTTCCTGGACACTGGTGGTATTCGCCAGCCGCTCGATAACGCTCTCGTCATCCAGCGCGTTGGTCAGGCTGGTGATCACCTGGATATGTTCGTTGTTGCGCGCGGCAATGCCGATCACCAGACGGGCTACTTCGTCCTCTTCATCGCCGAAGCGCACGCCCTGCGGGTATTGGCAGAACACCACGCCGGTACGCAGCACCCGGTCTTTAGCCTCGATGGTGCCGTGCGGAACGGCGATCGACTCGCCCAGGTAGGTGGACGTGAGCTTTTCGCGCTCCAGCATCGCCGGCACGTATTCCGGCTCAACGTAGCCGCCCTTCACCAGCTGCTCACCGGCGAAGCGGATCGCCTGCTCTTTGTCGCTGGCCTGCAGGTTGAGGAACACGTTGCTCTCGCTTAGCTTGAACAGCCCCGGTTCGCCGGCCTCTGCAGCCGCGTTCGCGCCGCTCTGCGGGGCCGCTGCGGCAGCGGTGTTCACCGCCAGCAAACGCTCGACCAGATCGCCATACAGCTTGCTGTCGAGGAAGTTGGTCAGCGAAATGTGCTGGGCCTGCGGCGCGTGGCGCATTGCGCGCTCGGTCAGATCGCGGTGCGTGATCACCAGATCCACGTCGTCCGGCAGACTGTTGATGGCGCTGTTGGTCACCGAGATGTTCTTCAGCCCGGCGTCGGCCACTTTCTTGCGCAGCACCCCGGCGCCCATGGCGCTGGAACCCATGCCCGCATCGCAGGCAACGATGATTTTGCGCACGGTGCTCAGATCGCCGTCGACCGATGCCGGCGCCGCTGCGCCGCCTTTGGACTGCGATTTCATCTCTTGCATGCGACGGGTCGCGGCTTCCAGATCGTCATCCTCTTTCACCTTGGAGGTTTTCAGCAGGAAAGCGGACACCACGAAGGAGACGGCAAAGGCTGCGCACACCGCCGCAATGTTGGCGAAATAGGCGCCTTTCGGGGTCATCGCCAGCACCGCCAGAATCGACCCAGGGGAAGCCGGAGACACCAGGCCACCGTTCAGCAGCGTCAGGGTGAAGACGCCGGTCATGCCGCCCAGGATCACCGCCAGCAGCAGACGCGGGTTCATCAGCACGTACGGGAAGTAGATTTCGTGGATGCCGCCCAGGAAGTGAATGATCGCCGCACCGCCGGCGGATTGCTTGGCGCTGCCGCGGCCGAAGAACATGTAGGCCATCAGCACGCCCATGCCCGGGCCTGGGTTGGCTTCGATCAGGAAGAACACCGACTTGCCGGCTTCCGTGGCCTGCTGGATGCCCAGCGGCGAGAAGATGCCGTGGTTGATGGCGTTGTTCAGGAACAGGATTTTCGCCGGTTCAACGAAGATGGACGCCAGTGGCAACAGGTTGTTCTTCACCATCACGTGTACGCCCGCCGCCAGCAGCTTGGAGAGCACCTCCACCAGCGGCCCGATGCCCAGGAAAGCCAGGATTGCCAGCAGCATACCGATGATGCCGGCGGAGAAATTGTTCACCAGCATTTCAAAGCCGCTTTTGATCTTGCCGTCCACCCAGCGGTCGAAATGCTTGATAGCCCAGCCACCCAGCGGGCCGGCGATCATCGAACCGAGGAACATCGGCATGTCGGCGCCGACGATGACGCCCATGGTGGTGATGGCGCCGACCACGCCGCCGCGCTCGCCGCCCACCAGTCGTCCACCGGTGTAGCCGATCAGCAGCGGCAGCAGATAGGTGATCATCGGGCCGACCAGCTTGGCTAAGGTTTCATTCGGCAGCCAGCCGGTTGGAATGAATAGCGCGGTGATAATCCCCCAGGCGATAAAGGCGCCGATGTTGGGCATCACCATGTTGCTCAGGAAGCGGCCAAAGTTTTGCACTTTAACCTTGATGTCTGGTGAAAACATAAAACACACCCCTATTGTTACGCGCTGACAATAGAGCGCGTGATTATTGTTGTGACGATCCAGCCGTGTTGCCGCTGTATGCGAAACGGACTCTATCACGCTGTTTTTGTCACGCGAACTTCACGAATTTTTTGTGATACAAGTCACACACAACACCCCAACAACCCCTCATTTATGGTGATAAAGATCACATTTATGGCGTGTAAAAAAAGCACAGTGAGAAAAAAACCGCCCAAAAACCGACAATAAAGTGATTCATGTCACATTTTTAACTTGATTGTTTGTTTTTAAATTGTGATAAACATCACAATTTATTTTTAGCTGCAGCGCCCGAACGCGACGCTCTGTTTGATCTTCCCTGTGAGCACTCATCCCGCCGGGAACTAGCGAAGTGATGAATGAAAGAAAACTACATTGCCGAATGAATGGATTAATTGAAGTGTAGTACAGAAGCCTGCGTAATAAACCAGCAAGCTATTGGAAACGCTGAGGGGAAATAAAACAGGCCGGCAATGCCGGCCTGTAGATCGTCGTAGGCGCGTTATTGCGTCACGCTTTGAATGGCTTTCTGCGCATTCACCAGGTTCTGCTGTTTGGCCACCAGATTCGACATCATGGTGTTGTACTGCGCCACCTGCTGGGCGGTGCGGAACTGCACGCCGTTGTTGTTGAAGCTGACCTGATTGCCCTGGCTCTGCAGGAAATCGCCAACCTGCACCAGATCCTGCACAAAGCTGGCGGTGGTCGGGATTGCCGGCATCAGGGCGTTGGCCGGCGCGGTGACGATTTTGTCATAGGCCTGGTTATACACCGCCTTCAGATCGTCGGGCTGTTTCAGCGCCGTGCGGGCGGTATCCGCCTGCGACTTGGCGGACTGGATCTGCTGGCCCAGCAGGTTTAACGCCCCGACCGATTGCTGCAGCGCATCGCGTTTGTTCAGATAGTCCTGCGCGGTGCGGATCTGGTTAATCTGATCCAGCGCTGGCGTCAGGCTGGCGCCGACCGACTTGGACAGCTGCTGTGAAAAGCCGACCAAAATCGCGTAATCGCCGGCATAGTTGCCGAACTTCTGCTTTTGGTCTTCGCTCAGCGTGGGGATGTTCGCCCCGCTGCGCATCACGGTATTCTGTAAGTAATCAATGAATGCTTTGCGCTGTTCCGGCTCTTTATCGCCGCAGGCGGTCAATTGCATGACCACCAACAATGCCAATACCGGTGCCAACCAACGCGCGAAACCTCTGCTCTGGATCCCTACCGCCATGTGACATAACTCCTGTTATAAACCTGCTTTTTCATTGGACTCCGCCCCTTTTTCCGCACTCCGTGCGCCTATAAGAATAGATCAACTGGCGGCGTTCCGATACGCGATTCCGTTTGCGGTGAACATTGTCTCGGCCGGAGGCGGTTGAACATCGTGCGCAAAACGCACTGAGGTTCATTGCCGTCGGCGACCGGACGCTTCAATTTCCCCAAGTCGCCAGGCGACCTTGCCTTCGCACCCAGGAAACGGAAATAAAAAAGGCGCCCGCAGGCGCCTTTTCACAGCACAGAGCCGTTTACTGCAGTACGGAGATATCCGCCACCTGCAGGAACAGTTCACGCAGTTTGCTCAGCAGCGTCAGGCGATTCACGCGCACTTCCGCATCGTCCGCCATCACCATCACGTTGTCGAAGAACGCATCCACCGGCTCACGCAGCGCAGCCAGTTCCACCAGCGCTTCCTGGTAGTTGCCCGCCGCGAAGTACGGCTGCAGCTTGTCGCGCAGCACCACCAGGTGGGTCGCCAACTGGATCTCCGCCGCGTCCTTCAGCACCGAGGCTCGCACGCTGTCGTTCAGCGTTTCGGTAGATTTGGCCAAGATGTTGGAGACGCGTTTGTTGGCCGCAGCCAACGCCGCCGCTTCGTCCAGCGTGCGGAAGTGGGATACCGCCTTGACGCGTGCGTCAAAGTCGGCCGGCTTGGTCGGACGGCGCGCCAGCACCGCCTGAATGGTATCGACCGCGTGGCCTTCTTCCTGATACCAGGCGCGGAAACGGCCCAGCATGAATTCCACCACCTCATCGACCACTTTGGCGTTGGTCAGCTTGCTGCCGTACAGGCGCACGGCCTCTTCGGTCAGGGTCTGCAGATCCAGCGGCAGGTTTTTCTCGACGATGATGCGCAGCACGCCCAGCGCGGCGCGGCGCAGCGCGAACGGGTCTTTATCGCCTTTCGGATGCTGCCCGATGCCGAAAATGCCGGCCAGGGTGTCCATCTTGTCGGCGATCGCCAGGGAACAGGCCACCAGCGACTGCGGCAGCGCATCGCCGGCGTAGCGCGGCTGATACTGCTCGTTCAGCGCAACGGCGACGTCTTCCGCCTCACCGTCGTGGCGCGCATAGTGCATACCCATCACGCCCTGGGTGTCGGTGAATTCGAACACCATGTTGGTCATCAGGTCGCACTTCGACAGCAGGCCCGCGCGGGTGGCGTGGTTGACGTCGGCGCCGATCTGGCCGGCAACCCAGCCCGCCAGCGCCTGAATGCGATCGGTCTTGTCGCGCAGGGTGCCCAGCTGCTGTTGGAACAGCACGGTTTCCAGGCGCGGCAGGTTGTCTTCCAGACGTTTCTTGCGATCGGTGTTGAAGAAGAACTCGGCATCGGCCAGGCGCGGACGCACCACCTTCTCGTTACCGGAAATGATCTGCTGCGGGTCTTTCGACTCGATATTGGCCACAAAGATAAAGTTCGGCAGCAGTTTGCCCGCGGCGTCATACACCGGGAAATACTTCTGATCGCCCTTCATGGTGTACACCAGCGCTTCCGCCGGCACCGCCAGGAATTTCTCTTCGAATTTGGCGGTCAGCACCACCGGCCATTCCACCAGCGAGGCCACTTCTTCCAGCAGGCTGTCGCTCAGATCGGCTTTGCCGCCAATCTTCTGCGCCGCCAGTTCGGCGTCGCGTTTGATGAGGGCTTTACGCGCTTCGTAGTCGGCGACCACTTTGCCGCGCTCCAGCAGGATCTGCGGGTATTGGTCGGCGTTATCGAGGGTGAACTCGGCTTCGCCCATGAAGCGGTGGCCACGCACGGTGCGCGCGGATTCGATGCCCAGCACGGTGCCCGGGATCAGATCGGCGCCCAGCAGCATCGTAACGGTGTGCACCGGACGCACGAACTGCACGTCGGAGTCGCCCCAACGCATCAGTTTCGGGATCGGCAGTTTAGCCAGCGCGGTGCTGACCATCCCGGCCAGCAGTTGTTGCGCCGACTGGCCTTTGACGTGGGCGCGGTACATCAACCACTCGCCCTTGTCGGTCACCAGGCGTTCAGCCTGATCGACGGTGATACCGCAGCCGCGCGCCCAGCCTTCGGCCGCTTTGCTCGGTTTGCCTTCGGCGTCGAACGCCTGGGCGATCGCCGGGCCGCGTTTTTCAATTTCGCGATCGGCCTGCGCCGCGCTCAGGTTGGCCACTTTCAGCGCCAGGCGGCGCGGTGCGGCGAACCAGCTCACGTCACCGTGTTCCAGGCCGGCGTTGTCCAGCTCGGCGGTAAAGTTGGCGGCGAAAGATTCCGCCAGGGAACGAAGAGCCTTCGGCGGCAGCTCTTCCGTGCCGATTTCCACCAGGAAAGTCTGTTGAGTCATGGCTGCCTCTTAGTTCTCGTTCTTCTTGTTGCACATCGGGAAGCCCAGCGCTTCGCGGGAAGCGTAGTAGGCTTCGGCAACGGCTTTGGTCAGCGTGCGGATGCGCAGAATGTAGCGTTGGCGTTCGGTCACCGAAATCGCCTTGCGCGCGTCCAGCAGGTTGAAGGTATGGCCCGCCTTCAGGATGCGTTCGTAGGCCGGCAGCGGCAGCGGTTTTTCCAGCGCCAGCAGCGATTGGGCTTCTTTCTCGTACTGCTCGAAGCAGGAGAACAGGAAGTCGACGTCGGCGTATTCAAAGTTGTAGGTGGACTGCTCCACTTCATTCTGATGGAACACGTCGCCGTAGGTGGTGACGCCCAGCGGGCCGTTGCTCCACACCAGATCGTACACGCTGTCCACGCCCTGGATGTACATCGCCAGACGCTCCAGACCGTAGGTGATCTCGCCGGTCACCGGCTTGCACTCCAGGCCGCCGACCTGCTGGAAGTAAGTGAACTGCGTCACTTCCATGCCGTTCAGCCACACTTCCCAACCCAGGCCCCAGGCGCCGAGCGTCGGGTTTTCCCAGTTGTCTTCCACGAAGCGAATGTCGTGGATGGTCGGATCCAGACCCAGCTCTTTCAACGAGCCCAGGTAGAGTTCCTGAATGTTGTCCGGCGATGGCTTAATCACCACCTGGAACTGGTAGTAGTGCTGCAGACGGTTCGGGTTTTCACCGTAGCGGCCGTCGGTCGGGCGGCGAGATGGCTGCACATAGGCGGCGGCCATCGGCTCCGGCCCCAGTGCGCGCAGGCACGTCATCGGGTGTGAGGTTCCCGCGCCGACTTCCATGTCCAATGGTTGAACGATGGTGCAGCCCTGGCGCGCCCAATAATCCTGCAGTGTCAGGATCAGGCCCTGGAAGGTCTTGGTATCAAACTTTTGCATGTTGAATTCGCACGCGATACAAGTGGATTTAGATGGAATGCGCCAGTATACCCTTTGACCGTAAGATATACAGCCAGAATCCGGCAACAAGTGCGAATCAGGGCGAGAAACGCTGGATTTTCGCGCGCGGCGCGTGCAGGACAGGGCACCGGTTAGCCGGCTAATTTCACCGGCGACGAACGGGGCGAAAATACGGCCCGCCAAAAACATTAGAATAACTTAACAAAAAACGAGACTTATCGTTGCTTAAATCGTCACTTATTCGCCCGCAGCTCCTGTTCTCACCAACCCTATTTACGCAGATTGAAATGCACACATGCTTATATTTGCCACAGGGAAAAGTTACGCCAATGTTATTTTTGTTAATTTTATCAACTAAAAAACTCGCCTCACCGGCAGATAATGTGACTAACCGCCAAATTATTTCTTATATCGTGAAAAATAAGGAGAGATCACGCGATGGGCCGCTGCAGCGACTCGAGGAGAAACAAGCGGATATGTAATACGCCAACAATGAGCCACATAAACCCATTGACAGTTAATCTTTGGTTATACAATAATAATTAAAATTTTCCCTGGTGTTGGCCAAGTGGCTACCTGATCCTTTCATAGGATCAGTTTTTTTTTGTATTTCCGTCAGCATCATGGCGGCCCGCATAATTAATTCCCGTCCGCTTCCTCTTAATTAGCTTCCCTTATAAGAACGTATCGCTTACGCAATGCCATTTAGCGCGCCTTTGGCAAACGCGCTCTGCAGGCACACCATTCAAAAACGCGCGCTGACGCCGACGTTATACATAAACTGCTCGCCGCTGCTCAGCCCGCCGGTTTGCGAGACGGTGGCGAAGGCCGATACCCTGTCCGTCAACGGCATGTTGGCCCCGAGCGTGACATCCACCCAATTTTTGTCCTGGCCCGCACTGTCGCGGGTGAACGAGGTTTGCGTCGATTTCAGGCCGCCGCCGGCGCGGTAGACGTCGTCGCCGAACTGGTGCTGATAACTCACTTCCGCATAAGGGTTAAACACGCCGAATTGCGTATCCAGCCGCCAACCCAACGCACCGATCTGCGAGTGGTAGGTTTGATCGTTGAAGCGCATGGCGGTGCTGTCATCGCCGTCTTCGCTGTAACCGGAAACGCGGCTGTAATCCCAGGCGAACTGCGCCACCGGCCCGGTGGTCAGGTAAGAGGCGATCGGGAAGTCATAGCCGGCGGTCACGCGCGCCCCCCACTGCCTGCCGGTGGTCGAACCGGTTTCGGTGCGCGTCAGCGGCCCCAGCCGCATGCTGCGGCGGATGTCGTCATAATCCATCGTCGCATAGTGCAGATCGGCGTTGACCCAACCGTGCTCGAATATCGCCAGTGAACTGAAAGCCGAGAGCAGCAGCCCGCGCGCCTTGTAATCAAAGCGGCTGGAAGGATGCTGATCGTCGTTGGAACCGGCGATCAACGCGCCGATCAACCAGCTGTCGGTCAGCTGATAGTCCACGCCGACGGTCAGGTTGTGGGTGGTAGCGTTGCCGTCCCCCGCGGCCCGGTTATCGGCATAGTCGTAGTGCTGGCCGGCGTAACCGCCGAACACGCCCAGCGAACCCTGCGGGTTGTCGCCGTTGCGCAGCTGCTGGAAGCGGCTGTCGAGCGTGGCGCGGCTGTCACGCGCCATCGCCGCCGTCGCCTGATTCAGCGCCACCACCTGCGCCGGGCCATCCAACACCGCCTGGATATAATCCGCAATCAGCAGATGCGCCTGTGGGCTGGGGTGGAAATGGTCGGAGAACAGATAGGACTGGCCGGCGTCGAAGCCGGGCATGTCGGAACGGCAAACCGCCGAGGAAACGCCCGGCGGGCAAGCCATGCCGGCGGTGTTGGCGAAGCCGAACTGCGCCGGATTGGCGATCGCTTCGGCGAACAGCTTGTTGACGTCCACCCGCACGATATTGCCGCTTCCCTGCGCCAGCAAACGGTCTTCGCTTTGATTATAGAAATCGGTCAGCTGAGCGGCCTGCGCGCTCAGGCCGTCATACGCCGCGATAAGCTGCGCGGCGATCGCCTGCTGCACCTGAGGAATGGCGCTGCCCTGCTTCGCCGCAGCGGCCAACGCTGCGTGGATCGCCTGCGTGCGTGAAGCGTTGTCCGGCGTCGCCACCGAATTAAGCGTGGCATAGGCCGCCTGGATCGCCGCCCCCTGCACCGGAGACAGCGCCTGTTGAATGATCAATTCCATCAGCTGCGGCGTGGAGCCGATGTTCGGCACCGTCGGCACGATCACCGTGCCGGCGCCGGCGTTCAGCAGCGAATGCACCTGCGCGGCCGCCGCGGCGGCGCTGTTATAGGCCACGCCGGGCGCGGTAGCGGCATTCAGCGCCGCCGCCGCCAGATCGTTGCCGCCGATCCAATGAATATACAAACCGTCGCCGTCGGCCTGGCCATTGACCCGGTTCAGATAGCGCTGCACCTGCTCCTGGGTGTTGTCGGCCGGGTTCAGGCCCGGCACCGCCACGGCGCCGCCGGCGGCGTAGTTCTCACCGCCGTTGTCCGAAGCCACCAGCGCCGCCCCGATGCGTTGCGCCAACGCTTCGTCGTACAGCAGGTGCTGGCTGCCGTCATAGGTGAACCGGCCGTTGTTGCCGGTATCGCTCAGGCTGTCGCCAAAGACGTAGAGTTGATCGTACGCCTGAGCCGGAAGGGTCACACTGCAAAGTAACGCCACTGCAAGCGCCGCCGGGCGGGGCATGCACGTTATTTTTAGAGGCATGAATCGACTCCTGAGAGCCTGCAAATGAAGGCCATGTCGTTTTTATCGTTGGTCAGTTTTCCACCGACCATGTAGTAACTATTGTCGGCTTTTTCGTCACGTCAAGCGGGCTGATGACAAAACAATCAGAGACTTGCCAAGTTCGGCGCTTCGAGCGATGATTACTGTTCATAAACACAGCATAAGGACATTCAGGATGGCAGACGAACGTTGCGGTTGGGTGACGGCCGATCCGTTGTATCTCGAGTATCACGACAAGGAATGGGGCGCGCCCACCACCGACGCGCGCGAGCTGTTTGAAATGTTGTGCCTCGAGGGGCAGCAAGCCGGCCTTTCCTGGATCACCGTCCTGAAAAAGCGCGAGAACTACCGCCGCGCTTTCCACGGTTTCGATCCGCAGCGGGTTGCCGCCATGACCGAACAAGACGTGGAAAACCTGCTGCAGGACAGCGGCATCATCCGCCATCGCGGCAAGATAGAAGCCATCATCACCAACGCCAAGGCCTATCTGGCGATGGAGGCGGCCGGGGAGAATTTCGTTACCTTCATTTGGGACTTCGTCGGCGGCCGGCCGCAGCTCAACCGCTGGCAAGCGCTGAACCAGGTGCCGGCCAAAACCGAGCAGTCCGACGCCATGTCCAAGGCGCTGAAAAAGCGCGGCTTCAAGTTTATCGGCTCCACCATCTGTTACGCCTTCATGCAGGCCAGCGGGCTGGTGAACGATCATCTCACGGGGTGCATGTGTTACCCAAAGCCACGGTGATCCGCCCCTGTGGCCCGGAGGATATCGAACGGATGATGGCGCTGTGGCTGCCCAGCACCATCGCCGCCCATCCGTTCGTGGCGGAAAAATACTGGCGTGAGAGCGCCGCGCTGGTGCGGGAAAACTACCTGCCGCGCGCGCAAAGCTGGGCCTGCTGGCACGAAGGCGAGATCGTCGGCTTTATCAGCGTGCTGGACGAGCAGTTCATCGGCGCGCTGTTTGTCGATCGGGCGTTTCACGGCCGCGGCGTCGCCCAGGCGCTGATGACGCACGTGCAGCAGCGCTACCGCCGACTCAGTCTGGAGGTGTACCAACAGAACCTGCGCGCCTGCGCGTTCTACCACAAGCACGGCTTTCAGATAACGCAGCGCCTGTTCAATGATGAAACCCAGGCCTATACGCTGATCATGAACTGGCCGGCAGTCGAAAACTCAACCGGTTACGCTTAAAAAAGGCGCATCCGCACCCCGGATGCGCACAATTAGGAATCCGCTGCATGGCGCCGCCCGGCGTTTTGCCGCATAACTCCCCCAGCACTTACCCGCGCTCATCATTTGTCACGTTTTTCTCCGGAACTGCCGGCGAAAGCGCGCGTCATAGGTAGCGCGGCGATGCGGGCTCCCTGCGTCACCCACTTTTTTGCGTCCCCGTTTTGGGCCGGCGCGTACAGATTCTGATGCCATTAAGGACAAGAACATGAAAAAACGCATTGCAATTATTGCCGGCGCCGTGAGCCTTACGCTCGCGCTGTCGGCCTGTACCACCAACCCTTACACCGGTGAATCCGAAGCCGGCAAATCCGGCATCGGCGCAGGCCTCGGCGCCGCACTGGGCGCCGGCGTCGGCGTGCTGTCCTCTTCCAAGAAAGATCGCGGCAAGGGTGCGCTGATCGGCGCAGCGGCCGGTGCAGCCCTCGGCGGCGGCGTAGGCTATTACATGGACGTGCAGGAAGCCAAACTGCGCGACAAGATGAAAGGCACCGGCGTCAGCGTCACCCGTCAGGGCGACAACATCGTGCTGAACATGCCGAACAACGTGACCTTCGACAGCAGCAGCGCCACGCTGAAACCGGCGGGCGCCAACACCCTGACCGGTGTCGCCATGGTGCTGAAAGAGTATCCGAAAACCGCGGTCAACGTGGTCGGCTACACCGACAGCACCGGTTCCCGCTCGCTCAACATGAACCTGTCGCAGCAGCGCGCCGACGGCGTAGCCAGCGCGCTGATCACCCAGGGTGTGGCGGCGAACCGTATCCGCACCACCGGCGCCGGCCCGGACAACCCGATCGCCTCCAACAGCACCGCGGAAGGCAAGGCGCAAAACCGCCGCGTCGAGATCACGCTCAGCCCGCTGCAGTAATCCCGTGCGGGGCGCCACCTGCGCCCCGCCGCCTCCCTGCGATTTTCTCCTTACCCTTCAACATTCCCGCCCGCACATCGGGTATGGTAGTCTCCTTGGCAATTAACCGCAGGAGGGATCGGCTGTGAGCACTGTCAAGGCAACGCGCGCATCGGGACGCGCCACCATCAGCGATGTGGCCAGCATCGCCAAAACCGGCAAGACCAGCGTGTCGCGCTATCTGAATGGTGAACAACACCTGCTTTCCGACGATCTCAAACAGCGCATCGAACAGGCGATCCAGCAGCTCGACTACCGGCCAAGCCAGATGGCGCGCAGCCTGAAGGGCGGCCAGACCCGCCTGATCGGCCTGATCCTCGCCGATATCACCAACCCCTACTCGGTGGACGTGATGCGCGGCATCGAGGCCGCCTGCCGCCAGCACGGCTTTACCCTGCTGGTGTGTAACACCAACAACGAAGTCAATCAGGAGCAGCACTACCTGCAGCTGCTCAGCAGTTACCGGGTGGAAGGCATTGTGGTCAACGCGGTCGGCATGCGCGAGGAAGCGTTATCCACGCTGCAACAGTCGATGCTGCCGATGGTGTTGATCGACCGCAAAATCCCCGACTTCGCCTGCGACGTGGTGGGCCTGAACAACCGCGAAGCCGCCACCGTCGCTACCGAACACCTGTTGCAACAAGGTTTCGAAGCGATCCTGTTCCTCAGCGAGCCGCTCGGTACGGTCAATACCCGTCTGGAACGCCTGCATGCCTTCAGGCATACCATGGCGCAGCACCCCGCGCTGTTGGCGGAGCAGGCCGAAACGCCGCTCAACGATCGGCAGAAACTGGAGCAGGTGCTGAGCGATTTCAGCGGCCGCCACCGCGGCATGCGCAAGGCGGTGATCTCCGCCAACGGCGCCCTGACGCTGCAGGTGGCGCGCGCCATGCGTCGGCTCGGCATCCAGTGGGGCAACGACATCGGCCTGCTGGGCTTTGACGAACTGGAGTGGGCAGAACTGGCGGGCGTCGGCATCACCACGCTGAAACAGCCCACCTACCAAATGGGGCACGCGGCGCTGGAGCGGCTGGTGCAGCGCATTCAGGGCCTGGCCGCCCCCAGCGGCGAGCAGATGTTCTCCGGCGAGCTGATCGTCCGCGGCTCCACCACCCGCTAACCCGCCTTTTCCGGGGCGTTAACCGCCCCGCCCTTATCGGCTGTTTTTTGCTCAGCTTCGTGATTGCGATCATATTTTTACACTCTGCCGCTTTTCGCTGGAACCGGTTCCATTTAACGTACCGGTAACAGCAGCGGCGGCGACAATGCCGCCTCAGGAGTCAAAATGAAAACAGAAATCATCGTGGTCACCGGCGCCTACGGCACCGATACCGTCAAACAACACGGCGGCCAGCGCGCGCTGTTGCCCCTCATCGCCGGCGCTGGCGCCGACGGGGTGGAGATCCGCCGCGAACTGTTCGCCGCCGGCGAGCTGGACAGCCTGCCGGCGCTGGCGCAAGAGATCGATCGCCAGCAGCTGTTCGCCGTCTACTCCGCCCCTGAGGCACTGTTCACCCCGCAACATACGCTGAACCCCAACCTGCCGGCGCTGCTGGCGGAAGCGCAGGCGCTGAACGCGCGCCAGCTGAAGCTGTCCCTCGGTCATTTCCGCCCCGGCTTCGATTTTACCGAGCTGAAAGTGGCGCTGGAGCAACACCCGGTCAAGCTGGTGGTCGAGAACGACCAAACGCCGGACTGCGGCATTTTGTCGATGCTGAACGCCTTTTTCCACGCCGCGGAAGATAGCCACCTGCCGGTCAGTATGACCTTCGATATGGCCAACTGGCTGTGGGTGGGGCAAGACGCCTTCGCCGCCGCCGAGCGCCTGGCCCGCCACGTCGGTTACGTGCACGTCAAAGCCGCCACCCAAGGCCCGCGCGGCTGGCGCGCCGTCGCGCTGGACGATACCGACGGCAGCTGGCGCGATCTGCTGGCCCGCCTGCCGCACGATGTGCCGCGCGGTATCGAATTCCCGTTGCAGGGCGATGACCTGGAGGCCGTCACCCGTCATTACGTCAATATTTTGCGTGCGGAGTAACCCCATGATGACAACGTTAACGGCAACGACGGCGCAGCAGACGCCCCTGGATGTGGTCACGCTGGGCGAAGCCATGGCGATGTTCGTGGCGGCGCAAACCGGCGATCTGGCGGAGGTGGAAACCTTCACCAAACGCATCGCCGGCGCCGAACTGAACGTGGCGATCGGCCTGGCGCGTCTGGGCATGAACGTCGGCTGGGTCAGCCGCGTCGGCAATGATTCGTTCGGCCGCTTCGCCCTGCAGCAGCTGAAAAAAGAAGGCATCAACTACCGGCAGGTGACGGTCGATGGCCACTATCCGACCGGTTTTCAGGTGAAATCCAAAACCACCGATGGTACCGATCCCAGCGTGGAATACTTCCGCAAGGGCTCGGCGGCCAGCCACCTGTCGATTGCCGATTTTAACCGCGAGTATTTCGGTTCCGCGCGCCACCTGCACCTGAGCGGCGTGGCGGCGGCGCTGTCCGGCGAATCGCTGGCGCTGTGCCACCATGCGGCGCGCGAGATGCGCGCCATGGGCAAAACCATTTCGTTCGACCCCAATCTGCGCCCGGTGCTGTGGCCCAGCCGCGAGGTGATGATCGAGCAGCTGAACCAGCTGGCGTTCGCCGCCGACTGGGTGCTGCCGGGGCTGAAAGAGGGGCAGATCCTCACCGGCCAGTCGACGCCGGAAGGCATCGCCGATTTCTATCTGGAACGCGGCGTGCAGGCGGTGATCATCAAAACCGGCCCGGACGGCGCCTGGTTTAAAACCGCCGCCGGCGATAAGGCGGCGGTGGCCGCGGTCAAGGTCGACAACGTGGTGGATACCGTGGGGGCGGGTGATGGCTTTGCCGTTGGCACCCTCAGCGCCCTGCTGGAAGGCAAAACGCTGGTACAGGCGGTGCAGCGCGGCAACAAAATCGGTTCGCTGGCGATCCAGGCCATCGGCGACAGCGAAGGCCTGCCGACCCGCGCGGCGCTGGCCGAATAACAATAAAAAAACGACTTCTCCGCATGACGTCAGCCTCTGGCCCTACAACCGGGACGCGTCGGGAGAGCATCTGCCCCTTCTTCTGGCATGCCGGGCGAAGGGGATGCAACACCACTGAAGGATACTGAACATGAACAAAGCGACTGTCGCGGCCAAACGCTGGTGGTACATCATGCCCATCGTGTTTATCACCTACAGCCTGGCCTATCTCGATCGCGCCAACTTCAGCTTCGCCTCCGCCGCCGGCATCAATGAAGATCTCGGCATCACCAAGGGCATGGCCTCGCTGCTTGGCGCGCTGTTTTTCCTCGGTTATTTCTTCTTCCAAATTCCCGGCGCCATCTACGCCGAGCGCCGCAGCGTCAAAAAACTGATCTTCTGGTGCCTGATCCTGTGGGGCGGCTGCGCCTCGCTGACCGGCGTGGTGAGCAATATCCCGATGTTGGCCGCCATCCGCTTTATCCTCGGCGTGGTGGAAGCGGCGGTGATGCCGGCGATGCTGATCTACATCAGCAACTGGTTCACCAAATCGGAGCGGTCACGCGCCAATACCTTCCTGATCCTCGGCAACCCGGTGACGGTGCTGTGGATGTCTGTGGTGTCAGGCTACCTGATCCACGCCTTCGGCTGGCGCGAAATGTTCATCATCGAGGGCATTCCGGCGGTTATCTGGGCGTTCTGCTGGTGGGTACTGGCGAAAGACAAACCGGCGCAGGCCGGCTGGTTGAGCGCCGATGAGAAACAGGCGCTGCAACAGCAGTTGGACGAAGAACAGAAAGGCATCAAGGCCGTGCGCAACTACGGCGAAGCCTTCCGCTCACGCAACGTGATCCTGTTGTGCGTGCAGTACTTCGCCTGGAGCATCGGCGTGTACGGCTTCGTGCTGTGGCTGCCTTCCATCCTGCGCAGCGGCATGCAGATGGGCATGGTGGAAGCCGGCTGGCTGTCGGCGGTGCCTTACCTGGCGGCAACCATCGCCATGATCGTCGTCTCCTGGGCGTCGGACAAAATGCAAAACCGCAAGCTGTTCGTCTGGCCGCTGCTGCTGATCGGCGCGCTGGCGTTCTTCGGCTCTTACGCCGTCGGCACCAACCACTTCTGGATCTCCTACGGCCTGCTGGTGGTCGCCGGCGCCGCGATGTACGCCCCTTATGGGCCGTTCTTCGCCATCATTCCGGAAATGCTGCCGAAAAACGTCGCCGGGGGCGCCATGGCGCTGATCAACAGCATGGGCGCGCTGGGTTCGTTCTTCGGTTCGTGGTTCGTCGGCTATCTGAATGGCGCCACCGGCAGCCCGGCGGCCTCTTATATGTTTATGGCCATCGCACTGGTGGTGGCGGTGGTGCTGACGCTGATCGTCAAGCCCGCCCGCAACGAGATCCAGCCACAATTGGCTTGATCCGGTTATACTTTTTCTCTGTTAACCCAACCGGGGGGGCGCCATGCCCCCTTTGGCCCAGCTGGAGTTCGTGATGAAGCCTTCTATCATATTGTACAAAAGCCTGCCCGCCGATCTGCGTGAACGTCTGGAACAGCACTTCACCGTGCACGCCTTCAACGGCCTGCAGCCGGAGAACCGCGACGAACTGCACCAGGCGCTGCAGCAGGCCGAAGGGATCATCGGTTCCGGCGGTAAAATTGACGAAGCTTTCCTGCAGCAGGCACCCAAACTGCGCGCGGCCTCGACCGTTTCCGTCGGCTACGACAACTTCGACGTCGAGGCGCTCAACGCCCATAACGTGCTGCTGATGCATACCCCGACGGTGCTGACCGAAACCGTCGCCGACACCATCATGAGCCTGGTGCTGGCGACCGCGCGCCGGGTGGTGGAAGTGGCGGAGCGGGTGAAGGCCGGCGAATGGCGCGGCAGCATCGGGCCGGACTGGTTCGGCGTCGACGTGCACCACAAAACCATCGGCATCCTCGGCATGGGGCGCATCGGCCTGGCGCTGGCGCAGCGCGCGCACTTCGGCTTCGGCATGCCGGTGCTGTACAACGCCCGCCGCACGCACGAAGAGGCGGAGCAACGCTTCAACGCCCGTCGCTGCGATCTGGATACCCTGCTGGCCGAATCGGATTTCGTTTGCATCACGTTGCCGCTGACCGAACAAACTTTCCATCTGATCGGCCGCGATCAGCTGGCAAAAATGAAGAAAAGCGGCATTCTGATCAACGCCGGCCGCGGGCCGGTGGTGGATGAGCAGGCGTTGATCGAAGCGCTGCAAAACGGCGTGATCCACGCCGCCGGGTTGGACGTGTTCGAGAAAGAGCCGCTGCCGGCCAATTCGCCGCTGCTCAGCATGCCGAACGTGGTGGCGTTGCCGCACATCGGCTCCGCCACCCATGAAACCCGCTACGGCATGGCCGCCTGCGCGGTGGATAACTTGATCGCCGCGTTGACCGGCACGGTGAAAGAAAACTGCGTCAATCCGCAGCTGTTGCGGAAATAACTCAGCGCGGCCGGTGGTCTGCGGATAACCGGCCGTGTTGCTCTTCCTGCTGCGGCGCGAACAGCGCCTGCAGCTGATGTTCTTCGGCGAAGTGCTGCAATTCGGCATCCTGAATTGCCCGAACGATCTCTTCTCGCCAGTTTTTGTCCGTCATCGCTAACCTCCTTTGATGTTCATCGTTTAATCTGCCGCAGCGCGCGCGCAAAGCCAAGCCGAATCAATCCGAAAACGCTCCGCCCTTCTCCTCCTCCCCGAAAAACCCTCGCAGGGAGGAGGCCATTTTTCCGCCGTTTGCCACACTGGCGCTACCCAGCGGAAAAAACGCTTCCTGCCACGCGTAAGGAGAGCCATGAAACTGTTACCCCTGCCCTTGTTGATACTGCTGTCGCCTTCAGCGCTGGCCGGCTGGACGTTGGCGGGTTTCCCGGCCTTCGACGAAACTGCCGCCGGGCTGTTCGCCAGCCAGGCCGCGCTGCCCAAGGGCCAGCTGCCGCTGCGGCTGTATCAGGATAACCACTGCTGGCAGCCGGCCGAGGCGGTGAAGCTTAACCAAACGCTGTCGCTGCAGCCCTGCGGCGCCCATCCGCCGGCCAGCTGGCGGCAGTTCCGCGCCGGCGATTATCAGGTGCGCATCGACACCCGCAGCGGCACGCCGACGCTGCAGCTCAGCCTGAGCAGCGCACCGGAAAGCGCCGCCGTTGCCGTGCGCAGCTGCCCGCGCTGGGACGGCAAGCCGGTCACGGTCGACGTCGCCTCCACCTTCGCCGAAGGCGAAACGCTGCGCGATTTCTATTCCGGCCAAACGGCGCAGGTGAGCCAGGGGAAAATCACGCTGCAGCCCGCCGCCGCCAGCGGCGGCCTGTTGCTGCTGGAATCCGCCGCCACGGCGAAACCGGCGGCTTTCAGTTGGCATAACGCCACGGTCTACTTCGTGCTGACCGATCGCTTTGAGAACGGCAATCCGGCCAATGACCACAGCTACGGGCGCCGCAGCGACGGCCTGCAGGAAATAGGCACCTTTCACGGCGGCGATCTGGCCGGCCTGACGCAGAAGCTGGATTATCTGCAGCAGCTCGGCGTCAACGCCTTGTGGATCAGCTCGCCGCTGGAGCAGATCCACGGCTGGGTTGGCGGCGGCACCCAAGGCGATTTCCCGCATTACGCCTATCACGGCTATTACGCGCTGGACTGGACTCGCCTCGACGCCAACATGGGCACCGAACAGGAGCTGCGCACGCTGGTCGAGCAGGCCCATCAGCGCGGCATTCGCATTCTGTTCGACGTAGTGGTGAACCATGTCGGCTACGCCACGCTGGCGGATATGCAAACGTTCCACTTCGGCTCGCTGTATCTGCAAGGTACAGAGGTGGAGAAAACCCTGGGGAAAAACTGGAGCGACTGGCGCCCTGGGCCGGGGCAAAACTGGCACAGCTTCAACGACTACATCAACTTCAGCGACAAGGCGGGCTGGCGCCCATGGTGGGGGAAAAACTGGATCCGTACCGACATCGGCGACTATGACTCACCGGGCTATGATGACCTGACGATGTCGCTGGCCTTCCTGCCGGACATCAAAACCGAAGCGCCCGGCGCCAGCGGCCTGCCGCTGTTCTATCGCCACAAACCCGACAGCGCCGCGCGCGACATGCCCGGCGCCACCACCCGCGATTACCTGACCGTCTGGCTCAGCCAGTGGGTGCGCGATTACGGCATCGACGGTTTTCGCGTCGATACCGCCAAACACGTGGAAAAACCGACGCTGGCGCTGTTAAAGCAGCGCGCCACGGCGGCATTGGCGGCGTGGAAAGCGGAGCATCCGCAGCAGGCGCTGGATGACGCGCCGTTTTGGATGACCGGCGAGGCCTGGGGCCACGGGGTGATGAAAAGCGACTATTACCAAAACGGCTTCGACGCGATGATCAACTTCGACTTCCAGGACCAAGCGGCGCAGGCATTGGGCTGCTTTGCCGACATCGATGCCACTTACCGGCAGATGGCCGAGCGGCTGCAGGATTTCAACGTGTTGAGCTACCTCTCTTCACATGACACCCGGCTGTTCTTCGCCAGCGACGCCAAAGGCTCGCAGGTGCGCCAACAGCGGGCGGCGAACCTGCTGTTGCTGGCGCCGGGGGCGGTGCAGATTTACTACGGCGATGAAAGCGGCCGCCCGCTCGGCCCAACCGGTTCCGATCCGCTGCAGGGCACCCGCTCCGACATGAACTGGCCTGAGTTGCAGGGGGAAAAAGCCTCGCTGCTGGCCCACTGGCAACGGTTGGGGCAGTTCCGCGCTCGCCACCCGGCGATCGGTGGCGGCGTGCAAACGCCGCAGCCGCGCGCCGCCTACTATACCTTCAGCCGTCGACTCGGCGACGATAAGGTGATGGTGGTATGGGCCGGCGAACGGTCACAATAATCCAGCGTAATATGCTGACAATCGGCTAATGAGTGAAGCTTTTGCCCATTGGTCGATTTGTCGGCCGCATTGCAGAGGAATTTGTCTGGCGGTATGGTGGGAGATTACCTGCTAAAAAACAGTACTGCTGCACCTATGACTTTCTCACTTTTCGGCGAAAAATTTACCCGTTATGCGGGCATTACCCGTTTGATGGACGACCTGAACGAAGGCCTGCGCACCCCCGGTGCCATCATGCTCGGCGGCGGCAACCCGGCGCAGATCCCAGAGATGGAAGCCTACTTCAAACAGCTGTGCCAGGAGATGCTCGACCAGGGCAAACTGACCGAAGCGTTGTGCAACTACGACGGCCCGCAAGGCAAGGACGCGCTGCTGAAAGCGCTGGCCAATCTGCTGCGCGACGAGCTCGGCTGGGAGATTTCGCCACAGAATATTGCACTGACGAACGGCAGCCAAAGCGCGTTTTTCTACTTGTTCAACCTGTTCGCCGGCCGCTACGCCGACGGTTCGCGCCGCCGCGTGCTGTTCCCATTGGCGCCGGAATATATCGGCTATGCCGATGCCGGGCTGGACGAAGGGCTGTTCGTCTCCGCCAAACCGAACATCGAGCTGCTGCCGGACGGCCAGTTCAAATATCACGTTGATTTCGAACACCTCACCATCGGCGACGACATCGGCATGATCTGCGTTTCACGGCCGACCAACCCGACCGGCAACGTGATCACCGACGAAGAGCTGATGAAGCTCGACCTGCTGGCGCAACAGCGCGATATTCCGCTGGTGATCGACAACGCCTACGGCGTGCCGTTCCCCGGCATTATCTTCAGCGACGCCACGCCGCTGTGGAACCCGAACACCATCCTGTGCATGAGCCTGTCCAAACTCGGCCTGCCGGGCTCGCGCTGCGGCATCGTGATCGCCGACGAGAAGGTGATCACCGCGCTGACCAACATGAACGGCATCATCAGCCTGTCGCCGGGCAGCATGGGGCCGGCGATGGCAACGCAAATGATCGCGCGCGGCGATCTGCTGCGCCTGTCGAACGAGGTGATTCGCCCGTTTTACAAACAGCGCGTCGAACACACCATCGAGATTATCCGCCGCTACCTGTCGCCGGAGCGCTGCCTGATCCACAAACCGGAAGGGGCTATCTTCCTCTGGCTGTGGTTCAAGGATCTGCCGATCACTACCGAGGTGCTGTATCAGCGCCTGAAAAAGCGTGGCGTGCTGATGGTGCCGGGCCACTACTTCTTCCCGGGGCTGGAGCACGACTGGCCGCACACCCACCAGTGCATGCGCATGAACTACGTGCCCGACCCGGAGAAAATCGAGCGCGGCGTGGCGATCCTGGCAGAAGAGATCGAACGCGCGCATCAGGAAGCGAACTAAACTCAATCCATTGGGGCGCCACCACGGCGCCCTGATGGATTACAACGTCCAGAACAGCACCGCCAGCAGCTGCGGCGACATGATGCGCAGGAACATCGCCAGCGGATAAACGGTGGCGTAAGACAGCGCCGCGGCGCCGCTGGTGGGATGCAGACCGTTGGCGAACGCCAGCGCCGGCGGATCGGTCATCGATCCCGCCAGCATGCCGGACAGCGTCAGGTAGTTCATCTTGCCCACCGTGCGCGCCAGAATACCGACGCTCAGCAGCGGAATCGCGGTGATCAAGGCGCCGTACCCGACCCACGTCAGCCCCTCGCCGTGCAGCAACGTATCGATAAAATTGCCGCCCGATTTCAAACCGACCACCGCCAGAAACAGCACGATGCCCAGTTCGCGCAGCGCCAGGTTGGCGCTCGGCGGCATAAACCAGTACAGCTTGCCGATGCTGCCGATGCGCCCCAGGATCAGCGCCGCCACCAGCGGCCCGCCGGCCAGCCCCAGCCGCAACGCCGCCGGGAAGCCGGGCACGAACAGCGGAATGGAACCGAGCAATACCCCGAGGCCGATACCGATAAAGACCGGCAGCATCTGCACCTGCTGCAGTTTTTGTTGGGCGTTGCCGACAATCGCCGTCACCGCGTCGATGGCCTCCGGCCGGCCGACCAGGTTGAGAATGTCGCCAAACTGCAGCGTCACGTTGCTGCCGGCCACCAGCTCGACGCCGGCGCGGTTGAGGCGTGAAATCACCACGTCATACTTTTGCTTCAGATTCAGATCGCGAATTTTCTTGCCCAGCACCTGCTCGTTGGTCACCACCGCCCTCACCACCTGCAGCGCAGTGCCGCGCGTCGACAGCGAGGCATCCACCTCTTCGCCGATCACCAACCGGGCGTTCTCAAGATCTTCGCGTTTGCCCACCAGGTGCAGGTAGTCGCCAAGCTCCAGCCGCTCGTGCGGCGCCGGCACCATCAACAGCTCCCCGCGCTTGAGGCGCGAACAGACGATCGCTTCACCGTTGAGCAGCGGCACGCTTTTGATCGCCATGCCCTGCAGATTGGGGTTGCGCACCGCCACGTTGATGGCGTGCAGCAACTCGCGCTGATTGCCCAGGCTGCTTTCAAACGCCTGAGCCTCACGCTCGATGTTGATGCGGAAAATCAGCCGGATCAGCCACATCACCAGCAGGATGCCGCATATGCCGAACGGATAGGCCATGGCGTAACCCATCCCCATGCCGTCCACCAGTGCCGGATCGGAACCGAGATCGGTCAGGATTTGTTGACCGGCGCCCAGCGCCGGGGTGTTGGTGACCGCGCCGGAGAACACGCCGAGGATGATCGGCAGCGGCACGTCGAACAGCTTGTGTACCGCCGCCGCCACGATGCCGCCGGTCAGCACCAGCAGCACCGCGAAGGCGTTGAGCCGCAGACCGGAGACACGCAGCGAAGAGAAGAAACCGGGGCCGACCTGGATGCCGATGGTGTAGACGAACAGGATCAGGCCAAACTCCTGGATAAAGTGCAGCATGTCCCCGTTCAGGCTGATTTGCCCGCTCTGGGCAAAGTGGCCGACCAGGATACCGCCGAACAGCACGCCGCCAATGCCCAACCCGACGCCATACAACTTCCAGTTCCCCATCCACAGCCCAATGACGGCCGCCAACGCCAACATGCTGACAGTCAGGGCAATATCGCTCATAGGTCACATCCTTGCCAAAGTTGAACATGGGATTTGCGGCCAAAGACACACAATTAACAAGGATTATGGCATCGGGCAGACGGGGGGACTGTGGCGTGCGCCACATAACGCAACGGGGGAGATCCGTTTGGATCTCCCCCGCATGATGATGACCGTTTTTCAGCCGGTTATTTCGCTTCCAGCTCCGGCGTCGCGCCGATGGCGATGCGCTGAGGCTGCAAGGCTTCCGGCACCTGACGCACCAGATCGATGTGCAACAGGCCATTTTCAAATTTGGCCTCGGACACCTGCAGGTGTTCCGCCAGGGTGAAGGTCAACTGGAACTCTTTGCACACCAGCCCCTGATGCAGGTACTCGACCTGTTTTTCCGGCGGCGTAGGTTTACCGCTGACGGTCAGCCGCGGCCCTTCCACTTCAATATTCAGTTCGCTCTGCCGGAAACCGGCCAGCGCCAGAGAAATGCGGTAGTGATTGTCGTCACTTTTCTCGATGTTATACGGCGGGAACCCCTGGGGTTCCTGGCCGCCCATTGAACTGGCCAATTTATCAAAACCAATCCACTGACGCAGAAGCGGGGATAAATCGTAATTACGCATAGGAACAACTCCTTTCATTAAGCGAGATGTGTTTATTCAGCCCCCTGACGGCAGGCTAATCATGACTTCATATTTACCGGCAGCGTACCTGCCGGCGAAACGGAAATTTATTTAATTTCGATGCGGCGCGGTTTTAATGTTTCCGGCACGATGCGTTGCATGTCGATATACAACAGGCCATTCTCCAGTTTGGCGCCTTTAATTTGAATATGTTCGGCCAGCTGGAATTTACGCTCGAAATTACGCTCGGCGATGCCCTGGTATAAATAGGTTTTTTCTGCCGGTTCATTGTTGTGCGCCCCGCGCACGATCAGCAGATTGTCCTGCGTGGTGATCTCCAGCTCCTGCTCGGCAAACCCGGCTACCGCGATGGCGATGCGATAATGATTTTCATCCACCAGCTCGACATTATAAGGGGGATAACCGCCGTTGCCCTGACTCTGGCCAGCCTCCAGCGCGTTGAACAGGCGATCGAAACCAATGGCGGAACGGTATAGCGGGGAAAGATCAAAATTACGCATAAAACAGCCTCCTAAGGCACTTCAGCGAGGTTGAAATAAATACGCCTTCCACTCTGGACAGGCTAATTAAGCCAGAATTCCCTTACGGCGAATTCTCAATTCGGCTCTGATGATAAAATGGGGGTTGCTTTCATCAATTCAACAGGCGAGGATCAAAAAAATTTGCACCAATAAGGTAAAAGTTTTTTTTACCACTTACACTAAAGTGAGAGAGCCGCCACAGAGCGGGATTTTGCTTCTTTTAAAGCAGCAACAGGATGTTATAAATCAGCTTAATTTAGGGGAACAGCAACCCTGCAGGATGGATTAATGACGACGATGAAAGCGATAGCGACGGGCTGCATGTTGTTGGCGACCAGCGGTTGCTCCAGCGTGATGAGCCATACCGGCCCGAATCAGGGTTACTATCCCGGCACCCGCGCCAGCGTGGACATGCTGAAGGACGACAACACCAGCTGGGCGATGATGCCGCTGGTGGCGCTGGATCTGCCGTTCTCCGCGGTGATGGATACCGTGCTGCTGCCTTACGACTATCTGCGCTCCGGCAACGACGCCACCGCAGACTCGCCAAAAGCGCGTATCCTGCGCAGCGAGCAGCAGAATTTGGCGGCGACCGGCAACCCCGGCGAGGGCGACGACAGCACCGCCACGCACTAATCGCGCACGCAGCGGGTCATCAGGCCCGTCTTACGCCTCAACCACGAAGATCTGGTTGAACCCCGCTATCTCGCGCATAAACGCCACTTTCTTGCCATCCGGCGAGAACACCACGGCATCCCCCGACGGCGGCTGCACGCTGCGCTGCGTCAAACGCTGCAGGCGACCGCTGGCCACCTCGCACAGCATCACGCTGTTGTCACACACCAGGGCTATCGTCCCGCCCTGCGGGTGCCAGCTGAACGCCGACTGGATGTCATGCTCGCTGCGGCTCACCTGGCGCGGCTCGCCACCGTTAGGCGACACCGTCCACAGCTGCACCACGCCGCCGTCGTCCTTCATCAGAAAAGCTATCTGGCTGCCGTCCGGCGAACTGCGCAACCAGTGGCGCGGCGCACCAGCCACGCCAGGAAAACGGCGATCCCCGGTAAAGGTTACCCGCCGCTGCCTGACGCCAAGCGGCGGCGCCGGCAGCTCGCTTTCCGTCCCCTGCAGCGGCAGAGCGCCCGCCCGGGCGTAATCGACGTCGTTCTCCGGCAGATCGACGATAAACACCTCAGATAGCTTCTCTCCGGCGACGGACAACGTATCGCCGATAAATGCCAGCGCCCAGCGCTGCCGGCTGCCGTCGGCCTTACGGTAGCCTTCGCGGCCGATCCAGCCTTCTTCGTAAGCGCGATTGATCTGATCGCTGCCCGGCTGCGGCTGCAGCACCGTCTCGCTGACCAACACGCAATAGTGGCTGCCGTCGTACTCGCGCGGGTGCTGTTTTGGCGGGTTAACCCCGTGTAGCGGCACGGCCACGCCGACGTTGCGCAGATCGCGCGCCGGATCGCGTTCATGCATCACGTGATCGTTATAGGTAAAGCTGAGGCGGCTGCCGTCCGGACTGAAAACGTGCACGTGGCTGCCGCCGCGCAGCGCGCCGGGGGTATAGGGCGCGGTGATATCCAGCGCGTCGAGGGTGATGGCCAACTCGCGATCCGGTTCGCTGACGATCACCCCGCGGCGGTGGTGAAAATCATACTGCCAGGCGCTGTCCGGGTGCTCAGGTCCGTGAATAAAAGCATAGCGCGCCGGCGCATCGGGGCTGACCGTGACCACGCCGACGTGGGCGCCGTGCTGGGCGCGATAAACCACTTCCACCGCGCCGCTGGCGACGTTGACACGCTCGATGCTGAGGCCGGTGAAAGAGGCGCCGCGCGGGCGCACATCATAAGCCAGCCATTGGCTGTCCGGCGTCCAGACGTTGATATTGGTTAACTGATGCCCACGAGGGTCGAAAGTCAGTTGTTTTTCCCGATGGCTCATGGCGGCTCTCCTGCACATGCTGGCACTGAGCCGTCATCTTACCGGATCGGCGGCAGCGTTTCATATCACCGCCGCCGTTTGCAGGCAAGGTTACTTTTTCAGGGCGTTGAACTCCGTTTTGGCCCGTTGCAACTGCACAGCGAAAGTGGGCTCCGCATGCAGCCGAGCAACGATGGCCGAAGCGACCAAGCGCGCGGCGGTCACGTCGCTCTGCCAGTGATAGCCGCAGATCACTCGGCTTTGGCCCATCTCATAACCACGCTGCAGTATCGCCCCCTGATTGGCGGGATTGATCTCCGCCAGCACCAAAGCGGTCGCCCAGCCGATGGTGGTATGCCCTGAAGGATAGGAGCCGTTCTTCGATAACGTGCCTTCATCATCCGGGCGACAGGTAGGTTCCTGGTAGAAAGCGAATGGCCGAATGCGCATATAGTGATTCTTGGCGCTGCGGGTAGCCAGATCGCCTGCATCTTCACGCATTTTCATCACCAGCTTGAACAGCTCCGGCGTTTTATCCTGCGTAATTTCCGTACCGAATGCGCCGGAAAAAGCGGCGGCGACGCCATCTCCGGTAACCTGAGCGTCGTTATAAGCCTGTTTGCCTCGTTCAGTATTACGCAATAATTTTCCTGCATCATATTGTGCCTTGTCATTCATAAAATCGATGCTGTCCATCGCGGGCGGCGGCGGTAATAACGCCAGGCTGTCTATCGACTGCGATTCTTGCAGAAAATAAACCTCTGGCTGGGTGGTCACATCCTTGGCGGCGAAACAAAACGGCGTCAGCGCGACATAGGTTAATGAAGCGAGCAATATTTTTTTCATTATCGTTCCCTAATTAAAAATAAATGAGTGACTGCGACTTCCTTAACGCAAATAAATAAAAAATCGTGCCGTTAAACTATAATTTAACGATTATTTTTAGCCGTAAGCGCGATCACACAATGCCATGACCGGTTTTGACCGATGGTTGTGGGTAGGGTTTACAATCAATACAAAAAAGTACAAACTGGATTTTTAAGTCCAAAAAAATCTTCTGGAGCCGGTATGAACACCCTCTTCGATGCCATTGTTTCCGCTCATCAGCAACTGCGCCCTCAAGTGCGGGTCACGCCGCTGGAGCGCAGCGTGCTGCTTTCTCAGCAATTGGGTTGCGAGCTGTATTTGAAATGCGATCACCTGCAGCACACCGGTTCCTTTAAATTTCGCGGCGCCAGCAACAAGCTGCGGCTGTTGGATAACGAGCAACGCCGGCGCGGCGTGATCGCCGCCTCAACCGGCAACCACGGCCAGGCTGTCGCCCTGGCGGGGCAACGGATGGGCGTTGGCGTCACGGTTTATGCGCCGGAGACGGCGGCGAGCATCAAGCTCGACACCATCCGGGCGCTGGGCGGCACCGTGGAATTGGTGCCGGGCGACGCGCTGAACGCCGAACTGGCTGGGGAACAAGCCGCACGCGAACAGGGGAAAACCTACATCTCGCCGTATAACGACGAGCAGGTCATTGCCGGCCAGGGCACCTGCGGCATGGAGCTGGTTGAACAACTCGCCGATCTTGACGCGGTGTTCGTGGCGGTCGGCGGCGGTGGCTATATCGCCGGCATCGGCACCGTTCTGCGGCAACTGTCGCCAAACACGCAGCTTATCGCCTGCTGGCCGGAAAACGCCACCAGCCTGTACAGCGCGTTGGAAGCCGGCCATATCTTCCCGGTAGAAGAACAAGAAACCCTGTCCGACGGCACCGCCGGCGGCGTCGAGCCGGGCGCCGTGACCTTCCCGCTGTGCCAGCAGCTGATTGACCGTAAAGTGCTGGTCAGCGAGGCGGAGATCAAACGCGCGATGCGCCGGATCGCCGCCAGCGATCGCTGGATTATCGAAGGCGCAGCAGGCGTAGCGCTGGCGGCGGCGATCAAATTGGCGCCGGAATACCGAGCTAAAAAGGTGGCGGTGGTGCTGTGCGGTAAAAACATCGTGCTGGAGAAATACCTCAAGGCCATCGCCGATGCGCATCCTTAATCGGCAGCAAATTCTCGCCGCGTTCGACGCCGAGATCATAACACCGCTGCTGAAGCAGGGTTTTATCGCCTACTCGCAACGGCGGGTACAACAGCCGCCGGCGCAGCATTTCCTGTTCGAGCAAGCCGCCGGCGACTGCTGTATCAAATCCGCCTGGTTGGAAGACGACGAACTGTTCGTGGTCAAGATCTCTACCGGTTTCTATCGCAATGCCGAACACGGCCTGCCGAGCAATCAGGGGCTGATGATGGCGTTCTCCGCCCACACCGGCGAGCCGCAGGTGCTGCTGCAAGATGAAGGTTGGCTGACCGCGCTGCGCACCGCCCTGGCCGGCCGCATCGTCGCCGAGCTGTGCGCGCCGCCGCATATTCAGGCAATCGGCATGGTCGGCACCGGCCTGCAGGCGCGGCTGCAGCTGCAATGTCTGAAACCGGTGACCGATTGCCGCGAGGTATGGGTGTGGGGCCGCAACGAACAGGCGCTGGCGGCGTATCGGCGCGATGCCGAGGCCGAGGGGTTTCGGGTGCGGGTCACGCAGGATGCGGCGGAGCTGGCGACACACTGTCAGCTGATCGTCACCACCACGCCCAGCCGCGAACCGATTTTGCAGGCGGCGGATATTCGGCCCGGCACGCACATTACCGCGGTGGGCGCCGACACGCCCGGCAAGCAGGAGCTGGCAACCGAGCTGGTGGCCCGCGCGGACGCGCTGTTGGTCGATGCGCTGGCTCAGTGCACAGACTATGGCGAGATCGCAACGGCTTATCGGCAGAACAAGCTGACTTCAACGCCGATCGTCGAAATGGGCGCCGCATTGGCGCAGGGCGGGCGGGTACGACGCGAGCCGCAGCACATCACCATCGCCGATCTCACCGGCTTGGCGATTCAGGATCTGCAGATCGCCAAAGGGGTGTTGGCGAAAGTATAAAGAGGCGCCGCAGCGCCCCGTTTTCTCAGGCGTTGAGCACGAACTTCTCGATAGCGCGCGCCACGCCGTCTTCGGTATTGGCGCTGGTGACAAACTGCGCCACCGCTTTCAGCTCGGGAATGGCGTTGCCCATCGCCACGCCGACGCCGGCATATTCGATCATCGCCGTATCGTTAGCCTGATCCCCCAGCGTCATGATGTTTTCCCGCGCCACGCCGAGGTGCTCGGCCAGCATTTTCACCCCGGCGCCCTTATCGACGTTTTTATGTAAGATCTCGAGGTAGTAAGGCGCACTTTTCAAGATAGTGTAACGCGCGCGCGTTTCCTCCGGGATGCGCGCGATGGCGCTGTCCAGCAGCGCCGGTTCGTCGATCATCATCACTTTTGGAAAACGCATCTGGCGATCCATCTCTTCCACGCTGCGGTATTTCAGCGGAATGCCGGTCATTTCCGCCTCGTGTATGGTGTACTTGCCGATGTCCTTATTCGGGGTGTACAAGGTATTGAAATCAAACGCCTGGAAGTGAACGCCCAACTCGCGCGCCATCTGCTCGAAGTGCAGATAATCCTCGAAGCCCAGGGTTTCCTGCAGGATGCAGGCGCCGTCGACCGCACGCAACACCAGCGCACCGTTATAGGTGATACAGAAATCGCCGGGGCCCTGAATGTCCAACTGGCGCAGATAGTCCTGCACGCCGACATAAGGCCGCCCGGTAGCCAGCACCACGTGCACCCCTTTGCGCCGCGCCGCCGCGATAGCCTGCTTTACCGCCGGCGTGATTTGATGCTGCGGATCCAGCAACGTGCCGTCCATGTCGATCGCAATCAGTTCAATAGCCATTCAACGCTTCTCCCAGTGGTTTTTATTCATGCTAACGCGTTTCAGCCTCGGCTGTCAGCGCCAAAAAAGGCGTAAAAAAATCCGCGCGGGTCGCCCGGCGCGGATTTTCACGGCCATTAACGCATCAGATATCGATGTTCGCCGCTTTCAGGGCGTTTTCTTCGATAAAGGCGCGGCGCGGCTCAACCGCATCGCCCATCAGCGTGGTGAACAGCTGATCGGCTGCGATGGCGTCCTTGACGGTGACGCGCAGCATGCGGCGGCTTTCCGGATCCATGGTGGTTTCCCACAGCTGCTCCGGGTTCATCTCGCCCAGACCTTTATAACGCTGCACCGACAGGCCGCGGCGCGACTCTTTCACCAGCCACTCCAGCGCCTGCTCGAAGCTGTCTACCGGCTGACGGCGTTCGCCGCGCTCGATGAACGCGCCCTCTTCGATCAGCCCGCGCAGCTGCTCGCCCAGCTGGCAGATCTTGCGGTATTCACCGCCGTGGATGAAGTCGAAGTCCAGCTTGTAGTCGGTATCCACGCCGTGGGTACGGATGCGCAGCGCCGGCTCGAACATCTGGCGTTCGCGGTTCTCGAAGATCACGAAGTCATAGCTGCTGCCGTGCTGCTCTTTGTCGTTCAGCGCCTGCACCAGCGACGCGATCCAGGTCTTCACCTTGGCTTCATCGCTGAGATCGCCTTCGTTCAGCGTCGGCTGATAGATCAGGCTGTTCAGCAGCGCGCGCGGGTAGCGGCGCTCCATGCGGCCAATCAGCTTCTGCACGCCGTAGTGCTCGGCCACCAGTTTTTCCAACTGTTCGCCGCCGAGCGCCGGTGCGCTGGCGTTGGTGTGCAGCGTAGCGCCGTCCATCGCGATGGCGATCTGGTACTGATCCATCGCCTCGTCATCTTTGATGTACTGCTCCTGCTTGCCTTTCTTCACCTTGTACAGCGGCGGCTGTGCGATGAACACGTGGCCACGCTCGATGATTTCCGGCATTTGGCGGTAGAAGAAGGTCAACAGCAGCGTACGGATGTGCGAACCGTCGACGTCGGCATCGGTCATGATGATGATGCTGTGATAACGCAGTTTGTCCGGGCTGTACTCGTCGCGGCCGATGCCGCAACCCAGCGCGGTGATCAGCGTCGCCACTTCCTGCGAAGAGAGCATTTTGTCGAAACGCGCTTTCTCGACGTTGAGGATTTTCCCCTTCAGCGGCAAGATAGCCTGATTCTTGCGGTTGCGCCCCTGCTTGGCAGAGCCGCCCGCGGAGTCCCCTTCCACCAGGTACAGTTCGGACAGCGCCGGATCGCGTTCCTGGCAGTCCGCCAGCTTGCCCGGCAGGCCGGCCAGATCCAGCGCGCCTTTGCGGCGGGTCATCTCACGCGCTTTACGCGCCGCTTCGCGCGCGCGCGCCGCGTCGATGATTTTGCCGACCACGATTTTCGCGTCGCCCGGATTCTCCATCAGGTAATCCACCAGCTTCTCATTCATCAGCGTTTCAACCGCGGTTTTCACCTCGGAAGAGACCAGCTTGTCCTTGGTCTGAGAAGAGAACTTCGGATCCGGCACCTTCACCGACACCACGGCGATCAGGCCTTCACGCGCGTCATCGCCGGTGGCGCTGACTTTGGCCTTCTTGCTGTAGCCTTCCTTCTCCATGTAGCTGTTCAGCGTACGGGTCATCGCGGTACGGAAACCGACTAGGTGCGTGCCGCCGTCGCGCTGCGGAATGTTGTTGGTGAAGCAGTAGATGTTTTCCTGGAAACCGTCGTTCCACTGCAGCGCCACTTCTACGCCGATGTCGTCTTTCACGGTGGAGAAGTAGAACACGTTCGGGTGGATCGGGGTTTTGTTCTTGTTCAGGTACTCGACAAACGCCTTGATGCCGCCTTCGTAATGGAAGTGGTCTTCACGGTCGGTGCGCTTGTCCTTCAGGCGGATAGACACGCCGGAGTTGAGGAAGGACAGCTCGCGCAGGCGCTTGGCCAGAATGTCGTACTCGAATTCGGTCACGTTGGTGAAGGTCTGGTGGCTCGGCCAGAAACGCACCATGGTGCCGGTCTGCTCGGTTTCGCCCACCACGTTCAGCGGCGCCTGCGGCTCGCCGTGGCTGTAAGTTTGTTCGTGCACTTTGCCTTCGCGGCGGATCACCAGCTCCAGTTTCTCCGACAGGGCGTTAACCACCGAGACGCCCACACCGTGCAGGCCGCCGGAAACTTTATAGGAGTTGTCGTCGAATTTACCGCCGGCGTGCAGCACGGTCATGATGACCTCTGCGGCTGAAACCCCTTCTTCCGGGTGAATGCCGGTCGGAATGCCGCGGCCGTCATCCTGTACCGATACCGAGTTGTCGGCATGGATGGTGACCTGAATGTCACTACAGTGGCCCGCGAGCGCTTCGTCGATAGCGTTGTCCACAACCTCGAATACCATGTGGTGCAGACCGGTGCCGTCATCGGTATCGCCGATATACATGCCCGGGCGCTTGCGCACCGCATCCAGCCCTTTTAATACCTTGATACTTGAGGAGTCATAAGAATTCGACATCAACGTTTCTCGCTCATTTTAGTCCTGTGGTTGAACCTCTATTTTACCCTGTTCCACGCGGAACATCTTGCCCTTTTCACCGGCCATGTCGGTCACTTGTTCAGCGCTGACCGCGCTGACAAAAACCTGGGCCTGGGTGGCTTTCAGGCGATCGGCCAGCAACCGGCGACGGCCGGTGTCCAGCTCGGAGGCAAAATCATCAATCAGATACAGGCAACGCCGCCCGCTCTGCCGGGTGAGAAACTCACCCTGCGCCAAGCGCAACGCGCACATCAGCAGCTTAAGCTGACCGCGCGATAACAAATCCTCTACCGGCGTGCCGTCGGCACGAATGCGAAAGTCCGCTTTATGCGGCCCCACCGCGGTATAGGTCAACGCCCTGTCGCGCTCAAACTGGCGCTCCAGCAGCTCGCCGTAGTCGCTCTCTTTGTCCCAGCCGCGTTGGAAGGAGAAGCTCAGGGCAAATTCAGGCAGAAACTGCGCGCAGGTCGCGGTGATATCCGCGGCGATCGCGTCGCTGTATTCCGCCCGCCATTCGCTGATGCGCTCCGCGAGCGGGATCAGTTCCTGATCCCAGGCGCGGATCTGCGCATAGCGACTCACCTGGCGCAACGCGGCATTGCGCTGCTTCAGTAACCGTTTCAGGTTGCTCCAGGCGGTGAAAAAACCGGGTTCGTTATGAAAACAGCCCCAGTCCAGGAAGGCGCGCCGGAATTTCGGCCCGCCGTTCAGCAGGGTAAAACCTTCGGGGGTGATCAGCTGCATGGGCAGCAGCTGCGCCAGCTCGGCCACCTTGTGGCCGTCGCTGCCATCGATGCGTACTTTGCTGTCACCCTGACGGCTCTTGCTCAATCCTACCGACAGCTCGCGCTCCGCGCCTTCGATGCGGCCGTGCAGCACGAACTCCGGTTGGTCGTGGCGAATGACCCGACCGGCCTGCAGGCTGCGAAAGGCGCGGCCATGGCCGAGCGTATACACCGCCTCCAGCACGCTGGTCTTGCCGCTGCCGTTGGCGCCGACCAGGAAGTTGAATCCCGGCGCCAGCGCCAAATCCGCCGCCTCGATATTGCGGAAGTCTTTAATCAATAAACGCGTCAGAGCCATGCAATCTCTTTACCGATGACGGTGCTGTAATTCAAGGTAACGAGACTACAACCGCATTGGCATAACAACGTAGGCCGCCGCCTGGCTGGCGCCGTCTTCGATCTGCACGCTGGAGACCGAGTCGGTCAACAGCAGGCGCACGTCTTCACACTTGAGCGCGTTCAACACGTCCAGCACGTAGCTGACGTTGAAACCGATCTCCATCTCCGCGCCGTCGTAGCTGACGTCGAGGATCTCTTCCGCCTCTTCCTGCTCCGGGTTGTTGGCGGTGATCTTCAGCTGGTTCTGGCTGACGTACAGCCGCACGCCGCGGAATTTCTCGTTCGAGAGAATGGCCGCGCGGGCAAACGCCTGCTTGAGCAGATCGCAGCCGGCTTCCAGCGTTTTGTCCGGATTCTTCGGCAAGACGCGGCGATAGTCCGGGAAACGGCCGTCAACCAGCTTGGACGTGAAGATGAAATCGCCAACGTGGGCGCGGATGTTGTTGCTGCCGATCTGCAGCTGCAGCAGCGAATCACCGCCGTCCAGCAGACGCACCAGTTCCATCACCCCTTTACGCGGCACGATCACCGAATGCGACGGCAGCTGCTGGCCGATCGGCATCGAGCACACCGCCAGGCGGTGGCCGTCGGTCGCGACGGTGCGCAGCTCTTCGCCCTCGGTTTCAAACAGCATGCCGTTCAGGTAGTAACGCACGTCCTGATGGGCCATCGAGAACTGGGTGGCTTCGATCAGGCGCTTCAGCGTCGCCTGCGGCAAGGTGAACTCCACCTCGCTCTGCCAGTCGTCCAGGTTCGGGAAGTCCGCCGCGGGCAGCGTGGACAGCGAGAAGCGGCTGCGGCCGGACCGCACCAGCATGCGCTCGCTCTCCAGCGTGACGGCAATCTCCGCCCCTTCCGGCAGGCCACGGCAGATATCAAAGAATTTGCGCGCGGGCACAGTCGTCGCGCCCGGCTCGTGCGGCTGGGACAGGGCGACGCGCGCCACCATCTCCATCTCCAGATCGGTGCCGGTCAGCAGCAGGGAGCCTTCCGTCACCTGCAGCAGCAGGTTGCCCAGGATCGGCAAGGTCGGGCGGCCGCCCAGCGGGCTGCTCACCTGTTGCAGCGGTTTTAGCAGATGCTCACGTTCAACGATAAATTTCATAGCGCTATGAAGATAATGTTCTGATTAAATTGGAGAAATCTTCTTTGATGTCGTGACTTTCCTCACGCAACTGCTCGATCTTCCGGCAGGCGTGCAACACCGTGGTATGGTCGCGGCCACCAAACGCATCGCCGATTTCCGGCAGGCTGTGGTTGGTGAGTTCCTTCGCCAGCGCCATCGCCATCTGGCGCGGGCGGGCAACGGATCGCGAACGCCGCTTGGACAGCAAATCCGCGACTTTAATCTTGTAATACTCCGCCACCGTCTTTTGGATATTGTCGATGGTGACCAGCTTTTCCTGCAGCGCCAGCAGATCGCGCAGCGCTTCGCGCACGAAATCGATGGTGATGGCCCGGCCGGTAAAGTTGGCGTTGGCGATCACGCGGTTCAGCGCCCCTTCGAGCTCACGCACGTTAGAACGCAGGCGCTTGGCGATGAAGAACGCCACTTCGCCCGGCAGGCGAATGTCGTTTTCGTCGGCCTTTTTCATCAGGATCGCCACGCGGGTTTCCAGCTCCGGCGGCTCGATCGCCACCGTCAGCCCCCAGCCGAAGCGGGACTTCAGACGATCTTCCACCCCGTTGATCTCTTTAGGGTAGCGATCCGAAGTCAGGATGATCTGCTGATTGCCTTCCAACAGGGCGTTAAAGGTATGGAAGAACTCTTCCTGCGAACGCTCCTTGTTGGCAAAGAATTGGATGTCATCGATCAGCAGCGCGTCGACCGAACGGTAGTAGCGCTTAAACTCTTCGATGGCATTGTTCTGCAACGCTTTGACCATGTCCTGCACAAAGCGTTCCGAGTGCATGTAGACCACTTTGGCGTTGGCCTTGCGCGCCATGATGCCGTTGCCGACCGCGTGCAGCAGGTGAGTTTTACCCAGGCCGGTGCCGCCATACAGGAACAAAGGGTTGTAGGCGCCGCCCGGATTGTCCGCCACCTGGCGAGCCGCCGCGCGCGCCAGCTGGTTGGACTTACCCTCGACGAAGTTGTCGAAGGTGTGTTTAGGGTTGACGTTGGAACGGTAAGAGAGCTCGGGTTGCGCCGCCGCGTTGTCCCAGCTCGGGCGCGAAGGCGCGGCCGTGCGCGCCGCCGGAGCCGCAGGGGCGCTGCTGACGCTGGCGGTCACGGTCTGGCTGATCACCTGCGTGATCGGCTTGCTACCGACTTCAAAACGCAGCAAAGGCGCATCCGTGCCGCAGAAATCATTCAGCAGACCATTGATGTTGTTTAAGTACTTATCGCGAACCCAATCCAGCACAAAACGGTTAGGCGCGTACAGCGCCAGGGTGTTGTCACTCAGTTCCGCCTGCAATGGGCGAATCCACATACTAAATTCTGTGGCAGGTAACTCATCCTGCAATCGGGCAAGACACTGCTGCCAAAGCGAAAGTGACACGGCGGACTCCACTCGAACAAGATCAATAAAGAAAAGAAACGGGCAACTTTTTTATAACTCATGATTTTTGACACATACCCGGCATCGGCTGTTTGCCTGTGGGGGATGCGAACCGCCTTTCACGGTTTGTGTCCCTCACGATCCCGGCATGAGGGATCGCGATCGGAATGACGGATCATAGCGCAATCCGCGCAAGAGATCCTCCCCTTCCTCACAGATTAGATCCATTTTATCCACAGGCCGCGGCCGGCGGCGATCTTTTCACCGCCGGCGCCGAATGACCGCGCAGATCCCGGCCGCTGCGCCGCGTTTTTTACATTGTCAACCGGTTATACCTTGTTATCCACGCCGGATCCTGCGATCGCGCGCAAAGGATCTCACGGGGATCCTTGCGATTTCACCCCGAGTCCGTATAATCTTCGCCCTACGTGTGATACCTGGTTCCTTATGGTGCGTCATTAGCCAGACAGGATTCTGCGGTGACCACGGGCCAAGACCGGATTTTGTTCCGTTATTGGCAGACAACCAGGTAGGCTGGCGCGATGCGAATTGACTCAGGACTGTACAATTATTACAATCCCGCTTCTTTATGTATTGCGATTGAGGCGTCGGTCATCTTCACGCCGAGTAGCCAAACGCGTTTACTGATCAGTAATTATTTTAAGTTTAGGTAGAAATCGCTATGAAACGCACTTTCCAACCGTCCGTATTGAAGCGCAACCGTAGCCACGGTTTCCGTGCTCGTATGGCCACCAAAAATGGTCGTCAAGTTCTGGCCCGCCGTCGTGCGAAAGGCCGTGCTCGTCTGACTGTTTCTAAGTAATAAAGCTAACCCGCTGAGTGGTTAAGCTCGCTTTTCCCAGGGAGTTACGTTTGTTAACTCCCACTCATTTCACTTTCGTCTTCCAGCAGCCACAACGGGCTGGCACGCCGCAAATCACCATCCTCGGCCGCCTGAACCAGCTGGGGCATCCCCGCATCGGTCTTACCGTCGCCAAAAAACACGTCAAACGCGCGCACGAGCGTAATCGGATCAAACGCCTAACCCGCGAAAGCTTCCGCCTGCGCCAGCACGAATTACCGGCGATGGATTTTGTCGTGGTGGCCAAAAAGGGGATAGCGGATTTGGATAACCGCGCGCTGACGGAAGCTTTGGATAAATTATGGCGTCGCCACTGTCGCCAGGCTCCCGCATCCTGATCGGGCTGGTGCGGGCCTATCAGCTCGTCATCAGCCCGCTGCTAGGGCCTCGTTGTCGCTTCCAGCCGACATGCTCTCATTACGCAATTGAGGCATTAAGCAGGTTTGGCATGATAAAAGGCAGTTGGTTAGCATTGAAACGCGTATTAAAATGCCACCCTTTGAACCCAGGTGGCGATGATCCGGTGCCGCCAAAAACCGACGATAACAGAGAACACTAACGATGGATTCGCAACGCAATCTTTTTCTCATCGCTCTGCTGTTCGTGTCTTTCATGATCTGGCAGGCATGGCAAACGGACAACGCTCCGCAGCCGGCCGCACAGACCACGCAACAGACTTCGAACGCAGTAGCCGGTGATGCCGCCAGCCAGGCCGTGCCAGCCAGTGGTCAGGGTAAGCTGATTACCGTGAACACCGACGTGCTGTCACTGACCATCAACACCCGTGGTGGCGATATCGAGCAGGCTAAACTGTTGGCCTACCCGGATACTCTGGGTTCATCGACTCCGTTCCAACTGCTGGAAACCACCCCGTCGTTCGTCTATCAGGCGCAAAGCGGCCTGACCGGTAAAAACGGCCCGGACAACCCGGCCAACGGCGAACGCCCGCTGTACCAAGCGGCGCAAGACAGCTACACCCTGCCGGAAGGCCAGGACGAGCTGCGCATCCCGTTGACCTACACCGGTAAAGACGGCGCGATCTACACCAAGACCTTCGTGCTCAAACGCAACCACTATGCGGTCGGCGTGGATTACAGCATCGACAACAAAGGCGCGACGCCGCTGGAGCTGACCCTGTTCGGCCAGCTGAAGCAGACCACCGAATTGCCTAAGCACCGTGACACCGGCAGCAGCAACTTCGCGCTGCACACCTTCCGCGGCGCGGCGTACTCATCCAGCGAGGACAAGTACCAGAAATACGCGTTCGACAAAGACGAAAACCTGAGCGTCACCACCAAAGACGGTTGGGTTGCGATGCTGCAGCAGTACTTCGCCACCGCGTGGGTGCCGGCGACCAAGGGTGACAACACCTTCTACACCGCCAAACCGGGTGACAACCTGTCCACCATCGGCTTCAAATCTACGCCGGTCGTGGTGCAACCGGGCGCTCAGCAACAGCTGAACGCGACCCTGTGGGTCGGCCCGGAGTTGCAGGATCAGATGGCTCAGCTAGCGCCACACCTGGATCTGACCGTGGATTACGGTTGGCTGTGGTTCATCTCCCAGCCGCTGTTCAAACTGCTGAAGTTCATCCACGGCTTTATCGGTAACTGGGGCTTCTCCATCATCATCATCACCTTCATCGTGCGCGGCATCATGTACCCGCTGACCAAGGCGCAGTACACCTCGATGGCGAAAATGCGCATGCTGCAGCCGAAGCTGCAGGCGATGCGCGAGCGTATCGGCGATGACAAACAGCGCATGAGCCAAGAGATGATGGCGCTGTACAAGGCGGAGAAAGTGAACCCGCTCGGTGGCTGCCTGCCGCTGATCATTCAGATGCCGATCTTCCTGGCGCTGTACTACATGCTGATGGGTTCGGTCGAACTGCGCCACGCGCCGTTCGCCCTGTGGATCCATGACCTGTCGGCGCAAGACCCGTACTACATCCTGCCAATCCTGATGGGCGTGACGATGTTCTTCATTCAGAAGATGTCGCCGACCACCGTGACTGACCCGATGCAGCAGAAAATCATGACCTTCATGCCGGTGATCTTCACAGTGTTCTTCCTGTGGTTCCCGTCCGGTCTGGTGCTGTACTACATCGTCAGCAACCTGGTGACCATCTTGCAGCAGCAGCTGATTTACCGTGGTCTGGAAAAACGCGGTCTGCACAGCCGCGACAAGAAAAAAAGCTAAGCGTAGTGTAGGGGTTCGGCGCGCCGACCCTTGCAGTCACACCAAAGGCGGTCATTAGACCGCCTTTTTGCATCTTAATCGTCAGAGAGAACCGTTATGAGCACCACCGATACCATCGTAGCCCAAGCCACCCCGCCGGGACGCGGCGGCGTCGGCATTCTGCGCATTTCCGGAAGCAAGGCCAAAGACGTCGCCCAGGCGTTGCTCGGCAAGCTGCCGAAGCCGCGCTACGCTGACTATCTGCCGTTCCGCGACGCCACGGGCGCCACCCTCGATCAGGGCATCGCGCTGTGGTTTCCGGGGCCAAACTCCTTCACCGGCGAAGACGTGCTGGAGCTGCAGGGCCACGGCGGGCCGGTGATCCTCGATCTGCTGCTCAAGCGCGTGCTGGCGCTGCCCGACGTGCGCATTGCGCGGCCCGGCGAGTTTTCCGAGCGCGCGTTTCTCAACGACAAACTCGATCTGGCGCAGGCCGAAGCGATCGCCGATCTGATCGACGCCAGCTCCGAGCAGGCGGCACGTTCGGCGATGAACTCGCTGCAGGGCGCATTTTCCACCCGCATCCACCAGCTCGTGGAAGCGCTCACTCACCTGCGAATCTACGTGGAAGCGGCGATCGACTTCCCGGACGAGGAAATCGACTTCCTGTCCGACGGTAAAATCGAGGCGCAGCTCAACGACGTCATGGCGGATCTGGACAACGTGCGCGGTGAAGCGCGCCAGGGCAGCCTGCTGCGCGAAGGGATGAAGGTGGTCATCGCCGGGCGCCCCAACGCCGGTAAATCCAGCCTGCTCAATGCGTTGGCCGGGCGCGAGGCGGCGATCGTCACCGATATCGCCGGCACCACCCGCGACGTCTTGCGCGAACATATCCATATCGACGGCATGCCGCTGCACATCATCGACACCGCCGGCCTGCGCGACGCCAGCGACGAAGTGGAGCGTATTGGCATCGAACGTGCCTGGAACGAGATCGAACAAGCTGACAGGGTGCTGTTTATGGTGGACGGCACCACCACCGCCGCCACCGAGCCGGCGGAGATCTGGCCGGAGTTTATGGCGCGCCTGCCGGGCACGCTGCCGATCACCGTGGTGCGCAACAAGGCCGACATCACCGGTGAAACGCTGGGCCTGACGGAAGTGAATAACCACTCACTTATTCGCCTGTCGGCCCGCACCGGCGAAGGCGTCGATGTGCTGCGCGATCATCTGAAACAGAGCATGGGCTTCACCAGCAACATGGAAGGCGGCTTCCTGGCGCGCCGTCGCCACCTGCAGGCGCTGGAACTGGCGGCGCAGCATCTGGTGCAGGGCAAAGAACAGTTAGTGAGCGCTTACGCGGGCGAGCTGCTGGCCGAGGAACTGCGTCAGGCGCAGCTGGCCCTGAGCGAAATCACCGGCGAATTCACCTCTGACGACCTGCTAGGCCGCATTTTCTCCAGCTTCTGTATCGGTAAATAACGCGCTGCCAGAGGCCTTCACGGCCGGGATAAGCCCTTGTTCCGGCCGTTTTTCTTTCCCGCTCTCGCTCTGCGCGCTGGCTCACAGCGCCGCCGCAACTGCCCGCGATATACTGGACGGTCAGGTGTCTTTCTCAGGAACGAGTCAACATGGCGTTAACCCTCAAGGTATTGCTGGAAAACCGCCGCGCCGCCGGCGCCAACCCGCTATTGCAGGCCAAGGCCGGGTTAAGCCTGCTGATTGAAGACGAGACGACCTCCATACTGTTCGACACCGGCCCCGACGACAGCTTCCTGCGCAATGCGGCGCTGATGGGCGTCGATCTCTCCCGCATCACCGCGACGGTGCTCTCCCACGGCCACTATGACCACTGCGGCGGCGTCGCCTGGCTGCCGGACAACAGCCGCATCATCTGCCACCCGCAGGTCGGCGATGAGCGCTATGCGGCGCTGAAGGTGCTGGGCCACACCCACAAAATCAAAAAGCTCTCTTTGGACATCGACTACTCGCGCCATAACATGAACTACAGCCGCGAGCCGCTGGCGATCGGCGATCGCTTTATGTGGTCAGGTGAAATCGCCGTGCCCGCACCGCGCGCCTACGGGGTGATTACCGGGGAAAACGCGGCGGTGGATTACGTTATCGACGAAGGGGTGCTGATTTACAAATCGGATCGCGGTCTGGTGATCGTGACCGGCTGCGGGCATCGCGGGATCGTGAATATTGTGCGCCACTGCCAGAAAATCACCGGTATCGATCGGATCCACGCCTTGATTGGCGGTTTTCATCTGCGTTGCGCTTCTCCGCGTACCCTCTGGCGCGTCCGCCGTTTTTTACAGCAGCATCAGCCGGAAAAGATCATGGGTTGCCACTGTACCGGCGCGTGGGGCCGGCTATGGCTGCCGGAAGGGATCGCGCCGGCCACCGGCGATACGCTGATTCTGGATTAGACGTACCGCTTTACACGAATAGCGTCGCTATCACCGCGATGCCGCAGCACAGCACCGCTATTCCCACCATCTTTTGCCGGCCGTCGCCCCGCTGTAAAAAATACAGTGATGGGATGAAAAAGACGGTCATCACGATAACGGGTATCGACCAGCTTGAGATGATCTTGATGATGCTCGGATTAATCGTGCCGATGAGCGTACAGACAACAATGTTCCCCGCGATGATGCCCTTTTTTCCCGCCATGCCGAAGGACGTAATACCGTCGATGACCCCGGTCAAGGTGCCGATATAAGCGCCGCCGGTGAGCAAGCACAGCAGCAGGGCTGCGCCTAACCACGCCATCGAGTTACCGGTCAAACCTGCGGTATAAAACAGCGAATCCACATTGCGGCCGTTAATGATCGAGATATCATCCAACGTCAGCAAGCGACTGATAGCGATAACGATCATGGCGATAAACGCCAGGATCAGTATCTTGCCGAACAGAATACTGCGCGCCTGCGGCCGCACGGCACTTTGCGCAAACCGCTGGATACACGGGGTAAAGTTAAACGTAAAAAGAAAAATAGGCAGCAGCACCAACGTTTGCAATGAAATGCTCGGCGGCGCAGGCGCCCGCTGAGCCCCTGCAGGTTGTAACAGGAAAAACAGCGTAAGGATCGCCACCAGCGCGATAGAAACCAGTGCCATTCTGGAGATCAAGTGCTCGATTCGCTGGCTAAATGCCAGCCATGCGACCGACAGCGCCGCACTCAGCAACAGCGAAACACCGCCCCGAACCCAAAATCCATCGTGGAGAAAAGACGCGACCACGTTAACCAGGGTGATGAAATTTATCAGCACGATAATGATCATCGACAGAATAAACAGCACACAGACGATTGCCGCCGCCCGCTCACCGATAAACGTCGACGATGCCGCCAGGAAATCTTTCTGCGGGTGCGAGATGATGAATTTGAAAAAAAGATAGTGCGCCATCATCGATACCGACATGGCGATGACGATAAACAGCATGAACGCCTTCATCCCCAGCACGCCCGGCCCCACCGCCTGAGGCAAAAAGAAAATCCCGGCGCCGAATGCCGTGGAGAAGAAAGTGACTGGCCAATACAGGTGTGAAATTTTCATGATAATGCTCGACCATCATGGCTATGCAGCGACACATAGCCAGCTGGCACAAAAAATGTCATTCAAAACAGGATTTGCCGAAGAAAACCAGTAAGGAAGGCAAGGAAAAGTTATCGTAAAAAGTCGCGGCCGCGCGATAACCGTTAAGTACGTTAACGCGTGAACACAGCGGAAAAACGCCAATATGCGACGTGTAATTATCGAAGACTTTATTAGAGGAAATACGATACCGAATAGCCCTGAACGTCGCGGCATTGCCCGCCGCACAGGTCGGTTTATTTTCCTTGATGATATCGAACTCGTGCTCTCCCACCGTCATCTTCACATTACCGTCTTGGCGCTGAAAATACGCCTCTTTATCCATACGGTTTTTAATGTGGCGTTTAAAGCGATCCGCCATGTTTTTCTCACTGACATAAAATGCATTGATATCAATGTTATGACGTTGATTCGACGCCAGAATGTAGTCGTTTATTTTTTCTGGAATAATATACGGCGATGTCGCCATCCTCCTGAATTCGTTAGCGCCATCTATCTCGCTGCCATCGTTTTTTTCCATATAGAAATCATTTATTTCCATCAAGAAGTCAGGCTGAACGTTGAGCTGTCGGATGGATTCGGCTATGTAGTCAATGCAGAATCGCGCGGACTTTTCCACTTCACTGCTGACAGAAAAACGATCGTCCAAATTAACCACGGTATGCCCGCCGGAAATAACCACCTTATCCGTCAAAAAAGACGATGCCAGCGCGATGAGCTCTTCGAGGTTATTATTTGAAACCTCATTGTTGACGACCTCAATGATTCCATTCTGATCGGCCTTGTAGACGATAAAGCGATCTTCGCCCTTCCAACCTTTTTTGCAGTTGCATTTATATTCTTTAAAAACAACACGTTCAGCTGTCTTATAAAATTCGGCGCTTTGCAGCGGCATTAACTCGAGATCTGGCATGCCCTTCTTCCCTATTCGTAGCCAATGACGCCAACTTTTTATAACAATAGCTAATGTAAATTTAGTGATCTGACTCCGATAATTAACAAACACACAGATAAAATAGGGCTTTTGTGGCTTTAGTCACATTTCCAAGTTTAGGTTATTTTAACCATTTTTATTTTGTGGTTTTATGTTTCCAACAAACGAATGCGGAGAGGTGGGCGAGTGGTTTAAGCCAGATTTAAGAAACTAACCGTTTCTTAAATCCACACGAGTTATCGTGTCGTAGGTTCGAATCCTGCTCTCTCCGCCAACTCTTTCTTGTCTGATAGCTACTTTTATAGGCTCATTGGACGCCGTCGATTCGGATGTGGTTGGTTTCGGAACTGATTAATTTTGTGCACGCACCTATTCAGGTCCGTACGATCTTCTCCCCCCGCCTATACAGCGCAAAGCCAACAAATCGGATAAAACGCATAGTGTTTTTTGATGATAAATCCTCAACTTAGTCTTAATCTAACACCCCTGCGTTCTTAGCGACCCTCTGTCATGGAGCGAACAATGGCGTGTCATTTTGCCCGATGGACCCCGGCCTCCGCCGTCCTGGATACCCAGAGACTCGCCGACGAAGTGATAGCCGCCACCCGCACCTTTTCCGTTAAGCGCCGCACGCGTTACCTGCAAGGGCGCATTCTGCTCGCCGAAATGATGTTCTACCTGTACGGCCTGCCGACGCTGCCCCCCATCGCCACCACGCCGACCGGGCGCCCCTGCTTCGCCGATCATCAACTGCCCGATTTTAGCCTCGCCTACGCCAGCAACACCGTGGGCGTGCTGCTCAGCGACGAAGGCAAAGTCGGACTGGATATCGAAGTGATGCGGGCGCGCGGCAGCCGGCAAAGCGCGCTGCAGAACGCGCACCAGACGCCGGCGGAAAGCGCCTGGATCGGCGCGCAGGACGATCGGCTGGAGGCGGAGACTCAGCTGTGGAGCATTCGGCAAAGCGTGCTGAAAATTTCCGGCCTCGGCAACAGCGGCCAGTCTACGCTGCGTCTGCATCCCTTCTCCGGCCACCTGCGCTCCAGCGCCACGCCGGACGTTCAGGTGATGAGCGACACCGACGAATATCTGAGCTGGGCCTGCGCCGGCAGCCCCGGGCTGGATCGCCTGCTGTGCTGGCGCTACGAAGAGCGCGGCGGCCTGCATAAAGACGGGGAAATCTCGCCGCGCAGCCCGGCGGCATCCTCACGCTTCGTTAAACTGACGGGCCTGAAGACGCCAGGTTGACGCGGCGCAAAGCGGATAACGCGGTCTTTACCGCACGAGTTACTGGATTAAATTGTAAAGACAGCTAAATGTTGAGCAATCGCCTATTCTCGACCCGCGCTTTAGCCTACTATTCGCCCATGTTGTACGCTGAATCTGCTCATTCGAAAGGGAGAATCACCATGTCAGACCAAGCCTTAAAAATCGTCACTCTACTCGGCAGCCTGCGCAAAGGCTCCTACAACGCCATGGTGGCCCGCGCCCTGCCTGGCCTGGCCCCGCAAGGCGTCACCATTGAAGCGCTGCCCTCCATCCGCGATATCCCGCTGTACGACGCCGACATGCAACAGGGTGAAGGCTTCCCTGCCGCGGTCGAGGCGATCGCCGAGCAGATCCGCCAGGCCGACGGCGTGATCATCGTCACCCCTGAATATAACTATTCCGTACCCGGCGGGTTGAAGAACGCCATCGACTGGCTGTCTCGCGTACCGAATCAGCCGCTGGCCGGCAAGCCGGTCGCCATTCAAACCAGCTCAATGGGGCCGATCGGCGGCGCGCGCTGCCAATACCATCTGCGCCAGATCCTGGTGTTCCTCGATGCGATGGTCATGAACAAGCCTGAGTTTATGGGCGGCGTGATCCAGAGCAAGGTCGATGAACAGGCCGGTGAACTGAGCGACCAGGGAACGCTGGATTTCCTGACCGGCCAGCTGTCCGCGTTCAGCGATTTTATTCGCCGCGTGGAGTGAAGGTCTCGCGGCGCCCGCTGGGCGCCCCAACAGGACATGACGTCCGTCAATTTATTGAAATTAAAGCCATAGCATCATGTATTTTTTCATTTTAGCGTTATTTTTCGTTTCCATCACCAGTCCCGCTTTCGCCGCAGACATGCGTTATCCCGCCGGTGAAGAGCCGCTGGAGCTGCCGGCGCACAGCGCGCTCAACGCCCAACTGTCGCGTTCCGCGCAAACCCAGGAAGACAAAAAGCTCGGCGCCATGTCGCTGTACCTGACGCTGATGCGCGAAGACGGCCGCAACGTCTGGGCACCCTACCAGCTGGCGGTGTCGTCGGCGGAGAAGGGGCAAACCGAACTGGCGGAGCGTTACCTGCAGCTGAGCGCCGACCGCGGCCTGTGGTACTACTACAACCTGCTGGAGGACGACGCCTTCAACAGCATCCAACACTCCGCCACTTACCAATCCATTTTGGCCGCCACCAAAGCGCGCTATCTGCAGCACGCCCGTCAGTATGAAGGCAAGGCCAGCTACGCGATACCGGACGGCGAAGCGCCGCCCGCAGGCTGGCCAACGGTGATCTTCCTGCATACCTACGGCAAAGCCGCCGCCATCAGCCCCGAGGAGCGGCTGCTGTTCGGCGAAATGGGCGTGGCCTACATCGAGATCAACGGCACGCAGATGCTGTCGGAAAACAGCTTCCGCTGGTCAAATTACAGCGACGAGAGCACCCAAACCGCCCTGCAGCGCACGGTGCAACAGCTGGCTCCGCAGCTAAAGCTGGATCCCCGGCGGATTTACCTCAGTGCCCGCGGCCAGGGCGCGCTGCATGCCGCTAACCTGCTCGCGAAGTACCCGCAGTTTTACGCCGGCGCGCTCTTGATCGCCCCCCACGGCGAAATCAAACCGGCCCAGCAGTCGCTGGCGGCGAAAAAGAAAATCGTGATGGCGTATTACGATCGGCAGACCTTCAGCGAGCAGGCGCTGGCGTTGCACTTCGCCAATCTGTTCGGGGAGGATAATCAGGTGCAGACGCTGCACTTCGCCCAGGGAGAGGATGCCGCCGGCAGCTGGCAGGCGCGCTTCAGACGGCCGTTGCAGTGGGTGTTGGATCAGGCACCGGATGCGACGCCGGGCGTCTAGGGATTCAGGGCCGACCGCCGTCGGCCCTTTGGCTGTCAATGGCCGTCGACGAAGACGATCTTCAGCACGAACAGCAGCGCCACCACCACCACGCACGGGCTGATTTCACGCCAGCGGCCGGTACCCAGCTTCATCACGCAGTAGGAGATAAAGCCGAGCGCAATGCCTTCGGTGATCGAGAAGCTGAACGGCATCATCACCGCAGTGACAAACGCCGGTACCGCTTCGGTCAGATCGTCCCATTTCACCCGCGCCAGGCTGGAGGTCATCAGCACGCCGACGTAGATCAGCGCGCCGGCGGCGGCATACGCCGGCACCATGCCCGCCAGCGGCGACAGGAAGATCACCAGCAGGAACAGCAGGCCGGTGACCACCGCCGTCAAACCGGTGCGGCCGCCGACGGCGACGCCGGATGAGCTTTCGATGTAAGCGGTCACGGAAGAGGTGCCCGCCAGCGAACCGGCCACCGAGCTGATGCTGTCAACGTACAGCGCCTGCTTCATGCGTGGGAACTTGCCCTGGTTGTCGGTCAGACCGGCTTTATCGGTGACGCCGATCAGGGTGCCGGAGGAGTCGAACAGGTTCACCAGCATAAACGAGAAGATGACCCCGGCCAGCCCGATGTTCAGCGCGCCGGCCACGTCGACCTGGCCCACTACCGAGGTAATGCTCGGCGGCAGCGAGAACAGACCGCCGTATTTCACGTCGCCCAGCATCCAGCCGATCAGGGTGGTGACCACGATCGACACCAGCACCGCCGCGTGGAAGTTACGCGAAGAGAGCACGGCGATGATGAAGAAGCCGAGCGCCCCCAGCAGCACGTTGTGCGAGGTCAGGCTGCCGATGGTCACCAGCGTGTCCGGGTTGGCCACTACGATGCCGGCGTTTTTCAGCCCCATCATGCCGATGAACAGGCCGATGCCGCTGGTGATGCCGACGCGCAGGCTGACCGGAATGTTGGCGATCATCCAGTAGCGAATGCGGAAAATGGTCAGCAGCAGCAGGCCGACCGCGCCCCAGAAGATGGCGCCCATGCCCACCTGCCAGGAGATGCCCATCGCCCCGACCACCACGAAGGCGAAGAAGGCGTTCAGCCCCATCGCCGGCGCCAACGCCACCGGCAGGTTCGCCAGCAGGCCCATAAAGATGCTGCCGAAGGCGGCGATCAAACAGGTGGTGACAAATACCGCCTGGGTATCCATGCCCGCCGCGCCCAAAATTTGCGGGTTAACGAACACGATATACACCATGGTGAGGAAGGTGGTGATACCGGCAATCGTTTCCGTACGCGCCGTCGTGCCATGTTGCTTGAGTTTAAACACGCGCCCAAGCAAGCCTTGCTCAGCGTCAAGGCCAGATACTGGTTTGGTCATTATCAGAATTCCGAAAATGGGAATGGACAGTCGCCGGCTATCCTATAACAAAAAGTGGGGCTTTTGACGCCGGTCACAGGTTTTTTTCGCCGTCTTTACGGCTAAATGCGTCAACGGCTTGTATTTACAGACATTCATCCCCCGACCGACCGCTGCGTTGCCGTTTGTCGGCACGGCCGATAAAATGGCCTATCGCCCCTCTTTCCCTATCCGTTAACAAACAGGAACCCGCATGTCTTCGACCTTTATCGATAAGCTGGCGTTGATCGCGCTGAAAGATGACAAAGTGGCGCTGGTGCGCTCACACAACAAGACGCTGTTTTATATGCCGGGCGGAAAGCGCGAAGCGGGTGAAACCGACGAACAGGCGCTGTGCCGCGAAATCGACGAAGAGCTGACCGTCGCGCTGCAGCCGAACTCCATCGCGTTTTACGGCGAGTTCTCCGGCCCGGCAGACGGCAAGCAGGACGGCACCCAGGTGCGTATTCGCTGCTACCAGGCCGGCTTTACCGGGCAGTTGCAGCCGGCCGCCGAAATCGCCGAGCTGAAGTGGTGCGACAGCCGCGATCTGCCGCAGTGTTCACACGTCGCCGCGCTGATTTTGCACGATCTCAAGGCGCGTAGCCTGATCAAGTGATCGCTGAGTCGCCTCAGCGGCGTTAACCCGAAGGAACCAGTCCCGTATGAATCAGATTGACTGCATTTTGTTCGACTGCGACGGCACGCTGGTGGACAGCGAAGTGCTGTGCAGCAAAGCCTATGTACACATGTTCGCCCGCTACGGCATTCATCTGTCGCTGGAAGAGGTGTTCAAGAAATACAAAGGGGTGAAGCTGTACGAGATCATCGATCGAGTCAACGCCGAGCAGGGCACCGATCTGGCAAAAGAGGCGCTGGAGCCGCTGTATCGGCAGGAAGTGGCACGGCTGTTCGACAGCGAGCTGCAACAGATTGCCGGCGCCCGCGAGCTGCTGGCGCAGGTGACGGTGCCAGTCTGCACCGTCTCCAACGGGCCGGTCAGCAAGATGCAGCACTCGCTCGGCCTGACCGGCATGCTGCCTTATTTTGATGACCGGTTGTTCAGCGGCTATGACATTCAGCGCTGGAAGCCGGATCCGGCGATCGTGTTTCACGCTGCCGAACAGATGCAGGTGCCGGTGACGCGCTGCATCCTGGTGGACGATTCACCCGCCGGCGCGCAGGCCGGCATCAATGCCGGCATCCCGGTCTTTTACTTCTGCGCCGATCCGCATAACCCGCCGATCGATCACCCGCTGGTGACAACGTTTGACGACCTGGCTAAATTGCCCGCGCTGTGGCGCGAACGCGGCTGGCGGCTGACGGCCGATTAACTGGCCGGCAACGGCGGCTTGTTGCGCCACCAGCGCCAGGACCGCTTCAGCGCGCGGGTTTGCGCGCCGAAGCGGCGGTTGACCGCATTGGCCAGCAGATCGAGCGCCAGGCAGAATACGAAATAGACCAGCGCCACAAACAGGAACACTTCCATCGGGTAGACCATGCTGCGGTTGTTGACCTGGGTCGCCAGGAAGGTCAGTTCGCCAACGCCGACGATATAAGCCAGCGAGGTGTCTTTGATCAGGGAGATCCACTGGTTGATGAACGACGGCACCATCATGCGCAGCGCCTGCGGCAGCACGATCATGCGCAGCGTCTGCCAGCGGGTCAGCCCCAGAGAAAGCCCGGCCTGCCACTGGCCGGGGCCGATGGCGGCGATGCCGGCTTTCACCGCATGGGCCAGATAGGCCGAGGCGATCAGCGCCAGCGCGCACACCACGGTGGTGATTTCAGGGATCTCGACGCCAAACACCATCGGCAACAGAAAATAGGTCCAGAAGATCAACATGATGACCGGAATGGCGCGGAAAAAGCCCAACACCGCCGCCAGCAGCCCGGCGGCGACGCCGCGCGACATCGCCAGCGCCACGCCGAGTAAGGTGCCGAGCAGCGCCGAGGCCACGCCGGCCATCAGGCTGATCGCCAACGTCAACGCCGCGCCACCCAGCGGCCCGTCCGGCCAGGTGCCCCACAGCAGGTAACCCAGGTTGTCGTGAATCACGCTGAAATCCATCTTAATGCCCTCCCAGCGGTTTACGCTGTTGTCGCCACATGCCCCAGCCTTCCAGCAGCGCGATGATGGCGATGTACAGTACCGTCGCCACGCCGAACGCCTGGAAAGTGCGCAGGGTCTCGGTTTCGACCTGACGCGAGGCGTAAGAGAGTTCGGCCACACCGATCGCCATGGTCAGCGACGAGTTCTTGATCACGTTCATGTATTGGCCCAGCAGCGGCGGCAGCGCGATTTTCAGCGCCTGCGGCAGCACCACATAGCGCATCGCCTGCCAGCCGGTCAGCCCCAGCGCCTGAGCGGCATATTTCTGCCCGCCGGCGACGCCGCGAATGCCGGAGCGGATCTCTTCGGCGATAAAGGCGGTGGAGTACAGCGTCAGGCCGAAGAAACCGGCGAGAAACTCGAACGACGGCCACTCAAGCGGGCCGATCTGATGGGCGCTGTTCAGCCACTGCATGGCGGCGGACGGCAAGATCTGCCCGGCGGCGAAGTACCAGAAGAACAGCTGCACCAGCAGCGGCGTATTGCGAAACAGCGAGCTGTAGCCCATCGCCAGCCAGCGCAACGGCCGCAGGCTGCTGTCGCGCATCGCCGCCAGCACGAAGCCCAGCAGCGTGGCCGTCAAGCCCGCGCAGGCGGAAAGCCACAGCGTCAGCAGAAAGCCGTGCCACAGCCAGCTCAGGTATTGCGGCGCCAGCAGCCAGTCCAGGTTCATGTTCAATCCTTGTCTTGCAGAATGCATCAGGGGCGCAGCAAGCTGCGCCCCTCCGTACCGATCTCACCGCGCGCGGTTAAATCAGGCTTTCGGTTGCTGATCCAAAGGCGCGATTTTGAAATCGCCGCGCGGCTGGGCGGATTGGGTTTCCGGCCCGAACCAGCGATCGTAAATCTTAACCGCTTCACCGTCTTTTTCCAGCTTGATCAGCGTCTCGTTCACCGCGGCGGTCAGGCGATCTTCGCCCTTGGGAATGCCGACGCCCTGATACTCTTTGGTCAGGCTGAACGGCGAAATTTCAAACTCCGCCTTTTGCGCCGCCGGCAGGTTGCCGAGCAGGCCGACCAGCTTGGCGTCGTCCTGAGTGATCGCCTGCACGTTGCCGTTACGCAGCGCCACGAACGCCAGCGGGGTATCATCGTAGGAGATCACTTTCGCCGTCGGGAAACGCTCGCGCAGGGTGATTTCCTGCACCGTGCCCTTATCCGCGCCGATGCGCAGCTTCTTGATGTCTTCCGGCGTTTTCAATACGCCTTTGCGGGCGATGAATTTCTGGCCGGTGGCGAAATACGGCACGCTGAAGTTCACTTCCTTGGCGCGCTCGTCGGTAATGGTGAAGTTGGCGGCAATCAGGTCAACCTTCTTCGACACCAGCAGCGGAATGCGGTTGGCCGGGTTGGTGGCGCGCAGCTCCACTTTCACCCCCAACGCTTTGCCGATCGCGTCGGCGACATCCACATCGTAGCCCACCAGCTTCTTGCTCTGCGGATCGATGTAACCGAACGGCGGATTGCTGTCGAACACCGCGATGCGCACCACGCCGGCTTGCTTGATATCGTCAAGTTTGTCCGCGTGCGCGGCGCCGGCGGCGAGGCCGGTCAGACTGGCTAACAACGTTAAGGCCAAAGCGCGATGTTTCATAGAGAGCTCCTAAGTGGTTGATGTCCTGCTGGCGGATAAGCTAGCAAGCGTCACATAGGTCAGGAAATAATATAAAAAGCTATATTTATAACCTTTTTATCTTTACGCACTTAAGATGGAATAAAGGCGCGAGAAACCGCGCCTTGGAAGGATATTACCCGGAAAGGGTTAGTCGTCTTTTTCGTCTTTACCGCCCGGAGAGAGCAGCTTTTCCAGGGCGTCGCCGCCAAGATGACGGAAATCCTGTCCTTTGACGAAATAGAAGATAAATTCGCAGATGTTCTGGCAGCGATCGCCGATACGCTCGATAGAACGGGCGCAGAACAGCGCGGTCAGCACGCTCGGAATGGTGCGCGAATCTTCCATCATGTAGGTCATCAGCTGACGCACGATGCCTTCATATTCCTGATCGACCTTTTTATCTTCCCGGTAGATACGGATCGCTTCGTCCAGATCCATGCGCGCGAACGCGTCCAGCACGTCGTGCAGCATCTGCACGGTGTGGCGCCCCAGCGACTCCAGGCTGACCAGCAGCGGCTGGTGCTGGTGCGAGAACTTCTCCAGCGCGGTGCGGCAGATCTTGTCCGCCACGTCGCCGATGCGTTCCAGCTCGGAAATGGTTTTGATGATCGCCATCACCAGACGCAGATCGCTGGCGGTCGGCTGGCGCTTGGCGATAATGCGCACGCAGGCTTCGTCGATCGCCACTTCCATCATGTTGACCTTGGCGTCGCCTTCGATCACGCGCTTGGCCAGCTCGCCATCCTGATTGTGCATCGCGGTGATGGCGTCGGTCAGCTGCTGCTCCACCAGCCCGCCCATGGTCAACACCTGGGTGCGGATATGCTCGAGCTCTGCGTTGAACTGGCCGGAAATGTGTTTGTTTAAATTCAGGTTATCCATGATGCTTCCTATCAACCATAACGGCCAGTGATGTAGTCTTCAGTCTGCTTTTTCTGCGGCGCAGTGAACAGGTTATCAGTATCACTGAACTCGATCAGCTCGCCCAGATACATAAATGCGGTAGAGTCGGAGCAGCGCGCCGCCTGCTGCATGTTGTGCGTCACAATCACCACGGTGTAATCGGCCTTCAGTTCGCTGATCAGCTCTTCAATCTTGCCGGTGGAGATCGGATCCAGCGCCGAGCAAGGCTCATCCAGCAACAGCACTTCCGGACGAATGGCGATGCCGCGGGCGATGCACAGACGCTGCTGCTGGCCGCCGGAGAGGCTGTAGCCGCTCTGGTGCAGCTTGTCCTTGGTTTCGTTCCACAGAGCCGCCTTGGTCAGCGCCCACTGCACGCGCTCGTCCATATCGGCGCGCGACAGCTTTTCAAACAGGCGGACGCCGAAGGCGATGTTGTCGTAAATCGACATCGGGAACGGCGTCGGCTTTTGGAACACCATGCCGACCTTGGCGCGCAGCAGCGCGATATCCGAGTTGTCGGTCAGGATGTTCTGGCCGTCCAGCAGGATGCCGCCTTCCGCACGCTGTTCCGGGTACAGCTGGTACATCTTGTTGAAGGTGCGCAGCAGGGTGGATTTGCCGCAGCCGGAGGGGCCGATAAACGCGGTGACCTTGTTCTTGGCGATATCCAGCGTGATGTTCTTCAGCGCATGGAATTTGCCGTAGTAGAAGTTCAGATCGCGTACCTGAATTTTGCTGCTGGAAGCGTCAGTAACCATACTCATCAAGACTTCTCTCTTTTCATCAGCGCCGCCAAAGCGGCGCTCAAAATTTTATGAATGCTTTTTCTTGGCGAAAATTACGCGCGCCAGGATATTCAGTAACAGTACGCACAGGGTGATCAACAGCACCCCGGCCCAGGCCAGCTGCTGCCATTCGGCGAACGGGCTCATGGCGAATTTGAAGATGGTCACCGGCAGGTTGGCGATCGGCTGCATCAGGTCGGTGCTCCAGAACTGGTTCGACAGCGAGGTGAACAGCAGCGGCGCCGTTTCCCCCGCGATACGCGCAATCGCCAGCAGCACGCCGGTGATGATGCCGGACACCGACGCCTTCAGCGTGATAGCGGAAATCATGCGCCATTTCGGCGTGCCCAGGGCATAGGCGGCCTCGCGCAGCGTATCCGGCACCAGCTTCAGCATGTTCTCGGTGGTGCGAATGACGATCGGCACCTGCAGCAGCGCCAGCGCCACGATGCCGGCCCAACCGGAGAAGTGTTCCATCTTCGCCACCACGATGGTGTAAACGAACAGGCCCACCACGATCGACGGTGCGGAGAGCAGAATGTCGTTGATAAAGCGGATCACTTCCGCCAGCCAGGATTTACGGCCGTATTCCGCCAGATAGATGCCGGCCATGATGCCCAGCGGCGTACCGAAGAGGGTCGCCCACAGGATCAGCAGGCCGCTGCCGGCGATGGCGTTGGCCAGGCCGCCGCCCGCGGTGTTCGGCGGCGGGGTCATTTCGGTGAACAGCGCCAGCGACATGCCGTCGAAGCCTTTGGTGACGGTGGCGATCAGGATCCAGATCAGCCAGAACAGCCCGAACGCCATGGTCGCCATCGACAGGAACAGCGCGAGGCGGTTTTTCTGCCGGCGCCAGGCCTGCATTTTGCGGCGGCTTTCCGCCAGAACGACTGCGTTTTGCATATCCATCGTCGCCATGTTAACGCCCCTCATTCTTGGCCAGACGCATGATCATCAGTTTCGACAGCGCCAGCACGATAAAGGTGATAACAAACAGAATCAGGCCCAGCTCCATCAACGCGGCGGTGTGCACGCCGGACTCGGCTTCGGCGAATTCGTTGGCCAGCGCCGAGGTGATGCTGTTGCCCGGCATGTACAGCGAAGCGCTGTCGAGCTGGTAGGTGTTGCCGATGATAAAGGTCACCGCCATGGTTTCCCCCAGCGCGCGGCCCAGGCCCAGCATCACGCCGCCGATGACACCGTTTTTGGTGAACGGCAGCACGATGCGCCAGATGACTTCCCAGGTGGTGCAGCCGATGCCGTAGGCCGACTCTTTCATCATTACCGGGGTCTGTTCGAACACGTCGCGCATGACCGCAGCGATGTAAGGGATGATCATGATCGCCAGGATCACCCCGGCGGCCAGGATGCCGATGCCGAAGGCCGGGCCGGAGAACAGCTCACCGACGATTGGAATGCCAGACAGTACTTCGCCCACCGGCGTCTGGAAGTATTCGGCGAACAGCGGGGCGAACACGAACAGGCCCCACATGCCGTAGACGATGCTCGGAATGGCCGCCAGCAGCTCAATGGCGATGCCCAGCGGCCGCTTCAGCCAGTTCGGCGCCAGTTCGGTCAGGAACAGCGCGATGCCGAAGCTCACCGGCACGGCGATGATCAACGCGATAAGCGAGGTGACCACGGTGCCGTAGATCGGCACCAGCGCGCCGAACTGCTCCGCCGGCGCGTCCCACTCTTTGGTCCACAGGAACGCAAAGCCGAATTTCTGCATGCTTGGCCAGGAGGCGAAGATCAGCGAGACGATGATGCCGCCCAGCAACAATAGGGTAATCAGCGCAGCCAGTCTCACCAGCGCGCTGAAAATGATGTCACCGTTTTTGCCCGGTGCTTTGATGGTCGGCTTGTACTCAGCCATAGATTACTCTCTGTTTGAACCCTGGCAGCCCCAACCGTGATCGGAGCCTGAAGAACTGTGTGGGGCGCGGCGAACCCGCGCCCCTGCGTTGTTAGTACAGCGCTTTACCTGAACTGTCTTTTACGTTGGTTTTCCAGGCCGCACGCACCTGCTCAACCACTTCTGCCGGCAGGGTGGCGTAATCCAGTTCGTTCGCCTGCTTGGCGCCGGTTTTGTAGGCCCAGTCGAAGAACTTCAGCACTTCGGCGCCCTGAGCAGGGTTTTTCTGCTCTTTGTGCACCAGGATGAAGGTGGTGGAGGTGATTGGCCACACGTTATCGCCTTTCTGGTCAGTCAGATCCTGAGCGAAGGTTTTGCTCCAATCCGCACCCTTGGCGGCGTTGCTGAAGCTCTCTTCGGTCGGGCTGACCGGTTTGCCGTCGGCGGACACCAGCTTGGTGTAAGCCAGGTTGTTCTGCTTGGCGTAAGCGTATTCTACGTAACCGATAGAGCCAGGCAGACGCTGAACGAAGGCGGCGATGCCGTCGTTGCCTTTACCGCCCAGACCGGTCGGCCAGTTAACGGTAGAACCGGCGCCAATCTTTTCTTTCCACTGCGCATTGGCCTTGGACAGGTAGCTGGTGAATACGAACGAGGTGCCGGAACCGTCGGCGCGGCGCACTACGGCGATGTTCTGGTCAGGCAGTTTCACGCCTGGGTTCAGCTTGGTGATAGCCGGATCGTTCCACTTTTTGACGTTGCCCAGGTAGATATCGCCCAGGGTTTTGCCGTCCAGCGTCAGTTCGCCGGATTTGATGCCCGGGATATTCACCGCCAGCACCACGCCGCCAATCACGGTCGGGAACTGGAACAGGCCATCGGCCGCCAGTTTGTCGTCAGACAGCGGGGCGTCGGAAGCGCCAAAGTCAACGGTGTTGGCCACGATTTGCTTTACGCCGCCAGAGGAGCCGATGCCCTGATAGTTAACTTTATTGCCGGTTTCTTTCTGATAAGAATCTGCCCACTTGGCGTAAACCGGAGCGGGGAATGTCGCACCTGCACCGGTCAGGCTGGCAGCAGCGAACGCGGACACGGCGGTCAGGGAGAAGGTCGCTGCCACAATACTGGCGACGGTGGTACGCATCAGTTTCATAATCCCTCCTAATGGGATACTTAAAATCGACTTCGAGTCGTTTTAATCAGAGTAAGTATTGCTGCAGGAGGGAAAATAGGACAGTTTGGTGACAGAAAAATGTACGCAATATGACAGTTATATTACAGCGTATTTGATAGGTGTTTGTTTGTATGTAAATCAGAAGGTTAGCCGTGAAACAGCACATTTCACAAGCAATAAAAAACCGGCTTGGCGCGGCCTATCCGCTTGAATATGACAACGTTTATCACCGAAACGGCAGCGCTGTCATCTTTAAGGTCACTCATGAAAAAAGCCGGCGCTAAGGCCGGCTTTTGCAGTTTACCTGCAACAAATTACTCTACGGTGACAGACTTCGCCAGGTTGCGCGGCTGGTCAACGTCGGTGCCCTTGATCAGCGCCACGTGGTAAGACAGCAGCTGCAGCGGCACGGTGTAGAAGATCGGCGCGACGATTTCCTCGACGTGCGGCAGAGGAATGAGGGTCATGCCTTCGCTGCTGACGAAGCCGGCGTCCTGATCGGCGAACACGTACAGCTGGCCGCCGCGCGCGCGCACTTCTTCAATGTTGGACTTCAGCTTTTCCAGCAGTTCGTTGTTCGGCGCCACCACAATCACCGGCATGTCGGCGTCGATCAGCGCCAGCGGGCCGTGTTTCAACTCGCCCGCCGCATAAGCTTCAGCGTGAATATAGGAGATCTCTTTCAGCTTCAGCGCCCCTTCCATGGCGATCGGATACTGATCGCCGCGGCCGAGGAACAGCGCATGGTGCTTGTCGGAGAAGCCTTCCGCCAGCGCTTCGATCTCTTTATCCATCGACAGCATCTGCTCGATACGCGCCGGCAGCGCCTGCAGACCATGCACGATCTCGTGCTCCACGCTTTCCGCCATGCCTTTCAGACGGCCCAGGCGCGCCACCAGCATCAACAGCACGGTGAGCTGCGTGGTGAAGGCTTTGGTCGAGGCTACGCCGATTTCCGTACCCGCTTTGGTCATCAACGCCAGATCGGATTCGCGCACCAGCGAAGAGCCGGCAACGTTACAAACGGCCAGCGAACCGAGATAACCCAGCTCTTTGGACAGGCGCAGCGCCGCCAGGGTGTCGGCAGTTTCGCCGGACTGCGACAGAGTGATGATCAGGCTGCCCGGACGCACCGCCGATTTGCGGTAACGGAATTCGGACGCGATCTCGACATCGCACGGCACGCCGGCCAGCGCTTCGAACCAGTAACGCGCCACCATACCGGAGTGGTAAGACGTCCCACAGGCGATAATCTGCACGTGCTGCACCTTGGCGAGCAGCTCGTCGGCGTGCGGCCCCAGCTCACTCAGGTTGATTTGGCCATGACTGAAACGCCCTTCCAGGGTGTTTTTCAGCGCCAGCGGCTGTTCGTAAATCTCTTTTTGCATGTAGTGGCGATAAGCGCCCTTGTCGCCGGCGTCATACTGCACCTGGGATTCGATCTCAGGACGCTCGATGGCGTTGCCCTGTTTGTCGAAGATGTTGACGGTGCGGCGAGTCACTTCCACCACGTCGCCCTCTTCCAGGAAGATGAAGCGGCGGGTGACCGGCAGCAGCGCCAGCTGATCGGAAGCGATGAAGTTTTCCCCGACGCCGCGGCCGATAACCAGCGGGCTGCCGGAACGCGCCGCGACCAGCACGCTCGGATCGCGGCTGTCCATCACCACGGTGCCATAAGCGCCGCGCAGCTGCGGGATCACGCGCTGAACCACTTCCAGCAGCGTACCGCCTTGCAGTTGTTCCCAGTGCACCAGGTGCGCAATCACTTCGGTGTCGGTTTCAGAGCTGAAACGGTAACCGCGTTCAATCAGCAGTTCGCGCAGCGGCTCGTGGTTTTCGATGATGCCGTTATGCACCACGGTAATGTAGTCGGAAACATGCGGGTGCGCGTTCGCTTCGGTCGGTTCACCGTGCGTAGCCCAACGGGTGTGAGCGATGCCGGTACCGCCGTGCAGATCGGTTTGTTCCGCCGCTTCGGCCAGCTTTTGTACCTTGCCAACGCGACGCAGGCGACTGACGTTGCCTTTTTCATCGACCACCGCCAGACCAGCGGAGTCATAACCGCGGTACTCGAGACGACGTAAGCCTTCCAACAGGATTTCTGCGATATCACGTTGCGCTACTGCGCCTACAATTCCACACATCAGTTATATTCCTAATGAACGCCCTTCATGGGCGCTTTCGATGCCTTGACCTGATTTTTGCCGGTTTTTACCGTGCATCCCCCGAGCCTGTAGATGGTGGGGGTTATTATGTTTTGTATTGGGCTCTGAACGGAGCCCAACGCAAAACACACTATGGCTTCTTCTTCACCGGACGTTGCCAACCCTGAATGTGCACCTGCTTGACGCGGCTCAGCACCAGTTCGTTCTCGGCGATATCGCGCGTTACCGTGGTGCCGGCGGCGATGGTGGATCCTTTGCCGACCGACACCGGCGCCACCAGCTGAGTATCGGAACCGACGAATACGCCGTCGCCGATCAGCGTTTTGTGCTTGTTGGCGCCATCGTAGTTACAGGTGATGGTGCCGGCGCCGATATTCACGTCATCACCGATTTCGGCATCGCCCAGGTAGCTGAGGTGGCCGGCCTTGGAGCCTTTGCCCAGACGCGCCTTTTTCATTTCCACGAAGTTGCCGACGTGAGCCCCTGCCGCCAGCTCCGCGCCTGGGCGCAAGCGGGCGAACGGCCCCACCGTGCAGTCGGCTTCCAGCACGCTGTCTTCCAGCACGCTGTAAGGGCTGATCTCGCAGTCATCACCGATCACGCAGTTTTTCAGCACGCAGCCGGCGCCGATTTTCACCCGGTCGCCCAGCTTGACGTGACCTTCGATAATCACATTCGCATCAATAGTGATGTCACGGCCGTGAACAAGTTCCCCGCGCAGATCGAAACGCGCCGGATCCAACAACATCACGCCGGCCAACAGCAGCTTTTCAGACTGTTCCGACTGGAATACGCGCTCCAGAGTCGCCAGCTGCAGACGGTTGTTTACACCTTCCACTTCACTTAAACGCGACGGGTGCACGGCTTCGATTTTCTTGCCGTCGGCATGGGCCAACGCAATGATATCGGTGATGTAAAACTCGCCCTGTGCGTTGTCGTTATTCAACATTCCCAGCCAGCGCTTCAGATCGCGCCCGTTCGCCACCAGGATGCCGGTATTGATCTCGTTGATCTGGCGCTGTGCCTCGCTGGCGTCCTTGTGTTCGACGATGCCCACCACGTTACCCTGCTCACGCACGATGCGGCCGTAACCGCTCGGATCGTCCAGCTTGACCGTCAGCAGGCCGATGCCGCCCTGCGGCTTGGCCGCCAGCAGGCGTTGCAGCGTATCCACGGAGATTAACGGCACATCGCCATACAGCATCAGCACGTCTTCATCGTCGGCAAAGTGCGGCGCGGCCTGCTGCATCGCATGGCCGGTACCCAGTTGCTCGGCCTGCAGCACCCAGTTCAGCGCGCCTTCGGTCAACGTGCTTTTCAACAGATCGCCGCCGTGGCCGTATACCAGATGAACCTGTTGCGCGCCCAGTTTCATCGCGGCATCAATGACGTGTTGCACCATCGGCTTGCCGGCCAACGGATGTAAGACCTTGGGAAGATCGGAATACATGCGTGTTCCCTTGCCCGCGGCGAGGATGACCACGCTCATTGCGCTGTTCGACATAAGCAACCTGATAACTCCATTTTGATAGACGAAAGTAAAACCGTTTAGCGACGATATTACTACATATTTCTCTGCACGAACCCGGCGCAGGCCGCGTGGGCCTTGGTCTGCCGCTATCACGGCTAATTCGGCGTCGGGACGAAAAAACTGTCGGCGATCGGCGACGTTTATTTCCCGATATCAGCGGTTATACACCACACCGCCCGCCGGGCTGAAATGCTTATTTTAAAGTAAAAAAAAAGCGACCCTATAGGCCGCTTTCTTAAAGTTGGGTGCCGGGCACCCAAACATTACATCGCTTTTCTGGTGAGCTCGATAACGCGCAGTTTTGCGATCGCTTTCGCCAGTTCAGCGGATGCCTGAGCATAGTCGACATCGCCATGAGAGCTGCGAATGTGTTCTTCAGCTTTACGCTTAGCTTCCAACGCTCTCGCTTCGTCGAGGTCAGTACCACGGATAGCAGTGTCCGCCAGCACGGTAACCACGCTCGGCTGCACCTCGAGGATGCCGCCGGACAGGTAGATGAACTCTTCTTCACCGTGCTGCTTAACAATACGCACCATGCCAGGCTTGATGGCAGTCAGCAGCGGCGCATGGCCAGGGAAGATCCCCAGTTCACCTTCGCTGCCTGTCACCTGGATCTTCTGCACCAGGCCGGAAAACATCTGTTTTTCCGCGCTGACTACATCCAGATGGTAAGTCATAGCCATATCACCCTCCTCTCAAGGCGTTACAGTTTCTTGGCTTTTTCCACTGCTTCTTCAATGGTGCCAACCATGTAGAACGCCTGCTCCGGCAGGTGGTCATAGTCGCCGTCCATAATGCCTTTGAAACCACGGATGGTGTCTTTCAGCGATACGAACTTGCCCGGAGAACCGGTGAAGACTTCTGCCACGAAGAACGGCTGAGACAGGAAACGTTGGATCTTACGCGCACGGGATACGACCAGTTTGTCTTCTTCAGACAGCTCGTCCATACCCAGGATCGCGATGATATCTTTCAGTTCCTGGTAGCGTTGCAGAATGGACTGCACGCCACGCGCTACGTCGTAGTGCTCCTGGCCAACAACCAGCGGATCCAGCTGACGGCTGGTGGAATCCAGCGGGTCAACGGCCGGGTAGATACCCAAAGAAGCGATGTTACGGCTCAGTACCACGGTTGCGTCCAAGTGCGCAAAGGTGGTGGCTGGTGACGGGTCAGTCAAGTCATCCGCAGGAACGTAAACGGCCTGTACGGAAGTGATGGAACCGGTCTTGGTCGAGGTGATACGTTCTTGCAGAACGCCCATCTCTTCCGCCAGCGTTGGCTGATAACCTACCGCGGATGGCATACGGCCCAGAAGTGCGGACACTTCGGTACCGGCCAGGGTGTAACGGTAGATGTTGTCAACGAACAGCAGTACGTCACGGCCTTCGTCACGGAATTTCTCCGCCATGGTCAGACCGGTCAGCGCAACGCGCAGACGGTTACCTGGTGGCTCGTTCATCTGGCCGTAAACCAGGGATACTTTGTCCAGAACGTTGGAGTCGGTCATTTCGTGGTAGAAGTCGTTACCCTCACGAGTACGCTCGCCCACGCCCGCAAACACGGAATAACCGGAGTGCTCGATCGCGATGTTACGGATCAGCTCCATCATGTTTACGGTTTTACCCACGCCCGCGCCGCCGAACAGACCGACTTTACCGCCCTTGGCGAATGGACAAATCAGGTCCATTACCTTGATACCGGTTTCCAGCAGTTCCTGGGAGTTGGACAGCTCTTCGTAGCTTGGCGCCGCGCGGTGAATCGCCCAACGCTCTTCTTCGCCGATGTCGCCTTTCATGTCGATCGGTTGACCCAATACGTTCATGATACGGCCCAGGGTAGCTTTACCCACCGGCACTTCAATCGGGTGGTCCAGGTTGTTCACTTTCAGACCGCGACGCAGACCGTCGGAGGTCCCCATTGCGATACAGCGAACCACGCCACCGCCCAGCTGTTGCTGAACTTCCAACACCAGTTTTTCGGTGCCGTTTTCTACCTCAAGGGCGTCGTACACTTTCGGTACGGCATCCTGAGGGAACTCGACGTCCACCACGGCGCCGATTACCTGGATAATCTTTCCAGTAGCCATCTTGAATCCTCTACGTAATTCGTAAACCTAGCTTAAACCGCGGAGGCTCCCGAAACGATCTCGGTGAGTTCCTGAGTGATGCTGGCCTGACGCGCCTTGTTGTATACCAACTGCAGCTCTTTGATCAGGCTACCGCCGTTATCGGTTGCGGCTTTCATCGCGACCATTCGTGCGGCCTGCTCGCTGGCCAGGTTTTCCACGACGCCCTGATAAACCTGCGACTCCACATAGCGGCGCAGCAAGGTATCAAGCAGCACTTTTGGATCGGGTTCATACAGGTAATCCCAAGGCGTTTTCTTCAGCTCTTCGTCATCGGCTGGCGGTAACGGCAGCAGCTGAAGCACTTGCGGCTCTTGGGACATCGTATTAACAAATTTGTTGCTGACAATGTACAGCTTGTCCAAACGACCTTCGTCGTAGGCCTGCAGCATCACTTTCACCGGCCCGATCAGATCCGACAGGGAAGGTTTATCCCCCATGCCGGTCACCTGGGCAACCACGTTGCCGCCCACGGAACCAAAGAAAGAGGCCGCTTTAGAGCCAATCAGCGCCAAATCGGTTTCGACGCCTTTTTCGGACCAGGCTTTCATCTCCGCCAGCAGCTTTTTGAACAGGTTGATGTTCAAGCCGCCGCAGAGACCACGGTCAGTAGACACCACCAGATACCCGACGCGCTTAACGTCACGCTCATCCAGGTACGGGTGCTTGTACTCCAGATTCCCTAACGCAAGGTGACCAATCACTTTGCGCATGGTCTCTGCATAAGGACGGCTGGCCGCCATGCGATCCTGCGATTTACGCATTTTGGAGGCGGCGACCATTTCCATCGCTTTAGTGATCTTTTGCGTGTTTTGCACGCTAGCGATCTTACTACGTATCTCTTTTGCGCCGGCCATCTCTGCTTCTCCTCAGTGCCAGACGGCCTGCTGTCTTTCAACAGCAGGGCCGTTCGGCGTTACCAGGACTGGGTTTTCTTGAAGGTCTCGAGGATGTCTTTCAACTTGCCCTCGATCTCATCATTGAAGTTGCCAGTTTGGTTGATGTGGTTCAGCAGCTCGGCGTGCTCGCGGTCCGCATAGGCGACCAGCGCGGCTTCGAAGCTCACCACTTTGGCGACTTCGACGTCGTTCAGGTAACCGCGTTCTGCGGCAAACAGCACCAGAGACTGTTGTGCAACCGACATCGGCGCATACTGTTTCTGTTTCAGCAGCTCGGTCACTTTCTGACCGTGGCTCAGCTGTTTGCGGGTCGCGTCATCCAGATCGGATGCGAACTGGGAGAACGCAGCCAGTTCACGATACTGCGCCAGCGCGGTACGGATACCACCGGACAGTTTCTTCATGATCTTGGTCTGCGCGGCGCCACCAACACGGGATACGGAGATACCCGGGTTAACTGCCGGACGAATACCGGAGTTGAACAGGTTGGATTCCAGGAAGATCTGACCATCGGTAATCGAGATTACGTTGGTCGGAACGAACGCGGAAACGTCACCCGCCTGGGTTTCAATGATCGGCAGAGCGGTCAGTGAACCGGTTTGGCCTTTAACTTCACCTTTGGTGAAGGCTTCAACGTATTCGGCGTTGACGCGCGCTGCGCGCTCCAGCAAGCGGGAGTGCAGGTAGAATACGTCGCCTGGGTAAGCTTCACGACCTGGCGGACGACGAAGCAGCAGGGAAATCTGGCGGTAAGCAACGGCCTGTTTGGACAGGTCATCGTACACGATCAGCGCGTCTTCACCGCGGTCACGGAAGTATTCGCCCATTGCGCAACCGGCGTATGGCGCCAGGTATTGCAGTGCAGCGGATTCGGAAGCGGTCGCCACCACCACGATGGTGTTGGCCAATGCGCCGTGCTCTTCCAGTTTGCGCACCACGTTAGCGATGGTGGACGCTTTCTGGCCGATAGCCACGTAAACGCATTTGATGCCGGAGTCGCGTTGGTTGATGATCGCATCGATCGCCAGCGCGGTTTTACCGGTCTGACGGTCACCGATCACCAGCTCACGCTGGCCACGGCCGATTGGAATCATGGCGTCAACGGATTTGTAGCCAGTTTGAACCGGCTGATCAACGGACTGACGCTCGATAACGCCTGGCGCGATAGCTTCTACCGGAGAGAAGCCGTCGTTCTCAATCGGGCCTTTGCCGTCGATTGGCGCGCCCAGGGTGTTAACTACGCGGCCCAGCAGACCACGACCGACTGGAACTTCCAGGATACGGCCGGTGCATTTAACCTTCATGCCTTCGGCCAGATCCGCGTACGGCCCCATGACCACGGCACCGACGGAGTCGCGCTCCAGGTTCAATGCGATTGCGTAACGGTTGCCAGGCAGTGCGATCATTTCGCCCTGCATAACTTCGGCCAGGCCGTGTACGCGGATGATCCCGTCACTGACGGAAACGATAGTACCTTCATTGTGAGCTTCGCTCACTACATTGAACTGAGCAATGCGCTGCTTGATCAGTTCGCTGATTTCGGTGGAATTCAGTTGCATGCTCCAGTCCCCTTAAGACTGCAAGACGTCTGTCAGGCGTTCAAGACGACCGCGAACGCTGCCATCAATCACCATATCGCCGGCGCGAACAACGATGCCGGCCAGTACAGACTTGTCAATTTTGCAATTCAGCTTAACTTTGCGTGACAGACGTTTTTCCATCGCAGCGGCGATTTTCGCCTGCTGTTCGTCGTTCAGCGCGCTCGCAGAGAGCACTTCGACTTCGACGGTGGATTCCAGCGAGGCGCGCAGTTCGATGAACTGCTGCAGCACGGCAGGAAGAACCAGTAAACGTCCATTTTCGGCCATTACACGGATAAAGTTCTGGCCATGTTCGTCGAGCCGATCGCCACAAACCGCGATGAACGTCTTGGACAGCGTTTCTGGCGCAACCGCGCCAGACAGCAGTTCAGAAATCTGTTCATTGCGAGTGACTTCAGCCGCAAACGCCAGCATTTCCTGCCAGCGCTCTACGCTTTGGTGCTCAACGGCAAAGTCAAAAGCTGCTTTGGCGTAGGGGCGAGCTACAGTTACAAATTCAGACATCAGCCCCTCCCTCCTTACAGTTCAGCGACCAGTTTATCAACGATGTCGCTGTTAGCAGCTTCATCCACGGAACGTTCGATGATCTTCTCGGCGCCGGCAATTGCCAGCATCGCGACTTGCTTACGCAACTCTTCACGAGCGCGCTTACGTTCGGCTTCGATCTCAGCCTGAGCCTGCGCCACGATTTTGTTACGTTCCTGCTCGGCTTCGGCTTTCGCTTCATCCATGATCTGAGCTTTGCGTTTGTTCGCTTGCTCGATGATCACCTGAGCTTCTGCTTTAGCAGTTTTCAGCTGGTCGGTCGCATTGGCTTGCGCTAAGTCCAGATCTTTTTTGGCACGCTCTGCAGAAGCGAGGCCGTCAGCGATTTCTTTCTGACGCTTCTCGATGGCAGCCATGATCGGCGGCCATACGTACTTCATGCAGAACCAGACAAACAGAACGAACGCGATGGCCTGGCCGAGGATTGTTGCGTTAAGATTCACAGCACAATGCCTCTTTAAAAGTTAATAGTTTGGTTACGTCGTAGAGGGTTGCTCTACTTACGCGACGGCGAACATCACGTACAGACCCAGACCTACAGCGATCATCGGGATGGCGTCGACCAGACCCATAACGATAAAGAACTGTGTACGCAGCAGAGGAATCAGGTCAGGCTGACGAGCAGCGCCTTCCAAGAATTTACCACCCAGGATGCCGATACCGATCGCAGCACCGATTGCCGCTAAACCCATCATCACAGCGGCAGCCATGTACAGCAGATCCATACTCAGGTTTTCCATGACAGTCTCCAGTTTGTTTCAGTTTAAAAGTGCAAGTGTTTTAAGAAAATCAGTGCTCTTCAGACGCCATCGACAGATAGACGATCGTCAGAACCATGAAAATAAAGGCTTGAAGCGTAATGATCAGGATGTGGAAGATAGCCCAAGGCAAGCTCAGGACCCACTGTGACCACCACGGCAACAGGCCGGCAATCAGGATGAAGATCAACTCACCCGCATACATGTTGCCGAACAGTCGCAGACCCAGTGAAACAGGTTTGGACAGCAGGCTGACACCTTCAAGAATCAGGTTGATAGGAATGAATACAGGGTGGTTGAACGGCTGCATGGTCAACTCTTTAACAAACCCGCCAACGCCTTTCATTTTGATGCTATAGAACAGAATCAGGATAAACACGCCCAGCGCCATCGACAGCGTGACGTTCACATCGGCGGTAGGCACCACGCGCAGCGCAGGCAGGCCGAGGATGTGTTCGCCAACGTAAGGCAGGAAGTCGATGGGCAGCAGGTCCATCAAGTTCATCAGGAACACCCAGACGAACACGGTCAGCGCCAGCGGCGCAATCACCTTGCTCTTGCCGTGGTACATGTCGCGCACGCTGCTGTCGACGAAACCGACCACCAGCTCCACGGCGGTTTGCAGTTTACCCGGCACGCCGCTGGTGGCGTTTTTAGCCACTTTGCGGAAGATCACCAGGAAAAGCGCCCCGAGGACGACGGAGAAAAACATCGAGTCGATGTTGATCGACCAGAACCCAGTCCCGACCTGAAGCTGCGTCAGGTGGTGACCGATATACTCCTGTGGAGTCAAGACTTCTCCTGCAGACATGATGCCTCTTACCCTTATTTAGTTAAGTTCGGTAACTGTTAATCACGGCCGGTGCCACTATCTGCACCACTAACACCGCTAAATAGGTCAGGCCAAGCGGTATAAACTCCGCCTTGAACACCCCCAGCGCCACGATCAGCAAAACGATGGTGATCACGACCTTTAGCCCCTCGCCGATGGCGAACGACCAGGCAACCCTACCGGGCGCCGGCGTTTGCGCCTGATGGCGCAAGGCAAACAGCATAAACATTGCACTCGGCAACCAGGCGGCGAGACCGCCTGCCAACGCCGAAGCGCTCCATTCCGGGCTTTTCAGCCAGAAAGCAACGCTGATCAGAACAAAAGTCATTAACTGCAAAAACAGCAGTTTGCGTGCGACTTTCCCGCTGTAAAGGGACACAGACATGACGTTTGTTCTCTCCGTACCCCAGAGGGGGTATGCTGAGTGACGTATACAACTGTTTTTGCTGTCCTGAGTCAAGCAGCAAAAAACGAGCAAATTATACGGGGCATACCAACGAATTCAATCGATAAGTAGCGAAAAGGTGAACAATTATTTAAATTTCCCTATTCCAGCCTATTTTCACAAGAAAACGGTCGGAATAATAGGGCGCATTTAATTGTCTGATTATTCCAGCGTTGCGTTTAGAAACGCGAAGCCGATCACAGTAATGTCCCTTCCTGATTTATAGCCGATGGTCAACCAAACCGTCTTTAGCAATTTGAGCGATCAAAAAATTATATAAATCAAAACATTACTAGTTAACTGTTCAAAAACAATCCGTATACCCGATGAAAACCTTTTATTGACAAGCAGCGGGGCAATATTCCAACAGCCAATTAACATTAGCAGCAAACGCCAATCTTTCGCACATGATTGCTAACGTGACTATTTCTAAATGCAATTACTCTATTGTCGCTAATTAGCCGCGTTTTTTGTGTTAATAAAAAGTAAATTAACTAAAAAAAGCGACCAACTAATTAGCCTGCTTATCTTTCTGCTGGGTACGACCTTTAATTCACGCTTGTTTGATCAAAAGCAAACTCAGTTTGCCTTAAGAATCACCAGATGACGTTCGCCTTCCAGTTCAGGCACCTGCAGCCGCACGATGGACTCCAGGCTAACGCCAGCCGGCAGTTGCGTCAGTTCTTCATCCGGGCGCACGCCTTTCAACGCGTAAAAACGCCCCTGCCCTTTCGCCGGCAGGTGATGGCACCAGGACAGCATATCCTGCAGCGAAGCGAATGCCCGGCTGATCACGCCATCGAACGGTGGCTCGGCCGGAAACGCTTCGACGCGGCTCTGCACCGGCTCGATATTGTTCAGGCCCAGCTCATGCTGCACCTGGCGCAGGAAACGCACGCGCTTGCCCAGGCTGTCGAGCAGCGTGAAATGCGCGTCCGGGCGCACAATCGCCAGCGGAATGCCCGGCAAGCCGGGGCCGGTGCCGACATCGATAAAACGCGAGCCCTGCAGATGCGGATTGACCACAATACTGTCGAGGATGTGGCGCACCAGCATTTGCTGCGGATCGCGCACCGACGTGAGGTTATAAGCCTTGTTCCACTTATCCAGCATGCCGACATAGCCCAGCAGCTGCTGTTTCTGCTGATCGGGCAGCTCAATGCCTGCTGCCGCGAGCAGCGAGTCTAATTTTTTTTGCACAACGGATCCTCTGGCAGGCGCTGAACGACCAGCGGATGGTTAGCTGGCGCAATGAGGCGACTATGATAATTCAGGGCGCAAGTGATGTCAGCGGCCGTTTGGCTACGGGTTGAGCAAACGGCCGCCTGGAAGCGGGATTTATGCGCTGCGGCGCAGCAGTCCCTGCTTTTTCAGCCAGATCAGCAAAATCGAGATCGCCGCCGGTGTAATGCCGGAGATGCGCGAAGCCTGGCCGATGGAGTTCGGTTTGTGATCGTTCAGCTTGGCGATCACTTCGTTCGACAGTCCCGAAACCTGACGGTAGTCAAGATCCAGCGGCAGCACGGTGTTCTCGTTGCGCTGTTGTTTTTCGATCTCTTCCTGCTGGCGAGCGATGTAGCCTTCGTATTTGACCTGGATCTCGACCTGCTCGGCGGCTTGTACGTCGTCCAACGGCGGCGCGAAGGCGTCGATGCCGGTCAACTGCGCGTAATCCATCTCTGGACGGCGCAGCAACTCTTCGCCGTTCGCTTCACGCGACAGCGGCGCTTTCAGCAACGCATTGACCTGTTCGACGTTCTCGGCGTGCGGATGCATCCAGATGTCGCGCAGGCGTTGACGTTCACGTTCGATTCGCTCCAGCTTCTCGCTGTAACGCGCCCAGCGCACGTCGTCCACCAGACCGAGTTCACGGCCTTTTTCCGTCAGGCGGAGATCGGCGTTGTCTTCGCGCAGCATCAGACGATACTCGGCGCGTGAGGTAAACATGCGGTACGGTTCTTTGGTGCCGAGGGTGCTGAGATCGTCCACCAGCACGCCGAGGTAGGCCTGATCGCGACGTGGCGCCCAGCCCTCTTGTTCATCGGCGAAACGCCCGGCGTTCAGACCGGCCAGCAAGCCCTGCGCGGCGGCTTCTTCATAGCCGGTGGTGCCGTTGATCTGGCCGGCGAAGAACAGGCCCTGAATAAATTTGCTTTCCAGCGTCGGTTTCAGATCGCGTGGATCGAAGAAATCGTACTCGATGGCATAACCAGGGCGAATAATACGCGCGTTCTGCATCCCTTCCATTGAACGGACGATCTGCATCTGCACGTCGAACGGCAGGCTGGTGGAGATCCCGTTAGGGTAAATCTCGTTGCTGGTCAGGCCTTCCGGCTCAAGGAAGATCTGGTGCGCGTTGCGATCGGCAAAACGCATGACCTTGTCTTCGATCGACGGACAGTAACGTGGGCCGATCCCTTCGATGATCCCGGCATACATCGGGCTGCGATCGAGGTTATTGCGGATCACGTCATGGGTTTTTTCATTGGTGTGGGTGATGTAGCACGCCATTTGTTCCGGGTGCTGGCTGGCATCGCCCAAGAACGAGAATACCGGCACCGGCGTATCGCCGTGTTGAGGTGCCAATACGCTGAAATCGATAGTGCGGGCGTCGATGCGCGGCGGTGTACCGGTTTTCAAGCGGTTAACGCGCAGCGGCAGTTCACGCAAACGCTGCGACAGCGAGATCGAAGGAGGATCCCCGGCGCGGCCGCCGCTGTAATTCTCCAGGCCGATATGGATCTTGCCGTCCAGGAAGGTGCCTACGGTCAATACCACCGCCTTGGCGCGGAATTTCAGACCCATTTGGGTGACGGCGCCCACGACGCGATCGTTTTCGACGATCAGATCCTCAACCGGCTGTTGGAAGATCATCAGGTTGGGCTGGTTCTCCAACGCGGTACGGATCGCTTGCCGATACAGGACGCGATCCGCCTGAGCGCGAGTGGCGCGAACGGCAGGGCCTTTGCTGGCGTTTAGTATCCTAAACTGGATGCCGGCGTGGTCGATCGCCGTTGCCATCAGGCCGCCGAGTGCATCAATTTCCTTAACCAGATGCCCTTTACCAATACCGCCAATCGCCGGGTTACAGGACATCTGTCCCAGCGTATCGATATTGTGTGTCAATAATAAAGTCTGACGTCCCATGCGCGCCGCGGCCATGGCGGCCTCGGTACCTGCATGGCCACCACCGATGATGATGACGTCAAATTGATCTGGATAAAACATGGAACTGCACCTCGCCGTATTGCGAACGATCGTATTTGCCCTGGGGTCGGGGATTCTACTCAAGTTTAGACGATCGACCAAGTGGTCAGGATCGTCGGTAATTAAAAGAAGATCTTTTTTATTTAAAGATCTCTTTATTAGATCTCTTATTAGGATCGCGATCCTCTGTGGATAAGTGACTATTCACGATGAAGATCAGCAGATTAAGGAGGATCTTTTGCTGTGAATGATCGGTGATCCCGACGCAGATAAGCTGGGATCTAAAAGGCTTGTTATACACAGGGCAAAAAGTGCACTACGGTTGTTATTGGGATAACTACTGCTTTTACCCTGCTTTTAAGTATAGTTATCCACAATCGTTCGCACGATCTTTAGACGAATTAGAGTAAATTAATCCAGTTTTTTACCCATTCCTCGGCCGGATCCTCGGGAATTTCATGCTCGGTCACGTCGATCTCGAGACGATCGCCGATCCTTTTAGCGCCTCTGGCGATCAACAGATCGTCGATCTGTTTGATTGCGCCACAGAAGGTGTCGTATTCCGAACTGCCCAAACCGACGGCGCCGAACTGTACCTCGGAAAGATCCGGCTGCTGCTCAGCGATCTGTTCCAACAGCGGTTGAAGGTTATCTGGCAGTTCGCCGGCGCCGTGCGTGGAAGAGACCACCAGCCAGCGGCCGGTCAACGGCAGTTCATCCAGTTCAGGGCCGTGCAGCATCTCGGTAGAGAAACCCGCGTCTTCCAGCTTTTCAGCCAAATGTTCAGCCACGTATTCGGCGCTGCCAAGCGTACTGCCACTGATCAGAGTAATGTCTGCCATGAACCAACGATCCCAACCTTCTCACTCAAAGTGGCTGCATTGTACGCTGTGAATCGGCTGGGATCTACCTGTGGATAATGTGGGTATGCAATTTGGCGGGTTACGGCACGATGGTACGCATAATGGGGTTCTGCAGTGAGATCAGCGTTTCGGTGGACTGGATCTCGTCGATGGTCTGGATCTTGTTGATAAGTACCTGTTGCAACGCGTCGATCGATCGGCACATTACCTTAATAAAGACGCTGTAGTGGCCGGTGGTGTAATAGGCTTCCACCACTTCTTCCAGGCTTTCCAGCTTCTTCAGCGCCGAAGGGTAATCCTTGGCGCTCTTTAATATGATGCCGATAAAGCAGCACACGTCGTAGCCCAGCTGTTTGGGGCTGACGTCGATGCGCGCGCCGGTGATGATCCCGGCCTGCTTCATCTTCTCCACCCGCACATGAATGGTGCCGGGGCTGACGGCGAAGTTTTTCGCCAGTTCGGCGTACGGTGTGCGCGCATTGTCCATCAGGGCGTTGAGAATGCCGCGATCGAGATTATCGATCTGATAAATTTCCGCCATTTAATCCCCCATTAATTAACGATTGTTGAATTCTGTCCGGGTAAAAATGAACGATTAAAAGTGAAAAGGCAATATTGATTGATGGATATTGAATTGTTGTGTCATTTTGTTGCTTAATCGATGGCAACAGAGACAGGTTTACAAGAGATACGGCAATGAAAAAACAGTTTATCCAAAAACAACAACAAATCAGCCAGGTCAAATCCTTCTTCTCCCGCCAGCTGGAGCAACAGCTCGGTCTGATCGAAGTGCAAGCCCCGATCCTTAGCCGCCTGGGCGACGGCACGCAGGATAACCTTTCCGGCAGCGAGAAAGCGGTGCAGGTCAAAGTCAAAACCTTGCCGGACGCCACCTTCGAAGTGGTGCATTCGCTGGCGAAATGGAAACGCAAAACTCTGGGCAGCTACGATTTCGGTGCCGGCGAAGGCCTGTATACCCATATGAAGGCGCTGCGCCCGGATGAAGACCGCCTGACGCCTATCCACTCGGTGTACGTCGATCAGTGGGACTGGGAGCGGGTGATGGGCGACGGTGAGCGCAGCCTGGACTACCTGAAAAACACCGTGCGCAGCATTTACGCTGCGATCAAGGCGACGGAGGCGGAAGTCAGCCGCGAGCATGGCCTGACCCCGTTCCTGCCGGAACAGATCCACTTCATGCACAGCGAAACCCTGCTGCAGCGCTACCCTGATCTGGACGCCAAGGGGCGCGAGCGGGCGATCGCCAAAGAATTGGGCGCAGTGTTCCTGATTGGCATCGGCGGCAAGCTGTCACACGGTAAATCGCACGATGTGCGGGCGCCGGATTATGATGACTGGACCACGCCGACGGCGGATGGCCTGGCGGGCCTGAACGGCGATATCGTGGTGTGGAACCCGGTGCTGCAGGACGCTTTCGAGCTGTCCTCCATGGGGATCCGCGTTGACGCCGCCGCGCTGAAACACCAGTTGGCGCTGACCGGCGATGAAGAGCGCATGAAGCTGGAATGGCACCAGTCGTTGCTGCGCGGCGATATGCCGCAGACCATCGGCGGCGGCATCGGTCAGTCGCGTCTGGTGATGTTGTTGCTGCAACTGTCGCATATCGGCCAGGTGCAATGCGGCGTGTGGTCGCCGGAAGTGCGCGGCGCGGTCGAAGGCCTGCTCTAATGCCGCCTAGCGCCGCCAGCGGCGCATCAAACGGCTTTTCAGCCCGGTATCAAAGCGCCAGATATGATCGAAGATGCGCATGATGCCGGGTTTGCCGTAAGCGGACATCGCCACCGCGTGGAAACGTTGCTGGTGGCTTTGCTGCTGCTGTTTCACCTTCTTTATTACCTCCTCCGGCAACCGCTGGGCAATAAAATCGGAAATGATCACCGCATCGGCGTCGAACCAGCCGCTCTCCGCCATTTTGGTGACGGTGGCGTTCAGGCAGGCCGCCAGATCGGTGCCGCCGCGAAACTGCTGGCCGAGAAAGCGCACTGCCTGCTCGATGCCGCTGGCGGCGGTGAGTTCGTAATGCACGATCTGGTTGGCAAACAGCATGATATAGCAGCGGCGGTTGTCCGCCAGCGCAATGCGCAGCAGCGCCAGACAGAACGCCTTGGCGCACTGTTCGTTGAAACCGCCCATCGATCCGGAGGTGTCCACGCAGACGATAAACGGCCCGCGCGGCTGTTGATCCTGCTGCTGGTGAGTGACCTGGCGGATCAGGATCTGTTCCTGCCAGACGTCGCCCTGCAGACGGTAGCTCAGCAGCCGCTTTTCCAACAGGCGGCGATAAAACTCGAATTCCAGCTCTTCTATCCCCAGCGTCGCCAGCTCCGGCGGCAACAGGCGCAGGATGTCGTCGCTTTGATGAATGCCGCTCACTTCTTCCGGCAGCGTGGCCGGCACCTGCACCATGACCCTGAACGGCTCCGGCTGCGCGTCCTGTTGCTGCACCGCCTTGGCCTGATAGCTGCGGCCCAGCTGTTGCGCCAGTTTTTTCAGCTCCGGCTGCTGCTGCAAAAAGTTGCCGTACTCCACCAGCCGCTGATAATCGCCACGCTGCAGCTGGCCTTTGCTCATGTCCCACAGCCTGCCGGCGGCGGTGTCGTTTTCCGACAGCAGCGGTTCCAGCGCGCCGCTCAGCGCCAACCGCTCCTGCAGTTCCGCCATCAGCTGCTCGCGCTCTTGTTCCAGCAGTTGGTGGTGCAGCATGGTGGCCTGCAGCGTCAGGCTGATGCGCCAGCGCTGCAGAAACAGCGTTTGAAAGCTGTCGTCCAGCGGATGATTGGGCAGATCGGCGGCGTCCACCAGCGCGCGCGCCTGTTCATAAAACGGTGAGACCAGCTGGCGCAGCAGCTCCATGGTGTCGTTGAGGTTGTGATAGAACTGGGTGTTGTTCTCCAGCTGGCACTGTTGGTAGCGATAGAATTCCTGCGCCAGCGCCGGCGGCACCATCGCCTCCTGCAGACGCTCCTTGAGCTGCAGCTTCCAGCGCGGCAGATCGCGATCCAGCGCCCGGCGAAGGGCCGGAAACTTTTTAAAGAATACCGACAGCTGCGGCGCCGCCAGCATGCCGACGATCATCTCCTCGATCATCTCGCCTTCGGTGATCGCCAGCAGCAGATCGAGCGTCTCCAGACTGAGCATGGTTACTGGCCGCGCATTTGCAGCAGTTGCTGTTTAACCTGTTCCGCGACCTGCAGCAGACTGGCTTCGATCTTGGCCAGGCCGGCGGCGGGGGTGAACAGACAGGGCTGATGTTGGCTGAAGGCGCGGCGTTGCTCCGCCAGGCGCTGGGCCAATGCGTCCATTTCATCCAGCAGCGCCTGCGGCGTGGCGGTGGCCTGTTTGCCCGGCAGCGCCAGCAATGACGGCTGGCGGCTGACGTCCAACACCGTGAGGTGCAGTTGGTCATCCACTTCCAGGTCGATCGGCTGCGCAAAGCCGATGCCGTTCAGCTTGGCGCGCACGTCGCCGCCTTTTTGCAGCCAGTTGTCCAGCGCGCTGCTTTCGATGCTCAGATGGTTGACCTGAATGTCATGCAGCTGCAGCGGCTTTTGCAACAGGAGGGTGAGGGTGCCGCCGGCGAACGGCGTGGCCGGCGCGTATTGCGGTTTGCGGCTGAACATGCCGCCTTTTTTCACCAGGCTGATGGCCTGCCGGTCGCTTTGTTGCTGCTGGTCCTGCAGCCAGCGGGTGTGGATTTGTTGCAACTGGATCAGCATCGACTGCTGCTGATAGGCCGACTCGGTCAGCAATTGGTCGATCTGCTGTTGCAGCAGCTTCAGCGAGGTGAGATCGTGCCACAGGCAGTCTTTCAACAGCATCAGATCGAGCGGGGCGATGGCGTCGCGCCCGCTGAAGAAGGCGCAGGCTTGCAGCAGGCGCAGGGCTTTTTTCCAGCGCCGATCGGAGACGTATGGCGCCTGCTCCAGTGCGTCCAGCCGCTGGCGCAGCTGGAAAATCAGCTCAAAACAGGTTTCCGGCAGCGCGACTTTGTCGATCTGCGGTTGCCACTGCAGAAACTCTTCGTCGCTGATGCTCAGCGCCGCCGGCACCGGGTTTTGGCTTTCGCTCTGGCGGTTGACCAGCAGCGAGCGGAAATTCTGTTTATCCTGCACCTTGTCCAGCCACAGGCGGATCAGCATGCGGTCATATAAGGCTTCGAGGCTGTTGTCCGCTTCGGGCAGTTCGTTGGAGGCGGTGACCAGCAGGCGCAGCGGGATCGGTTCTTCGCTGTTGCCGTTGCGAAAGCGGCGTTCGTTGATCGCCGTCAGCAGGGTGTTGAGGATCGCCGGGCCGGCCTTCCAGATCTCGTCCAGAAACACGATCTCCGCTTCCGGCAGATAGCCGGCGGTCAGACGTTGATAGCGCCCCTCATCTTTCAGCGCCTGGATAGAGAGCGGGCCAAAGACCTCTTCCGGCGTGGAAAAACGCGTCATCAGGTATTCAAAGGAGCGGGCGTTGCGGAAGGCAAACTTCAGCCGGCGCGCGATCAGGCTCTTGGCGATGCCGGGCGGGCCGAGCAGGAATACGCTTTCGCCGCTCAGCGCCGCCAGCAGGCACAGGCGGATCGCCTCTTGCCGCTCATAAAGGCCGCTCTCCAGCGCGCTGCTGAGGCGGGAAATTCGTTCTGCCAGAAGGGATGATGGCGTCATATAATTGTCGCATTGTCCGAGAGTTAGCCAATCTTGGTCGATAATTCGATGATAAACCACCATTATTTTTAATGGTATAGCTTATTGATTAGTAAAAATTTTCTCAGTTGAGTCGGATATTCGGTTCACATTTTGTTTATTTTTCGGCTCTGATATAAGGGTAGGCAAGCGGTATAAATGGTGCATACTGTGCGGCTTTCTGGTGGGCGTGACGGATCTTTGAGCCCGTATTTTGCCTGATGCGGATGCATCGCTAACGGATGTTCTGATAAAGAAACGAATTATGAGCGCAGAGCATAAGCAGTCCCTATCGGCGGTAACCCTGGCTGCCATCGGCGTGGTCTACGGTGATATCGGCACCAGCCCTCTCTATACGCTGAGAGAGTGTTTCTCCGGCCATTACGGCTTCGATGTTCGTCCAGACGTGGTTTTCGGCTTCCTGTCGCTGATTTTCTGGATGCTGATCGTGATCGTTTCCCTCAAATATCTCACCTACGTGATGCGCGCGGACAACGCCGGCGAGGGCGGTATTCTGACGCTGATGTCGCTGGCCGGGCGCAATACCTCGGCGCGCACTACTGCGGTGCTGGTGATACTGGGCCTGATCGGCGGCAGCTTCTTCTATGGCGAGGTGGTGATCACCCCGGCTATCTCGGTGATGTCGGCGATAGAGGGGTTGGAAATCGCCGCGCCTGCGCTTGACGCCTATATCGTGCCGCTCTCCATTCTGGTGTTGACGCTGCTGTTCGTTATCCAAAAGCACGGCACCGGCAGCGTCGGCAAGCTGTTCGCCCCGGTAATGCTGCTGTGGTTCATCGTGTTGGCGGTACTGGGCGCGCGCAGCATCATTTCAAACCCGGAAGTGCTGCAGGCGCTGAATCCCAAATGGGCGCTCAACTTCTTCATGGAATATAAGAAGGTGTCGTTCTTCGCCCTGGGGGCCGTGGTGTTGTCGATCACCGGCGTCGAGGCGCTGTATGCCGATATGGGGCACTTCGGCAAGTTCCCGATCCGCCTGGCCTGGTTCACCGTGGTGCTGCCTTCGCTGGTGCTCAACTACTTCGGCCAGGGGGCGCTGCTGCTGAAAAATCCGGAGGCGATCAAAAACCCGTTCTTCCTGCTGGCGCCCGACTGGGCGCTGATCCCGCTGCTGATTCTGGCAACCCTGGCGACGGTGATCGCTTCACAGGCGGTGATTTCCGGTGTCTTCTCGCTGACTCGCCAGGCGGTGCGCCTGGGCTATCTGTCGCCGATGCGCATCATTCACACCTCGGAAATGGAATCCGGCCAGATCTACATTCCGGTGATCAACTGGACGCTGTACATCTCGGTGGTGCTGGTGATCATCGGTTTCGAGCACTCCAGCAACCTGGCGGCGGCGTATGGCATCGCCGTCACTGGCACCATGGTGTTGACCAGCATTCTGGTCACCTCGGTGGCGATCAACAACTGGCACTGGAATCGCTTCCTGGCGATCGGCATCGTGACCATCTTGCTGATCATCGACGTGCCGATGTTTTCCGCCAACGCCCTGAAGCTGTTCTCCGGCGGCTGGCTGCCGCTGACCTTGGCGCTGGTGATGTTCATCATTATGACCACCTGGAAGAGCGAGCGCTTCCGCCTGCTGCGCCGCCTGCATGAACACGGCAACTCGCTGGAGGCGATGATCGCCTCGCTGGAGAAATCGCCGCCGGTGCGGGTGCCGGGTACGGCGGTGTTCTTGTCGCGCGCCACCAACGTTATTCCTTTTGCGCTGTTGCACAACCTGAAGCACAACAAGGTGCTGCATGAGCGTGTGGTGCTGCTGACGCTGCGCACCGAGGATGCGCCTTACGTGCACAACGTGCGCCGGGTGACCATCGAGCAGCTGTCGCCGACCTTCTGGCGGGTGGTGGCCAGCTACGGCTGGCGCGAAACGCCGAACGTCGAGGAGGTGTTCCACCGCTGCGGGCTGGAAGGGTTGCCGTGCCGCATGTCGGAGACGTCGTTCTTCATGTCCCATGAATCGCTGATCCTCACCAAGCGGCCATGGTACCTCTATCTGCGCGGCAAACTGTTCGTCGCCCTGAGCCGCAATGCGCTGCGCGCGCCGGATCAGTTTGAGATCCCGCCGAACCGGGTCATCGAGCTCGGCACGCAGGTCGAGATCTAACCCGCCTGACAGGGGCTCAGCTAGGCTGGGCCCCTTTTGTTTGCGCTTTCTCCGTGCGCGAACGAAACGTTTCGATAACGATCACACTTCTGCATTGTCCCGGTTGCCTTCCCCTGCCGTTTTTTTAAACTCCCCCAAAGAGCGAAACGTTTCGCTAGCGGAGTGAGAAGATGAAAAAAGGCGTATTACTGAATTCCGACGTGTCTGCCGTGATTGCCCGGCTGGGGCATACCGACCAGCTCACCCTGTGCGATGCGGGCCTGCCGATACCGGCGGCGACGCAGCGCATCGATCTGGCGTTGACGCAGGGCGTGCCGACCTTCATGCAGGTGTTCGCGGCGGTCACGCAAGAGATGCAGGTAGAAAGCGCCATCCTGGCGGAAGAGATCGTGAAACAGAATCCGTCGCTCCACGAGGCTCTGTTGGCTGAACTGACCGCACTGGGCCAACGCCAGGGCAATACCATCAGCGTGCGCTATATCAGCCATCAGGCGTTTAAAGCGCAAACCGAGCACAGCCGGGCGGTGATCCGCAGCGGGGAGTGTTCGCCTTACGCGAACGTGATCCTGTGCGCCGGCGTAACTTTCTGAGGCGTTTATGCAACCTTTACTGCAACTGAAAGGGATTGATAAAGCCTTTCCCGGCGTGAAGGCGCTTTCCGGCGCTGCCCTCAGCGTTTATCCCGGCAAGGTGATGGCGCTGGTGGGGGAAAACGGCGCCGGGAAGTCCACCATGATGAAAGTGCTGACCGGCATCTACCAGAAAGACGCCGGCAGCCAGTATTTTCTCGGTAAAGAGGTGGCGTTCAACGGGCCCAAGGATTCGCAGGAAGCGGGCATCGGTATTATCCATCAGGAGCTGAACCTGATCCCGCAGCTGACGATTGCGGAAAACATCTTCCTCGGCCGCGAGTTCGTCAACCGTTTCGGCCGCATTGACTGGAAGCGCATGTACGCCGAGGCCGATCGCTTGTTGGCGCGGCTCAATATCCGCTACAGCAGCCACCGGCTGGTGGGCGAGCTGTCGATCGGCGATCAGCAGATGGTGGAGATCGCCAAGGTGCTGAGCTTCGAATCGAAAGTGATCATCATGGACGAACCGACCGATGCGCTGACCGACACCGAAACCGCCTCGCTGTTCAAGGTGATCAATGAGCTGAAGGCCGAAGGGCGCGGCATCGTCTATATCTCGCACCGCCTGAAAGAGATCTTTGAAATCTGCGACGACGTGACCGTGTTCCGCGACGGGCAGTTTATCGCCGAGCGGCCGGTGAGCGAGCTGCAGGAAGATTCGCTGATTGAGATGATGGTCGGCCGCAAGCTGGAAGAACAATATCCGCGCCTGGATTTGCCGCGTGGTGAAAAGCGGCTGGAAGTCAGTCATCTTTCCGGCCCCGGCGTTGAAGACGTCAGCTTTACGCTGTACCGCGGCGAGATCCTCGGCGTGGCCGGGCTGATGGGCGCCGGGCGCACCGAATTGATGAAGATCCTGTACGGCGCCGCGCCGCGCAAGGCCGGCACCGTCAGCCTGGACGGCCGCGAGGTGGTCGCCCATTCGCCGCAGGATGGGTTGGCGAACGGCATCGTCTATATCTCGGAAGACCGCAAGCGCGACGGCCTGGTGTTGGGCATGTCGGTGAAGGAAAACATGTCGCTGACCGCGCTGCGCTACTTTAGCCGCGCCGACGGCAGCCTGAAACAGGCCGACGAGCGGCAGGCGGTGGGGGATTTCATCCGGCTGTTCAATATCAAAACGCCGTCGATGGAGCAGCCTATCGGCCTGCTTTCCGGCGGCAATCAGCAAAAAGTGGCGATCGCCCGCGGCCTGATGACCCGGCCGAAGGTGCTGATCCTCGATGAGCCGACGCGCGGCGTCGATGTCGGCGCCAAAAAAGAGATCTATCAGTTAATCAACCAGTTCAAACAGGAAGGGCTGAGCATCATTCTGGTGTCTTCGGAAATGCCGGAGGTGATGGGCATGAGCGATCGCATTCTGGTGATGCATGAAGGGCATCTCAGCGGCGAGTTCCCGATTGAACAGGCCACCCAGGAAGCGTTGATGGCGGCAGCCGTCGGCAAGCAATACGGCGTAAAGCAGGAGTAATCAGATATGAGTTCCCAGACTATCGCAGCTAAGCGCTGGTTCAGTAAAGAGTGGCTGTTAGAGCAGAAGTCGTTGATTGCGCTGCTGGTGCTGATCGCCGTGGTCTCTTCCATGAGCCCGAACTTCTTCACCCTGAACAACCTGTTCAATATTCTGCAGCAGACTTCGGTGAACGCCATCATGGCGGTGGGGATGACGCTGGTGATCCTCACGTCCGGCATCGATCTGTCGGTGGGATCGCTGCTGGCGCTGACCGGCGCGGTGGCGGCGTCGATCGTCGGCTTTGAGGTCAACGCGCTGGTGGCGGTGGCGGCGGCCTTGGCGCTGGGCGCCGCGATTGGCGCCTGCACCGGGGTGATCGTCGCCAAAGGCAAAGTGCAGGCCTTTATCGCCACGCTGGTGATGATGCTGCTGTTGCGCGGCGTCACCATGGTGTACACCAACGGCAGCCCGATCAACACCGGTTTTACCGACGTGGCCGACACCTTCGGCTGGTTCGGCATCGGCCGTCCGCTGGGCGTGCCTACGCCGATCTGGATCATGGCGATCGTGTTCATCGCCGCCTGGTATATGCTGCACCATACGCGCCTGGGCCGCTATATTTATGCCCTGGGCGGCAACGAGGCGGCGACCCGTCTGTCCGGCATCAGCGTCGATAAAGTGAAGATTATCGTCTACTCGCTGTGCGGCCTGCTGGCGGCGCTGGCGGGGGTAATCGAAGTGGCGCGCCTGTCGTCGGCACAGCCGACCGCCGGCACCGGCTATGAGCTGGACGCCATCGCCGCCGTGGTGCTGGGCGGCACCAGCCTGGCCGGCGGCAAGGGGCGCATCGTCGGCACGCTGATCGGGGCGCTGATCCTCGGCTTCCTGAACAACGGCCTGAATTTATTGGGTGTTTCTTCCTACTACCAAATGATCGTGAAGGCAGTGGTGATACTGCTGGCGGTTCTGGTAGATAACAAAAGCAACAAGTAACCTCCCCCTACAGGAATCACGATGATGAAAATGAAAAAACTGGCAACCTTAGCTTCCGCCATCGCGCTGAGCGCCACCCTGAGCGCCAATGCCATGGCCAAAGAGACCATCGCGCTGGTGGTGTCCACTCTCAACAACCCGTTCTTCGTCTCGATGAAGGACGGAGCGCAGCAAGAGGCCAATAAGCTGGGCTACAACCTGGTGGTGCTGGACTCCCAGAACAACCCGGCGAAAGAGCTGGCCAACGTGCAGGATCTGATGGTGCGGGCGCCTAAGCTGCTGCTGATCAACCCGACCGACTCCGATGCGGTCGGTAACGCCATCAAGATGGCCAACCAGGCTAAGATCCCGGTCATCACGCTGGACCGCGTGGCGAGCAAGGGCGACGTGGTGAGCCACATTGCCTCGGACAACCGCGTGGGCGGTAAAATGGCCGGTGACTTCATCGCCAAAAAAGCAGGTGCCGATGCCAAAGTGATTCAGCTGGAAGGCATCGCCGGCACTTCCGCCGCGCGTGAACGCGGCGAAGGCTTCAAACAGTCGCTGGATCAGAATAAATTCAAACTGCTGGCCAGCCAGCCGGCCGATTTCGACCGCACCAAGGGCCTGAACGTGATGCAGAACCTGCTGACCGCTCACCCGGATGTGCAGGCGGTATTTGCCCAGAACGATGAAATGGCGCTGGGCGCGCTGCGTGCGCTGCAAACCGCCGGTAAAACCGACGTGATCGTGGTAGGCTTCGACGGCACCGCCGACGGCGTGAAAGCGGTCGAAGGCGGCAAGCTGGCGGCGACCGTGGCGCAGCGTCCCGATCAGATCGGCGTGATCGGCGTGGAAACCGCCGATAAGGTGCTGAAAGGCGAAAAAGTGCCGGCGACCATTCCGGTCGATTTGAAATTGGTCACTCAGTAAGTCATACCAGCGCCATCGGGACGGGGCGTTTACGATGGCGCGCAATTCAGGAATCAATGCGATGGAAACAGGTAAGCTGGTGGTTCTGGGCAGCATCAATGCCGATCATATCCTCAATATTGAACAGTTCCCCCTCCCGGGCGAAACGGTGATCGGGAAACAGTATAAGGTGGCGTTTGGCGGCAAGGGCGCGAATCAGGCGGTGGCGGCCGGGCGCAGCGGGGCGGAGATCGCCTTTATCGCTTGCGTAGGCGCCGACGATATCGGCGAGCGTATCCGCCGGCAGCTGGCGAGCGATCGCATTGATACTCAACCGATTGAAGCCATCGCCGACAGCACCACCGGTGTGGCGCTGATCTTCGTCAACGCCGAGGGCGAGAACGTGATCGGCATCGATGCCGGCGCCAACGCCGCGGTGACGCCGGATTACCTGGCGCGCTACCAACAAAAAGTGATCGACGCCGATGCCCTGCTGATGCAGCTGGAGTCGCCGCTGGAGACGGTGATCGCCGCCGCCCGCCTGGCGAAGCAACATCAAACGCAGGTGATCCTCAACCCGGCCCCGGCGCGCGAGCTGCCGGACGAGCTGCTGGGGATGATTGATATGATCACCCCGAATGAAACCGAAGCGCAGCGCTTGACCGGCATCGCCGTGGACAACGACGCCGATGCGGCGCGTGCGGCGCAGGCGCTGCACGATAAAGGCATCGCAACGGTGATCATCACCCTCGGTAGCCGCGGCGTGTGGCTGAGCGAAAACGGCAACGGCAAACTGGTGCCTGGCTTCAAGGTGCAAGCGGTGGACACCATCGCCGCCGGCGATACCTTTAACGGTGCGCTGGTGACCGCCCTGTTGGAAGGTAACAGCATGGCCGACGCGGTGCGTTTCGCCCATGCGGCGGCGGCGATCGCCGTAACCCGCCCCGGCGCGCAGCCTTCGGTGCCGTGGCGCGAAGAGATCGACGCCTTCTTGCAGCAGCAGGGGTGATCCTTTGGCCACCATGAAAGATGTCGCTCGCCTGGCGGGCGTTTCAACCTCAACTGTTTCGCATGTGGTCAACAACAATCGCTTTGTCAGCGACAGCGTGCGCGACAAGGTCATGGCGGCCGTGGAACAGTTGAACTATGCGCCTTCCGCGCTGGCGCGCAGCCTGAAGCTTAATCAAACCCGCACCATCGGCATGCTGGTGACCGCCAGCAACAACCCGTTTTATGCCGAAGTGGTGCGCGGCGTGGAGCGCAGCTGCTATGAACGTGGCTATAGTCTGATCCTGTGCAATACCGAAGAAGACGCCGCGCGCATGAACCGCAGCATGGAGACGCTGCTGCAAAAGCGCGTCGACGGTTTGCTGTTGATGTGCACCGAAAACCATCGGCCATCGCAAGATGCCCTGAGCCGCTACCCGTCATTGCCGATCGTGATGATGGACTGGGCGCCGTTCGAGGGTGCCAACGACATTATTCAGGATAACTCGCTGCTGGGCGGCGAGATGGCGACCGATCATCTGATCGCCCGCGGCTACCGCAAGATCGCCTGCATCGCCGGCCCGCAGGATAAAACCACCGCCCGTCACCGGCTGGAAGGCTATCGCAACGCGATGCGGCGCGCCGAATTGCCGGTTCCGTCAGGGTATGAAGTGCATTGCGACTTTGAGTTTGAGGGCGGCGTGAACGCCATGCGCCAACTGTTGGCGCTGGACGAACCGCCGCATGCGGTGTTCGCCGGCAACGACGCGGTGGCGGTAGGCGTTTATCAGGCGCTGTATCAGGCTGGGCTTTCCGTGCCGCAGGATATGGCGGTGATGGGTTACGATGATATTGAGCTGGCGCGTTATCTAGCGCCGCCGTTGAGCACCATTCATCAACCGAAGGATTCGCTGGGCGAATTGGCGATCGATGCGCTGATCAACCGCCTGCAGAACCCGGAGCGCGCGCCCCAGGTGCTGGTGCTGACGCCCGAGCTGGTGGAGCGCGCCTCAGTGGGCCGCCGTTAACTCGTCGCCTTCGCTTCTTTCTTGCTTTCCTGGCCGCTGATCAAATTGCGGCCATCTTTCCTTCTCAGCAACATAAACACCAGCGCCGACGCCACGGTGACGATCCCCATGGTGATAAAGGTGTAATGGAAGTGGTCGATCATGGTGCCTAACGACAGGGATTCGTAAAAACGCAGCACCGCCGCGCTGATCGCCACGCCGAAGCTGATGGACAGTTGTTGGGTGACCGCCAGGACGCTGTTGCCGGCGCTGGCGTTGGCGTCGTTCAAATCCGCCAGGCTGATGGTGTTCATGGCGGTGAACTGGGTGGACATCGCCATGCCCAGCACGAACAGCGGCAGGATCATCAGCCACAGCGGCATGCCCGGGCTTTGCAGGGCAAACTGGGCAATCAGCACCCCGATAATAACGGTGATGCCGACCAGTGTTTTGCGGTAGCCAAACCAGCGCAGCACTTGAGTGACGGTGGATTTCGCCATCAGCGAGCCGATGGCGGTCGGCGCCATCATGCAACCGGCGACGATCGCCGTGTAGCCGAAGCCCACCTGCAGCATGAGCGGCATTAAAAACGGCACGCAGCCGGTGCCCAACCTGGAAGCGACGTTGCCGGCGATGCCGACCGAGAAGGTACGGGTTTTGAACAGGTCGAGACCGATCAGCGGCTGAGGATGACGGCGGGCGTGCGCGATGTAGCCGAACAGCATGACGAAACCGCTGAGCAGAATACCCAACGAAACGTAGCTGGCCAGCACCCGCTCGCCAAACAGCTCCAGCCCGGTAGAGATCAGCACCAGACTCAGGCCGAACAGCATAAAGCCAAGGAAATCGAAGCGGCGTTTGGGCGTGGTGAAGTCCGGCATGTATTTGCGTGCATAGAAGATGCCGAGCAGACCGATAGGGATATTGATCAGGAAAATCCAGTGCCAGGTGGCGTAGGTTACCAGCCAGCCGCCCAGCAGCGGCCCGAGAATCGGCCCGACCAGGCCGGGCATGGTGACGAAGTTCAGCACCGGCAGCAGTTCGCTGCGCGGGTAGGCGCGCAGCAGCGCCAACCGCGCGACCGGCATCATCATCGCGCCGCCGATGCCTTGCAGCACGCGAGAGGCGACCAGCACGCTCAACGTAGGAGACAAGGCGCACAGCAGCGAACCGAGGGTGAATAACGTGACGGCGAAGATGAACACGCGCCGGGTGCCGAAGCGATCCGCCAGCCAGCCGCTGACCGGGATCAGCATCGCCACAGTCAGCGTGTAGCTGATGACGGCCGATTGCATCGCCAGCGGCGAACGCCCCAGGCTTTGGGCGATCGCCGGCAGCGCGGTGTTGAGGATAGTGGCGTCCAGCGCCTGCATAAAGAACGCCATTGCGGCGATCCACGGGAGTCCTGCCATACTGCGCGCGGATTGGGTCATGGTCGGTCCTGGTTAAATGGTCGTCTGTCCCTCGTCTCTTTCTTCTATATATAAGCGGGGAGCGTGTCTAGTCTTTCTCTTTCAGCAGCACCTGGCAGGCGACAAGCGCGCCGGCGCTGTCTCCGGCGAGTATCGCATCGACGATAGCCTGATGATGGCGCAGCTTGATCACTTCATTGCCGGTGATGGCGCGGAAGTAGCTTTGGTACACCGAACTGAACAGGTTGGCGAACGAGGTCAGGAACGGGTTGCCGCTGGCCTCGTAGATAAGCTGGTGGAATTGGGTATCGACCTGGATCCAACGCTCGCGATCAAACTGGGTATGCAGCGCGCGCATTTCCGCCATCAGCCCCGCCAGCAACTTGGTTTGCTGCGGGCTGGCGTGGTTTGCCGCCAACGCGCAGGCCTGCGGCTCCAGCGAGGTGCGCAAGATAAGGAAGTGTTGCATCACCTGATCGAAGTTTTCCCGCGTCATCCACCAGGTCAGTAAATCTTGATCGAGGAAATTCCATTGGCTTTGCGGCATCACGCGGGTGCCAATGCGCGGGCGCGGCAACAACATGCCTTTGGCGGCTAACATCTTTACCGCTTCGCGCACCGCGGTGCGGCTGACGCCGAATTGCTCGCCCAGTTCCATTTCACCAGGCAGGATGCTGCCGGCCTGATAATCGCCTGCCAGAATTTGTTGGCCGAGCTTTTCTGCAAGCAGATAAGAAAGATTGCGTTGGGCGGCCTGTTGTTGTGCATTTAACGGCATGGCTGCGGATCCTTACTGACATCGTTATTTCTATTTTACTCCAGTGATCGCCAGCTTTTATGGCTGTTTGCCTGAAAAAGTGACATTAATTCGCCGCTTTTTCGCCCTTTTGTTGAAAAAATCCGCGCTTGAAAAGTTTTTTGCAATTAGGGGTTGCGGCTCGCCGAGAACTCCCTATAATGCGCCTCCACTGACCGGGAACAACGACTGACAAGCCGCCGGGTCAGCGAGAAGAAAGCGAAATAAACGCTTGACTCTCCGGGCGAAAAGCGTAGTATGCGCAGCCCGCGCCGATGAGTTTCTCGGCACTGCTCTTTAACAATTTATCAGACAATCTGTGTGGGCACTCCACAAGACGATATCCAGCATCTTCGGATGCAAAAAAATATCAAGTCTTG
>NZ_JBJNOJ010000010.1:0-229211 GCF_052166695.1 Serratia sp. CY76391
CGTGCGACCAGGTGGAATCGGCGGTGGCGTGGCAGTACGGCATCGAGCGCAACGACGGCCCGACCACGCTGGTGTTCTCGCGCCAGAACCTGACCCAGCAGCCGCGCAGCGCAGAGCAGTTGGCGAACGTGTACCGCGGCGGCTACGTGCTGAAAGACTGCGCGGGCACGCCGGACGTCATCCTGATCGCCACCGGCTCCGAAGTGGGCATCACGGTGGAAGCGGCGGACAAACTGACCGCGGCGGGCCGCAAGGTGCGCGTGGTGTCGATGCCGTCGACCGACGCGTTCGACAAGCAGGATGCGGCGTACCGCGAGTCGGTGCTGCCGGCGGCGGTGACGGCGCGTGTGGCGGTGGAAGCGGGTATCGCGGACTACTGGTACAAGTACGTGGGGCTGAACGGCGCCATCGTGGGCATGACCACCTTCGGTGAGTCGGCGCCGGCGGAGCAGCTGTTCGCCGAGTTCGGCTTCACCGTGGACAACGTGGTGGCGAAGGCGCAGGCGCTGCTGAAGTAAGCCGCCTGGCGCCAGCCGATAAAAAAGCCGGTCATCATGACCGGCTTTTTTTATTCCATCACCCGATGAATCTGCAAATACTGCAGCAGCATGATGGTCTTGCCGTCTTTAATGCGGCCATCGGCGATCATCGCCACCGCTTCGCTGAACGGCAGTTCGATCACTTCGATATCTTCATCTTCAATGCCGCCGCCGGCCGCGCGCCGCTCATCGTCATGGTATTCGGCGATAAAGAAGTGCACGATCTCGGTCACGCCGCCCGGCGACATGTAGGCTTCGAAGATTTTTTTGACCTCGCCCACCTGAAAACCGGTCTCTTCCACCGCTTCGCGGCGTGCGCACTGCTCCGGCGAATCGGCGTCCAGCAGGCCGGCGCAGGCCTCGAGCAGCATGCCGCTTTCGTTGCCGTTGACATAGGTCGGCATGCGGAACTGGTTGGTCAGCACCACCGTGCCCTTGGCGCGGTTGTACAGCAAAATGGTGGCGCCGTTGCCGCGATCGTAAACCTCGCGCATCTGTTGCACCGAACCGCCGTTTTTGCGTTTCAGATCGAACGTGTACTTGTGCAGCACATACCAGTTGTCCGACAACAGCTCTTTCTTCACATTCTCAATTTTCGACGACATGACCCTTTTTCCTTGAGTTGCAACGTGAAAATCATACCGCGATTACGCTGCGCCGCAGCAGACGATTTGCAACAAAAATCACAACGCCTCTCCGGGCAAACCAGGATTAAAAATACATCGTGGGCAGACGCATAATCTGACAGACGAATCGCATCCGCAAAGACAAATCCTCAGTGGAAACCGAGCTGCGGCTGAACATCGGCGGGCATTTCGCTATTCATTTGATTACACGACGACAATTGTTCCCGTTTTGTTGACAACTTGATACAAATCGCGGTGCAATTTAGTTGCAAAAGTTATAGTTTTGCTTTCGAATGAAACTGGCGCAGCCCTCACCTGAGAGAAAAGGATTCCGTGATTGCTTGTTAAACGTTCCGTGACCGGCAGCCTGGCCAGGGCGCTGTTCGGCATCGTGATACTGTCGGTGCTCGCCACCGGGTTGGCGTTGACGACCGTCGCCGGCAGCCAGAGCGATGCCGAGGCTATCAACATTGCCGGTTCGCTGCGCATGCAAAGCTACCGCCTGGCCTTTGATCTCGATCGACAGAGCCCGGAGCTGGAGCTGCACCTGCAGCAGTACCGGCAATCTTTGCAGGCGCCGGCACTGCAAAAGCTGGCGCGCTTTTACGTCCCGGCCGAGGTGCGCAACCACTATCTGGCGCTGCAACGAACATGGCAAGCGATGGAGCGGCAGATCCGTGACGGGCAAGCGGCCGCCTACCGGGCGGAGGTCGCCGGCTACGTCAACCGCGTCGATCATTTTGTTTCCGCTCTGCAGCGTTATTCCGAGTTGAAACTCACCCTGGTGGCCGCCGTCAGCGTGCTGGGCTACGCCGCCATCATCGGTCTGGTGCTGTTTTGCATCCGCTTTATGCGCCGCCAGGTGGTCATGCCGCTGCAGCATCTGGTCGACGCCAGCCAGCGCGTGCAACAGCGCGACTTTCGCCACCCGCAGCTGGACGTGGCGCTGCCGAACGAGCTCGGCGTGCTGTCGCAAACCTTCAGCGCCATGTCTGACGAGCTGGCCCGGCTCTATCAGTCGCTGGAGCTGAAAGTGCAGGAAAAAACCCAGCGCCTGCAGCAGGCCAACGAAACGCTGGAGGTGCTGTATCGCTGTTCACAGGCGCTGAGCGTGCGCCAGATCGATCAGCAGGCATTCGAGAATGTGCTGCGCATCGTGCGCCAAAGCGAACGACTGCGCTGCATCCGGTTGAACGTGGCGGACGATCATGGCCAGTGGCAACTGAACGAAGGAGAGCCGGGGCCGGCGCAAGCCTGGAGCGCGCTGCCGATCACCCAAGGCGATAAACTGCTGGGTGAATTGCGATGGCAGCCCGAAGCGCAGCCGCCGCATCCTCACCTGATGCAGAGCCTGGCCAACATGCTGGGGCGCGGCGTCTACTTCAACCGGGCGCAAAAGCAGCACCAATATCTGCTGTTGATGGAAGAACGTGGGACCATCGCCCGCGAGCTGCACGATTCGTTGGCGCAGACGCTGTCGTTCCTGCGCATCCAGCTGACGCTGCTCCGGCGCGCCGCCGACGATCCGGCGGCGCAGACGATTATCGACGATTTCGATCGCACGCTGGCCGATGCCTATCGCCAGCTGAGAGAATTACTGGCCACCTTCCGCCTCAACATTCAGGAGGCGGATCTGAATGCCGCGCTGGAGCAACTGCTGCAGCCATTAAAGGCGCTAACCACCGCGCGGATTCAGTTACACTGTCGGCTGCCCTCGCAGGCGCTCAACGCCCAGCAGCAGGTGCACGCGCTGCAGATCGTGCGCGAGGCGGTGCTCAATGCCGTCAAGCACGCAGGAGCGAGCGAGATCGCGGTGTGTTGCGAGGTCAACGCCGCAGGCGACAACGTATTCAGCATTACCGACGACGGTTGCGGCATCGCCAGTCTGGAAGAACCGGAAGGGCATTACGGCTTGACCATCATGAGCGAACGCGCGGCGCGACTGGGAGGAACGCTGCGCATCCGGCGCAGAAGCCGCGGCGGCACGGCGGTCTGCCTGACATTCTCGCCCTGACCTTGCGGCTGTTCACTCTGCGTTACGGTTGCCGCCGGGCAGAAGGCCGCCCGGAGAGGTTTGCGGTGCAGAATGCCGCTATTTTTGAAGAGACAGTCCCACTGTGAAGCACGCCTCCGGGCGCGTTTGAGTGGCTTTACTTGCTACAGGGAGCATATTTCATGGTGATGAAGCAATATCGAGTCATGATCGTTGACGATCATCCGTTGATGCGGCGCGGCATCAAACAACTGCTGGGACTGGATGCGCGATTTGGCGTGGTGGCAGAGGCCGGCAACGGCAGCGAGGCGGTTGCGCTGGCGCTGCAGCACGCGCCGGACGTGATCTTGTTGGATCTGAACATGAAGGGCATGTCCGGGCTGGATACGCTGCGGGCTCTGCGCGACGAAGGCGTGGACGCACGCATCATCGTGCTGACGGTCTCCGACGCGCGCAGCGATCTGTATGCGCTGATCGACGCCGGCGCCGACGGCTATCTGCTGAAAGACAGTGAACCGGAGCAGCTGCTGGAACACATCAGCGCCGCCGCCGAGGGGCAAAACGTGATCAGCGACGCCATGGCCGACTATTTGCTGGCGCGCAGCGAGCAGCGCGATCCCTTCACCGCCTTGACCGAACGCGAACTGGACGTCTTGCAAGAGGTGGCGCGCGGCCTGTCCAACAAACAGGTGGCGGCGCAATTGCATATCTCTGAAGAAACCGTGAAGGTGCACATCCGCAACATACTGCGCAAGCTGGACGTGCGTTCTCGCGTGGCGGCGACGGTGATGTACCTGGAGTACAAAAGCCACTGATCGCCCCGCCCCGGCCAATACGCCGGGGCCGCTTACTCGATGGCGCTGAGCAGCGCCTGATGGTGCTGATGCACCCAACTCTTGTTGAACGGCCCCCAGCTTTCCAACTGATAAAAACCGTCGTTGTTGCGCACGCCCTGCTGCACGAACTGCAGCTCGACGCCCATGCCGGGCAGCGCCTTCAGCACATCCTGCAACGTGCGGCGCGGCCAGCCGGTCAGCGCCATCAACCGCGGCACATTGGGCCGCTCACTGTGGCTGATCAGCCAGCATAAATAAAGCCGACGGGCAAATACCGGGTTAATTCCCATGCCAAGCTCCTGCTGTAAGGTGGATCCAGTTTTTATTTTTCGGCTCCCTGCGGCGAAGAAATGCGCAAGGCCTTTGATAGTAATAAAAATGTCTTAATAGCGTACAATTACCAACGCCGGGGCACCCACGCCGTTTCCCGCTACCGTTATTTACACTATCTCCTTTTTTTCTCCACGCTTTCCTCGACTATCCCGAGTAAAGTGCAATAGCGCCGGAATCCTTCCCTGCCGCTGAAATGCATATTTCCGATGCGTTTTAAAGATAGAACAAGTCATAACGAGGTTCGCGCTGCATGGCCAATTTTTTTATTGATCGCCCGATTTTCGCCTGGGTGCTGGCAATTATTCTTTGCCTGACCGGGGCATTGGCGATTTTTTCTTTACCGGTAGAACAATACCCGAATTTGGCGCCGCCGAACGTGCGCATCAGCGCAACTTACCCAGGCGCCTCGGCGCAAACGCTGGAAAACACCGTCACGCAGATCATTGAACAGAATATGACCGGCCTCGACAACATGATGTATATGTCGTCGCAGAGCACCAATACCGGCCAGGCGACCGTCACGCTGACGTTCGAAGCCGGCACCGATCCCAACGAGGCGATGCAGCAGGTGCAAAACCAGCTGCAGGCGGCGATCAAACGTCTGCCGCAGGCGGTGCAGAATCAGGGGGTCACGGTCTCGAAATCCGGCGACACCACGCTGATGATGGTGGCGTTCGTCTCCACCGACAACAGCATGGACAAGCAGGACATCGCCGATTACATCGTCTCCAACTTGCAGGATCCGCTCAGCCGCATCAACGGCGTCGGCAGCATGGACGTGTATGGCTCACAATACGCCATGCGCATCTGGCTCGATCCCAACAAGCTCAACAGCTACCAGCTCACGACCCAGGACGTGGTCAAGGCCATTCAATCCCAGAACGCCCAGGTGGCGGTCGGCCAGTTGGGCGGCACGCCGTCGGTCGATAAACAGGCACTGAACGCCACCATCAACGCCCAGTCGCAGCTCCAGACGCCGGAACAGTTCCGCCAGATCACCCTGCGGGTCAATCAGGACGGTTCGCTGGTGACGCTGGGCAACGTCGCCACCGTTGAGTTGGGCGGCGAGAACTACAACTACCTCAGCCGCTACAACGGCATGCAGGCCGCCGGCATGAACATCAAGCTGGCCTCCGGCGCCAACGAACTGCAGACCGACCAGTTGGTGAAGGACAAGATCGCCGAGCTGTCACAATACTTCCCACACGGGCTGGAGGCCAAAGTAGCCTATGAAACCACCCCGTTCGTCAAAGCCTCGATCAAGGACGTGGTGAAAACGCTGCTGGAGGCCATCCTGCTGGTGTTCCTGGTGATGTATCTGTTCCTGCAGAACTTCCGCGCCACGCTGATCCCCACCATCGCCGTGCCGGTGGTGCTGATGGGCACCTTCGCCATCCTCTCCGCCTGCGGCTTCAGCATCAACACCCTCACCATGTTCGCCATGGTGCTGGCGATCGGCCTGCTGGTGGACGACGCCATCGTGGTGGTGGAGAACGTCGAGCGCGTGATGAGCGAGGAAGGCTTGCCGCCGCGAGAGGCCACGCGCAAATCCATGGGGCAGATCCAGAGCGCGCTGGTCGGCATCGCTCTTGTGCTGTCGGCGGTGTTCGTGCCGATGGCGTTCTTCGGCGGCACCACCGGCGCCATCTATCGCCAGTTCTCCATCACCATCGTCTCCGCCATGGTGCTGTCGGTGCTGGTGGCGATGATCCTGACCCCGGCCCTGTGCGCGACACTGCTTAAACCGATCGCCAAAGGGCACCATCACGGCAAGCGCGGCTTCTTCGGCTGGTTCAACCGCATGTTCAACCGCAATGCCGATCGCTATGAGCGCGGCGTGGGGCGCATTCTGCACGCCAGCGGCCGCTACATGGTGATTTATCTGCTGTTGCTCGGCGGCATGGCGCTGCTGTTCATCAAGCTGCCGACCTCGTTCCTGCCGCAGGAAGACCGCGGCATCTTCACCGTACAGGTGCAGTTGCCGGCGGGCTCGACCCTGCAGCAAACCTCCAAAGTGGTGGAAAAGGTCGAGCGGTACTTCCTCACCGAAGAGAAACAGGACGTTTTGTCGGTGTTCGCCATCATCGGCTCCGGGCCCGGCGGCAACGGCCAAAACGTAGCGCGCCTGTTCGTGCGGCTGAAAGACTGGGATCTGCGCACCTCGGGCGCCAACAGCTCGTTCGACATCATCGATCGCGCCACGCTGGCATTCAACAAGATTAACGAAGCCCGGGTGATCGCCAGCAGCCCGCCGGCGATCACCGGTCTCGGCAACTCCTCCGGCTTCGACATGGAGTTGGAAGACCACGCCGGGCTCGGCCACGCCAAACTGATGGCGGCGCGCGATCAGCTGCTGCAGCTGGCGGCGCAAAACCCGCTGCTGTCGCGCGTGCGCCACAACGGCCTTGACGACAGCCCGCAGCTGCAAATCGATATCGATCAGCGCAAGGCTCAGGCGCTGGGCGTATCGATCGACGACATCAACAATACCCTCTCCACCGCCTGGGGCTCGACCTACGTCAACGACTTCGTCGACCGCGGGCGGGTGAAAAAAGTCTACGTGCAGGCCGCGGCGCCGTTCCGCATGCTGCCTGATGACATCAACAAATGGTATGTGCGCAACAGCGCGGGCGGCATGGTGCCGTTCTCGGCCTTCGCCAGCTCGCACTGGGAGTACGGTTCGCCGCGGCTGGAGCGCTATAACGGCAGTTCGGCGCTGGAGATCGTCGGCGAGGCGGCCAACGGCGTCAGCACCGGCACCGCCATGGCGGAAATGGAAAAACTGGTCAGCCAACTGCCGACCGGTTTCGGGCTGGAATGGACGGCGATGTCCTATCAGGAACGGCTGTCCGGCTCGCAGGCGCCGGCGCTGTACGCCATTTCGCTGCTGGTGGTGTTCCTGTGCCTGGCGGCGCTGTACGAGAGCTGGTCGATACCGTTCTCGGTGATGCTGGTGGTGCCGCTGGGGGTGATCGGCGCGGTCGCCGCCACCTGGCTGCGCGGCCTGGAGAACGACGTCTATTTCCAGGTCGGTCTATTGACCATCATTGGGCTGTCGGCGAAAAACGCCATTCTGATCGTCGAGTTCGCCAATGAGCTGAACCATAAAGGGCAGGATCTGATGTCGGCAACGCTCGACGCGTCCCGCATGCGCCTGCGGCCGATCCTGATGACCTCGCTGGCGTTCATCTTCGGCGTGCTGCCGATGGCTACCAGCAGCGGCGCCGGTTCCGGCAGCCAGCATGCGGTCGGCACCGGGGTAATGGGCGGCATGATTTCCGCCACCCTGCTGGCAATTTTCTTCGTGCCATTGTTCTTTGTGCTGGTTCGCCGCCGTTTCCCGGGTAAAGCGCATCCGGCCACCACGACAACAGCCGCCGGCGAGTGACCGACGGCGCATAAAAAAGCAGCGTCGGGTTACCGATGCTGCTTTATTTCGAACGAAAATCTCGTTCCCAAGGTGTTTCAGTGACTTTCCAATGACTCAACCTTGCCATCTGCTTCAACGCTGTGTCAGTTGCCCAACATCTCATCAATGAAGTCTTTCCAGTTTCCTAATTCACGATCAACCATAATACTTTACAACCTCAATTATTTGACGAAGCGGATTCTACGCCTGTTTTTTGACCATGTGAAGGAAAACGGGAACGATGCCGGGCTCGGAAACCGGGCTTAGCGCACATTTTCGTATTTATCTGATCAATGTTCAGTGCAGCTATTCCCTTGTGATATCAATTTCTCCACGATAGCGTGTAAAAGGTATAAGAATACGCCAACGGAGTGTCGATCATGTCCAGCTCTTTGTCTCTCTCGCAGTTAAAAACGCAGGGCCGCTATCAGGAAGCCACTGCGCTGGCGTTACGGCAGCTGGCGGCGGAGCCGGAAGCGGCAACGCTGCACTTTCAGCTGGCCTGCCTGTATGACGTACAGGGCCTGGAGCAACAGGCCATTCCCTGTTACCTCGCGGCGCTGGCTCGCGATTTGCCGCCCGCCCAACGCCGCGAGGCCTGGCTGGGTCTCGGCAGCACCTACCGCGCCCTGGGAGAATATTCGGCGTCGTTACGGGCTTTCGACGACGGCCTGGCCGAGTTCCCGCAGGCCAACGAGCTGATGCTGTTTCGCGCCATGGCGCTGTACAACCTGGGTGAAAATAAACGGGCCGTGACCGATCTGTTGCTGCTGCTGGCGGAAACCTCGTCAGACCCCGACATCCTCGGTTATCAACGCGCCATTCGGCACTATGCCGCCGATCTCAGTCTTATCGGTTAGAGGAAAACGATGGAAATTATCACCGACCCGAGCCGCCGCGCCATCGACTGGCAGCGGCTGTGTGAATTGCTGGAGGCCGCCGGGCTGGGCAAGCGCGATCCGCACACCTTGCGGCGCGTTTACCAACACAGCCAGTTTTGCTATTGGGGGTTTATCGGCGACGAGTTGATCGCCACTGCACATGCCATCAGCGATCTGACATCGGTCGCCTACCTGGCGGACGTGGCAATCGATCCGCGCTTTCAGGGACAAGGGCTGGGGCGCAGGTTGATGGATCGGGTGATGCAAGATCTGGCGCCGCTCGGCAAGATTTTCATCTATTCCGTGCCGGAAAAGCTCGCCTTCTATAAAAAGTACGGCTTTCACGATTTGACCACCGGCATGGTGTTCGCAGAAGGGGATGCTCTGCAGCGTTTGCAACGGGGGGGCTACGTGCGTTAATCGCGCATTACAACGTTCGGCTGATAAAAATACGGCGGCAAATGCCCCGCAGAATTGCTGCCGCTGTCAGGATCTTTCACCACGGCCGACGATTGTCGTAGCCGATATATTCATCGTTAACGCGATCCAATCCGTCCACAAGACAAGACGCTATTTCCGACGTGATCTTATCGGAAATTTCGATCCGGCATTCTTTCATGCCGTTCCCCCGTATAAATCCTCCCCACTTGCACAACGCACGCAGCTTAAAACATCGCATTTTTTTGATTAAGATTTATCTTTGCCATTAATTTGGCGCGCGCCATGAGATTGTCCCAGCACACTCTTTAAACTGCGTTAAAAATAAGCGACGCCCCTCGCTAAAAAGCAAGAAATATCTTAATTATTAATTCATTAGCATCCTCTTCCTCACAAAAGAGATCGATATTAACGATCGAATATTTTATTTTGATAGCCATTTTCTATGTTAATTCCTTTTAATAACCGGAGTATTAATAGAGGATTTCTATTCTATCCCTCTTTCTTCACTGGGCAGCTCGATTAAAAACCAAATTTACTCTTTATAAATCATGCTAGTATATGGGGCTTTCCTGATTGTCCACCGCAGGATAGCGTTCTTTCCCTGCGGCGCCCAATAAGTTCAATGTGAAATTATTTAGATTGTTTCTTTTTTTATGTTTTAAGATAGCCATCCTCACCGGGAAATAAAAAGTAAAGGATTATAATAAAATGGAAATTGATATTTTCAGCGCGTGTGCTTATACCACCGTCGGCATCCGACAACTCATTAACCAAACCTGGGCGGAAAAACGCGCGGCGGCCGGCTTTAGCCGCAGAAGGGTCTGCTTTATCGATGTCACCATCGCCAACTTTGAAGCGCGTTACCGCGATGAATATGCCAACCCCAATACCTACAAAATAATCATTATCACCGACTGTCTGCATGAGATGGTGATTGTCGACAATAAGACCATTATATTATCAAACCTTATATCATTGAGCCGCTTCAGCCATCTGATCGGCGACTTATATAAGCGTTACAGTCACTATACCGAGCCGCCGCAACTCTCTCAGCGCGAATCGCATTTTCTCTCGGAGTGGTCGACGGGAAAATCGCTGGCCGACATCAGCAATGCCATGAATATCAGAAATAAAACCGCCAATCATTACAAATCACGAATCATGAAAAAACTCGGCACCAGCAGGATAAAACCGCTGTTGCATATTACCCGCGTACGGTGTTTGACCGAGCGTTTAAACATAAGAATCAATAAAGATTAGTTCTCTCTCCCCCGCGCCGCATTGGCGGCAGAACGCGTTCGCCGGCGTCTTTTAACAGCCCCGCCGGCGAAGATCGCCGTTTCATCAATTTGCCAACCTCTCTCCCTGGCGCCCAATCGTCTCTCGCGCGCATCGTTGTCTGGATCTCGCCGCCGCTTTACTGGCATTATCTCTGCTATCGCCGGGCGGCGAGAAGGCCTAAGACCGCGCCCGCCGCTCAGTATCGACTCGACGAGACAGGTAGCTTTACGCCATGGCAAATAAACCGCAACAGACAACGCTGACGATGTACGGCATCAAAAACTGCGACACCATCAAAAAAGCCCGCCGCTGGCTGGAAGATCAGGGCATAGCCTATCATTTTCACGACTACCGCGCCGACGGCCTGACCGAACAGCAACTGCGCGGTTTCGTCGCGCAACTGGGTTGGGAGCCGCTGCTCAATACCCGCGGCACCACCTGGCGCAAGCTGGATGAAGCGCAGCGCAACGCCTGTGATAACGCCGACGCCGCCATCGCGCTGATGCTGGCGCAGCCGGCAATCATTAAACGTCCGCTGCTGGACGACGGCAACGGCCACGCTCTGCTCGGTTTCAACGCCGACGCTTACCAACAATTTATCGCCGAGGTTGCCGTATGACTTGCCCGGTTATCGAACTGGCCCAGCAGTTGATCAAGCGCCCTTCCCTCAGCCCGAATGACGAAGGCTGCCAGCAGCTGATGATCGACCGTTTGCAGGCGATCGGCTTCACCGTCGAAGCCATGGACTTCGAAGACACCCAAAACTTCTGGGCCTGGCGCGGCGAAGGGCAAACTCTGGCGTTTGCCGGGCACACCGACGTGGTGCCGACCGGCGATGAAAAACGCTGGGACAACCCGCCGTTTGAACCGGCAATCCGCGACGGCATGCTGTATGGCCGCGGCGCGGCGGACATGAAGGGCTCGTTGGCCGCGATGGTGGTGGCCGCGGAACGCTTTGTCGCCGCCAACCCGAATCACCGGGGCCGCCTGGCATTTCTGATCACTTCGGATGAAGAAGCCAGCGCCACCCACGGCACGGTTAAAGTGGTCGAAGCGCTGATGGCGCGCAACGAGCGGCTGGATTACTGCCTGGTCGGCGAGCCGTCCAGCACCGAACGCGTCGGCGACGTGGTGAAAAACGGCCGTCGCGGCTCCATCACCGCCAACCTGCATATCCACGGCGTACAGGGGCACGTCGCCTATCCGCATCTGGCAGACAACCCGGTGCACCGCGCCATGCCGGCGCTGAATGAACTGGTGGCGATCGAATGGGATCGCGGCAACGAGTTCTTCCCGCCGACCAGCATGCAGATCGCCAACGTGCAGGCCGGCACCGGCAGCAACAACGTGATCCCGGGCGATCTCTACGTGCAGTTCAACTTCCGGTTCAGCACCGAACTCACCGACGCGATGATCAAGCAGCGCGTGGAAGAGCTGCTGGAACGCCACCAGTTGAATTACAGCATCGAATGGCGGCTATCCGGTCAACCGTTCCTCACCTCGCGCGGCGCGCTGGTGGATGCGGTGGTCAACGCCGTCGAGCACTATTCTGAATTGACGCCGCAGCTGCTGACCACCGGCGGCACCTCCGACGGCCGCTTCATCGCGCAGATGGGCGCGCAGGTGGTGGAACTGGGGCCGGTCAACGCCACCATCCACAAGGTCAACGAATGTGTCAACGCCGCGGATCTGCAGCTGCTGAGCCGCATGTATCAACGCATCATGGAGCAATTGGTCGCATGATCACCGCAGAAATGCTCACCGGCCGTTCGACCGAACACCTGGCGCCGCTGAGCGGCAACCATCGGCTGCAGCCGCAGGCGGTCAATGCCTTCCTGACGATGCAGCAGGCCGCGCGTGAAGCCGGATTCGATCTCCAGCCCGCCAGCACCTTCCGCGACTTCGACCGCCAGTTGGCGATTTGGAATGGCAAATTCTGCGGCCAGCGGCCAGTATTAGATAAGGACAGTCAACCGATCGACGTCGCGCCGCTGTCCGCCGCCGAGCGCTGTGAGGCGATCCTGCGCTGGTCAGCCCTGCCTGGCGCCAGCCGCCATCACTGGGGCAGCGATTTGGACGTGTACGATCCGTCGCTGTTGCCGGAAGGGCAAAAGCTGCAGCTGGAGCCGTGGGAATATGAAGAAGGCGGTTACTTTGCGCCACTCAACCAGTGGCTGACGGCGCATATGGCCGAGTTCGGTTTCTATCGCCCCTTTACCGAAGACAGCGGCGGCGTGGCGGTGGAGCCGTGGCATCTGAGCTACCGGCCGCTGGCGCAAGAGGCTGAACATTTGCTGACCCCGGCGCTGTTGCTGGCGGCCTGGCAAGACAAGGAGGTCGCCGGTGTCGAATGGCTCGAACGCCATCTGCCCTCGATTTTTTCGCGTTTTATACGCAGTGAAGGAAAGGAGTAGCTATGCAATGGTTAGCTGATTACTGGTGGATTATTCTGCTGGTTCTGGTGGGGATGGTCGTCAGCGGTATCAAGGAACTGCGCCGCGTCGACGTGAAAAGCTATCTGGCCAACAAGCCGGAGATACCGCCGCACCGCGACAACAACGCCCAGTGGGATGACGAAGACGACTGGCCGAAAAAGAAATGACATCAGGGCGCTCATCGGCGCCCTGAATTTTTAGCGAAAGGCGATCAGCTCGCCGCGCTTGCCGGACAATGCCTCGTCCCAGTAGCGCTGAGGCACGTAATAATGCAGCCTTTCCAGCGCGGCGTTCATCATGCCCTGGTTGATCGCATGTCCGACGTTTTCCTCCACGTCCAGCGTGAAATCGGCGCCGCCGGCCCGTAACGCTTCTGCCGCCGCATGAGCATGTTGCACCGCGATCACCGCGTCCTCTTCACCGTGGATCAAATGCACCACGCTGTCGCCGAAAGCCTGCTCAGGCAGTTGCGCGAAACGCCCGCTGAACGCGACCACGCGCCCGGCCAGCCGGGTTTCCGCTTTTAACGCCTCAAGCGCCATGATCGCCCCCTGCGAGAACCCCACCAGAGCAGTGCCGGCATAGCCCACGCCGCTCAGCTGCTGCCAATGACGCACCACGGCCACAAACTGCGGCATCACGTCTGCGATGCGGGCCGCGCGGTTCTCTTCGGTCACGTCCTGCACCGAAAACCACTGGCGCCCGGCGCCGTTGCCAAACGCTTCGGGGCCACCGATGCTCACCACCTGGGCCTGAGGAAAGTCTTTGGCGAAGTAACTGCCGATCTCCCCCATTGCCACCGGGTTATCGCCGACACCGTGAAACAGCAAGATCAGCTGCGCCGCCGGGGTCGCCGGGCTTTGGACAACGAAATGCTCATGTTTCATCGATGACTCCTTAATAGTAACCAAACCTGGTGCGGCGACAGTCGCCGCCGCACCGCTGACAGTGACTATACGCCGTTGAGAAATCGGGAAAATCGGGTTTTATTGAGCGAGTTATTCAATTTATTGCAACGACTGCGCCCAGTCGCGCCAATAGCGGCAGTGTTGCGCATTCAACTGTTCCAGCGCCTGCGCCGTTTCGTGCCGCCAGTGGCGCAGCAAGGCTTTCTGGCCGCTTACGCCCGCCTGCTCCACGCAGGCCGCCGGGGATTGCCGCCGTTGCAGATGGCCGCGCAGCGCGGGCAGAGGCAGACTGCTGGCCAACAGCAAACGCTGCAATGCCCCCAGGCTGGCCTCCAGCGGCCGATGGGCGAAAGCGAACCCGGCCAGTTCGCGCCAGTCCTCTTCGCCGAGCGACGTGTCGCCGTCATCGCCCGGGATCGCCAGCACGAGTTCGATGCGCTGCCGAAGCCAGGGCCAGTCGCGCGCCAGGTGCTTGTGCGCCGCGTGCCGCAGCGCCTCCCCTTGCTCGCTCAGGGGCAAGATCGCCATCGCGGTATAGCAGCCGCTGCTGGCCTCCGGCTTGCTGCCGATGCGCACCAGCTCGAAACCGCAGGATTGCCAAAAGCGCCACAGCGGCTCGGTATAGCCGAAGCTGACCGACAGGAAATCCAGCCCTTGCGCCTGACGACGTTGCCGCTCGACCAGCTGACGCGCGATACCCTGCCGCCGCAGCGTCGGCAGCGTCGCGATGCGGGTAATGCGCCGTGACCGCAGCGTCGGCGCCCACCACTGGCCGCCATGCGCCGCCAGCGACTGCGCCACCAGGTTGCCGCGCGGCCGGCGGCGGCCGGCCCACACGTCGTGCGCCAACTCGGCGCTCAACCCGCCTTCGTCCGCCAGCCACACGGCACCGACCACCTCCTGTCCGGCCTGCGCCAGCCCGAAATGCATGCCGGGCGCGTCCATCAGCCGGCGTAAGTCCAGCGGCGAGGTGCGGTAATGCGCGCTGCTCAGCAGAGCATAGAAACGCGCCAGCCGCTGCGGATCGGCGCACAGTTCACGCTGCTCCGCCTGGCTGTAATCGATCGCCTGGCCATCCACCGGCCAGGCGGGCAGCTCGTTGAACAACAGCGCATTGTCCGTGACCCGTTCCAACGCATCGCCCTGCGCCCAGCGCATCGGCTGTTGCAGACTCAACGCCTGATAGGACGGCAGCCCGGCGCAAAACTTCAGCAGAAAACCGCGGCCGGTGCCTTCATAGCCCTGCACCGTGGTGGTCAGCAACACGCGCGGGAAATAGCCGATCAGCTGTTGCAACAGCGGCGCGGGGATCGCCGCCGCTTCATCCACCAGCAGCCAGCCCACGTCACTGACGTCCCCCTCCCGGCACTGCGCCAGCAAGGCATCGGGCGCCCAAAACTGTGCGCGCCCCTGCGCCCATTCCCCGGCCACCTCTGTGGCGGCGCGGCTCGGCCCGGTGATCCAGCAGGTCAGCGGCGACTGCGCCATCAGCATGCCAGCCAGCGTCGATTTGCCGCGGCCGCGGGCGGCGGTCAGCACCCACACGCCGGACTCGGCCTGCAGCAGCGCCGTCAAGATCGCCTGTTGTTCCTCGGTCGGCCCGCCATCCGGCGGCTGCCAACCCTCACGCGCCGGCAGCGCGGCCAGCGTCAGGGGCTCATCCTGCCGCCAGACAGTCACTTCGCTGTCGTCGGCCAAATGCTGCTGCAGATGATGAATGAAATGCGGCGTGGTGATCGGCTGCGGACAATCGCTCCAGCGCAGGCTGTCGCCGTCCGGCAACTGAGGCCATTGCCGCCAGGGCGGCGTCAACAGCAGCAGCCAGCTGCCTGCGCGCAATGCGCCGCACAGCGCCGCCAACGCCTCCACGTCCAGCGAGTGACCGGCATCGAACACCGCGTGCAGCCGCTCCTGCCCCAGCAATTGGCGCACCGCGCGGCTCGGCAAAGCCGTCAGGCCGGGCGGCGGGTTTTCCCCCACCCACGGCCAGTCGCCCGGCAGCGTCGCCGCCAGCCGCTGCGCCTGTTCGCGGCACCACTCGGGTTCACCGCTGAGCACCAGCAGGCGCCGGATGCCCTGCCGCCGCATGAGTTGTTGCGCTGCCTGTAGCATAAGGCTGTATCTCAATCCGAAAAAAATGCCGGAGTCAGGCTCCGGCACTTGAGGCGTTAACGGGATGCAAAGGTGTTGCAGGTATTGGGATCGCCGCTGTCGAAGCCCTGTTTAAACCAGGTGTAGCGCTGCTGCGAAGTGCCGTGGGTGAAACTGTCCGGCACAACGCGGCCCTGGCTCTGCTGCTGCAACCGGTCGTCGCCAATCGCCTGCGCGGCATTCAGCGCCGCCTGCAGGTCGCCCTCTTCCAACATCTGCTGCTTCTCGGCGTATTTGCCCCACACGCCGGCGAAGCAGTCCGCCTGCAGCTCCATTTTCACCGACAGGCGGTTCACTTCCGCCTGGCTGGCGCCTTGCTGCATCTGGCGCACCTTCGGCTCGATGCCCAGCAGGTTCTGCACGTGGTGGCCGACTTCGTGCGCCACCACATAGGCCTGAGCGAAATCACCGCCGGCGCCCAGCTTGGTCTTCATGTCCTGATAGAAAGACAGATCGATATACACCGTTCTGTCGCCCGGGCAGTAGAACGGCCCCATCGCCGCCTGACCGGTGCCGCAGCTGGTGCGCGTTACGCCACGATACATCACCAGCTTCGGCGGTTGATAGGTTTTGCCCATGCGCTGGAAAATCTCTTTCCAGTTATCCTCGGTCGAAGCCAGCACCACTGAGGTGAATTTGGCCAGCTCATCGTCTTTCGGACTGATGTTGGCGCTCTGTTGTTGACCCTGCGGTGCGACGTTACCGCCGTTCAACAGCGGCGACAGATCGATGCCGTAATAACCGGCCACCAGCACCACCACCAGAATGACGATGCCGCCCTTGCCACCCACCGGCACGCGGAAACCGCCGCCACCGCCGCCCAAACCTGAAGACTGCCCGCGACGATCCTCAACATTGTCACTTTCCCGACGCCCTTGCCAACGCATAAATACACTCCAGATATTTCCCCTGCTCGTTGAAGTTGCGCCGCGATCGTAAGCGCAAAGGCAGCTTCAAGCCTGAGTGGGATAGGTTTTAGTCATCTCACATCCATCATTATAAATGGTCTGCCGCGGAGGAAATGTAGAAATTTTCTGGAAAAACGCAGAATAGCGGGACGATCCGGCCGGATCGCCCCGAATGGCTGTGCCGACGCTTAGTCGAGTTTCACGCCGATGCGGCGCGCCACTTCTTCGTAGGCTTCGATCAGGCCGCCCAGGCTTTGACGGAAACGGTCTTTGTCCATCTTGTCCAGGGTGTTTTTGTCCCACAGGCGGCTGCCGTCCGGCGAGAACTCATCGCCCAGCACTACTTCACCGTTGAACAGACCGAACTCCAGTTTGAAGTCGACCAGGATCAGGCCGGCGTCGTCGAACAGCTGGGTCAACACGTCGTTGGCGCGGTAGCTCAGCTCGCGCATGCGCGCCAGATGCTCTTTGCTCACCCAGCCAAAGGTTTCGCAGTAGGATTCGTTCACCATCGGATCGTGCATGGCGTCGTTTTTCAGGAACAGATCGAACAGCGGCGGGTTCAGCACCAGGCCTTCTTCAATGCCCAGACGCTTCACCAGCGAACCGGCGGCGCGGTTGCGGATCACGCATTCCACCGGCACCATGTCCAATTTCTTCACCAGCACTTCGTTGTCGGACAGCAGACGCTCCATCTGGGTCGGGATGCCGGCTTCTTCCAGCTTGCTCATGATGAAATGGTTAAACTTGTTGTTCACCATGCCTTTGCGATCGAACTGCTCAATGCGCTGACCATCCAGTGCTGACGTATCGTTGCGGAACTCCAACACCAACAGATCGGGATTCTCGGTGGTGTAAACGGTTTTTGCCTTTCCGCGATACAGCTCAGCTAGCTTTTGCATCTTACTTACTCCAGTGATGTATCCCCGTTGTCTCCCGAGCGCGGCCCGAAATTAGGGGGTATAGAATTGACCTAATGAATTCTTTGGCGTGCCGGACACTATTGTGCCAAACCTGCGACGCAAACGATACCGTATAGACAAAACAAAAAGGGGCCGAAGCCCCTTTTTGATTAGTTAACGCTGGTTTTGCTGAAGGCTGACTGGAATGCCGCCACCAGTGCGTCGTTTTTCGACTGGGTGAGCGGTTTGCCTTTCGGATCGATGAATTGCAGGCTGGTGCGGTTGTTGAGATCGCCGACCTGCAGTTTGTAATCGCCTTCCGTCAGTTCAGGATCCTTGACGCCCAACGCATCCCAATCGCTGCTGCTCAGGGACTTGTAGGTCACGGCGACGGTACCCTGCGGACGGCTGCGGTCACCCACTTTCATCCCCAGTTTTTCGAGCGCCGGCGGCAGGCGATCCCACACGACGGTGTACGGGCCGCGCACCACCAGCATCGGCAGGCCGGTATCATCGGCACCGCTCTGCACGTCCAGCGCGCCGAAGCGGCTGGCCGTCTGGGAGCTCGCCAGGTTATCCTGCTTGTCCAGGCCTTCGATCAGGGTGTTGATCATCATGCCGTTGTAGCGCTGGATCTCAGACTGATCGGTCACCTGTTCGGTCTTGCCCTGCTGCTGCAGGCCAACGCTTTTCACCACCAGCGCCTGCTGATAGCCCTGCTGCTGCACGCTGATCTGATAACGGCCTTCGTACTGGTTGTCTTCGTCCAGACGGTTCCACTTCACCCAGTCGGTGGTCAGGGTCTGACCGGCGTCCTGACGGGAAGCGATCGCGATGTTCTTCGCCTGCAGCAGGCTGACCACGCGCGACCACAGGTTCTGGTTCTGCGGGCTGTTTTCCAGCAGCAGCGTGCCGCTGTCGCCGGCGTATTGCGCGCGTGAACCGCTCAGCAGCGCCAACGGCTGCACCGGCGGACGAATGTCCAGCTGCTTGCCGACGTTGCCTTGCACCGTTGTGGCCGGCACGTCATAGTTGCCGCTCTGCACCGGCAGGATCATGCCGGACGGCGCGTTCAGCGCCTTGAGCGGAGCCGCGTCGAGGTAGGCCTCGTCGCCGCTGACCTGGCGCTTGTAGCGCTGATCGCTGCTGCAGGCTGCCAGCATCATCACCAATGAGATGCCCACTACTTTTGCTACCGTCGACTTTTGCAATGAATAAGCCATCAAATTTCCCTTAGAGTTACAGCAAACCGACGCTTTTCAGCGCGCGCTCCACCACCGGGCGGGCGGCTTCGCTCAACGGCGTCATCGGCAGACGCAGCGTATCGGTTGCCATCAATCCCAACGCCTTACAGGCCCACTTCACCGGAATTGGGTTTGCTTCTACAAATAGATCCTGATGCAACGGCATCAAGCGCTGATTTAAGCGGCGCGCTTCGGCAAATTTGCCCTGCGCCGCCAGCGCGCAAAGTTGCGCCATCTCGCGCGCGGCCACGTTGGCCGTCACGGAAATCACCCCTTTGCCGCCCAGTTGCATGAAGTCCAGCCCGCTGGCGTCGTCGCCGCTCAGCAAAATGAAATCTTCATCGTCAACCAGCACTTGGATCTGACTAACGCGACTTAAGTTCCCCGTCGCTTCTTTTACAGCAACAATATTCTTGATTTTCGCCAGCCGAGCGATGGTCGGCGGCAGCATGTCGCAGCCGGTGCGCGAAGGCACGTTATACAGGATCTGCGGCAGTTCGGTGCTCTCGGCGATCGCCTTGAAGTGCTGATACAGCCCTTCCTGCGTCGGCTTATTGTAGTACGGCGTTACCGTCAGGCAGCCCACCACGCCGGTGTTGGCGAAGCGGGTGGTGAGCGCGATGGCTTCGGCGGTGGCGTTGGCGCCGGTGCCGGCGATCACCGGAATGCGGCCGTCGGCCAACTCCAGCGTCTGCAGCACCACGTCAACGTGCTCGTCATGGGCAAGCGTTGCGGACTCGCCGGTGGTCCCTACGGAAACGATCGCCGCGGTGCCACTGGCTACATGATAATCGATCAATTTTTTCAGGCTCGCGCGATCGACAGCACCTTTGTCGTCCATCGGCGTAACCAGTGCAACAATACTTCCCGTAAACATTGGCCGTCCCCTCCACAAACAAGTCACTCATGGTACTTTTGCTGCCTATCCAAAAGCAAGCGCACAACCGCGTTGTAAGCGCTTGGCAGGCGGTTTTTTTTATGTTTACCATGGTAACCCCATTAAGCACGACAGGAAGCGCTATTTTGCCTCAGTCAGACGAACACTATCTCGTGATTACCGCGCTCGGCGCCGACCGCCCCGGAATCGTCAATACCATCACCCGCCACGTCAGCAGTTGCGGATGCAATATCGAAGATAGCCGTCTGGCCATGCTGGGAGAGGAGTTCACGTTCATCATGCTGCTGTCCGGCAGTTGGAACGCCATCACCCTGATCGAATCCACCCTGCCGCAAAAAGGCGCGGAGCTGGATCTGCTGATCGTGATGAAGCGCACAAACTCGCACGAAAGGCCGCCGATGCCGGCCACGGTGTGGGTGCAGGTGGAAGTGAAGGACTCGCCGCACATCATCGAACGCTTTACCGATTTGTTCGACTCCAGCCAGATGAATATCGCCGAACTGGTCTCGCGCACACAGCCGGCGGACGGCGACCTGCCGCCGCAGCTGTATATCCAAATTACCGCCCACAGCTCCGGCGATCGGGACGCCTCAAATATTGAGCAAGCCTTCCATCGCCTATGTACAGAATTGAACGCGCAAGGCAGTATTAGCGTGGTGAACTATCCACAGCATGACGAGAAAGATGGAGAGTAGTGATGAGCCCATTGAAAGCCGGTGACACAGCGCCGAAATTTAGTTTGCCTGACCAGGACGGTGAGGAAATTAATTTGGCCGACTTCCAGGGACAGCGAGTATTGGTCTATTTCTATCCGAAGGCGATGACGCCGGGCTGCACCGTGCAAGCCTGCGGCCTGCGGGACAACATGGACGAATTAAAAAAGGTCGGCGTCGAAGTGCTGGGCATCAGCACCGACAAACCGGAAAAACTGTCGCGCTTCGCCGAAAAGGAGCTGCTCAACTTCACGCTGTTGTCTGATGAAGATCATCAGGTGTCACAACAGTTTGGCGTGTGGGGCGAGAAAACCTTCATGGGCAAGACCTACGACGGCATTCACCGCATCAGCTTCCTGATCGATGCCAACGGCAAGATTGAAAAAGTGTTTGATGATTTCAAAACCACCAATCACCACGACATCGTTCTGAACTACCTGCAACAGTAATTCTCACGAAGCGCAGCGGCCTGCTGCGCTTCGTTTCTTCCCTGTCAGTCAGCCTTGTCTTCCACCTCGACCCGCAGTTCATCCGGCCAGGCATGGATCACCGCCTTCACCAGCGTCGCCAGCGGTATGGCAAAAAATACGCCCCAAAAGCCCCACATCCCGCCGAACACGATCACCGACAGGATAATCACCAGCGGATGCAGGTTGACCGCTTCGGAGAACAAAATGGGCACCAACAGGTTGCCGTCCAGCCCCTGCACCACCAGATAGGCGACGATCAGCGTCCAGAAATCGGCGCCGACGCCCCACTGGAACAGCGCCACCACCACCACCGGTATGGTGACCAGCACCGCGCCGATGTAGGGGATCAGCACCGAGAACCCCACCAGCACCGCCAGCAGCAGCGAGTAGCGCATATCCAGCATGGCAAACACCAGGTAAGTCGCCACGCCGACAATCACCATCTCCAGCACTTTGCCGCGAATGTAGTTGGTGATCTGCTGATTCATCTCGTTCCAGACCTGCCCCGCCAGGCCGCGATTGCGCGGCAGCACGCGGCGCACCGCGTTCAGCAGCTGTTCTTTGTCCTTCAGCAGGAAGAACATCATCATCGGCACCAGGATCAGATAGATAGCCAACGTCAGCAGGCCGACCAGCGACGCCAGCGAGAATTTCACCACCGATTCGCCCATGCCGGACAACCGGCTGCGCAGGTTTTCCGCCATCATGTCGATGATGCCGGCATCCACCAGCGCCGGATAACGCTTCGGCAGTGTCGCGGCGAAGTTATAGAACTGATTGAGCATGCCCGGCAGATCGCTCATCAGATTGATGCCCTGCTGCCAGGCGGTCGGCGCGACGACGAACACCAGCAGCATGGCGACGCCCGCGAACACCAGCAGCATGATGCTCGCCGCCCAGGTGCGCGAACAGCCGATGCGCTGCAGGCGCGCGGTCGGCCACTCGAGCAGATACGCCAGCACGATGGCAACCAGCAACGGGGTCAGAATGCCGTGCAAAAAATAGAGAATAAGGAACCCGACAACCAGGATCACCAGCAGCGCGATGGCCTGAGGATCGGTGAAGCGGCGGCGGTACCACTGTAATAACATCTCCAGCATCAGAGCGGGCTCCTTGAGATTTGGCGGGCGGGCATGGCGATTCCTGTGATGGGCCTGATTAAAGCATAGATAGAACGGGCGCACGCGGGATGTGCAAAGCACTCAGAGTACTCAAAGTTCGCCATACATCAACAGCGATTTGGCTGATTTTATCGCGCGGGCAGGCGATCGACGCAAAAGTCCGCAGACGCGGCGACTGGCTCGATGGGCGGCCCCGAACGGGGCCGCGGAAGATTACAGCGAAGTAGCGATAGAAAGGGGCGAACCGACCGCCAATGCGAACAACAACACACAGCCAATCGCGATCGCCGCCGCCAGATCATTTTTCATTGTCCCGTCCCCTGATGCTTAAACTGGTTATCGTCACGAACTCTGTCGGTTCTACGTTCACGGCCTTTTCCGATGCACGTCATTAAAAACCCCCGCCTAAGCGGGGGAGAAAACGTTCTGGTGCATCAAGTGTTACAAGGAGGTCATGAGGGATTGCTAACCCTAAATGACTATTTCAAGCTAGGATTATTCCCAGAACATGGCAAGCGATCGCGTCGAGGTTATCCGCACTTTGAGATAAACCTCATAAAAAAATCCCGCACGGCAGCGGGATGAAGGGATGATAACGTCATGAATTTTTTATGCGGACAATGAGGCGGTATTGTCGTCATTTGGCGACAATACCGCGCCGGCACGGTGGTCACAAGGGAAATTTGGCCGCGGTGAGGAAATCAGAATTTCGCCAATGCCCGCGATCGTGCGCCCGTCAGCATCAACGAAAAAATGGGATTTTCGTCAGACAGCCACCGGGAAAAAACCGGTAGCATGGCCGATATAATCCCAAATGCCGTAGGGGGAAAAATGAACAGCAAACCGTGTGAATTTGATGAAGCCATCTGTCTGGCGATCGGGCGTGGCGTTTGTGAAGTCGTCAAGATAGGAGATGAAATCAGCATATTCTCCCTGCTGGAAGCCATCGAGAGCTTCATCGAACGGCAGGCGCTCAGCGAAAGCGAAATCGCGGCGGCGGACGACGCGCTGGATTTGATCACCGGTTTGGTCCGCCGCCAGTAGCGATGCGTTAACGAAAAGAAAAGGAATAGCATGACCATACCTTCCCCACTTGTCTGGCAGCGTGCGGACTATCTCGTCAGCACCGATCCCGCCCTGCTGGATCTCGATGCCATTCACGCTTTTCTGACCCGTTCCTCATGGGCGGAGGGAATCGATAAAGAAACCGTCCGCCAGTCCCTCACCCACAGCTTGTGTTTCGGTTTGTATCACGAGACCAGGCAGATCGGTTTCGCCCGGCTGGTCACCGATTACGCCACTTTCGGCTATCTGTGCGACGTGTACGTGCTGGAGACGCATCAAAAAAGCGGGCTGGGTCTGTGGCTGGCGGAATGCTGCCAGGCCCATCCGCTGATGGCGACGCTGAGGCGAGTCATGCTGGTCACCAGCACCGCCCCCTGGCTCTATGAGAAAGTGGGCTATTCGGCCATCAACCGCCCCGACTTTGTCTGGCAGATCGCCCGGCCGGACATCTACCGACGGTAATGCTATTTCAGCGCCTGCTCGGCCAGCAACCCGAGGGCGATGACGATCATCGCCGCGCCGGAGATGCGCCCCACCACCTTCGCGGCCTGCGGACGCGTGCGCAGCACCGACTGCGAACCAAACCCCACCAGCAGATACACCAGGCCGCAGCTGATCAAATGCACGACGCCCAACGCCAGCATCTGCATCGGCACCGACCATTCGGCCCGGGCGTCGGTAAATTGTGGCAGCAGCGCCAGAAACAACAGAAACACCTTGGGGTTCAGTCCGCTGACGCACACGCCTTTGCCGGCCCAGCGCAGCCAGGAATCGGAACGCTGATCTTCACCGGCGCCGGGCACCGGCGGGTGCAACAGCATGTTGAAACCGATCCACAAGAGGTAAGCCGCCCCCAACAGGGTGAGCGCCGTCAGCGCCAGCGGGTTGCCGACCAGCAGTGCGCCGACGCCCGCCACCACGATCGCAATCATCAACAAATGGCCAAACAGCAAACCGGCGACGGCGGGCACCACCACCCGGCCGCGAATACCCGCCGAGATCACATAGGCCCAATCCATACCCGGCGTGATCACCAACAGAATCGACACCGCCCAAAACGCGGCGAACAGAGCGAGCGTCATGCCGGCGCCCTCTCAAACGCACCGCGCCACACCGAACAGAGAACCATTGCGCTTTCCTCGTGGAAGAAGAACGGCCTCCGCCTGCCGCGGCGGCCGTCAAAACCGTTCAACAGATGGCAAGAATATCCTCAAGGCGTTAAAATGTGCTTTCAATTACTTGCCTGAAATCGGCATAAACGGGGAAATTTTTCCAAATGGATAAGATTGATCGCAAAATTCTTGCTGAACTGCAGGCCGACGGCCGGTTGTCGGTGACCGAGCTGGCCGAGCGGATCGGTTTGAGCGTGTCCCCCTGTCACCGCCGGGTGCGGGCATTAGAGGAGTCCGGGGTGATCAGGGGTTACCGCGCCCAGCTCGATCCCGGCAGCCTGGGCTATAACTTTTCCGCCCTGGTGTTCGTCACCATGCGCGAAGGCGATCGCCGCGCCGTTGAAACCTTCGAAAACGCCATGGTGGACATTCCGCAGGTGGTGCAGGCACAGCGGTTGTTTGGCGATCCCGACTATCTGCTGCACGTTATCGCCCGCGATCTGCCCGCTTTCCAGCAGCTTTACGACGAGAAGCTCTCCGCCCTGCCGGGCGTGCAGCGCCTGAGCTCCACGCTGGTGATGAAAACCGTGGTGCCGGAGCGTTCGTTCCTGCCGTTGGGAAAATGACGACGGGAACGTTGCCGCTCCCGTTTTGACGATCTTAAGGCACAATCACGAAATCCGGATTGGCGATGGCGAACAGCGCCTCGCGATCCGCCGCCGGCGGATAAATCCACTGCGTGTTGATCTCCTGCTTAATCTTTTTGCCTTCCTGGCGGGTAAAGCGCACCTGGCGCTGCCAGCCTTCGGTATAGAGCGCGCCCCAGGGCCCCAAATCCAGGCAGGTCACATACTTCGGCTGGCTGTACGGATGCGTCGGCAACCCCGCCAGCTCCGCCGCCGCATTGTGGCCGGCCACGCGGCCAAGGCTCATCGCATGCTGGCAGGTCATCAGGTTGTGATTACCGAGATCGTCGGTCGCCGCCTTCACCGTATCGCCGGTCACGAAAATGCCCGCCGCCGCCGGCGCGCGCAGGAAGGCATCACCGATCACCCGGCCGCTGCCGTCGCGCTCGCCAGGGATCTGCTCGGTCAGCGGATGCGCCCGCACGCCCGCCGCCAGGATCACCGTGTTGGCAGCGATACGCTCACCGTTCGACAGCATCACTCCCTCAGCGTCGATGGCCGAGACGCGCAGGCCGGCCCGCGCTTCCACGCCGCACTCCACCAACGCCTGGCGTATCACCGCCCCCGGCTCTGCCCCCATCCCCGCGCCTACTTCCGGCGCGGTATCGACGATCACCACGCGCACGTTCTCGTCTTTGCCCAGCGCATCCCGCAGCCGCTGCGGCATCTCCGCCGCGCTCTCCAGCCCGGTCAGCCCCGCGCCCACCACCACGGCGGTGTTGCGCGCAGGCGTCGAAGGTTTGGCCGCCAGCGCTTTGATATGAGCGCCCAAGCGCTGTGCGCTTTCCAGCGTATCGACGTTGAAACCGTATTCGGCAAAGCCCGGCACCGCAGGCACGGAAAGCCGACTGCCGGTGGCCCACACCAAACGATCGTAGGCCAACTCAAGGGGTGCCCCCACCGCCGGCGCCACCCTGAGCGTTTTGGCGGCGGCATCGATACGTTCCACCGTCCCGGCCAGGTGCCGCGCACCGACGGCGGTGAGCTGCGCGGAAATGTCGGGGTTCATGTTTTCCAGCACCGCTTCATACAGGCGCGGGCGGATGGTGACCGTAGGCGTCGGCGAAACCATCAGCACCTCGATGTCGTCATGCTTACCGGCGAGGGTAATGGCGCGCATGGCGGACACGGCGGCCCAAAAACCGGCAAAACCGGAACCGGCAATCACTATTTTCTGCGTCATGGGATGACTCCTTCATACAGGGTTGACCGGGAGACGAGGCTGCCCGCAGTTTTTTCGGATGAACGATGCCGTTCCGCTCCCGTCGCAGGGTGCAGAAGGCCCGCCCGCCCCTTCCGAGGAGGCGGGAAAAAGTGTGCTTCGCTTTTTTAAGGAAAGGCGGCGATTAGGTTTTGGCGCGCGCCGTTTTGCCGCTGCGCGCGGTGCGTTCCGTCATGCGTTCGTCGAGCCAGAGGTTGACCTCACCGAAGAAGCCTTGCGGCGCTTTGCGGCCAAAGCGGGCTGCGACGGCGCCGAGGGTCTGCGCCGCCAGCGCATCGCGCATCGCCTTCTCCGCCTGCAGCATCACCGCATGGATAGCGCATTTGCCGGAGACCGCCCAATCCGGCGGGGAATCATCGAACACCGCACAGCGCCCGCGCACCTCCTGGCAATCGAACAGCGGCTTGTGCCCCTCGATAGCGTCGATAATTTCCAGAAAACTGATCTCGTCCGCCGGACGGGCCAGCCGGTAACCGCCGCGCACCCCTTCGCTGGCGGCGACGATCCCCGCCTTTTCCAGCTTGGGAAAAATCTTGGCCAGAAAGCTGGGGGAGATGCCTTGCAGCTCGGCGAGTTCGCGGCTGCTGAGCGCGCGCTGGTGATCGCCGACCAGCCACAGCAGGCAGTGAATGCCATATTCAACGCTGGTTGTGATGTACGCCATATGTCCGTTTTCGACCGTCAGTGAATCTTCAATAACGCAGACTATATGAGTCTGCGTTTATCTTGTCAATAAAACGCGGACCAACTTCGTCCTCGTTTAATTCAAAATGCATGTCGCCAGCGACGAAAAAGCGCCCTTCAAAATGAAAAATAAAACTTTTTTGCTCGATTCGCGCTCGGCTAACGTTTCCTTGTCGCCTGCGGCTGACTATGATGTGATGGGTGCCGCCGCCGCGGTTTGTGAACCGCCGCACTTTCGCGCGGATTGCGCCGCGGGAATAAAGAACTCTTGTCTGCTGCTGACGTCTTAGAAATGATTATTTAAGGGAAACGCCTGACTATGACCAACCGGTTGACCAAAACCGCGTTAGCGGTGCTGCTGCTCAGCACGCTGAACGCCACCGCCCTGGCACCAGCACAGGCGGAAAGCCAGGACCAGTTGCCGGATATGGGCACCTCCGCCGGCGGCACCCTGAGCATTGGACAAGAGCTGGCGATGGGCGATTTCTATGTGCGCCAACTGCGCGCCAGCGCCCCTCTGATCAACGATCCGCTGCTGAGCCAGTACATCAATCAGCTGGGCAACCGGCTGGTGGCCAGCGCCTATTCGGTGCGCACGCCGTTCCATTTCTATCTGGTGCGCAACGATGAGATCAACGCCTTCGCCTTCTTCGGCGGCAACGTGGTGCTGCACTCCGCGCTGTTTCGCGTCAGCGACAACGAAAGCCAGCTGGCTTCGGTGCTGGCGCACGAAATCTCGCACGTTACCCAGCGCCACTTGGCGCGCGCCATGGAAGATCAGCAGCGCAACGCCCCGCTGACCTGGGTGGGCGCACTCGGTTCCATTCTGCTGGCGATGGCCAACCCGACCATGGGCATGGCGGCGCTGAGCGGCACCATGGCCGGCACCCAGCAAGGCATGATCAGCTTTACCCAATCGAACGAACAGGAAGCCGACCGCATCGGCATTCAGGTGCTGCAGCGCGCCGGTTTCGATCCGGAAGCCATGCCCGACTTCCTGCAGAAACTCTCGGATCAGTCGCGCTACGCCTCCAAGCCGCCGGAAATGCTGCTGACGCACCCGTTGCCGGACAGCCGCCTCTCCGACGCGCGCAACCGCGCCAACCAGATGCCGAAACACATCGTGCAGTCTTCGCAGGACTACCTGATGGCCAAGGTGCGTGCCCTGGGCATGTACAGCTCGGAAGGCTACGGCCTGAACGAAGAGTTGCTCGGCTCGCTCAGCAAGGGCAACGTGCGCGAACAGGCGGCCGCCAAATACGGCCGCGCCATTCTGTTCTATGAAGCGAAAAAATACGACGACGCGCGCAACATCATTCAGCCGATGCTGGCGCAGGATGCGAAAAACGTCTGGCTGATCGACCTGATGACCGACATCGATCTCGGTCAGAAACGCGCGCCGCAGGCCATCGCACGCCTGCAGGCAGCCAACGCCGCCCAGAACAACAACCCGGTGCTGCAGCTCAATCTGGCCAACGCCTATGTCGAAGGCAACCAGCCGGCGCAGGCGTCGAAGATCCTGAACCGCTACACCTTTGCCCATCCGGACGATCCGAACGGCTGGGATCTGCTGGCACAGGCCAGCGCCGCTCAGGGGCTGCGCGATGAAGAGCTGTCGGCCCGCGCCGAAAGTCTGGCGCTGACCGGCCGACTCGATCAGGCCATCGGCCTGCTCAGCAATGCCAGCTCGCTGCAGAAACTCGGCAGCCTGAAACAGGCGCGCTACGATGCGCGCATCGACCAGCTGCGCCAACTGCAACAGCGCTTCCGCCAATACCAGCGCAGCTGATTCAACAAGGAATGAACGCCATGAAAAACGTCACGATTTACCATAACCCGCGCTGCTCCAAGAGCCGTGAAACCCTGGCGCTGCTGGAGCAGCACGGTGTCGATCCCAAGGTGGTGCTGTACCTCGAAACGCCCCCTACGGTCGATGAGCTGAAAAAGCTGTTGAAAGAACTGGGCTTCACTTCGGCGCGCGATCTGATGCGCAAAAAAGAAGATCTGTACAAGGAATTGAAGCTGGCGGACGACAGCCTGAGCGAAGAGCAACTGCTGGCAGCGATGACGGCGAACCCGAAACTGATCGAACGCCCGATCGTGGTGAAAGGCAGCAAGGCGCGCATCGGCCGGCCACCGGAGCAGGTGCTGGAGATTTTGTAAATTCGAATTCGGGCGCGGACTATTGCGCCCTTTCTTTTACGGTAGCGGCTACAGCCCCAGGATCTCTTTAACGAACGGAATGGTGAGCTTGCGTTGGGCAGTGATCGAGGCGCGATCGAGCTGATCGAGGGTCATAAACAGCGTGCGCATCTCGCGATCCAGCCGCTTCAGCAGGAAGCGGCCCACGTCTTCCGGCAGCTCGAAGCCGCGCAGTTTGCCGCGCAGCTGCAGCGCCAGCAGCTTCTCTTCGTCCGACAGCGGCTGCAGCTTGTAGATCTGCCCCCAGTCCAGACGCGAAGCCAGATCCGGTAAACGCAGGTTCAGCTGACGCGGCGGGCGATCCCCGGTGATGAACAAACGGGTGCGGCCGGTTTCCAGGATGCGATTGTAAAGGTTGAAGATCGCCATCTCCCACTCTTCGTCGCCGGCGATGCATTCGATATTGTCGATGCAGACCAGCGCCAGCTGTTCCATGCCGTCCAATACTTCAGGCACGAAGTAAGCGCGCTTGTCGAGCGGCACATAGCCCACCGCTTCCCCCTTCTGCGAAAGCTCGGCGCAGGCCGCATGCAGCAAATGGCTGCGCCCGCCGCCTTCACGCGACCAGAAATAGATATAGCTGCCATGTTCCTGACGGACGGCGGATTGGATCGCGGCTAATAGGGATGGGTTCTCGCCCGGATAAAAACTGGCGAAAGTTTCATCATCGGGAAGATAAAGTGGCAGTGAAAGCTGTGCCGGCGTATTCAGAGAAGCACCTCAACCAAAACTGGCAGAAAAACGTGGGCAGTTTAACACAGAAAACGGGCGCTGTTGAACCGGCAGGATCTTATGCCGCAATAGTGAACAATGCCTAAGCGCCGCTTGATTGGCTGCGGCTCCCGCCAAGGCAAGAATTATCCGATATCATTCCCTAACCCCATGCCTGCGCAGGTTAAATTTGTCATTTAAGCCAAATCTGGCCTAGTATAGGTAGGCTAAACGCAATCACCATCAACAAGGTTTCTGCAAGGATATAGACGATGAAAGTATGGAATAAAGTGCTGTTGGCCTCCTTTATCGGGTTGTTGGTTGCCGGCTGTGATGACTCGTCCAAGGTTGACGCCAACCTGGATAAAGCCAAAGACAGCGCCGAGCAGATGAAAGACGCCGCTCAGAAAAAAGCGGACGATCTGACGGACAAGGCGAAAGCGACGGCGGATGAAATCAAAAAAGAGGCCGCCACGCAGGCTGACCAGCTGAAGGACAAAGCTTCGGCGATTAAAGATGAAGCCGCCAAGCAGGCGGACGCCATCACCAACGACGCCAAGGCCAAGGCCGCCGCGATCAAAGATGACGCCGGCAAGCAGAGCCAGCAGTTGGTGGATCAGGCCAAGGCCATCAAGAACGACGCCATCAACGGCGCCAACGATCTGACCGAGCAGGCCAAGGCCAAGACCGAAGCCATCAAGAACAGCGCCGAAAACAAAGCGCAAGAGTTGAAACAAGAAACCGATGCGGCGGTGAACGGCAATACGCAACCGGCCGCCCAGCAATAAGCCATACTCAGCAATAAAGTAAGGAGCAGTAAATGGGGATTATTTCCTGGATTATCTTCGGCCTGATCGCCGGTATTTTGGCTAAGTGGATCATGCCCGGCAAAGACGGCGGCGGCTTTATTCTGACCGTTGTGCTGGGGATCGTCGGCGCCGTGGTCGGCGGCTATATCAGCACCTTCTTCGGCTACGGCAAGGTTGACGGCTTCAACTTCGGCAGCTTCGTGGTGGCGGTTATCGGCGCCATCGTGGTGCTGTTCGTGTACCGCAAAATTCGCAGCTGAGGCGAATGCCATCAGTCAAAAGGGCAGCCCCTGGGCTGCCCTTTTCATTACTTCTGCTCTGCCGGTTCGTCCGGCGCGTCGAGCACCTCTTCTTCCTTGCGGAACAGGCTGATGACCTTGAACAGCAGGCTCAAGCCAATGCCGACGATGGTCGCCAGCGCCATGCCTTTCAGCTCCGCCGCGCCAATATGCACCTTGGCGCCGCTCACGCCGATAATCAGGATCACCGAGGTTAAAATCAGGTTTTGCGCTTTGTTGTAATCCACTTTGGATTCGATCAGCACGCGAATGCCCGAGGCGCCGATCACGCCGTACAGCAGCAGGGAAACGCCGCCCATCACCGGCACCGGCACCGCCTGGATCGCCGCCGCCAGCTTGCCGATGCAGGACAACAGGATCGCCAGCACCGCCGCGCCGCCGATCACCCAGGTGCTGTAGACCTTGGTGATGGCCATCACGCCGATGTTCTCGCCGTAGGTGGTGTTCGGCGTGGAGCCGAAGAAGCCGGAGAATACCGTCGAGATACCGTTGGCGAACATCGAGCGGTGCAGGCCCGGATCGCGGATCAGGTCTTTTTTCACGATGTTGGCGGTCACCACCAGGTGGCCGACGTGCTCGGCGATCACCACCAGCGCCGCCGGCAGAATGGTGAAGATGGCGAACCACTCAAAGCGCGGGGTGTAAAAGGTCGGCAGCGCGAACCAGTGCGCCTCGCGGATCGGAGTCAAATCCACCACGCCCATGAAGAACGACAGCGCATAACCCACCAGCACGCCGATCAGGATCGGGATAATCGCCAGGAAGCCGCGGAACAGCACCGAGCCGAGCACCGTGACCGCCAGCGTCACCAGTGAAATGGTGATGGTGGTCGAGTCGGCGCTGGCGCCTTCAGCCGGCAGCAGCCCCGCCATGTTGGCCGCCACGCCCGCCAACTCCAGGCCAATGACGGCGACGATCGCCCCCATCGCCGCCGGCGGGAACATCACGTCCAGCCAGCCGGTGCCGGCCTTTTTCACGATCAGCGCCACCAGGCAGAACAGCACGCCGCACATGATGAAACCGCCTAACGCCACTTCATAACCGAGCGGCAACAGCAGCAGCACCGGCGAGATAAACGCGAAGCTGGAACCGAGGTAAGCCGGGATCTTGCCTTTACAGATGAACAGATACAGCAGCGTGCCGATGCCGTTGAACAGCAGCACGGTCGCCGGGTTGATCTTGAACAGGATAGGCACCAGCACGGTGGCGCCAAACATGGCGAACAAGTGCTGGAAGCTGAGCGGAATGGTCTGGAGCAGCGGCGGGCGCTCGCTGACGCCGATGGCGCGACGGGTCATGTGTGTTTTTCCTCGGTTTATTGGTTTTATAGGTTTTAGTCAAAAAAAAGCCGACTCGTTAAGTCGGCTCAAATGTTTACTTGGTACCAAATATCTTGTCGCCCGCATCGCCCAGGCCAGGCACGATGTAGCCCTTGTCGTTCAGACACTGATCGATGGAGGCGGTGTACAGTTCAACGTCCGGGTGCGCTTTCTCCAGCGCGGCGATGCCTTCCGGCGCCGCCACCAGAACCAGCACCTTGATGCTGTGGCAGCCGGCTTTCTTCAGCAGATCGATAGTGGCGATCATCGAACCGCCGGTGGCCAGCATCGGGTCGACGACCAGCGCCATGCGCTCTTCGATGTTGGAAACCAGCTTCTGGAAATACGGCACCGGCTCCAGGGTTTCTTCGTCGCGGTATACGCCCACCACGCTGATGCGCGCGCTCGGCACGTGCTCCAGCACCCCTTCCATCATGCCCAGACCGGCGCGCAGGATTGGCACTACGGTAATCTTTTTCCCTTTGATCTGATCCACTTCAACTGGCCCGCACCAGCCTTCGATGGTGACTTTTTCCGTCTCCAGATCGGCGGTCGCTTCATAGGTCAGTAAACTACCCACTTCTGAGGCCAGCTCACGGAAGCGTTTGGTGCTGATGTCATTTTCGCGCATCAGGCCAAGCTTGTGTTTTACCAGCGGGTGTTTCACCTCAACGATCTTCATCATTTTTCTCCTATTAAGGTGGTTGCGGCCAAAAAAATCGCGGGATTATACCTCCTTTTTTTCGCCGCGCCACCCACAATAGCCCGATCGGGATCAACAAAAGTTTGAATATCAGTATAGATGACGAAAAAGCGGAGCCGGTTCACAAGCCGCTCGCAAACGTTTGCCTGCGCTGTTAGAATTGCCGCGCCTTATTCCGGAATCAACATCGGAAGCACAGTTTTCAAACCGCAAACCGTCGTGGGGAATCGCGCAGTGACCGACAAAACCTCTCTCAGCTATAAAGACGCAGGTGTCGATATCGATGCAGGCAACGCATTGGTAGATCGCATCAAAGGTGTAGTTAAACAGACCCGTCGCCCGGAAGTGATGGGCGGTCTGGGCGGGTTTGGCGCCCTGTGTGCGTTGCCGCAGAAATACCGCGAGCCGGTGCTGGTTTCCGGTACCGACGGCGTGGGCACCAAGCTGCGTCTGGCGATGGATCTGAAACGCCACGACACCATCGGCATCGATCTGGTGGCGATGTGCGTCAACGATCTGGTGGTTCAGGGCGCCGAGCCGCTGTTCTTCCTCGACTACTACGCCACCGGCAAGCTGGATGTGGACACCGCGGCCAGCGTGATCACCGGCATCGCCGAAGGCTGCAAGCAGTCCGGCTGTGCGCTGGTGGGCGGCGAAACCGCTGAAATGCCGGGCATGTACCACGGCGAAGATTACGACGTGGCCGGTTTCTGCGTCGGCGTAGTCGAAAAATCCGAGATCATCGACGGCAGCAAAGTGCAGTCCGGCGATGCGCTGATCGCCCTGGGCGCTTCCGGCCCGCACTCCAACGGTTACTCGCTGGTGCGCAAGATCCTGGAAGTAAGCAACACCGATCCGACCGCCACCCAGCTGGAAGGCAAACCGCTGGCCGACCACCTGCTGGCGCCGACCAAAATTTACGTGAAGTCCGTGCTGGAGCTGATCGAGAAGGTTGACGTCCACGCCATCGCTCACCTCACCGGCGGTGGCTTCTGGGAAAACATTCCGCGCGTGCTGCCGGAAGGCATGCAGGCGGTGATCGACGAAGCCAGCTGGCAGTGGCCGGCGGTGTTCACCTGGCTGCAGCAGGCCGGCAACGTCAGCCGTCATGAAATGTACCGCACCTTCAACTGCGGCGTAGGCATGGTCATCGCCCTGCCGGAAGCCGAAGTGGAAGCGGCCATCGCGCTGCTGACCGCGACAGGTGAAAAAGCGTGGAAAATCGGTAAACTGACCGCCTCTTCCGACGAACAACAAGTGGTCATCAACTGATGAAAAAGATCGTGGTGTTGGTCTCCGGCCAGGGGAGCAATCTCCAGGCGCTGATTGACGCCTGCCAGCAGGGCCGCATCGCCGCCGAAATCGTGGCGGTATTCAGCAACAAGGCGCAGGCTTACGGCCTGCAACGCGCCGAAGCGGCGGGCATCGCCGCCCAGGCGCTGGATGCCAAGGCTTACGCCGATCGCACGGCGTTCGACGCCGCGCTGGCGGACGCCATCGACCAGTACCAGCCCGATCTGGTGGTGCTGGCCGGCTACATGCGCATCCTCAGCCCGCAGTTCGTGCAGCGTTATGCCGGCCGCATGCTGAACATCCACCCTTCCCTGCTGCCGAAATACCCGGGGCTGCATACGCATCGTCAGGCCATCGACAACGGTGACAGCGAACACGGCACCTCGGTGCACTTCGTGACCGAACAGCTCGACGGCGGCCCGGTGATTTTGCAGGCCAAGGTGCCGATTTTCGCTGACGACGAAGAGGATGACGTGGTTGAACGGGTGCAAACCCAGGAACACACGATCTATCCGCTGGTGGTGAGCTGGTTCGTCGACGGCCGCCTGGCGATGCGCGACGGCGCCGCCTGGCTGGACGGCGAACGCCTGCCGGAGCAGGGTCACGCCGCCGACTGATGCGCGCAGCCTGAACCTTGCCTAAACGGCGCCCACGCGGCGCCGTTTTTTTTCGCCTTCATCCATTCTGTGAAGTTATACTTTGCACAATTTCACGGCACAGAGGAGCCCACATGTCCAGCACTGCCAGCGTCAGATTACGCCCATTGGAACGGGACGATCTGTCGTTCGTCCACCAGATGGACAACAATGCCAGCGTTATGCGCTATTGGTTTGAAGAACCCTATGAAGCCTTTGTCGAACTTTCCGATCTCTACGACAAACACATCCACGATCAGAGCGAGCGCCGCTTTATCATCGAGCACGAAGGCGCCAAGGTCGGCCTGGTGGAGCTGGTGGAGATCGATCACATCCACCGCCGCGCAGAATTCCAGATCATCATCGATCCTGCCCACCAGGGCAAAGGCTATGCCAGCACCGCCGCCCGGCTGGCGATGGACTACGGCTTCTCGGTGCTGAACCTGTACAAGCTGTACCTGATCGTCGACAAGGAGAACCCGAAGGCGATCCACATCTACAGCAAGCTGGGCTTCAACGTGGAAGGCGAGCTGATCGACGAGTTCTTCGTCAACGGCGAATACCGCACGGTGCTGCGTATGTGCATTTTCCAGCCGCAATATCTGGCGAAGTTCAAAACGCCCAATGATAAGCCGCTGGTGAAGTGACGCTTAGCGAGAAAAAGAGAAAACCCGCCCAGGCGGGTTTTTTATTGGCAAATAAGCGACTAGTATTAATGGATGCTATTTTATCGTCAGGAAATAGCCTGATGAATGCGGAAATAAATAATATTTCCCGAGATAATTAATCGCAAAATAATTAACAGTAATAATAAGAATTCCCCTCTGCCTCTACAAAGGAAAAATGCCATGACGACCGTCTCAAACCTGCTGCTTTTTATCGGCCTGGCGATGATCGCCATCGCCGCCGGCCTGAATACCTATAGCGGCTACGCGCCTGCAGATCCCAATAGTACCCCGCTATTTTCCCCGCTCTGGTGGACGCGCTGGTTCCCGCTCTATGCCTCGGGCGCTGCGTTGCTGTTGGTGGGGCTGGTGCTGCGGGTTACGGGGCGGGGACGATAAAAACCCAATTTCATCGTAGATATTGCAGAACAAGTTATGCGGGAGACATATTATCAAAAAGAGCACTTTGTAACGCATCTGCACTATAACAGAATCACTTATAACAACTGAGATGGAGTAGATACAAGTTTAAAAAACTAAAAACCCGCAACAGCGGGCTTTTAGTAGTCAAACAATAATATTACGCACTATTTATAACAACAGCATCTAAGTCCAATCTTGATAGCCGTTTTCGTGAATCCAGACAAGGCCAGCGGGGCATGCATCAGATAAAAACCAATATCCATTAAAAGCGCCATACTCCATCTCTTCAGGAGTATTAGGAAAACTGGCTCTAAATTTATCGACCTGCTCTTTCACTGTTCCCTTCAAGAACTCACCCCCGTTGCCAAGTTTTACTATCCCCTCATTCATCAAGTGCTCGATAAACCAGAGGAATAACTCTTTTTCCTCATAAAAAGAAAGGCAGATCTTACCTGATAGGCTATCCGGATGAATATTTTCCCAAATAGTCACCATCGATGCTCCCACAAGAGCTTCTTTCCTATTTTCATATTGCTCTATTGTAAGCATATAGATCACCTATCTAAACTTGATTTCAAACTTGTTATCGGAGAGATTCGATACTTTGTTTATATCTTTATTCCCAATAATATCAATCGTCCACCGAGCTTTCGACTCTTGTGCACTTGTAGAATAGTTTCTCAGGTTTATTATTTTTCCTTCAAACTTTGCATAGTACACAATGCCTTTCGCGTTTCTCACCTCGTTAAGAGGGAGGCCTCCAGCAAGTGATTGCGCATAATCATAGATATCCTTATCGCTAAGTGATTCAGAAGCAAAAACTTTTGTTGTTCCTTTTCTATTACTCCCCCCATCGCCTAAAACTTGAGCTATGGACTTACCAAAAACAGTTACATTACCATCTGGCTGCGTTTTGTCGAAAAGTTTAACCAACTGGTTAGTGTTAACCCTCTGTATTTCCCGTAGATAATCTGCCGTTTTAGTCGACAAATTCATCCCGGCTGCCGTTTCTCCTTTGATAAAATCGGCAACCGGCTGAGTGTTGAACGTTTTTGTTTTGTATAGTTCATCGGAAGCGTTCACCAGCTGTCGGCTCAACTTCCTCACACTGTCTTCGGTTTTCCCCAGAATCAATGTGCTGCCGGTGGTTACGGCGCCAGTACCAATAATCGCCTCTGGTGCCACAATGTCTGCCGCATAAATACCGGCCTGGTTCAGACAAAGCGCGGGGTTGGTTTTGCAACCGGCAATCGCCAATCGTGCCGCCAGAACCAATTCTGGCGCAGCTCCCACCAGCGTCATCCCCCCCGCAGTAAGTACCAGACCGCCACCACCTACTGTCGCCACTATTGCGGCAGCTTCTCGGCGAGCCACAACACGTTTTGCCGCAGCAACATCGCCTTTACCAGCGGCCAAAATGTCTTTCTGATTATCAAGCGCATACTGCATCAACATATGTTCGGTCATGTTGTAGCGATAAACCGACTGTGCACTGTCCGCAGCGCTGTAGGCGCCTTCCGGTGTATGCGTTGTCAACGCCCCGGTCAAAGCCCCGATCACTCGTGCCGTTTGCTCTTTTACTTCATTGCCGTTTAGCGCCTCCTGCAGACGGTAGAGCTGGCGTTCTTTTTCGTTGAGATTGGCCGGTTCGAACAACGTGCTCTGCATAACGACGCCGGCCAGCTCCGCCGCCAGCGCCCCGACAGCAGCCCCTTTACCGTCGCCGCGCCCGATTTCCGCGGCGATGCCCGCCACAACCGCATGACTGACTGACTTCCCGGCCGCGCCCAGGACTTCGCCGTTATCCCCAATCAGATTGGCGCCCTCGGCCTGAACCTGGCTACCGATGTTCGCCAGCAGCGCATTGGTCAGGTTGTCCTTGAAGCTGCCGCCATTGATGGCGGTATTCAGGCTGGAGCTGATGACCGATTGCCCGGCCACCCGCTGCGCCACCTTGCTCCAGTCGCCGTTGCTCAGCTGCGGCAGTTTGACGTTGTTTGGATTGAGCGGTTTGCCCGCCGCGTCCTTGCTCCAGCCCATCGCGCTGTCGAAGCCGTTGAGCGCGCCGCCGATCGCCATCGCCGTAGCGGTCGCCTTGACGTTTTCATTGCTGCCCAGCGCCTGCAGGGTTTTCGACAGGTTGCCCTGGTTCTCCACCAGCGCCACCGCCGCCTGGGAGGCCAGCGAAGACATCCCGGCGGTGACCGCGCCGCTGGTTACCGCCCCACCGCCCACGGCGCCGGAAACGCTGGAGGCTGCCGTAGCCGCCAGTGAACTGCCAGCGGTCACCGCCGCGGCCGCGATGGCGATCACCGCCGCCACCGCCGGGTTCAGGTGCTGGCTCTTGTAATCCCAGCTGTCGTAGGCGTCTTTGACCTTGCTCCACTGCACGTCGTTGCGCTTGTTCAGATCTTTGACCCAGGTGGTACCCGGCGTATTGCCCAGCGCGTCGATGGCGCTTTGCAGCGCCTGGGCGTTTTTCACCTTCACGTCGGCGTTGACGCCCTTGGCGGCCTCTACGGTCAGGGCACCACCGGTATGAATGCTCGGCAACACCCACTTATTGTCTTCGTAGCCTTTATTGGCCTGCTTGATAAAGAAGCCTTTCGAATTGCTGACGGTCTGTTCGAAAGAGGTGTTTTTCACCGCGCGGAAGTTAACCTGACCATGCGTGCTGGTTAGACGCGCGTTTTGCCCGGCGGCGATTTTGCTGGCTTCATAGGTACTGTCGTCGCGGCTCATCAGCGTGATATTGCCAGCGGCGGTAAACTCGGTGACCTTGTTGATCACGTCGTGGCGGGTCTGCTTAACCTCGGTTTTCTTGCCCCACCATTTGCGCTTGGTTTCCTTTTTTTCGTAATGGCTGGACTCTTCCATCGCCTGGGCGTAGAGATAGCCGCCCTTGGCGGCGATATCCATATTCCCGGCGCGCATGGCTTCAGCCTGATTGTGGGCGTCGACCTGGGCTTTTTGTTTGGCCTCGTCAATGCCTTTGCTTTGGGCTTCCTGGCGCAGGGCGACGAGACGTTGCTGCGACTCATCCCGTTCGCGCGTTGCCTGCACTGTCTGCGAGCCAGCCTGGTTAATAGTGTTGTTGGCCGAGTCCAGTGCAATCTTGGCCTGTTGCACTGCGTGCTTTGCATTCACCAGTCTTGCCGCTATCTCCGACTCAATATTGTGCTGTTCGTCGGTATATCCGCAACATGGGAACTTGGGTGGGTTATCCCATCGCCGTTGGGCTTCAGCTCTTTCGGCTACAGCCGCGTTGTAAGCATTTTGCAGTACAGCAAGTTGGCCTTGAGCCTGGTTTTTGCGGCTGTCCGCATCGTTGATACGTTGCTGCGCTTCATTCACCGCCTGCTCCGCCGCCGCAATACGACTCCCCCAATCCGTCATCGCCACCGGTGATTTCCAGTTCGCCCCTAATCCTTTAACCACCAGCTTGGTCGCCTGGAACAAAATGCTGCCGCCGGAAATCACCGTCATCAGGCCGCCGACATTCAGCTCGGTCCCTTGCTGGGCACGGGTTTCGGTGAACTCGTTGCCGCCCTCGCGATACGTGTGGTTTTGCACCGCCTCGAAGCGTATATCTCCGCCGGAGGTCAGCGTCATGTTGGCGCCGGAAGTCAGCCTGGCGCCGTAAGTCAGCAGTTGGTTGTTCGCCGATGCGGTCAGGTTTTTACCGGCGCTGAGGGCGGTGACCACATGGCGCTCGTCTTTGTTGTTGTCGTTAGCGGCATCGATAGCGGAATAGGCGACGTTAGACAACCATAGATTCTGTCCGGCCAACAGCGTGATGTTGCCGTTGGCGGAGAGCGCGCCGCCCTGGGTGCCGATGTCGCGGGCCGAGTTAATCAGCAAATTGCCGCCGGCGTGTACCCGGCTGCCCAGTTCAGGCGTGCGAGAAGAGGGAAACAGGCGACTAAATTGTCCCCCCAATTCGCGATAGTTCAGATCGGCATTATGGCCGGCCAACAGCGTGACATCTTTGCCTGCTTTAATGTGTGTCCCGCGCAGCGCCAGATAACCGCCGCTGTTGAGCAGCACTGAACCACTGGCGTTCAACTGTCCGGCATTCAGCAGTTGGTTGAACTGCGTTTGTCGTTGTTCAGGAGATAAATTCTGCGCTAAACGATCGTTATTCAACGCCTCGTCATTTCTGACAATCGAAACAGTGCCGTTCGCCGTCATGGCAATATTTTGGCTTTGCGGCGCGAAGTGCGTATTACGTAGATAAATGCCTTGCCCGGCATTTAAGGTTAAGTCCCCGGCTGCATTCAATTGGCTCAGCCAGCGGGCTCCATCGACGCCGAAATAGCGCGGGCTAGGTACAGTGTGCACTTTGACGTTGCCGTTGCGGCTGGTCAAAGTGACATGATGTCCCTTCAGATAGCTTTGACGGGCATCCAGCTCATTCACTGCTGCAACGTTCAGACTCTTGCCGGCAGTCAGCTCAGCACCGTCGGTGTAAAACACATCGTCGGCAACCACAGTCAGGTCGTTACGCGCGTTTATTTTATCGGTACTGATGACGCGTCCCGCATGCAGCACAATATTGTGAGCTGCCAGCGAGTCAGGCCGCCCCGAAGCCACCACTTCACTAAGCTGATTTCCCGCCGGCGTCGAAGTTTTAATTTCTATCTGATTTTTAAAATCCGCGATCAAACTGCCGCCGGCCAACATGGCTGAGGAAGGAGAGCCAGAAGCCGACCAGCTCTTTTGCCCACCTTTTCTGACATAAATGACATATTCCGGGATCGACGATTTCTGATCCTGCCATTTATGTCCCAGAACAACTTTAGGATTCGGCACCTTCGGTTCGAACAGTGCATAGTCGTTCATGTCCCCCGTCATTTCACTGCGCACGCCCAGATTATTGCCGGTTAAAATCAGGTCATTAGTCGCTTTTATTGTGCTGACGTGGTTCCAAAACTCCGACGCATTAATGTAGGCATTCTTCCCTGAAATGATTTCTGCGGGACGGCTGTCGGTCACTACGGTAAAACGCACGCGCTCACTGTTGACCCAAGGCGTTTTTTTGAAATCAACATGTCCCAACCAGGTGAAATTTTTATCTTCAAAGTCCGCCAAATAATCAAAAAATTGGTAATCGAATTGCCCCTCGTACACACCATCAGCCAACCAACGATCGATATCCTTGTTGTCCTTCGGCGTATTGGTGGAGGAAATGGCGAACTGCTGGCGAACGTTGTTCAAACTCTCCGTGCGTATCACCAAGTCGTCGCTGTTGGTCAGGATTTTCGCCGAACGGTTCTCGACGGATTTAGCCTTGTTGCCCTGCGCATCCTTTTGGATCCACATATTTTTATTGGCGTGCAGCTTGGCATTTTCCCCGGCGTTGCGGATGTAGTCGCCGAAGATGCGCATATCGCCGCTGGTGCTGGTTTGCCCGTCATTCACCAGCGTCGTCGTCGCTAACGTAGCATTACCGTCCGCCTGCACGATAGCGCCCGGCGTAATGTGCACCCCCTTGGCGCTGACATTGAGGTCCCCCTTGCTGTGCGTGGTGCCGTTAAGCACCAGGTTGCCGTTAACGCTCAGCGTAATATCCCGCTGCTTGCTGGTGAGGTCTTTCAGGTTCACCCCTACTCCATCCTCATTGGCCACCAGGCGGATTTTATTGGCGTACATGCCGCCCAGCGCCTTGGTATCCACCGCCAGCACAGGTTTTGCGCCTTCACCGGCGATCGGCTTGATGCTGCCGTCCTTGAAGCTGATGCGGTTGGCGCCCTGGGTCAGCGACAGATTTTGCGCATTGATTTTGCCGTTCAGCTCGGTGGCGCGGCTGATGATATCGACGTAGTCGGCGCCGCTGCCGTCCAGCCCTTTACCGCCGATGGTGACACCGCCTTTTTTCACCTCCAGCGCTTCCAGCGCGCCCTGCTTGTCGAACTGCGGTTTGCCGGTAGTCAGCGTCACGCCCGGCGCATTGATAAAGCCGCAGCCGTCGCAGGTGATGCCATTCGGGTTGGCGATCATCACGTTGGCCTTGTTGCCGAATACCTCGAGCTTGCCCTGCAGCTCGGAACGACTGCCGCCGATCACCTCATTGATGATCAACTCCGCCGGTTTTCCCTTCAGGTAGGTGTTGCCCTGCGCGCTGTAGATCTCCACGCCCAGCTGCGTTTTGCCGCCGTGCGTGGCGTTATTCAACACGGCGCCCTGTGGCCCAACGTTGAAATCTTTATAGGTGTTGTGCGAGATGCCCGCACCGTTCGGCGTGGCGATATTCACCACCGGTACGTCGCCCGGCTTGATAACCACCTGCGTATTGCCGTTGGCGGCGGTGATACCGGCAGCGAATGCCGGGTGCAACGGCTGGAAAGCCGTCAGGTAGATCAGCAAATAGCTGGCGCCCCGCGCCAACGGAGGGTTGAGCTTATCCATATTCATTCCTTCGAAAGGATGTTGTTGTGAACGCCGAGGGCGTTCCTGCTGTGTGCTGGCGTTATAACGTGACGGTGGCTTGCCAGTAGGCCACCCAACGATCCGGTTGCAGGCTGTCTGGATGCGTCAGCGGTTTACCGACGGTGACCGCCTGATTGAACCAACGGCCGCTTAACGTGGCACCCAGCGCCGCGCCGGCGACACTGCCGCCGTCTATCTGCCCGGCGCGCCCCTGCAGCCAGCCGACGTCTAACGCGCCGGTCAAAGAAAGTTCCCCCAGTCCCGGCAAAGTCTGCCATTGCCAGTTGAGTTCATTGCGCCAGTAGGCGCCGCGATTACCGGTCAGGTACTGCTCTTTAAAGCCGCGCACCGAGTATTGCCCGCCGATGGAAATGCGCTCGCCGGCATACAGGTTGTCTGCGCTGGTTTGCCCGTAAGCCGAGGTCAGGTAGTAGAGGGAGGGTGCGAGCGGATAGAAATAGCTGGCGCTGAGACCAAGCTTACGGAACTCGCTGCGCGGCGCCCCGTTGCGCTCAGGATCGTCGGCGGTGGCGCCCAGCATGCGCAGCCCGCGGCTTACCGTCGGGTTCAGCGTCATATAGCCGCCGCCCGCGACCGCACTGTAATTTAGGCCCAGGCTGACGATGCTGAGCGTTGGGCTGCTGACGCCCAACCGTTCCCCCGCCAGCTTATTTTCCGTGGTGCGCCGCGCCAGCCCGATATCGACGGCCAGCTTACGTTTGCCATCCCGCAGCAACGTGCGGTTGGCGCCCAAACGCTGGGTCTGGTTATTGCCCTGATAGCGGTAAGCGGCGCCGCTGAACGGCACCTGCTGGAAAAAATCGTTCCAGGCGTACTGGTAGCTGAACAGCCAATAGCCATAGGGTAAGGTGACGCTGCCGTTCAGGCTGCGGCTGCGATGTTGCGGGCTGAAATCGTTATTGCGCGCTGCGGAAAGCGACCATTGATCGGCGAGACACAGCGGATTATCCAGCGTGAAGGCGGCGTTCATCTGCCCGGTGCCGGTGCTTTTCTGGCCGCTGTTATCCGCGCCGAAAGAAAGAGAAACCGGCGCGCGCGTGGCGCCACGCAGCAAAACCACGTTGGAAAAGCCGGGGTGTTCGCCAGGTTGAATATCGATAGTCACCTGTTGCGACGGCAGGCGGTTGAGCTGCTCCATGCCCTGCTCGATATCGCGCAGATTCAATACGCCACCAACCAGACCGGGGAACGCCATCTTCAACGCCGGCGTCTGCTCACCGTTTTGCGTGATGGACTCGATTCGCCCTTCGCTGGCGCTGACGGTCAACACGCCGCGGGAAATATCCTGCTCCTGCAGCCAGGCCTGTGAGGTGACATAGCCGCGCTGCAAATAAGCATTGGTGGTTTCGCGCACCAGGCGGTTAATGTGCTCCAGCGTCAGACAGCGCCCCTGATACGGGCGCGCCAGGCTTTCTTTCACCGACCAGGAAAGATGCTCGGCGCCCTCAAAAACAATCTGCCGCACCGGCTGGCAAACCGCTCCTGCGGCGGCCGGCACAGGCAGCGGTAACGCCGGTAATTCAACGTTATTCTGCAGCGCCTCGCGCTGCTGCTGAGCCTGTTCCAGCAACGTTTTCTGCTGTTGGCTAATGCTGTCGCGATCGGCAGGGCTGGTGATTTCCGCGCACCACGCCGAGCTGCAAAACGCCAAAAGCACAGGCCAAATCCGCGGCTTCCATGCACACATTTAAATACATCCATTTACGTTTATTTACACTCCTTGGCGAAGTATATACATTTTATGCCGCCAATCAATGATAATGAGAATTATTTTTGTTTGATCGAAATCACAATGCGGAAAAAATGCGCATATGCCACAGCTACTGCACCTTATTATCCAGAGTGCATTTAATTAATATTAAAATTAAAAAAACGAATAATAAAAACAAATAAATTCAATATAAAAATAACGCGCTCAATATCAACAAAAAAAGCAAACAGAGTTTACAAAATCAATTCTCCATTTTATCTTGGCAGTTCTATTTGCATAATTAATTCATAAAAAACATAGTTATTAATTAACCAATAAAGAAAAACAATATCGGGAATAGCCTCATGTTTAACCGTGATATAGAACTGTTCATTCGTGATTACGTTAATGATATTAAGGCTGGCAGCGCCGCGCTGTTTGCCGGCGCCGGGCTGTCCATCCCCGCCGGTTTCGTCAGCTGGAAAGAGCTTATCGGCGATATTGCTTATGAACTGGAGCTGGATATCGAAAAAGAGAGCGATCTTATTTCCCTGGCGCAATATCACCTCAATGAAAAAGGCAACAGACATAAGATAAATCAAAAAATAATTACAGAATTCTCTGAACAGGCGGAAGAAACAGAAAACCACCGGATTATTGCCAGATTACCGATAGCGTCACTTTGGACCACTAACTACGACGACCTGATTGAAAAAACCTATGCCCGTTATAATCGCGTATGCGACGTTAAAACCACACCGGAAAGCCTGACCAATAATATTCACAAACGTGATGTTGTTTTATATAAAATGCATGGTGACTATAGAAACCCCAACCAGGCGATTATCACCCGCGAACAATACGAAACTTACTCCCGAACACACCTTCCCTTTATCAACATGCTGATGGCGGAACTGACCGCTAAAACGTTTCTGTTTATCGGTTTCAGCTTCGAAGATCCCAATCTGCAGTATGTGTTGAGCCGCCTCTATGCACAGTATGCCGAAGGGAAAAGAAACCACTACTGCATTATGCGGCGCGTTCAGCTCGGCGACAGCGGCAGTGAAGATCAGGCGTCTTGTGACTACAACAGCCGTAAACAAAGCTTGATGATCAACGATCTGCGCCGTTACGGCATTCAAACGCTGCTGGTGGATGACTATCAGCAAATCACCGACCTGCTGTATGCCATCGAAAAGCAGTTCAAGAAAAGCACGGTGTTTATCTCCGGCAGCGCCGACAACTACCATCCTTATGCCCGTGAAGAGTCCATCCAGTTCATACATCGTCTGGCGCGCCTGCTTATCCGCAAACAGTACCGCATCGTCAACGGTTTCGGCTGGGGCGTAGGCACGGCGGTGATCAACGGCGCACTGGAAGCCATTTACGACAGCCAAGGGAAAATCAGCGAAAGCCAACTGGTGCTGCGTCCGTTCCCCCAATTCGCCAGCGGTGGCATAGCGTTGCCAGAGCTTTGGCGGGAATACCGCCAGAACATGATTTCACTCAGCGGCATCGCAATCTTTTTGTTCGGCAACAAACGCAACGCCGAGGGCGAATACGTGCTGGCCGACGGTTTATTGCAAGAATTCCAGATCGCCACGGAACAAGGTTGCGTCTGTATTCCTATCGGTTGCACCGGCAGCGCATCCGCCGATATCTACCTGAAAATCAAGGAGGAAATGAAAGAAACCCTCTACCACCGCCACCCCGCCGCCATGAATCTGCTGGATCAGCTTAACGAACCGGGCAGCCTGGCGGAGAAGAAAAAATGCCTGTTGGCACTAATCGATATCATTACAAAGGATAACCCCCGATGACCAGAAAATGCTTTTACAGTTTCCATTATGAGCCGGACAACTGGCGCGCCTCTCAGGTACGCGAAATGGGCGCGCTGGACGGTAACCGGCCGGCCACGGATAACGATTGGGAGGAGGTAAAAAAAGGCGGCGATAAAGCCGTCGCCGATTGGATCAAGGGCCAGTTGGACAACCGCAGCTGCGCCGTGATTCTCGCCGGTAAAGATACCGCTAATCGCAAATGGATTAATTTCGAAATATGCGAGGCCTGGAAAAAAGGCATGGGCGTACTGGTGGTGTATATCCACAATTTGAAAGACAGCGCCGGCGACCAAACCACGAAAGGTAAAAACCCGTTGGATCACATCAAACTGGGTGACGCAAAACTCTCCGCTATCGCCAAAGCCTATGATCCGCCTTACCTGACCAGCACCAATGTCTATAACCACATCAAAGAAAATCTGGCTGAGTGGGTAGAAGAAGCGATCCGCATCCGCGAAAATTACTGATGCCCCTGATAGACGAAAGGCTGCATGTTGATGCAGCCTTTCGTTTGTTTATAGCCCAAACGCCTCATCCATACCGCCCGGTAATATAGTCTTCGGTGCGGCGCTGGCGCGGCGAGGTAAAAATCGCGTCGGTGTCGTTGTATTCCACCAGCCTCCCCTGATGAATAAAGGCGGTGTAGTCGGATACGCGCGCCGCCTGCTGCATGTTGTGCGTCACCAGCACCACGCTATAGCGCTGCTTGAGTGCGGAAATCAGCTCTTCGATGGTCAGCGTGGAGATCGGATCCAGCGCCGAGGTCGGCTCGTCGAGCAGCAACACCTCCGGCTCGATGGCGATGGCGCGCGCGATCACCAGGCGCTGCTGCTGGCCGCTGGACAAGCGGAACGCGTTTTCGCGCAGTCGGTCCTTCACCTCATGCCACAGCGCGGCGGCGCGCAGCGAACGCTCCACCGCTTCATCCAGCAAACGCCGGTCGCGCACGCCCTGCAGCCGCAGGCCGTACACCACGTTTTCATAGATCGATTTCGGGAACGGGTTCGGCCGCTGGAACACCATGCCCACCCGCCGCCGCAGCGCCGCCACGTCGATCTGCGCGCCGGAGATCGCCGCGCCGTTCAGCTGCAGTTCGCCCTCGATGCGGCAGTTGTCCACCAGATCGTTCATGCGGTTGAAACAGCGCAGCAGCGTCGATTTGCCGCAGCCCGAGGGGCCGATCAAAGCCGTCACCCGATGCTTCGGGATACGCAGCGAAATATCGTGCAACACCTGTTTGTCGCCATAAAACAGGTTCAGGCCGTTGACCGCCAGCGCGGTCTGTTCATCGTCGAGATGCTGGACATCCAGCCGGGGCAAACTGCCTGGCGTCATCAAACTCATTACGCACTCCCCAAAAATAGCGTCATTGTTACTGCGACCATGCTCGGTACCGCTCCCTCAACGAATGGCGGATACCCATCGCCGCCAGATTCAAACTCACCACGATCGTCACCAGCAGGAAGGCGGTGGCGAACACCAGCGGCCGCGCCGCCTCTACGCTCGGGCTCTGGAATGCCATATCGTAGATCTGGAAGCTCAAATGCATGAACTTCCGCTCCAGGTGCAGATACGGGAAAATCTCGTCTACCGGCAGCACCGGCACCGATTTCACGACCCCCACCAACATCAGCGGCGCGGTCTCCCCGGCGGCGCGCGCCACCGCCAGGATCAGGCCGGTCATCATCGCCGGCGCCGCCATCGGCAGCACGATGCGCCACAGCGTCTCGGCCCGGCTGGCGCCCAGCGCCATCGAGCCCTGCCGCAGCGAGGTGGGAATGCTCGACAGTCCTTCCTCGGTGGCGACGATCACTACCGGCAACGTCAGCAGTGCCAGCGTCAGCGCCGCCCACAGCACGCCGGGCGTGCCGAAGGTCGGGTTGGGCAAGGATTCAGGATAGAACAGCTGATCGAGCGTGCCGCCTATCATATAAACGAAGAAGCCGAGGCCGAAGACGCCGTAGACGATCGAAGGCACGCCGGCCAGGTTGACCACCGCGATGCGGATCACCCGCGTCAGCAGATTGTTGCCGGCATACTCGTGCAGATATACCGCCGCAATTACGCCAAACGGCATCACCACGATCGACATCAGGATCACCATCAACACCGTGCCGAAAATGGCCGGGAACACCCCGCCTTCGGTATTCGCTTCGCGCGGGCTGTCGGTGAGGAACTTCTTCACCTGCTCGCCCCAGTGTGCCAGCTTCTCGGTGGTGCTCATGGCGTTCGGGTACCAGGCATCGCGCACCTGGCTGAGCGGAATGGTCAACGTCTGCCCGTGCATGTCGCGCAGCAGCAACGCATCGCGCTGGCGATCGCGGTTCAGCCCCGCCAGACGTTCGGACAACAGCTGATACTGCCGCTGCAGCTCCAGCCGCTCGGCCTTGATGGCGTCCTGTGCGCGGGCGTCCAGCTTATCGTCGCGCTGCAGGCGTTTTTCCCGCAGCCGCAGCGCGTCAAACTGCTGATTGATGCGCGCCATGTCGCGGAATTGAATGTCGTGCGCCTGGCGCGAGAGCGCGGCTATTTGCGGCAGCCTTTGCTGCAACGCCTGCCCCAGATGGCGGCCGGTCAGCGGTTGCCCGTCTTCCTGCAGCCCCGCCAGATAGCCGTAGGCGGTGCCGTGGCTGTCGCGTTCCAGCACCAACAGGCTGCGCGGCGTGCTTTGGCTGCGGATATCACTGGCCAGCAAGGTGCGGAAATCCTGCCCCTCGCGCTCGCGATTGCCGACCTTAATCAGATAGCGTTCGACGCTCTGCGCCTCGCCCGGCGGCGTAACGCCCGCCTCGGCCAGCTGGCGCCGGGAAATGCTTTGCTGCTGATACAACTCGCCAATCACCGTCACCGGCCCGGCGCCGTTCTGATTCAGTTCGAACTGATAAACCGGGCTCGGCCAGAAATAGCGCATCCCCTGTCCGGCCAGCAGCAACAGAATGCCGATCAGCGCCAGCAGGCTGACGGCCACCGAACCGGCGGTCAGCCATATCCACGGCGACCCGCTCTTCACCCAGTTCTTCATGGCGCCTCCTGATTCGGCGTGTAGCGCTTGCGCAGCCGCAGGCGCACCGCCTCCGCCAGCGTGTTGAACACGAAGGTGAAGACAAACAGCACCAGCGCGGTCAGGAACAGCACGCGGTAATGGCTGCTGCCGGAGACCGCCTCCGGCATTTCAATGGCGATGTTGGCCGCCAGCGCGCGCAGCCCCTGGAACAGGCTGCCGTCGATAATCGGCGTGTTGCCGGTGGCCATCAGCACGATCATGGTTTCCCCCACCGCGCGGCCAAAGCCGATCATCAGCGCGGAGAAAATGCCGGCGCTGGCGGATGGCAGCACCACCTTGATCACCGTCTGCCACTGGGTAGCGCCCAGCGCCAAAGAACCCTGGCTCAGGGTCGCCGGCACGCTGAACAGTGCGTCCTCCGCCAGCGAGAAGATGATCGGCACCAGCGCGAAGCCCATCGCCACACCTACCACCAGCGCATTGCGCTGGTCATAATTATCCCCCAGCCAGAAATGCAGCGGCTCACCGAACAACGCCACCTCCAGCCGCGGCCCCAGGTTGAGCGCCAGCCACACCGTCAACGCCAGCAGCGGCAGCAGCAACAGCAGATCGACGCCCGGCCGGCAGCGCGGCATAAAGCGATGGGTCAGCGCGCCGCACAGCAGCACCGCCGCCGCCAGCAGCAGCGGCAACGCCAGCACCGCCAACAGATACTGCTCGATGATCGGCGCCAGCCAGATGCCGGCCACCAGCCCGATCACCACCGTCGGCAGCGCGCCCATCACTTCGATAGCCGGTTTGATCACCCGCCGCAGCCCCGGCGTCATAAAGTAAGCGGTATAGATGGCGCCGGCCAAGGCCAGCGGGATGGCGAACAGCATCGCGTAAGCCGCCGCCTTAAAGGTGCCGAAGATCACCGGCATCAGGCTGAATTTGGGTTGGTAACTGTCTTCACCGGAGGTGGACTGCCAGACATAGGCCGGCTGCGGGTAGTTCTCATACCACACCTTGCCCCACAACGAACGCCAGGTGACGTCCGGATACGGGTTGTCGAGCGCATAGCGCTGCCAGCCCTGCGCGCTCTCCAGCAGCAGGCCATCGCCGCGCGGCGCGAACGCCATCTGCCGCACCTCGGCGCCCAAACGGGTATTCAGCAGCGGCTGCGGTTGAATGGCAGAGAACAGCGAGAAGCCGCCATCGGGCCGCAGGGTAGCGAACACCCGGCGGTAAGGCTCAGCCACCGTCAGCTCCTGCCCGTCGGCGCCGTGGTCGAAATGCTGCACCGGCGTCAGGCGCCAGCGCCGATCTTTTTCCACCTCGAACCACTCGCGCAGATTGCCGTCGGCGCCCTTGATCAGCAGCGCGCTGCCGCCGGGCAGCGCCGTCATCTGATACGGGGCATGTTCGCCAAGGGTACGCGTTTCACGCAGCTGCAGCTGTGCGCCGTCGATCTGATAACGCGCCAGCCGGTTGCCGGTCAGCAGATAAAGCTGGCGGCCATCCGGCGTCAGCACCAGTTGCTCCCCGTCGTGCTCCAGCGGCCGCTCGCTAAACTGCGGCGGCCGGTCGGGGCTGAAGCGGCCGAACACCAGCCGCCGATCGTCGGTCACCCCGGCCAGCAGATACTGCCCGCGATGCGCATCCGCCAGCGACAGCAGCTTCAGCGGCTTGCGCTGTGGATCCAGCGCCAATGGCTGCTGCCCGAGCGGGAACTGCCACTGCGGCCGGCCGTTTTCCGCCGTGGCAAAATCCGCGCGCGCCACCACCAACCGGCCGTCAGCCTGCGCCAACGCAAACAGATCGCGCTCGCCGGCGGCCTGCGCGAGCAGCGTCGGTTTGGCCAACAGCGCCTGCTGCGCCAGCGGCGTCTGGGCCTGGCCGCTCGGCGCCGGCGTCAGACGATAAAATTGCCCCGCGCCCTGCGCGTCGATGCGATAACCGACGCGCTGCTGCACGTCCATGCCCAGCGCCAGCGCCGGGGCCGATACCGTGAACGGCAGCGGCTGCGCCTGGCCGAGCGAGGCCGGTTTGAACAACGGCAGCACCGCAAACAGCAGATAAACGAAGATCAGCATCAACGTCATCAGCACCATCAGCCCGCTGGCGGTCACTGCCGCCTGCACGCCGCGGTCGATGCGCCCGCGCATGCGATCTCGGGGATGTTGATTGGCCGTCGTCTGTGTCATGTGTCTCGCTGTCGCTGATGTAATCGGGCTTGCGCCGTAAGATAACCGGGCATCTTATGTCAGTTTTATGACGTTTGCATGACAAAGTTACCCGCCATAACTCAGGTTTTTTACACTGCCATCAGACAATATGAATTTGATATATTGCTGAAAAATGACCATAAACACGCTTTATAACGCCAAGAATAAGCCTGCTAACCGTCATTTCATGCTGATCGTTTCACTGCCGGGCATCCCGCCGCGGGGAAAATTTATTGCCGCCGAAAAACGCCGCGCGCCAACGCAATGGATATGTTGGACTTTCCTGTCAATCTCTCGCAATAATGATGAAGGACACTAGAGCGGCATCCGGGCGCTGCGTCCCGGATCCTATTCTAAATTTGAACTGGAGTGGCAATGGGTCAGGAAAAGCTCTACATCGAAAAAGAACTAAGCTGGTTATCCTTTAATGAGCGCGTGTTGCAGGAAGCCGCAGATAAGAGCAATCCCCTGATTGAACGTATGCGTTTTCTGGGCATTTACTCCAACAACCTCGACGAGTTCTATAAAGTCCGCTTCGCCGATCTCAAACGGCGCATCCTGATCAGCGAAGAGCAAGGCTCCGCCGGTTCCTCACGCCATCTGCTGAAAAAGATCCAGGCCAAGGTGCTGAAAACCGATCAGGAGTTCGACGGTCTGTACAACGATCTGCTGCTGGAAATGGCGCGCAACCAGATCTTCCTGATCAACGAACGCCAGGTGTCCGAGAACCAGCAAATCTGGCTGCGGCAATATTTCAAACAGCACCTGCGCCAACACATCACGCCGATCCTGATCAACCACGACACCAACCTGGTGCAGTTCCTGAAAGACGATTACACCTATCTGGCGGTGGAGATCATCCGCGGCGCGCGCATCGACTATGCGCTGCTGGAGATCCCGTCCGACAAGGTGCCGCGCTTCGTCAATCTGCCGCCGGAAGCGCCGCGCCGCCGCAAGCCGATGATCCTGCTCGACAACATCCTGCGTTACTGCCTGGACGATATCTTCAAGGGCTTCTTCGACTACGACGCGCTCAACGCCTATTCGATGAAGATGACCCGCGACGCCGAGTACGATCTGGTGACCGAAATGGAATCCAGCCTGCTGGAACTGATGTCCTCCAGCCTGAAACAGCGCCTCACCGCCGAGCCGGTGCGCTTCGTTTATCAGCGCGACATGCCGAACGAGATGGTGGAACTGCTGCGCGGCAAGCTGGGCATCTCCAACTACGATTCGGTGATCGCCGGCGGCCGCTATCACAACTTCAAAGACTTCATCAGCTTCCCGAACGTCGGCAAGGCCAACCTGGTCAACAAGCCGCTGCCGCGCCTGCGCCACATCTGGTTCGACGGTTTCCGCAACGGCTTCGACGCCATTCGCGAAAAGGACGTGCTGCTCTACTACCCGTACCACACCTTTGAACACGTGCTGGAGCTGCTGCGCCAGGCGTCGTTCGATCCGAGCGTACTGGCGATCAAAATCAACATCTACCGCGTGGCGAAAGATTCGCGCATCATCGAATCGATGATCCACGCCGCGCACAATGGCAAAAAGGTCACGGTGGTGGTCGAGCTGCAGGCGCGCTTCGACGAAGAGGCCAACATTCATTGGGCGAAACGCCTGACCGAGGCCGGCGTACACGTGATCTTCTCGGCGCCGGGGCTGAAAATCCACGCCAAACTGTTCCTGATTTCGCGCCGTGAAGGCGATGAAATTGTGCGCTATGCTCATATCGGTACCGGCAACTTTAACGAAAAAACCGCGCGCATCTACACCGACTATTCGCTGTTGACCGCCGACTCGCGCATCACCAACGAGGTACGCCGGGTATTCAACTTTATCGAGAACCCCTACCGGCCGGTCACCTTCGACAACCTGATGGTGTCGCCGCAGAACTCGCGCCTGAAGTTGTATGAGCTGATCGACAACGAAATCGCCAACGCCCAGGCCGGGGAACAGGCCGGCATTATGTTGAAAATAAATAATCTGGTGGATAAAGGGCTGGTAGATCGGTTATATACCGCGTCCGGCGCCGGCGTGAAGATCCGTCTGCTGGTGCGGGGCATGTGTTCCCTGATTCCCAACCTGCCGGGGATCAGCGACAATATTCAGGTGATCAGCATCGTCGATCGCTTTTTGGAACACGATCGGGTTTACGTTTTCGACAACAAAGGTGACAAACGGGTGTATCTGTCCTCCGCCGACTGGATGACCCGCAACATAGATTACCGTATCGAAGTGGCGGTATCGCTGCTGGATCCAGCGCTGAAACAGCGCGTTCTGGACATTCTGGAGATCCTGTTCAGCGATACGGTCAAGGCCCGTTATGTGGATAAAGAACTGAGCAACCAGTACGTGCCGCGCGGCAACCGCCGCAAAGTGCGCGCCCAGGTGGCTATTTACGAGTATTTAAAAGCTCTGGAACAACCAGGACAGTAGGCCAGCAACTATGCCGCTAAAAAACACTGCAACGAACAAACCGCAGGAAATCGCCGCCATCGACCTCGGGTCGAACAGTTTCCACATGGTGATCGCCCGCGTCGTCAACGGCGCCTTACAGGTATTGGGCCGTTTAAAACAGCGGGTGCATCTCGCCGACGGATTGGACAGCAACAACGTACTCAGTGAAGAGGCGATAGAACGCGGCCTGGCCTGCCTGGCGCTGTTTGCCGAACGGCTGCAGGGCTTCCCGGCGGATAACGTCACCATCGTCGGCACCCACACCCTGCGTCAGGCGGTGAACGCCGAAGTGTTCCTCAAGCGCGCCGCCAAAGTGATCCCCTACCCGATCGAAATCATCGCCGGCCAGGAAGAAGCACGCCTGATCTTCATGGGCGTGGAGCACACTCAACCGGAGAAAGGCCGCAAGCTGGTGATCGACATCGGCGGCGGCTCCACCGAGCTGGTGATCGGCGAAGACTTCGAGCCGCTGCTGGCGGAAAGCCGCCGCATGGGCTGCGTCAGCTTCGCCCAGCTGTTCTTCCCGGGCGGCGAGATCAGCAAAAACAACTTCCGCCGCGCGCGGCTGGCGGCGGCGCAGAAGCTGGAAACGCTGGCCTGGCAGTACCGCATTCAGGGCTGGCAGTACGCGCTGGGCGCCTCGGGCACCATCAAGGCCGCCCACGAAGTGCTGGTGGCGATGGGCGAAAAAGACGGTCTGATCACCCTGGAACGCCTGGAAATGCTCGCCGAACAGGTGCTGCAGTTCAAAAGCTTCAGCTCGCTGAGCCTGCCGGGGCTGTCGGAAGATCGCCAATCGGTGTTCGTGCCGGGGCTGGCTATCCTGTGCGGCGTGTTCGATGCGCTGGCGATCCGCGATCTGCGCCTGTCCGACGGCGCGCTGCGCGAAGGCGTGCTGTATGAAATGGAAGGCCGCTTCCGCCACCAGGACATCCGCAGCCGCACCGCCAAAAGCCTGGCCGATCACTACAACATCGACCGCGAACAGGCCAAGCGGGTGCTGGAAACCACCGAGCTGCTCTATTCGCAGTGGATGGCGCAAAACACCAAGCTGGTGCATCCGCAATTGGAAGCCCTGCTGAAATGGGCCGCCATGCTGCACGAGGTGGGGTTGAGCATCAACCACAGCGGCATGCACCGCCATTCGGCCTACATTCTGCAAAACTCCAACTTGCCCGGCTTCAACCAGGAACAGCAGCTGCTGTTGGCGGCGCTGGTGCGTTTCCACCGCAAGGCGATCAAGCTGGAAGAGCTGCCGCGCCTCAACCTGTTCAAAAAGAAACACTACCTGCCGCTGATCCAGCTGCTGCGTCTGAGCACCCTGCTCAACAACCAGCGCCAGTCGACCACCACGCCGGAAACGCTGCGCCTGACCACCGACGACAACCACTGGACGCTGCGCTTCCCGGCCGGCTACCTGGCGCAAAATAACCTGGTGCAGCTGGACTTCGAGCGCGAGCAGGCCTACTGGAACGACGTCGTCGGCTGGAAGCTGCTGATCGACGAAGAGGGCTCGCAAGACGAACAGCGCTCCGCCTGATCCCCCGCCCCCTGCCAGCCAGGGGGTTTTTCTTTCCGCCCCGCCCCGTCAACCTAAACGAAACCCTAATACGCCGCGCCGCGCGCCGGAAAAAAATGGACAACTTTTGTCATCAGCGCCTAAAATCCGGTTACAAATTCTCGAGCGAATAACACAGGACACCGGCATACCGGGTGATATATGCGCAAGAAAACCACCGGACAGATGACGAAGATAGTGTTGTTTATCAGCTTTATCATTTTAGTCGGCCGACTGCTGTACGCCGCCGTGGTGGCGGTGCCTCATCATCAGGAAAAAAAGCAGGCCGCTGCGCAAAACGCCGCCGAAGTCAGCGCGCCGCAACAGGACGCCTCCTCTGAATAACCGCCGCGCCCCGTCCGTTTCATAAAAATGACTCCGGCACTCGCTATGCTCTATCTTTTAATGAGCCTGCGTCAGGAACGCCGAGCGCCCGTTAAGGAACACCATGTCAGCCACAACCCATAACGTCAAAAAAGTCGCTGAACATCGCCAGCGCATTCTCACTCTGCTGTTGAACAATAAGGAATTGGTCGACGGCATTCTCGGCCGGCCAGGGGATGAACACGCCCTCAGCCAAAGCGAACTGCTGAACCAGACGGCGGAAATCACCGGCCTGCTGGACGACATGCACGCCGCCGACCTGGCGGACCTGCTGGAAGCGCTGCCGCAGGACGAACGCATGGCGCTGTGGCGGCTGGTGGGCAACAGCAAGCGCGGCCAGACGCTGGTGGAAGTCGCCGAACCAGTCTGGGACAGCCTGATCGAAGAAATGAGCGATAAAGACCTGCTCAAAGCGATCAAAACGCTGGACGTCGACGAACAGGCCTACCTGGCGCAATACCTGCCGCGTAACCTGATGGGCCGGTTGCTGACCTCGCTGGAGCCGGAGCAGCGCGCCCAGGTGCGCGAGATGAGCCAGTACGCCAAAGACAGCGTCGGCTGGATGATGGATTTCGAACTGGTGACGGTGCGGCCGGACGTCACGCTCGGCGCGGTGCACCGCTTTTTGCGCATGCGCAAAACCATTCCCGACGCCACCGATAAACTGTTCGTCACCGATCGCAAAAACACCCTGCTGGGCGAACTGCCGCTCACCGCAGTGCTGCTGAACGACCCTGAGATCCCGGTGCGCGAGGTGATGGACAGCGATCCCGCCACCTTCCAGCCCGAAGACAAGGCCGATGAAGCGGCCGGCGCGTTCGAACGTTACGACCTGATCAGCGCCCCGGTGGTTGACGCCAAGGGCAAACTGATGGGCCGCCTGACCATCGAAGAGATCGTCGACGCCGTCAACGAAGAGAGCGACACCAACCTGCGCCGCATGGGCGGTTTAAGCCCGGAAGAAGACGTGTTCGCCCCGGTCAGCAAGGCGGTTAAAACCCGCTGGGCCTGGCTGGCGATCAACCTCTGCACCGCATTCATCGCCTCGCGGGTGATCGGCCTGTTCGAGCACACTATTTCCCAGCTGGTGGCGCTGGCGGCGCTGATGCCGATCGTCGCCGGCATCGGCGGCAACACCGGCAACCAGACCATCACCATGATCGTGCGCGCGCTGGCGCTGCACCAGATCGAAGTCGGCAACATCTCGCGCCTGATGCTCAGAGAGCTGGGCGTCGCCATCATCAACGGCGTGGTGTGGGGCGGCATCATGGGCGTGATCACCTGGCTGCTGTACGGCGACGCGGCGATGGGCGGCGTGATGACGCTGGCGATGCTGCTCAACCTGCTGCTGGCGGCGCTGATGGGCGTGGTGATCCCGATGACCATGCTCAAACTGGGCCGCGATCCGGCGGTCGGCTCGAGCGTGCTCATCACCGCGCTAACCGACACCGGCGGCTTTTTCATCTTCCTCGGCCTCGCCACCCTGTTCCTGCTGTAATACGCCAAAAGCCGGCCCTGTGCCGGCTTTTTCGTCATTCTGTCTCCGGGTTTGCGCTAACGCAGTAAAGTCGGCCCTCCCGGTAGGTTTTCCTCCCGCGCTGTACTACCCTTTTTCAATAAATCATCTTGATTCATCCACGTCATGAATCCAATCACAGGCAGAGGTCATCGGTAAGGATGTCTATGGATATCAGCGCGCCGAACGCGTTCGGCACACACAAAGGCGTTATGCTGACACATTCTCTGTTCGTGGCGCTGGCGACATTTTTACTCGCCTTGCTGAGCCTGTCGTTATCCAGTGAGGCTCATCTCTTCACGCCGCTGTGGTTCCCGACCGCCGCCGCGATCGCCGTGCTGTATCGCCATCCCCCGCGTCAGTGGGGTTTGCCGCTGCTGGCCAGCGGCACAGGCATCGTACTCGCCAGCTTCCTGCTGTTCGGCTTCAGCGCCATTCCGGTCAAGCTGGCCGCCATCAACCTGCTGGAAGCAGCAGTGTGCGCTCTGCTGCTGCGCCGCACGCTGCCGGCGATCGATCCGCTGAGCGATCTGGGCTGTTGGCTGCGCTTCGTGGTCTGCGCGGTGATCTTTACCCCGTTGTTCAGCGCGCTGCTGGCCGCCGGACTGACCCCCACGCCGGACCAGACGTTTTGGCAATCGTTCGGCACCTGGTTCATCTCTGAAGCGATAGGGGTGCTGTCGCTGGCGCCGCTCGGGCTCACCTATCACCGCCGTCTGTTGGCCGGGCTGAATCCGTATCCGCTGCTGTTGACCCTGATGGGCTCGCTGGCCTTCAGCTATCTGGCGCTGACGCATCTGCCCTTCCCCTTTACCTTCGTCATCCTGCCGCTGCTGTGGGCGGCCATCGCCCTGTCGCGCTTCGAAACCTTCACCGTCTGTTTCTGCACTCTCCTGCTGATCACCGTCCTGCTGTCGCTGGGCCTGCTGCGCCTTACGTCTTCCCGGCACACTTTCCTGGGCGAACTCGGCCTCTATCTGCCGATGTTGCTGATCCTGATCCCGGCGCACGCCATGGCGATGGTGATGCACACCTTCCGGGTGGAAAAGCAACATATCGTCGAGAGCGAAAGCCGCTTTCGCAGCGCGCTGGAGTATTCCGCCATCGGCATGGCGCTGGTGTCGCCGGAGGGCAAATGGCTGCAGGTCAATCAGGCGCTGTGCAAGCTGCTCGGCTATCCGCCCGAAAGACTTTATCGCCTGACCTTTCAAGAGATCACCCATCCGGACGATCTGAACGCCGACCTGACCCAACTGCACGAACTGCTCGACGACCATATCAGCAGCTACACCATGGAGAAGCGCTATATCCGCAGCGACGGCCAGACGGTCTGGGCGCTGCTGGCGGTCTCGCTGGTGCGCGACGGCGAAGGCCGGCCGTTGTACTTCATCTCTCAGGTGGAGGACATCAGCGACCTTAAGCGCAGCGAGGCGGAGAACAACCGGTTGGTGGAGCGCATCACGCTGGCCAACCAGGTGGGCGGCGTCGGCATCTGGGAATGGGTGATGAGCCAGGAAAGCTTCACCTGGGATCAGCGCATGTTCGAACTCTACGATCTCCCCCCCGACCAAACGCCGACGCTGGCGTTGTGGCGCACCCTGCTGGTGCCGGAAGATCGCGAGCGCACCGATCGCGAGCTGGCCGAGATCCTGGCGCAGCCGCGGCCATTCATCATGGAGTTTCGCATCACTACGCGCAGCGGCAAAGTGCGCCATATCCGCGGCCAGGGCAACGTGATCCTCGACGATCAGGGCCGGCCGCTGCGCCTGATCGGCACCAATATCGACATGACCGAGCTCAAGAGCCTCGCCGAGGCGCTGCACGAAGAGAAAGAGCGCCTGCACATCACCCTCGACGCCATCGGCGAAGGGGTGATCTCCACCGACAGCCACCTGCGCATCACCTTTATGAATCCGGTGGCGGAACAGATGTGCGGCTGGCCGCTCGACCTGGCGATCGGTATGCCCGTCGCCGGCGTGGTGCGCCTGACCAACGGCAAAGACGGCCCGGAAATCGAAAACCTCACGCAATACCCACGGCAATGGCCGGCGGATTATGCGCTGGTGCTGCACAGCCGCGACGGGCGTTATTTCGACGTACAGCAGTCGGTCTCACCGCTGAAAACCCTCGACGGGGAAACCATGGGCGCGGTGATGGTGCTGCAGGACGTCACCGCCTCGCGCGAACTGATGAAAAAACTCAGCTACAGCGCCTCGCACGATGCGCTGACCGGATTGCCGAACCGCACCCGTTTCGAGAAACAGCTGAAAGCGGCGATCGTCGCCGGCGGGGAACCGTCGCCGCCGCATTCGCTGGTGTTCCTCGATCTGGATCGGTTCAAGGCGGTGAACGACACCGCCGGCCATGCGGCGGGCGATGCCCTGCTGCGGGATATCGCCCAGCTGATGCGGCATCAGCTGCGCCATAGCGACTGCCTGGCCCGGCTGGGCGGCGACGAGTTCGGTCTGATCCTGTACGACTGCCGGCTGGAACAGGCCAAATCGCTGGTGCAGCAAGTGGTTAATCAAATCAGCCAGCACCCGTTCTACTGGGAAGGGAAGATTTACCGCGTCGGCGCCAGCGCCGGCATCACGCGCATCAGCGCCGACGCCAAAAGCAGCGAACTGCTGGCGCAGGCCGATATCGCCTGCTATACCGCCAAACACCAGGGGCGCGGCCAGGTTTATCTGTACGAAACGCGGCAGAAACAGCTGCTGGAGCGGCAGCACGAGGTGCTGAGCCAGCAGGAAGTGCAGACGATCATCAGCGAGGGGCAACTGCGGCTGCTGACTCACGCGGTCGCGCCGCCGGCGACGCCGCTGTCGGCCGCGTTTCACCAGGTGAAGCTGCAGGTGATGGCGCCGGACGAGCGCCCGCTGTCGCACGAGGCGTTCATCGCCGCCGCGCAGCTGTACGGCCTGATGCCGGACATCGACCGCTGGACGGCGGCGCAACTGCTGGTGAAATATGCCGACGACATCAAACGCAAAGGGCTGTCGCTCGCGCTGCCGCTGGCCATCGACAGCCTGCTGAGCGCCGACTTCCAGCGCTACCTGACGGAAACGGTGCGCGCTTCCTCGCTGCCGCCGCAGGCGCTGCTGTTCAGCGTCGATGAGGCCGCGATACTGGAGCACGCTGCGCAGTGTCGGGCATTGCTCCGCGAACTGCAGCAGCAGGGCTGCCGGCTGATAGTCAACGGCTTCGGACATAACATCAATGCGTTCGATGAGCTCAGCGACCAGAGGATCGACATCATTCGCATCGATGAGCGCTTTATCACCAACGTGCACTGCAACCAGATGGACGAGCTGATGGTCTCGATGCTCAACGGCGCGGCGCATCGCATTAAAGCGCAGACCTTCGCCGGGCCGGCTCACCAGCCGGTGACGCTGCAGGCGCTGCGCGACATCGGCGTCGATCTGGCGGACGGCGACCAGGTGGCGCTGGAGCAGCCGCTGGCGGTGTTGCTCAGCGACGGCTATTTCGGCATCCGTTAACCTTCTCCCCCCTCTCAGGCGCCGTCTCCCGGGCGGCGCCTCGCATCTCGTTCGTTACATGATATTAACCAAGACAAGATTAGTGATATAAATAACACCTGAAGCTTAAACGATTAAGTAAGATGAAGCGCCCATGCGATTATCAGCGTATCCGTTGATTTTCCTCGACATGTGATAGCTCAGGGATAAGGGACTATGGAAAAGAAATGGTTTTCCGCCAGGGAACTGATGGGTAAGGCGGGGTTGCCTTCAACTCCGCAAGGGGTCAATTTGATGGCCCGGCGTGAAGGCTGGGTCAGCCGCCGCCGCAGCGGCGTACAGGGCAAAGCGCTGGAATACCATATCGACAGTCTGCCGTTCGGCGCGCGCAGCCTGTCGGCGTTGCGCGAAACCGACCATCCGGATTACGACGTCAAACGCCAGGATCCGATACGGGTCTGGATCGAGTATTACTACCACCTGACGCCGGCCGAGCGGGAAAAGCTGCTGGCGTTCCTGATGCGCGAGGGCATGAGCCGCCTGCTGCAGCTGATCGACACCCCTCGCTAGCTCTGCGTTCAACTCTCCCCTTCCGGCGCCCAGCCGTCGTTGTGCCACAGATGCAGCGTGGCGTAAGAACGCCACGGGCGCCAACGTTCAGCGTAGCGTTCTATCTGGCGCGGCGTCATGCCGGGAAAACGCTGTTTGATCAGGTAATCACCGGCCAGGAACACATCCGGCCACGACCAGGCGCGCATCGCGATATAGCTGGCGGTCCAGCTGCCGATGCCCGGCAGCGCGGTCAGCGCCTTGATGCCCTGTTCAATATCCAGCACGTTGTCGAGCTGCAGCCGCCCTTCGCCCAGCGCGCGGGCGATCTCGATCAGCGCCGCCGCGCGCTTCACTTGCACCCCAAGCGGGCGCAGTTCTTCGGGCTGCAGCTGCGCCACCCGTTCTGCGGTGGGGAAGACATGGGTGATGCCCTCATGCGGCGTCGCCAGGGCTTCCCCCCAGCGTTCAGCCATCCGCCCGGCGAAGGTCGCCGCCATTTTTACGCTGACCAACTGGCCCAGCACCGCCCGCGCCGCCTGCTCGAAACTGTTCACACAGCCCGGCAGGCGCAGCCCCGGCGCATCGGTCGCCAGCGAGCCCAGCGCCTCATTGATGCGATCCGGCGCGGCATCCAGATCAAACAGCAGGCGCACCCGCCGCAACACCTCCGTCGTCACCAGACTGAGCGCAGGCGCGATCTCTACCCGAACCCGATTGCGCGCTTCTTCCGGCTGCACGCTGACCCAGCCGCGGTGTTCCGTGCCGCCCTGGCTGACGGCGATCGAGCGCAGGTAGCGGCGTCCGTCGACCCGCTCCACGCCCTGCACGGCGCGCGCCTGCAAGAAATTCAGCATGCGCTCCCAGTCATAGGGCGGCCGATAGCCCAGGTGAAACACCAGCCCACTGGCGGCGGCCCGTTCACCGCGCGCGCCGCCGCTGCGCAGCGCTGACGGTATCAGGCGGTAGCGCGCCTTGAACAGCTCGTTGAAACGCCGCAGGCTGCCGAATCCGGCGGCGAACGCCACCTCGCTGAGCGGCAGATCGGTATCCGCCAGCAGGCGTTTGGCCTGCAGCAGCCGGTGCGACTGCGCGTAATCGATCGGCGAGGCGCCAAACTGTTCGGCGAAGATGCGCCGCAGGTGACGATCGGAAATGCCCAGCCGCGCCGCCAGCGCTTCACAGCTGTGTTCAGACAGATACCCCTGTTCGATGAGCTGCACCGCCACCTGCGCATAGCGGTTGCCCAGATCGATCAGCGCCAGACCGGGCGCCAGCTCCGGTCGGCATTTGAGGCAGGGGCGAAATCCCGCCAACTCTGCCGCCGCCGCGCTCGGATAGAAGGTGCAGTTTTCCAGCTTCGGCGTGCGGGCGCTGCACACCGGCCGGCAATAGATACCGGTTGAAGAGACGCCGACGAAAAAACGGCCGTCGAATTTGCGGTCACGCGCGCGCAGCGCGTCGTACAACGCTTGCTGTTGAGTATTCATGGCAACGCTCGGGTTCGGTTTTTTCTGCATTATGGGACTCGGCTAGCGTGCTGACGTGCGGAATTCGGACATTAAGTTACGCACCTTCCCACCGTCCAGATTAGCGATTGTCTTTAATGATTATGCGTCTGAACAGCGTTCAGACACACCATTTTCAACGCCACCGACATAAAGCCCCGCTGCCCGACGACTTATTGCCCCTGGCGCGGTACCCCCAATGCCCGGCGCATCAGCCCATCGAAGGCGCGATCGGACAACAAGCGCCGCAGAAAAATCAGCGGTTTCGCGCCAAACCCCACGGCATAGCGCGTTTTCGGACGATGGGCGGCGACGGCTTTGGCGATCGTATCGGCAATCACGCTCGGCGGCGATTGCCGTTTCTTGCTGGCGTCGCTGACCATGGCGTGGGCGACAGCGTGAGCCTGAGCGGCGTACTCGCTCTGGCCGGAAACGCCGATCAGTTTTTCCGCGGCGATATCCGCCCATTCACTCTGGATGCCGCCGGGTTCGATCACCACGACATCGATGCCGAAAGGTTGCACCTCCATGCGCAAACAGTCACTGATGGCCTCCAAGGCGAATTTGGTGCCGTGATACCATCCGCCCAGCGGCGTATGTATTTTCCCGCCCATCGACGTAATATTGATGACGGTGCCGGAGCGCTGCGCTCGCATGTGCGGTAAAATCAGCTGCGCCAGCCGAACCGCACCGAACACATTCACATCAAATTGAGCGCGAGCCTCATCCGCAGAAACGTCTTCAATAGCGCCATAGGAGCCGTAACCGGCGTTATTGACCAACACATCGATACGCCCCGTTTCGGCGATGATGGTCTTTACCGCCTGCGCCATGGAAGCATCGTCGGTGACGTCCAACGGCAAAACGCGAATGCCGGCGGCAGCCAGAGCCTGCATGCGTTCAACCCGGCGGGCGGCCGCATAAACGGTGTGCCCGCGCTGCTTTAACGTGACGGCGGTGGCTTCGCCAATACCGGATGAGGCGCCGGTCACCAGGATCACTTTGGACTTCATACTGACTGCTCCTTATTAGGATAATTGCGTTGGCGACTGCCTGCGCAGTCTGTATGTTGTCCACTTTAAGCGACGGGCGCTGCCGCAACCATGTCGAACCGCGCCAATCAACTCGCAGAATGCGCCAACGTGAACAGCGCCTCTCGGCTAATTCAGCCGCATCGCCTGGCGAGCCGCTTCCGGCGTTTGCCCTGTCCATTCGTGAAAGGCGCGGAAGAAAGAGTTCGGTTCTTCAAAACCGAGCAAAAAGGCAATCTCTCCGCTGGTAAGGGTCGAATGCTTAAGATAGTGGCGCGCCAATTTTTCCCGGGTGCCGTTGCTCAGCGAACGAAAACTCTCGCCCTCATCTTCCAGACGCCGCTGCAGCGTCCGGCGGCTCATGCCCAATCTTGCCGCCACCGCGTCGATGCCGGCGGTATTGCTGGGAATCAACTCCAGCAGCACCGCACAAACGCGCTCTCCGGTGGTTGCCGTGGCGTCCAGTTCACTGAGGCGACGACGCAACTCGGGTTCGAAAACGCGCCACATGCCCTCATTCACTGTCAAAAAGGGACGCAAGGCATCTGCGGAGGAGAAAGTAATGCCCGGCCCTGCCCCAGGCGTTACCGCGCAGCCGAAGAAGGCTGCCAAGGGGCGTGAAAGGGCTGCAGGCGGCAGTTCAGGCAAGGTGATACGGCGCGCTTTTACCGGTTCGCGCGTGGCAAGCTGCGCCAGCCGAACATAAAATGCCAGCTCAGCCACCAGCAAAGACGCCGGTACCGCCTCCTCCGCCAACAGCCAGCGGGGTGAAATCGTCATTTCGCCTTCAGGGCCGATGGCGAGCTCCAGGCTCATCGGCGCCGTAAGTTGCTTGTATTTCGCTAACCGCTGGACAGCTTGCGCCAGATTGGCGCTGCACAGGGCGGCGAATATCGGAGGGTCAAACGATTCCGTTGACATCAGCGCCACGATTTTCAACGGAAACAACGGGTCGCCCGTTCCTTCCTCCATCGCGCGCCAGAAGCGGAAATATTCTTCCGTAGTGATCCCTTCAGCGGTGCGTGACAACAGATCTTCAGGCAATGCAGCCCGGCGTAAAACATCCGTCGGCTGGAGCCCCAGATCTTTCAGCAGGGTTCTCCAGCCGATATTCATGAGAAAGGTAGAGTTGCGCGTCATGAAATCCTCATCACAGAGTCATAGGGAAAGGCATTCCCCGCTCGGAATACCTGTTGAGTATAAAGAAATGGCGTGCGTCTTGATGGGCGAAGCACGCCATTTTCATAGCCGACTGTGCCATTGCTGCGGCTTGAGCGTTATCCGCACTGAGAAAGTTCGCGCACGCCGCCGCGCCCGCTAAATTTTTCGACACTCGCGCATTGGCGCATTGCCCGCCGGCCTCGTCTCGGGTAAAGTCGCCCCCCTTCATTGGCATGGGGACAAAAAAGAGATGTTTATTGGATTCGATTACGGGACAGCCAACTGTTCCGTTGCAGTGATGCGCGACCACGGCCCCGAGCTGTTGACGCTGGAAAACAACGCGCCCTATCTGCCTTCGATGCTGTGCGCGCCGACCCGTGAAGCGGTGAGCGAATGCCTGCACCGCCATTGGCAGATCCCGACCGGCAGCGAAGAAAACCAGCAGTTGCTGCGCCGCGCCATCAGTTACAACCGCGAAGAAGACATTCCGGTCAACGGCGACAGCGTGCTGTTCGGTCTGCAGGCGCTGGCGCACTACATGGAAGATCCGGAAGAGGTGTACTTCGTGCGCTCGCCGAAATCCTTCCTCGGCGCCAACGGCCTGAAGCCGCAGCAGATCGCGCTGTTCGAAGACCTGGTGTGCGCCATGATGTTCCACATCAAACGCCAGGCGGAAAAGGTGCTGCAGACCGGCATCGATCAAGCGGTGATCGGCCGGCCGATCAACTTCCAGGGCATCGGCGGCGACGAAGCCAACCGGCAGGCGCAGGGCATTTTGCAGCGCGCCGCCGAACGCGCCGGTTTCAAGGACATTGAATTCCAGTTCGAGCCGGTGGCGGCGGGGCTGGACTTCGAGGCGACGCTGAGCGAAGAGCAAACCGTGCTGGTGGTGGACATCGGCGGCGGCACCACCGACTGCTCGGTGCTGCTGATGGGGCCGCAGTGGCGCGACCGCGCCGATCGCCAGCAGAGCCTGCTGGGCCACAGCGGCTGCCGGGTCGGCGGTAACGATCTGGACATCATGCTGGCCTTCAAACAGCTGATGCCGCTGTTCGGCCTCGGTGGCGAAACCGCGAAGGGCATCGCCCTGCCGGCGCTGCCTTACTGGAACGCGGTGGCGACCAACGACGTGCCGGCGCAAAACGATTTCTACAGCGCCGCCAACGGCCGCGTGCTGCGCGATCTGATCCTCGACGCGGCGGAGCCGGAAAAGGTGAAACGCCTGCTGAAAGTGTACCAGCAGCGCCTGAGCTACCGACTGGTGCGGGCGGCCGAAGAGAGTAAGATAGCCCTGTCCGGCCAAACGGCCATCAGCGCGCCGCTCAATTTCGTGCAGGCCGATCTGGCGGAGAGCATCAGCCAGGATCAGCTCGCCGACGCCATCTCGCAGCCGTTGATGCGCATTCAGGAGCAGGTCAGCGCCGCGCTGGCCAGCAGCCAGACCGCGCCGCAGGTGATCTACCTGACCGGCGGCAGCGCGCGTTCGCCGCTGCTGCGCGCCGCGCTGCAACAGCAGCTGCCGGGCATTCCGATCGTCGGCGGCAACGACTTCGGCTCGGTCACCGCCGGGCTGGCGCGCTGGGCGCAAACGCTGTTCCGTTGACAGCCCAAGGGCGCGGCTCGCCGCGCCTTTGTTTATTGGAGGCCCTATCATGTCCACCTTGCTTACCCTCGACAGCGCCAGGCTGCGGCTGCGCCCCTGGCGTGACGACGATCTGCCGGCCTTCGCCGCGCTTAACGCCGATCCGCAGGTGATGCGCTATTTCCCGGCGCCGATGACGGCCGAGGAAAGCCGCGCGCAGGCCGAACGCATCCGCGCCTTCATGCAACAACACGGCTGGGGGCTGTGGGCGGTGGAAGTGAAAGACGGCGCGCCTTTTATCGGCTTTGTCGGGCTGGCGCGGCCGGGTGACGACCTGCCTTGCGCCCCCTGCGTGGAGATTGGCTGGCGGCTGGCGGCGGCTCACTGGGGCAACGGCTACGCCGCTGAGGCGGCGCGCGCCGCGCTGGCGTGCGCCTTCGACACGCTGCACCTGCCGGAAGTGGTGTCCTTCACCGCCGAAGATAACCAGCCGTCGCGCCGGGTGATGACGCGCATCGGTATGCGCTTCGACGGTGAAACCTTCCTGCACCCGCGCCTGCCGGCGGGCCATCCGCTGCAAAAGCACGTCTTGTACCGGCTTAACCGGCAAACGTGGCGCGAACGCCACGGCGATTAATACAGCGTATCCTTCAGCCGCTGCGGCAGCGCGCTATCGTACTCCTCACCGTCGAAGCGCGTTTGGCTCACCGCGGCCAAGATTTGGCCGGGGCTGGGCAGCGCCGAACGTTCGAGGCGGCGGCCCTCTTCCCACAACCCAGAACGCAAGATCGCCCGGCTGCACTGGAAGAACACCGCCTCCACCCGAATGCGCAGCACCGAACGCGGCAGCTGGTTGCGGTGGGCGAAGCGCTGCAACACCGCCGGCGCCACCACGATCTCCGCCCGCCCGTTAATCCGCAGCGTTTCGCCGATGCCGGGGATCAGCAACAGCAGCGCCACCCGGTTATCGTGCAGGATATTGCGCAGGCTATCGATGCGATTATTGCCGCGCCGGTCCGGCAACAGCAGGGTTTTCTCGTCTTCGATCTGGATAAAACCGGCCGGATCGCCGCGCGGGGAGACATCCATGCCGTCCGGCCCGACGGTCGAGAGGGCGGCAAACGGCGCCGCCTCGATAAACGGACGGTACGCCGGGTGGATATAGCTGACTTCTTTAAAAACCGAGGGCGCGGCAGGTTTGCCGTAAAGCTGTTCCAGCGCCGCGAGGTCGTTGATGATATCGCCAGACATTGCAGTTTCCTGAATAAGTCATATTGACCCCTTCAGCATAGAGCAAAATCGCCGGCGGCTCTTACTCAGCGCTGGCGTGGTTCAGCGTCTGAATGTCGTCCGCATCCAGCGTCAGGCGGGTGGCGCTGACCAACTCATCCAGCTGCGGCAACGAGGTGGCGCTGACGATCGGCGCGGTGATGCTCGGACGCGCAATCAGCCAGGCCAGCGAGACCTGCGCCGGAGAGCTGCCGTGTTTGCCCGCCACCTGATCCAGCGCTGCCAGAATGCGGAAACCGCGCGGGTTCAGGTAGCGTTCGACGATGCGATCGCCGCGCTGGCTTTTGCCCTCGTCCGCTTTGCTGCGGTATTTGCCGGTCAGGAAGCCGCTGGCCAGCGCGAAGAAATTGATCACCCCGAGCCCGTGGCGCTGCGCCACGCCTTCCAGCTCGGCTTCATACCCTTCGCGCGCATAAAGATTGTATTCCGGCTGCAGGGTTTCGTAGCGCGCCAATCCGTTGTTCTCGCTCACCCGCAGCGCTTCTTCCAGGCGATCCGCCTGATAGTTGGAGGCGCCGATCGCCCGCACCTTGCCGGCCTTGATCAGCGCATCGAACGCCGCCAGCGTCTCTTCCAGCGGCGTATCGCGGTCATCGTCGTGCGACTGGTAGAGATCGATATAATCGGTTTGCAGGCGCCGCAGCGAATCCTCCACCGCCTGCTGAATATAGCGCGGCGACAGCCCCTGTTTGCCTTCGCCCATCGGTTTGCCCACCTTGGTGGCGATGATCACCTGGTCGCGCTTGCCGCTCTTCTTCAGCCATTCGCCGATGACGGTTTCCGATTCGCCGCCCCGGTTGCCCGGCGCCCAGCTGGAATAAACGTCGGCGGTATCGATAAAGTTGAGCTGATTGTCCACCAGCGCATCCAGCAGATTGAACGAGGTCGCTTGATCCGCCGTCCAGCCGAACACGTTGCCGCCAAAGGTCAACGCCGGCACCTGAATGCCCGAACGGCCCAGTTGTTTCTTGCTCATCACAAAGGCTCCATGGGTTAAATGATTTGCCTGTTAATTATTAGCGCCAAATGCAGGAAATCGTTAAAACGTATTGGCTATAAGCCGGAATAAATCACTTATAAACATAGCACGCGCAAATCACCCACTTATTAAGACAATGCTGACGGTTCCTCCATATTTCCTTCATTTTTATGCCGTCCCCGCTGGCTAAACTAGTATCCTGTAAGGAGTGTCATTTTTGTGGCAATGAGTGCCCGCGCCCCTGCCTTTTGGAGAGAATTTTCACCACCATGAATGCAAAACCCCAACGTCGTTCCCTGCTGCTGCGCCTGCTGGCTGCGGCGATTGCGATCATCGTCGCTGTTCTGGCCTGGCGCCATTTCAGCGCAGCCCAACCGACCGCCGGGACGACGCCGGGCGCGCACCAGGCCGCCGGTAAAACGGGAGCGGGCCGCGCGGCGGGTGGCAGACGCGGCGCGCCAATGTCGCCGGTGCAGGCGGCGACAGCCACGCAACAAACCGTGCCGCGCTATCTTTCCGGCTTGGGCACCGCCACCGCCGCCAATACCGTGACCGTCACCAGCCGGGTCGATGGCCAACTGATGGCGATCCACTTTACCGAAGGCCAGCAGGTCAAAGCCGGCGATCTGCTGGCAGAGATCGATCCCCGGCCGTTCCAGGTGCAGCTGACCCAGGCGCAGGGGCAGTTGGCAAAAGATCAGGCCACGCTGGCCAACGCCCGGCGCGATCTGGCGCGCTATCAGCAATTGGTGAAAACCAATCTGGTTTCCCGTCAGGAGCTGGATACGCAGGCCTCGCTGGTGCAGCAAACCGAAGGCGCCATCAAAGCCGATCAGGGCGCGGTCGACAGCGCCAAACTGCAGATCACCTACAGCCGCATCACTGCGCCAATCGACGGCCGCGTCGGGTTGAAACTGGTCGACGTCGGCAACTACGTCACCAGCGGCAGCACCACCGGTTTGGTGGTGATCACGCAGACGCACCCGATCGACGTGGTGTTCACGCTGCCCGAAGGCAACATCGCCGATCTGCTCAAGGCGCAAAAAGCCGGGCCGGTGAGCGTCGAAGCCTGGGATCGCACCAACCAGAACAAGCTGACGACCGGTTCGCTGCTGAGCCTGGACAACCAAATTGATACCGCCACCGGCACCATCAAGCTGAAAGCGCGCTTCGCCAATGAAGATGACGCGCTGTTCCCCAACCAGTTTGTCAACGCGCGGCTGCAGGTGGATACCCTGCACGATGCGGTGGTGATCCCAACCGCCGCGCTGCAGATGGGCAACGAAGGCAACTTCGTCTGGACGCTCGGCGAAGACAACAAGGTCAGCAAACATCGGGTCACCGCCGGCGTGCAGGACAGCCGGCAGGTGGTGATCAGCGCCGGCCTCAACGCCGGCGATCGGGTGGTGACCGACGGCATCGATCGCCTGACCGAAGGCATGCAGGTGGAAGTGCTCGCGCCGAACGACGCGCCTGCGACGTCAAAAGCCAAGCGCGAACCTGACGTTCAGAGGAAGTCCTGATGCAGGTGATGCCTCCCAACGCCGGCGGCGGTCCGTCCCGCCTGTTTATTCTGCGCCCGGTCGCCACCACGCTGCTGATGGTGGCGATATTGCTGGCGGGGATTATCGGCTATCGCGCGCTGCCGGTATCCGCGTTGCCGGAGGTGGACTACCCCACCATCCAGGTGGTGACGCTATATCCCGGCGCCAGCCCGGACGTGGTCACCTCCGCCATTACCGCGCCGCTGGAACGCCAGTTCGGCCAGATGTCCGGCCTGAAGCAAATGGCGTCGCAAAGCGCCGGCGGCGCCTCGGTGGTGACGCTGCAATTCCAGCTGACGCTGCCGCTCGACGTCGCGGAGCAGGAAGTGCAGGCGGCGATCAACGCCGCCACCAACCTGCTGCCGAACGATCTGCCCTACCCGCCGATTTACAGCAAGGTTAACCCCGCCGATCCGCCGATCCTGACGCTGGCCGTGACCTCCACCGCCATGCCGATGACGCAGGTGGAAGACATGGTGGAAACCCGCGTGGCGCAAAAAATTTCTCAGGTGACCGGCGTCGGCCTGGTGACCCTGGCCGGCGGCCAACGCCCGGCGGTGCGCGTAAAATTGAACGCCGCGGCGGTCGCCGCCTATGGCCTGAACAGTGAAACCATCCGCGCCGCCATCAGCAACGCCAACGTCAACTCGGCGAAAGGCAGCCTTGACGGCCCGACCCGATCGGTCACCCTGTCCGCCAACGACCAAATGAAATCCGCCGACGACTATCGCCAGCTGATCGTCGCCTATCAGAACGGCGCGGCGATCCGCCTGCAGGATATCGCCACCATCGAACAAGGGGCGGAAAACACCCGGCTGGCGGCCTGGGCCAACCAGCAGCAGGCGATCGTGCTGAACATCCAACGCCAGCCCGGCGTCAACGTCATCACCACCGCCGACAGCATCCGCGAAATGCTGCCGACGCTGATTAAAAGCCTGCCCAAGTCGGTCGATGTCAAGGTGCTGACCGATCGCACCACCACCATCCGCGCCTCGGTCAGCGACGTGCAGTTCGAGCTGCTGCTGGCAGTCGCACTGGTGGTGATGGTGATCTACGTGTTCCTGCGCAACGTGCCGGCGACCATTATCCCCAGCGTGGCGGTGCCGCTGTCGCTGGTGGGCACCTTCGCCGCCATGTACTTCCTCGGCTTCTCCATCAACAACCTGACGCTGATGGCGCTGACCATCGCCACCGGCTTCGTGGTGGACGACGCCATCGTGGTGATCGAGAACATCTCGCGCTACATCGAGAAAGGGGAAAAACCGCTCGACGCCGCGCTGAAAGGGGCCGGGGAGATCGGCTTCACCATCATCTCGCTGACCTTCTCGCTGGTGGCGGTGCTGATCCCGCTGCTGTTCATGGGCGACATCGTCGGCCGCCTGTTCCGCGAGTTCGCCGTCACGCTGGCGGTAGCGATTTTGATCTCCGCCGTAGTGTCGCTGACGCTGACGCCGATGATGTGCGCGCGCATGCTCAGCCACGAATCGCTGCGCAAGCAGAACCGTTTTTCCGCCGCCTCCGAACGCTTTTTCGAGCGGGTGATCGCGCGCTACGGCCAGTGGCTGAAAACGGTGCTTAACCATCCCTGGCTGACGCTCGGCGTGGCCGTGGGCACCCTGGCGCTGACGGTGCTGCTGTACCTGCTGATCCCGAAAGGTTTCTTCCCGGTGCAGGACAACGGCATCATTCAGGGCACGCTGGAAGCGCCGCAGAGCGTCTCGTTCAGCAACATGGCCGAGCGCCAGCAGCAGGTCGCGGCGCAGATCCTCAAGGATCCGGCGGTGGAAAGCCTGACCTCGTTCGTCGGCGTCGACGGCAGCAACGCCACGCTCAACAGCGGCCGGCTGCAGATCAACCTGAAACCGCTGAGCGAACGCAGCGACCGCATTCCGGCGATCATCAGCCGCCTGCAGCAGCAAACGGCGCAGTTCCCCGGCGTGAAGCTGTACCTGCAGCCGGTGCAGGATCTGACCATCGATACCCAGGTCAGCCGCACCCAGTACCAGTTCACCCTGCAGGCGATGTCGCTGGACGATCTCAGCCTGTGGGTGCCGCAGCTGATGGATGAGCTGAAACAAACCCCGCAGCTGGCGGACGTCACCAGCGACTGGCAGGATCAGGGGCTGGTGGCCTACGTCAACGTCGATCGCGATTCGGCCTCCCGCCTCGGCGTCACCATGAGCGACGTGGACAATGCGCTGTACAACGCGTTCGGCCAACGCCTGATCTCCACCATCTACACCCAGGCCAACCAATACCGCGTGGTGCTGGAGCACGACGTCAGCGCGACACCGGGGCTGGCGGCGCTCAATGAGATCCGTCTGAGCGGCAACGACGGCGCCGTAGTGCCGCTGAGCGCCATCGCCAAAATCGAAGAGCGCTTCGGCCCGCTGTCGGTCAACCATCTCGATCAGTTCCCGTCGGCCACCGTTTCGTTCAACGTCGCCGACGGCTACTCGCTCGGCGAAGCGGTGGACGCGGTCACCCAGGCGGAAAAAAATCTCAACATGCCAAGGGACATCACCACCCAATTCCAGGGGGCGACCCTGGCCTTCCAGGCGGCGCTCGGCAGCACGCTGTGGCTGATTTTGGCGGCGGTAGTGGCGATGTACATCGTGCTGGGCGTGCTGTATGAAAGTTTCATTCACCCGGTGACCATCCTCTCCACCCTACCGACCGCCGGGGTCGGCGCACTGCTCGCGCTGATGATGGCCGGCAGCGAGCTGGACGTGATCGCCATCATCGGCATCATCCTGCTGATCGGCATCGTGAAGAAGAACGCCATCATGATGATCGACTTCGCGCTGGCCGCGGAACGCGAGCAGGGCTTATCGCCGCGCGACGCCATCTATCAGGCCTGCCTGCTGCGTTTTAGGCCGATCCTGATGACCACGCTGGCGGCCCTGCTCGGCGCGCTGCCGCTGATGCTGAGCACCGGCGTCGGCGCGGAGCTGCGGCATCCGCTCGGCGTCTGTATGGTCGGCGGTTTGATCATGAGCCAGATCCTGACGCTGTTCACCACGCCGGTGATCTACCTGCTGTTTGACAAACTGGCGCGCAACACGCATCGCCAGCCGGATACGCAGGAGCTGCCGTGAAATTCTTCGCCCTGTTCATTCACCGGCCGGTGGCCACCACCCTGCTGACGCTGGCCATCGCCATCAGCGGCGCGATCGGCTTTCGTCTGCTGCCGGTGTCGCCGCTGCCGCAGGTGGATTTTCCGGTGATTTCGATCAGCGCGTCGCTGCCGGGCGCCTCGCCGGAAACCATGGCGTCCTCGGTGGCGACGCCGCTGGAGCGCGCGCTGGGCCGCATCGCCGGGGTTAACGAAATGACCTCGATGAGCTCGCTCGGCAGTACCCGGGTCATTTTGCAGTTCGATCTCGATCGCGACATCAACGGCGCCGCGCGCGACGTGCAGGCGGCGATTAACGCCGCGCAAAGCCTGCTGCCGACCGGCATGCCGAGCCGCCCCAGCTACCGCAAGGTCAACCCATCCGACGCGCCGATCATGATCCTGACGCTGACCTCGGACACCTACAGTCAGGGGCAGCTTTACGATTTCGCCTCCACCCAGCTGGCGCAGAAGATCAGCCAGACCGAGGGCGTCGGCGACGTTTCCGTCGGCGGCAGCTCGCTGCCGGCGGTGCGGGTGGAGCTGAACCCTTCGGCGCTGTTCAATCAGGGCGTGTCGTTGGACACCGTACGCCAGGCCATCGCCAACGCCAACGTGCGCCGCCCGCAGGGCGCCGTGGAAAACCCGCAGCAGCGCTGGCAGATCCAGGCCAACGACGCGCTGAAAACCGCCGATGCTTATCGTCCGCTGATCATTCATTACAACAACGGCTCGGCGGTGCGTTTAGCCGACGTGGCCGAGGTCAAAGACTCGGTACAAGACGTGCGCAACGCCGGGATGACCGACGCCAAACCGGCGATCATTCTGGCCATCAGCCGCGCGCCGGACGCCAACATCATCGAAACCGTCGATCGCATTCGCGCCGAGCTGCCCGCCCTGCAGGAGAATATCCCGGCTTCGATTCAACTCAACGTCGCGCAGGATCGTTCGCCGACCATCCGCGCGTCGCTGGCCGAGGTGGAACAGTCGCTGGCGATCGCCATCGGGCTGGTGATCCTGGTGGTGTTCATCTTCCTGCGCTCCGGGCGCGCCACGCTGATCCCGGCGGTCGCCGTACCGGTGTCGCTGATCGGCTCGTTCGCCGCCATGTATCTGTGCGGGTTCAGCCTCAACAACCTGTCGCTGATGGCGTTGACCATCGCCACCGGCTTTGTGGTGGACGACGCTATCGTGGTGCTGGAAAACATTTCCCGCCACGTCGAGGCCGGCATGAAACCGATCAACGCCGCGCTGCTGGGCGCGCGGGAGGTCGGTTTCACCGTGCTGTCGATGAGCGTTTCGCTGGTGGCAGTGTTTATCCCGCTGCTGCTGATGGAAGGCCTGCCCGGCCGGCTATTCCGCGAGTTCGCCGTCACCCTGTCGGTGTCGATCGGGCTGTCGCTGATCGTCTCGCTGACGCTCACGCCGATGATGTGCGCCTACCTGCTGCGCCACCAGCCGCCGCGTTCGCAGCGGCGGGCGCGCGGCTTCGGTAAAATGCTGCTGGGGCTGCAGCAGGGCTACGGGCGCTCGCTGAACTGGGTGCTCGGCCACTCGCGCTGGGTGCTGGCGGTGTTCCTCGCCACCGTTGCGCTCAACGTTTGGCTGTATATCAGCATCCCGAAAACCTTCTTCCCGGAACAGGATACCGGGCGTCTGATGGGCTTTATCCAGGCCGACCAAAGCATTTCGTTCCAGGCGATGCGCGGCAAACTGGAAGATTTCATGAAAATCGTGCGCGAAGATCCGGACGTGGAAAACGTCACCGGTTTTACCGGCGGTTCGCGCACCAACAGCGGTTCGATGTTCATCTCACTGAAACCCCTGTCGGTACGCAGCGACGACGCGCAGAAAGTGATCGCCCGCCTGCGCGCCCGCCTGGCCAAAGAACCGGGCGCCAGCCTGTTTCTGATGGCGGTGCAGGATATCCGCGTCGGCGGCCGGCAGGCCAACGCCAGCTATCAATATACGCTGCTGGCGGACGATCTCGCCGCGCTGCGCGAATGGGAGCCGAAGATCCGCACCGCACTGGCCGCATTGCCCGAGCTGGCGGACGTCAACTCGGATCAGCAGGATAAAGGCTCGGAGATGGATCTGGTCTACGATCGCGAAACCATGGCGCGCCTCGGCATTTCGGTGTCCGACGCCAACAACCTGTTGAACAACGCCTTCGGCCAGCGACAGATTTCGACCATCTACCAACCGCTAAACCAATACAAAGTCGTGATGGAAGTGGCGCCGCCCTACACCCAGGACGTGAGTTCGCTGGACAAAATGTTCATCATCAACAACGAAGGCAAAGCGATACCGCTCTCCTACTTCGCCAGTTGGCGGCCGGCCAACGCGCCGCTGTCGGTCAACCATCAGGGGCTGTCCGCCGCCTCGACCGTCTCCTTTAACCTGCCGGACGGCGGCAGCCTGTCGGACGCCACCGCGGCGGTCGAGCGCACCATGACTCAGCTCGGCGTGCCGTCTACGGTGCGCGGCGCGTTCGCCGGCACCGCCCAGGTGTTCCAGGACACCCTGAAGTCGCAGCTGATCCTGATCCTGGCGGCGATCGCCACGGTGTATATCGTGCTCGGCGTGCTGTACGAGAGCTATATCCATCCGCTGACCATCCTTTCCACGCTGCCTTCCGCCGGCGTGGGGGCGCTGCTGGCGCTCGAGCTGTTCGGCGCGCCGTTCAGCCTGATCGCGCTGATCGGCATCATGCTGTTGATCGGCATCGTGAAGAAAAACGCCATCATGATGGTCGACTTCGCGCTCGAAGCGCAGCGCAACGGCGGCATCAGCGCCCGCGAGGCGATTTTCCAGGCCAGCCTGCTGCGTTTCCGGCCGATCATGATGACCACGCTGGCGGCGTTGTTCGGCGCGCTGCCGCTGGTGCTGACCCGCGGCGACGGCGCGGAGCTGCGCCAGCCGCTCGGCATCACCATCGCCGGCGGCCTGGTGATGAGCCAACTGCTGACGCTGTACACCACCCCGGTGGTCTACCTTTACTTCGACCGGCTGCAGGCGAAGTTCCGCCGCAACAAGCAACTGGCCCCGCTGCCCCATTAATGGCCGACCGATGCTGATGAAACACACCGCCACGGTACGCTGGCAACTCTGGATAGTGGCATTCGGCTTCTTTATGCAGACGCTGGATACCACTATCGTCAACACCGCCCTGCCCTCGATGGCCGCCAGCCTGGGGGAGAACCCGCTGCGCATGCAGTCGGTGATCGTCTCCTATGTGCTGACGGTGGCGGTGACGCTGCCGGCCAGCGGCTGGCTGGCGGACAAGATCGGCGTACAGCGGGTGTTTTTCAGCGCCATCGTGCTGTTTACCCTCGGCTCCCTCCTCTGCGCCCGCTCGGAAACCCTGAACGAGCTGATCGCCTCGCGCGTGATTCAGGGCGTCGGCGGCGCGATGATGGTGCCGGTCGGGCGCCTGACGGTGATGAAGATCGTGCCGCGCGAGCAGTACATGGCGGCGATGACCTTCGTGACGCTGCCGGGCCAGATCGGCCCGCTGATGGGGCCGGCGCTCGGCGGTTTCCTGGTGCAATACGCCAGTTGGCACTGGATTTTCCTGATCAATATTCCGGTGGGCATCGTGGGCGCCATCGCCACGCTGCTGCTGATGCCCAACTACCAAATGCAGACCCGCCGCTTCGATCTCAGCGGCTTTATCCTGCTGGCGATCGGTATGGCGTCGCTGACGCTGGCGCTCGACGGCCATAAAGGCATGGGGCTGTCAGGTGGCGCCATCGCCGGCCTGGTGGCGCTGGGCGCAGCGGCGCTGTTAGGGTATGTTTGGCATGCCTACGGCAATAGCCGCGCCCTGTTCTCGCTGCGGCTGCTGCGCACCCCGACCTACAAAATCGGGCTGTTGGCCAGCCTGCTGGGGCGCATCGGCAGCGGCATGCTGCCGTTCATGACGCCGCTGTTCCTGCAGGTGGGCATGGGTTTCACGCCGTTCCACGCCGGGCTGATGATGATCCCGATGATCATCGGCAGCATGGGCATGAAGCGCATCGTGGTGCAGGTAGTCAACCGCTTCGGCTACCGCAACGTGCTGGTGGCCGCCACGCTGCTGCTGGCGCTGGTCAGCCTGAGCTTCCTGCTGGCGGCGATGCTCGGCTGGCTGTGGCTGCTGCCGGTGGTGCTGTTCTTCCAGGGGATGATCAACTCACTGCGCTTCTCGGCGATGAACACCCTGACGCTGAAAGATCTGCCGGACCGGCTGGCCAGCAGCGGCAACAGCCTGCTGTCGATGGTCATGCAGCTGTCGATGAGCCTCGGCGTCAGCGTCGCCGGCATCTTGATCGGCAGCTTCGCCCATCACCAGGTGGTGGCCGATAGCCCGGCCATCCACAGCGCATTTATTTACAGCTATTGCTGTATGGCGTTGATTATCGCCCTGCCCGCGCTCGCCTTCGCGCGCGTGCCGGCCGATAGCGCGCCCAACCGCACGCTGACCAAAGAGCCGGGTACCGGCTCAACGAGGTTGCAATGAGGATAGGCATTACCGGAAAACTGTTCCTGGCCATTTTCGCTACCTGCATGCTGGTGTTGATCACTATGCATTGGGGGGTGCGCGTCAGCTTTGAGCGCGGCTTTATCGATTACATCAAGAGCAGCAACGAGCAGCGCATCAACATGCTGAGCGAAGCGCTGGAGGAACAGTACAGCCAACATGGCAACTGGATATTCCTGCGCAACAACGATCAGGTGGTCTACCAGATCATGCGTTCGTTCGAGCAGAATAGCGACAGCAGCCACAATCTGCCGCCCAAGGGGTGGCGCACCCAGTTTTGGGTGGTGGACAGCCAGTTCAACCGCTTGGTCGGGCATTCGGGCCCCTTGCCGAAGGAGGGGCCGCGCCACCCGATCCGCTACAACAACGAGATCGTCGGCTGGGTGCTCACCACCCCGGTCGAGCGCCTGACGCGCAATACCGACATCAACTTCGATCGCCAGCAGCGACGCACCAGCTGGATTATCGTCGCGCTCTCCACCCTGTTGGCGGCGGCGGTGACCTGGCTGCTGTCGCGCGGCATGCTGGCCCCGGTCAAGCGCCTGGTGGCGGGTACCCACCGCCTGGCAGCGGGCGATTTCACCACCCGCGTGGCGGTCAGCAGCCAGGATGAACTGGGCAGGCTGGCGCACGACTTCAACCAGTTGGCCACCTCGCTGGAAAAAAACGAGCAGATGCGCCGCGCCTTTATGGCCGACGTATCACATGAGCTACGCACGCCGCTGGCAGTGCTGCGCGGCGAGCTGGAGGCGCTGCAGGACGGCGTGCGCCAGCCGACGCTGGCGTCGCTCAGTTCGCTGCAGGCCGAGGTATCCACCCTGACCAAGCTGGTCGACGACCTGCACCAGCTGTCGCTCTCCGATCTCGGCGCGCTGGCCTATCGCAAGGCGTCGGTGGACTGCGTGCACCTGGTGCAGATCGCCGTCGCCGCCTTTCGCGAACGCTTCCGCGCCAAAGGGCTGGAGATCGTCACCCATCTGCCGGCCCAGGCGCCGCTGTTCGGCGATCCCGATCGCCTGAACCAACTGTTCAATAACCTGCTGGAAAACAGCCTGCGTTACACCGACGCCGGCGGCCGGTTGGAGATCGGCGTCGAACTGCAGCCGGGGCGGCTGCTTCTTTACTGGCAGGACAGCGCGCCGGGCATCAGCGATCAGCAACTGACGCGCATTTTCGAACGTTTCTACCGGGCGGAAGGTTCACGCAACCGCGCCAGCGGCGGTTCCGGGCTGGGGTTGGCGATCTGCCACAACATCGTGGAAGCGCACGACGGGAAAATCCGCGCTGAGCATTCGCCTTTAGGCGGCGTGCGCATTACAGTAGAATTTGCTACCCCGATAAAAAATAAGGCGCCCTGATGGACATTCAGAATCAACCCGTGCAGATCATGATTGTTGAAGATGAGCCCAAGCTGGGCCAGCTGCTGGTGGATTATCTCCAGGCGGCGGGCTACGCCACCCGCTGGCTGACCAACGGCAATGAGGTGGTGCCGACCGTGCACCAGCATCCGCCGGCGCTGATCTTGCTCGATCTGATGTTGCCGGGGGCCGATGGGCTGACGGTGTGCCGCGAGCTGCGCCGCTTCAGCGACGTACCCATCGTGATGGTGACGGCGAAAATTGAAGAGATTGACCGCCTGTTGGGGCTGGAGATCGGCGCCGACGATTACATCTGCAAACCCTACAGCCCGCGCGAAGTGGTGGCACGGGTGAAAACCATCCTGCGCCGCAGCTATCGGCCGCAGGAGAACGCGCGGGAAGATGACCTGCTGCATATCGATGAACCGCGCTTCCAGGCCAGCTATCAGGGGCAGTTGCTGGATCTGACGCCGGCGGAGTTCCGCCTGCTGAAAACGCTGGCCAGCCAGCCGGGCAACGTGTTTTCACGCGAGCAGCTGCTGAACAACCTGTACGACGACTACCGGGTGGTCACCGACCGCACCATCGACAGCCACATCAAAAACCTGCGCCGCAAGCTGGAACTGATCGATGGGGAAAAATCCTTTATCCGCTCGGTATACGGCGTGGGCTACCGCTGGGAAGCCGAGCCCTGCCGGCTGATGAATGGGGTTTAGGGGGAAATCAGCGCGTCCAGTCTTCAACTGCCAATCCGGGCACCATGGCGAATGCGCGATCGTTGGTCACCAGCGTCGCGCCACGGCTCTGCGCGTGAGCGGCGATCAGTTGATCCATCGCGCCCATGATTTTGCCCTTTCTCTCCATGTTTGCCCGCATTTCACCGTAGCAGCGGGCGGCCTCGCTATCCCATGCATAGACCGTCACCGCAGCAAGAAAGGCCTCGACCATGCTTTGCAACGCCTTGTTCCGCCGTTTAGCCACACCGTAACGCAGTTCCGCCTCCGTGACGCTGGAAATACATACGGCAGAAGGCGGAAGCTTTTCCATAACGTTAAGCACCTGCGGATGCTGCCGAAACAAGTGGCTGACGGTGTTGGTATCAAACATGTACATCGCCTACTCTTCCTCTGAGAAGGGATCGCGGTCTGCAACCCCTTGCTGACGATCTTCCGCGCCAAGAAACTCTTGCGGCACCGGCGTTTGGGCGATAATGCTCAGCAGCGGTGCCCAGCTGTCCGGCTTTGCCGGATATTTGGATAAAATCACGTTGCCCTCCCGATCGCGACGGATATAGACACGATCCGTATCAAATTCAAATTCCACCGGTAACCTCACCGCCTGATTTCTGCCGTTTTTAAACAGCTTTGCGATCCTTTCCATCTCGACACCTCCACAGCAGGCATAGGCCAAAGCATATGCCTGTGGCGTGTCGATGCCAAGATGTATCGCTCATTTTTCATCCACATTGACGAAACGGCCAAACAGTAACGCACAATCTCACGGGGTGACACCCTGTTCCCCTCGTTATGCGGCGCACTGCGCAATCGCCGCCTTCTCCCTTAGCTTCCCGTGCGGCGCTGTGCTTCTCGGGCGAAAACTCCGCGCCGGCGCAAAAAAACTGCGCATTTTTTCAACTAAGCTGCTGTGAGGTTTAGCCGCCGATTTTCAAGCGATTGGCTACACTTACATCACGAATCGGAACCTACAGGAGAAGAACCATGGCAATCGGTCATTACGAGCTGAAAAAAGCAAAGAACGGACAGTACCACTTCAACCTGAAAGCCAGTAACGGCGAGATCATTCTGGCCAGCGAGATGTATGCCAGCAAAGCCTCGGCGGAGAACGGCATCGCCTCGGTGCAGACCAATTCACCGCACGAAGCGCAATACGAACTGAAGCACAGCGCCAGCAATCAGCCCTACTTTGTGCTGAAGGCCAAGAACCATCAGGTGATCGGCGTCAGCGAAATGTACAGCTCCGAAAGCGCGGCCAAAAACGGTATCCAGTCGGTGATAAAAAACGGCCCGGCCACCGATATCCGCGATTTGAGCGCCTGATCCCCCGTTTCGCCCGCGCGGTGGCCGCCACCGCGCGTTTTCCGTTTGACCGGGATCAATCTCCCTTGAATAAATCCGGTTAACTGCTGATTTCTTGCCGCGCTGCGGCTACAATCCCCCGCTTTTACTGCGCCATCAGGTGGCGTGGTGCTGACCTGAAATCAGACCGAGACACACTATGTTTACACCGGAACTTCTCTCCCCGGCCGGCACGCTGAAAAATATGCGTTACGCCTTCGCCTACGGCGCCGATGCGGTTTACGCCGGCCAGCCGCGCTACAGCCTGCGGGTGCGCAACAACGAGTTCAACCACGAGAATCTGGCGCAGGGCATCAACGAAGCGCATGCGCTGGGCAAAAAGTTCTACGTAGTGGTGAACATCGCCCCGCACAACGCCAAGTTGAAAACCTTCCTGCGCGATCTGAAGCCGGTTATCGATATGGGCCCGGATGCGCTGATCATGTCCGATCCCGGCCTTATCATGATGGTGCGCGAAGCCTTCCCGCAGATGGACATCCACCTGTCGGTGCAGGCCAACGCCGTTAACTGGGCGACGGTGAAGTTCTGGAAGCAAATGGGCCTGACCCGCGTGATCCTGTCGCGTGAACTGTCGCTGGAAGAGATCGCCGAGATCCGCGCCGAAGTGCCGGACATGGAGCTGGAGATCTTCGTCCACGGCGCGCTGTGCATGGCCTACTCCGGCCGCTGCCTGCTGTCCGGCTACATCAACAAGCGCGACCCCAATCAGGGCACCTGCACCAATGCCTGCCGCTGGCAGTACAAAGCGGAGGAAGGCAAAGAGGACGACACCGGCAATATCGTGCACCTGCACGAACCGATCCCGGTGCAAACCGTCGAGCCGACGCTGGGCATCGGCGCGCCGACCGACAAGGTGTTCATGCTGTCTGAAGCGCAAAAGCCAGGCGAATATATGAGCGCCTTCGAGGACGAACACGGCACCTATATCATGAACTCCAAGGATCTGCGCGCCATCCAGCACGTGGAGCGTCTGACGCAGCTCGGCGTGCATTCGCTGAAGATCGAAGGGCGCACCAAGTCCTTCTACTACTGCGCCCGCACCGCTCAGGTCTATCGCCGCGCCATCGACGACGCAGCCGCCGGCAAACCGTTCGATCCGGCCCTGCTCACCACGCTGGAAGGCCTGGCGCACCGCGGCTATACCGAAGGCTTCCTGCGCCGCCACGTGCACGAAGCGCAGCAGAATTACGACTACGGCTCCTCGCTCTCCGAGCGCCAGCAGTTCGTCGGCGAATTCACCGGCGTGCGCCGTGATGGCTGGGCGGAAGTCGACGTGAAGAATAAGTTCGCGCTCGGCGACAGCGTTGAAATGATGACGCCGGGCGGCAACGTGGTGTTCACCCTCGAGAGCATGCAAAATAAGAAAGGTGAATCGATTGAGGTGGCGCCGGGCAACGGCCATATCGTTTATTTGCCGATCCCGCAGGATATCGATCTCAATTATGCGTTGCTGATCCGCAATTTGGCGGAAGAAAATAGCGCCGGGGCATAAAAATGAATCGCCGTCATTCGGCGGTGATTTTTAGCAAATATTAGAATTGGATCACATCAATGTGCGCGCAGCTTGGTTACTATCACGCTGCTTAAAACGAACAACGAAAATATTTGCATAGCAATACTAGGAACCACCTCCTTAGCCGGCCCAATCTCCCTTGGGCTGGCTTTTTCTTTATGGGCGCGCCTATTTTTTTCCACCACGCCTATTTCCATAACTTATTCCCATTATCCGTTTTAATAATAATAATCACGCCGCTTCGATATATAAATAACACTACAGCGATTAATCCTCGCTTCTTTAACACTTCGCTTATTTCTGCGTAAAATTCAGATAAATTCGCATTGCTTCATATTCACTGAGTGCCGGCAAATAACCGAAATTAGCTGAATATTCTGATGGCCTGGTGGCGGCAGCTGGTTTATCTTGAGGCATTCTTGGTTTTCCGCCGGAGGATATCGGCAATGCCTCAACACTCACATGCGTCCGCCCTGCTTATCATCAACGGCAAAGGCGCCGGTAACGAAGAGCTGCGTCAGGCGGTCAACCGGCTGCGCGAAGAACAGATAACGTTGCACGTGCGCGTCACCTGGGAGCACGGCGATGCCGCGCGCTATGTCGCGGAAGCCGCGCAGCTCGGCGTCGGCACCGTCGTCGCCGGCGGCGGTGACGGCACCATCAACGAAGTGGCCGCCGCGCTGGTGCAGCTGCCGGCGCACAACCGGCCGGCGCTGGGCATCCTGCCGCTCGGCACCGCCAACGACTTCGCCATGGCGTGCAATATCCCTCCGTCCCCCGAACTGGCGCTGCAGCTGGCGATCAAGGGCCGTTCAGTGCCGATCGATCTGGCGAAGGTCAACGGCGAGCGCTATTTCATCAACATGGCCACCGGCGGCTTCGGCACCCGCATCACCACCGAAACGCCGGAGAAGCTGAAAGCGGCGCTGGGCGGCGTGTCCTACTTTGTGCATGGCCTGCTGCGCATGGATACGCTGCAGGCCGACCGCTGTGAAATCCGCGGGCCGGACTTTCGCTGGGCCGGCGAGGCGCTGGTGATCGGCATCGGCAACGGCAAACAGGCCGGCGGCGGCCAGGAACTGTGCCCCAGCGCGCTGATCAACGACGGCCTGCTGCAGCTGCGCCTGCTGATCGCCGATGAACTGCTGCCGGCGCTGGTCGCCGCCCTGTTCAACGACGAAGAGAGCAACAGCATCCTCAGCGCGGCGCTGCCGTGGCTCGAGATCGACGCGCCGCATGAGATGACTTTCAACCTCGACGGCGAACCGCTCAAAGGCCGCCATTTCCGCATCGAAGTGTTGCCGCAGGCCATCGAATGCCGCCTGCCGCCTAACTGCGCCCTGCTGGGCTGACCTTGCCGGGCGCAGCCGCTGCGCCCCGCTTCTTCCCCTCTGTTCACCCGCTTCCGCGCACGATCAAATGTGATCCTCTCCGGCAAATTCATCAATTCATACTTGTATGGTAGTTAGTTCATGGCGTATTTTCGCGCTATCTCTCCGCAGCTACAGGATGTGAAGGTTATGAAAATCGTCAACGCCGAGGTGTTCGTCACCTGCCCGGGGCGCAACTTTGTCACGCTGAAAATCACCACCGATGACGGCATCATCGGCCTCGGTGACGCCACGCTGAACGGGCGCGAATTGCCGGTGGCCTCTTACCTGAAAGATCACCTCTGCCCGCAGTTGATCGGCCGCGACGCGCAGCGGATCGAAGACCTCTGGCAATTCTTCTACAAAGGCGCTTACTGGCGGCGCGGCCCGGTGACCATGTCCGCCATTTCCGCCGTCGACATGGCACTGTGGGACATCAAGGCCAAGGCCGCCAACATGCCGCTGTATCAGCTGTTGGGCGGTGCCTCGCGCTCGGGAGTGATGGTGTATTGCCATACCACTGGCCACTCGATCGACGAAGTGCTCGACGACTACGCCAAACATAAAGAGCAAGGCTTCAAGGCGATCCGCGTTCAATGCGGCGTGCCGGGCATGAAAACCACCTACGGCATGGCCAAGGGCAAAGGCCAGGCTTATGAGCCGGCCACCAAGGGCGACTGGCCGGAAGAGCAGCTGTGGTCGACGGAAAAATACCTCGACTTCACCCCCAAACTGTTCGACGCGGTGCGCAACAAGTTCGGTTTCAACGAGCACCTGCTGCACGACATGCACCACCGCCTGACGCCAATTGAAGCGGCGCGCTTCGGTAAAAGCGCCGAACCGTATCGCCTGTTCTGGATGGAAGATCCGACGCCGGCGGAAAATCAGGCCTGTTTCCGCCTGATCCGCCAGCATACCGTCACGCCGATCGCCGTCGGCGAGGTGTTCAACAGCATCTGGGACTGCAAACAGCTGATCGAAGAACAGCTGATCGACTACATCCGCACCACCCTGACGCACGCGGGCGGCATTACCGGCATGCGGCGCATCGCCGACTTCGCCTCGCTGTATCAGGTGCGCACCGGTTCACACGGCCCTTCCGATCTGTCGCCGATCTGCATGGCGGCGGCGCTGCACTTCGATCTGTGGGTGCCGAACTTCGGCGTGCAGGAATACATGGGCTATTCCGAGCAAATGCTCGAGGTGTTCCCGCACAGCTGGACGTTCGACGACGGCTATATGCATCCGGGCGACAAGCCGGGCATCGGCATCGAGTTTGATGAGAAGCTGGCGGCCCGTTACCCCTATGAACCGGCCTACCTGCCGGTCGCGCGTCTGGAGGATGGCACCTTATGGAACTGGTAAACACCATGCGCAGCGTCGTGATCGAACAGCCCGGGCGCCTGGCGCTGCAGACGCGCGCGCTGCCGCAGCCGGCGGCCGGCGAGGTGCGGGTCAAGGTGAAATTCGCCGGCATCTGCGGCTCCGACATCCATATCTATCACGGCCATAACCCGTTCGCCCGCTATCCGCGGGTGATCGGCCACGAGTTCTTCGGCCTGATCGATGCGCTGGGCGAAGGCGTCGATCCGGCGCGCCTCGGCGAACGCGTCTCGGTAGACCCGGTGGTGAGCTGCGGCCACTGCTATCCCTGTTCGGTCGGCCGCCCCAACGTCTGCACCTCGCTGCAGGTGCTCGGCGTGCACCGCGACGGCGGCTTCAGCGACTATGCCTGCGTGCCGGCGCGCAACGCCTATCCGGTTCCGCCGGCCATCAGCGATCGCCACGCCGCGATGATCGAGCCCTTCAGCATCGCCGCCAATATTACCGCCCATCTGCAACCGCGCCCCGACGACATCGCGCTGATCTACGGCGCCGGGCCGATGGGTCTCACGGTGATCCAGACGCTGAAAGGGGTGTACGGCGTCAGGCAGGTGTGGGTCGTCGATCGCATCGCCGAGCGGCTGGAGATGGCGCGCGCCAACGGCGCCGACCAAACATTCAACAACGCCGAGGCCGCATTGCCGCAGGCGCTGCAGCAGCGCGGCGTTCAGCCGACGCTGATCGTCGATGCCGCCTGCCACCCCGCCATTTTACCGGAGGCGATCGCGCTGGCTTCGCCGGCGGCACGTATCGGCATCATGGGCTTTTCCGGCGACGCCTGCACCCTGACCCAGCAGAGCATCACCAGCAAGGAGCTGTCGATCTTCTCCTCGCGCCTGAACAGCGCGCGCTTTCCGCAGGTGATCGCCTGGATGGCGGACGGCAAGCTAGACCCGCAGCGGCTGCTCACCCACTGCGTACCCGCCGACGACGTCGAACGGGCGATGCAGATGTTCGAGCGGGATCAGCGCACCTGCTGCAAGGTGCTGCTGCAGTTCGAGTAACGCCAAGGCGGCATCGGGGCATGGGCGGCGCCCGCCGCCCGTGCAAACAACGAAGCATCACGATTAAAACGACACCCAGTGGAGCGCTTTATGTTTAAAAACCTGCGTTGGACCATCGTGTTCCTGCTGTTCATGGTCTACATGATCAACTACCTCGACCGCGTGGCGCTGTCGATCACCGTGCCGATGATCGAACAGGATCTGATGCTGAACGCCGAACAGTTCGGTCTGATCTTCGGCAGCTTCTTCTTCGGCTACGCCATTTTCAACTTCGTCGGCGGGCTGGCGGTCGACCGCTTCGGCCCGACACTGGTGCTGGGCGTGGCGGTCGGCCTGTGGTCCATCTTCTGCGGCATGACGGCGATCGCCACCGGTTTTTACTCAATGCTGATCCTGCGCGTTCTGTTCGGCATGGCCGAAGGGCCGATCTGCGCCTCGGCCAACAAGATGATCAACGGCTGGTTCCCGAAGAAACAGGCGGCGACCGCCGTGGGCCTGCTCAGCGCCGGTTCGCCGTTGGGCGGCGCGGTGGCCGGGCCGATCGTCGGCTATCTGGCTCTGGCGTTCGGCTGGCGGCCGGCGTTTATGATCATCTGCGCTATCGGCATCGTCTGGATGCTGGTGTGGTTCTTCGTGGTGGCGGATAACCCGGCGAAAAGCCAACGCGTCAGCAACGAAGAACGGGCGCTGATCGCACGGTTGAAACAGGAAAATCTCGGCGAGGAAAGCGCCTTGAGCGACGCCCCGCACGGGCTGGGTTACTACCTGAAGCAGCCGATCATTCTGGTCACCGCCTTCGCCTTCTTCTGCTACAACTACATCCTGTTCTTCTTCCTGAGCTGGTTCCCCTCGTATCTGGTGCAGGCGCACAACCTGAACATCAAAGAGATGAGCCTGACCACGATGATCCCGTGGATCGTCGGCTTCGTCGGGCTGGCGCTCGGCGGCTATATTTCCGACAAGATCTTCAACATCACCGGCAAATTGCTGCTGTCGCGCAAGATCGTGCTGGTCACCAGCATGCTGGCGGCGGCGGTGTGCGTGGCGTTGGCGGGCACCGTCAGCAGCGTGGTGCCGGCGGTGATGCTGATGTCAGTGTCGATCTTCTTCCTCTACATTACCGGCGCTCTCTACTGGGCGATCATCCAGGACGTGGTGCATAAATCCCGGGTCGGCGGCGCCAGCGGGTTCATTCATTTGATCGGCAGCGTCTCCGGCATCATCGGGCCGATCGCCACCGGCTACATCGTGCAGAACACCGGCAAATTCGACAGCGCCTTTATGCTGGCGGGCGGCGTCGCCGCGCTGGGCGCGCTGCTGGTGCTGCTGGTGATCAAGGCGCCGCGCGCAACGGCGGGCGTGCAAATCTTAAAACCCTAACGCCAGACGGGGCGGCTTCGCCCCTTTGCTTACCTCTCCAGGGACATTGAACATGAGACTTTCCGCCCACAGCGCGCTGCCGGCCGCCGTTATCCGGCCCGGCTACGCACGTGAGCGCGTGAAACCGCGCATGGCGCATATCGGCTTCGGCGCGTTTCACCGCGCGCACCAGGCGATATACGCCGACAGGCTGGCCAGCGAGCACGGCAGTGACTGGGGCTACTGCGAAATCAGCATGCAGCACGGCCGGCAAAAGATCGCCGATCTACGGCAACAAGACCTGCTGTTCTCGGTGGCGGAGATGGACGACGACGGCTGGCGGGGCCGGGTCATCGGCGTGGTGCGCCAGGCGCTGCACCTGCAAACCGACGGACTGGCGGCGGTGCTGGCGGCCCTGACGCAGCCCGAGATCGCCATCGTCTCGCTGACCATCAGCGAAAAGGGCTATTGCCACCACCCCGCCAGCGGCCGGCTGATGGCGGAACACCCGGCGATCGCGCATGATATCGCCCAGCCGGCACAGCCGCAGTCGGCGCCGGGGCTGCTGCTGGCGGCGCTGCGCCTGCGCCGTGAACGCGGGCTGCCGCCGTTCGCCGTGATGTCCTGCGATAACATGCCGGCCAACGGCCGGGTCACGCGCCAGGTGCTGGTCGAACTGGCGCAGCGGCAGGATCCGGCGCTGGCCGACTGGGTGCGTCAAGAGGTCGCCTTCCCTTCCACCATGGTGGATCGCATCGTGCCGGCGGTAACGCCGGAGACTCGCCGGCAACTGCGCACCTGGCTGGGCGGCGTCGAAGATGAGGTCGGCGTGGCCTGCGAGCCGTTCAGCCAGTGGGTCATTGAGGACCGATTTCCCCAGGGGCGCCCGGCCTGGGACAAGGTCGGCGCCGAACTGGTGAGCGACGTGCTGCCGTACGAGGAGATGAAGCTGCGCATGCTGAACGGCAGCCACTCGTTTCTCGCCTACCTCGGCTACCTGGCCGGTTATCAGCACATCGGCGACTGCATGCAGGATGCGGATTTTGTCCGCGCCGCCCGTCACCTGATGCTGGCGGAACAGGCGCCGACCCTGCAGGTGCCGAACGTCGATTTGGCGCAGTATGCCGACTCGCTGCTGCAGCGTTACCGCAACCGCGCGTTGAAACACCGTACCGCGCAGATCGCCATGGACGGCACGCAGAAGCTGCCGCAACGGCTGCTGGACGCGATCCGCTGGCATCTGGCGCGCGGCAGCCGCTTCGACTGCCTGGCGCTGGGCGTCGCTGGCTGGATGCGCTTCGTCGGCGGCCGTGATGAACAAAGCGAGCCGATCGCCATCAGCGATCCGCTGCGCGAGCGCCTCGCCGCGTTGGTCGCCGGCAGCGAGGAAGGCCGGCCCCGCGTCCTGGCGCTGCTGCAACTCGACAGCGTCTTCGGCCGCGATCTGCCCGATTCGCCTGACTTCGTCCACGCCGTCAGCCACGCTTATCACCAACTGCTGAGCCTGGGGGCCAAAGCCGCCGTCGCCGCTCTGCCGCTTACCGACCGGGAGGTTTCCGATGACCGTCACCACGCATAACGCCGTCAATACCGGCAATCAACCGCTGCTGCGGCGCGTCGCCAGCGCGTCGGCCATCGGCACCGCCGCCGAATACTATGATTTCTTCGCCTACGGCACCGCTGCGGTGCTGTTCTTCGGCCAGCTGTTTTTCCCCAGCGCCGATCCGCTGATCAGCACGCTGGCGGCCTTCGCCACCTACGCGGTCGGTTTCCTGGCGCGCCCGCTGGGCGGCATCGTGTTCGGCCATATCGGCGACAAAGTCGGCCGCAAGAAGGCGCTGGTGATCACCATCCTGATCGTCGGCCTCGGCACCTTTTGCATCGGCCTGCTGCCTACCTATGAGCAGATCGGCATCTGGGCGCCGATCGCGCTGATCTTTATCCGCGTGCTGCAGGGCTTCGGCGTCGGCGGCGAACAGGCCGGCGCGGTGCTGATGACCGCCGAATACGCGCCGCCGCCGCGGCGTGGTTTCTACGCCAGCTGGGTGCAGATCGGCGCACCGGCCGGTTTCCTGCTGCCGTCCGGGCTGTTCGCGCTGCTGACCGCCGTGCTGTCGCCGGCGCAGATGCTGGACTGGGGCTGGCGCATTCCGTTCCTGCTCAGCCTGCTGCTGGTGCTGGTCGGGCTGTTTATTCGCCTGAAGATCGACGAGTCGCCGGTGTTTACCCAGATCCGCGCCACCAAAGCGGTGGAGAGCCGGCCGGTGGTGGAAGTGGCTCGCCGCTATCCCGGCCTTATCGCCAAAGGGGTGTGCGCCAAGCTGATCGAAGCCTGCGCCTTCGCCATGTTCACCGTGATCGTGCTGGCCTACGGTAAGGCCAACCACCTCAACGAAAGCATTTTGCTGGAGGCGATGATCGTGGCGGTGCTGCTGGAGATTTTCGCCATTCCGCTGATGGGCCGCCTCTCCGATCGGCTGGGGCGCAAACCGGTTTACATCGCCGGCGCGCTGCTGCAGGTGGTGTGCATCGTGCCGTTCTTTATGGCGATCAACCTCGATAATTTCTGGGTGACGCAGATCGCCATGATCGTGGTGCTGACCTTCGGCCACAGCATGTGCTACGCGCCGCAGGCCTCCTACTTCCCGGAGCTGTTCCCCACCCGCGTGCGCTGCAGCGGCATCGCGCTGATCTGGCAGATCGGCTCGCTGATCGGCAGCGGCATTCTCGGGCTGCTGGCAGTGAAGATCCTGCAGGTGACCGGCGGCCATTACTACGGGCTGGCCGGTTACATGATGGTGCTGGGCGTGGTGTCGGCCCTCGGCCTGAGCCTGATGCCGGAAACCGCGCCAGAGCGGCGCAAGCAGGAATATCAGGATTGGCATCACTGAGTTCCCCTGCCTGGCGGGTGGATTTATCCCCCCGCCCTCAACCAATAATCTGCTAGTATGGTGGCATTCGAATTCCAGCCAGATGCCTGATTGTCACCATGTCTGAAACGTACAGTCTCACCAACAACGTCCCGGTCAACCAGCAGATCTATCGCTTCCTGCGCAAAGATATCGTCGACTGCACCATCCCCCCCGGCACCCTGCTGTCCGAGAAAGAGATCTCCACCCGCTTTTGCGTTTCGCGCCAGCCGGTGCGCGAAGCCTTCATCAAGCTGGCGGAGGCCGGCCTGGTGCAGATCCTGCCGCAGCGTGGCACCTTCGTGATGAAGATTTCCGCCAAGCGCGTGGCCGACGGGCGCTTTATCCGTCAGGCGGTGGAATGCGCCATCGTGCGCCGCGCGGCCGAGCGCGCCACTCCGGCGCAGCTGATGACGCTGGAGCATAACCTGCACCGTCAAGAACTGGCGGCGCAAAACGGGCAAACGCGCGAATTTTTGGCGCTGGACGACGAGTTCCACCAGCTGCTGACCCAGTTTGCCGACTGCCCGCTGGCGTGGGAGACCATCGAAACCATCAAGGCCACCATGGATCGGGTGCGTTTCCTCAGCCTGAGCGAAGTCTCGCCGCCGGAGAGCCTGATCAAGCAGCACTACCGCATCTACGAAGCGCTGAAAGCGCGCGATGCCGAGGCGGCGGAGCGCGCCATCCACGATCATCTGCAGGAGATGATCTACTCCATCACCCCGATCGCCCAACAGAATACCGCGTGGTTCGAGATCGAATAATCAATCGCTTAGCGCGCCGGGGGCGATCGCCCCCGCGTATTTGGCCACGCAAATGGCATTTCCTCTCAATCGCATCTATTGTTTGTCCTTGCCGGAGCAAGTTCGGTAGCATCGCTTTACAGCTTCAATCACCGCTTTTTACTGCGCCGGTGGTCAAAAACCCTTGCATTGCCGGTGTATGAAGAAGCTTAATCGGGAGTGAATCATGACTGATATTGTGCAGTTGCTAGGAAAGGAAGCGGAAGATCTGCTGCAACACCGCTGTACCACTATCCCCGCCGAGAATCTCTACCTGCCGGGCGCCGACTTCGTCGACCGCGTAATGATCGATAACAACCGCCCCAACAGCGTGCTGCGTTCGATGCAAACCCTGTTCAACCACGGCCGCCTGGGCGGCACCGGTTATCTGTCTATCCTGCCGGTCGACCAAGGCATCGAGCACTCCGCCGCCGCCTCGTTCGCCGCCAACCCGCTGTATTTCGATCCGAAGAACATCGTCGAGCTGGCGATTGAAGCCGGCTGTAACTGCGTCGCCTCCACCTACGGCGTGCTGGCGTCGGTATCGCGCCGCTATGCGCATAAAATTCCGTTCCTGGTCAAACTCAACCACAACGAAACGCTGAGCTACCCGACCCAGTACGACCAGACCCTGTACGCCAGCGTCGAGCAGGCGTTCAACATGGGGGCAGTGGCGGTCGGCGCCACCATTTACTTTGGTTCAGAGCAGTCGCGCCGCCAGATCGAAGAGATCTCGATCGCCTTCGAGCGCGCGCATGAGCTGGGGATGGTCACCGTGCTGTGGGCCTATCTGCGCAACCCGGCGTTCAACAAAGACGGCGTGGACTACCACTCCAGCGCCGATCTGACCGGCCAGGCCAACCACATCGCCGCCACCATCGGCGCCGACATCGTCAAACAGAAAATGGCGGAAAACAACGGCGGCTACCGCGCGGTGAAATTCGGCTATACCGACGACCGCGTCTACACCAAGCTGACCACCGATCACCCGATCGATCTGGTGCGCTACCAGCTGGCCAACTGCTACATGGGCCGCGCCGGGCTGATCAACTCCGGCGGCGCCGCCGGTGAGAACGATCTGCAGGAATCGGTGCGCACCGCGGTGATCAACAAACGCGCCGGCGGCATGGGCCTGATCCTGGGGCGTAAAGCCTTCAAGAAATCGATGAAAGACGGCGTGGCGCTGATCAACGCCGTGCAAGATGCCTATCTGGACAAGAAGGTCACCATCGCCTGATGTGACGGACCGCCTGTCCCAAAGCCCGGTTCGCCGGGCTTTTTTGTGCTCGTTCCCCTAAATCCTACGCCGCCAACCTTCTCTTTCTTTCACTTTAAACTTTCAAAATAAAATATTTATCTTTCAAATTGTGATATATTTAAAACAAATAGCCCAACAAAGTGACTACTGTAAGGCCCATGGCGATAGAGCCGCCGTTCGCTCCAGGCCATAACAGTCCATTACAGGAGAACATAATGATTGAGCTAATCACCCACGGCGCCGAGTGGTTTATCGGCCTGTTTCAGAAAGGCGGTGAAGTGTTTGTCGGCATGGTGACCGGCATTTTGCCTTTGTTGATCAGCCTGTTGGTTATCATGAACGCGCTGATCAAATTTGTTGGCCAGGAACGTATCGAACGATTGGCGCAGCGCTGCGCGGGCAACCCCGTTTCGCGTTATCTGCTGCTGCCGCTGATCGGCACCTTTGTCTTCTGCAACCCGATGACCCTCAGCCTGGGGCGCTTCATGCCGGAGAAATACAAGCCGAGCTACTACGCGGCGGCCTCCTACAGCTGCCACTCGATGAACGGCCTGTTTCCACACATCAACCCCGGCGAGCTGTTCGTTTACCTCGGCATCGCCAGCGGCCTGACCACCCTCGGCCTGCCGCTCGGCCCGCTGGCGGTGAGCTATTTCCTGGTGGGGCTGTTCACCAACTTCTTCCGCGGCTGGGTCACCGATCTGACCACCAGCCTGTTCGAACGCAAGATGGGCATCCGTCTGGATCGCCAGGTGCAACTTTAATTCGTGGAGTGCAGCATGAGTGCTTATATCCGTATTGAAAAAGGCGCCAGCGGCTGGGGCGGCCCTTTGGAACTGCCGATCGAACCCGGCAAAAAAGTGGTGTACATCACCGCCGGCACCCGGCCTTCCATTGTCGATCGCCTCAGCGAATTGACCGGCTGGCCGGCCGTCGACGGTTTCAAAGAGGGCGAGCCGCCGGCGGAAGAGATCGGCGTGGCGGTGATCGACTGCGGCGGCACCCTGCGCTGCGGCCTGTACCCGAAACGCCGCATTCCGACGGTCAACATCCACGCCACCGGCCAGTCCGGCCCGCTGGCGCAGTTTATCCTCGAAGACATCTATGTCTCCGGCGTGCGCGACCACAACATCAGCCGAATCGAAGCGGCAGATAGCCAACCCGCCGCCGTCGATGCAGCGCCGCCCAAGGCGCGCGACTACGACACCAGCAAAAAGATCACCGAGCAAAGCGACGGGCTGCTGGCGAAGGTCGGCATGGGCATGGGATCGGTGGTGGCGGTATTTTTCCAGGCCGGGCGCGACACCATCGACACCGTGCTGAAGACCATCCTGCCGTTTATGGCGTTCGTCTCGGCCTTGATCGGCATCATCATGGCCTCCGGCCTCGGGGACTTTATCGCTCACGGCCTGACGCCGCTGGCCAACAGCCCGATCGGCCTGGTGACGCTGGCGCTGATCTGTTCATTCCCGCTGCTGTCGCCGTTCCTCGGCCCCGGCGCGGTCATCGCCCAGGTGATCGGCGTGCTGGTCGGGGTGCAGATCGGCCTTGGCCATATTCCGCCGCAGCTGGCGCTGCCCGCGCTGTTCGCCATCAACGCGCAGGCCGCCTGCGACTTTATTCCGGTCGGCCTGTCGCTGGCGGAAGCCAAACAGGACACCGTACGGGTCGGAGTACCTTCAGTGCTGGTCGGCCGCTTCCTGACCGGCGCGCCGACGGTTCTGATCGCCTGGGCCACCTCGGCCTTCATTTATCAATAATGTGATCCCCAGGGAGACGTTTATGCACACCATTTTTCACACCACCATCACGCAGATCGGCGGCTGCGCCCGCGACGCGTTGCTGGACAACATGCTGATCACCTTCCGTGAAGGCGCCCCGGCGGATATCGAAGAGTTCTGCTTCATCCACCGCCACGGCGCAACCGCCGGCGAGCTGCAGGTCGGCGGCGTGATGGAACTGGCGCAGCAGCGCTACGCCATCACCGCCGTCGGCAGCGTCGCCACGCAGAATCTGCGCGAGCTGGGCCATATCACCGTGCGCTTCGACGGCGAAGCCGAAGCCGAATTTCCCGGCTCGATCCACGTATCCGGCCCGACGCCGACCGATATCCCGTTGGGCAGCACGCTGTCATTTATCGCATAAGGAGTAGACCATGTCTGAAGTAGCTGTAGTGATTGGCGGCGGCCAAACGTTAGGTGCCTTTTTGAGCCACGGGCTGGCGCAGGCCGGTTATCGGGTGGCGGTGGCCGATCTGAACGCCGACAACGCCAGTCTGGTGGCACAGCAGATCAACGAAGAGTACGGCACAGGCAGCGCCTGCGGTTTTCAGGCCGACGCCACCGACGAGCAGAGCGTGATCGCGCTGGCGGCGGCGGTTGACCGGGCGTTTGGCCAGGCCAATCTGCTGGTGTACAGCGCCGGCATCGCCAAGGCGGCGCCGATTACCGATTTCCCGCTGGGGGACTTCGACCGCTCGCTGCAGGTGAACCTGGTGGGCTATTTCCTCTGCGCCCGCGAGTTCTCGCGCCTGATGATCCGCGACGGCATCGCCGGGCGCATCATCCAGATCAACTCCAAGTCCGGCAAGGTCGGCAGCAAGCACAACTCCGGCTACAGCGCCGCCAAGTTCGGCGGCGTGGGGCTGACGCAGTCGCTGGCGCTCGATCTGGCGGAGTACGGCATCACCGTGCATTCGCTGATGCTCGGCAACCTGCTGAAGTCGCCGATGTTCCAGTCGCTGCTGCCGCAGTACGCGCAAAAACTGGGCATCGCGCCGGATCAGGTGGAACAGTACTACATCGACAAGGTGCCGCTGAAGCGCGGCTGCGACTACCAGGATGTGCTGAACACCCTGCTGTTCTACGCCAGCGATAAGGCTTCTTACTGCACCGGCCAATCGATCAACATCACCGGCGGCCAGGTGATGTTCTGACGCCACCGGCGCCCCCTTCCACGGAAGGGGGCGTAAGGAGAACCCCCATGACACAAGCTTTGATCGCCTTCGCGCTGCTGGCCTGGCTGCTGCAAATCGCCTTCGGCTGGTGGCAACTGCAACGTTTCAACCGCGCCTTCGACGGTTTATGCCGGCTGGGCGCCGTGGGCGTCGGCCGTTCCGGCGGCCGTTTCCGCCCGCGGGTGGTGCTGGCGCTGGCCTTCGACGCCGATCGGCGGGTGTGCGGCAGCCTGTTGCTGCGCGGCCTGACCGTCTTCGCCCGGCCCCGCCCGCTGCCTCATTTGCACGGTTTGCATCAGCGGGATTTGCGCCCGGATGTGATCTTCCCCGAGGATCGCGCATGCCAGTCTGCACTATCGTTAGCGATTGAACCCAAATCGTGATATTTTCACATTAAAAGACATTACCTTTCATAGTGAATTATTCAGCGAGGGGAAATGCTCAACTCTTGTGAACGGGAATCGCGATGAAACCAAAGCAGCGGCAGGCCGCTATCCTTGAATATCTGCAGCGGCATGGCAAAACGGCAGTGGACGCCCTGGCCGAGCATTTCTCCACCACCGGCACCACCATCCGCAAGGATCTCACCCTGCTGGAAGAAGAAGGCGAGGTGATCCGCACCTACGGCGGCGTGGTGCTCAGCCGCGACGACGGCGATCAGCCGATCGACCGCAAAACCCATATCAACACCGAGAAAAAACGCCAGATCGCCAGCGCCGCCGTGGCGCTGATCGCCGACGGCGACTCGCTGATCTTCGACGCCGGCAGCACGGTGCTGCAGATGGTGCCGCACCTGGCACAGTTCAACAACATCACGGTGATGACCAACAGCCTGACCATCGTCAACGCGCTGGTGGAGCTGGACAACGATCAGACCATCCTGATGCCCGGCGGCACCTACCGCAAAAAATCGGCCTCGTTCCACGGCAGCCTAGCGGAATCGGCGTTTCAGCAGTTCAGCTTCGACAAGCTGTTTATCGGCGCGGACGGCGTCGATCTCAACGCCGGCGTCACCACCTTCAACGAAGTGCACAACGTCAGCAAGGCGATGTGCGAAGCCGCCAGCCGCATTATTTTATTGGTAGACTCCTCGAAATTCGGCCGCAAGAGCCCGAACGTGGTGTGCGAGCTCAGCGCCGTCGATACGCTGATCACCGACCGAGACATCAACCCCGATTACCTCGCCGCCCTGCAGGCGAAAGGCATCAATATTATTCTGGTAGGAGACCCCGATGAGTAACGCCAACGCCCTGCTCGCCTTCGCCCGCGAAACGCTGGAGATCGAGCTGACCGAAGCGCAGCGCCTGCTGGCGCGCCTGGATGACAACTTCGTCTGCGCCTGCGAGCTGCTGCTGAACTGCCGCGGCAAAGCGGTGATTTCCGGCATCGGCAAGTCCGGCCATATCGGCAAGAAGATCGCCGCGTCGCTGGCCAGCACCGGCACGCCGTCGTTCTTCGTGCATCCGGCGGAGGCGCTGCACGGCGATCTCGGCATGATCGGCGCCGACGACGTGGTGGTGTTCATCTCCTATTCCGGCCGCGCCAAAGAACTGGATCTGATCCTGCCGCTGCTGGCGGAGAACGGCATTCCGGTGATCGCCATCACCGGCGGCAAAGAGTCGCCGCTGGCGCTGGCCGCTGCCTGCGTGCTGGATATCGGCGTTGAGCGCGAAGCCTGCCCGATGGGGCTGGCGCCGACCTCCAGCGCGGTCAACACCCTGATGATGGGCGACGCCCTGGCGATGGCACTGATGCGCCAGCGCGGTTTCAACGCGGAAGACTTCGCCCGCTCGCACCCGGGCGGCAGCCTGGGCGCGCGCCTGCTGAACCGCGTGCATCACCTGATGCGCACCGGCGAGCGCCTGCCGCGCGTGAGCGAAAGCGCCAACGTGATGGAGGCGATGCTGGAACTGAGCCGCACCGGGCTGGGGTTGGTGGCGGTCTGCGACGCGCAGCAGCGTGTGGTGGGCGTATTTACCGACGGCGACCTGCGCCGCTGGCTGGTGAAGGGCAACAGCCTGCAGGATCCGCTCAGCCCGGCGATCACCCGCCCCGGCTATCGGCTGCCGGAGCAGTGGCGCGCCGGCGAGGCGCTGGAAGCGCTGCACGAACAGCACATCAGCGCGGCCCCGGTGGTCAACATGGACGGCGTGCTGGTGGGGGCGCTCAACCTGCACGATCTGCATCAGGCCGGCATCGGCTGATCAATGCCGGGGGCGCCGGCACCGGCGCCCCCGGTCAGATTATTTCCAGTCGGGATTGTTCTCGAACTGCTGCTTCAGCAGCGCCTTCATGTCTTCATCCGGCTTACCGAGCCACTGGTACTTAGCATATTTCTTCGGATGATCGACGGCTTCCGGCCGATCTTCCACCTCCACCCGCACGCCCCAGGCCTGGGATTTATCCGCGCTGAACGCCACGATCAAAAAGTTGTTGCCGCAGTCGTGCGGTTTGCACAGGTTGCCGACCAGATACTCTTTGCCTTTCCAGTTCAGATTCTGCGCCGGCGTAGAGGTACCGACGCCCTTGCGCGCCCAGCCCGGCATCCGCGCCTGGCCTTTGACCATGTTTTGCCAGCTGGCCTGATACCCCGGCTGCTGAATCAAATCCGACGTGGTGACGATCTGCTGGGCAAAGCTGCCCGCACTGAAGCTAAGCAGTGCGCCGAAGAGGGCGCAACGCAGCGCCTGGTGTCCCGTCATAGTCCTTCTCCCTAGGTTAAATCAAGTTTCGCCCATAAAACCGGGCCTGAACCAGTCAGACCACGGTTGCGGCAAAAAGTTGACTCACCACCAGGCGTGAAAATGATGCACCGGCCCGATGCCGTGCCCCACTTCCAGCGTATCTGCCTGTTGCAGCGCTTGTTGCAGGTAGTCCTTGGCGGCGGCCACCGTGGCCGCCCAGTCGGCATGGCGCGGGCGCAGCGCCGCCAGCGCGGCCGAGAGCGTGCAGCCGGTGCCGTGGGTATGGCGGGTGGCGACGCGCGGCGCGGTAAAGCGCTGCTCGCCTTCGGCGGTAAACAGCCAGTCCGGGCTCTCGCTTTCGCTCAGGTGGCCGCCCTTCATCAGCACCGCCCGGCAGCCCATCGCCAGCAGCGCCCGCCCCTGCTCACGCATCTGCGCTTCATCTTCCGCCGGCGCGCACGCCAGCAGCGCCGCCGCTTCCGGCAGGTTCGGCGTAATGATCGACACCAGCGGCAACAGCTCGCGCCGGATAGACTCTACCGCCTCCGGCGCCAGCAACGGATCGCCGCTTTTCGCCAGCATCACGGTATCCAGCACCACGAATTCCGGCCGGTAATGGCGCAGGCGTTCGGCCACCGCCTGCACGATGTCGGCGTTGGCCAGCATGCCGATCTTGACGCTGTCGATGCGCACGTCGCTGAACACCGAGTCCAGCTGCGCGGCAACGAACGCCGGATCGATGTAATACACCGACTGCACGCCGCGGGTATTCTGCGCCACCAGCGCGGTGATCACCGAAGTGCCGTAAGCGCCGAGCGCCGAGAAGGCCTTCAAATCGGCCTGAATACCGGCGCCACCGCTGGGATCGGTGCCGGCGATGGTCAGCGCGTTAATGCGTTTCATCACAGATCCTCCCCGCGCAGTTGATACAGAGCGTCGAGGAACGCCGGCGTAAAGCTGCCCGGCCCGGCGGCCTGCCTGGCCGCGAGGCCGCCGCAGTGAGACATCACCCGACAGGCGGTCGCCACGTTGTCCAGGCGATCGCCCGGCAGGGCGCAAAACGCCGCCGCCACCGCCGACAGCGCGCAGCCGGTGCCCACCACCCGCGTCATCAGCGGGGAGCCGCCTTCGATCGCCCAGTCGCGTTGGCCGTCGGTGACGTAATCCACCGCGCCGGTGACCGCCACCACCGCGCCGCTGCGCTGCGCCAGCTCACGCGCGGCCGGCAATGCCGCCAAGGAATCGTCGCCGCTGTCCACGCCGCGGCCGCTGGCCAGCAACCCGCTGAGCGCCATGATTTCCGAGGCGTTGCCGCGTATCGCCGCCGGTTTTTCGTCCAGCAGCTGTTTGGCGAAGGCGGTACGGTAGGAGAGCGCGCCGACCGCCACCGGATCCAGCGTCCAGGGCTTGCCGGCCTGATTGGCGGCGGCCACCGCCGCCCGCATCGATTCGGCGCGCAGCGCATTGAGGGTACCGACGTTGATCAGCAGGCCGTCGGCCAGCGCGCTGAACTGCGCCGCCTCTTGCGGCTCCACCACCATCGCCGGGGAGGCGCCGAGCGCCAGCAGCACGTTGGCAGTCAGCGATTGCACCACTTCATTGGTCAGGCAGTGGATCAGCGGAGGCCGCTGTTGGAATTGAGTCAGGCAGGCCGCGGCGCGAGCGCCGGGTAGTGCATCAGGTCGAGCGATCATATTCCTCCCAACCGGCGTTCAAGAAGGCGGCGCCGGCTGGGCGGCCGTGACTTCCCTACGCTGGCATTATCCAGATCAGGTAATACGGGTATTTCTCAGCCTTCACGCAGAAGGGCACCCCGAGTCATGAAAATCAATAGGTTGTGATCAACGCTGCGTTAATCCCTGCAGGGGATCATGCCAGTGGCGGCGCGGACAAACAAGCGATTAAATTGGCTCGCGCCTAAGCGATGCTTCCCTCTTTTCCCGCCAGATACAGGCTCAGCACGCCGGGCAGCTCCGCCAGGGTGAACGCCACGTTCTGCGGCGCCGTTTTGAAGATGTGGTGCAAGGTGCCGGCCACCAGGCTTTGCAACAGCCGGGTTTGCTGCAGGATCTCCGCTTCGGCGGTCTCGGGGCGGCGCAGCTGCAGCACTCGGGCGATCAGCGCCAGGAAGCTGGACTTTTCATCCGGCAGGTTCATTTCCCGCATCACCGGCAGGTAGTCGGCGTGCTCGCGCAGGTACTGCGCATAGGGTGAAAACAGCCGCTGGATCACCTCTTCAGCGGAGAGGCGCCGCCACTCGTCGTCGCTGGCCAACGCCATGTCGCGCACCAGCGCCTCGATCGATTCGGTGTGCCGATCCGCCAGCGCCTTGATCACCGCGTGGCGATCGGGGAAAAAGTGATACATCGAGCCGATGGAGGTTTTGGCGTGCTTGGCGAGCCGCTGCATGCTGAGCGCCGCCAGCCCGTCCTGCGCCACGATCGCCGCCGCCGAATCCAGAATGGTTTGTACGCGTTGCCGCCCTCTTTCCTGCTGCGGCTCTCGCCCGGTGATGTGTTCGTCGATTTGCATATTCGTTTCTGCCCGCTGTCATCAACGCATTATACCCATTTGCCGCCGCGAAGGCAGGGTGACACAAAAAACTAGATTAACTCCTCTAGTTTAGAGTAGAGTATTTATTCTAGTTTCTCCTTGCGCAAGCGTGGGGAAGACAAACAGTGACCTCACTCACTGAAAAAGAGTCATTCCATTCGGCCCGTCGACCAAGCCAATCGCCAGAGAACGCCCTATGCCCGACAAAAAACTGCTTATCACCTGCCTGACCGCACTGCTGCTCACCGGGTGCTCACCGGCACCGTCCATGGTGGTGTTCGGCGCTTCGTTCCCCGACTGGCTGTTTTGCCTGTGCGGCGGCGTGGCGGGCATGGTGGCGATCCACCTGCTGCTGCGCACCCCGGAAAAACGCGCCTGGCTGGCGCCGCAGCTGCTGACGTATCCGGCGCTGACCGCGCTGATCGCCATGCTGACCTGGTTACTGGTTTTCCCCCACTGAGACTGACGCCATGACCCAACCACAAACCTCCAACAAGCGCAGACTGCTGGTGCTTACCATCCTGGCGTTGACGCTCATCGTGGCCGCCGTCGTCGTCTGGCGGGTGGAAAACGCCCCCACTACCGACGATGCCTACGCCTATGCCGACACCATCGACGTAGTGCCGGAGGTGAACGGCCGCATCGTCGAGATGCCGATCCGCGACAACCAGGAAGTGCGGCAAGGCGATCTGCTGTTCCGCATCGATCCGCGCCCTTACCAGGACGTGCTGGCGGCCAGCGAAGCGCGCCTGATCACGCTGAATGAACAGATCAAACTGACGCAGCGTTCGGTCAACGCGCAGCAGTACAACGCCGAATCGATGAACGCCATCGTCAAACGCTCGCAGGCGCTGGTGGCGCAGGCGACCGACACCCTCAACCGCCGGCAGAAGCTGCTCGGCAAGAACTACGTTTCGGCGGAAGAAGTGGAAACCGCCCGCACCTCCCAGCGCTCGGCGCAGGCGGAACTGCAGGCCGCATTGCTGCAGGCGAAACAGGCGGAAGCCGCCGTCAGCGGCGTCGAAGCCCTGGTCGCGCAGCGCGCCGAAGTGCAGGCCGACATCGCCATCGCCAAACTGAACCTGGAGTTCACCGAGGTGCGAGCGCCGTTCGACGGCCGCATCGCCTCCCTGAAAACCACCGTCGGCCAATATGCCTCCAGCGCCAAACCGGTGTTCACGCTGATCGACACCCGCCACTGGTACGTGGTCGCCAACTTCCGCGAAACCGACCTGAAAGGCGTGCATCCCGGCGTGCCGGCCACGCTGTATTTAATGAGCGACGCCGGCCAGACCTTCAGCGGCAAGGTGGAGTCGGTCAGCTACGGCGTGCAGCCCGACGACGGCGGCACCGTGCTGGGCGGGCTGCCCAACGTGTCGCGCAACATCAACTGGGTGCACGTTTCTCAGCGCTTCCCGGTCAAGATCGCGGTAGAGGCCCCCAACCCGGCGCTGTTCCGCGTGGGCGCTTCGGCGGTGGCCAAGCTGAACCTGCGCCATGAAGAATAAAACGATGTCTCGCGGCTGGCTGTCCCGGTTGATCGACGAGCTGCGCCCTTCGGACAGCCGCATAAACCTGGTGATCCGCGCCCTGCTCTCCAGCGCGATCGCCATCGTGATCTCGCAGACGCTGCAGGTACCGTGGCTGGCGCTGTCGCTGATCGCTGTCTTCTTTATCACGCAGTCCAATATCGTGATCACCCGCGCAATCGGCATCCTGTTTTTCGTCAGCTCCACGCTGGCGATCGGCGCCGCTATCCTGGTGCTGAAGTTCACCTACGACTACCCGATGCTGCGCATCTTGCTCTCCAGTGCGCTATTTTTCCTCAGCGTGTTCCTGATGCGGGTGACCAAGGTTGGGGTGCTGTTCTTCCTGATGGCGCTGGTGGTGATCTACACGCAAAGCTTTGTCGATCTCACTCCGCAGGCGGAAGTGGTGATACGGCTGGTGCTGTGGGTATGGGTGGCGATCAACTACGCCATCCTGCTCACCCTGATCGTTAATACCCTGCTGCTGCCGGCCGAACCGCTGAAACAGCTAAAGGGCCGGATGAACGCGGTGTTGGACGAAACCCGCGCTATGTTGATCAACGGCGGCGAGACGCGCGATCTGAGCGCCATCTCCCAGCACGCCACCGAGCTGCATAAGCTGCTGCGCTTTTCGGTGATGCGCAGCGATCGCTGCCGTGCCAACGAGCCCGGTTATCTGGCGCTGATCACCCTGGTGTTACAGCTCAATATCCTGGCCTACCAGCTGCCGCCGGCTTTCGGCGCGGCCGCGCGTCAATTGGCGCAAGAGATAGATGCCGCCTGCCGCGCACTGCAAACCGCGATAAGCCACGACAGCGCGCTGCGATTTTCCGTCGCGATCGCCGGCAGCGACGATCCGCAGGTGCCGGCGCCGCTCAATGAAATGGCCGGCCTCCTGCAGGTCTACGCCAACCGCAGCGACTACGCCGACGCCCTGCAGGCCGCGCCGCCGCCGAAAGTGCCCTTCTTTACCCCCGACGCCCTGACCAACCCGGTTTACATCCAGTTTTCGTTGAAAACGCTGCTGACCGTGCTGGTCGCCTACGTGTTTTATACCGCCGTCGATTGGTCCGGCATTCATACCATCATGCTGAGCTGCCTGATCGTGGCGCAGCCCAGCCTCGGCGCCACACAGCGGCGGGCGCGGCTGCGTCTCGGCGGCGCGGCGATCGGCAGCCTGCTGGCGCTGATCTCGGTGGTGTGGATCATGCCTCACCTCGACAGCCTCGTCGGCTTGCTGCTGCTGACGCTGCCGGTGATCGCCCTCTCCGCCTGGATCGCCGCCGGCTCCGAGAAAATAAGCTATGCCGGGGTACAGATCCTGTTCACCTTTTCTCTGGCGCTGCTGGAAAGCTTCGGCCCGGTCACCGGGCTGACCGAGATCCGCGATCGCCTGATAGGCATCGTGCTGGGGGTAGGGTTCGCCACCTTCATTCACGCCACGCTGTGGCCGGAATACGAAGGGGAGTCACTGCGGCAGCAGGTTGCCAACGTGCTGCGGGAACTGTCGCGCTTCCTCGGCGGCGAGAACACAAACGCCATCGGCATCTGGCAAAAGATCGAGGGCTGCGAAGCGGTAGTGGCCCGGGTGACGCTGGAGCCCACCTGGCAGCTGGCGGACGATAACCATGAAAGCTTCACCCGGCATATCCAACTGATCTTTAACCAGACGCGCAGCCTGTTGCTGACCAGCGAAAAGCTCAACACCTATCTGGCAGGCAGTGGCGCGGCGCTGTCCGCGCAGGAACGCCAGGCGCTGATCGAGGTGCAACGTCAGGGCGGGCGCGTTCTCGCCGAGTATGCGGCGCAGCTTTCACGTACGCCGCAAGCGTTGCGGGCGCCCGACTTTCATCCACCGTTGGCCGCCCTGCACGCCGATACCGTGCGCCACCTGACTCAGGAGCTGAGCGACGGAGTCAATCGCCTGCCCGCCTGGGGCGACGCCTAGCATTTTCCGTTTGTGGCCATGCACGCCCGGCGCCATGCGCTATAGTGAGCACAAACCACCGGGAGATGCCATGCAAATAAGACCTTACCAAGAGGCCGATCGCCCCTTCCTGCGCACGCTGTACCTGGCGTCGCGCAAGGCGGCGTTCGGTTGGCGCGATACCTCGAACTATCAGTTGGAAGATTTCGACCGCGCGACGCTGGGCGAAGCGATTTGGGTGGCGGAAGACGGCGGCGTGCTGCTGGGATTCGTCTCCATCTACCGCGAAGACAACTTCATTCATAACCTGTATATCGATCCCCATCAGCCGCCGCGCGGCGTCGGCAGTGCGCTGCTGCAGGCCGCGCAAGCCACCTTCACCGCCACCGGCTCGCTGAAATGCCTGGTGAAGAATGAAAAGGCGCTGACGTTCTACCGCAAACACGGCTGGCGCATCATCTCCACCGGCAACGACGGCGAAGAAGATTATTACCTGATGCACTCACCGGCACGCTAGCTCTTACCCGCGGCATCCGGCATGCCGCGCAGCGTCAGCCGCCAAAACAGCAGTGCGCTCAGGCTGACGCCCGCCCCCAGCCAGCAGACGCCGCTCCAGCCCGCCCAGGCGTACATATGGGTGCCGGCAAAGGCGCCCAGCCCGCTGCCGACGGCGTAAAACAGCATGTAGCAGCCCACCAGCCGGCTATGCGACTGCGGGTGGGCGCTGAAGATCATGCTCTGGTTCAGCACGTGGATCGCCTGGCCCGCCAGATCCAGCAGCACAATGCCCGCCACCAGCCAAACCAGGCCGCTGCCGAGCAAACCGAGCGGCAGCCAGGCCAGCGTCAACAGCAGCAGACACGCGCCGCTGGCCACCTGCCCCAGCCCGCGATCCGCCAGATGCCCGGCGCGCACCGCCGCCAGCGCGCCCACCGCGCCGACCAGGCCGAACGCTCCCACCGCGGCATGGGTGAAGTTGAACGGCGGCCGGCTCAGCGGCAACACCAGCGAACTCCAAAAGAGGCTGAAAGCGCCGAACATCAGCAGCGCCAGCATGCCGCGAATTTGCAGGGTGCGGTCATGCCGCAACAGGCTCAACATTGAACGCAGCAACGCGGGATAACTCAGCGTGCTGGGCGCGATGCGCGGCGCAGGCAGCAGGCGCGACAGGATCGGCAGCAATACCAGCGTCACTCCGGCTGAGAAGAAGTACACCGTGCGCCAGCCGCCGACGTCCGCCAGCGTGCCGGAGAGAGTGCGCGCCAGCAACAGCCCCAGCACCACCCCGCCCTGCGCCGCGCCGACCACCCGCCCGCGCTCCTGCGGCGCCGCCAGGGCCGCGGCGAATGCGATCAGCCCCTGCGTCATGGCGGTGCCCAGTAGCCCCACCAGCAACATCCCCGCCAGCAACCAGGGCGCGCTGTGCGCCCAGCCCACCAGCAGCAGCGCACCGATCAGCCCCATCTGTTGCCCCGCCAGCAATCGATGCCGGTTCAACCGATCCCCCAGCGGCACCACCAACAGCAACGCCAGCGCGCAGCCCAACTGAGTCACGGTGATCACCATGCCGACCGCCGCCAGGCTGATGGAAAAATCGCGGGCGATGGCGTCCAGCAGCGGCTGCGCATAATAAACGTTGGCCACGCTAAAGGCGCTGGCACCGGCCAACAGCAGCACCAGGGCGGCCGGCAGGCGCCCCAGCGCCGTACAGGGAGGATCCAGCAGTTTGTCGCTCATCGCACACCTCAATCTAGTTTCATAATTAAACCCAATGAACTTTAGGTGCGGAGGTTTTATAATGCAACCAGAATATGTCGCTGGAGATAAACGCCGTGAAACGTAAAAGCCTGGAAGACGCGCCGTGCCCGGTAGCGCGCACGCTGGATGTGATTGGCGACTGGTGGTCGCTGCTGATCGTGCGCGACGCCTTCGACGGCGTCACCCGTTTCAGCGAGTTTCAAAAAGGGCTGGGGATGGCGAAGAACATTCTTGCCACCCGGCTGCGCGCCCTGGTGACGCACGGCGTGCTGGAGATCGTGCCCGCCGCGGACGGCAGCGCCTATCAGGAGTATGTGCTGACTGAGAAAGGCCGCGCGCTGTTTCCGGTGATCGTCGGCCTGCGCCAGTGGGGGGAAGATCATTTGTTCGCCGAGGGAGAGGCGCACTCAACGCTGGTGGAAAGCGACAGCGGCCGCCCCGTACCGCGCCTGACGCCGATCGGCAGCGCCGGGCAGACGCTCACCCCGCTGAATACCCGGGTGGTGAAGGTGGGGGAACGGTTTGAGCCGTCTTTTAACAATCCCCAATTAGCGATAAAAGAAACACTTCCAACCGAAATCGCCGCACAGATCGACGCCGCATGCAACGTGCTGACAGAGCAACTCGGCGAGACACTCTTGGGCATCCATCTGTATGGATCCGCGGTCGATGGCGGTCTTAAACCCAACAGCGATATCGACATCTTGGTCGTCATCAGCAAGCCGCTGATGTCAACCACTCGGGCCGCCCTCATGAAAGCTTTGCTGACCGTGTCGGCTCCGCCAGGTGCCGACAGTATTTTTCGCCCGCTGGAAGTCACCGTGCTGGTACAGACCGACATCAAACCCTGGCGTTATCCGCCAAGACGTGAGTTACAGTTTGGCGAATGGCTGCGTGAAGAGTTGCTGGTGGGAATTGTCTCCCCCGCCACCTTGGATCCTGATGTGGCGATCCTGCTTACCAAAGCCCGGCAGCATCATCGACATCTGTTCGGCGCCTCCTTTGAACTCCTGTATGACAGCGTCCCTCGCAGCGACTTCATCGCCGCGCTCACCGATACCCTGAGTCAATGGAACGAGCCTGATGACTGGCATGGCGACGAATGCAACATTGTGCTGGCGCTGGCGCGCATCTGGTTCAGCGCGGCGACCGGTCGGATCGCCCCCAAAGATGTGGCCGCCGAATGGCTGCTGGAACGCTTGCCATCTGAACACCAGCCGGTACTCAGCACCGCGCGGCGAGTTTATCTCGGACAAGCGATAGATGATCTGCCTCAGCATCAGCAGCCGTTGGCAGCATTCATCGGCTATGCCAAAACGACGATCGCAAGTCTATTGACGACAACAGCATCGCAATAAGACGCAGGCCTGTCGACACCACTTATCGTCTGCACTTATTGATGCAGGGACGGATTTTGTTCATGGCCGCCGCCCCCTGCATGATTCGCTTCGCAGCGTCATCCGGGTAATGTATAGTCCGCGTTTTACGGAGATCCCATGCTGACCAACTCATCCATTCGTCTGAACAAATACATTAGCGAGAGCGGCATCTGCTCACGCCGCGACGCCGATCGATACATCGAACAGGGCAACGTTTTCATCAACGGTAAACGCGCCACCGTTGGCGCCCAGGTATTTGCCGGCGATGTCGTGAAGGTTAACGGTCAGCTGATCGAACCGCGTAACGAAGAAGATCTGGTGCTGATCGCGCTGAACAAACCGGTCGGCATCGTCACCACCACCGAAGACGGCGAGCGCGACAACATCGCCGACTTCGTCAACCACAGCAAGCGCATCTTCCCGATCGGCCGCCTGGACAAGGATTCGCAGGGGCTGATCTTTCTGACCAACCACGGCGATCTGGTCAACAAGATCCTGCGCGCCGGCAACAATCACGAGAAAGAGTATCTGGTGACGGTCAACAAGCCAGTGACCGACGAGTTTATTCGCGGCATGGGCGCCGGCGTGCCGATGCTTGGCACCGTGACCAAAAAGTGCAAGGTGAAGAAAGAGGCGCCGTTCGTGTTCCGCATCACGCTGGTGCAGGGGCTGAACCGCCAGATCCGCCGCATGTGCGAACACTTCGGCTACGAGGTCACCAAGCTGGAACGCACGCGCATCATGAACGTCAGCCTGAAAGGCTTGCCGCTGGGCGAATGGCGCGATCTGACCGATGACGAGCTGATTGAGCTGTTCAAGCTGATTGAAGGCTCTTCGTCCGAGGCTAAACCGACGAAGAAAGCCCCGGCCAAATCTGCCCCGGCGAAAAAACCGAGCGCCGGCGGACCGAAAAGCGCCGATAAAGCCGCTGCGCCGGCCGGCCGCAAGCGCTTTACCCAGCCGGGGCGCAAGAAAAAAGGGCGTTAAACGTCCTTCCCTGCTCAGCCCGCCGTTGCGCGGGCTTGGCGAGGGCGAAACCCTGACCACCACCAGACGAGTCTGATTGAAAACGAGGAAAAATCAGGGGGTAAGAGTAAGAGTCACTATTTTTTTAACAGCGTGGTCTTACCGTCAGGCTCTTGAGCAAAAGTCTTCCCATCCAGACTGATAAAAATCCTTTTATTAGCATCACCATTAATAATCATCGCTATATCCTTATAGATACATTTGTTCTTGGTATCGCCCTCGCCAAAACAATGATAGTCATCGACACTTCCATCATTGCTACCCGTCGGAGCGGCAACATAGCCGTCAAAATTCATTACGGCAACGGTAAAATGACTCTCGTCTTTGATAATATGATATTTTTCCTGAAGTTTATCTTTATTATCATTCCACCAAGATATTTTACCTTCCGTGGTCAGCGGAAGGTATTGAACATAAACAGCAGCACCATCAACCCGCACAACATTAGCCGGCCTGACAAGCACCCAAACCAACCAAAAAGCCGCTACGGCAACCAAAGAAAAGAACGCAACCTTTTTCTTGTTAAGCATAGTTTTCACCTGTCACTATTATCTTCGCGCCAAAGTTGGTGAAAAAGGGTCTAAACGCGAACTCTTTATACCTTTGAAGTACAAACCAAATCCTGAAAAAACCAATAGAATTAAACGTTAACTTGCTAATATCTTCTTTATCCAATCCAAAATGATCCTGAGCTTTATAGCTAATCACGGCAGTATATCTATTACCTTGAAAAACCAAAGAATCAACACTGATCTCTGTACTGTTGACCTCATGCACACTGACTCCCATTCCATTTATGCAGTCTTCCCAGCGAACATACTTTGGCAAACGGCTCTGTGATAACTGAAGAGCAAATGCCTCTTTATTCAGCCGATATGAGTTAAAGTCAAAGGTGTCGAGAACACTTTTAATTCGAATTAGCGTACTATTTTCTGATTTATCGCTCAGTATCAGCCTTTTATAGGCTAAATCCATTTGAACATCTTGAAAGTCAGTTCCGTTATTGTACTGCATGTGATTGAAAAGCTTAACTATCAAGCCTTGATAAACGCCAGTAAAAGAAAAGTATCTCGATGCAGCTCTCAGCTCATCAAAAAGCATGGCAACCGCCTTTTCTTTTCCTGCTGCCGGAATATTTCGCGTTGCCGGATGATCATAGGGCGATTTATAAGTACTCCAATCGATAAACGTTGATACTTGCCCCAAGCGATACCGTTGCTTAAGTGTACGTTCATCCATATCGCCATATTGCATATCATCCGCAAAACGGTCGTTAAAAGGCTTCTTGCTGGTGAAAATCGTTAACGGCCTTGTCAATTCACGCATTGGAAAATCAGTCCCTTGCCCATACCAAGAAGAGCATTAATCATACAGGCAATCCCGCCCTGCTCATATCGGGAAATGTCTTAGCGCCCCCTTATGCAGGCTCACGGGAAACTTAATGCCCACCATAAAAAAGGCCCGCATCAAGCGGGCCTGCAAGTACCAGAGAAGTCTGGAGGGAAAATCAGAACGACCAGCGCAGGTTGGCGTTGACCGAATTAACGCGGGTATCGGCGCCGAATTGCCCCTGATAGCCGACATCCAGCGTCGCAGCGCGCGACAGCTTCACGCTCACGCCGATATCGCCCACCATCACGTTGTCATCCACGGCCTGGCCCTGCGTGACGAACGCGTCGCTGCCGGCAAACGCCATGCGCGATGAGGTGTTCTTATCGCCGTAGGCATGTTGCCAGCCGAGCGAGCCGTAAAGGCTGACGTTCTTCGGCAGTTCGGTCACGCCGCGCACCCCGAGCGTGGAGTAGAAGGTGTTCATCGTTTCATTGCGCACGCTCAGCGCCGCCGCGCCACCCGACTCCTGGAAGCTGTCGGTATGCAGGCGGATGTAGCTCAGGTTGATGAACGGTTCGACGTTCATCTCCGGCTGGCCGAAACGGTAACCCGCTTCGGTGAACGCCAGCAGCGAGTTGGCGTCGTAATCCGACTTCAGTCGATCCGAGAAGCCGCTGAAATCGACGTTGCGCTTGCCTTCAATCTTGTGCCAGGTGTAACCCAGCGCGCCGCGCAGCGAGAACGCATCCTGTTGCCCGGCCGCATACAGGCCGAGGTGGTAGTTGTCGGTATCGGCCTTGGAGCGGCGGCTGTCGACGTCATAATCGCCGCGGCTGTAACCGAAGTAGCCGCCGATGCGCACGTTATGGTCCGCCAGCTTGCGATCCGCCCCCAACAGGAAGCCGGTGGTGTTGCCATCCAGCTTGCCCACGTTGCCGTTGCCGCTGTTTCTGCCCCAGGAACTGAAGGTCTGGCCCCAGACGCCGCTGTTTTGCGCCTGCGCCGGTTGCACCAGCGACATCGCCAACGGCGGTACCGGCAGACTGTCGTTGTCGAACAGGCGCAGCATGCGCTGGTTCAGCACATTGAACAGCTGGGTGCTGCCGGCGATCAGGTTAGACTGCATCGACGGATAGACTTCGCCGGACAGCTGATTGAACGCCTCGCGCGCTTCCGGCGCGCTCAGCAGCAGCAGCGAGTTGTACAGTGCCAGCGAAGGTCCACTCTGCGTCAGCGTCGAGAGGGCGCCGGCGGTATTCCACTGGTTGCCGCTCTCAGCCACCGTTTGGAAAATGCCCGGCTTGCCGCTGCCCGGATTCTCGCCCCCCGGATTTTCCCCGCCTGGGTTTTCTCCGCCCGGATTCTCGCCTCCTGGATTCTCACCGCCAGGGTTTTCTCCGCCCGGATTCTCACCGCCCGGATTCTCACCGCCCGGATTCTCACCGCCCGGATTCTCACCGCCTGGATTCTCACCACCCGGATTTTCACCGCCCGTGTCTTTCTGCGCGATGGTCAGATCCACGGCGTTGGCGCTGTGCTTCAGCGCCACATCGAGGAAGGCAGACTTGGAGACCGCCGCCGCGAACTGGCCGTCAATGCCGCCGTCCGAGGTCAGAATGCGGTAGCTTTGGCCGGTTTTATAGCTGGTTTGCGGATCCAGCGCCGTCACCTGCACCTTGGCCTGATCGCTGATAGTGGTTTTGCCCGCCACCAGCAGTTGGTCGCTGCGGCCGTCGCCGGCGATATCAACGTCGTAGAAGGATTCGCCGATAAAGTTCAGGTAGCGTTTCAGCGTCAATGTGCCGATATTGCCGTCGCCGGGCGAGATATGGCCGCCGGACTGGATCTCGGTCTGGCCCAGCGTGCCGTTGCCGCCCAACGTGCCGCCGGCCTTGATCGAGGCGGCGCTGCTGTAGCCTAGCCCGTTATTGACGTCGGAACCCGCCGTCGCGTTCAGGATCAGCGTGCCGCCGTTCTCGGCGCCGAGGGTTTGGATCTCGAAGATGTCGTCTTCTTTCTGGGTATTGATGTCGCTGGCGATGATGAGCTTGCCGCCGCGCGCGGTGACGTTCGCCTGCAGCCCAGAGAGATCGCCGTTCAGCGTCGTGTGCCCGGCGCTGTTGATCACCTCGCCTTCGCCGCTCATCTTGTTGCTGAAAACGTAATTGCCGTCGGTATGGTTAAAGTACACATAGCTGCGGAACAATCCGCCCCGCAAGGCGATCGCCGTCTGGGCATCGATGGTGCCTGCGGCGCCCGCCGCGCCGAGCGTCGGCTCGGTCAACCCGGTGCCGGTGTCCATATTGCCGCGGCTGCCGATAATCAGCGCGCCGCGGTTCGAGCCGGAACCGGTCTTGCCCAGCACCACTTCGTTGCCGCTGGCGGAGAATGTCCCGCCGTCCATGACCGCCAACACGCCGTTGCCGTAATCGCCGACGTTGACGCTGCTGCCGCTGGTAAAGCGCGAGCCGTTGCCGGCGACCACCAGCTCAGCGGTTTTACGCGCGCCGGAGACGCCCGCCACCTGGATGTTGCCGACGTTGACCGCAGCGCCGTTCAGCACGTCCAGATCGCCGTAGAGCGTGAGCGCACGGCCGACGTTCCACTGGGAATTGGCCCCCGTGACCGTGGCTTTCGGGCTCAGCGTATCGCTCTCACCCGGCCCGCTGCCATTGCCGATGCGCGCGTCAAAGGCGGTGTTCAGCACCGCGCCGTCTTCGATCGCCAGCGTGGATCGTGCCCCTAAATCGGTGCCGACACTGAGAAAATTGCTGGCGACGCGAGAACCGGCGCCGGTGGCGATCAGGTGGCTGTCGTAGCCACGGGTGGTGCCGACCACGATCTCTTTCGCGCTGGCCAGCGCGCCGTCTTCAACCCGCAGCGTGCCCCGCCCCAGATTCAGGCCGCCGCGCAGCACGAACTGATCGTTCACCGCGTTCAGCTCGGCGTTCGGCCCGCGAACCGTGACCACGCTGTCGTGAATTTGGCCGTTGAACATCCGGCCGATATTGATGTTATAGGCGCTGATCTTGCCATTCTCGATCAGCAGGTTGCCGCTTTGATTACGGCCGACGTAAACGTCCCCGGTGTAGGCCAATGATTCGGTAATTTTTGAGTCGCCGTCAAAAATGGCATCGTCTGCGCGAGCGAGATCGGCGGGCGCCAGCATCAACAACGGCGCGGAAAATAGAGCGAGGTAAAGTTTGGAAAGCGGTGTTCTAACCGCTAAAGGGTGCGATGTCTTGTCATTCACGGGCTATCTCCGTACTCGTTAGCGTGATGTCGCGAAATTTATTGTTATAGGGAACTCAATACACTAGAGGAGAAGTGAGGCGTTATTTCGCGCACGCCGGTTTAGTGATCGTCGAAGCAAAAGCTTATTGCCCCCCGGCGCTGACGCTCCGACGATGAAAAACCAGGAAGCGGTAATACCGCCCCCAAAGCGAATTATTTATGCGTGACCACCGGCGTACAGGTCGGCGCGCTCAGCGACGGCGACGAACCTAAAATTCCCGGCATCATCAGCGACGAGCAATCGAAAATGCGGCCTTTTTCCGTGGTGGCGCGATAAGAAAGTTTTTGGCCGCCCAGCGCATCCGGCTGCGCGCCATTGACATTGGTCACGGTAATTTCGTCCGACGATCCCAGCCCCAGCATTTTGGCGGTTTCCGCCTGCAGTAATGGAATGGCCTGATCGATTTTCAGGGTGGAACAACCGGCTAGCATCATCGTAACGGTTAAAGCGATAAGTGGTTTCTTCATAAATTATCCTTTATAACCAATCAGTTAAAATTACCGATTGGCTTTATGTTTTCTCTTATCCAAATCCTCGAATAATATATTTCCCTTTCCTAAACGAAAAAACCCTCCTAAAGTAGGGAGGGTTGATAATAATTCATCAGGCCTATCTGATATTTGAAGGCGAAAGGAGAATCCTTTGGGGCAGGATTATGCGTTGGTCGTTGATGACCATCCATTGGTAGCAAGCGGCATCGCCAATTTTCTCAGCACGCATTGCCGATTCAAACAGGCGCATGTGGTGACCAATGAAGAGAATTGCTACCGCCATATTAGGGAAAATGGCCCACCGCGTTTACTGGTGATCGATTTTTGGCTTTCTTCCGGTACGGCGTTGAAATTACTCAAAGAAGTAAAACAACGTTATCCGCAGGTGCGGATTTTAGTGGTCAGCGGCGACGAGAATAACGATATCTGGCAGAAAGTTAACAATGCCGGCGGGCATGGATTCGTGCTAAAAAACGAACCGCCTGAATTATTCGCCAGGGCGGTTTTTGCGCTGAATAATAATCAGGATTGGTTCCCTGACGGTAATGAAAACATCGTTAAAAGCCATCATGAGCACTTAAATAAATTCAATTTAACGCCGAGGCAAATCGACGTATTAACTATGATGCTGCGCGGCCTGCCAAATAAAAGAATTGCGACGCAACTGTCTATTTCCGAACCCACCGTCAAAGAGCATATCAGCAATATATTGAAAAAGATCGGCGTCAACAGCCGGGTGGAAGCCATCACGCTGTTGCACGGCAAACGGGATCCGTCGTCATGAGGTTTTTCCAGCATTTACAAAATGATGGCATCTCCCCACGCGCGCAGATCCGCCTGCTGGACAACACCTTCATGCGGCTGGTGTTCAGCTTTACCGCCGTGCCTTTCGTCGGCATCCCTTTCGCCATCTGGATTTATTTGCTGGGGGATGAACTTGGCCCAACCATTGCCTGGATCATGGTTTACCTGCTATGCGCCGTGGCGATCAGAATATGGCATCGGCGCTACCTGCGCGAGGCCAAAGAAAATGATGAAGACACCGTGCTGCGCCGCTGGCTACCGCGCATTAATAAGGTGGCCTTTATTCACGGCTTGGGGATCTCCTCACTCTATTTAATTACGCCGCAGACCCATAACTTTGACTTTTTTCTGCTGCTCAATATCAGCATCGCCGCGATCGTCGCCGCCAACGCAACGCACCTGACGCCGGTCATCAGCACCTTTACCCGCTTTTTCTTCGCCTCCTGGGGGCTGCTGAACCTCGGCATCATCTGGCGGCTGGAAGACGTGATGTTCATCGTGCTGATGCTGAACTTGCTGTACGGCTTCGCCATTTACCGCCACGCGTTAACCTCGCATGCGTTCTTTATTCAGCAGGCGCTGCTCGAAGAACAAAGCTCGCGCCTGGCGGAGCAGTTCCGTCAGGCCAAAGAAGAGGCGGAACAAGCGCTGCTGGACAAGAACCAGTTCCTGACCACCGCCAGCCACGACCTGCGCCAGCCGGTGCACGCCATGGGCTTTCTGATCGAGGCCATCATCCACAAAAACCGCGACGACAGCCTGACGCCGCAGCTGCTGGATCTGCAGCAGAGCGTACGTTCGGTGCATTTGATGTTCAATTCGCTGCTCGATCTCAGCAAGATCGAATCCGGCAACGTGCGCACCGCCGCCACCCATGTGGATATCGGCGCTCTGCTCGACTCGGTGGTCACCCTGTTCCGCGAAGAGGCCAACAGCCGCGCCCTGGCGCTGCGCACCTGGCGGCCCAAACGGCGCATCAGCGTGATGGGCGATCCGCTGCTGGTGCGGCAATCGCTGATCAATTTGATCCAAAACGCCCTGCGCTACACGCAACGGGGGGGCGTGCTGATCGCCATCCGCCCGCGCGGCGCTGAGTGCCTGGTGGAAGTGTGGGACACCGGCGTGGGCATCGCCGACGAAGAGAAAAGCAAAATCTTCTCCCCTTACTACCGCCCCGAGCTGGCGTGGAAAATCGACAGCGCCGGCCACGGGCTGGGGCTGGCGGTGGTGGCGCGCTGCGCCAAGCTGATGAAGGTGAAGTACGGCATGCACTCCGTCGAAGGCAAAGGCTCACGCTTCTGGATGCGCTTCACGCAATACATCGGCGAAGACAAAGCACCGGAAACCGCCGCCGCCTACGACAACACCGCCACGCCTACCCGCTATGCACCGCTGCGCGGCGCCTGCCTGGTGGTGGACGACGATCCCTTGGTGACCTCCGCCTGGGAGAGCCTGATGAGCACCTGGGGCATCACCGTGCGCTGCGCGGCCTCCGCCGAGGAAGCCTTCGCCATTGTCGACGGCGGCTTCACGCCGTTCGCCGTGCTGTGCGACCAGCGGCTGCGCTCCGGCGAGAGCGGCTTCGACATCCTGCAGGCATTGTTCGAACGCCTGCCGGACGTGAGCGGCGCGATGGTCAGCGGCGAGTTCAACTCGCAAGTTCTGCAAGAGGCCGAGCAAGAAGGCTATCTGGTGCTGCGCAAGCCGCTGGAGCCGGCCAGGCTGCATGCGCTGCTGACGCAGTGGGGGGCGGGCTAGCGCATATTGAGGGCTATCAGGCCATGATTAAACGCTTAAACAGCAGCTGCTGGATATCCGACCGATGTGACAATGGAGTCAATACAGCGCCTTACGGTACGCGTGTACTCCAAGGCCACCCGCTGTTCCATTGCAATCCCTTAATGCTGAGCACTGTAGTGCTTAAAGCCCATCCAACAGCGGTTCCTTCGAGAATACGCGCCCTTCCGCTTTATCCTTCTCTGACAGCGTCAGCAATTTCAGCAGAGCAATGGCGTTCTCTCGCTCCTGCTGCTCATAGGATTCTATAACGTAGTTGATGGTCTCTACTTTCATTATGCCCCCTGGTGCTACCAATCATACCAAGGTCCGAACATAGGCCATATTTAGACCACAAACAATAATCTGCTTTACCCATGACTGGAACCAGGCGGAAAAGATATGGCCATATAAAGAAAAACCCTCTGTAAAAACAGAGGGCTTTAGTCACTAAGGCCTGGTTACTAACAGGCTGCAGGAAGTGTCAAATCACTCCCACTCAATCGTCGCCGGCGGCTTGCCGCTGATGTCGTACACCACGCGGGAGATGCCGTCCACTTCGTTGATGATGCGGTTGGAGACGCGGCCGAGGAAGTCGTACGGCAGGTGCGCCCAGTGCGCGGTCATGAAGTCGATGGTTTCTACCGCACGCAGGGAGACCACCCAGTCGTATTTGCGGCCGTCGCCCATCACGCCGACCGAACGCACCGGCAGGAACACGGTGAACGCCTGGCTGACTTTGTTGTACAGATCGGCTTTGTGCAGCTCTTCGATGAAGATGGCGTCGGCGCGGCGCAGCAGATCGCAGTACTCTTTCTTCACTTCGCCCAGCACGCGCACGCCCAGACCCGGGCCCGGGAACGGGTGACGGTACAGCATGTCGTACGGCAGGCCCAGTTCCAGGCCAATTTTGCGCACTTCGTCTTTGAACAGCTCTTTCAGCGGCTCGACCAGGCCCAGCTTCATCTCTTTCGGCAGGCCGCCCACGTTGTGGTGCGATTTGATCACGTGCGCTTTGCCGGTGGCGGAAGCGGCGGATTCGATCACGTCCGGGTAGATGGTGCCCTGCGCCAGCCATTTCACCTGCTCTTGCTTGCAGGCTTCTTCGTCGAACACTTCAACGAACACACGGCCGATGATTTTACGCTTGGCTTCCGGTTCGTCCACGCCCGCCAGCGCGGTCAGGAAGCGGTTTTCCGCCTCGACGTGCACGATGTTCAGGCCGAAGTGGTCGCCGAACATTTCCATCACCTGCTTGGCTTCGTTCAGGCGCAGCAGGCCGTTGTCGACGAACACGCAGGTCAGACGCTTGCCGATGGCGCGGTGCAGCAGCATCGCGGTCACGGAGGAATCTACGCCGCCGGACAGGCCGAGGATCACGTGGTCTTCCCCCACCTGCTCGCGGATGCGCTCGACCGCATCTTCGATGATGGTGGCCGGCGTCCACAGGGCTTCACACTGACAGATGTCCAGTACGAAGCGCTCCAGCATGCGCTGGCCCTGACGGGTGTGGGTCACTTCCGGGTGGAACTGCACGCCGTAGAAGCGTTTTTCTTCGTTGGCCATAATGGCGAACGGGCAGGTATCGGTGCTGGCGACGGTCACGAAGTCGGACGGGATCGCGGTCACTTTGTCGCCGTGGCTCATCCACACGTCCAGCAGCGGTTTGCCGGCCGGGCTGATGGCGTCTTCGATGTCGCGCAGCAGCGCGCTCTCGTTGACGATTTCCACCTGCGCGTAGCCGAACTCGCGTTCGTTGGAGCCCTGCACATGGCCGCCCAGCTGCATCGCCATGGTCTGCATGCCGTAGCACACGCCCAGCACCGGCACGCCGGCGTTGAACACGTAGTCCGGGGCGCGCGGGCTGCCGGCTTCGGTGGTGCTTTCCGGGCCGCCGGACAGGATGATGCCGCTTGGGTTGAATTCGCGGATCTGCGCTTCGCTAACGTCCCAGGCCCACAGTTCGCAGTAAACGCCGATTTCGCGCACGCGGCGGGCGACCAGTTGGGTGTATTGCGAACCGAAGTCCAGTATCAGGATGCGATGCTTATGGATATTTTGTGTCATGTGAGGCGAATTCCAGCAACAAGAGAAAAAGAGCGAAAATGTATGTTTTCGGGATGGGGCTTGGCGCCCCACCCCGGCCTCTCACTCAGGAGAGGTTAAGGCATTAGCCCATGCGGTAGTTCGGCGACTCTTTGGTGATGGTCACGTCGTGCACGTGGCTTTCCTGAATGCCGGCGCCGCTGATGCGCACGAACTCCGCCTTGGTGCGCAGATCGTCGATGGTGGCGCAGCCGGTCAGGCCCATGCAGGAGCGCAGGCCGCCCATCTGCTGGTGCACGATGGCTTTCAGCATGCCTTTATAGGCCACGCGGCCTTCGATACCTTCCGGCACCAGTTTGTCGGCGGCGTTATCGGTTTGGAAGTAACGGTCGGAAGAGCCTTTGGACATCGCGCCCAGCGAGCCCATGCCGCGGTAAGATTTGAACGAACGACCCTGATACAGCTCGATTTCGCCCGGAGATTCTTCGGTGCCCGCCAGCATGGAGCCGACCATCACGCAAGAGGCGCCCGCGGCGATCGCTTTGGCGATGTCGCCGGAGAAGCGGATGCCGCCGTCGGCGATAACCGGAATGCCGGTGCCTTCCAGCGCTTCCACCGCGTCGGCGATGGCGGTGATCTGCGGCACGCCTACGCCGGTCACGATGCGGGTGGTGCAGATGGAGCCAGGGCCGATACCCACTTTCACCGCGCTCACGCCGGCTTCAGCCAGCGCTTTAGCGCCCGCCGCGGTCGCGACGTTGCCGCCGACGATCTGCAGATCCGGGTATTTGGCGCGGGTTTCGCGGATGCGCTGCAACACGCCTTCGGAGTGGCCGTGCGAGGAGTCGATCAGCAGAACGTCAACGCCTGCCGCCACCAGCGCGTCAACGCGCTCTTCGTTGCCGGCGCCGGCGCCGACCGCCGCGCCCACGCGCAGACGGCCGTGCTCGTCTTTACAGGCGTTCGGCTTACGTTCCGCTTTCTGGAAGTCTTTAACGGTGATCATGCCCAGCAGATGGAAGCTGTCGTCCACCACCAGCGCTTTCTCTACGCGCTTTTCGTGCATCTTCTGCAGCACCACGTCGCGCGCTTCACCTTCTTTCACGGTGACCAGGCGATCTTTCGGCGTCATGACTGCGGTGACCGGCTGGGTCAGATCGGTCACGAAACGCACGTCGCGGCCGGTGATGATGCCGACCAGCTCGTTGTCTTCGGTAACGACCGGGTAACCGGCGAAGCCGTTGCGCGCGGTCAGCTCTTTCACTTCCTGCAGCGTGGTGGCCGGAGTAACGGTCTGCGGGTCAGTGACTACGCCGCTTTCATGTTTCTTCACGCGGCTGACTTCTTCAGCCTGGCGCTCGATGGACATGTTTTTGTGGATGAAGCCCAGGCCGCCTTCCTGCGCCAGCGCGATGGCCAGGCCGGATTCGGTAACGGTATCCATGGCTGCGGACAGCATAGGGATGTTCAGGCGGATGGTTTTGGTCAGTTGAGTGCCGAGCTCTGCGGTGTTAGGCAGAACCGTGGAGTGGGCTGGAACCAGGAGGACGTCGTCAAACGTCAGAGCTTCTTTAGCGATACGTAGCATGGGCAATATCTCACCAGGGTGGGCTGTGAAAAAGATAAAATATTGCCGCGGCATTATACAGAGCGGAATCGGTTGCCTCCAGCACTTTCTTACAAAAAGTCTTGATTACCTTTTTCAGCCATGTAGTATCGACCAATTAAGTGATTGTTTTGAAATTTGATCTGGGTCACATGTCGCTACCTGTTTCGCCTTCCATTTTTACCGTAAGCCGCCTGAATCAGACGGTTCGCCAACTGCTGGAAATGGAAATGGGGCAGATTTGGCTCTCCGCCGAGATCTCCAACCTCTCCCAGCCCGCCTCCGGCCACTGGTATTTCACGCTGAAAGACGATCGCGCCCAGGTGCGCTGCGCGATGTTCCGCAACAGCAACCGCCGCGTCACCTTCCGGCCGCAAAACGGCCAACAGGTCCTGGTGCGCGCCAGCATCACGCTGTATGAACCGCGCGGCGACTACCAGCTGATCGCCGAGAGCATGCAGCCCGCCGGCGACGGCCTGCTGCAGCAACAGTTCGAGCAGTTGAAACAGCGCCTGAGCGCCGAAGGGCTGTTCGATCAGCAGTTCAAGCAGCCGCTGCCCGCGCCGGCCAAACGCGTCGGGGTGATCACCTCCGCCAGCGGCGCGGCGCTGCACGATATTCTGCAGGTCTTGCAGCGGCGCGATCCGTCGCTGCCGATCGTCATCTACCCCACCTCGGTGCAGGGCGCGGAAGCGCCGATGCAGATCGTGCGCGCCATCGAGGCCGCCAACCGCCGCGATGAATGCGACGTGCTGATCGTCGGCCGCGGCGGCGGTTCGCTGGAAGATCTGTGGAGCTTCAACGACGAACGCGTGGCGCGGGCGATCTTCGCCAGCCGCATTCCGATCGTCAGCGCCGTCGGCCATGAAACCGACGTCACCATCGCCGACTTCGTCGCCGACCTGCGGGCGCCGACCCCATCCGCCGCCGCCGAACTGGTGAGCCGCAATCAGCTTGAGCTGTTGCGCCAGCTGCAGTCGCAGCAGCAGCGGCTGGAGATGGCGATGGATTACTACCTGGCGCAGCGCCAGCAGCAGTTCACCCGCATTCACCACCGTTTACAGCAGCAGCATCCGCATCTGCGCCTGGCGCGCCAGCAGACGCTGCTGTTCAAGCTGCAGCGCCGGATGGAAGACGGCATGCAGCAGCAGCTGCGCCTGGCCGCCCGCCGCAGCGAGCGCGCCCAGCAGCGGTTGGCGCAGGTGCAGCCGCAGGGCCGCATTCACCGCTACCAACAGCGCGTGCAGCAGCAGGAATACCGCCTGCAGCAGGCGATGGAGCGCCAGCTCAACGCCTACCGCCAGCGCTTCGGCGTGGCCTGCAGCCAGCTGGAGACCGTCAGCCCGCTGGCGACGCTGGCGCGCGGCTACAGCGTGACACAAACCCCGCGCGGCGAGCTGCTGAAAACCACCAAACAGGCGCAGGTCGGCGAACTGCTGAAAACCCGCCTGCAGGATGGCTGGGTGGAAAGCGAGGTGAAAACCATCACCGTCGCCAAAAAGCCGCGCAAGAAGCGCGCGGCTGAATAACCCCTATTCCAGCGTAAAACGCTCGCCCGGTTCGCCGTTCACCCACAGCGCGCGCGTTTCGCCTTCCGGCAGGCTGAGCGTCAGCGTGCGCCAGGCCGGACGAAAACGCCCTTCCGTCGCGATGTCCAGCATGATGCGCTGATGGTCGCAGCGCATTTCCCAGCGCAGCCACAGCGCATCGCCCTGCCGCCAACCGTCGCTTTCGCCGTCGTCCTCAAACAACAGCCCGCTGCTCACGCCGCAGCCCTTGAGCGGAAACAGCCGCAGCTCGCGCCGATCGTCGGCGGCCACGTCGACATGCGCCAGCCGCTGCGACAGCGGCAGCGCCGCCCCGGCGCGCACCAGCAGCGGCAGACGCTCCAACGGCGCCGCCAGCGTCACCGTCTGGCCGCCGCCGAACCACTGGCCGCTGTAGAAGCAGTACCAGCCTTCACCGTTGTCCGGCAGATATACCGAACGCCGGCGCTGCCCCGGCTCCACCACGCTGGCCACCAGCAGATCGCGGCCGATTAGAAAATCGTCGTTCTCGCCGAAGGTGCGTGCATCCTGTTCGTGATCGAGGAAGGTCGGGCGCAGCATCGGCTCGTCGTCGGCGCAGGCCTGCCACAGCAGCGTGTAGAAATACGGCAGCAGCCGGTAACGCAGGTTGATCGCCTCGCGCACCGCCGGGGTAGCGGCAGGGTACATCCAGGGTTCGTTGACCGTGGCGTCGTCGTTCCAGGAGTGGATGGTGAAACGCGGATGCATCACGCCGTTTTGCACCCAGCGCACCAGCAGCTCCGCGTCCGGCTTGTCGCCGGAGAAGCCGCCGACGTCGTGGCCGAGGTTATACAAGCCGGACAGGCTCATGCCCAGCCCCATGCGGATGTTGTAGCGCAGCGTCTGCCAACTGGTGCGGTTGTCGCCGCTCCAGGTCTGCACGTAGCGCTGCATGCCGGCGCAGCCGGAGCGTGAGATCAGGTACGGCCGCTTCTGCGGCGCGAAGCGCTGCTGGGCCTCCATCGAGGCGCGCATCATCAGCAGCGGCATCACCGGGCGGATGTGCTTGATGGCGATCGGCCGCCCGAAGCCGTGACAGCGCGCTTCGCCATCCCACACTTCGTACTCGTTGTTGTCGTTCCAGGTGGAATCGATGCCCATCTCCAGCAACTGCTGCGTGACGCCCTGCTGCCACCAGCGCACCGTCGCCGGGTTGGTGAAGTCGAGGTGCGATCCTTCGTCGTCCCAGAAGCTGGAGCGTTCCGGCGCGTCGCTTTGCGAATCGCGGATAAACAGCCCCTGCGCCGCCACCTCTTGATACTGCGGATGATCCTGCAGCAGGCACGGCTTGATGTTGGCCGCCAGCCTGAGGCCGGCGTCGTGAAACGCCTGGCTGAGCAGCTTGGGCTGCGGCACCTTGTCGTAGTTCCAGTTGAACACGTAGCGCTTGTGGTTAATCGAGGTGTAGCCCGACGACAGCTGGAAGGAGTCGCAGGGAATGGCGTGCTGGCGGCACAGCGCAATGAACTGCTGCAGCTGCTGCTGGGCGTCCGGCGCATCGGTATAATGCATGGTCGAGCCGCTGTAGCCCAGGCTCCACTTCGGCCCGAAGTGGGTGCGGCCGGTCAGGCGCACGAAGGCCTTGGTGACGTCTAAAACCTTCGGCCCTAGGAACAGGTAGTAATCCAGATCGCCCGCTTCGGCCTGATAGCGGCGATAGGCCGCGTGGTAATTGTCGATCTCGTTGCCCAGATCCAGCCAGCAGTTGCTCAGGTTGTCGTAGAACAGACCGAAGCTCGCCTCCGGTCCGCGGGTGATGGTGAACGGAATGTGTTTGTACAGCGGATCGGTGCTGGCGGCGTTGTACCCCATGGCGTCCAGATTGCGCATCTCGAAGCGGCGGCCGGTGCGCTCCAGATCGCCGGCTTTCTCCCCCAGGCCGTAATAGCGCTCATCGGCAAAGCGGCGCTGGTAGTGCGCCACGCCGTCGCCGTGCGCATTGAGCAGGTAGGCGCTGGTCGGCCGATCCGCCGCCAGCGGCCGCCACTCGCCGGCGGCATTGCAATGCTCCCATTCCAACCACAGCGGCTGATGCACCGCCACGCGCAGCAGCGGCGTGCTGACCACCAGCCGATCGCTCTCCTGGCGCAGCTGATAGCCCGGCAGGCTGAAACCGGTGACGCTGAGCCGATCGCGCCCTTCCCAGGGCACATCCTCCTGCGGCGCGATGCTCCAGGTGCGATCCAGCGCCAGCTCACCCTCACGTTTGATCAACACGCGGAACAGGCCGTCTTCCAGCACGTACAGGCAGAAACGGTGGCGTTCATCGACCAGCAGCTCGACATGGTCGGCATGCTGCGCCGCCAGCGTCCAATTTTTCAAGGTTTTCATAAATATTCCACTTAGCTGTGTGAAGGGGTTTTCTTACCGCCGCGCTCGGCGATCAGGGCAATCAGGAACACAGCGCCGATCAGATCGAAGAAGCCCATGGCAATAAACAGCGGGTTGAAGCCGATGGTGTCGGACACCGCGCCGATCAGGAGCGTGAACAGGAAGCTGGCGATCCAGGCGCTGGAGCCGCGCATGCCGTTGACCGTCGCCATCTGGTTTTTATCGAACGACTCCACCACCAGCGCGCTGAGCATGCAGGAGATCACCTGGTGGCCGAAACCGCCGATCGAGATCAGCGCGATCGCCACATAGGGATCTTGGGTGATCGCCACGAACGCCAGCGACACCATCAGGAAAGCGCCGGTCACCGAGCTGGCGACCACCGAGTTGACGCGGCTGCAGCCGAACCATTTGCGGTACAGGGTGGTGAGATAGCCGCTGGCGACGCTGCCGATATCCGCCGCCAGGAACGGCAGCCAGGCGAACATCGCGATCTGTTTCAGATCCATGCCGCGTTCGGTGGCCAGGTACAGCGGCACCCAGAAACTGAAGACCGCCCAGGCCGGCTCGGCGAGAAAGGCCGGGATGGCGATGCCGTAAAACTTCTTGTTCTTGCACAGGCTGGCCAGCGAAGTGAGGAACGGCAGCTTCGGCAACACCGGCTCGTTGTCTTCGCGGATCAGATCCAGCTCTTGCTGGCTGAGGTTCGGGTGCTGCTGCGGCGAGTGGTAGAACAGCCACCACAGCACGACCCAGATCAGCGCCAGCCCGCCGGAGAACAGGAACGCCCCCTGCCAGCCGAAGGAGACGTGAGCGATGACGATGATCGGCGGCGCCAGCATGGCGCCGATGGAGAAACCGACGCCCGCCCAGCCGGCGGCGATCGGCCGCTCCTTTTTCGGGAACCAGTCGGAGATCGCCTTGGCGTTGGCCGGGGTAGCCGCCGCCTCCGCGCCCCCCATAAAGAAGCGCAGAATGGCCAGTTGCAGCCAGCTGCCGGCGCCGGCGTGCAGCATGCATACCACCGCCCAAATGCCGGCGCAGATCAGAAAGCCCATCTTCAGGCCGATAACGTCGATCAGCCAGCCGCAGATCGGCTGGAACACCGTGTAGGCCAGCTGGAACGACGCCACTACCCAGGCATATTGCTCGGTGCTCATGTTCAGGCTGGTTTTCAGCTCCGGCGCCAGAATGCCCAGCGAGTTACGGGTAATGTAGTTGACCGTGACGCCCAGCAAGAACAGCGCCAGCATCCACCAGCGCAGCGATTTAAACTTGCGCCGCCCGCTCTGCGCGACCGCCTGATTGATCTCCACACTCATCGGTTCTCTCCCCGCGGCCGCCGGCTATGGCGACGCGCGTTTTGGTAGGGTACGTTGTGCTAGCAAACACGGGACGGTGAAAACGGATCGGTGCCGCATCATTGGCCGACAGCCAATCACAACCCCATGATTTATTTTTTGTTTTCTTTTTCGCACACCGTTAAAATTGGACTGACAGGTCGTTAAAATTGGTGTACCAATGCAGACTACTCAGCGATAGCGCACAGCGAAACGGGGTTTTTTGCAAAGATTTTCACGAGAGGGTGAAAAAATAGCCATAATGACCGATAAGTCCGGTCAAGACGCTGAAAATCCGCAGTGAAAATATTCTCATGGACGAATTTGAAGGAGATCACAAAATGAACGGAAAGCTGAAAATCCAGGAGATCGCCCGCCAAACCGGGCTGTCGATCAGCACCGTTTCCCGCGTGCTGGCCGGCAAGGCCAACACCAGCGCCGAGGCGCGCCGCAAGGTGCTGGACTGTGCGCAGCAAAATGGCATTCTGCAGGGCATTTCCAGCGGCCGGCTGATGCTGAACAACGTGATGGTGTTCGCGCCGCAGCGCGCGTTCGACGTGCGCACCGACATCTTCTACTACAAGGTCATTCAGGGCATTGCCGCCGCGCTGATGGAGCACGAGGTGCGCATCCGCTACTGCGGGCTGGAAGAGCAGCGCAGCGACGGCGCGCTGTTTCTGGAAAAGATGAGCGATCCGCACACCGAAGCGGCGCTGATCATCGGCATCGACGACGAGCATATCCACACCCTGGCGGCCGATCTGCACAAACCTTGCGTGCTGATCAACTGCAGCGATCGGCAGATGCGGCTGGACAGCGTCTCGCCGGATCATCAGTTGATCGGCGATTACTCCGCCAGCTACCTGTTCCAGCAGGGGCACAGCCATATTCTCAACCTGCAGTGTCTGCGCCGCCACACCATGGAGCTGCGGCTGGCGGGCATCCGGCAAGCCTACGCGCGGCATCATCTGCCGTTCGACGACGGCCGCCATCTGGTCACCACCTCCGGCTTCGGCAGCGAAGAGGCCGAGCAGGCGCTGACCACCTATCTCGATGGCATCCACGGCCACGCCCCGCTGCCGACGGCGATCCTGGCCGGCGGCGACTACATGGCGGTCGGGGCGGTCAAGGCGCTCAACAAGCGAGGGCTGAACGTGCCGGGCGACGTGTCGGTGATGAGCACCGACGGCTTCAACCTGGCGGAAATCCATGACGTGCCGCTGACCTCGGTGCAGGTGCCGCGCGACGAACTGGGTTACGAGGCGATCCAACTGCTGCAGCGGCGCATGCTGCGCGCCGACGCACCGCCGTGCAATCTGCTGCTGCACGGCCGGCTGGCGGTACGCGCCTCGGTGCGGCGCATCAGCCCGCATAAGACCGCGCCGGCGGTGAGCACGCATGACCACAGGCTTTATGACGAGTAGGCTACACTTAGGCACAGTGCATTCATTCGATGAGGTAAAATTTTTTGCCTAAGGAGAGCCACTATGCCAGCCCAGCGCATGCGTTCCGTCATTCCTCCCTATATGCTGCGCCGCATCATTGAACACGGCAACGCCCCGCAGCGCGACTGCGCGCTGCACACCCTGAACCACGTGCAAAGCCTGCTCGGCAACAAGCCGCTGCGTTCACCGACCGAGAAAAACGCCCGAGCCGGCGAAGCGCTCCGCGATATCTACGACGCCCAGAACGGCACCCAACTGCCCGGCAAACAGGTGCGTAAAGAGGGCCAGCCCAGTAACCACGACGTAGCGGTGGACGAAGCCTACGACTACCTCGGCGTCACCTACGATTTCTTCTGGCAGGCCTACCGCCGCAACTCACTGGATAACCAGGGGCTGCCGCTGGTCGGCAGCGTACACTACGGCAAGGAGTACCAGAACGCTTTCTGGAACGGCCAGCAGATGGTGTTCGGCGACGGCGACGGCGAGATTTTCAACCGTTTCACCATCGCCATCGACGTGGTCGGCCACGAGCTGGCGCACGGCGTGACCGAGAGCGAAGCCGGGCTGATCTACTACCAGCAGTCCGGCGCGCTCAACGAATCGCTGTCCGACGTGTTCGGTTCGCTGGTCAAGCAGTTCCACCTGCAGCAAACCGCCGATAAAGCCGACTGGCTGATCGGCGCCGGGCTGCTCGCCAAGGGCATCAAAGGCAAAGGGTTGCGCTCGATGTCGGCGCCCGGCACCGCCTACGATGACCCGCTGCTGGGTAAAGACCCGCAGCCCGCCAGCATGAAGGATTATATCCAGACCAAGGAAGACAACGGCGGCGTGCACCTCAACTCCGGCATCCCCAACCGCGCCTTCTACCTGGCGGCGACGGCGCTGGGCGGCTTCGCCTGGGAGAAAGCCGGCTACGTCTGGTATGACACGGTATGCGACAAAGCGCTGCCGCAAAATGCCGATTTCGCCACCTTCGCCCGCGCCACGGTGAAACATGCGCAAGCGCGTTTCGACCAGAGCGTGGCGGACAAGGTGCAACAAGCCTGGCATCAGGTGGGGGTGGAATAATGAAACCGCTGCCGACGCTCAATCAGGATACGGTCATTGAGCTGGCGCGCGAGGGAGGCTTCGCCTACATTCCCAAACTGGCGGGCCAGCGCCGCATCGCGCTGGCCGATATCACGCCGGAGCAGCGGCAGCGCCTGAATCAGCTGCTGAACCAGACGCTGCCCTATGCGCAGGAAGAAGGCCAGCCCAACTCCCCCGGCTGCGGCGACCAGCGCTACTACCGCATACAGATCAACTACACCAGCCCCACCCTGAGCACCGAGATCGTGCTGTTAATCCCGGAAAGCAGCGCGCCGCAGGCGCTGGTGGATCTGTGGAAAACCGGCCAGGTGGATGAGTGAGGGCTTACAGCGGCTGATAGCTGAAATTCACCCGCTTTTTGGAGATCAGCCCGTGCCCGTACTGGCACAGGTAATCCACCGCCCCGCAGGCTTTCAATTCTTGCAGCGGCTGCCCGCACTCCGGGCAGCTCGCCAGCTGCCGATAATCGCGCTGACAGGCGGCACAATGGTAGTGACCCGCTACCCAATTCATGGTCTGACGACAGTGCGGACAGTGCGCGTCCATAACGACTCCCAGGTTAAATCGCGCCCCATGAGCGCAAAAAATAGATCCCCAACGCGGTGGTGAAGAACGATCCGACGGTGGTGATGGCAATAATGTTGGCCGCCAGCGTGGCGTTGCCGCCCATGGCGCGCGTCATCACATAGCTGCCCGAAGCGGTCGGCGTGGCGGAAAACAGGAAGATAATGCCCAGCGCCGCCCCCTGAAACCCGCACAGCCAGCCGGCCAGCGTCATCAGGCACGGCACCAGAAACAGCTTGGCCGCCGACGACAGCGCCGCCACGTTGGACGAACGGAACATGGCGCGAAAATCCAGGCTGGCGCCGGTGCACAGCAGCGCCAGCGGCAGCGACAGCGCGGAGATATAGCTGCCGGTCTGGCGGATCACGGTCGGGATGCCCAGCCCGGTTTGCGCATACAGCAACCCGCACACCAGGCCGATGATCAACGGATTGGTGACGATGCTGCGCAGCAGCGACAGGTGGCTGATTTTCTTGCCCTGCCCGCCCTGCAGGCTGCGCGTAAGGGTGATGACCGACAGTATGTTGAACAGGATCACCGTCACCGTCAGGTACAGCGAAGCGAGCGCAATGCCTTCGCTGCCGTAGGCGGTCATGGCGTAGGCCAGGCCGACGATGGCGGTATTGGCGCGGAAGCCGCCCTGCACGAATACCCCACGCTCACGCGGTTCTTTCACCAACCACCTGGCCGCCAGCTCCAAAAGCAGGAAGGTCGCCAGCGTGCCGACCGCGCCGAACAGCACCAGCGGCAGGTTGCCGAGCAGCTGCGGATGGTTGGTGGCGATGCTGAAAAACAGCAGGCACGGCAGCGCCAGATTGAACACCAGGCGGGTCGCACCGTCGACAAAGCGGTCATCCATCAGGCGCCAATGGCGCAGCAGGATCCCCAGCAGCATCATCAGCAGATTCGGCACGGTGACGTTAAACGCAAAACTCCAGGTTTCCCAGGACATGGTGTTCCTTCAGGCAGGCGAGGTAATCTTCAGATAATAAAACGATTTCGGGCCAATAAAAAAGGGCGCGGCATCACTGCCGCGCCCCTCATGAGCGATTACTTGCTCTTTTTCAGGTGGCTCATCAGGCGCTTGCGCTTACGCATCTGGGTCGGCGTCAGCAGGTTGCGTTTGCCGGCGAACGGGTTGTCACCCTCTTTGAACTGGATGCGGATCGGCGTCCCCATCACATTCAGCGAGCGGCGGAAGTAGTTCATCAAATAGCGTTTATACGAATCGGCCAGATCGCTGACCTGGTTGCCGTGGATCACCACGATCGGCGGGTTGTAACCGCCGGCATGGGCATATTTCAGCTTCACGCGGCGGCCGCGCACCAACGGCGGCTGGTGATCGTCAACCGCCATCTGCATGATTTTGGTCAGCATCGAGGTGTTTACGCGGCGGGTTGCGCACTCGTAGGCTTCCTGTACCGATTCGAACAGGTTGCCGACGCCGCTGCCGTGCAGGGCGGAAATGAAGTGCACGCGCGCGAAGTCGACGAAGCCCAGACGCAGATCGAGCATCTCTTTCACGTGCTCGCGATCTTCTTCGCTCATGCCATCCCACTTGTTGACCGCAATCACCAGTGAGCGCCCACTATTGAGGATAAAGCCGAGCAGAGAGAGATCCTGATCGGAAATGCCTTCACGCGCGTCGATCACCAGCAGCACCACGTTGGCGTCTTCAATCGCCTGCAGAGTCTTGATCACCGAGAATTTTTCGACGGTTTCGGTCACCTTGCCGCGTTTGCGCACCCCGGCGGTGTCGATCAGCACGTACTCGCGTTCGTCGCGCACCATCGGAATGTAGATGCTGTCGCGGGTGGTGCCCGGCATGTCGTACACCACCACGCGCTCCTCGCCGAGGATGCGGTTAGTGAGCGTAGACTTACCGACGTTCGGGCGGCCGACGATCGCCAGCTTGATCGGCAGATCCTGCGGATTGAACGCTTCTTCCGGCTCTTCGTCTTCTTCGCCTTCCAGCGTTTCACCGTTTTGCTCAGCCCAGTAAGCGGCGTTGGCCTCTTCCTCGGTCAGCTCGACGTCTTCCGGTTTTTCCGGCACGAACGGCACCAGCACGTGTTCGATCAGCTGGGTCACGCCGCGGCCGTGAGAAGCGGCGATAGCGAACACTTCACCCAGGCCGAGCGAATAGAAATCGGCGGTGGCGGTGTCCGGATCCAGACCGTCGGTTTTGTTGGCCACCAGGAAGGTCGCCTTCTGGCGGCTGCGCAGGTGCTGGGCAATGCCCTGATCCGCCGGCATCAGGCCGGCGCGGGCGTCGACCATGAACAGCACGATGTCCGCTTCTTCGATCGCCAGCAGCGACTGACCGGCCATGCGCGTTTCGACGCCGTCTTCGGTGCCGTCAATGCCGCCGGTATCGACGATGATGAATTCATTGCCTTCGATTTCAGCACGACCATACTTGCGGTCACGCGTCAGCCCCGGGAAATCCGCCACCAGCGCATCACGCGTATGGGTTAAACGGTTGAACAAGGTGGATTTACCCACATTCGGGCGCCCGACCAGCGCGACGACAGGTATCATTGTTGAAGCCTCATTACTTAATAATCAATGCGTTACTGCACTGTGGATAGACACCAGCGGTGCAGCTTATAAAAATACGAAACGGCCCCTGAACACTCAGGAGCCGTTTTCAAGCCATGCGACGAGCGGCGTTAGCGGGTGAAAGCGTAAACTTTCCCGCCGCGAGCCTGGATGATCAGCTTGTCGCTGGCCACCATCGGCGCAGACAGGAAGCCGGAGCTGTCCACTTCCTGCTGGGCGACAAAACGGCCATCGGTGGTGTTGATCCAGTGCAGATAACCTTCGGCGTCACCGGTCACCAGATAACCATTATACATCACCGGCGGCGTCAGGTTACGGTGCAGCAGATCGCTCTGCGTCCACACGGTCACGCCGCCTTCGGTGCTGAGCGCCACTACGCGGTCGTTCTGATCGATCAGGTAGATGCGGCCCGCGTCGACGATGAAATCATTCACCGAACCCAGCTCGCGTTTCCAGATAATCTGGCCGGAACGCAGATCCAGCGCCGTCAGGTTGCCGTTGTAACCCAGCGCGTAGACCACGCCGTCAACGATCACCGGCGTGGTGTCCACGTCGTTCAGACGATCGATTTCGGTCGCGCCGCTCGGCTGAGAAATACGCTGTTGCCAGATAATCTGGCCCTGCTGCATCAGCACCGCACTGACGCGGCCGTTGTCACCGCCGACGATGGCGGCGCCAAAAGCGACGGCCGGCGCGGATTCACCACGCAGCGACAGCGAAGGCATGTCCAGGTTAACCGTCCACTTCACCGCGCCGTCGGCTTCGTTCAGCGCCTGCAACATGCCGTTGGAGGTGTGCACCAACACCATGCCGTCGCTGACAACCGGACGGGAGATCGCTTCGCCGGCCACTTTGGTCTGCCAGGCGATGGCGCCGTCGGCGGTGTTCAATGCGTAAACCACCGCTTTTTCGCTGCCGACGTAAACCTTGTCGCCCGCGACCGTCAGGCCGCCCGACAGCAGCGCAGACAGGTTGCTGGAGAAGAAACCGGTCTTCTCGGAGAGATTGACCTTCCACTTCTCGTTACCGCTGTCGGCGTCCATCGCTTTCACGATGCCGAAGCGATCGGCGGCGTAAATGGTGCTGTCCTGATAGGCCGGACGCAGGTGGGAGTAATACTCACCGATACCGTCGCCCACCGAGGTGCTCCACGCCTTGCTCGGCGTAAACTGATTTTCAACTTTCGGCAACGGCGACATGGTAACCACGTCTTCTTCGCTGTTAAACAGCGAGCAACCACTCAGCAAGGCAGCGGAAACCAGTCCGACCAAGAGTGTTTTACGCAATTGCATGGGAATTCCCCTTAGCTGGACAAGTTATTCAATTTCATGCGCAGCAGAACCTGCAGCGCCTGAGAAGCATTGGACTCAATGCCTTTGCTGTAAGCTTCGCGCGCGCCCTTGGCGTCGCCCTTGGCCAGCAATACATCGCCGCGCACATCCTGCATCATCGCCACCCAGCCTTCGCCTTTCACGCCATCCAGCGTTTTCAGCGCTTCATCCAGCTTTTTCTCCTGCAGCTGGACGCGCGCCAGACGCAGGTTGATCATCGCCAACAGGTTGTCGTCTTTGGTCTGGCCCTGCGCCAGCGCCAGCTGCTGCTGCGCCTTGGCGAAATCATTCTGTTCGACAAAGTGCTTGGCCAACTGCAGCGCGGCCAATACGCCGTAGCTGTTGCCGTTGGCCTGGACAAATTTCTCCGCGGCAGCCACGTCATCCGGCTTGCCGGCCGCCAGACGATCGCTGGCTTCCTGATAGGATTGCGATGCCGCCATCATGTTGGAGTTTTCATGGCTCTGCCAATAACGCCAGCCAACCAGGGCACCAATTCCGAGCACCACGCCCACCGCCAGCGCTTTGCCGTTCTCGGCAAAGAACCGACGCAGTGCGTCGACTTGTTCGTTTTCAGTGGTATAGACTTCCACGGTGTCCTTCTCCTTAACCTAACATCAAAGCCAGACGCGCAGCGACTTCGCTTTGCGCCAGCGTTTCTTGTTCACCACTGCGCAGGTCTTTCACCACCACCTGCTGCGCCGCCACTTCGCTCTCACCCAGGATCAGCGCGATGCGCGCGCCCCATTTGTCCGCACGGGTGATCTGCTTCTTGAAGTTGCCGCCGCCGTAATTGGTCATCAGCTTCAGCTGCGGCGCCGCGTCGCGCACCTGTTCAGCCAGCCGCATCGCCGCACTCTGGGTGCCCGCGCCGGAAGAAATGACGTACACGTCGATAGCCGACGGCGCCTTGAATTCCGGGTTGACCGCCTGCACCAGCAGCACCAGACGCTCGAGGCCCATGGCGAAACCGACCGCCGGGGTGGCGCGGCCGCCCAGTTGCTCGACCAGGCCGTCGTAACGGCCGCCCGCGCAGACGGTGCCCTGCGCGCCCAGGCTGGTGGTCACCCACTCAAACACGGTGCGGTTGTAGTAATCCAGACCGCGCACCAGGCGCTCGTTAACGGTATATGGGATACCTGCCTGCGCCAAAAGTTCACACAGACCGGCGAAGTGAGCACGGGATTCTTCATCCAGGTACTCGGACAGGCGCGGCGCGTCGTTCAGCAGCGCCTGCACCTCAGGATTTTTGGAGTCCAGCACGCGCAGCGGGTTGCTGTACATGCGGCGTTTGCAGTCTTCGTCCAACACCTCGACGTGCTGCTCCAGGAACGCCACCAGCGCGTCGCGGTAGTTGGCGCGCGCCTCCAGCGAACCGATGGAGTTCAGCTCCAGCTTGACGTGCTCGGCGATGCCCAGCGCTTTCCACCAGCGGGCGGTCAGCAGGATCAGCTCGGCGTCGATATCCGGGCCTTGCAGGCCGAACACTTCCGCGCCCAGCTGATGGAACTGACGGTAACGCCCCTTCTGCGGGCGCTCGTAGCGGAACATCGGGCCGATGTACCACAGACGCTGTTCCTGATTGTACAGCAGACCATGTTCGATGCCGGCGCGCACGCAGCCAGCCGTCCCTTCCGGACGCAGCGTCAGGCTTTCGCCGTTGCGGTCTTCGAAGGTATACATCTCTTTTTCCACGACGTCGGTCACTTCGCCGATCGCGCGTTTGAATAACGGGGTCTGCTCTACAATCGGCAACCGGATTTCGCTGTAACCGTAGCCGCCCAGCACCTGCTTGAGGGTGCCTTCAATACGCTGCCATAATGCCGTTTCTTCCGGCAGGTAGTCGTTCATGCCGCGAATGGCTTGAATGTTCTTTGCCACGTGAGTTCTCTGTCCGTTGTCTGTAAAAATGAACCCGATTATAGGGACTTTGCCGCCCGGTATTCAACGCGGATGCGGTTTTCTGCCCTTCAGGTTCATAAACAAGCGGGCCAACAGGCCCGCCGTGTAGCGATAACGCTTATTTTTCCAGCAGGTTGACCGTGATGCGTTTGCTTTCGTCCATCATCGCGGCCTTGGCGCGAATTTTCGCTTCCAGCTGGTCGATCATCTGTTCGTTGTCGAAACGCTCTTTCTGGCGCACGCCGTCTTCATAGAAGCCGCTCTTCTTGTGGCCGCCGGTTACGCCCATGGTGGACACCAGCGCTTCGCCCGGGCCGTTCACCACGCAGCCGATGATCGAAACGTCCATCGGCGTGATGATGTCTTCCAGGCGCTGCTCCAGCGCGTTCACCGTGCCGATCACGTCGAACTCCTGACGCGAGCAGGTCGGGCAGGCGATGAAGTTGATGCCGCGCGCGCGGATGCGCAGCGACTTCAGGATGTCGAAACCGACCTTCACCTCTTCGACCGGATCCGCCGCCAGCGAGATGCGCAGGGTATCGCCGATGCCTTCAGACAGCAGCATACCCAGGCCGATGGCCGATTTGACCGACCCGCTGCGCGCGCCGCCGGCTTCGGTGATGCCCAGGTGCAGCGGCTGATCGATGCGCGACGCCAACAAGCGGTAGGATTGCACCGCCAGGAACACGTCCGACGCCTTGACGCTGACCTTGAACTGGTCGAAGTTGAGGCGATCGAGGATGTCGACGTGGCGCATGGCGGATTCCAGCAGCGCTTCCGGCGTAGGTTCGCCGTACTTTTCCTGCAGGTCTTTTTCCAGCGAGCCGCCGTTGACGCCGATGCGAATCGGGATGTTCTTGTCGCGGGCGCAGTCCACCACCGAGCGAATGCGCGATTCGTTGCCGATGTTGCCCGGGTTGATGCGCAGGCAGTCTACGCCATATTCGGCCACCTGCAGTGCGATGCGATAATCAAAGTGGATATCGGCGACCAACGGCACGTTGACCTGCTGCTTGATCAGTTTGAACGCCTCGGCGGCGTCCATGGTAGGAACCGAAACGCGGACGATGTCGACGCCCACGCGCTCCAGCGCTTTGATCTGATTAACCGTTGCTTCAACATCGGTGGTACGGGTGTTGGTCATCGACTGCACGGCAATCGGCGCGCCATCACCAATAGGCACCTTGCCGACGTAAATGCGTGTAGATTTTCGACGGTTGATGGGCGCTTGGTTATGCATTACTTACTCTCCATTGCTGCTCTGACATCACGACCGGTGCCGCGCGATTACTGCGCGGCGACGGTCAGGCGAGCAACACGGTTTGACTTAACGAACCGGCTTAAATCAACCGGTTTACCCTGATACTGGATCTGAACTGCCGCCGGCGCACCGATGGTCAGTTTGTACGGCGCAGTGCCGGTCAGGTTCAGCTTGCCGCCTTGCTTCTGGGTGCCGCTGAACAGCGTTTTACCGCTCGCGTCAGTCACCTGCAGCCAGCAGTCGGCGGAGAAATCCATCACCAGCGCGTTCGGATCGGCCGCCGGCGCAGCCACGCCCGCATCGGCGGTCGGCAACGGCGCTTGCGCCACCGGCGCGGTTTCCGGCAGGGTGGTCTGGCTTGGCGACACCACGGCAGGCTGCTGCTGAGCCGCGCTCGGCGCCTGGGCGGTCGCCGCCGGCGCCTGAGCCGCTGCGCCGGTATCAGCCGGCGCGGCGCTGTTGTCGGTCAACGGCACGTTGGTGCCGGCGTCGGCATTGCCGTCGGTCAGCGGCACGGACTGCCCTTCGTTATTCTGTGAAAGCTGCGCCGAGGATTGATCGGCCATGGTGGCGATCTCTTCCTGCTGCGCCTTGTGGTTTTGCCACCACCAGGCGCCGGTCAGGCCGATCACCACGAACACGATAAGCCAGGTGAAGCTCATCAGCCAGCCGTCGCGTTTCTTGCGACGCTTGCCCAGCGAGAAACTTTGCATCGGCGCCACTTTCGCCATCTTCAACGGCGCCTGCTTGGCCAGCATCGGCAGCAGTTCGTCTTCCGGCAGATGCACCAGCTTGGCGTAGGAACGGATGTAGCCGCGCACGAAGGTGGACGCGAGGTCAGCGGACACGCTGTCTTCCTCGATATCGCGCACGGTGGACATTTTGAGACACAGGCGTTCTGCAACGGTCTGTTGGCTCAGCCCGAGTTGCTCACGGGCCTGACGCAGGCGCTGGCCCGTCGTCATGGATACGGTTTTATCTTGGGAGGCTTCAGTATTCATTAGCTAAGAACTGCTGGTACTGTTTGGATTGTGGAAAACTTCGCGCTAGCTGCTTGCCATAGCGTTGAACGCTATCCTGGCGGCCGGCTAACGCGGCGAAACGAATCTGTAACCATAAGCTGCTGGCGCTGGCCGGCAGAACATGCTGATAAACATCCAATAAAAGTTGCGACTGGGCGCGCTTCCCTTCTCCAAATTGCTTTTCGGCCTCCGCCAGCAGCGGAGCGCCTTTGTCCGGATCGACTTTTAGCGCGCGGCTCAACAGCGTGCGCGCCTCATCGTTTTGTCCGGCCTTGAGAAAACAGTAACCTGCGTTTTCCAGGCTGTCGGCGACCTGGCCATAATCGGGCGCCAGCGCCGCAGCGCTAAACTGCTGTTGCGCCGGTACATACTGCCCTAAACCGCAAAGAAACGCACCGTAATTATTCAGTACGGTGCCATTGCCCGGCGCAAGTTTGAGCGCTTGCCGATAACGCTGTTCGGCCTCGGCGTTTTCACCGCTGCGCTGCGCGTAGAGCGCCATGCCCAACTGCGTGCGGTAATCCTGCGGGGCCGCGTCCAGCGCCTTTTCCAGGTTCTGGCGCGCGGCGTTCATGTCGCCTTGCTGCAGGTACTCCAGGCCCAGCTGCAACCGCGTCTGGCCCGCTTCAGAGACCTGTGCTTCCTTTTCCGGTGCTGAACCGGAACACCCGGCCAACAGTCCTGCCGCCAGCCACACCCCCCACAGTTTCAGCTTCATGCCCGCATTCATTTCCTTATCGGCCGCCAGCTAACGCCCATTAGCGTCAATCTTTCGCATAACAGGCTGTTAGATAACAAAAAAATGGTGCTATAGGATTCAGACCGCCCGTACGTTGATAGGTTCCCCGGCCATTTTCTTTTTCAGGGTACGCTTGGTACGGTCGATCACTTCACCCGCCAGTTGCCCGCAGGCGGCGTCGATATCGTCACCACGGGTTTTACGAACAATAGTCGTAAAGCCGTATTCCATCAACACCTTGGAGAAACGATCCACCCGGCTGTTGGAGCTGCGGCCGTACGGAGCGCCCGGGAACGGGTTCCATGGGATCAGGTTGATCTTGCACGGCGTGTCTTTCAGCACTTCCGCCAGCTGATGCGCGTCGTCGGTGCTGTCGTTGATATGATCCAGCATCACGTACTCGACGGTGACGCGGCCCTGGTTGGCGTTGGATTTCTCCAGGTAGCGACGCACCGCGGACAGGAAGGTCTCGATGTTGTACTTGCGGTTGATCGGCACGATCTCATCGCGGATGGTGTCGTTCGGCGCGTGCAGCGAAATGGCCAGCGCCACGTCGATCATGTCGCCCAGCTTGTCCAGCGCCGGCACCACGCCGGAGGTAGACAGGGTCACGCGCCGTTTGGACAAGCCAAAGCCGAAGTCGTCCAGCATGATTTCCATCGCCGGCACCACGTTGTTCAGGTTGAGCAGCGGCTCGCCCATGCCCATCATCACCACGTTGGTGATCGGGCGTTGGCCGGTCACCTTCAGCGCGCCGATGATCTTCGCCGCGCGCCACACCTGGCCGATGATTTCCGACACGCGCAGGTTGCGGTTGAAGCCCTGCTGCGCCGTCGAACAGAATTTGCACTCCAGCGCGCAGCCTACCTGCGAGGAGACGCACAGCGTCGCGCGGTCGGCTTCCGGGATATACACGGTTTCGACCTGCTGATCGCCCACCTTAATCGCCCACTTGATGGTGCCGTCGGCCGAACGCTGTTCTTCCGCCACTTCCGGCGCGCGGATCTCCGCCACGCGCTGCAGCTTGCCGCGTAGGACTTTGTTGATGTCGGTCATCTGCTCGAAATCGTCGCAGCAGTAGTGATAAATCCACTTCATCACCTGATCGGCGCGGAACGGTTTCTCGCCCATTTCGGCGAAGAACTCGCGCATTTGCTGGCGGTTCAGATCCAGCAGGTTGATTTTGGCCGCAGCCGGTTGCTCCACGTTAACGGAGGGGGTAGTCAGCGAATTATTTTCAGACACGGTGTGCTCGGACGTGATGGGTTCTAACATAATGATCTCTGGCCTCGTTATTACACGTTATGGCGCTAAAGAATGGAAAGTAAGTTGTGCATTTCAGCCCGCATGATTCGGGTGGCGGCACTAAAAACACGCCCCTGACAAGTCGTCTTATCAGGGGCGCGGCATTGTACAAATTTTAGTAGCGGGTTTCTATGGCTGAAAGGCATTCAGGGCATTTTTATTGTTTCAGCCGGTGAATGCCTGGCTATCAGCAACGGCACGATTAACGTGCGCAGATTTCGCTTTCGTTGAAGAAGTAAGCGATTTCACGCTGTGCGGATTCAACGGAGTCGGAACCGTGAACGGCGTTAGCGGTGAAGCTGTCCGCGTAGTCGGCGCGCAGGGTGCCGGCCAGTGCGTTGTCCGGGTTGGTTGCGCCCATGATGTCGCGGTTGCGCTGCACGGCGTTTTCAGATTCCAGAACCTGCACCATGATTGGGCCGGAGGTCATGAACTCAACCAGACCGTCGAAGAATGGGCGGCCTTTGTGCTCAGCGTAGAAGCCTTCAGCTTGCTCGCGAGTCAGACGCAGCATTTTAGCGGCGATGATTTTGAAACCGGCGCGCTCGAAACGCGCGTAGATAGCGCCGATGTCGTTGTTGGCTACAGCGTTTGGTTTAACGATGGAAAAGGTACGTTCTACGGTCATGATGGCCTCTGTATGACTTCCAAAACAGGCCGGTCTGCAATGTTGCCGGCCTTCTCAAGTGGCGCAGATTATATGTGCGCCGTTAACGCTTGCCTACGGGAAAATCAACATTTCATTAAAAAAATATGATCTTCATTCGCCACTTTCAGCGGCGCACCGACGTTATTGGGTCTTGTCGGTAGACGGGATCACATTGCGCAGCCAACTGCCCCAGCGGCGCTGATAAAACGGCTGCGTATGGGCGATCAGGTAGTGACTGATGCCCCGCTCTTTCTCCGATACCAGGCAGAAATCCACCGGTTCGTCATTCGGTGCCGTTTCGCTGGCGACGCTGCCGGCCTCGTTGATCAACGCCTCGATCTCCGCCGGCTCGGCATCCACTTCCAGCCCGATCAGCAGATTCGGCTTCTCGTCCGCCGCCTGGTCGTGCATCAGCGCCAGAAACGCGCGACGCACCGGCTTACGCTGGCTAAACAGCGTGGTCAGCGCATCCACCATCGCCGACGGATACTCTTCGGGCTGCCCCAACAGGATTTGGGTCTCTTTGTCGACGTAATGCTCCACCGGTTTGACGACGCCACCGGTCGCCAGCAGCATCGCCACCTCTTCCGGATAGAACTCTTTGCCGTACTCCGCCTTCGGGTTGAGGAACAGATCCGCACCCTGGGTGATTTCGAACAGCACCCGCGCCGGCATGGCGATGAACGGCTGTTCGTCCTCAACGGCCTTCTGCAACGCATCCAGCGAAGTGAAGAACGGAATGATGCTGCCGCCGTCCTGCTTTTCCCAATGCTGGATATTGACCGGCGTATCCGCGTTCAGCGTAATGTCGCCGTCCTGCTGCACCTGCTCGCTGTCGCCGAGGATCAGCACCGTGGCGTCGAGCAGTTCACGGAAGAACGCCGGACGGTGGGCCGGCTCCGTCACCGCCAGCTTCAACAGGCGTTCAAGTTCGTTCTCGCTCGGGGCGGCATCGTGATGATGGGCACTCATGGCAAACTCCAGGGATCAAATAGCGAGGCCCAGCATGCTGGGCCCCGAAGATAATGCGCATTCTAGCGCCCGACGCGGCGGGCGTTCAATTATTTGGCTTTGCTCAGCAACAGATTGGCCAGGGTGCGCACGCCCAGCCCGGTCGCGCCGGCCGACCACTGATCCACCGCGCCTTTGCGGTAGGTGGCGGAACAGTCGATGTGCAGCCAGCCCTGTTGGTAATTCTTGACGAAATGCGACAGGAAGGCCGCCGCGGTGCTGGCACCGGCGGTATAGGCCGGGCCGGCCACGTTGTTCAGCTCGGCGAAGTTGGACGGCAGCTGGCTGCGGTGGAACTCGGCCAGCGGCAGACGCCAGAACGGCTCGTGCTCGGCGGCGGCGCTGCTCAGCAGCTCCTGCGCCAGCGCGTCGTCAAAGCTGAACAGCGCGTGATAGTCGTTGCCTACCGCGGTTTTCGCCGCGCCAGTCAGGGTGGCGCAGTCGATAATCAGCTGCGGGTTCTGCTCAGAAGCGTCGATCAGGCCGTCGGCCAGCACCAGGCGCCCTTCCGCATCGGTGTTCATCACCTCGACGGTTTTGCCGTTGCGGTAGCGAATGATGTCGCCCAGTTTGAAGGCGTTGCCGCTGACCATGTTGTCGGCGCAGCATAGGTACAGCTTCACGCGCTGCTTCAGGCCGCGCGCCGCCGCCAGCGCCAGGGCGCCGGTGATGGTGGCCGCGCCGCCCATGTCGGATTTCATCGAATCCATAAAGGCGCTTTGCTTCAGGCTGTAGCCGCCGCTGTCGAAGGTGATGCCCTTGCCGACCAGGCATGCGAACACCGGCGCATCCGGGTTGCCGGTCGGGTTGAAGTCCAATGCCAGCAGCACCGGCGGGCGCTCGGAGCCGCGGCCGACGGTGTGGATGCCGGCATAGTTCTGCTCGCGCAGATCTTCGCCCTTGGTGATGCGGTAGCTGACGGCATCGCAGCCGACGTCGCACATCAGATCGACGGCGCGGGTCGCCAGTTGCTCCGGCCCCAGCTCTTCCGCCGGCATGTTGATGGTGTCGCGCACCCAGTCGACGATCTTCAGGCGCTTATCCAGTTCCTGACGCGCGGCTTCCGGCAGCTCGGCCCATTCGACGTTGCGCTGCCCTTTCGGCCCGCGATAGCCTTGCCAGAACGCCCAGCTGTTTTCCAAATCCCAACCGTCGCCGGCCAGCTTGACGTTTTTGATGCCCTGGCCGTCAATTTTGCGGCCCGCGCGCTGGATCGCGCCCAGCTTGTCGGCGCCGGTCAGGTGAATGGTCATCCCTTCGCCGTTGGTGCTCAGCAGCGCTTTTTCGCCCCAGCGGGCGTCGGCAGGTTGTTGCGACAGCGTGACCTGCATGAATTCTGTTGTCATAGCCTTCTTACTCCGGATTATTCTTTTATTAATCTTGTCGGATACAAAATAAACGGGCCGCCCATGGCAGCCCGTTACGCTATTTACTCCGCTTCATCTAACCAGACCAGCAGGATCGCTTCCAGTATTTTTTCGTTGGAAGCCTGTGGATCGTCATCGAACTCTTCCAGATCGCAGATCCACTGATGCATGTCGGTAAAACGCACGGTTTTCGGATCGGTATCCGGGTATTGGTCGTACAGGGCTTCGCCGATTTCACGGCTGTCGGTCCACTTCAGTCCCATTATGATCTCCGGGTTGACGCTGCGGCTAACAATTAATGCTCACGCGCGTGGTTGACGGTATAACGCGGCATTTCGACCACCAGATCTTCGTCGGCGACCAGCGCCTGGCAGCTCAGACGGCTTTCCGGCTCCAGCCCCCACGCTTTGTCCAGCATGTCGTCTTCCAGCTCGCTGCTCTCTTCCAGCGAATCGAAGCCTTCACGCACGATGCAGTGGCAGGTGGTGCAGGCGCAGGATTTCTCGCAGGCGTGCTCGATTTCAATGCCGTTGCGCAGCGCAACGTTGAGGATCGACTCCCCTTTTTCGGCTTCCAGAACCGCCCCTTCCGGGCAAAGATCTTGATGGGGCAGGAAAACAATTTTAGGCATGGTTAAACCTCATCCACAGAATGGCCAGCCAGCGCGCGGCGAATGGAAGCGTCCATGCGGCGCGCGGCAAAATCTTGCGTTTGTGCATCTAATGTTTTGATGGCGTCTTCGATAGCGGCGGGATCTTCACCCTGCGCCGCCTGCTGCAACGCCTGGGTCGCGGCGGCGATCGCCTGGCTTTCCGCCTCGCTCAGCAGCGCGGCGTCGGTGGCCAGCGCGCCCTGCAGGCTTTCCAGCACCCGCGCAGCTTCCACGCGTTGCTCCGCCAGCTTGCGCGCGCCCACGTCGCTTTGCGCGTTGGCCATCGAATCCTTGATCATGCCGGCGATTTCACTGTCCGACAGGCCGTACGACGGCTTGACCTGGATCGAGGCTTCAACGCCGGTGGATTTCTCCATCGCGGTGACGCTCAGCAGGCCGTCGGCATCCACCTGGAAGGTGACGCGAATGTGCGCGCCCCCGGCGGGCAGCGGCGGCAGGCCGCGCAGCGTAAAGCGCGCCAGCGAACGGCAATCCTGCACCAGCTCGCGCTCGCCCTGCAGCACGTGGATCATCATCGCGCTCTGGCCGTCTTTAAAGGTGGTGAACTCCTGCGCGCGCGCCACCGGGATAGTGGTGTTGCGCGGGATCACTTTCTCCACCAGGCCGCCCATGGTTTCGAGGCCCAGCGACAGCGGGATCACGTCCAGCAGCAGCATGTCGCTGTCCGGTTTGTTGCCCACCAGGATGTCGGCCTGGATCGCGGCGCCGATGGCGACCACTTTATCCGGATCGATCGACGTCAGCGGCGTGCGACCGAAGAAGGCGCCCACTTGCTCACGCACCAACGGCACGCGGGTGGAGCCACCAACCATCACCGTTTCCAGCACCTCGTCGGCGGCGACGCCGGCGTCTTTCAGCGCCCGGCGGCAGGCCATCAGCGTGCGTTTCACCAACGGAGCGATCAGCGCTTCAAACTGGGCGCGAGACACCTCGCCCTGCCAGCCGGCCACCTCGACGCGCACGCTGTCGGCATCGCTCAACGCGATTTTGGCGGCGATGGCAGCATCCAGCAGTTGGCGCTGCACGCCGTGGTCGCTGCGATCGGCCACGCCGGCCTGCTCGCGCAGCCAGTCGGCCAACAGATGATCGAAGTCGTCGCCGCCCAGCGCGGAATCGCCGCCGGTCGCCAGCACTTCGAACACGCCGCGGCTGAGGCGCAGAATGGAGATATCAAAGGTGCCGCCGCCCAGATCGTAAACCGCGATCACCCCTTCCTGGCCGGAATCCAGCCCATAGGCGATCGCCGCCGCAGTCGGTTCGTTCAACAGGCGCAGAACGTGCAGGCCGGCCAGACGCGCCGCGTCTTTGGTGCCCTGGCGCTGCGCGTCGTCGAAGTAAGCGGGAACGGTGATCACCACGCCGTCCAGCTCGCCTTCCAGCGCCGCTTGCGCGCGCGCGGACAGGGCCCGCAGGATATCGGCGGAGACGCCGACCGGATTAACCGGGCCGGCGGCGGTGACGATCAGCGGCAGGCCGTTGTCGCTGGCCTGAAATTGATACGGCAGGTTCGGGTAACGTTGCTGCACGTCCGCCAACGAGCGGCCCATCATGCGTTTGATGGAGCTGACGGTATTGGCCGGATCCTGCGCCGCCTGTTGGCGCGCCTCCCAGCCGACGCGCTGCGCGTCCGCCTGATAATGCACCACCGAAGGCAGCAAATGGCGCCCCTGTTCGTCGGCCAGCGTTTCCGCCTGCCCGCTGCGCACCGTGGCGACCAACGAGTTGGTGGTGCCTAAGTCGATGCCGGCGGCCAAGCGTCGCTGGTGCGGCGCGGCGCTGAGGCCAGGCTCACTAATTTGTAATAAGGCCATGTTGAAGCTTCCACAATCAGAATCAGAAGGTGTTACTCAAAACCCAGCAGTTTTTCTTCGAGTTGTTCAACCTGTTGCTGGAGTTTGTCCAAAAAGCGCAGCTTGCGCACGGTGTCGGCGGCGTCCGCCCACTGCTCACTGTCCAACTGCTGCAGCATCAGCGCGCTGCGCTGTTTGATGGAGACGGCCAGCCGCGCGCCGAAATCGGCCAGCAGGCTTTCCGCCTCCGGCTTGCGCTCAATGGCGTCGAGCTCTTCGCGCAGTTCCAGCTGTTCCATCAGGAACGCGGTGTCGCGCATCGTATGCTGTTCGTTGCCCAGATCGAAGCCGTGCAAAGATAGCATATACTCCGCGCGTTTTAACGGGTGCTTCAGCGCCTGGTAGGCTTCGTTGATGGTCGCCGCCTGCTGCAACGCCATCAGGCGTTCGCGCTCCGGTTGGTTGGCGAAACGATCGGGGTGGAATTGGCGTTGCAGATCCTGGAAGCGGGACGCAAGCAGGCTGCCGTCCACGGTGTAGCGAACTGGCAGCCCGAATAAAGTAAAGTAATCCATAGCGTGCTCTGGGCGTTAGCGGATGAAGTTCCCCCGCCGAAACGGGGGAGCACGATGGACTGTCAGACGTTGAAACTCTCGCCGCAGCCGCACTCGCTTGAGACGTTCGGGTTGTTGAACTTGAAGCCTTCGTTCAGGCCTTCCTTAACGAAATCAAGCTCGGTGCCGTCAAGGTAGACCAGGCTCTTGCCGTCGATGATCACCTTGATGCCTTTGTCTTCAAATACGATGTCGTCATCGTTGGCTTCGTCAACAAATTCCAGCACGTACGCCATCCCGGAACAGCCGGAAGTTCGCACTCCCAGACGCAGGCCGAGACCTTTGCCGCGGTTCGTCAAAAACGCCTGAACACGCTGCGCAGCGCTGTCGCTCATGGTAATAGACATCACAACCTCACACTTCACATCAAAGCCCGGCGCGGCCGGGCCGACTCAGACAAATTACTTGGCGCTATGCTTGCTCTTATAGTCGGCAATCGCTGCTTTGATGGCGTCTTCAGCCAGGATCGAGCAGTGAATTTTGACCGGCGGCAATTCCAGCTCTTCAGCGATCTGGGTATTTTTGATCGCTTCAGCCTGATCGAGCGACTTGCCTTTCATCCATTCGGTCACCAGCGAGCTGGAGGCGATGGCGGAACCGCAGCCGTAAGTTTTAAAGCGCGCGTCTTCGATGATGCCTTCATCGTTAACCTTGATTTGCAGCTTCATGACGTCGCCGCAAGCCGGCGCCCCTACCATGCCGCTGCCGACGGTAGGATCTTCGTTGTCGAAAGAACCCACGTTGCGCGGGTTTTCATAATGATCGATTACTTTTTCGCTGTAAGCCATGACCTTGCTCCTGAAACCTGAGAATTAATGATGCGCCCATTCGATGCTGTTGATGTCCACGCCCTGCTTGAACATTTCCCACAGCGGGGACAGATCGCGCAGACGGCCGATGGATTTACGCACCAGTTGAATGGTGTAGTCGATCTCTTCTTCCGTGGTGAAACGCCCCAGGGAGAAACGGATCGAGCTGTGCGCCAATTCATCGCTCATGCCCAGCGCGCGCAGCACGTAGGACGGCTCGAGGCTGGCGGAGGTACAGGCTGAACCGGAAGAAACGGCCAGGTCTTTCAGCGCCATGATCAGCGACTCGCCTTCAACATAGTTGAAGCTGACGTTCAGGATGTTCGGTGCGCCGTGCTCCAGATCGCCGTTCAGATACACTTCTTCCATATCTTTCACGCCGTTCCACAGACGGTCACGCAGGGTGCGCAGACGCGCCATCTCTTCGGTCATCTCTTCTTTGGCGATGCGATAAGCTTCACCCATGCCGACGATCTGGTGGACAGGCAGGGTACCGGAACGCATGCCGCGCTCGTGACCGCCGCCGTGTACCTGCGCTTCGATGCGGATGCGCGGCTTGCGGCGTACGTACAGCGCGCCGATGCCTTTCGGGCCATAGATTTTGTGGCCGGAGAACGACATCAGGTCGACTTTCAGCTTGCTCAGATCGATAGGCAGTTTGCCCACGCTCTGGGTAGCGTCAACGTGGTAGATGATACCGCGCGCGCGGCACATTTCGCCGATCGCTTCGATGTCCTGCACCACGCCGATTTCGTTGTTAACGTGCATGATGGAGACCAGAATGGTGTCATCGCGCATCGCCGCTTCGAGATCCTGCAGGCTGATGATGCCGTTGCTCTGCGGCGCCAGGTAGGTCACTTCAAACCCTTCGCGCTCCAGCTGACGGCAGGTGTCGAGCACGGCTTTGTGTTCGGTTTTGCTGGTGATGATGTGCTTGCCTTTTTTCTGGTAGAAATTGGCAGCGCCTTTGATCGCCAGGTTGTCGGATTCGGTCGCCCCGGAGGTGAAGACGATTTCGCGCGGGTCAGCGCCCACCAGTTCGGCGATTTGGTTACGGGCGATGTCTACCGCCTCTTCCGCCTGCCAACCGAAACGGTGGGAACGGGAAGCCGGGTTGCCGAAAGTGCCGTCCAGGGTCAAAAACTGCATCATCTTCTCAGCAACGCGCGGGTCAACCGGCGTCGTTGCTGAGTAATCCAGATAAATCGGTAATTTCATTGCTCTTGTGCTCCGTACATCACTTCCAAAAACTAAAATAATTTCGCCAGCTGCTTATGCGCGCAGATTAACGTTGATAGTTTCTTGCGGACGACCGTTGGCCGTGCGGCGCGTATCGTTGTTTTGACGATCCGCCACCACCAGCACTTCCTGGTTGTTGACCAGTTCTGCCAGCGTAATGTTGTTCAGGAACCCGCTGATGCGCTCGCTCAGATCGCGCCACAGGGCGTGGGTCAAGCAGCGATCGCCGCCCTGACAGCCTTCTTTGCCCTGGCAACGGGTTGCATCTACCGATTCATCGACAGCAGTGATGACAGCGCCAACGGCGATCTCACCCGCGTCTTTACCCAGCAGATAACCACCGCCCGGACCGCGCACGCTGGCCACCAGGCCATTCTTGCGCAGACGGGAGAATAATTGTTCCAGATAAGAGAGCGAAATACCCTGGCGTTCGGAAATGTCCGCCAGTGGCACCGGCCCTTCCTGAGAATGCAGCGCTACGTCGAGCATAGCGGTTACGGCATAACGGCCTTTGGATGTCAGTCTCATAGCTCAATGGTTACCTGTTGGTCAAATATGGCCGAAAGTCTGACATTCCCGAGTAAAACAGTCAACTATTTAACCCAGTAATTAACTCAAGTATTAGCACGTTTTGAACTTAGCAAGAACAAAGGTATATAAAATACATGTTATAACCTTTGGATAACTAATACTATTGTCGCCCACCGTGATGCCACATCAATTAATTACCTTGATGTTTATCCTGTTTCTCGATCGACGTCAGCATGCCGCGCAGGATATTCAGCTCCTGCCCTTCCGGGCGCGCGCGGGTGAACAGCCGACGCAGACGGTTCATCACCTGGCCCGGATGCGACGGGCGAATGAAACCGGTGCGCTGCAGCGTCTGCTCCAGATGCTGATAGAAACGCTCGAGGTCGTCCACCAGCGGATACGGCGTCTCTTCCAGCTGTGGCGCGCCCGCCTGTTGGCGATCGAGGTAAGCCACGCGCACTTCGTACGCCAGGATCTGCACCGCCATCGCCAGGTTCAGCGAGCTGTAGTCCGGGTTGGCCGGAATGGCGACGTGGTAGTGGCACTTTTGCAATTCATCGTTGGTCAGCCCGACGCGTTCGCGGCCGAACACCAGCGCCACCGGCGCGTGCTCGCCTTCGTGCACCGCGCGCACGCCGCATTCGCGCGGCTCCAGCATCGGCCACGGCAAGGTGCGAGAACGTGCGCTGGTGCCCACCACCAGGCTGCAGCCGGCGATGGCGTCATCGAGGGTATCGACGATAGTGGCGTTGCCGATCACGTCGCTGGCGCCGGCGGCCAGGGCGATGGCCTGAGAATCGGGTTTGATCAGCGGATTAACCAGATAAAGGTTGGTTAAACCCATGGTTTTCATGGCTCTGGCGGTCGAGCCCATGTTGCCGGTATGTGAAGTCTCTACCAGAACAATGCGGATATTGTGCAGCATACAAACTCTGAGCGTGGCGGAAAATCGCAGCATCTTAACACAGCCGTAGGCAATTTGCCGAACAGCTGCTATACTTCGCGCCGTTTCCTGTTCTTTAACATCCTAGTTGGAAGATACCCATGCATCCGATGCTGACTATCGCCGTGCGCGCTGCGCGCAAGGCCGGTAACCTGATTGCCAAAAACTACGAAACCCCGGACGCTGTAGAAGCGAGCCAGAAAGGGACCAATGACTTCGTCACCAACGTCGATCGCGATGCAGAGCATCTGATCATCGACGTCATCCGCAAGTCTTATCCGCAACACAGTATCGTGAGCGAAGAACGCGGTGAGCTGATCGGCGAAGATCGCGATGTGCAATGGGTGATCGATCCACTGGATGGCACTGCAAACTTCATCAAACGTTTCCCTCATTTCTCCGTTTCCATCGCCGTACGCATCAAAGGCCGTACCGAAGTGGCCGTGGTTTACGATCCAATGCGCAACGAACTGTTCACCGCCACGCGCGGCCAGGGCGCACAGCTCAACGGTTACCGTCTGCGCGGCACCAACGCCAAAGATCTGGATGGCACCATCCTGGCGACCGGCTTCCCGTTCAAAGTCAAACAGCACGCCACGCCTTACATCAACATCGTCGGCAAACTGTTCACCCAGTGCGCGGACTTCCGCCGCACCGGTTCCGCTGCGCTGGATCTGGCCTATGTCGCCGCCGGCCGCGTGGACGGTTTCTTCGAAATCGGCCTGAAGCCGTGGGACTTCGCCGCAGGCGAACTGCTGGTGCGTGAAGCCGGCGGCCTGGTCACCGACTTCGTCGGCGGCCACAACCACTTCAGCTCCGGCAACGTGGTCGCAGGCAACCCGCGCGTGGTGAAAGCCATGCTGGCCACCATGCGTGAAGAACTGAGCGAAGCGCTGAAGCGTTAATCGCCAGAAGCGAATCGAAAAAAAGCGCTGCCAATGCAGCGCTTTTTTTATGCCCGTTAGCGGGAGAAAGGCCGGATGCCGCCGCCGAATTCCGGCTGCGCGCTAACGTAGAGCAACAGCCCGGCGGCCAGCAGGATCAGGCCACCGGCCAGCGCCAACGCCCCCCAGGCCACTGCGCTCCAGGCGGCGGGTGCGCGCGAACGGCTGAGGCGCACCGCCAGCCGGCGGCTGTAATGCACCAGCAGCGCCAGCATGGAGATGGTCAACGAGGTGCCGAACGCCATCGCCAGCGCGGAGATCACGCCCCAGCCAAACACGCCGATCACCTTGGAAAACAGCAGCACCAAAATCGCCCCCGAACAGGGACGCATGCCCATCGCCAGCACGATGGCGGCCTGAGTGCGCCAATCGCTTCCCGCCTGCAGCTCGCTGTCGCTCGGCAGATGCCGGTGGCCGCAGCCGCAATTGGCGCTGTGGACATGATCCGCCGCCAGCGGCGTCAGGCTGTTGATGCGCAGCGCCGGCGCCGGGCGCATCGCCTTGATCGCCGCAAACAGACGTTTCAGCGCGCGCCAACTCAGCAGCACGCCAAGCAGCATCACCAGAATAAAACTGCCCTTCTCCAGCCAAAAACTGCTTTGGTGCAGCTGGCGCGAAGAGAGCTGCAACACCACCAGCATCAACGTGACCAGCGCGATCGCCACCAGCCCCTGCACCAGCGAAGCGGCGAAGGTCAGCTTCAGGCTGCTTTTCAGCCGCGCCGGGTGGGTAGCCAGATAGGTGGCGATCACTACTTTACCGTGGCCGGGCCCAAGCGCATGCAAAACGCCATAACCGAGGCTGAACAGCATCAGCGCCAGCCCAGCCTGCTGCGGCGCGGCCTTCACCTGCTGCAACAGCCCCGCCATCTGTTGATGCAGCGCTTTTTGCCATACCACACTCTGCATCAGCAACTGCGGCCAGTAGTGCCACGCCAGCAGCGCGGCGGCCGCCAGCGCCAGCGTGAACGGCAGCAGCGGCCACAGGCCGAAAGCCCAGTGGCGCCGGTTTATCGTCGGTGGCGAGAGATTCAGCGACATTGCAGCGTCACCCGCTGGGCGAACTGCTGCCCCAGCGCCAGGTCTTCGCCGGGCGAGTCGTTCTTGTCGAGCGACAGCGCATAGGCCTGCAGCGACGCATTCGGCTTCGGCGTCATCAGCTTGTAACTGCACTGCTGCGCCATCTCCGGCGGCAAATGCAGCGCATTTTGGTCTTTATAGGTCATATCCACGAAATAAGTCGGATCGTAAGTAGAAAGCTCGAACGGCTTGCCCGCCAGCGGCTGCGGCTCGGCCAACGGCAGCACGAACTCCAGCACCGCCTGGTTGCCCTGGCGCGACAGGTGATATTCGCTGGGCAAGTTCAGGTATTTCACCGGCTTGCCGTCGCGGTAAAGGTCGGTGAAATAGTGCTGCCCCAGCACGTTGGCCATCACTTCCGCCGCCAGCTTTTTCCACACTTCCGAATCGCTCTTGGCGTTTTTCGCATCGTAGAGCAGATCCGCCGAGGTGATTTCATCCATCACCCACACCATTTTCAGGCCAACCAACCGCTGGTCTTTGGCGACGAAGGTGGTGTTCATGTCGATAAAGCTGTGCGGATGAGCGGCCGCTCCAGCGCTGAACACGGTGCCGAGGGCAGCCAAAAGACGACGTAACTTCATCATTATCCTGTCTTACCTGCATTTGTTATAACGTAACACAAATAACTGCCAAACGACCCGCCTCTGCCGGCGATATTTGTGACGAAAGTTGTAAGCCGAAGTAAAAGCCACGCTGTCATCCTGACGTTACAAAGCCTTTTGCTATGCTTAGGCATAATCGCAACCTTTTATGCCGGAAGGTGATAATGAGCCTGGACACCTCTCCCGTGCCTGAGCTCTCCGGACAACAACGGCGCTGCCATCTGCTGCTGATGCTGTACACGCCGGAGCCCGAGTTACAGCTGGAGACCCTAAGCCGAATCAACGGCGTCGCCCCCCCGATAACCCGGCAAGATATAGCCGAGGTGGCCAGTGAAATCCAGCGTTTCCACCACCTGGAGATCGCCGTCGATCCCGACCATGGCTACCAACTGCGGGGCAGCGCGCTCGACCAACGCCTGTGCCTGATCCATTGGCTGCGGCGGGCCCTGCGCTGCAGCCCGCAGTTCGTCGAAAGCGACTTCGCCCCGCGCCTGCGGCTGGCGCTGACGGCCGATGCCGGGTCGGCGTCGCAGCTGGCTCAAGTGATAGATGCCTGCGAGCCGCTGCTCAACCGCCACTTCGACGCGCGCGACCGCCAATTCCTGCAGCATTATCTGCTCTACTGCGCCTGGCAAAACCGCCTGCATCACCATCCGCGTTTCGACGCCGTTCAACGCGACTGGCTGCGGAAAAAGCCGGAGCAGCAAGCCGCCGCCTGGCTGCATCAGGCCTGCAACCGGCTGTTTAACCAGCCGCCGCACGCGGACGAGCGCGATTTTTTGGCGCTGACCTTCACCCTGTTGAAAAATCACAGCTACCACAGCAATGACTCGGCGCAAGAGCAGAGATTGATGGCGGCGATCGGCAGCATGGTCGAGCGTTTCCAGCAACTTTCCGGCATGGCCTTCAGCAGCAAGGCCGAGCTGGTCAGCCAGCTGTTCGCCCACCTGGCGCCGGCGCTGGAGCGCTGCCGTTTCGCCATCGGCATCGACAATATGCTGCTGGAAGACGTGGTGCGCAAATACCCGCGGCTGATGCGCACCACACAGGAAGCGCTGATACCGCTGGAGCAGGAGTACGGCGTGCATTTTTCCAACGAGGAGGCGGGCCTGGTGGCCATCAGCTTCGGCGCCTGGCTGATGCAGGACAACGCGCTGCAGGAAAAACAGGTGCTGCTGCTGACGCTGGACAATCCGCAGCTGGAAGAGGAAGTGGAATATCAGATCCGCGAGCTCACGCTGCTGCCGCTGAACATCAAATACCTACCGCTGAGCGACTATCTGCGCGGCGGCGCGCCGCAGGGCGTCACGCTGGTGATCACCCCTTATGCGGCGGTGCACAACGATCCGCACCCGCCGTTGATCTATACCGAACTGCCGCTGGAAACCCGGCAGCGCCAGGCCATTCGCGCGCTGCTGGAAGCGCCTTAATCACCGGCTGACGCTGACCGCCGGCGGCCGGATGAACAAGGCCGGCGCCGCGACCGCCGCCATCACCCAGAATACCCCGCCCTGCCAATGTTCGAACAGGAACCCGGCAATGACCGTCATGACGGCGATACCGCCGCCCATCGCCAACGCCGAATACACCGCCTGCAGCCGGATCACCTCTTGCCCCTGGCGCGCGGCGATAAAGCGCATCGCCGCCAGATGGCACACGGTGAAGGTGCCGCAGTGCAGGATCTGGATCAGCAGCAGCCAACCCAGCTCGGTGCTGTAGGCCATCAGGCTCCAGCGCAGCACGCCGCAGCAGGCGGAAAGCAGCAGCAGGTTGCGCGCATTCCAGCGGCGGAACAGCACATTGCTGCTGGCGAAAATAATCACCTCCGCCACCACGCCCAGCGACCACAGATAGCCGATGGTCGAGGCCGAATAGCCCGCCTCCTGCCAGTAAATGGAGCCGAAGCTGTAGTAGCCGGCGTGCGCCCCCTGCAGCAGCGTGACGCACAGCAGGAAGCGCCACACCGGCCCTTCTTTCAACAGCGCCCACAGCGAACGCTCGGCTCCGCCGTGCGTGCGCGCTTCGCCCTGCGGCATGACGCTCGGCTTCAGCAGCATGCCCAGCAGCATCGCCAGCACGCTGAAGATCAGGCTGTAGAGAATGGCGTTATGGCCCCACACCGCCACCAGCTGCCCGGTCAGCGCCGAGCCGATGACGAACGCCAGCGAGCCCCACAGCCGTACCCGGCCGTAGTCCATACGGATCTGCTTTTGCCAGGTGGCGGCCAGCGCGTCGGTCAATGGCACCAGCGGCGAGAAGAACAGGTTGAACCCCGCTATCACCAGCATCAGCCAACCCCAGCCGTTGCCGAAGCAAAAGCCAACCGCGAAAGCCAGGGTCAGCAGCGCCAGCAGACGCAAGGCGGAGACCAAATGAGAGGGATCTTTAACGCGGGGAGCAATCAGTAAACTGCCGAGGAAGCGGGCCACCAAACCGGCGCCTAGCAACATGCCGATGGTTTCGGGCGCGATGCCCTCGCCTTTCAGCCACACGCCCCAGAACGGTAAGAAGATGCCGTAGGAAAAGAAGTAGGTGAAATAACTGAGCGCGAGCCAACGCGTGGATTGCAGAACCATGATCCCTCCGGTGTGAGGGCAATACTTTGACAGAGCTCACACCGGCCCGCAATCTTCATTCCACTTCAATGCGTTAGAGTGCCAGGCAGCTCACAGTTTGCCGCAAGCGGCCATAAAAAAACCCGCCGCAGCGGGTTTTGTCAGGCGAAAGCGGGATTAGGCGTAAACCGGCAGGCGGGCGCAGATATCCAGCACTTTCTTCTTGGTGCGTTCGATGGTGGCTTCATCGTTGATGTTGTCCAGCACATCACAGATCCAACCGGCCAGTTCGCGCACGTCGGCTTCTTTGAACCCGCGACGGGTCACGGCCGGGGTGCCGATACGCACGCCGGAGGTGACGAACGGGCTCTTCGGATCGTTCGGCACGCTGTTTTTGTTGACGGTGATGTTGGCGCGGCCCAGGGCGGCGTCAGCTTCTTTACCGGTCAGGTTTTTGTCGACCAGATCCAGCAGGAACAGGTGGTTATGGGTGCCGCCGGAGACCACTTTATAGCCGCGCTGCAGGAACACGTCCACCATCGCCTTGGCGTTGACCGCCACTTGCTGCTGGTAAACCTTGAACTCAGGCTCCATCGCTTCTTTCAGCGCCACCGCCTTGCCGGCAATCACGTGCATCAGCGGGCCGCCCTGGCCGCCAGGGAACACGGCGGAGTTCAGCTTCTTGTACAGCTCTTCGTCGCCGCCCTTCGCCAGGATCAGGCCGCCGCGCGGGCCCGCCAGGGTTTTGTGGGTGGTGGTGGTGACGATGTGCGCGTGCGGCACCGGGTTCGGGTACACGCCGGCGGCGATCAGGCCGGCCACGTGCGCCATGTCGACGAACAGGTAAGCGCCGATGCTGTCGGCGATTTCGCGCATTTTGGCCCAGTCAACCACGCCGGAGTAGGCGGAGAAGCCGCCGATGATCATTTTCGGCTTGTGGGTTTGCGCCTGTTTGGCCAGATCGTCATAGTCGATTTGACCTTTGTCGTCGATGCCGTAAGGCACCACGTTATACAGTTTACCGGACAGATTAACCGGGGAACCGTGGGTCAGGTGGCCGCCGTGCGCCAGGTTCATGCCCAGAATGGTGTCGCCCGGCTGCAGCAGCGCGGTGTAAACGGCGAAGTTAGCCTGGGAGCCGGAGTGCGGCTGCACGTTGGCGTAATCGGCGCCGAACAATTCTTTGGCGCGGTCGATAGCCAACTGCTCAACGATATCCACGTATTCGCAGCCGCCGTAGTAACGCTTGCCCGGATAGCCTTCAGCGTATTTGTTGGTCAGCTGGGAACCCTGAGCCTGCATTACGCGCGGGCTGGTGTAGTTCTCAGACGCGATCAGCTCGATGTGCTCTTCCTGACGCACCACTTCCTGCTCCATGGCACGCCACAGTTCCGCATCGTAATCGGCAATGTTCATTTCACGCTTTAACATCCGGCATCTCCTGACTTAAATCAGCTAACTAAAAAATCACCAAATAACTACCCGTTTGGGGTCTGGGCCACAGTGTAAACCGTTTCGCCCTACCGAAGATAGGTCTTGACAGAGGTTTTTACGCAAACGATTGGCATAAGGCAGCGCAAGGCTTTGATCCGCGAAACGCCGCCGTTTATCAACGGACATTTCCTCATGCGAACAATGCGCTTTTTTCATGTTCTGTGAGCGCGATCGACGCCCGAAGAACACCGCAACGAAAACAAGGGTATTTACAAGCGGCGTGGAACCCAATAAGATGCATTTAAAATACATCATTAAAATTCTCGTCAAGATCCCAACCCAAGGAGCGCTCCCATGCTGGATAGCCAAACCATCGCCACCGTGAAATCCACCATCCCCCTGCTGGCAGCAACCGGGCCGAAGCTGACCGCCCACTTTTACGATCGCATGTTCGCCCACAACCCGGAATTGAAAGACATTTTCAATATGAGCAATCAGCGCAACGGCGATCAGCGTCAGGCGCTGTTCGACGCCATCTGCGCCTATGCCGCCAACATCGAGAACCTAGCGGCGCTGCTGCCGGCGGTGGAACGCATCGCGCAGAAGCACACCAGCTTCAATATCCAGCCGGAGCAGTACCAAATCGTCGGCGGCCACCTGCTGGCGACGCTGGACGAAATGTTCAGCCCGGGTCAGGAAGTGTTGGACGCCTGGGGAAAAGCCTACGGCGTACTGGCCAACGTGTTTATTCAGCGTGAAGAGCAGATTTATCAGCAGAGCGAAACCGACAACGGCGGCTGGCGCGATCTGCGCGCGTTCCGCATCCTGAAGAAACAGCCGCAGAGCGACGTGATCTGCAGCTTCGTGCTGGCGCCGGTGGACGGCGGCCGGGTGGCGGACTTCAAACCGGGGCAATACCTGGCGGTCTACATCAAGCACGACAGCCTGGAGCATCAGGAAATTCGCCAGTACTCGCTGACCACCTCGCCGAACGGCGAGTTCTACCGCATCGCGGTGAAGCGTGAAGATCAGGGTAAAGTGTCCAACTACCTGCACCAGCAGGCGCAGGAAGGCGACGTGATCGACATCGCCCCGCCGCACGGCGACTTCTTCCTCGACGTGACGCCGACCACGCCGGTGGCCCTGATCTCCGCCGGCGTCGGCCAAACCCCAATGCTCGGTATGCTCAACAGCCTGCACGACAGCCAACATCAGGCACAGGTCCACTGGCTGCACGCGGCGGAAAACGGCAGCGTGCACGCCTTTGCCGAGGAAGTGGCTGATATTGCCGGGCGCATGCCGAATCTGAGCCGCCATGTGTGGTACCGCGAGCCGGGCGCCGATGACGTGGAAGGCCGCGACTACCACAGCCGCGGATTGATGGATTTAAGCGCGCTGCAAGGCAGCCTGGCCGATCCGCAGATGCACTATTACTTCTGCGGCCCGGTAGCCTTCATGCAGTTCGTGGGGAAACAGCTGCTGGAGATGGGCGTAGAGGCCGAACGCATCCACTACGAATGCTTCGGCCCGCATAAAGTGCTGTAATGCGTGCGGAGCGCGGCCGTCAGACCGCGCTCCCCCTTCATTTCTCCTGCAGTTGGCGCGCGTCCTGCACCTGCTGCACCGTCACCGGTGCCGCCTGGTTGCCCCAGCTTCCCCGCAGATAGCTCATCAGATCGGCCGCTTGACGATCGTTCAACGCCCAGCCATAAGCCGGCATGTCGAACGCCATCGCCTGCTGCGTGATCGGCGTATGCGCCCCTTCCAGCACTACCCGCAGCGCGGTCAGCGGATTATCCGCCGTTACCGTGGCATTGCCTGCCAGCGCCGGAATGGCGAAGTCGGTGCCCTCCCCCTTATTGCCGTGACAGGTCGAGCAGTACATTGCATAGGTCGCCTTGCCACCCGAATTATCCGCCTGCGCAGCAGATGAGGCAGGTTTGGCGGCGGTGTCCGGCGCCAGGCTGCGCAGGTACACCGCGATGGCGTTCAGATCGCCGTCGCTGAGGTACTGCGTGCTGTGGGTCACCACCTCGCTCATTGGCCCGGCGACCGCCGCATGGCGGCTGCGGCCGGTTTTCAGCAGCGCCGTCACCTCTTCCGGCGGCAGGCCGCGCAGATTGGAGGCGTACCAGCCGTCCAGCTCGGCGCCGCTCAGGAACGCCGGCTCCTTACCGTCCAGGCCCTTCTCCTGCATCGCCCAGCCGCGCGGCGTGTGGCAGCTGCCGCAATGGCCTGCGCCTTGCACCAGATAGGCGCCGCGGTTCCACTCGGCGCTTTGCTGCGGATCGGCCTGATACGGCTGGTCGTCGTGGAACAGCTGATTCCACACCGCCAGCGGCCAGCGCATCGACAGCGGCCAAGTGATATCGCTGTCGCGGTTGGCGACGTTCTGCGCCGGTACCTCGTTCATCAGATAGTCATACAGCGCGCGCATGTCTTCCGCGCTCATTTTGGCGTACGAGGTGTACGGCATCGCCGGATAAAGCCGGTGACCGTCTTTGGCGATCCCCTGACGCATGGCGCGATCGAACTCTTCGAATGAGTAAGCGCCGATGCCGTGCAGCTTGTCCGGCGTGATGTTGGTAGCGTAGATAGCCCCGAGCGGCGTCGGGAACTTCATGCCGCCCGCCAATTCGGCGCCGCCCGGCGCGGTATGGCAGGCGGTGCAGTCACCGGCTTTGGCGACGTATTCCCCGGCCGACATCGCCTGGGCCGAGCCGCCGGCGGCCAGCAGGCTCAACAGGTACAGCGAACGCAGACTCATGCTCCCTCCTTGGCGGCAACCTTGCCGTAGGCCAGTTCGTTAACCGCGCGCCACGCCTGATCGATCGCCGAGTTGGCGTATGGGCTCCAGTCGGCATCGGAGTTGGCAATGGCTATCTTGCCGATCGGCTGCCGCGCCGTTTCGATGATGTGCTTGGCTTCGTCTTCGTCGTCAAACAGCCCATTGAGGAAGTAGGAGTAACCGTGCGACCAGCGGTTGACGGTGATCGCCTGAATGTCGCGCTGATGATCGAAACCGGCCTCGCCCAGCATGCCCTGCAGCTGTTCGCGGATCATCTGTTCGTGCACTTCGAACGGCGTGCCCAGCAGCAGCGCGCGCCCTTTGCGCGACTGTTCGCGCGTGCTGAGGCCGCTACCCGGCAGCGTCGGCACATACACCATATGCAGGCCGATCGGCCGATCCGGATCGCGCGGGTGCTGATACCCGCCCATGCTCACCGGATAGTCCAGCTTCACGCGGCTGTACGGCGCGGCCGGCGAATAGACCTCGTGCACGCCCAGCTTGATGAACGGCTGCCAGTTGCGGATCACCACCTTGCTGTACACCAGCGGCGCCTTGACGTTCTGCTTCAGCGCCTCCTGCTGCTCGTGCGACATCTCCGGCACCAGATACGGGATCATCATGTTGTAGCCGGCCATCACCACCTGCCCGGCGCGCACTTTGGTCATCTTCTCGCCGGTCATGTAGGTGACCTCCACCTTGTCGCCGACGTTGGCCGCGTGCAGCCCGGTGCTGTTCAAACGCAGCTTTACCGGCGATTCCGGCCGATCGAGCTGGCTGTAGTCGAATTTAGCCAGCACCACATCGTTCATGTCCTTGCCGGCCGGCGCCACCGCCGGGATCAGTTGGCGCACCATCAGGCGCGCCAGCGTGGCGTTGCCGTCCGGGAAGTGGAACACGTAAGGATCGTCGAGATCCGCCTGCGACTCTTCATCCAGCGGCGGCAGATTCATGCCGTTCAGGCCCGGCAGATCGCAAATGCGTGCATCGCTGCACGAGGTGCCATCGATGCCCACCGCCTGGAAATCGTTGGTGGTCTGCTGGAAATAACGGATCGCCAGCTCACTCAGCCCAACCTTCTCGCGCAGGAACTGGGTGTAGCTGTGGGTGTCGAGCCATTCGACCTTCTGCTCCAGCGTCATCTCCGGCAGATAATCCTTCTCCACCGTGTGCAGCGCGATCAGCGCCTGGCGATCGCTTTCCGGCAGCGGGAAATCGCCGATGAACGCTTCATAAGAGCGGCCGTTGAGGCGATCGCGCGGGATGTCGTCCGCCACCGTGCGGCCCGGATCGCCGCTCACCACCTTGTCGACGCCGAAGTTCTTGCGATCGAAGTAAACGCCGCGGCTCAAATTCAAATCCGGGTAGAAGGTGGTGTCGAAAGCCTGTTCCAGTTGGTCGATATCGACGCCGAGCTTGCGCAGCAGCCCCATCGCCACCGGGCTGAAGTTGGAGCGCGGCGACTGCAGCGATTCGCTGCCGCCGTAGCCGAGCAGCATGCCGTCGTCGCTGTTGAACTCGTTGCGCTTGGCGTGGCCGCCGAAGTCGTCGTGGTTGTCGATCAAAAGAATGCGCTGCTGCTCGCCCTTCAGCTGCTGCCAGAAACAGGCGGCCGCCAGGCCGCTGATGCCGGCACCCACCACCACCAGATCGAACTCTTCAACGGCGGGCACGCTGCCGAAGTCAAAGGTTTTGCCGTCGCGCCCCAGCTGGTGCGCATGCTCGAACGAGCCCGGATGATTGCCCCGCAGCCCGGTCAGCGCCGGCGGGTAGTACAGGGTTTGATTGGCGGTTTGCGGTGACGCGCGCAGGATTTGCAGCGGCGTCAACCCGGCGGCGATGGTGATCGCCACCCCGTTGAGAAAATCGCGTCTGGTGATACCCATATAGGCTTCCTTTCAATTTTTATTATCATCGGCCGGCCGGGGCCGGCCCAAAGGCCGCGCTATTGTGCGGATAATTATTGTAAAATCAATGTTTGAACATCACATGACGAATGGCCGTGTAATCCTCCAGCCCGTACATCGACATATCCTTGCCGTAGCCGGACAGTTTCTGGCCGCCGTGCGGCATCTCGCTCACCAGCATGAAGTGGGTGTTCACCCAGGTGCAGCCGTATTGCAGGCGGGCGCTCAAGCGATGCGCGCGGCCCACGTCGCGGGTCCACACGGACGAGGCCAATCCGTAGTTGGATTCGTTCGCCCAGGCCAGTACCTGCTCTTCGTCGTCAAACGGCGTCACCGTCACCACCGGGCCGAACACTTCGCGCTGCACGATCTCATCGTCCTGGCGCGCGCCGGCCAGCAGCGTCGGCTGGAAATAGTAGCCCGGCCCCTTCACCTTCTCGCCGCCGGTCACTACCTGCACATGCGGCAACGCTTTGGCGCGCTCGACAAAACCGGCCACCCGCTCCAGATGCTGGGCGGTAATCAACGGTCCCAGCTCAGTGCTCTCGTCGTCCGGCGCGCCGATCTTCAGGCTGGCCACCGCCTCGCCCAGCCGCTTGACCAGCTCGGGATAAATGCTTTTCTGCGCGTAGATGCGGCAGGCGGCGGTGCAATCCTGGCCGGCGTTGTAGAACCCGAAACCGCGAATGCCGTCCACCACCTGCTGCAGATCGGCATCGTCGAACACCAGCACCGGTGCCTTGCCGCCCAGCTCCATATGGGTGCGCTTAATGCCGGCGGCGGTGTGGGCGATGATGTGCTCGCCGGTGGCGATCGACCCGGTCAGCGACACCATGCGCACCTTGTCATGCCCGGTCAGCCGATCGCCCACGCTGGCGCCGCGCCCGAACAGCACGTTGAGCACGCCCGGCGGGAACAGCCCGGCGGCCAGTTCGGCCAGTTTGAAGGTGGTCAGCGGCGTCTGCTCCGAAGGCTTGATCACCACGCAGTTGCCCGCCGCCAGCGCCGGCGCCAGCTTCCAGGCCGCCATCATCAGCGGATAGTTCCACGGCGCGATCGAGGCCACCACGCCGAGCGGATCGCGGCGGATCATCGAGGTGTGCCCGGCCAGATACTCACCGGCCGCCATGCCGGTCAGGCAGCGGCTGGCGCCGGCGAAGAAGCGAAACACGTCGGCCACCGCCGGCAGCTCGTCGTTCAGCACGCAGTGATAAGGCTTGCCGCAGTTGAGCGACTCCAGCCTGGCGAAGGTCTCGGCATGCTCGTCGATCAGATCCGCCAGCTTGAGCAGATGCTCGGCGCGCTCCTTCGGCGTGGTTTGCCCCCAGGCGGCGAACGCGGCGTCCGCCGCCAGCACCGCGCGATCGACCTGCTCCGGGCTGGCCTCCGCCACCTGCGCGATCACTTCGCCGGTCGCCGGGTTATACACCGGCTGGGTCGCGCCCTGGCCATTCACCAGTTGGCCGTCAATCAACAGTTGGCTTTGCATAGGGTTATCCTTTTGTCAGAGGTCGGGTAAGGAAATTATTTGCCGCTGCCGGCGACGCTTTCCCCACCCTTGGTCAGGTAGTAAGCGCCGAGGATCGGCAGCATGGTCAACAGCATCACCGACAGCGCCACCACGTTGGTGATCGGCACGTCGCGCGGGCGACCAAGCTGGTTCAGCAGCCACAGCGGCAGCGTGCGCTCGTGGCCGGCGGTAAAGGTGGTCACGATGATTTCATCGAACGACAGCGCGAACGCCAGCATGCCGCCGGCCAGCAGCGCCGAGCCGAGGTTCGGCAAGATCACGTAACGGAAGGTTTGCCAGCCGTCGGCGCCAAGATCCATCGAAGCCTCGATCAGGCTGTATGAGGTGCGGCGGAATCGGGCGATGACGTTGTTGAACACGATCACCACGCAGAACGTCGCATGGCCGACGACGATGGTCAGGATGCCCGGCTCGATGTTCAGCGCCTTGAACGCCGCCAGCAGCGCCAGGCCGGTGACGATCCCCGGCAGCGCGATCGGCAGCAGCAGCAACAGCGAAATGCTGTCTTTGCCGAAGAAATCGCGCCGATACAGCGCCGCCGCCGCCAGGGTGCCGAGCACCAGCGCGATGGCGGTCGCCAGGCAGGCGATCTGCGCCGACAGCAGCACCGCATCGAGGATGTCCTGCCGCCCGGCGGCGACGTTAAACCAGTGCAGCGTAAAGCCCTTCGGCGGGAAGCTGAAGGCCGCGTCTTCGGTGTTGAAGGCGTAGATGGCGATGATCGCCAACGGGAAATGCAGGAAGACAAGTCCGCCCCAGGCGGCCAGCTTCAGCCCTAAGGGCGCGCGTTCAGAGTGCATCGAAAGCCCCCAGACGTTTGACGATGGAAAGGTAGATGGCGATCAGGACGATCGGCACCAGCGTAAAGGCCGCGGCCATCGGCATATTGCCGATCGCGCCCTGCTGGGCGTAGACCATGCTGCCGATGAAATAGCCCGGCGGCCCCACCAGCTGCGGCACGATAAAGTCGCCCAGCGTCAGCGAAAAGGTGAAGATCGACCCGGCGGCGATGCCCGGCACCGCCAGCGGCAAAATGACGTGGCGGAAGGTCTGCGCCGGCCGGGCGCCCAGATCCGCCGAAGCGTGCAGCAGCGAGGGCGGCAGGCGCTCCAGCGCCGCCTGGATCGGCAGGATCATGAACGGCAGCCAGATATAGACGAACACCAGAAAACGCCCCAGCCCCGAGGTCGACAGCGTGTTGCCGCCGACGCCGGGCACCGTCAGCAGCGAAGCCAACAGCGGCTCCAGCCCCAGGTGCTGCAGAAACCACTGCGCCACGCCGTCTTTCGCCAGCAGCAAAGTCCAGGCATAGGCTTTGACGATATAGCTGGCCCACATCGGCATCATCACCGCGATGTAAAAGAACGCCTTGACGCGGCCGCTGGTATAACGCGCCATGTAATAGGCGATCGGGAACGCCAGTACCGCGCTGGCCAGCGACACCAGCACCGCCATGGTCAGCGTGCGCAGGATGATGTCGTAGTTGGCCGGGTTGAACAGCGCCGCCAGGTTGGCGAAGGTCAGATCCGGCGTCACCGCCATGGTGAAATCGTCGAAGGTGTAGAACCCCTGCCACAGCAGCGTCAGCAGCGAGCCGAGGTACACCGCGCCGAACCACAGCAGCGGCGGCACCAGCAGTAACAGCAGATACAGCGTCGGCCGGCGATAGAGCCAGGTCGACAGCGCGCGCACGCTACCACCGCGCGCCGAGGGGGAATCGATGCTCATGTCCATCTCACCTCTCCTCCAGCAGTGGCACCATCGCCGCGCGCGGCCAGCAGGCGACGATCGGCTGGCCGATCTGCCGCTGTTGCCCTTCGGCGATCCACTGCGGATTGGCCTGGCTGACCAGCAGCTTTTCGCCGCCGTTCAGCGCGATCTCATAGCGCGTGGCCGCGCCCTGGTAGTGGATTTCCTGCAGCGTGCCCTGCACCTGGATCTCGTCCTGCGCCGCGCCGCCTTGCTCCAGCAGGCGAATATGCTCCGGCCGGATCGAGAAGGTTCGGCTTTCGCCGAGCAGACGCTGCGCCAGCTCGCTGCGCACCACGTTGGAGGTGCCGACGAACTCGGCGACGAACGGCGTCTTCGGCCGCATGTAAAGCTCGCGCGGCGTATCCACCTGCTCGATGCGGCCGTTATTGAATACCGCCACCCGATCGGACATCGACAGCGCTTCGCTTTGATCGTGGGTGACGAAGATAAAGGTGATGCCCAGCTGGCGCTGCAGCTTCTTCAGTTCGCCCTGCATCTGCTCGCGCAGCTTGAGATCCAGCGCGCCGAGCGGTTCGTCCAGCAGCAGCACCCGTGGCCGATTGACCAGCGCGCGCGCCAGCGCCACGCGCTGCCGCTGGCCGCCCGACAGGTGCGCCGGCTTGCGTTCGGCGACGAAACCGAGCGCCACGCTCTCCAGCGCCTCTTGCGCCCGCTCCTGCCGCTCGCGTTTGGCGACGCCCTTCACCATCAGGCCGTAGGCGACGTTTTCCAGCACCGACATGTGCGGAAACAGCGCGTAATCCTGAAACACGGTATTCACGTCGCGCTGATACGGCGGCAGGTTGGCGGCTTCCTGGCCGTGAATGCGAATCGAGCCGGAAGTGAGCTGTTCAAAGCCGGCGATCAGGCGCAGGCAGGTGGTTTTGCCCGAGCCGGACGGCCCGAGCATGGAGAAGAATTCCCCGTCCTGAATGTCGATGGATACCCGATCCACGGCGCGAACATCGCCGAAAGTCCGCGAAACATCGATGAATTGCACGGCAATGGTCATTTTCTGTGCTCCATTCTGATGTAATTCGGGCGCAGCGGGCTGCGCCCCGCGGCTTAGCGGCCGCCCATGATGGCGATGTAATCCTGGGTCCAGCGGCTGTACGGCACGAACTTGCCGCCCTGCGCCTGCGGCGTTTTCCAGAAGGCGATTTTGTCAAACTGGTTGAAACCGTTGGTTTCGCAACCCTTCTCACCCAGCAGCGCGCTGGCCTTGCAGCCCGCCGGTGAGGCCGGCACCGACCCAAACCAGGCCGCCACATCGCCCTGCACCTTCGGCTCCAGCGACCAGTTCATCCACTGGTAGGCGCAGCTCGGGTGTTTGGCATCGGCATGCAGCATGGTGGTGTCCGCCCAGCCGGTCACGCCCTCTTTCGGGAACACGGTGGCGATCGGCTGCCCTTCGCCCTTCAGGGCGTTGGCCTGATACGGCCAGGCGCTGGAGGCCACCACGCCTTCGTTTTTAAAGTCGCTCATCTGCACCGAGGTATCGTGCCAGTAGCGGTGGATCAGCGCGTGCTGGCTGCGCAGCAGCTTCAGCGCCGCCTGATACTGCTCTTCGTTGAGCTGGTAAGGATCGCTGATGCCGAGCTGCGGCTGAGTGGCCTTCAGGAACAGCGCCGCGTCGGCGATGTAGATCGGGCCGTCGTAAGCCTGCACCCGGCCCTGGTTGCTCTTGCCGTCCGGCAGGTTCTGCTGCTGGAAGATCACCGCCCAGCTGTCCGGCGGCGTTGGGAAGGTTTTGGTGTTGTACATCAGCAGGTTCGGCCCCCACTGGTACGGCGTGCCGTAGGTTTTGCCGTCCACGGTGTACCAGGCGCCGTTCAGCAGGCGCGGATCTATGTTCTTCCAGTTAGGGATCAGCGCGGTATTGATCGGCTGCACCCGCTTGCCGAAGATCAGGCGCAGCGAGGCGTCGCCGGAGGCGGTCACCAGATCGTAGCCGCCCTTGGCCATCAGGCTGACCATTTCATCGGAGGTGGCGGCGGTCTTCACGTTCACCGCGCAGCCGGTTTGCTTCTCAAACTGGGTGACCCAGTCGTAGTTTTTGTCGGACTGGCCGCGTTCGATGTAGCCGGGCCAGGCGATGATGTCCAGCCGGCCTTCGCCTTTGCCCAGCGACTGCGGCAGATCGGCCGCCTGGGCCAGGCCACACAGCACGGTGAGGCAGAGCGCGGAGACGGTGGTGGTGACTGCGGTAGTTTTTCCCATCGTAATTACCCCTGTGTTGCTTATCGGTATGCGGCAGGGAACGGCTGCCGCCTGATTTTTCTTGATATAACCGTTAGAAGCCGGCTTTGAACTTCGCCATTACGTGCCTGACAACGCTGTAATCCTGCAGCGAATCGCTGGACAGATCCTTGCCGTAGCCGGAGCGTTTCAGGCCGCCGTGCGGCATTTCGCTCGCCAAGGTGAAATGGGTGTTGATCCAGGTGCTGCCGTACTGCAGATGGGCGGCAATGTGCAGCGCCCGATCGATATTTTGCGTCCACACCGACGAGGCCAGCCCGTATTCCGAGTCGTTGGCCCACGCGACCGCCTGCTCCAGGTGCTCGAAGCGCGTGACGCTGACCACCGGGCCAAACACCTCACGCTGCACGATCTCGTCGCTTTGCAGGCAACCCGCCAGCAGGGTCGGCTGGTAATAGAACCCCGGCCCGGAGTGCGCCGCGGCACCGGTGATCAATTCGATATGCGGTTGGCTGAGCGCCCGCTCGACAAAGCTGGCGACGCGATCGCGCTGGCGGGCACTTATCAACGGGCCGATCTCGTTGTCCTCATCGCGCTTGCGGGCGAAGCGCAGGCTGGCGACCGCTTCGCCCAGCGCGTCCACCAGTTTGGGATAGATGCCGGCCTGCGCGTAGATGCGGCAGGCGGCGGTGCAGTCCTGGCCGGCGTTGTAATAGCCGTAGGTGCGAATGCCGTTGACCACCTCGTCGAGATCGGCGTCGTCGCAAACGATCACCGGCGCCTTGCCCCCCAGCTCCAGATGGGTGCGCTTGACGCTTTTGGCCGCCGCCTGGAGGATTTTTTGCCCGGTGACGATATCGCCGGTGACCGACACCAGCCGCACCTGCGGGTGCCCCACCAGCTGGCTGCCGACCCCTTCACCGCCGCCGTAGACAATGTTCAGCACGCCCGGTGGCAGGATCTCTTGCAGCGCCGGCACCAACGCCAGAATGGTCAGCGGCGTGTGCTCGGACGGTTTGAACACCACGGTATTGCCCGCCGCCAACGCCGGCGCAATCTTCCAGGCCGCCATCATCAGCGGATAGTTCCAGGGGGCGATCGAGGCCACCACGCCAATGGGATCGCGGCGGATCATCGAGGTGTGGCCCGGCACATACTCACCGGCCAGCTGCCCTTGCTGCGTACGCACCGCGCCGGCAAAGAAGCGGAACACGTCGACCGCCGCCGGCAGATCGTCATTGAGCGCCTGATGCAGCGGTTTGCCGCAGTTGAGGGCTTCCAGCTGCGCCAGCTGCGGCGCCTGCCGCTCAATGGCGTCGGCGATGCGCAGCAACAGCGTGGCGCGCTGGGCCGGCGTAGTGCGCGACCAATGGCCAAACGCCTGCTGCGCGGCTTTCACCGCGCTGCCGACCTGCGCCGAAGAGGCTTCGGTAAGGGCGATCAGCGTCTCGCCGTTGGCCGGATTGACGATGCACTCCTGCTGGCCTTCGCCGTCGATAAGCTGACCGTTAATGAACTGCTGACAGGACAAACCTGAGAGAACCTGCACATCCGCCATCGCCTGACGCCCCTAAGTGACAAAAACGTTAACCAAATGTGAATAAGTTAGTTTTAATCAGCCTAAGCGAGCCTCTGGCGGGCAACAAATTCTAAATACTGAACGACGCGTTCGATTAAATCGAATGCTTAAGCCCGGCGGCATGTTTGCTGCCGTTCTCGCGCGCGATGGTGAGGAACGGCGTCACCAGCTCCGGCCGCGCGCTGCCGCGCCGCCATGCCAACCCGATATCCAGCGGCTCCAGCAGATCGTCCAGCTTGCGCGCCTCGATCATGTTGCCCTCCAGCGACCAGGCGCGGTACGCCATGTCCGGCTGGATGGAGACCCCCATCCCCGCCGCCACCAGGCTGCGCACCGCCTCGGTCGAGGCGGTCTTCATGGCGATCTCCGGCTTCAGCCCGGCGCGCGCCCAGATGCGCCGCGCGTGTACGTCCATTTCATCGGCGTTGAGCTGGATCAGCGGCTGTTTGGCCACGTCCGCCAGGCTGATGCTCTCGTGCTCCAGCAGCGGGTGCAGCGGCGGCAGCCACAGGCGATACGGCGAGTGCATCAGCACCTCAGTCTGCAGCGCGTCGCGGTCCTCGATGTTCGACAAGATCAGCACGCCGATGTCGATCTCGCCGCTGACCAGCAGATGCTCGATGTACGGGCGTTCGTCTTCAACCACCTGCACGGTGACGTTGGGATAGGCCGATTTAAAGCGCGTGAGCAGCTCCACCAGGAAGTAACCGGCCACCAGGCTGGTGACGCCGATAGTCAGCTTGCCGGTCAGGCTTTCGGTGCCGATCTGCAGGCTGCGCTTGGCGTTATCCACCGTCGCCAGGATCAGATACGACTGGCGCAAAAACTGGTGCCCCTGATGGGTCAGCGTCATGCCCTTGGCGTGGCGATCGAACAGCCGCACGCCGATCTCGGTTTCCAGCTGCTGGATCGCCAGCGTCAGCGAAGACTGGGAGACAAACACCGCCTGGGCGCCGGCGGAGATCGACCCGGTTTCCGCCACGGCGATGAAGTGGCGGATTTGGCGTAACGTCATCATGGGGGTGATTCCTCAAGCAAAAACATTGCGTTGAGTGTAGACGCCGGCCGTGAAGCGATCGGGAAAAGTGTCAAAAACGCGATAGCGTTCGCTTTTTTAGAATGCCCGCAGACAAAAATGGGGGAAACGGCGAGGCGAAGAAGTGTGATGTACGGGGAGCAGAAATGACAAGGGCGCAGCATGCTGCGCCCTGATGGCCGATGATCCTTGTGAGGATCAGATCGCTTCTTCGTCCTGCTCGCCGGTACGGATACGCACCACGCGCGCCACGTCGAAGACGAAGATTTTGCCGTCGCCGATCTTGCCGGTCTGCGCGGTTTGCATGATGGTTTCCACGCAGGTGTCGACGATGTCGTCGGCAACCACGATCTCGATCTTCACCTTAGGCAGAAAGTCAACCATGTATTCGGCGCCGCGGTACAGCTCGGTGTGGCCCTTCTGGCGGCCGAAGCCTTTGACTTCGGTGACCGTCATGCCGGTGATGCCCACTTCGGCCAGCGCTTCGCGGACGTCATCCAGTTTGAACGGCTTGATAATCGCGTCGATCTTTTTCATCTTCTTTCCTTTTACCAATTTTTGCGGCCAAAACCGGATGTGATGGGGTAGCGGCGGTCTTTGCCGAAGTTACGGGCGGTGATGCGCGGCCCGACGGCGGCCTGACGCCGCTTGTATTCGTTGATGTCCACCAGGCGGATCACCTTGCGCACGATCGCTTCATCGAAGCCTTCGGCCACCAGATCGGCGACCGACTTGTCGCGCTCGACGTAACCTTCCAGGATCGCATCCAGGATATCGTACGGCGGCAGGCTGTCCTGATCGACCTGATCCGGCGCCAGCTCGGCGGACGGCGGGCGATCGATCACCCGCTGCGGGATCACGTAGGAGACGGTGTTACGGTATTCAGACAGCTTGAACACCAGCGTTTTCGGCACGTCCTTCAGCACGTCGAAACCGCCGGCCATATCGCCGTACAGCGTGGCGTAACCCACCGCCATTTCGCTCTTGTTGCCGGTGGTCAGCACGATGCTGCGGCGCTTGTTGGACAGCGCCATCAGCACCACCCCGCGGCAACGCGCCTGCAGGTTCTCTTCGGTGGTGTCGCGCTCGGTGCCGGCGAACATCGGCGACAGCTGGCCCATAAAGGCGTCGAACATCGGTTCGATGGAGACAATATCGAACTCCACGCCGAGGATTTCCGCCTCTTCCTTGGCGTCGGCGATGCTGATATCCGCGGTGTAGCGGAATGGCATCATCAGCGCCTGCACCTTGTCTTTGCCCAACGCATCCACGGCGATCGCCAGCGTCAGCGCCGAGTCGATGCCGCCGGACAGCCCCAGCACCGCGCCTTTAAAGCCGTTTTTGGTCACGTAGTCGCGCACCGCCAGCACCAGCGCCTGGTACACCTGCGCCAGCTGCGGCAGCTCAGCGGCCGGATCGGCCATCGGCACCACATCCAGCTCGTTGAATTCCAGGCGGGTCACCTGCTCGTCGAAGGCCGCCAGACGGTGAGTCATGGTGCCGGCGGCGTCGAAGACCTTGGAGCAGCCGTCGAAGATCAGCTCATCCTGGCCGCCGACCTGGTTGAGGTACACCAGCGGTAGTTGAGTGCGCTGGCAGTGGCCGGCCATCAGCGTTTTGCGGATATACGGTTTTTCGCGATTATACGGCGAGGCGTTGATCGACAGGATAATCTCCGCGCCGGCCGCCTTGGCGGCGTCGATCGGCTCAGGGAACCACAGATCTTCGCAGATCAGCAGCCCCAGACGGTAGCCTTTCAGCGCCACCACGCAGGTGTCGTTGCCGGCGTGGAAATAGCGCTTCTCATCGAACACGCCGTAGTTCGGCAACTGCTGCTTGAAGTAGCGGGTCAGCAGGCGGCCTTCGGCGAACAGCGACAGCGCGTTGTACAGCTTGTCGCCTTCGCGCCACGGGTGGCCGACCAGGATCGCCGTCTCGGCGGAGGCCTGCTGCAGGCGCAGCAGCTGCGCATCGCAGCGCTCATAGAAATCATTGCGATACAGCAGGTCTTCCGGCGGGTAGCCGGACAGCGCCAGTTCGCTGAACATGACCAGATCGGCTCCCGCCTTCTGCTGCTCCTGCACGATTTGCAACATGCGTTCGGTGTTGCCTTCAATGTCGCCGACCAGCAGGTTCAGCTGGGCCAGGGCGATGGAAAGTGATCTGCTCATTTGTGTACGATCCCGCTTAATACGTTCCATGGTGCTCTACGCCGGGGCGCGCCGCGGCAAAGAGAACGGAGTGTAAATCATTCCGCCGGATTTGTTGAGAACCTGCGTGGCAGGCGCCGGCGGGAAACTGTCATTCTTTAAAATCGTTGGCGTCCAGCTCGTGGCGCGACAGCAATTTGTAAAACTCGGTGCGGTTGCGGCCCGCCATGCGCGCGGCCTGGGTCACGTTGCCCTTGGTGATCTGCAGCAGCTTGCGCAGGTAATGCAACTCGAACTGGTTACGCGCTTCGGCAAAGGTCGGCAGCGCGGTATTTTCCCCTTCCAGCGCCTGCTCCACCAACGCTTCGCTGATCACCGGCGCCGAGGTCAGCGCCACGCACTGCTCGATGACGTTGACCAGCTGACGCACGTTGCCCGGCCAGCTGGCGGTCATCAGCCGCTTCATGGCGTCGGTCGAGAAGCTGCGCACGAACGGCTTGTGCCGCTGAGCCGCTTCGCGCAACAGGTGATTGGCCAGCAGCGGGATATCTTCGGCGCGCTCGTTGAGCGCCGGGATCTTCAGGTTCACCACGTTGAGGCGGTAGTAGAGATCTTCGCGGAACTCGTTCTTCGCCATCGCCTTTTGCAGATCGCGGTGGGTGGCGGAGATGATGCGCACGTCGATGTCCAGATCGCGATTGCTGCCGAGCGGCCGCACCTTGCGCTCCTGCAGCACGCGCAGCAGCTTCACCTGCAGCGACAGCGGCATATCGCCGATCTCGTCGAGGAACAGCGTGCCGCCCGCCGCCGCCTGGAACAGCCCTTCGCGGCTGCTGACCGCGCCGGTAAAGGCGCCCTTGGCGTGGCCGAACAGTTCGGACTCCAGCAGTTGCTCCGGCAGCGCGCCGCAGTTGATGGCGATGAACGCCTTGCTGGCGCGCGGACTGGCCGCGTGGATCGCCTGCGCCACCACCTCTTTACCGGTGCCGCTCTGGCCGTTGATCAATACGCTGACGTCGGACTGCGCCACCATTTTCACCTGCTCCAGCAGGCGCAGCATCAACGGACTGCGGGTGACGATGTCTTCCCGCCAGGCATCGTCGCCGGCCGGGCTGGCCGACAGCGCGAGCGCCTCGTCGATGGCCTTGTACAGCGCATCGCGATCCACCGGTTTGGTGAGAAAGCTGAACACCCCCTGCTGGGTGGCGGCCACCGCATCGGGAATCGAACCGTGCGCGGTGAGAATGATCACCGGCATGCCCGGCTGATGTTTTTGGATCTCGGCGAACAGCGCCATGCCGTCCATCTCATCCATGCGCAGATCGCTGATCACCAGATCGATCTGTTCGCGCGCCAGCAGGCGCAGCGCTTCCTGGCCGCTTTCGGCGGTGGTGACGTGAAAACCTTCGCTGGTCAGGCGCATGCCCAGCAGCTTCAGCAGGCTGGGATCGTCGTCAACCAATAACAGGTTGGCCGGTTTGCGAGCGGTCATTGCGCGTGGGACTCCTTATTGGCAGGGTGCGGCGTATAGGTGTCTTCCGGTTCAACCGGCAGCGCAGTGCCCTTTTCCGGTTCGTCCTGCGGCTCAGCCCCTTTCGCGGCCGCGCCATTTTTACCGGCGGCTTCGCCCTTTTGCGAGCCTGTGCCGTTGTCCGGTATTTCCCCTTGCAACTGCTTGCGCGATGAGAGCTGGCGCTCGATGTCGGTCAGGTTTTCCAGCTTGCGCGAGGTGTCCTGCAGCTGCGATTGCAAGCGCGCCTGGCTCTGGCGCAGCGAATCGATCTGACTGTCGCTGCTTTCCTGCAGATGCTGATAACGCGCTTTCTCATCGAACAGCGTGATCTGCAGCATCTGCTGCTGGCGCCACAGCTGCGTCAGTGGACGCAGCGAACCGGGAAACTCCATCCGGTAGCTGTTGATCCTGTCGATCATCTGGCGGCGTTCGCCGGAGGTCGGCTGTGCGCTCCCCAGCAGAATGCTCTGTTTGAAAACGCCGGACCAGCTGTCGCCAGGCACCGTTTTCGCCAGCGCGCGCGCCTGGGTTGAGCCGATGCGATCGGCGCAGTCCATCGCACGCAGCCAATAGAGCGCGTTATCCAGCGCGTCCTTGTCGCCCAACTGCCACAGGGTATCGCAGGCCGCGGTGCGGTAATCGATCACCTTGGTATCCGGGATCGCTTCTTGCTGCTGAGCGCTCAGGCCGCCGCTGACCGCGCGATCGACGCAGCCCGCCAGCAACAGCGGCATAAAGAAAACGGCGCCCAACCAGCTGATCGGGCGTTTGCCGAGCGGCGCTCTGTGCACGGCACGCGGTGAACGTTCGGTCTGTGAAAGACGAAGGCGCTTAGACCATGTGTACATTATTTATTCATTCTCGGCGGTTAACGGCAGTTCAATGCGGAAGCAGACGTCTGCACCGGCGACCGTCGCCAGTTGCAGCTCACCGCGCATGCGACGGATACAGTCCTGAGCGATGCTCAACCCCAGTCCGCTTCCTTTTACCGCCCCTTTTCGCTGGTGACTACCCTGGAAAAAAGGCTCGAAAATCATGGCTCTTTCAGCCTCGGGGATCGGCGTGCCGGTATTGGCGACGTCGATTTGCACCCGTTGTCCAACCTGACGGCTGCGGATCCAAATGTTACCGGATTCCTTGCCGTAGTGCACCGCATTGGAGTAGAGATTATCCAGCACGCGCATTAATAGCGTAGGCTCTGCCCAGCAGATTTCCGCCCCCAGGGCGATTTCGGTGGAAATCATCTTCGCCCGCGCCGGCAAACTGTGCGCGGCGACCACCAAATCGACCATCTCACGCAGCTCGACGTTCTCGTGTTCCGCCGGGCCGTCGGCCAGTTTGCGGTTGTAATCCAGCAGTTGTTCAATCAGCTGTTGCAGATGACGGCTGCTGTTGTCGAGGATCGCCACCACCTCTTTTTGATCGGAGGTCAGCGGCCCCGCCACTTCGTCTGCCAGCAGTTCGGTACCTTCACGCATGCTGGCCAGCGGCGTTTTCAACTCGTGCGAGATATGGCGCAAGAACTCGTGGCGCTGCGACTCCAGCCACGCCAACCGTTCGCTCAGCCAAATGATGCGCTGCGCCAGCGAACGCAGCTCGCGCGGCCCTTTGAACGACGCGGTGCTACCCAGCGCGCGCCCTTCCCCCAGGCGATTGATCATCCGTTCCACGGCCTTGACCGGCCCGATGATCATGCGGGTAAACAGCACCACCAGCAGCACGCTGACCAGGAACAACAGCAGCGCCTGCCAGCCGAAGAACTGGCCGCGCTCGGCGATGGCCTGCTGCAGCTGCTGGCCGCGCGAGAACACCACCGCGCGCGTGGCCTGCACCATTTCGGCGTTGGAACGGGAGAACGATTCGAGCAGGGCCGAGGCCTCTTGGTCCGGCCCGCTGTTATGGCATTTGATCGCCGCCAGCTGGGTCAGCAACTGACGCAGCGTTTGGTAATAACGTTCGTCCGGCAGGATCGGCGCGTGGGCGTCCAGCATCTGCGAATACTGTTTGCGCTGGTTCTGGTACAGCTTCTGCAACGTAGGATCGACCAGCACGCAGTACTGACGATAGCTGCGCTCCATCTCCAGCGCCACGCTGGTCATCGCCTCGCTGCGCCGCGCGTCCACCAGCGTGGTGCGGTTGATGTCCGCCGCCTGCGCGCTGAGGTGATCCAGGCTCTGGTAGGCTTGATAGGCCAGCACCAACAGCGGCAGCAGCACCAACAGGAAGGCCAGCAGCACCAATTGCCGCAGCGAACGGGGGAATAAACGCCATTTTTTCAACGAAATCATCTCATTCTCTCAGCTCTGTCACGATGCTAACTGACTCGCCGGAAAGAGAAAAGCCCGGCAGGGGAGAATCCTGAACGCGCAAGGAAAAAGCCGCGGGATCGGCGAAGCGCGCCCATAGGCCTGGCCTGCCGACGGCATGCGGCCCCGGTAACATCAACCGGCGCGAAAACGAGAGTGTGGGGATAGCGTCTGCGTTCGAGGGCATAGGCAACGAAACGGGCATAAGCGCAGCGTTGAGAATTGACATCGGGGCAAGAAACTTGCCCCAACGCAAGGAAAGTGTGGATGCCCTTAAACCTCGTCCCCAGGGTGATGTAGCGCAGCGGCTGGCATCGAACAGGACGAATAGCATCCGTAAGTATCCAGGATTGATGAACCCTTCATCACAGTTGGATACAGGCGGTGCCTCACTCCACGTGTCGCCCGATGCTTGATAAAGCCGCTTGCGCGGTCTGTTATCGGTTTGGTTGGACGATAGGCACCATTTCTTTGGCATCATTCGGAGGCTTATGAGGCGATTTGCCGTCTAATTACGGCGCCGTCATAAAAAGGTGAATGAGCAGCCGCCGAGAATAATGCACGTAGCGTGCCAGTTTTGCAATAAAAATCATAAAGCAATGATTTTATTTAAAAATAAAATCACATCAGCAAATCCCCTCACCCATTACGCACTGATGAGCGATGAAAAAAACGCCGTGCTGTCGCCAAATGCAGACAACTAAAGTCAAACCTGCTCACCCACAATAAAATCAATAAGTTAAACGTCTCCATTTGGCGACAAACAAACCAGCGCTTGTCGCAAAATGCAGACACTGCCGCCAGACGGCGAACGCCGGCCATAAAAAAGGGCGCAATTACTTGCGCCCTCTGTACGGTGGTGGCCGTTTTTAGCCCAGCTGCTTACGGGCGTTGCGGAACATACGCATCCACGGGCTGTCCTCGCCCCACTCTTCCGGGTGCCAGGAGTTGCTGACGGTGCGGAACACGCGCTCCGGGTGCGGCATCATCACCGTGGCGCGCCCGTTGGCACTGGTCACGGCGGTAATGCCGTTCGGCGAGCCGTTCGGGTTGGCCGGGTAAGCTTCCGTCACCTGACCGGCGTTATTGACGAAACGCAGCGCCACCAGGCCGTGGCTTTCCAACGCCGCCAGATGCGCCGCATCACGCACTTCGACGTGCCCTTCACCGTGGGAAACGGCGATCGGCATGCGCGAACCGGTCATGCCCTGCATGAACAGCGACGGGCTGGCCGCCACTTCCACCAGGCTGAAGCGCGCCTCGAAGCGATCCGACAGGTTACGCACGAAGCGCGGCCAGTGTTCGGCGCCCGGGATCAGCTCACGCAGGTTGGACATCATCTGGCAGCCGTTGCACACGCCCAGCGCCAGCGTCTGCGGACGGTGGAAGAACGCTTCAAACTCGTCGCGCACCCGCTCGTTGAACAGGATAGACTTCGCCCAGCCTTCGCCGGCGCCCAGGACGTCGCCGTAAGAGAAGCCGCCACAGGCCACCAGCGTGTGGAAGTCCTGCAGATCGCGGCGCCCGGCCAGCAGATCGCTCATGTGCACGTCCACCGCGTCAAAGCCGGCGCGGTGGAACGCCGCCGCCATTTCAACGTGGGAGTTCACCCCCTGCTCGCGCAACACCGCCACTTTCGGGCGAGCGCCCTTGGCGATATACGGCGCGGCGATGTCTTCCTCGGGTGCGAAGGTCAGCTTCACGTTCAGGCCGGGATCTTGTTCATCCTGCTTGGCCTGATGTTCCTGATCGGCGCACGCCGGGTTGTCGCGCAGGCGCTGCATCTGCCAGGTGGTTTCCGCCCACCAGGTGCGCAGCGTATTACGGCTTTCGCTGTACAACGCCTTGCCATGTTGGTTGATGACGAAACGATCGCCGGCCTGCGCGCTGCCGATCTGATGCACGTTGTCGGTCAGCCCATGCTGAGCGAACGCCTGCTTCACCTCGTCGAGACGTTCGGCGCTCACCTGGATCACCGCGCCCAGCTCTTCGTTGAACAGCACCGCCAGCGCATCGTCGCCGAGGCCATCGAGGTTAACCTCTACGCCGCAGTGACCGGCAAAGGCCATCTCCGCCAGCGTCACCAGCAGGCCGCCGTCGGCGCGGTCGTGATAAGCCAGCAGCGCGCGATCGGCCACCAGCTGCTGCATGGCGTTGAAGAAGCCCGCCAGCTGCGCGACATCGCGCACATCGGCCGGTTTGTCGCCCAGTTGGCGATAAACCTGCGCCAGCGCGGTGGCACCCAGCGCGTTATGGCCGTTGCCCAGGTCGATCAACAGCAGCGCGCTGTCGCCCTTATCGGTGCGCAATTGCGGCGTCACGGTATGGCGCACGTCTTCCACGCGGGCAAAGGCGGTGATGACCAGCGACAGCGGCGAGGTCATTTCGCGCTGTTCGTCGCCTTCCTGCCAGCGGGTTTTCATCGACATGGAGTCTTTGCCCACCGGAATGGTGATGCCCAGCGCCGGGCACAGCTCTTCGCCCACCGCTTTCACCGCTTCGTACAGGCCGGCGTCTTCACCCGGGTGGCCGGCGGCGGCCATCCAGTTGGCGGACAGCTTCACGCGCTTCAGGCTGCCGATTTCCGTGGCAGCCAGGTTGGTCAGCGCTTCCCCGACCGCCAGGCGGCCGGAGGCGGCGAAGTCCAGCAGCGCCACCGGCGCGCGTTCGCCGATCGACATCGCCTCGCCGTAATAGCTGTCCAGGCTGGCGGTGGTGACCGCACAGTCGGCCACCGGGATCTGCCACGGGCCGACCATTTGGTCACGCGCCACCATGCCGGTGACGGTGCGGTCGCCGATGGTGATCAGGAAGGTTTTCTCCGCGACGGCCGGCAGATGCAGCACGCGCTTCACCGCGTCGGCCAGCGTGATGTCCCCACGTTGCACCGCCTGGCCCTGCGCCTGCAGACGGGTGACGTCGCGGGTCATCTTCGGCGTTTTGCCGAGCAGCACGTCCAGCGGCATGTCGATCGGTTGGTTGTCGAAGTGGCGGTCGTTCAGCGTCAGGTGCTGTTCTTCGGTCGCTTCGCCGATCACCGCATAAGGCGCGCGCTCGCGGCGGCAGATCTCGTCGAACTGCGCCATCTGCGCCGGTGCGATCGCCATCACGTAACGTTCCTGCGATTCGTTGCACCACACTTCCAGCGGGCTCATGCCCGGCTCGTCGTTGAGGATGTCGCGCAGTTCGAAACGGCCGCCGCGGCCGCCGTCGCTCACCAGCTCCGGCATGGCGTTGGACAGGCCGCCGGCGCCGACGTCATGGATAAACAGGATCGGGTTCTGGTCGCCCAGCTGCCAGCAGCGGTCGATCACTTCCTGACAGCGGCGTTCCATTTCCGGGTTGTCGCGCTGCACCGAAGCGAAGTCCAGATCGGCATCGGACTGGCCGGACGCCATCGAGGACGCCGCGCCGCCGCCCAGGCCGATATTCATCGCCGGGCCGCCCAGCACCACCAGCTTGGCGCCGACGGTGATTTCCCCTTTCTGCACGTGATCGGCGCGGATGTTGCCGATGCCGCCCGCCAGCATGATCGGTTTGTGGTAGCCGCGCAGCTCGACGCCGTTATGGCTGTTGACGCGCTCTTCATAGGTACGGAAGTAGCCCAGCAGCGCCGGGCGACCGAATTCGTTGTTGAACGCCGCGCCGCCCAGCGGGCCTTCGGTCATGATGTCCAGCGCGGTGACGATGCGTTCCGGCTTGCCGAAGTCCTGCTCCCACGGCTGTTCAAAGCCGGGAATACGCAGGTTGGACACCGAGAAGCCCACCAGGCCGGCCTTCGGCTTGGCGCCGCGGCCGGTGGCGCCCTCGTCGCGGATCTCGCCGCCGGAGCCGGTCGCGGCGCCCGGCCACGGCGAGATCGCCGTCGGGTGGTTGTGAGTTTCCACCTTCATCAGGATGTGCGCGTCTTCCTGATGGTAATCGTACGTGCCGTTGTCCGGCGCGGCGAAGAAGCGGCCGACCTGTGAGCCTTCCATCACGGCGGCGTTGTCTTTATACGCCGACAGCACGTAGTCCGGCGTCTGCTCATAGGTGTTCTTGATCATCTTGAACAGCGATTTAGGTTGCTGCTCGCCGTCGATGATCCAGTCGGCGTTGAAAATCTTGTGGCGGCAGTGCTCAGAGTTGGCCTGCGCGAACATATAGAGTTCGATATCCGTCGGGTTGCGCCCCAAACCGGTAAAGGCATTCAGCAGGTAGTCGATCTCGTCCTGCGCCAGCGCCAGGCCGAGCCGGACGTTGGCTTGCTCCAGCGCGGCGCGCCCTGCGCCCAGCACGTCGACCGACTGATACGGCGCCGGCTGATGGTGCGCGAACAGCTGTTCAGCCTGTTGCAGCTCGCTGAAGACGGTTTCCATCATGCGATCGTGCAACAACGCGGCGAGTTGGCGCCACTGGGTTTCCGTCAGCTCGGGCGCCTTGACGTAGAACGCCAGGCCGCGTTCCAGGCGCAGCACCTGTTGCAAGCCGCAGTTGTGGGCGATGTCGGTGGCTTTGGAAGACCAGGGAGAAATGGTGCCCGGACGCGGCGTAACCAGCAACAACCGGCCTTCGGGAGCGTGTTCGGCGAGAGAAGGACCGTACTTGAGCAGACGCTGAAGCTTGGCGTGTTCTTCGGCACTTAGCGGTGCGCTGACATCGGCAAAGTGGACGTACTCGGCGTAGATATCACTGACGGGCAGGTGAGCGTCCTGGCAGCGGGACAGCAGTTTGGTAATGCGAAAAGCCGATAAAGCGGGCGAACCACGCAGAATTTCCATAATCAAAGTTCTCTCGTCTTCGAAGCGAAGGATAAGACGCTTCATTGGGCGCAACAGGGGAAAACGCGCGTCATTATAGAGAATCCTCGGCGCCGACGAAACCGTTTGCGTAGGGATTATTGATAAAAGCATGCCGCACCGTCGAATTGTCATAACGTGTCAATAAAGTTGCACACTGGCGTTTTGTTGCGCAAAATGCCCCCCGCACTGGTGATTTAACCATGAGAAAAGTCGCGGTTGTCGTCGCCGGTGTACCTGTGCCACCACTGGATAACTATTTGAAACGTCTTAAAATAAACTACATCCTCATCGGCGTTGTCACTCTGCTTCTGGCTCTCGCGCTGTGGCCCAACATCACCTGGCGCAGCGGCCAGGGCGGGCAACTCCAGGAGATCATTTCCCGCGGCGAGTTGCGTATCAGCACGCTGAATTCACCGCTGACCTATTTCAACACCAAGCAAGGGCCGGGTGGGCTCGACTACGAACTGGCCAAGCGCTTCGCCAACTACCTCGGGGTGAAGCTGGTGGTGATCCCCCATCAGAACATCAATGACCTGTTCGACGATCTGGACGACGACGACGCCGACCTGCTGGCGGCGGGCCTGATCTACAATCAGGAGCGCCTCAGCCGCGCGCGCACCGGCCCGGCCTACTACTCCGTTTCCCAACAGCTGGTGTACCGGCTGGGCACCCCGCGGCCGAAAAGCTTCGCCGACATCAAAGGCAAGCTGGCGGTCGCCTCCGGTTCCGCGCACGTCAGCACGCTAAAACAGCTCAAGCAGGATAAATACCCGGATCTCGCCTGGGAGTCCTCCAGCGATCTCACCTCCAAAGAGCTGCTGGAACGGGTGGCCGACGGCAAGCTGGATTACACCCTCGGCGATTCGGTGACCATCGCGCTGCTGCAGCGCATCCATCCACAGCTGGCGGTAGCGTTCGACGTCACCGACGAAGAACCGGTCACCTGGTACCTGAAACGCGACGGCGACGACAGCCTGTACGCGGCGATGTTGGACTTCTATAGCCAGATGGTGGACGACGGCACCCTGGCGCGGCTGGAAGAGAAATACCTCGGCCACGTCGGCAGCTTCGACTATGTGGACACCAAAACCTTCCTGTCGGCCATCGATTCGGTGCTGCCCAACTTCCGCCCGCTGTTCGAGAAGTACGCCAACGAGATCGACTGGAAGCTGCTGGCTGCCATCGCCTATCAGGAATCGCACTGGAATCCGCAGGCCACCTCACCCACCGGCGTGCGCGGCCTGATGATGCTGACCCGCGCCACCGCCGACGGCCTGGGGGTCAACGATCGCCTCGATCCGGAAGAGAGCATTCAGGGCGGCGCCCTTTACCTGCAGCGGCTGATGGCCAAGGTGCCGGACAGCGTGCCGGAAGACGAGCGCATCTGGTTCTCGCTGGCGGCCTACAACATGGGCTGGGGCCATATGCTGGACGCGCGCAAGCTGACCAAGACGCAAAAAGGCAACCCGGACAGCTGGGTCGACGTCAAACAGCGCCTGCCGATGCTCAGCCAAAAGCGCTACTACCCGCAGCTGACCTACGGCTATGCGCGCGGGCGTGAAGCCTACAACTATGTAGAAAACATCCGCCGCTATCAGGTCAGCCTGGTGGGCTATCTGCAGGAAAAAGAGAGAAAGGCGGCGCAAGCGGCCGCCGAGCAGGAGGCGTTGGGGAAAGGCTACCCGACGGTGATGCCGGAACTGGCACTCAACTACTGATTATTCCGGCTTATCCGCCGCCCGCTGCGCCAGCTTGAGCGCTTTTTTCTGTTCGCGGCGCAGGCGGAAGAAATTGCTCAGGGTGGCGGCGCATTCGTCCGCCAGCACGCCTGAGACGATCTCCACCTGATGATTCATGCCCGGATGGCGCAAAATGTCCACCAGCGAACCGGCCGCGCCGGTTTTCTCGTCGGCGGCGCCATACACCAACCGGCGGATGCGGCTGTGCACCATCGCGCCGGCGCACATCACGCAGGGCTCCAGCGTGACGTACAGCGTGGCGTTCAGCAGGCGATAGTTTTGCAGCACCGCGCCGCCCTGGCGCAGCGCCATGATCTCGGCGTGTGCGGTAGGATCGTGGCGGCCGATCGGCCGGTTCCAGCCCTCGCCGATGACCTGATTGTCCAGCACCAGCAGCGCACCCACCGGCACCTCGCCCTCTTCCTGCGCGCGCAGGGCCAGCTGCAATGCCTGACGCATCCAGTACTCATCGTTATATTCAGTCATCGCATAATTCCTCGTGCGCTTTTGCGGCGGGCATTATACACACTAGCCCTCCTTTGTCGTAGCCGCCCGCCAATGGCTATACTGGCCGAATCGGCATGTGATTCAGGGACAAGAAGCATGAAACTCAGTAAAAAGAACGCCGTCGTGGTGCGCAAGGTGCTGGACGGCTGGGTTGGGGAAGGCGCCATGACGCCCGAACAACGGCAGCAACTGCTGCAGCATGTGGACGTGCAACCTTTCGACTGGCGGCGGCTGGCGCGCTATGCGTTTCTCGCCGCGCTGGCCTCGCTACTGATCGCCGTCACCAGCCTGTTCGCCGACAGCGAACTGCTTGCATGGCTGAGCGGACTGTTCCGCTTCGACGCGCCGGTGCGCATGGCGATCGCCGGCGTACTCGCGGCGCTGGCCTATGTCTGGGCGCTGCGCCGCCGCCAACGGCACCCGGAAAAACGTTACGGCAACGAGGCGGCATTGTTTGTCGCCGTGTTACTTACCGCCTGCGCCTTATGGCAGTTGGGGGTCTGGCTGGATAACGGCAGCGGCCGGGTTTCCGTACTGCTGCTGGTCGCCGCGCTGCTGTACGGCGCGATCGGCTGGCTCAGCCGCTCCGGGCTGGTGTGGTGGTTCGCCCTGCTGTCGCTCGGCAATGCCTTCGGCGCCGAGACCGGCTACCTGTCCGGCTGGGGCGCCTACTGGCTCGGCATGAGTTATCCGATTCGCTTTATCGCCTTTGGCGCGATGCTGATCGCCGCCGCATTGCTGCTGCGGCCGCTGTTGGCGCAGCGCGGCCTGCAGCGGGTGTCGCTGGCGATGGGGCTGCTGTACCTGTTCATCGCCCTGTGGCTGCTGTCTATCTTCGGCAACTACGGCGATCTCGACAGCTGGTACCGCGCGCGCCAGATCGAGCTGTTCCACTGGAGCCTGCTGTTCGGGCTGGCCGCCCTCGCCGCCATCTGGCTGGGGCTGAAGCATGACGACGCCATGCTGCGCGGTTTCGGGCTGACCTTCCTCGGCATCAACCTGTATACCCGTTTGTTCGAGTTTTTCTGGGACAGCATGCCGAAGACGATTTTCTTCGCGCTGCTCGGGCTGAGCCTGTGGGCGTTGGGGCATTATGCAGAAAAGATTTGGCAGCTGGGGCGCAAGCCGCACGACGTGAGCGACGACTGATCGCGGTACCGATAAGAGCAACAAAGGGCGGAATTCTCCGCCCTTGGTTTATTCCAGCTGCTGCAGCTCGCCCTGCTTGCTCACCCGCCAGCGGTGCTCGCAAAAGAACAGCAGCGGATTATCCTGCTTGCTGTCGCTGTAACCGCTGTACAGCTGCAGCGGCGCGCCGAGCCGCTGTTCCAGCTGCACCACTTTCTGCGCCCCCAGGCAGCGCAGGGTCAAGACCCAACCGCCGCAGCGGCGCGTGATGCGGCTGCCGATCAACCGCACCCGCGGCAGAAACGCCGAATCGTGATACACCTGCTCCACCAGCCGTTCCGGCGAGCCGGTAATCAGCCACACTTCGGCATCGTGCTCCTCCAGATACTGCCGCAGCCGCATTTGCACCACCGGAAACGCGGTCACCTTCTGGCGGAAAGCCTCGATAAACTGCCGCTCCAGCGCCTTCAGCGTCGCTTCAGAACGCCCGAAAGTAATCGCCCACAGCAGCAGGCTCATCGGCCAGCGCGCTGCGCGCCCCAGCAGCAGCAGCGCCAACCCGATCGGCGGCAGCAGCGGTATTACCAGCAGCAGGTTCAGCGGTAGGCGGCGCAGCAGAAAGCGCAAAAAACTGCCGAACATATCCTCCTGATGCAGGGTGCCGTCCAGATCGAAAAAGACCACGCGGCGCCCCTCTGCGGCCGGTTGTTGCTGCTTGTCGCTCAAACGCTACTCCTCGGGATCGTCGAACCCCATCATCCAGGTGAAGAGAAAACCGGCGATAATCGTAATCAGCATCCCCGCCAGATACAACATCACCTTACCTGAGACGATGGTCAACGCCAAAGGCAGCCCCGAAATGCCGAAGGTGATGACCGTCGCCACCTTCCAGTAGCTGATGAGCGCACCGCCGACCGCACCGCCAAGGCAGGCGCCGATAAACGGCCGGCCCAGCGGCAACGTCACCCCGAAGATCAGCGGCTCGCCGATGCCGAGAATGCCGACCGGCAACGCCCCTTTGATCACCTTCTTCAGCCGCGCGTTGCGGGTTTTCAGCAGCACCGCCAGCGCCGCCCCCACCTGACCGACACCGGCCATCGCCAGGATCGGCAAAAGCGGGTTGGAACCGTGCGCCTGCACCAGCTCGACGTGGATCGGCACCAGCCCCTGATGCAGGCCGGAGAGCACCAGCGGCAGGAACAGCCCCGAGAGCAACGCCCCCACCAGCAGCCCGCCCTTGTCGATCGCCAGATTGGCGCCGTGGGCGATGGCATCGGAAATAACCCCCCCGAGCGGCTGCAGGATCAGGATCGCCAATGAGGCGGTGACCAGCGTGGTCAGCAATGGGTTAAGGATCAGTTCGACCGACTCCGGCAACAGCGTGCGCAGGCGCTTCTCCACCCAGCACATCAACGCCACCACCAACAATACGGCGATCACCCCGCCGCGCCCCGGCTGCAGCGCCTCCCCGAACAGGGTGATCTGCGCCAGCGCCGGACTGGAGAGAATGCCGGCCATCACGCCGCCCATCGCCTGCGAACCGCCAAACACCCGCGCGGCGTTGACCCCAACCAGAATGTTCATAATGGCGAACACCGCGCTGCCGAAGATCGCCAGCAGCCCCAGCACGTTCGGGTAGTCCACCGCCAGCTGGCCGGCGATGTCGGGCCGTTTCAGCAGGTTGATGATGCCGGTGATCAGGCCCGAGGCGATAAATGCCGGGATCAGCGGAATAAAGACATCGGCCAGCTTTTTCAGCGCGCCGCTCATCGGCGCAGCGTATTTTTGCTTGGCCTGCGCCTTGGTGCGGGCGGCGTCACCGACGGCGGCAACGGGCTGCGCATCACCGCTCAACAGCCCGCGCATGGCGTCCACCACCTTGGCGGCGGCGCCCGGACCGACGATAAACTGATGCTGTTCACCCTGTTTGATATAGCCCTTCACCCCCGGCAGCTGCTTGAGGGCGGCCAGATCCAGGCGCTGCTCATCGCTGACCTCGACGCGCACCCGCGTCATGCAGTTTTCCAGTTTGAGGATATTGCCCTCGCCCCCCACGCCCGCCAGGATCTGTGTCGCCAATGCCGTTGTCTTGTCCATCGCAGCCCCCACCGTGAATTAACGCGCCAGCGCCGCGCGCAGGTAGCCATCGTGCCGCTGCAGCCGCTGCTGCGCCTCATCGGCGCTGACGCCGGCTAAAATCATCAGGATCGCCGGTTTAACCTCAAAGCCGGTCTGCGCCAGCGCCGCTTCCGCCTGAGCGCGTTCGACGCCGGTGGCCTCCATCACGATGCGGCAGGCGCGATCCACCAGTTTGACGTTGGTAGCCTTCACGTCCACCATCAGGTTCTGGTAGACCTTGCCCAGTTTGACCATCGCACCGGTCGACAGCATGTTGAGTACCAGTTTCTGCGCGGTGCCGGATTTCAGGCGCGTTGAGCCGGTCAGCGCCTCCGGCCCCACCACCGGCGAAATCGCCACCTGTGCTTCGTGCGCAATCGGCGAATCCGGGTTGCAGGAGATGGCCGCCGTCGGGCAGCCCAGCCCGCGCGCATAGCGCAGTGCGCCGATCACGTAGGGCGTACGCCCCGAGGCCGCCAGCCCCACCACCATATCGACGGCGGTGAGGTTCAGCGCCCGGAGATCGGCTTCACCCAGGGCCTCGTCATCTTCCGCCCCCTCCACCGCTTTGAGCAGCGCGCCCGGCCCGCCGGCGATTAGCCCTACCACCACGCCGTGCGGCACGCCGAAGGTCGGCGGGCACTCAGAGGCGTCCAATACGCCCAGGCGGCCGCTGGTGCCGGCGCCCAAATAAATCAACCGGCCGCCGGCCTTCAACGCCGCCGCGGCCAAATCGACCGCCTGCGCGATCGCCGGCAACACCTGTTCAATCGCCTCCGGCACCTTGCGATCTTCCTGGTTAAAGCAACGGACCATGTCCAGCGTCGACATTTCATCCAGCCCCATGGTGGCCGGGTTGCGGGTTTCCGATACCAGTGCGCCTAAGTTCATCTGTTCACCTTTGAATTTTTAATTCACAAAATTAAATCAATATTTGAATATTTTATTCAACAAAGCGAGCGCTATTTGCTATTTTAACGGTGAGCTCACAAAAATTTTCACCGCGCGTTTTCGCCCTCTGCATGGCAAAATGGCCGCTGGTTTCCAGGGAAAGAACAATGAGTACCCTTCTGCGCATTCGCCAGATGTATCCGACACTGGCGCAAAACGACCGCAAGCTGGCGGACTTTCTGCTGAATAACGCCGAGCAGGCGCGCCATCTCAGCTCGCAAAAGCTGGCTCAGTTGGCCGGCATCAGCCAGTCGAGCGTGGTGAAGTTCGCCCAAAAACTGGGCTATAAAGGTTTCCCGGCGCTGAAGCTGGCGCTGAGCGAGACGCTGGCCCTACCGCAGGCCGAGCCAGTGGTGACCGTTCACAACCACATCCTCAGCAGCGATACGCTGAAAACCGTCGGTGAAAAGCTGCTGGCGGAAAAGCAGGCGGCGCTGCGCGCGACGCTCGACATCAACAGCGAAGAGCGGCTGCACCAGGCGCTGGACATGCTGCGCCAGGCGCGCCGGGTGATGCTGATCGGCATCGGTGCCTCCGGGCTGGTGGCCAAGGATTTTTCCTTCAAGCTGCTGAAAATTGGCGTGATGGCGGTGGCCGAAGCGGATATGCACGTCCAGCTGGCGGCGGTGCAGGCGCTGGACAAACGCGATCTACTGCTGGCTATCTCCTTCAGCGGCGAGCGGCGTGAAATCAATCTGGCGGCGGAAGAAGCGCGCCAGGCCGGCGCCAGGGTGCTGGCGCTGACCAGCTTCTCGCCCAACGGCCTGCAGCAACGCGCGGACCACTGCCTCTATACCATCGCCGAAGAACCCCACACCCGCAGCGCGGCCATCTCCTCCAGCACGGCCCAGTTCGCCCTCACCGACCTGCTGTTTATGGCGCTGATCCAGCACGATCTCGATCATGCCCGCGATCGCATCAAACACAGCGAACAGTTAATGAAAAAGTTGGTTTGACGCGTATAATGGCGGCCGATAAAACGCCGCCAGTTCAATTATTTCCATTCTCTGCATTCGAAAAATAATGTGCGGGCGGTGAACAGCTCAATTGTCGAACAGTAATTGAGCGTGCATGGACGGCATTATTTGACGATATCATTATGAATACACACACTGTTATTTTAGATAAGTTACGGCATTCCGTGGCTCATCCGATTCTGCGTACCTTTTTACTCTATGTCATTACTGCATTGATTCTAATCAAGGCGATGGGATACAGCGGTGGAAAAGGCATTGATATTCTTTTTATTGCGCTTATTTTGCTATTATTATCTATTCATTCGCTTACCCGATATGGCCTGATTATTCCGTTTATTCTGCTGTGCGCGCTGTATGCGCCGGTTGGGGTTATTTACGGTGCCCCTTCCACTGCCGTGATGTCCGCCCTGTTGCAAACCAACCTAATAGAAGCAACGGAGTTTTTGCAGACTCTGCCGGCCAGCTGTTATCTGCTGCCTGCCGCCATTCTGGCTATGCTGGCCATTCTCGCCCTATTTATTTGGCGGCAAACCATTTCAAAACAAACAATACTTCCCTTGCTAGCCTTGCTGGGGGTTATCATTGTCGCCAGAGCCTTCAATGGCGGCGTGGCGAATCTTAAATTGCCTGACTTCTTTTTATCCCTCTACTCGGCTTACCATCAATACCAACAGCAGGTCGATGAATTAAGCGCCGGCGCTTCAACGCCGAACACTTGGTCAATAACCGCAGGCGCACCGACGAATGAAAACTATGTCATTATCGTCGGCGAAAGTATGCGCAGGGATCATATGTCCTTATTTGATTATCCAGTGTCCACTACGCCGTTTCTGGATAATGCCAAAGGACGGTTTTACAGCAATTATATTTCCACCGCGCCAAATACGTTCGAATCGCTCCCCCGCACGCTGGCTTTAAGCAACGGCCACAACATTGCCATCGGAGATAATATCATCACCCTGGCAAAAGCCGCCGGCCTCAAAACCCACTGGCTGTCCAATCAGGGCATGTTCGGACAATTCGATACGCCGGTATCAAAAATCGCCATGTTCAGCGATAGCCATTATTTCCTGAAGAAAGGCGACTTCCAATCGCGTAACACTGATGATGATGCGCTGCTGCCGATATTTGACCAATTATTGCGTCGCCAGGGGCAAGGCAATCTGTATGTGTTGCATCTGATGGGCTCGCACGCCGACTTTTGCGAGCGGCTTAACGGTGCAGCGCCCAGCGTCGAGTCGCCGAATAGGGAGCTGGCCTGCTATCTCTCGACCTATCGCAAGACAGACCATTTTATCGAGCAGGTTTATCACCGTCTGAAGCAGAACGGCGCGCCGTTTAAACTGTTCTATTTCTCCGATCATGGTCTTTCCCATAAGGATATCGGCGGCGAGCGTTCTTTGCGCCACAGCGGCGATACCCGGCAGAATTATCAGGTGCCGTTGCTGGTGCTGACCGATCGCGATCGACAGCACCAGATCACTGATGCTCCCTTGAGCGCATTCGATTTTATCGGGCTGTTTGCTCAAGAGGCGGGAATACGGATTGCCTATCCGGAGGTGATGCCCACCATGCGCATGGCGGATGAAGACAAGCGCTGGGTGTTTGACGGACAGAGAATGGTTGATTTCGATCAGTTGGCTGATGACCCGCCTGAGTTACCCTAAGCGGTAAGATGACGAAAAAGCGCCCGCCGCGCGGCGATTCTATGATAGATTGCGCGCCAGCCCGAGCACACCGATGGAAAGATAACTGACAATGGCACTGCTGATTACCAAGAAATGCATCAACTGCGACATGTGCGAGCCGGAATGCCCGAACCAGGCAATTTCGATGGGCGATGAGATCTACCAAATCGATACCGACCGCTGCACCGAGTGCGTTGGCCATTACGATACGCCAACCTGTCAGCAGGTCTGCCCCATCGACAACACCATCATTACCGATCCGCAGCATCGCGAGACTAATGAGCAGCTGTGGGATAAGTTCGTGGTGTTGCACCACGCCGATCGCATTTAACCCGCCGCAGGACTGACAAGGGCGCCGCAGGGCGCCCTTTCTATTTTCAGCTTTCGACGATCACCGTCGCGCAGGCATAGCGCCTTTCATCGGCCAGCGAAACGTGGATCGCGGTGACCCCCATCTCCCCCGCCAGCTCGGCAGCGCGGCCGTGCAAACGAATATTCGGTTTGCCCAACGCATCGTTGAACACCTCGAACTGGTTGAACGCCAGGCCGTTGCGAATGCCGGTGCCGAACGCCTTGGCGGCGGCCTCTTTCACCGCGAAACGTTTGGCCAGAAAGCGAATCGGCTGCTGGTGCTGCTGATACAGCGCCCACTCGGCGTCGCTCAACACCCGGCGCGCCAGACGAGCGCCGCTGCGCTCCACCACCGCTTCGATACGCGCCATCTCGACGATGTCGGTACCCAGCCCGAGCACCGCCATTACCGACGCGCTTCCCGCATCAACACTTTCATGTCGGCAACCGCGGCCGGCAGCCCGCTCATCACCGCCTGGCCGATAATCGCATGGCCGATGTTCAGCTCGTGCATTTCCGGCAGCGCGGCGATCGGCTGCACGTTATGGTAGGTCAGGCCGTGGCCGGCGTTGACCTTCAGCCCCTTCTCGGCCGCGTAGGCGGCGGCGACCGCGATGCGGCGCAGCTCGGCCTGTACCGCCAGCTCGCCCTGCGCTTCGGCGTAGGCGCCGGTGTGGATTTCGATATAAGGGGCGCCCACCGCCACCGCCGCGTCAATCTGGCGATGATCGGGATCGATGAACAGCGAGACCAGAATGCCCGCCTGCGCCAGACGCTCGACCGCCACGCTCATTTTGTCCAGCTGGCCGGCGACGTCCAGGCCGCCTTCGGTGGTCACTTCCTCGCGTTTTTCCGGCACCAGGCAGCAGAAATGCGGCTGCAGCTCAATGGCGATGTCCAGCATCTCGTCGGTCACCGCCATCTCCAGGTTCATGCGCGTCTGGATGGTCTGGCGCAGCAAGCGCACGTCGCGGTCGGTGATGTGGCGGCGATCTTCGCGCAGATGCACGGTAATGCCGTCGGCCCCCGCCTGTTCGGCAACGAATGCCGCCTGAACCGGATCCGGGTATTGGGTTCCGCGCGCGTTACGTAACGTGGCGATGTGATCGATATTGACGCCCAGCAGCAAATCAGCCATGACAACCTCTAAATACGATTTTCAGTGCCAGCAGTTTACACGCGGGCGCAGGGTGGCAAAAGGGGAAAAGGTCAGGCGTCGTCAACCGGCGTATTCGGCTGTTTGCGCACGAACTGGCGGAACAGTTCGCGGCTCTTTAACGGTTTGCCGCCGAGGTAGGGTTTCAGCGCCATGCGGGTGAAACGCTTGGCGGCGCGCAGCGTCTCGGCATCGGGAAACTGCCGCTCCGCCAGCGCGCGCAGTTCACGCCCGGTGAAGCTGTAGTGATCCACCACCAGGCTGGCGATAAAGCCTTTCTCTTCGCGGTAACGGTAGGTCATGGCGTCATCCACCGGCAGGCCGCTGCCGGCGCAGTGCAGAAAATCGAGGCCGTAGCCGAGATGATGCAACAAGGCCAGCTCGAACTGGCGCAGCGCCTGTTCCGGTGAACTGTCTTCCGCCGCCAGCGCCTGCAGGCATTGCAAGTAGTCGAAGAACAGCACCGAGTAGTTGGTTTCCTGCTCCAGCACGCGCGCCAGCAGTTCGTTCACGTACAGGCCGCTGTAAAGCATCATGCCGCTGAGGGGTAAACCGAGAGAGACCGCTTCGGCGTTGCGCAGCGTTTTCACTTCGCCGCGGCCGCCCCAGCGCACTAACAGGGGGGTAAAGGGTTGCAGGCAACCCTTCAGATTGGAGCGGCGGCTGCGCGCGCCTTTTGCCAGCAAGCGCACCCGCCCATGACCTTCGGTAAACAGATCCAGCATCAGACTGGTTTCACTGTACGGCCGCCCATGCAGGACGAAAGCGCGCTCCCAGCCGTCCACGGATCGTTACTTCAGATCGTCAACATAGCCCAGGCTGCGCAGCGCACGTTCGTCGTCCGCCCAACCGGATTTCACTTTCACCCACAGCTCGAGATGCACTTTGGCGTCGAACATTTGTTCCATGTCCTGACGCGCTTCGATGCCGATGGTTTTGATCTTGGCGCCCTTGTTGCCGATGACCATTTTCTTCTGGCCTTCGCGCTCAACCAGGATCAGGCCGTGCACATCGTAGCCGCCGCGATCGTTAGCCACGAACTGTTCGATTTCTACCGTCACCGAGTACGGCAGCTCTTCGCCCAGGAAACGCATCAGCTTCTCGCGAATGATCTCAGACGCCATAAAGCGCTGGGAGCGATCGGTGATGTAGTCTTCCGGGAAGTGGTGTTCCGCTTCCGGCAGCAGCTTGCGCACGATGCCGGCGATGGTGTCGACGTTCATCCCTTTCTCGGCGGAGATAGGCACCACGTCGAGGAAGTTCATCTGCTGGCTGAGGAACGCGATGTGCGGCAACAGCTTGGATTTGTCGGTAACGTTATCGACCTTGTTGATCGCCAGCAATACCGGGCAGCGCAGGCTGCGCAGCTTGTTGACCACCATTTCGTCGTCGGCGGTCCAGTTGGTGCCTTCGACCACGAAGATCACCAGCTCAACGTCACCGATCGAGCTGCTGGCCGCGCGGTTCATCAAACGGTTGATGGCGCGTTTTTCTTCGATGTGCAGCCCTGGGGTATCGACGTAGATCGCCTGATAGGCGCCATCGGTGTCGATGCCCATGATGCGGTGACGGGTCGTCTGCGGCTTACGCGACGTAATGGAAACCTTCTGCCCCAGCAGTTGGTTCAGCAACGTCGATTTGCCCACGTTCGGGCGGCCGACGATGGCGATAAACCCGCAGTGTTGTTTTACTTCGCTCATTCAAGCTCCAGCTTTTTCAGCGCTTGTTCCGCTGCCGCCTGCTCGGCTTTACGGCGGCTCGAGCCGGTGCCCACCACGGGCTCGCTCAAACCACTCACCTGGCAGTGGATGGTAAACTCCTGGTCGTGCGCTTCACCGCGAACCTGCACCACCAAATAAGAAGGCAACGGCAGATGACGCCCCTGCAAAAATTCCTGCAAACGGGTTTTCGGGTCTTTCTGCTTATCGCCGGGGCTGATTTCGTCCAACCGGCTGCGATACCAGTCCAAAATCAGACGCTCGACGGTCTGGATGTCGCTGTCCAGGAACACGCCGCCGATCAATGCCTCCACCGTATCCGCCAGGATTGACTCGCGGCGGAACCCACCACTTTTCAATTCGCCCGGCCCAAGCCGCAGACATTCGCCCAGGTCAAACTCGCGCGCCATCTCCGCCAGCGTGTTGCCGCGCACCAGCGTGGCGCGCATGCGGCTCATGTCGCCCTCGTCTACGCGAGGAAAACGGTGATAGAGCGCATTGGCGATGACAAAGCTCAGAATCGAGTCACCCAGAAACTCAAGACGTTCATTGTGTTTACTGCTGGCGCTGCGGTGAGTCAAAGCCTGCAGTAAAAGCTCCTGCTGTTGAAAAGTGTAGCCCAGCTTCCGCTGCAGCCTGTTTATTACGATGGGGTTCATGAGTTACCAATAGATCAAGAATGCGTCAAAAACTTGCAGCACACGGAACAGGCCTGCTTCGCCGAAAGCCGATCCAAAGCTGTTTCGTTTGCAGTGGCTCCCAGCAGGAGCCAACTTTTATCGCTCGAGAAGGTATTCTACAACGAGTGGAAACATAATGCTGTGTTTATATCCTCTTAATCTTTCACGCCGCAGTAGGCTGCGGCGTGAAATTGACAGGGAATAAATCAGCGATTAATGAATGCCGCCGATCCGGCTGAAACGCACGCCGGTAGGCCACTCGCCTTCCTGTTTTTCAAAGCTCATCCAGATGGCCGTGGCTTTGCCCACCAGATTCTTCTCCGGCACAAAGCCCCAGTAACGGCTGTCCGCGCTGTTGTCACGGTTGTCGCCCATCATGAAGTAATGCCCGGCCGGCACCACCCACTCCGCCAACGGTTTGCCCGGCTGTTGGTAGTAAGCGCCCACCCGATCCTGCGCGTCCGGCACGGTCAGGATGCGGTGCGTGACGTTGCCGAGGCTTTCCTGGCGCTCACGCATGCGAATGCCGCCCGACGGCACGTTATCGTTCAGCGGGATCTGGTAGAAGCCGTTGCTGGCCTCGCCCATGCCGCTGCGGCTGAACAGCTGCACGAAGTCGCTCGGCTGCGCATCGGCGTAGGTCACGGCCAGCGCGGTATCACAGGACTGCCCGCTGTTGCAGGACGGCTGCACCGTGACGCGCTTATTCACCGGATCGTAAGTAATACGGTCGCCCGGCAGGCCAATCACGCGCTTGATATAATCCAGTTTCGGATCCAGCGGATATTTAAATACCGCAATATCACCACGCTTCGGATGGCCGGTTTCAATGAGCGTCGTCTGGGTAATCGGATCTTTAATGCCGTAGGCATATTTCTCCACCAGAATGAAATCGCCAATCAACAGCGTCGGCATCATTGAGCCGGACGGGATCTGGAACGGTTCGTAAATAAACGAACGCACCACAAATACCAGCAGCAACACCGGGAAGACCGATGCGCCGGTCTCCACCCAGCCTGGCTGCTTCGCCACTTTCGCCAGCGTTTTATCGTCTACGGCGCCCGCGGTCTGTGCGTTGACCGCCGCGATCTTCGCGCGGCGGGCCGGCGCCCATTTAAAGCGCTCGAAGCACCAGATGATCCCGGTGACCAGGGTGGCCAACGCCAGGATCAGGGCAAACATATTCGCCATGCAAACTCCCTCGTTTCGCGAACTCGTCGCGGTTACTTGCCGTCTTTACCGACGTGCAGAATGGCCAGGAACGCTTCCTGCGGCAGCTCGACGTTGCCGACCTGCTTCATGCGTTTCTTACCGTCTTTCTGCTTCTGCAGCAGCTTTTTCTTACGGCTGACGTCACCGCCGTAGCATTTCGCCAGCACGTTTTTACGCAGCTGCTTCACGGTGGAGCGCGCGATGATGTGCGTGCCGATCGCCGCCTGAATCGCGATGTCGAACTGCTGACGCGGGATCAGATCTTTCATCTTCTCCACCAATTCACGGCCGCGGTACTGCGAGTTGTCGCGGTGAGTGATCAGCGCCAGCGCATCCACGCGCTCGTTGTTGATCAGCACGTCCACACGCACCATGTCGGAGGCCTGGAAGCGCTTGAAGTTGTAATCCAGCGACGCATAACCACGCGACGTGGACTTCAGGCGGTCGAAGAAGTCGAGCACCACTTCCGCCATCGGGATTTCATAGGTCAGCGCCACCTGGTTGCCGTGGTAGACCATGTTGGTCTGCACGCCGCGCTTCTCGACGCACAGGGTGATGACGTTGCCCAGGTATTCCTGCGGCATCAGCATGTGACATTCGGCGATCGGCTCGCGCAGTTCCTGGATGTTGTTCAACGGCGGCAGCTTGGACGGGCTGTCGACGTAGATCACTTCCTTGCCGGTGGTTTCCACTTCATAGACTACCGTCGGCGCGGTGGTGATCAGATCCAGATCGTATTCACGCTCCAGACGCTCCTGAATGATCTCCATGTGCAGCAGACCGAGGAAGCCGCAGCGGAAGCCGAAGCCCAACGCGGTGGAGCTTTCCGGCTCGTAGAACAGGGAGGCGTCGTTAAGGCTCAGCTTGCCCAGCGCATCGCGGAAAGATTCATAGTCGTCGGAGCTGATCGGGAACAGACCGGCGTACACCTGCGGCTTCACTTTCTTGAAGCCCGGCAACGCTTTATCCGCCGGCTGACGCGCCTGCGTCAGGGTATCGCCCACCGGCGCGCCGAGGATGTCTTTGATCGCACAGACCAGCCAGCCCACTTCGCCGCAGTTCAGCACGTCGCGATCGACCTGCTTCGGCGTGAAGATGCCCAAACGATCGGCGTTATACACCTGGCCGGTGCTCATGACCTTGATCTTGTCGCCCTTGCGCAGCGTGCCGTTCTTGACGCGCACCAGCGACACGACGCCCAGGTAGTTATCGAACCAGGAGTCGATGATCAGTGCCTGCAGCGGCGCATCCGGATCGCCCTGCGGCGGCGGAATGTCGCGCACCAGGCGCTCCAGCACGTCGGGCACGCCGACGCCGGTTTTGGCCGAGCAGCGCACGGCATCGGTGGCGTCGATGCCGACGATGTCTTCAATTTCCTGCGCGGCGCGATCCGGATCGGCGGCCGGCAGGTCGATTTTATTCAACACCGGCACCACTTCCAGATCCATTTCGATCGCGGTGTAGCAGTTGGCCAGCGTCTGGGCTTCTACGCCCTGGCCGGCGTCCACCACCAGCAGCGCGCCTTCGCAGGCCGCCAGCGAGCGGGAAACTTCATAGGAGAAGTCAACGTGGCCGGGAGTGTCGATAAAGTTAAGCTGATAGGTCTGCCCATCCTGCGCTTTATAATCCAGCGTCACGCTCTGCGCCTTGATGGTGATGCCGCGCTCGCGCTCCAGATCCATGGAATCGAGCACCTGCGCAGCCATTTCACGGTCGGTCAAGCCACCGCAGATTTGGATAATGCGGTCAGACAGCGTCGACTTACCGTGGTCAATATGGGCAATAATGGAGAAATTTCGTATATGCTTCATTATAAAAGTTTTTCTGCCTTGGTATTTCTGAATTACTCGCCTATAGAAACCCGCATGGACCTAAAGCGACAGTGAATGGGTTAGGCCGTCTTGCACCTGAATCGCTGCATTCTACATGCCACACCACTGAAAACCTAGCGATCGGTGCAGTGAAGGCATTCTATTATGCGCCGCTAAATGTTACAGGGCGCCCCGGCGGGTGAAAACAGATGTTAACGCGGACGATGCGGCCTGAACCCAAGGCTTGCCGGTGCTTCGTGGCCGTCAAACTTCGGCGCTAATACATAACCGGCCACAGCGCAATAAACCCTCTCCGAAATTATAAAAAAAGAATATTTGGATCAACCTCTTAGAATTCCATTTTGCCCCACTTCCTTTAGGAAAAACCCCATATACGCCACCACCGTCCCTCGGATAGAAAGGGCATGAGCTCCGCGACAAAACATTATTCAGGGCACTACATCGGCAGCCCACCGGGGTTCACCAGCATATCTGCGTACGTTGATTGGAAGGTGCATTATGATCGATAAAGGGCAAATGCTGAGCCGGCACGATTTTTCAAAGGTCAACTGGGGCATACTGGCGGCGGCGGCGCTGCTGTTTAGCGTGGGGGCAGCGCTGTTGGTGCTGCCGCTGCTGAGCAGCATTGACGAAAGCCAGGTCATCACGCTGTTGCAAGCCGGCGCGGGCACGATTTTACTCGGCTGTACGCTGCTGGCGCTGCGGCATTATCTGCGTCCGACGCTGACCTATCGTCTGTACGAGCACGGCGTGCGGGTCTTTGACAGCCACCATCACAAAGAGCGTTTCATCCCGTTTGAGAAGATCGGCGACATCTATCGCTTTCGCGGCGGCCAGGCTTTTGGCGGGCTGTTTGACGTTACGGCGTTCCGCGCCGGTGCAGATCAGCCCTGGTGCACGGTTTTCAGCAACGTCGCCCACTCGTGGCGATTGGCGGACGTGATCGTCGACCAACAGCTGCAGCAGCGCGGGCCGCTGGCGCTGAATGCGCTCTATCAGGGGGGGACGGTGTCGTTTCACACCATAGAGGGCGACGCGCGCTGGCTGTGGCAGTTGCTGCTCGGCAAGCAGCAAGGCACGCCGACCGAAACGCTGCGGCTGAGCGCCACCCTGCTGACGACGGAACGGGGAAACGTGCCTATCGAACAGATCCGCGCGTTGGAAAATCATCCGCAGCGCGGCATCCGCTTATTCGACGGCCAGGGAAATGTGCTGTTCGCGATTAACTACGATTCGCTGCTCAGCGCCGATCTATTCATCGCGCTGTTGGAGCATATGATCCACAACCGCATCCCCGCCTATCACACCCCGGCGATGACGCGGCCATCGGTTTAAATCAGCGGGGAGTTTTCCGCCTGCATGCGCATCGCGGTAGGCGGCAACCCAATTTGCAGCACCACCGGCTGGTAATCGGCCTGCTCGCCCAGACGTCGAGCCAAGCGGCGCGCCAGCATAAAGGCCGTACCGCCGCCCAACACGGCGCCGACTGCCGCCGAGGCGTCGCTGCCGAAGCCATATTGCAGCAGCGTGCCGCCCAGCATCATACCCAGCAGCGGTGTCAGGTAAACCAGCATGGCGGAGCGCAGCAGGCTGCCTTCCGCGATGCCGACCTCGACGCGCTGCCCCGGTTCGAGCGGCTGATCGATATGTACCTGCAGCTGATGCTCGGTTTCCGGCACCAGCTCGTTCAGCGCACGCGCGCCACAGCCGGAGCGCGCGGTGCAGCTGCCGCAACCGGCCTTGGGTTCACAGCGCAGCAGCGCTACGCCCTGTTGCCACGAAACCACCGTGGCCCACTCTTTCATCATTACGGCGATACCTTGAAAGAAATGCTGTCGGCGATGCGCTTGGCCGTCGCCGGCGGCAATTCGCCCACAATCGTGATTTCGTTGCCCGCGCGCACTTCGGTCTGAATGGTGCGGCGCCCCTGACGGTAGTACTGCTGCCCGGCGCCGCTGCCCGCCGGGCTGACGTTGACCGAGAAGCTGAACAGGCCATCGCTGTAGAGCCGGGATTCCACCGGCACGGCGACGTTCGGCAATTTGCGGCGATTGCGCGCCACCTCGTCCACGCCGGCCGGCAGCCAGCCGGTGCTCCAGCTGAGCTGGACATTTTCCACCGCCGGCAGCGACAGCAGCGGCGGCAGGTTGGCTTTGAGCAGCCCCTGCATCGCGCCCTGCACCTCAGCACCGACCGCGAAGGAGATCACCCGGTATTGCTCCAGCGTTTCGCCGTCGCGATCGAGCAGATCTACCCGCAGCGGCAGCTTGGTGTCTTCGTCCATCCAGACGATGTAGCTGTAGCGGGAACCGTCGCGCGCCACCACGCGCAGCACTTCACACGGCCGATCGGCGATGCGGGTGCTGCCCACGGAGATGAAGTCGTAATACTTCGCCAGACGGGTGAAATCGGCATAAACGATCGCCGGCAGCGCATCGACGATGTGATCGCCAGTGAGCGTGAACGGCTCCAGACCGGGTTCGAAGTAGCTGATCCCGCCGCCGCGCTGCAACACTTCGCGGCGCGGGCCATCCATATGCAGCAGCTGGCCGAGCGGCACGTTGCCGATCACCGCATGGCGATAGCGCAACGACTCGATTCCCTGCTTGCTGACGCTGATGTAGGCGAGCTCGTAATTGAGAGAACGGCTGGCGCTGCTCATCTGTTGCAATAACGCCCCGGACGCAGTTGGCTGCGCCGGGGCGATGCTGGAATAGAGCAGGCTGCCCGTCAATAAACAAACGGAGAACCAGATTTGCTTCATTACTGCTGTTGCATTCCTAAAGACTGAGTTCCGGGAACCTGAATGGCAGCCTGTTGCGGGTTGCCTTGCTCAAGCTGCAGCTGATCCGAATGCAGGCGACGTTGCAGTTCATAGTCCTGCAGCATGGCGTTGATACGCTTGCGCTGTTCCTGCACCTGCTGCTGTTGGCCGCTGCCGGTGGAGAAACTGTCGGCAGGAACGCCCAGGCTGACCGGCGAGGCCTGCCCCATGATCGGCAGCGTGGTGAACGCCGGCGATTCGGACGCGTTCGATGTCGCAGAAGGCTGGTTGTAGTGCTGCACGCCGACGATCACCGCCAGCGACACGCAGGCCGCCATGCCGATTTGCGTAATCTGGCTTGCCCAAGGACGCACTTTGTCCCAGAACGGCATTTTCTGCCAGGTGTGAGGCTGCGGCTGAGATTCCTGAACGGCGGAAGGCACCAGCCGGGCGGGTTCTTTCTCAAGTGCAGCGGCGACGCGATCGGCGATGTCGAGATGCATCACTTGTCCGACATCACCTCGCAGTGTGTCACGTATCAGGTGATAGCTCTGCCAGCTTTGTTGAAGCGTTCGATCTTGCGACAGAGAACTCAACAGCTCGCTGTCGAACGATTCACCATCCATCAGAGCGGAAAGCTTTTCTTTCTGCATGCCTAAGTACCCTTCCTGTGCCCGCCATTGCTAACGCTGGATCAGCGGTTGAACTTTATTATCGATAGCTTCCCGGGCGCGGAAAATACGCGAACGTACGGTTCCGACCGGGCAATCCATGATGGCGGCTATTTCTTCGTAGCTTAGACCATCCAACTCCCGCAGGGTAATCGCCATGCGAAGATCCTCAGGGAGAGACTCAATGGTACGGAAAACTATCTGTCTCAGCTCTTCTGACAACATTAAGTTCTCAGGGTTCGAAATTTCTTTCAGTGCGCCCGCACTTTCGTAATTTTCCGCATCGTTGGCGTCCACATCACTGGATGGCGGACGGCGCCCCTGAGCAACCAGATAATTCTTTGCCGTGTTCACGGCGATTCGATACAACCAGGTATAAAAAGCGCTGTCGCCACGGAACGATTCCAGTGCGCGATAGGCCTTGATAAACGACTCCTGCACCACATCGGGCACATCGCCCTGCGGCACATAGCGGGAAACGAGACTCGCCACCTTATGCTGATAGCGCACTACCAGTAGGTTAAACGACTTCTGGTCGCCCTTTTGGACCCGCTCGACCAGAACTTGATCCGTTAACTGCTCGCTCATCCGAGGTAAACTCTCCCCAAATCCGTCTCCACGCGTAAAATTGTACTGCCAGCCATACATTATTTTCCTGAGCAAGCACTCGCTTGGAGTTCATATAGAACACGAAGTTCCATATCGCCATTGTTTTTTCTGTTGATGTCACCCTATCCGTGGCTTTTGCCCGGACAGTTAGGCTAACATGAAATTCACTCTTCTTCTGCACACATCATACGTTATGCAACCATCATCTGAACATGTTAGCGATGTACTGATCGTCGGCAGCGGCGCTGCGGGCCTGTCACTGGCGCTGCGCCTGGCGCAGCATTGCAAGGTTACCGTTCTCAGCAAGGGGCCGCTCAGCGAGGGAGCCACCTTTTACGCCCAGGGCGGGATCGCCGCGGTGTTCGATGAGACGGACAGCATTGCCTCACACGTTGATGACACTTTGATTGCCGGCGCCGGCCTGTGCGACAAAGAGGCCGTCGAATTCATCGCCGGCAACGCGCGCCACTGCGTGCAATGGCTGATCGATCAGGGCGTGCTGTTCGACACCGAGGTCAACGCGCAGGGCGAGGAGCATTATCATCTCACGCGCGAAGGCGGCCACAGCCATCGCCGCATCCTGCACGCCGCAGACGCTACCGGTAAGGAAGTAGAGACCACGCTGGTAGGGAAAGCAAGCGCTCACCCCAATATTTGCGTGATGGAACGCCGCAACGCGGTCGACCTTATTACCTCGAACAAAATCGGCCTGCCGGGCACCCGCCGAGTTGTGGGCGCTTACGTCTGGAACCGCGAGCTGGAGCGGGTGGAAACCTACCGCGCCAAAACGGTGGTGCTGGCCACCGGCGGCGCGGCCAAGGTATACCAATACACCACCAACCCGGACATCTCCTCCGGCGACGGCATCGCCATGGCCTGGCGCGCCGGCTGCCGGGTCGCCAACCTGGAGTTCAACCAGTTCCACCCGACCTGCCTGTTCCACCCGCAGGCGCGCAACTTCCTGCTGACCGAAGCGCTGCGCGGTGAAGGCGCCTACCTGAAACGCCCGGACGGCAGCCGCTTTATGCCAGATTTCGACCCGCGCGGCGAACTGGCCCCGCGCGATATCGTCGCCCGCGCCATCGACCATGAAATGAAGCGCCTGGGCGCCGACTGCATGTACCTGGACATCAGCCACAAGCCGGCGGAATTCATCACCCAGCACTTCCCGATGATCCACGAAAAGCTGCTGACGCTGGGCTTCGATCTGACTCGGCAACCGATCCCTATCGTCCCGGCGGCGCACTACACCTGCGGCGGCGTGATGGTCGATCAGCACGGCCGCACCGATCTCGACGGGTTGTACGCCATCGGCGAGGTCAGCTACACCGGCCTGCACGGAGCCAATCGCATGGCGTCGAATTCGCTGCTGGAGTGCCTGGTTTACGGTTGGTCGGCCGCGGAAGACATTCTGCAGCGCCTGCCGTTCATCCAGCAGGCCAAACAGGTGCCGCACTGGGATGAAAGCCGGGTGGACGATGCGGACGAACGGGTGGTGATCCAGCACAACTGGCACGAGCTGCGGCTGTTCATGTGGGATTACGTCGGCATCGTGCGCACCACCAAGCGCCTTGAGCGCGCCCTGCGCCGCATCAATACGCTGCAGGCGGAAATCGACGAGTACTACGCTCACTTCCGCATCTCCAACAACTTGCTGGAGCTGCGCAATCTGGTGCAGGTGGCCGAGCTTATCGTGCGCAGCGCCATGGCGCGCAAAGAGAGCCGCGGCCTGCACTACACGCTGGACTACCCGGATTTGCTGCCGGAAGCGCTGCCGACCATTTTGCAGCCTTAAACAAAGCGACAGGGCGCCTTATCGGCGCCCTTTTCTTTTCAGTAGAACAGGTAGAAGTCAGCGATCAACCGACGAAAATCGTCGGTATAGCTGCCGTCGGCCTGTTTGATCGCCAGCGCCTGCTCCCGCAGCGGCGTTTCCTTACGCGTCAGCGCCAGCAGCACCCGGTGCAGCGGCGTATCGGCCCGATCGCTGACGTTCACTTTCGCCGCCGTGTGCCAGCCGCTTTGCTGCGCCAGGCGTTCAAATTCGGCGCCGATGTCGTGCGGCAGCACCACGCAAAACGTTCCTTGCTCCACCAGCAGCTGCGCCGCGCAGGCCAACAGCGCGTCGTGCGTCAGGGTTTCGGTGTAGCGCGCGTTGTGGCGCGCCTGGTCGCGGCAGGCCACCGCCGGCTCAAAATACGGCGGATTGCTGACGATCAGATCATACTCAGCGGCATGCTGCTGCGCATAATGATGAATATCCTGCGCATGCACACGGATGCGCTGCGGCCACGGCGATTCCGCCGCGTTTTCGCGCGCCTGGCCGGCGGCGGCTTCGTCCAGTTCCACCGCGTCGACGGTCACCTCGTCGCCGCTGCGCTGCGCCAGCATCAGCGCGATCAGCCCGCTGCCGCTGCCGATGTCCAGCACCCGGCGCGCCTGCCCCACCGGCGCCCAGGCGCCGAGCAACACCCCGTCGGTGCCCACTTTCATGGCGCAACGATCGTGGGCGACAAAGAATTGTTTAAAGGTAAACCCCCCGCGGCGCGGGGTAAAATCGGCTTTCGATCGCTTGCTCACACTCACCACCTGGCTATAAAACTGGCGTAGCATAAGGCAATCTGATCGGCGGGAAAAGAGCGGCTTTCCGCTTAAATAGGTGAAGATCGCGGCCAACCCGTCTATAATCGGCGCCCCAAGTAGAGGTAGACCATGACAGCAACCACTTTTTCCGAACTCGAACTCGATGATCGCCTGATCGACGCGCTGCGCGACAAAGGCTACGATCGCCCCACTGCCATTCAGGCCGCTGCGATCCCGCCGGCGATGGACGGGCGCGACGTCTTAGGTTCGGCTCCGACCGGCACCGGCAAAACCGCCGCCTTCCTGCTGCCCGTGTTGCAGCACCTGCTGGACTTTCCACGCAAGAAATCCGGCCCGCCGCGCGTGCTGATCCTGACGCCAACGCGTGAACTGGCGATGCAGGTCGCCGACCAGGCGCGTGAATTGGCTGCTCATACCTCGCTGGATATCGCCACCATCACCGGCGGCGTCGCTTACATGAACCACGCGGAAGTGTTCAGCGAAAACCAGGACGTGGTGGTCGCCACCACCGGCCGCTTGCTGCAATACATTAAAGAAGAGAACTTCGACTGCCGCGCGGTGGAAACCCTGATCCTCGACGAAGCCGACCGCATGCTCGACATGGGCTTCGCGCAGGACATCGAAACCATCTCCGCCGAAACCCGCTGGCGCAACCAGACGCTGCTGTTCTCCGCCACGCTCGAAGGCGAAGCGATCCGCGAATTCGCCGAACGCATCCTGAAAGAGCCGGTGGAAGTGGAAGCCGATCCGTCGCGCCGCGAACGCAAGAAGATCCTGCAGTGGTACTACCGCGCCGATGACGTGCAGCACAAAACCGCGCTGCTGATCCACCTGCTGAAACAGCCGGACGTGCAGAAATCGGTGATCTTCGTGCGCAAGCGCGAGCGTGTGCACGAGCTGGCCACCTGGCTGCGCGAAGCGGGCATCAACACCTGTTATCTCGAAGGCGAAATGGTGCAGGCCAAACGCAACGAAGCGGTCAAACGCATGATGGATGGCCGGGTTAACGTGCTGGTGGCCACCGACGTTGCCGCGCGCGGCCTGGATATCCTCGATATCACCCACGTGTTCAACTTCGACATGCCGCGCACGGCGGATACCTACCTGCACCGCATCGGCCGTACCGGCCGCGCCGGGCGCAAAGGCACCGCCATTTCGCTGGTGGAAGCGCACGATCATCTGCTGCTGGGCAAAGTGGGCCGTTACCTGAACGAACCGCTGAAAGCGCGCGTGATCGACGAGCTGCGGCCGAAAACCAAGGTGCCGAACGAGAAGAGCAACGGCAAGCCATCGAAGAAAGTGCTGGCCAAACGCGCGGAAGATAAAGCGAAGAACAAAGAAAAGGCCAAGGTGAAAGTGCGCCATCGCGACGCCAAAAACGTCGGCAAACGCCGTCAGGCGAAGGCCAAACCAACCGGCGACGCGCAATAACCGCCACTGTTCAAGAAAAAACCGCCTGTGCAGGCGGTTTTTTTATGGGCGTTTACTGCTGCGCGTAGTGCGTGGCCAGGCGATGCCCCTGCAGCCATTTGTCCAGCTCGCGGAACTGCGCCTTCAGCTCGTCATTCTGCAAATGCGCCGGCGTTTGCGAGAAATAAAACTGGAACGCAAAACCCTGCTGATTGCGCGCCCGGGCATCGGTACCGGCCTGCAACAGCAACAGCGCCAGGTGCGGCGCATTAATCTTCGCCGCCAGATGCAGCGGGGTATCCCCCAGCCGATCGCTCAGGGTGGTGTCCGCCCCAGCCGCCAGCAACAGCCGCAGTTGCTCCTCACGCCCGGCCAGCACCGCCGCCGCAAGCGGCGTGGCGCCGGTAACGGCATTGCGCACATTCACCTGCGCCCCTTCGGTCAGCAACAACCGCAGATACTGTGCGTCTTGCAACATCGCCGCGGTGTGCAGCGCGCTGTTGCCGTCCAGCCCCGCCGTCGCCGGGTCGGCACCGAGCTCCAGCAACGCCTGCACGCTGGCCGGCTGTTGCGAAAGTACCGCCCACTGCAACAGCGTGACCTGCCGATCGCCCCGTTCGCGCAAACGATCCTGCGTAGCCTGCGCATGGATACCCTGCGTATCGCCGCGCGCCACCGCCAGAGCCAGCGCCAGATTGCTGCGGCCGTCAAACGGTGAAATCTCCTGCCCCATCTGTTGCTCCTTAGCCATCATCAGTAAACCGGTCACCGCGACCAGCGCCAGTAAGGCTATCGCCAGCGCCCGCCGCAAGCGACGCCCTTCAGGCATTGGCCTTCGCCTCCCACGGCTTTTGTTCCGCCATCGAGCTTATCACCTTGTCGATGCCGTGCGCCGTGAGGCTGCGATCGAGATGTTTGCTCGGCCGCCAGTCATCGATGCCGGTCAGGGTATCGCTGTTGGCCAGGGTGATGTTGTGGCCAATGGCGTCCGGGATCAGCGAAGTCGACTCCTGGGTGCTGGTCAGCATGTCATATTGCTCGCTGTAACGACGGATGCCGCCGGCTTCGGCATCTTTCTTAGCCGCCGCCGGATCGATACCCAGGCGATTCAGGGTGTAATCCGACACCCCGGCCGCATTGAAGGTGACCGCAACGGTGCCGGTCGCCAGCGCCGCCGTGGCCGCCAGACCGCCGCCGAGCGAATGGCCGGCGATCACCAGCGCATCGCCGAAGGCCGCCTTGGCGCTTTTGGCGGCGGCAACCGCCTGATTGTACTGCACATCGTCATAACCCGTCGCCTGCCGCACATTGCTCAGCCAATCGCGCCAGTCGTTGGTGCCGGCGAACGCCAACACATACTGCTTGTCGTTGCTGTAAATCCCGGCCTGGAAACCGCTGCCCGCGTCGTGCAGGCTGGCGGGATCGATGCCGAACCCGAGCAGCGCGCTGTCGCTCAGACGGTTGAACCCGGCGGCGCCCTGGCCGTTCAGCGAGTAAACGTCCTTGGCCAACAGCGCCAACGCATAATCGCCCTCTTGCGATTGCTGCCCCCGGGTCACGCCCGGCACTGCCGCCGCCGCCGTCGGCGCCGCTGCGGAGAGATCGCCGACCAACGTATTCAACAGATTCTGCGCATTGAGCGTGTTCTGAGAGGGGGTGGCCACCGGCGCGGGACTTGCCGGCGCGGCTGCGGGCTGCGCCGCCGGTGCCGTCTCGGCGATGGCGCGAGGTGTAGGGATCGCGGCCACCGGAGATACTGCAGAGGTAAAACTTAAAGGCATACTCATGCCGACTCCTTGTCGATAGACTTTTTATTGAGCACCTGAATAGGTACTGACTTAGCTATCGGCAGGTCGGATGAGTTCTGTATCAGGAATGCTTAACTTTGTGCAAATTGTGATCCACGTTTGGTTTTCGGCCGCCAAACGCAAAAAGGGAGCCGAAGCTCCCTCATTAACTACGATTGCGCCGCCGATTACAGGCTTTCGGTAAAGGTGCGGGCGATAACGTCGCGCTGCTGTTCCGGCGTCAGGGAATTGAAACGCACCGCATAGCCGGACACGCGGATGGTCAGCTGCGGGTATTTTTCCGGATGCTTGACCGCGTCTTCCAGCGTTTCACGGCGCAGCACGTTGACGTTCAGGTGCTGACCGCCTTCCACGCGCACGGTCGGCTGCATTTCCAGCGGCACTTCACGGTATTCGATCTGGCCCAGATCGCTCACCGCGACAACCTGATCTTCCGCGTAGTTAGCCTTGGCGCACACGCAGCGGGCTTCCGCTTTTTCATCGTCCAGCAGCCAGAAAGAATTCACCAGCGCCTGGTCGTTCGCTTTGGTAATTTGAATACCGGTAATCATTATGTTGCCTCCGTACAAGGGCGTAAAAATTCACATCGTGAGAAAACCCAATTCTGGTTTCGGCCATTTGGTAAAACCATTGTTGTCTTGTTGTTCTGTATACCAGCCTGACCGGGCCAGTTCTTTGATTAAAGTCAATTTTTACCGGGTAGGCACAACGCGAGAATGGGCAAATTTATGTTTTATATCAATTTTCCCACTGCGCTAAAAAACAATTATTTTTGTAAATTTTCAAAAATAATTGCATTGCAAACGGCGGCGAGAAATGAAAAGCGGGTTTCGCTGCGCGGGCCGACACGGTAAGCTATAGCCCATGAATTGCTAAAGAAAACAAAGGAGAGCGTTTATGGCCACCTCCCTCACCTGGCATGACGTGATCGGCAAAGAGAAAGAGCAGCCCTATTTTGTTGAAACGCTCGCCTTTGTTGCCGCTGAGCGCCAGGCTGGTAAGACCATTTATCCACCACAGAAAGACGTGTTCAACGCGTTCCGCTTTACCGAGCTGGCGGACGTCAAAGTCGTCATCCTCGGTCAGGATCCCTACCACGGCCCCAATCAGGCGCACGGCCTCTCTTTCTCGGTGCGCCCCGGCGTGCCGGCGCCGCCGTCGCTGGTGAATATGTATAAAGAGCTGGCAACCGACATTCCCGGTTTCGAACGCCCGGATCACGGTTACCTGCAAAGCTGGGCCGAACAGGGGGTGCTGCTGCTCAACACCGTGCTGACGGTGGAAGGCGGCCGCGCGCACTCGCACGCCAATTTGGGCTGGGAAACCTTTACCGATAAAGTGATCGCCGCCCTGAACGAGAACCGCGAAGGCGTGGTGTTCCTGCTGTGGGGCTCGCACGCGCAGAAGAAAGGCAACTTTATCGACCGCAACCGCCACCACGTGCTGAAAGCGCCACACCCGTCGCCGCTTTCAGCGCACCGCGGTTTCCTCGGCTGCCGCCACTTCTCGCAGGCCAATCAGCTGCTGGAGCAGCAAGGGCTCACGCCGATCGACTGGATGCCGCGCCTGCCGCAGGCGTAGCCCAGAGACAAAAAAGGCACCCTTGGGTGCCTTTCTTTATATCGTTGCCGGGGCGATTACGCCTTGGCCTTGGAGACCGCGACCATCGCCGGGCGCAGCAGGCGGCCGTTCAGCGTATAGCCTTTCTGCATCACCATCATCACATGGTTCGGCTGGTGATCGGCGGATTCCATCATGCTCATCGCCTGATGCACTTCCGGGTTGAACGGCACGTTGACGTCACCGACGATTTCGATGCCATACTTGCGCACCACGTCCAGCAGCGATTTCAGCGTCAGCTCGATGCCTTCAATCATCGCGGCCAGTTCCGGATTGTTTTTATCCGCCAGATCCAGCGCGCGCTCCAGGTTGTCGATCACCGGCAACAGATCACCAGAGAATTTCTCCAGGGCGAACTTGTGCGCTTTCTCGACGTCCAGTTCGGCGCGGCGACGGATGTTTTCCGCTTCCGCTTTGGCGCGCAGCAGGCTGTCGCGCTCTTGCTGCTGAGCTTCCGCCAGTTGGGCTTCCAGTTCGGCGATACGCGCATCGCGCAGATCGACGCCTTCCGCCGCTTCCGGCAGCGTATCCTCGTGATGAGCGTGTTGTTCCATTTCTTCCGAGACTTGCTCGTTTGGCGTCTTCTGTTCTTTACTACTCATGAATATCTCCGCGTTTTAGCATTAATCTCGCAACTTGGCTTATTATGGGGATCAAAACCGGGGTTTCAAGTCAACCGGTCACAATGTGGGGCATAAACGGGTCCCGGTGAGGAAAATCACAGCAAATGAATAAAAAATTCGCCTGTATTGGCATTGTTGGCCACCCGCGTCACCCTTCAGCGCTGGCAACCCACGAGATGCTGTTCCACTGGCTGGTCGCCCGCGGCTATTCGGTGATGGTCGAACGCCAAATCGCCCATGATTTGGGGCTGAAAGACGCCGTGACCGGCAGCCTGGCGGATATCGGCCAGCGGGCCGACCTGGCGGTGGTGGTCGGCGGCGACGGCAACATGCTCGGCGCCGCGCGCGTGCTGGCGCGCTACGACATCAAGGTGATCGGAGTCAACCGCGGCAACCTCGGCTTCCTTACCGATCTCGATCCCGACAACGCTCTGCAGCAGCTGGCGGACGTGCTGGAAGGCGAGTACATCGACGAACAGCGTTTCCTGTTGGAAACCATCGTGCATAAAGAGCACCAGCAGTGCCGCATCAGCACCGCCATCAACGAGGTGGTGCTGCACCCCGGCAAAGTGGCGCACATGATCGAATTCGAGGTGTACATCGACGATCGCTTCGCCTTCTCACAGCGCTCCGACGGCCTGATCATCGCCACCCCGACCGGCTCCACCGCCTACTCGCTCTCCGCCGGCGGGCCGATCCTCACCCCGTCGCTGGAGGCGATCGCGCTGGTGCCGATGTTCCCGCACACCCTTTCCGCCCGGCCGCTGGTGATCAACGGCGACAGCACCATCCGCCTGAAGTTTTCGCAGATCGGCAGCGATCTGGAGATCAGCTGCGACAGCCAGATCGCGCTGCCGATCCAGGAAGGCGAAGAAGTGCTGATCCGCCGCAGCAACTTCCATCTGAACCTGATTCACCCGAAGGACTACAGCTATTTCAACACGTTAAGCACCAAGTTGGGCTGGTCGAAAAAATTGTTCTAAAATCTGCGTCGGCCACTTTACTGTATATAAAACCAGTTTATACTGTATGAAACTACAGTTATGTGTTTATACACAGGAAGGTTCCCATGCTGGCGCAATTAACCATCAGCAACTTTGCTATCGTTCGTGAGTTGGAAATCGATTTTCAACCGGGCATGACGGCGATCACCGGTGAAACCGGCGCCGGCAAATCCATCGCTATCGATGCGCTGGGGCTGTGCCTCGGCAACCGCGCCGACGGCAACGTGGTGCGCCTGGGAGCCGCCCGCGCCGACATCTGCGCCCGCTTCTCGCTGGCGGACACCCCGTCCGCGCGCGAATGGCTGGAGCAGAACCAGCTGGACGACAGCAACGAATGCCTGCTGCGGCGGGTGATCAACGCCGACGGCCGTTCGCGCGGCTTTATCAACGGCACCGCCGTGCCGCTGTCGCAGCTGCGCGAGCTGGGGCAACGCCTGATTCAAATCCACGGTCAACACGCCCATCAACTGCTGCTTAAGCCGGAGCACCAAAAAGCGCTGCTCGACGCCTACGCCGACGAACCCGCCCTGCTGGCGGCGATGAGCCAGGCCTACCAGCGCTGGCATCAGAGCTGCCGCGAGCTGGCGCACCATCAACAGCAGTCCATCGAGCGCGAAGCGCGCAAGCAGCTGCTGCAATACCAATTGAAAGAGCTGAATGAATTCGCGCCGCAGGCCGGCGAGTTCGAGCAGACCGACGCCGAGTACAAGCGCCTGGCCAACAGCGGCCAGCTGCTGACCCTCAGCCAGCAAACGTTGCAGCTGCTGGCCGACAGCGACGAGAACAACATGCTCAGCCAGCTTTACAGCGCCAAACACCTGCTGCTTGAGCTGGCCGGGTTGGACGATAAGCTCAACGGCCTGCTGGACATGCTGGAAGAGGCCTCTATCCAGATCAGCGAAGCCAGCGACGAGCTGCGCCATTACGCCGATCGCATGGATCTCGATCCCAACCGCCTGCACGAGCTGGAGCAACGCCTGTCGCGCCAAATCAGCCTGGCGCGCAAACATCAGGTCGCGCCGGAAGAGCTGCCGCAGCTGCATCAGCAGTTACTGGATGAACAGCAGCTGCTGTCACAGCAGGAAAGCGACCATGAACACCTGAACGAGGCGGTCACCCTGCATCACCAGCAGGCGCTGGCGCTGGCGGAAGAGCTGCACCAGAAACGCCTGCACTACGCCGCCGAGCTGACCACGCTCATCACCGACAGCATGCAGGCCCTCTCCATGCCGCACGGCAAATTCAACATCGACGTGCGCTTCGAACCGCAGCACCTGAGCGCCGAAGGGGCCAGCCGCACCGAGTTCTGCGTCTCCACCAACCCGGGGCAACCGCTGCAGCCGCTGGCGAAGGTCGCCTCCGGCGGCGAGCTGTCGCGCATCGCGCTGGCCATTCAGGTGATCACCGCCCGCAAGATGGAAACCCCGGCGCTAATCTTCGATGAGGTGGACGTGGGCATCAGCGGCCCAACCGCCGCCATCGTCGGCCGCCTGCTGCGCCAGCTCGGCGAATCCACCCAGGTGATGTGCGTCACCCACCTGCCGCAGGTGGCCGGATGCGGGCATCAGCACCTGTTCGTCAGCAAGCAGACCGACGGCACGGTTACCGAAACCCAGATGGCGCCGCTGGATAAACGCGCCCGGCTGCAGGAGCTGGCGCGCCTGCTCGGCGGCAGCGAAGTCACCCGCAATACGTTGGCGAACGCCAAAGAACTGCTGGCCGCATAAAAAAGCTCAACTTTTTCACTTTCCTGCGGTCTGACAGTGACGCTGTTGGCCCGAGAAATATCTAAAGTGCGGCGCGGCGGTGATCCAAAGCCATCTCAACAGCCTGAAAAAGGCCAAGCGCTTGAGGTGCTACAGGAAAGCCAATGCGTCGCAACGTGAAAGATGAAGGGTATAAAGGTTTCCAACTGCCGCAAGGTCTATTATCATCGGCATCCTATGCCCTAAAGGAATGTGATTACTATGCGCTGTAAAACGCTGACTGCCGCCGCTGTAGTTCTTGTGATGCTGACTGCAGGCTGTTCTACTTTTGAAAAGGTGGTTTATCGTCCTGACATCAACCAGGGGAACTACCTGACGTCGACCGACGTGGCGAAAATCCAGAAAGGGATGACCCAGCAACAGGTCGCTTACACATTGGGCACCCCAATGCTGCAAGACCCGTTCGGAACGCAAACGTGGTTCTATGTGTTCCGCCAGCAGCCTGGCCATGAAGACATCACCCAGCAGACGCTGACGCTGACCTTCGACAGCGCAGGCGTGTTGACCGACATCCAGAACAAACCGGCGCTGACCAAGTAATCGGTGCCGCCCGCTCTTCCGGCCCATGAGGGGGCATGATGTTCCTCATGACAGTCGCAGGCTGCAACGCGGAAGAGAAAATCAGTTTCAGATAAAAAAATAAGGCGCTATAAGCGCCTTATTTTTTTGCCTTTTCTGCCCGTTGCCGGCGCAGCTCTTTCGGATCGGCTATCAAGGGCCGGTAGATCTCCACCCGGTCGCCGTCGTTCAGCGTATCGCCCAGCTTGGCCGGGCGGCTGTAGATGCCGATTTTGTTGCTCTTGAGATCGATATCCTGGCGCAGCTCCAGCAGGCCCGAAGCCTGGATCGCCTGCTCGACGCTGCTGCCCTCGGCCAGCTTCACCTTGCGCAGGTACTGCCGCTCCGGCAAGGCGTACACCACCTCGACCTGGATGTCAGACACTGTAGACCTCTTTCGCCCGCTGGGTGAATGCCTGCACCATGCTACCCGCCAGCTCTTTGAACACCTTGCCGAACGCCAGCTCAATCAGTTTGTTGGTGAACTCGAAGTCCAGGTGCAGCTCCACCTTGCAGGCCTCTTCGCTCAGCGGCGTGAACTGCCAGCCTCCCATCAGCTTGCGGAACGGGCCATCAACCAGCTGCATATTGATGCTCTGGTTATCCAGCAGCGTATTGCGCGTGGTGAAAGTCTTGCTGATACCGGCCTTGGCGACGTCCACCGCGGCGGTCATCTCGTTGGAGGTAGCGTTAAGCACCCGGCTGCCGGTGCAGCCTGGCAGAAAATCGGGGTAAGAATGAACATCGTTAACCAACTGATACATCTGCTCGGCGCTGAACGGCACTAATGCAGACCGACTGATCTGGGGCATATCATTTCCTGTAAGACATAAAACGTACAGATAATACCATTTATCTGGCGGCAAACAAAAAATCTGCTACGGGATGAGGGGACCAAAAATGCGAAAAATTGCGCAGGTGCTGAACGGGAAAGGATTTCTTTCGCTGAAGCATCCAGTATAATGAACGCACTATGACAAAGAAAAAAGCACACAAACCCGGTTCCGCCACCATTGCCCAAAACAAGCGCGCGCGTTTCGAATACTTCATTGAAGAAGAGTTCGAGGCGGGTCTGTCGCTGCAAGGGTGGGAAGTTAAATCGCTGCGTGCAGGCAAAGCCAACCTCAGCGACAGCTACGTGACGTTCCGTGACGGTGAAGCCTATCTGTTTGGCGCCACCATCACCCCGCTTAACGTGGCTTCGTCGCATGTGGTGTGCGATCCAACGCGTACCCGTAAACTGCTGCTGAACCGGCGCGAGCTGGACACCCTGCTCGGCCGCGTCAACCGCGACGGTTACACCGTGGTGGCCTTGTCCCTGTATTGGAAAAATGCCTGGAGCAAGATCAAGATCGGCGTAGCCAAAGGCAAGAAAGAGCACGACAAACGCGATGACATCAAAGATCGCGAATGGCAGACGGCGAAAGCCCGCATCATGAAGCACGCCAATCGTTAAGCCGCTGGCTTATCGAGGTAAACTTCTGGTATACTGCACAAAGTTACTTGGGGCTGATTCTGGATTCGACGGGATTTGCGAAGCCCTAGGAGCATGCCGAGGGGCGGTTGGCCTCGTAAAAAGCCGCAAAAAAATAGTCGCAAACGACGAAAACTACGCTTTAGCAGCTTAATAACCTGCTTAGAGCCCTCTCTCCCTAGCCTCCGCTCTTAGGACGGGGATCAAGAGAGGTCAAACCCAAAAGAGATCGCGTGGACGTCCTGCCTGGGGCTGAAGCGTTAAACTCAATCAGGCTAGTCTGTCAGTAGCGTGTCCATCCGCAGCTGGCCGGCGAATGTAAAGATTGGACTAAGCATGTAGTGCCGACGGTGTAGTAATTTCGGACGCGGGTTCAACTCCCGCCAGCTCCACCAAATACGTCGCCAGTGAACCAGATAGACCCGGCGATAATAGCGAAAAAGCCCACAACTTCGGTTGCGGGCTTTTTTGTTTTTGTCACATTCAGGGAAGAAGCCCCTTGGCCCGGGTTCCCCCGGGCCGATGCAGGCTAGTGATCCAAATAAAGGTAGTGCAGCCAGCTGGTCATGCGCAGCAGCACTTTGCGCATCACGGAGACGTGCTCGAAGTGCCCGGTATAGACCGCCGCCTGGGCGCTCACGCCGTCGGGCAAGTGAGCCAGATCGGGGTTGGCTGCCAGATCGATCATCACGTACACCCCTTCCCGGCCCGGCGTGGCGCTCAGGCCCTGCAGTGCGCCGCTGGCCTGGTAGCTGCCGTCCGGTATCGCCGGCAACACCCGGCTCACGGTGCCGCCATAAACCTGTCCCGGCAAGCCGTTAAACACCACCTCAGCCTGATCCCCCTGCGCCAAGCGCAGGATGGCGTTCTGGCGGAATACCGCCACCACCTGGCGCTTTTGCTGCGGGATAAAGATCATTACCGGTTTGAACGGCAAACGAACCGCCGCCGTGCCCGGCCGTGCCAGCACCTGCGTGACATAACCATCGCTCGGCGCACGCACCACCGTTTGTTCCAGGTTGTAACGCGCTTCGGCTATTTGCGATTTCAGGCTGGCTATCGTGGCGTCTTCGCCGTCATAGCGCCCGGACAACCGAGCCTGTTCCTGTTGGAACTGGGCTTTCGCCGCCTGCAGTGCGGCGGATTGCGCCTGGTACTGCTGCTGCGCATGGCTGACGTCCTGCTCCGAGAATGGGTTGACCGGCATGGCCGCCCCTTTCGCGTAGCGCTGGTAATCCTTGCGGGCACGATCATACTCCGCGTTCGCCCGTTGCACGTTGGCGGCGGACTCGCTGAGCGCCGCCCGGCGCGTTCTGATCTCCGCCTCCGCCCCGGCCAGATCCGCCTCCAGCCTGGTGAGCCGCGCGCGGTAACGGCTGTCGTCGAGCCGGAACAGCACCTCGCCCTTGCGCAGCAGCACGTTGGTTTTCTCCGTCACCTCAACGATCATGCCCGAGACCTGCGGCACCATCGGCACCGACACGGCAATTTTCTGCGCCCGATCGCTGTACGGATGGTTGTAGTTCATCGTCAGAATCAACGCGCCGACGATAACGATCCCGCCGAGTACGGCGGTCGGCACGGTCCATTTGTTGACCGGAATGCGGAACAGTTTAAATACGCCGTAGCTCAGCGCCACGTAGCTGAGAATAATGAGCAAATCCATAGGCTACGCTCAACTTACCGTGGGGCCGGGAACCGCCGTCGGCTTTTCCTGCAGGCGTTGTAATTCGGTTTCGAGCAGCGCGATGCGCGCCTGCAGATCCGTTGAGGATTCCGTTCTTTCACTCATGCCCCAGCCGCGCTCCGGCCGATAGAGCGTCGCCCAGATCCACAGCAGCGGCCAAATGGCGTGCAGCGTAAACAGGCTGACCCAACCGGCAACGTGAATCGCATCCTGATGCGGATGGCGGCGCTTTTTCGCCAGCAAATAAGGAATGTCATGAATAATAATGACGCCGTAGAATAATATCAGGAATACCGCAATCAGTACGCCTAACGCAAAATAGTTAAGAAACATGTAAAGTCCTGGTTGAGAATAATGGAAATAAACAATCTCTATAGCGTGTTATATTGTCTGATGTCGTTGGCTATGGTATCGATGGCGTTCTTCACGTCGGTGACTTTCAGCTGTGCTTTCTCATTATTAAGATTTTCTCCCGAAGCCTTACGCACCACTTTAATCACCGGCTGGTTGGTCGCGGCATCGATAAACTCGCCTTCCATATAAACCGCGCTCTCCATGGTGCGGTGCCCGGTCACGCTTTGCGTGGCGGCGATCAGCAGCGTGATGGGCAAGACTTCATAGACCTGCAGCCCTTTCTTCTGCGTGTCGATCGCCGTGATAGCGCCGCGGAAAATCAGCGTATGCTCGCGCGGCATGTCCACCAGCGTAAAGTGGGTGCCCATCGCCTGTTTAAACTGCTGGTTGGTGTAGTTCAGAATATTGTCGAGTGCGCGCTGGCTGACCATTTCGCTCGGTTTCGGTCGCGGGAAATAGATCATCGGTTGATACACCAGATATTGATAACGGGAAAAATCGACGCTCTGATCTTTCCAATATAAAACGTCTTTACCGGACGCGGATTGGCCTTTGTTAATATCGTTATAATTGGTCAGAAAGGTCGAATATTTTTCTTTTTCGGTCACGGCGGAAGAGCACGCGGCCAGTAATAACAGCGCAGGTAAAATCACCGTTCTTGTTACTTTCATTGACGGATTTCTCTTTATTTATGTGGATAGCAAATAATCAAATCGAATGATACCCACCCGCCCGTGATAAGTCATATGACAATGCCGCCAAAGACGTATATCATTTTTGATATACATACTCATACGAGCCAGCCAGTGAAAGAGAAAGACTTCCGTATTGAAGAACTCAGGATTGTAAGCGTCATCGCCGAAACGGCGAGCGTCAGCAAAGCGGCGCAGCTGCTGGATATGCCGCAGTCCAATGTGTCGCGCGCCCTCACCGCGCTGGAGCGGCGGCTCGGGCTGGAGCTGTTCTTGCGCGGCCCGCGCACTCTGTCACTGACCGAGTTCGGCGAACAATTCTTGCGCCGCGCCTCGCAGTTGCTGAACGAGCATAGCGATCTGCTCGATATGGCCGGCACCTATAAGCGCAGTATGAGCGGCATGGTCACGCTCGGCGCGCCGATAGGCATCCACGCTTTCCTGGCCAGCTATTTGCTGCCGCCACTGCTGCACGCTGCGCCGGCGCTGACTGTCGATCTGGTGACCCGCAACCCCGACGAACGTGAGAAAAAATATGGCGCAGTATTCGACAGCGACTGCGATTTGCTGATCAGCTTTTTCCAGCCACAAAACGAAAGCCTGATCGCCAGGCCCTTTACCCGTTTTCGCGTCGGGCTGTTCGCCGCGCCGGATTACATCGCCCGCATGCCGTTGAAGGAGCTGGATGAACTGTCGCAGCATCGCTGCATTACCTTGCGTATGCTGGGCGGCATCCGCAATACCTGGAGCGGCTACAATGCGCAGGGGGAGTTGGTGCAGGTCGAGATCAACGGCGCCAGCGTCTGCGATAACATTCTGCCGGCGATCGAGCTGGCCAAACAGGGCCTGGGCATCGTCTACGCCCCGTATTATTCCGTCGCCGCCGAGCTGGATGCCGGCACACTGCAGCCTTGCCTGGCGCGCGAACGCGGCATCGATATGCAGGCCTACCTGATCTACCGCCGGCGAGGCGTGTTGCCGCACCGCGTGCAGGTGACGATGGACAGCATTATGGAAAGTGTCAAACTGCACGCGCACCGGCTGATGTAACCAAGAAAAACCCCGCCGCAGCGGGGTTGAACGCCTCATATCAGCGCAAAATACCTCAACGCCCCTCTTTCTCCCCCAGGAAGAAATACCACAGCGGAATGGAAAGCAGCAGGGTGAACACCAGCGTATACAGCAGCACCATCAGGCTCTGCATGATCACCATTTGTGCGCTCCAGTCACCGATCGGCAGCTGAAACTGTTCGACGGTGCCGCCGAGGATCGCCCGGCCCATCACGCAGCCGACCGCCACCGCCACCGTCACCACCGCCGCGCGGAACTTGCGCACCTCGGCGCGGCGGGTGGCCGCTTCCGGCGTTTCATCCCGTTGGCCTTGCCGCTGGCCGCGCCAGCGCCATACGTCCACCAGCAGCAACGCCGCGAGGCTCACGCCCATCACCGGCAGACAATAACCCAGCGCCGCTGCTACCAGCAGCGTGCCGGCGCGCGCAGGCAGGGAAAGCGCCAACCAGGCGGCAACCAGCGTATGCACCGGATGCTGCGCACCCGCCGCCGGGCGGCGCATCCACCACATGCGGTAACCCAGCACGATCGTCAGGCACAGCCCGAGGCCGAACGCCGCCAGCAGCAGCTGATTCGGCAAGCCGAACAGAATGCCCATGTGGGCGTCGATGCCCCAGCGGGTCAGCTTGGCGATGAGCGGGAAGGTGTCGAACCGCACCTGGTCGACGACGGCGAAGCTCTGCGGCGCGATGGCGGCCGCGTCCACCTGCGTTGGCCAACTGCGATCCACTTCGGTCACCGTCCAGGCTTTACCCTCGCCCTTCGGCTGGCGCAGCTCTATCTTGGCGGCATCGATCCCGGCGGCGCGCGCGGCGTGCAGCGCCCGATCCCAATCGCCGTTCAGCGCATTGGCCTGTGCGGCAGGGTTCATCTTCATGCCCGGCATCATACCGCGGTGCTCGGCGTGCGGATCGGCCGGCGTCTGCGGCGCATCGGCCTGCAGGCTGGCGTTGACCTGCGGTGTGAGCCAGCCCAGGTTGGCCCGCAGCGCGTCGATGTTGCCGCCGGCCCACTGCGACCAGGTCAGCCCGGTGGCCGAGAAGAACAGCAGCCCGGCCAGCAGCGCTACGCCCAGCGTGATATGCCACTGACGATTGGCGGCGAAACGCCCTTTTGCCCTTTTCAGCTTGCGCTTCGGCCGCGTCGCCAGCCACAGCGCCACGCCGCCCAGCGCGGCCACCCACAGCCAGGAAGCCGCCAGCTCGCTGTAATTGCGGCCCATATCGCCGAGCAGCAGGCTGCTGTGCAGCTTATCCAGCCAGGTGCGCAGCGGCAGTACGCCGGAGGTGCCGTACACCGTCATATCGCCCTTGATCGCCAGGGTGTAAGGATCGACAAACAGCGCGCGCGACTCGGAAGCGCCCAGATCGGCCCCCACGAACTGTACGCGCGTGGTATCCGTCGCGCCGGGCGCCGGGCGCACGGCGTAAATGCGCGTCTCGGCACCCGCCACGCGGCGGGCGGCGGCGATTTGGTCGGCCAGCGATCTCGCCTGTCCGTGCGGTTCGGTGAAAAGCGCATCGCGATACAGCGCCTCTTCAAGCTGCGGGGTTAGCACATACAGCGTGCCGGTCAGTGCGGCGACCAGAATAAAAGGGGCAACCAGCAGGCCGATATAAAAATGCAGCCGTCTGATCAGGTTCAGCATCGCGCCTCGCGGCGATGCGGCAGGTGGAGTTTTGGTTATTGAAGACATGGCCTTTCTCGTTTTTCAAACTGTGTGCGCAGGCAAACCGTCCGCAGCGATACGGACGGCGTGACCCATGATCAACCAATAGGGAAAAACGATTGGCCGGGTGGCCCGCGCGGGCTTGGCCGCAGAGTAAGGCGCCGAATGGGCGGGGGAACGATGCGCGGCGCGCAAGGCAGGCGTGCGATGCGCGCCATCAGCCACAGCAGCGGGACGAATGCCCACAACAGCAGCGGCACGTGGATCAGCAGCTCACAATAACCGCAGAAAATCATCTCCGCCGGATCCATGCCGTGGTGGCCGGCATGCTCGGCGGCGGGCATCGCCATCCCGTGCATGTCGTGCGGCATGGCGGCTGCCGGCTGCGCCATGCCGCCCATCATTTGATGGTGCGTCAGCGATTTCGACACCACCGGCGCCACAAACAGCAACAGCACCGCCATAATGGCGATGCAGGCGGTAAAGCGTTGCGGTAGCTGGCGTGGCACTCTCATCGCGCGGCGAATTAACCCGGTCGGTGGCGAACAAGCGGCCAGTGTAACCCGCGATGCGCGAGAAGGTGAATGAAAAGTCAGGTTTGTCTTACACGGCGGCGGCGATCACAGCACCCGCGAATAGACCCGCGAGGCCTCGCCCCAGGGGTGATAGCCGAGCCCGTTATAAACGAAACCGCTGCGCTCGTAGTAACCCTCCAGATCGGTGCACAGGTGCAGCTGCGGGAAGCCCAACCGGCAAGTTTCCGCCGCCACATGCTCAATCAGCTTGGCGCCGCAGCCCCGGCCGCGCTGCGTTTCCTCTACGTAGAGCGCACACAGCCAGGGATACAGCTCGCCGCGGCTGATAAAGTCGTTGGTAATCAGCCCCGCACAGCCGAGGATCTGGTCATTTTCCATCAGCAGGTACCACTGCGGCAGCGGGTTGGCGGCGCCGAGGCTGCGGTTGATAGCGTCTTCATACATCATCAGCGTCTCTGCCGTGGCCCAGTGCCGCTGAAAATATGCAATGGCGCGCGGCGCCAGCTCGGGCGCTTGCCTCACCGAAATCATGTCCATCGTCATTCCCGTTATTCATGTTGTCAGCGTAGAATTATGCAGCAATATGCAGAGTATGGCAGCGGCATTCCGCCGCCGTCATTCATCCCAAGGAGTCATCATGACGCAAAACATCTATGACAATCAGGCCTTCTTCGACGGCTACGCGCAGCTCAGCCGCTCGCAGCACGGCCTGGACGGCGCGCCGGAATGGCCCGCCATCCGCCGCATCCTGCCGGATTTACAGGGCAAAAGCGTGGTCGATCTTGGCTGCGGCTACGGCTGGTTTTGCCGCAGCGCGCGCGAACAGGGCGCAGCCAGCGTGCTGGGACTGGACGTCTCGGAAAAGATGCTGGCCAAGGCGCGGGAGATGACCGCCGACGCGGGCATCGAGTACCGCCGGCAAGATTTGGCGCAGCTGCAGCTGCCGCCGGAAAGTTACGATCTGGTCTACAGCTCACTGACGCTGCACTACCTCGAGGATCTGGCCGCGCTGTTCGCCACGGTTTACGCCGCGCTGAAACCCGGCGGGCAGTTCATCTTCACCGCCGAGCACCCGATCTACACCGCCCCGGCGCAGCAGGGCTGGCTGACCGACGGCAACGGGCAGAAATCCTGGCCGGTCAACGGCTACCAGCGGGAAGGCCAGCGCGTCTCCAACTGGCTGGCGGAAGGCGTCATCAAGCAGCACCGCACGCTCGGCAGCTATATCAACCCGCTGGCGCAGCAAGGATTTATCATCCAGCATTTGAACGAATGGGGCCCCAGCGCGCAGCAAATCGCCGCTACCCCGGCGCTGGACGAAGAGCAGGAACGCCCGATGATCTTCATTCTCGCCGCCCGCAAACCCGCCTGATGCTTGCCTGATTCACCTGCAGTACACCATTAACACCGCCAAATTTGGGGAGGCCGCCTCCCCCCAACATTACTCACCAATCGGCAGATATCCCTGCCACAGCGGCCGGGCCGGTTTGCCGTGCGGGTTGGCCCGCAGATGAACGTGATAACCCTGCAGCGCCTGCAGCAGCAGGCAGTCATCCACCTCGGCCAGGTCATCCTTGTGCTGCTGCGCGCTGTCGGTCAGCAGCACTCGTTTGGCTTTGTCTTTCGCCTCGTCGGCGGAGCGCGCCACGAACAGGCCGAACTGGTGCAGTTCCGCCAGCTCATCGCTGCGGTAGCCGCCCACGTTAACGAAAAACAGCTTCTCTTCCCCCTCAAACGGCGCAGGCTCCAGGCTCACGTCGTAACCGTCCGCCCAGTCGATGCGCGCATAGCCGTCGACATGCACCTTGCGCTTATCGCCGAACCACTTTTCACGCAGCAGCGGATACGCCTCTTCCGGCCGATCCGCCGCCGCGAACTGCACGTCGTGCAACTCAATATTGGCGCCCGGCGCCGTACCGCCCACATAAAACATCAATAATCCCGGCATGTTAGTCTGCTCTCCCTGGTGATAATCGCTATATAATTTAATGCATAACGAAACATCTGCCAACGGTAGCGCCATTCTGTGTTATCAATAGGTGAGGTTTAATCTGTTGTGGAGGAACGCATGGCATTCAATATCGGTGATTTTGTACAACGCACCACCGGCGGCCCAAAGATGACCGTGGTGGCGATCGACGGCGAAACCCTGGTTTGCAGCTGGAATGAACTGGGTAAAGAGCAGCGCACGGAGGTGCAGGCCAGCGAGGTGGCGCTGTACCATGAAGACGGCGATTTCGGCGTCTGCTGAACGCTCGGGGCGCGCGCCGCGCCCCGTTATCGCCTCAGGCGCGAATGTCCTGATAGGCTGGCGTGGTATCAAACTCATGCTTGGCGAACGGGCACAGCGGAATGATTTTACGCTGCTCAGCGCGCATTTTCTCCACCACCAGCGCCACCAGCTTTTTGCCGACGCCCTGCCCCTTCAATGACTCATCCACCCAGGTGTGATCGATAATGGTCAGCTTGTCACCGCTCGGCACGAAAGAGATCTCGGCGATCAGCTTGCCTTGCTCATCATTGATATAAAAACGCTTGTCGTCTGCCAAGATTTTATGATCCATACGATTTCTCCCTATATTTAAGTGCGCCGCTGGGGCAGCTGTCGATAACGCGTTTCACCTCGGCCGGCTCGGCATTGTCCGGCATAATCCACGGGCGGCGATTCAAGGTAAAAATAGCCGCGTTGCCATGCACGCAGTTGGCGGAATGGCGGCAAACTGCACTGTTAAAATAAACGTCAATCTTATCACCGGAATAACGGCGGTAACCGGCGGCGGTCAATTCCTCATCCATCACGACCTCACGTTGCCTGTTTTATTGTTTTTGATCCAGAGTCAAGTATAGGCAATACCGCCGGCTTCACCACGCATCTCGCTCAACGAAAAAAGTGGCGCAACCGCCCGTCGCCGCTAGAAAAAAACGTAAATTGTTCTAATCTTTATACAGTAAGACAACATAATTCCGACAGTGGCTAAGGAGTTCGAAATGGGTGATAGCTCAAAAGACGGCGTAATTCTGCTGTCCCGCATATTGCTGATGATTCTGTTTATCATTTTCGGTTGGATGAAACTGGTCAACTTCGGTGCGACCGTCACGGCGATGGAAGGTTACGGTACGCCGATGCCTTATTTGGCGGCGATCGTTGCCGTGGTGGTGGAGTTTATTTTCGGCATCGCGCTTATTCTCGGCCTGTTTACTCGCCCTATCGCGGTCATTTTCGCCCTCTATGTTTTGGGCACCGCGTTTATCGGCCATCCATTCTGGAAAATGACCGGTATGGAAATGATGGGCAACGAAATCAACTTCTTTAAAAACATCAGCATCATTGGTGGTTTGCTGTTGCTGGCGGTGACCGGCGCCGGCCGTTATTCGCTGGACTATAAAATATTTAATAAATAATTCATCGATGGCCGGCGTCTATCGCCGGCCATTTTATTTCGGCAATCCTTTCAACGGCTACGCTTGGCGTGGCGCTCAAAGTTTTCCGCCCTGGCCTGCGCCGATTTACGCAGCGTGACGTAGCAGGCGCCCTCGCCGCCGTCGCGCGGTAAGGCACGGCAAAACGCCTGCACCTGCTCAAACTGCGCCAGCCATTTGGCGACGTAACTGCGCACGATATTCGGATGGCTGTCGTTCTGCCGCCCGCGGCCATGCACGATCAGCAGCGAACGCAGGTTTTGCGCCTCCGCCTGCACGATGAAGCGAAACAGCGCCTGCCGGCTGGCTTCGACCGACTGACGCAGCAGGTTCAGCGACGCCTGCGGCGGGTAACGCCCGTTGCGCAGCTTGTCCAGCACGCCCTGCTGAATGCCTTCCCCTTTGAACTCCAGCGGCTGTTCGCAGGGGATCACCTCGAGAAAATCGGTGCTGAGGAAGTTTTCCTGCCGCAGCCGCTGCGCTTCGCGCCGCGCGCTTTTGTCCACCGTCTCCTGCGGCCGGAGGTGCAACGTCTGCCGCCCGTTCGCCAGCGGTACCACGTCCGCCATCGCCTGTTCAAAAAAGTCTTTTTCCTGCTCGCTCATGTTCCACCTCTCTTGAACGGCAGCCTTTACGGCCGGGAATGGGGTCGATTGTAAGACGCCTTGCCACGGTTGCAAGCCGGGAATTGTCAGCGGCATGTGTCTCATTTGTCGTCAACGGGTGAGCTTGCGAACAGTTTTCGCTATACTGCTAAGCCATCATTGAGTGCCGCAAAGGATCGAGCCCATGACAATGCGCGAGCTGGAAATCCAGTTTCAAAATGCGATGAATGAGTTGCAGAGCAGCTTCGAACGGCAACACCGCGAATGGCAGCAGAGCTACCAGGCGCTGCAGCAACTGCTGGAAGAAGCCAAACAGCGCGAAGCCGCGCTGCGGGCGCAGAATGAACAACTGGCGCGCAAACTGAGCACCGCCAGTTCGGTGCCGGAACAACATGCGCTGGTGAAGCAGATCAAAATGCTTGGCGCCCATCTCGACGCGTTGGCCAAAGACGCGGCCACCTTTAACCACCATCTGCGCCAGCAGAGCGCGGTCGGTAATTTCAGCGGCGAACAGCATTGATAGCGGGCGCTGTCGCACAGCGCCTCTCCCTCTTCTGGCGTATTGAGAGTGTAATAAAGCCTAAATGACCTGGATCATCCTCGCCGTCCTGATCGTCGTATTTATTATCGGTTACCGCATTCTGACGTCCGACACCCGCAAAGCCATCGATTCGCTGGCCCATCTGCTGAGGGTCAAACCGATGCTGATCGAATCGATGATCCAGGAAATGGGCGGCCGCCAAAGCCAGACCTTTATCCGCATGCTGAACAACGGCTACACCGAAGAGATGCACCAGGCCGCTTACCTGCTGTTCATCTATCTGACGTTCATCAAACAGGCGGACGACGAACAGATTGCCCTGTGGCGCGACGTGCTGCTGCGCGCCGGGCTGTCGCCGGAGCTGCACGCCGAGCACACCGAAGCGGCGCTGTTTTACTTCGCCGAGCTGGATATCGATGCATTTGAACTGGCGCAGTTCCGCCGCGCCTACAATGAGCGTTTCAACCGCGAAGCGTTGGCCCACGGCTGATCGCGTCCCCCGGGCGGGGGACCGATTACAGGAACATGCTGTAGAGGTAGCGCGACAGCGCTTCGCGCGAGCTGAAGCCGTGTGCGATGCCGTAACGCAGGTTCGGGGCGTCGCTGCTTAAATCCAGGGGAAACTCCAGATACTGCTCGCTGGTGCGCACCGGGGAGGTCGGCGTGGCGAAATGCACGCTTCTCTCTTTCAGCGCCGGGTGGATCACCAATGCGGTTCTGCCCATCCGCGCTTCGCGATTCACATACACATAATGCGTACCCTTGCGGTAGCCATAGGCCTGATCGGTGACATAATCACGCTCAAAGCCGGTATTCTCCAACACTTTAGCCACTTCATCCGGCCGTAAATACATCGATTCCTCCTCTCATTCTGGACCGCTGAGCGACCTTACCGTAATCATTCACCGAAACAACGATTTTCTGGGGAGGAATCCGGGTTTCGGACTATTCCTGAATCAGCGCCGGCTGCGCTGCAGCAGGCGCAGGGTGAGCAGCACCCCGAGCGCCACCAGCAGTGCCGCCGCCAGATAGATCGACGGCACGCCCGCTTGCCCAATCAGCAGCCCGGCCAGCGGGCCGGTGATGCCCAACGCCAGGTCGAGGAACGCCGAATAAGTGCCGAGCGCCGTGCCCTGGTTCTGCGGCGGCACCTGTTTCACCGCCTCAACGCCCAGCGCCGGGAACACCAGCGAAAAACCGGCGCCGGCCAGCAACGCGCCGGTTTGCACCATCCAGGGTTCGCCGGCCTGCCAGATCAACAGCAGCCCGACGATCTCCACCAGAAACGACGCCAGCGTCACCTTCAACCCGCCGTGGCGGTTGATGACGTTGCTGAAGATCAGGCGGATGCCGACGAAGGCGCAGCTGAACAGCGTCAGCGAAAACGCCGCGCCGCTCCAGCCCTTGTCGGCGTAGTAAAGGGTGATGAACGTGGCGATGACGCCGAAGCCGACGGTGCCCATCGCCAGCCCGAGACCATAGGCCCAGATGCGGCCGAACACCGCGCTGAAGGCGATACGCTGCCCGGCGGCGATCGAGACATCCGGCTTGCCGCTCGCCAACAGCAGCGCCACCGCGACAGCCAGCACGATCAGCGCCGCCACCCCGGCCAAGCCCCACTGCTGATTCAGGTACACGCCGAGCGGCGCGCCGGCCGCCATCGCCCCGTAGGTGGCGACGCCGTTCCAGGAAATCACCCGTGCGGTGTGCATCGCCCCGACCCGGCCGATGCCCCACAGCGTGGAACCGGTGCTGGCGAAGCTTTCGCCGACGCCGAGAAACACCCGCCCCACGCACAGCAACAGCAGGCTGAGCCACGGATAACCGTCAACGCCAAACGCCAGCGCGTAAAACAGCCCGCTGGCGCCGCAGCACGCCAGGCCGAACAGCACCACCTTCTTCGGCCCCAGCTGATCGGCGTAGCGCCCGGCATGCGGGCGGCTGAACAGCGTGGCGAAGTACTGCGCGCTAATGATAAGGCCCGCCAGCACCGAGTTGTAGCCTAGGTGGTCATGCACAAATCCCGGCAGCACCGCCAGCGGCAGGCCGATGGTCAGGTAGCAGACGAAGGTGAACATCACCACGGACAGAATGCGTCGGTTCAGCTGGAAGTTATTTTCTGCGGTCATCGAAGGTGGCTCGCATCGGACGGGGTAGACGAAGCCCTCCAGCATACCCCGATGAGATTTGATGATAAATGAGAGAGTAATAACGAATTATTATTTCGCTAACGATTTTGCCGCCACCCGCGCGCGCAGAAAATCGATAAACGCCCGCACCTTCTCCGGCACATGGCGGGTATTCGGGTAGAGCGCATAGATGCTCTGCTCGGGGAAACGGTGATCCGGCAGCAACCGCTGCAGCCTGCCGGCGTCGATCTCGGGCTGCGCCAGCCACGCCGGCAGCAGCGCCACGCCGCCGCCATGCAGGGCGAACGCCAGCAATGCCGCAGCGCTGTCGCCGGTGAGCATCGCGGCGTCCGCGACCTTGAAAAGCACCGCTTCGCGCTGCGGCGTGACCACCTGCCAGCTGAGGGGCGAACTGAGCCGGCTGTGGGCGATCCACTGCGCCTGCGCCAGATCCGTCAGCGAATGGATCGGCCGGTCGGCCAGATAATCCAGCGCCGCCACCGGAAAAATGGCGAAGCTGTCGATCAGCGCCGCGCGGTGGCTGGAATCCGCCAGCTGGCCCAGGCGGATCGCCACGTCGAAGCGCTCCGAAATCAGATCGGCATGATAAGAAGAAGACACATGCTGGATGCGCAGGCGCGGATGCTGGCGCGAAAACGCCGCCAGCGCCGGCGCCACCACCTGCGCGCCGTACTCCGGCGTGCTGGTGATGCGCAGCACGCCGCTCAGCCCATGATGATCGCGACGCACGTCGTCGAGCACGTTCTCCGCCTCCTGCAACAGCTGCAGGCTGCGCTGGTAGAAGCGTTCGCCGGCATCGGTCAGCGATAATCGGCGGGTGCTGCGCGCCAGCAGTGAAACCCCCAGTTCGTTCTCCAGCTGCTTGACGTTAAAGCTCACCACCGCCTTGGTTTGCCCCAGCGCCACCGCCGCTGCGGTAAAGCTGCCCGCCTCCACCACCGCCGCGAAGATCGCCAGGCGCTGCAAATTCAGCATTTCGCCGCCCTTATTGTCAAAATCATTTTGACAGTGTAATCGCCCGCCGCCGATTTATCCGCACTTTCCCCCCCGATACACTGCTCGCCTTCAACCGGAGGCACCATGTCTTATCGCAGCAAAGTGGCAATCGTCTATCTGCTCGGCTTTTTCGTCGATCTGATCAATATGTTTATCGCCAACGTCGCCTACCCCGCCATCGGCCAGGCGATGCGAGCATCGGTCAACCAGCTGGCGTGGGTCAGCAACGGCTATATTCTCGGCCTGACGCTGGTGATCCCGCTCAGCGCCTGGCTGGCGCAGCGTATCGGCGGACGGCGGGTGTTTCTGCTTTCGCTGGCGCTGTTCATGCTGGCCACCCTCGGCGCGGGCAACGCCGACAGCATCGGGGCGCTGATCGGCTGGCGCACCCTGCAGGGCATGGGCGGCGGCTTGCTGATCCCCATCGGCCAGACGCTGACCTATCAGCTGTATCGCAGCCATGAACGCGCCGGGCTGTCGGCCGCCATCATGTTGGTCGGGCTGCTGGCGCCGGCGCTGTCACCGGCGCTGGGCGGCTGGCTCGTCGATCGGTTGGACTGGCGCTGGGTGTTTTTCGCCAACCTGCCGCTGGCGGCTCTGGCCCTGGCGCTGGCGGCGCTGTGGCTGCGCGCGGAAGCGCCGACGGCGGCGCGTAAACCGCTCGACGCCACGGGGCTGCTGAGCGGCTGCGCGGCGCTGACGCTGCTGCTGCTCGGCCTGACCCGGCTGAGCGAGGCCGGCCATCAGACTTCCGGCGCGGCGCTGCTGGCCGCCGGCCTGCTGGTGCTGGCCTATTATTTGCGCCATAGTCTGCGCACCCCGCAGCCGCTGCTGAACCTGCGGCTGGTCGGCGATCCGCTGCTGCGCAACGCCATGGCGGTTTATTTGTGCATTCCCGGCCTGTTCATCGGCGTCAGCCTGGTGGCGATGCTGTATCTGCAAAACCAGCTGGGGATGCCCGCCGCACAGGTCGGCGGCCTGATGCTGCCCTGGGCGCTGGCGTCGTTCCTGGCCATCACGCTGACCGGCAAAACCTTTAACCGCCTCGGCCCGCGGCCGCTTTTGATCGTCGGCTGCCTGCTGCAAGGTGCCGGCATGCTGACGCTGGCGCAGATCGATCAGGCCGGGCAGCACGCGTTGCAGATCGCCGCCTTCGCCCTGATGGGGTTCGGCGGCAGCCTGTGCAGCAGCACCGCGCAGAGCAGCGCGTTCCTGCAGATCCCCGACGCTCAGCTGGCGGACGCCAGCGCGCTGTGGAACATCAACCGCCAGCTCAGTTTTTGCCTCGGTGTGGCGCTGCTCAGCCTGCTGCTGAATCTGCTGCTGGCCGTGTTGCCGCCCGCGGCGGCTTACCGCACCTGCTTCATTCTGGCGGGCACCAGCGTACTTATCCCGCTGCTGCTGTGCCTGCGCCTCGCCAACCGCGCCATCGTGCGCCAACTCAACGCTCAACAGGATGCTTTATGAACCCGTATTTTACCGAAGTGATCGACGCCCACATCGCCATTGAACGCTGGCTGGGCAAAGGGGCTGGAGAAGAGCAAGCGCTGCTGGCGCGCTTTACGCCGGATTTCAGCATGATCGCGCTGAACGGCGCCCCGCTGGATTTCACCGCGCTGTGCGCTTTTTTCCGCGCGCATCGCGCCGCCAAACCGGGTCTGGAAATCGAGATAGAAGAGATGAAGCTGGTGGCCGAATGGCCGACGGGCGCAGTAGTCAGCTACCGGGAAAAACAGAGTCTGCCGGGACAAAGCGCCACGCTGCGCTACTCCACGGTGGTGTTTGAACGCCAGCGCAACGCGCTCGGCTGGCGGCATTTGCATGAAACCGCCGCGGCGCAATGATCACAAAAAGCTGCCGGCCAAAAACAGTTCCCAGCCGACGATCACCCCGCACAGGGTTACCGCGCTGAAAATGACTTCAAACAGATAGCGATTGATCATCGTGCGTCGCCTCAAAAGAAGACACCCGGAAGAACCGGGTGTCTGGAGTACGGACTGGAGCGTGCGGAACCTTTCGGTTCCGCAAACATCACTTAATTACGCTTTTTTACCGGCTTTTTTGTGGTGTTTTTTAGCGGCCTGAGCTTTCTGCACTGGCGCTTTTTTGTGGTGCTTTTTAGCTGCCTGGGCTTTCTGAGCCGGCGCTTTTTTGTGGTGCTTTTTAGCGGCCTGAGCTTTCTGGGCTGGCGCTTTTTTGTGGTGCTTGGCTTTCTTGTGGTGCGTCGCTTTAGCTGGCGCTTTTTCAGCAGCCGCCGCTGGCGCAGCGGTAGTGGTGGTCGCAGCTGGCGCGGTGGTGGTAGCCGGAGCAGTAGCTGCAGTATCAGCAGCGAAAGCAACAGAAGACAGACCCATAGTGGCAGCAACGATCAGCGCTAATACTTTTTTCATCTTTAAATCCTCAGAGTGTTGTTTCGGTAAGCTCCGGTGGAGCCGTTGAAACAGATACTAGTGGAATCAAACCGCCGCTTCCGTGAGTGATTGGTTTCGCCGAGTAACCAAATGTACAAAGCCCAGGCACCGGCAAGCACCTGCGTGACGGCGGTTTTTTTCCGTGATCGGCCACGCAAATCTCGACATGGTCTACACTTAAAAGACATGTGTCGAAATGGAGAGCTGAATGTTTAAGAAAGCGGAAAGAACAGAACGCGACATCGATCAGGACGTCACTCTGTTGGCCGATACGCTGGATGAAGTGTTGCGCGAGTCCGGTGACAAGACCAAAGAGGAACTGAAAGAGCTGCACAGCAAGGCGAAAGGCGTGCTGCGCGACGCGCGAGCGCGATTCAACGGCTCCACCAGTCTGACACAGCATGCGCGCGACGCGGTCGATCAAGCCGACAGCTATGTGCGTGACAAACCTTGGCAGGGCGTAGGGATCGGTGCCGCCGTCGGCATCGTGCTCGGCGTGCTGCTGGCCCGGCGTTAACACCCCTGCAGTCATAAAGATAAAACAGATGTGCGTCTGGCCCGCGGAAATCGCGGGCCGTTTAATTTGCGTGTTTAAACAGCTGCGCTAGCCCCTGCACCGCCCGCTCCGCCTCCTCTCGCCGGCTGAAATTGGCGAACCCCAACAGTAACCCCTGCCCCGCCGGATGGTCGATGCGCCAGTCTGAGAGCGCCTGCACCGCCAGCCCCTGTTGCCACGCCAGCGCCGCCAAGGGCGCATCCGCCATGCCGTCGCACAGCCGGGCCAACAGCTGAATGCCCCCTTGCTGCGGCACCACCGTCAGCCACGCCTCCAGTCGCCGTTCCAGCGCCTGCGTCAACCACTCGCGCCGCTGGCGGTACAGCGGCCGCATGCGTTTCAGGTGGCGGTAGAAATGCCCTTGGCGGATGAAATCCGCCACGCTTGCCTGCAGCAGCGGTGGGCAGCCGCAGCCGCGCAGCCGGCTGCTGCGCGTGAATGCCGCCGTCAGACCGGCGGGCACCACCAGATAAGCCATGCGCAGCGCCGGGAACAGCGTTTTGCTGAAGGTGCCGGCGTACAGCACCCGCCCCTGAACGTCGAGGCTTTTCAGCGGCGGCAATGGCCGCCCGTGATAGCGAAACTCGCTGTCGTAGTCATCCTCGAGGATCCAGGCCCCGCGCTGCTGCGCCCAGTCGAGCAGCGCCATCCGCCGCGCCAGGCTGAGCGAGACGCCGAGCGGGCTCTGATGAGTCGGCGTGACCACCGCCAGCCGCGCCTCGGGCTCAGTCAGGATACCGGCGGCCACGTCCATGCCCTGTTCATCCACCGGCACGGCGACCGGCCTCACGCCGGCGGCCCGCAGCAGCGGGCGCGTGACCGGATAGCCGGGATCTTCAATCCATACCGCGTCACCGGCGTGCAACAGCGTCTCCACCACCCAGTCCAACAGCGCCGGGTAGCCGGCGCAGAGGAAAATCTGCTCCGGCTGGCAGCTGATGCCGCGCGACAAATGCAGATAATGGGCGATCGCCTCACGCAGTTCAGGCAGGCCGCCGGCCGGCGGCAGCGCCAGGGAAGCCACCGTAGAACCGCGCAGCTGGCGGGCGACAATGCGCTGCCACAGCGCACGTGGAAACGCATCCAGCGCCGGCACGCCCAGTTGGAAAGGCTGCAGCATGCCCTGCGGCTGCAGCGGATCGGGCGCCACCGCCGGCAGCGGCGGTGCAGCGGAGGCCGCCCCCTGCATGGGCGGCAACTGCGGCGAGACATAGGTGCCTGCCTGCCCCCGGCTCAGCAAGAAACCTTCGGCCATCATAGAGGCGCAAAGAGCGCTTGGGGCCGATATCGGGAACGCCGTTCGGGCTGCTGGTCGCCTGCACAGGCAGCT